>NZ_JAVTTP010000001.1:0-1360000 GCF_032248455.1 Pricia mediterranea
AAGCCAGGCGATTTTTGGTTCTTTAAATTCGTACTTGAATGGTTCTGGAGTTTATTTTTCTATTTGGGAGCAACCTCCCCAGGAATTGATAAACTTATATAAATACAATCTGATCCGAAAGGGCATAACGGATAAAATTCTTGGCGGTAAATATTCAAAAGAAACTGAGCAGTATTGGAATATAATTAGGTAAAAGGTCAGCGTAGAACAATTAATAACACAAATCGCGCAACGGGCTATTTGTCAATAGCAAATAGGGCGCTAAGTAGTAAAGAAACTTCTGCTTTGAAGATTTTAACTTGGAATTGTAATGGAGCATTAAGGAATAAGTTTGAACATTTATCGTCCTTTAAAGCCGATATTCATGTAATTCAAGAATGTGAGAATCCGGTCGAAATCAAACATGACAAATACAGGAAGTGGGCAGAAAACCATTGTTGGATTGGAGATAGCAAGAATAGAGGAATCGGAATTTTTGCCGACAAAAGCATAAAATTGGACAAGCTAAATTGGTCAGACTGTTATGAAGGTCAAAAAGTAAAACATTTCTTACCCTGCCGAATAAATCGCGATTTTAATTTATTGGCCGTTTGGACTCATAAAAACAATGCCCCCACGTTTGGATATATCGGACAATTATGGAAATATATCCAAGTAAATAAAGCAAACTTCAAAAATAGTCTAATTCTAGGGGATTTCAATAGCAACGTCTTCTGGGACAAACGGAGTAGATGGTGGAACCACTCGGACGTTGTTCGGGAACTCAAAAAAATTGGTATTGAAAGCCTGTATCACAAATATTGGTCTGAAGAACAAGGTAAAGAAACTCGGCCTACCCTTTTTCTTCAGAGAAACTTATTAAAACCCTATCACATCGATTATGTCTTTGGGAGTAAGGAATTTCAAAACGCTCTAAAGAAAATGGAGGTCGGAGATGTAAATAAATGGCTTAAATTCAGCGATCATTTACCAATAACTTGTGAATTCGCACCAGACTTAACGCTTGCCAATACCCTTAATGAAAATATAGCGCCTAAGTAATGGCTGCAATTGCTAGGAGTTGCTTGGAAGACCGACAATCACTCCTTCTTAGATGCTGGCTTTGGCCAGCCCTCGTAGGGAGCAACCTGAGCGAGTACTTTAAAAGTAACGATTTCACCGTCGCAATCATAAGAAGGATGCAACAGCATCACTGAACAAGCAAATGACAAATTTCGATGGATTACAATCTTAAGTAAATATCCTAATAACCAAGACGTGTAATGGTATCGCTAATAACTGAGTGTTCCTGTGGACGACACAACCCATATCAAAGTGGTAAGGCTACATTTTGAACTAATATTAGTGTGAAAAAATTACTATGTGTGCATTAAGTGTGCAATTATGAAAAAATAAAAAACCCAATACATTGATAGTTAATGTACTGGGTGTTTAATAAGCGGAGGAAGAGGGATTCGAACCCCCGGAGGTGTGACCCTCGCTGGTTTTCAAGACCAGTGCATTCGACCGCTCTGCCATTCCTCCATACTACTACTAAGGTACCAAGATGGTTACTGCATTACAGGCCAACTTGGCGGGTGCAAATATAGAAAGCTTTTTCGTACCGATAAACCTTTTTTTCGATTTTATATAAGTTCGTCAACAGAGGAAACAATTTACTCACGTCTAAAGGTCAAATTCCCTAAATTGCCGAAATGCAACTTCCCTTGGTCAGCATCCTTATTCCTTTTAAGAATACCGAACGGTTTTTAAATGATTGTCTGGATTCAATCCGTATCCAATCCTACGAAAATTGGGAGGTACTAGCGGTAAACGACCACTCCACCGACCATAGCTTATCTCTCGTCCATGGCTATGCTGACAATGACAATCGAATCAAAGTGTTTCAAAATGAAGGCAAGGGAATAATCCACGCCCTCCGCACGGCTTACGGTAAAAGCAGCGGCCTGCTCATCACCCGTATGGATTCCGACGATATCATGCTCCCCAATAAATTACAGGTCATGGTTGATTCCCTTCGCAGAAATGGGAGCGGCCACCTGGCGGTCGGTCAAGTAGAATATTTCTCCCATCGGGGGGTTAGTGACGGCTACGCCCGCTACGAGAAATGGCTGAACGGGCTCACTGCAGCGGGCAAAAATTATTCTGAAATTTATAAGGAATGTGTTATCCCATCTCCCTGCTGGATGGTCTTTCGGGAGGACCTGAATGCCTGCGGAGGCTTCGGACCCAATCGCTATCCCGAGGATTACGACTTGACCTTCCGCTTTTATGCAGAGGGACTCAAATGCATTCCCAGCAACCAAGTCCTGCACCGATGGCGGGACTATGACACCCGCACTTCCCGAACCAGCAAGCACTATGCGCAAAATTATTTTCTGGATATCAAGCTGCACTACTTCATCGAGCTCGACCGGAATCCGCAGCGCCCCCTGGCCATTTGGGGTGCAGGCAAGAAGGGCAAGGAAATCGCAAAGGGACTCCAAAAGCGCCGCCTCGATTTTTATTGGCTCTGCGATAATCCAAAGAAAATCGGGAAGCAGATATACGGTAAAACGATGCTGCACTACAGCGAATTGAAAGCTCTTAAAAACCCACAAAGCATCGTTACCGTGGCCAATGAAGAGGCACAAAAAATGATAAAAACGTACTTCGCCGAAATGGGACTAAAGCATATGGCGGATTATTTTTTCTTCTGCTAATATGTCTGTATTGAGTATCGAGTACAGTTATTTGGAAAAAATTTAATTTACGATGAGCGCGGGAGGCTGTATTGTGAATGGTCTTGTACCTAAAACCGACCTAATATATACTGCGTATTCAGAAACAGCAAATTCCCCCATACAATATCTACATTCATTTAGCGCATCGTACTCTGTACTCAATACTTTGTACTTTGTACTAATCAAGTACTAAGTACTTTTACCTACCTTTGCAGTCTCAATCCGGGAAATGCAGTTTAAACATCCAGAACTTCTTTGGGGCCTCTTCCTTCTTCTGATTCCCGTTATCATTCATCTTTTTCAACTGCGGCGGTTTGAGAAAACGCCGTTTACCAATGTCAAATTTTTAAAGCAGGTCGTTGCGGAATCTCGGCGCAGCAATATCTTGAAGAAATGGCTGTTACTGTGTACGAGGCTCATTCTTCTAGCGGCGTTGATCTTGGCATTTGCACAACCTTTTTTTGCAGATCAATACGCACTACGTCAGAAAGAAACCGTTATTTACTTAGATAATTCTTTTAGTGTACAGGCTAAGTCTGCAAATACCACAATGCTAGAGGATGCGATACAGGCACTTATAAAATCCATACCCAAGAACCAAAGTTTCAGCCTGTTCACGAATGAAAAGGTATTCAATCAAATTTCCTTGCCCGAGGCACAGAACGACCTGCTGGATATCGAGTCCACTTCCGAGCAGCTTCAACTGAACCAAATTTATCTAAAAGCGAATACTTTATTTACAAAGGACCCCGAGACCGCAAAAAACTTAGTGTTGGTCTCCGATTTTCAAGCCCGGATGGCCTCATCGAACATAGATACCGTCCCCGGTACGGTAAAAAAATACCTGGTGCCGCTATCCAAGGGAGACATTGAAAATGTAGCCTTGGACTCCCTCTACCTCGATGGACAAAATTCTGATAATATAGAACTTACGGCTATTGTCTCACGCACTGGTTCTATAGAAGGCACCCCCGTATCCCTCTTCAACGGGGAGCGGCTCATCGCAAAAACGGCAGCGGTCTTTGAAGAAAACAATCAGACCAAGGTCCAGTTTTCGCTTCCCAAGAACGAGAAGCTAGATGGCAAACTGGAGGTCTCCGATTCAGGATTAAACTATGACAACCGGCTGTATTTCAACATCGATTCCAAGGAAAAGATAAAAGTACTTGTGATCGGTAACGTCGCGGACGATTATTTAGAAAAAATCTACAATGTCGCGGAATTCAATCTTACCACCACTTCGCTTGATCAATTGAATTACGGTGACTTAGACATCCAGAACCTGATTATCCTGAATGAACTACCCTCCATACCCCCAGCCCTGACTACCCGGCTGCGCTCCTTTACCGATAATGGAGGAAGCCTTACGATTGTGCCCTCCGGCGAAATTGACTTGAACTCTTACAACCTATTGATATCCAACTACTTTTCGAGTTCGCTTAAAGAAACAGTTTATGCCGAACGAAGCGTCACCAACATTTCTTTTTCACATCCCCTGTTCCGCAACGTATTCGAAAAGAATGTGACTAATTTTCAATTTCCAAAGGTATCGCAACATTTCGGTGTCAAGACGACCGCGGCTTGGGCTTTGGCGTTTCAAAATAACACCCCGTTCTTAATCGGTCGCGAGGGCTTTTACCTCTTTACCGCATCGATTACCCTTGAAAATTCCAACTTTAAAAATTCTCCTTTAATCGTACCGACTTTCTATAATATGGGGAATAACAGCTTAAAACTGCCCCCGCTATACGGGGTTCTTGGGAACGATGTATCGATAGACGTATCGGCCAGCTTGTCCGATGACACCATCCTAAAAGTAAAAAAGGGAGATTACGAGTTCATTCCTCGACAGCAGGCCTACGCGAATAAGGTAACCCTCACTTTCGACGAAAACTTAAAAGAAGACGGTATATATACTATCTCTCAAAACGATGAGCCTTTGCAACGCATAAGCTTTAATTACGACCGAGGGGAAAGCGAGTTAAACTATATGGACCTGAACGACCTTTCTGCGCTATCACAGTCCCCCTCTATTGCCTCCCTGTTCGATAGCCTGGAAAAAGACAATCGCATCACGGTGCTTTGGAAATGGTTCGTTATTTTAGCACTACTGATGATGGCCGCGGAAATTTTAATCCAAAAGTTTCTCGCTTAGGAACTGTGCCTGAACGATGTGATTAGAGTTTTTGTGGGTCTTTATCGATGTTCTTGAAGCAAGATAATGGAAACGATCGCCTTAACCAAGAATATAGGTACAACGTCATAAGTAACTAATGATAAGCATTTTAAAATCAACAATCACCTGCAATGAATCTGCTACTCAAATCCGCCAAAATTATTGATTCCCACAATGGGAAGCTTCATTCAAAAAAGCGGGACATCCTCATTAAAAATGGGGTAATCGACAAAATTGCGGTCGAAATTGCACCTGAAAATAAGACGGAGACAGTTTCCTTAACCAATCTGCACATATCCCCAGGCTGGTTCGATAGCGGGGTCAGCTTCGGTGAACCGGGCTTTGAGGAGCGGGAAACCATCGCAAACGGGCTGCAAACGGCTGCCAAAAGCGGGTTTACCGACATCGTACTCAATCCGAATACCCATCCGGTTCCGGATAGCGGTTCCGATATCGTTTTCTTGCGCAATGCCGGAAAGGGCCATCTGACCGACCTACATCCTTTGGGCGCATTGACCGTAAAGGCCGAAGGCAATGATCTGGCAGAACTCTACGACATGAAAAATACGGGAGCGGTGGGTTTCTACGATTTTAAACATCCCATCGAAAATGCAAATCTCCTAAAGATCGCCCTGCAGTACGTCTCCAATTTCGGGGGACTGGCCTATTCCTTTCCGATGGACACCAGTGTTGCGGGAAAGGGAAATGTCAACGAGGGGGAGTCCTCGGTCAGGTTGGGCCTTAAGGGTATTCCCGCCCTGGCGGAGGAATTACGGATTGTTAGAGATCTGTTCATCCTCGAATACACCGAAGGAAAACTACACATTCCCACAATTTCGACCGCAGGTTCGGTGAAATTGATTGCCGACGCCAAGAAGAAAGGATTAGATGTCAGCTGTAGCGTAGCGGTTCATAACCTGTTCTATTCGGATTCCGAATTGAAGGAATTCGACGCCGCTTATAAGGTATTGCCCCCATTGCGGACCAAAAAAGACATGGACGCACTGACCGAAGGGCTAAGGGATGGCATCGTCGATTTCGTAACCAGCGACCATATTCCCATGAACATCGAAAAAAAGGAGATGGAGTTTGAAAATGCAGCCTTTGGAAGCATCGGATTGGAAAGTGCCTTTGGCAGCCTGAACCGAATATTCGGCATGGAAACCGCCATCGGTCTCCTCACGAAAGGAAGGGAAAGATATGGATTAAAACTGGCACAGATCAAAGAAGGTGAACCGGCCGATCTCACGCTTTTCGACCCGGATGCGGAGTATAGATTTGACCAGGGGGACATCACATCCTCTTCTAAAAATAGTATGTTTTTAGGGGCGAAGCTCAAAGGCCGGGTGTACGGCATCATAAATAACGGGCAAATTCTTATTTGATTCTTACCTTTGACCTTATGGAGACCGTAAAAGAAGGAAAGACCACGGCAATTGTCGCCTACATCACGATAATCGGATGCTTGATAGCCATAACCTTAAACATGGATCCCAAGAACGGTTTTGCCCGTTTTCATATTCGACAGGCCTTCGGCATCCATTTAATTTTTCACGGGTTCGCTTTATTTTCCAGTGTCTGGTACAATCCGTATGCCCTATACGGACTCTATCTTTGTTATTTTATTCTATGGATCTATGGATTTCTCGGGGCGCTTAACGGAAAAAAGCAAGCCATCCCGATTTTAGGTCCTTATTTTCAAAAATGGTTTACATTTATCCCATGACTACAGCTCCCCTATCCCTCGAACACCTAATTCGGCCCTCATCGATAACAGAGGGGAAACCCCCCGTATTGTTCCTGTTTCACGGGTATGGCAGTAATGAGGAGGATTTATTTTCCTTTGCCCCGGAACTTCCTAAGGAACTATGTATCATTTCGGTGCGGGCCCCCTACCCTATGGAGCCTTTCGGAAACGCCTGGTATGCCATCAATTTCGATGCACAGCAGGGAAAATGGAGCGATGACGAACAGGCTGTACTGTCCCGGGAAAAAATTGTGGGATTTATCGATGAGGCCTGTAAAACTTACGGCCTAAACGAGGAGAATATCAACCTTTTAGGATTTAGCCAAGGAACGATTCTAAGCTACGCAGTGGCCTTGTCCTATCCCGAAAAAATTAGAAACGTTATTGCGCTAAGCGGCTATATCAACGAGAATATCCTGGTGGAAGGTTACTCGAAAAACAACTTCGAAAATCTTAGGATATACGCCTCCCACGGACAAGTGGACCAGGTAATTCCGCCGGAATGGGCCCAAAAGTCCCCCGCATTTTTAGAGAAACTGGGTATTGAACACGTGTACGAAGAGTTTCCCGTCGGCCACGGGGTCGCCCCGCAGAATTTCCATGCGTTCAATAAATGGCTTATGGAGAGAATTTAATTACTTCTAGCATACAGCAGGTGGTCGATCAAGGTGAAGTCTACCCCTAGATCATCCTTAAGTTCGTAGCCGATCAATAGTTCTCCCCAATACTTTCCATCGGAAAAATCGGCCAATATCCATTTATGGTTCAGCACCTCGATTTTATTGATCTTGAAATCACCTTCCATCCCCTCATAAGGCACAAGCGGATTGGTACCATTGCTTTCATTGGTTTCCAACAGTTTATCCCTAATATAGCTGGAAGGGTTTTCCAGTGATAGGTGGTCGTAATAGACCAGGGCATCATCATTGTTTTCCAGAGAGAAATATTGCATTTCGAGCACTCGCAATTGAGTGTTTTTGAGGGAATCCTGCAAGTGTTCCACCTCGGACCTTAAACTCGTGATCCGCGCGTCTTTGGCTTTCGACATCTTGCCACCGCTCACAAACAGATAGAGGCTGATAAGGGCCATAAAAACGACTAGGTAGAGAAGAATCTTATTTTTCATCAATTCAAATTCAATAGTATATATGACGCATGTATTTACGCAGAGCCGAGGCGCGAATTTACACTACAGGTTAATCTCAAGCCCATCGTACGCCAAGTGAACGCCTTTCGGCAGTTCCCGCTCCACCTCTTCATGAAATCCAAGCAGGTGGCTGATATGTGTAAAGTAGGCAGTTTCGGGTTTTATTTCTTCGACAAATGCCAAGGCTTCCTCTAGATTAAAATGGGAATGATGGGCCTCTTTCCGAAGGGCATTGACCACCAAAACCTTCGTTCCCCTGATCTTATCAATTTCCTCTTCCGCAATGGTCTTTACATCAGTCATGTAGGTAAAATCCCTAAAACGATATCCGAAAACCTCTATTCTGTTATGTCTGGCGGATATGGGAATGACCGAAATACCTCCCAATTGGATAGTACGGTTGTTTTCTACTAGGTTCACGTCCACACAGGGCGCTCCCGGATACCGATTGGTATCGGCGAATATGTAGTCGAAGCGTCTGCGCAGGGATCGGGCCACCCTTTCATGGGCATAGATAGGGATGTCACCCTGTCGGAAAAAATAGGGTCTGATGTCATCGAGCCCCGCCGTATGATCGGCGTGTTCATGGGTGAAGAGGATACCATCCAATCGGTCCACTGGGTGCGCAAGCATTTGCTGCCGAAAATCGGGACCGCAGTCTATTACGTAGCTGTTCCCTTGCCATGAAATCGAAACCGATACCCGAAGTCTTGTATCCTTGGGGTCATCGCTCAAACAAACGGGATGGGTGCTACCGATAATGGGAATACCCTGAGATGTTCCGGTCCCTAAAAAAGTGATTTTTAATCCTTCGTCCATTCAGATCCAAATTTATAACTAAATAATTTATTAGATTGTCCGATCTTGTTAACTTTGTTTAACAAAAAAATCGCTATGGCTTCAGTTCTAGACCGGGACCCCGCTTTCGAAAACATCCCCTCGATCAAGGCCAAGACCTTGAGAATCAATTTGAATCCCGATATCTACGGTACGTTTTCCGAAATCGGGGCAGGTCAGGAGACCGCACGGAATTTTTTCAGATCTGGCGGGGCATCAGGCACCATCGCGAAGGCCATGAGCGCCTATGACAAAGATTTCAGCGATGCTATCTACGGCGTCGAGAAAGACCACAGATATGTGACCCAGCCCCGATTGAAAAAGATGCTTGATCATGAGATGCAACTCATGGAAGAGCGCATAAGCAGGGAGACCCATCCCGACCGGTTGTTCTTTTCCTATGCCAACACGGTGGCTACCATCGATTTCTCCAAACGCTATAAAGGCCATGGTTGGCTGGGCATACGCTACCAGCTCGACCCCCATCAAAAGGATTATGACGAAATCGTTTTACACATACGATTCAAACAAAACGAGGCACGTTTACAGCAAGAGACCTTGGGAGTGGTCGGCACCAACCTGATCTATGGGGCCTTCTACAAATATCACAAACCGAGGAACCTGCTCAAATACCTCTACGACCATATCGATAAGGATACCATAGAAATAGATATGGTCAATTTTTCAGGACCGAATTTCAAAGAGGTCGATAACCGACTGATGAGCCTTCAATTGATCAAGAACGATATGACCGATGCGGTCATGTTCGATTCCGACGGAAATAATCTGTTGCCGGCGACAGTACTGTACAAAAAAAACATCCTGGCCCTTCGGGGCAGTTTTCGACCGGTAACCAAGGTGAACTTGGATATGTTCCAAAAATCCTACGATATTTTCCGGCGAGATCCCGCGGTCGATCCCGAGCGTACCATTGTCATTTTCGAGATAACCCTTTCCAACTTAAAGGCTGCCGGGGAAATCGATGAGCGCGATTTTATGGATCGGGCCGAGTTGTTGGGTGAATTGGGACACACCGTTATGATATCCAAATTTCAGGAATACTACAAATTGGTCGAGTATTTCAACAATTACACCAAGGAGAAAATCGGGCTGACCATGGGCATCAACAACCTCATCGATATTTTCGACGAGAAATACTATCGTCATCTGAGCGGAGGTATCCTTGAAGCTTTTGGAAAATTGTTCTTCAAGGACCTTCAGGTCTATCTCTATCCGATGAAAAATCCGGATACCGGCCAAATCATGACCAGCAATAATGTCAAGGTACATCCGAGAATGAAAGAACTCTATAAATTCTTTAAGTACAACGGCAAAGTAATGGACATCATCGATTACGACCCCGAGATCATGCATATTTTTTCCAGGGACGTACTCAAAAAAATCATCAACGACGAAGAAGGTTGGGAAGAAATGCTGCCTGAGGGTATCGCGAATACAATCAAGGAGGAGAATCTTTTTACCAAAAAATTGGTCAAGGCGGAAAAGGGGTAATAGCGTTTTTTTAGGTGATTCCTCCCCTTATAAAATTAGGGCTGCAAACCTGCGAACATGAGTTTGCT
Source organism: Pricia mediterranea (assembly GCF_032248455.1). Lineage (NCBI taxonomy): Bacteria > Pseudomonadati > Bacteroidota > Flavobacteriia > Flavobacteriales > Flavobacteriaceae > Pricia > Pricia mediterranea. The sequence continues at coordinate 10,211 of NZ_JAVTTP010000001.1, forward strand.
TTTTACCTTACCCGAAGTAATCATCAAATTATCATTAGAGCTAGCACATTGAAATACAAGAGGATATCTTCGTCTAGGATGGCGAATTTCTACTTCGAACATCAAGAGCATATGTGCCGCTAGACTACCAAAAACCCGCTATCCTCTCTTGAGCGGTTATTTGCCATCCAGCGATCCGCCCAATAAGTATTAATTCCGATCCACCGACTATTCCAAGACCTGCGCGGCGTGGTCTTTTGTCTTTACTTTGTCAATAACCTTCTCTACCACCCCGTCTTGGTCGATAACAAAGGTCGTACGATGGATTCCGTCGAACGTTCGGCCCATAAATTTTTTCGGCCCCCAAACCCCAAAGGCGTTGAGTACGGTACGATTCTCGTCGGCCAACAAGGGAAAGGGCAAGTCGTATTTTTTCTTGAAGTTGGACTGTTTTTTTTCCGAATCGGCACTGACGCCTAGCAGCTCGTAGCCTGCGCTCTTCAATTCGGAATAATTATCCCGTAAATTGCAGGCTTCCGAAGTACAGCCGGGAGTATTTGCCCTCGGATAGAAAAATACTACCAATTTTTGACCGTTGTAATCGGATAGTTTGACGGGGGTACCGTCTTGATCCTTCGATGTAAACTCCGGGACTTTGTCACCCACTTGCAATCTATCCATTTTCTTTATTTTTAGCATTTCTAATGACGTACGAAACTAAGCAAAAATGACGAAAGCCGAAAAGGTTCAGTTTACCATAAAAACCCTCCAAGAAATCTATCCCGAAATCCCTGTTCCCTTGGCCCATAAGGACCCTTTCACCCTGTTGATAGCGGTATTGATGTCCGCCCAAAGTACCGATGTGCGGGTAAATCAAATAACACCCCTGCTTTTTAAAAGAGCCGACAACCCCTATGACATGGTCAAGCTATCGGTAGAGGAAATTAGGGAAATCATTAGACCAGTGGGACTGTCCCCCATGAAATCAAAGGGCATTCACGGGCTTTCAAAAATATTGATCGATAAGTATGGGGGACAGGTGCCGATGGACCTCGAACTACTGAAAGAACTGCCCGCCGTGGGACATAAAACGGCCAGTGTGGTAGTTTCGCAGGCTTTTGGGATTCCGGCCTTTCCAGTGGATACCCACATTCATCGACTGATGTACCGATGGGGATTTTCTAACGGAAAAAACGTAGTACAAACCGAAAGGGATGCCAAACGGCTGTTCCCGAAAGATATCTGGAACGACCTGCATCTTCAGATCATCTGGTACGGTAGGGAGTATTCCCCCGCAAGAGGATGGAATCTCGAAAAGGACATCATTACCAAGACCGTCGGTAGAAAATCGGTCTTGAAAGAATACTATCGGAAAAAGAGGAAGTAGTAGTGGCAAAACGCAAAAAGCCATGCACCGGTTGCATTAGTGCAAACGGGACATGACGTTCGGCAAAACAAATCAGTTGCTTTAGAACAAACTACAAGCGGCAAGGTCTAGTTCAAACTGTTCTCGAACCTGAAATTTTGATACTTCACGATATGAAGCGATTTAGAGAAACTTAATAGAAACTGAACGGTTTCGGGCCTTGCGGCAATTTTTTTTCCTTTCTCAAGGTTTTCAGTGTAAATTTTTTCCATAATAGTTGCTTTATTTACTATGAATAACGCAACTACACTTGAAATATTGTCAAAAAGAGACCAAGATCTACTATTTATCCAACTACGGGTTTTAGTTGGTCAAAACAATCTTGTTTTTTTCGATGACCTTACGAAGGTTGATCAACGCATAGCGCATTCTGCCCAAGGCGGTATTTATACTGACACCAGTGTTTTCGGAAATTTCCTTAAAGCTCATATCCTTATAGATACGCATGACCAAGACCTCTTTTTGATCATCCGGCAGTTCTTCGATCAATACTTTAAGATCAGAGGTGATTTGATCTTTGATCAATTGCTTTTCGGCATTCGGCCTATCGTCCCCGATTACGGAAAAAATATTAAAATCGTCGCTGCCCTCGAACTTTGGCATTCTTTTGCTTTTTCTAAAATAATCGATGATTAGATTGTGGGCGATACGCATAACCCAGGGCAGAAATTTTCCTTCCTCGCTATACGATCCTTTTTTTAAGGTCTTGATTACCTTTATAAATGTATCCTGAAAAATATCCTCGGTAACGTCCCTATCCAAGACCTTAGAATAAATGAAACTGCTGATTCGTTGGTTATGCCGGTTGATCAAAACTTCGAGGGATTTTTCATCACCGCTGATGTAGTTGCTTACTAGTACGGAATCTTCGATTTGTTGGTTCATCTTGTTGGGTTTTTTGATTGGGAATTTCGAGTGGAAAATTCCGAGTTAGAGTTCGGTTTTTGAGTGTTTTGCTTGCCCCGTGGGGGGTATATCTGCTTTTTTAATCTGAAGTAAAACTAGAGAGAAGTGCTCGTTTCAGAAAAACTATGTTGTCAAACCCTCAATTCTTGATGTGAAATCCTACTTTTTGCATGGTCGGTAAAATAAAACCCAGTCGATAGCGTTGAATCCGAAAAATCTGGATGCATTCCATCAAAAAAGCCCCTGCAACTTTTGCTGCAGGGACTTTTTAATTAATCTGTAGAAGTCTCAGTTTAAGTTCGTTTCGTAATAGACTTCTTTGACCTTGGTTATTTGAAGGGATTTTGAGTACGCCAAAAGAAAATCGACGCTTCCCTTCCTTGTCCTAACTAATTTACAATTATACAGTAACTGAAAATTGGTTTCATCCATATTATTCGATCTTAATTCGCTACAATAACGCAACCGCACCTGAATGAAATACCTTTGTCGGACCTATGACGGGTTAATTCGTTAAAACTATATTGTTCTCCTCGACGATCTTTCTCAAATTAATCAAAGCGTAGCGCATTCGACCCAGGGCGGTATTGATGCTGACCCCGGTATTTTCGGAGATTTCCCTAAAACTCATGTCCTTATAGATACGCATGACCAGCACTTCTTTTTGGTCTACGGGGAGTTTCTCTATCAATATCGTAAGATCTGAATCGATCTGATCTTTGATAATCTGCCGCTCGGCATCGAGCCGGTCGTCTCCCATAAGGGAAAAGATATTATGGACATCGGCCCCCTCGAACATCGGCATCCGACTGCTCTTTCTAAAATGGTCTATGATGAGGTTGTGGGCGATACGCATAATCCAGGGCAGAAATTTCCCCTCCTCGTTGTACTTACCTTTTCGCAAGGTCTTGATGACTTTTATAAAGGTATCCTGAAAAATATCCTCCGTAATGCTGCGGTTACGGACCTTGGAATAGATAAAACTGCTCAGACGTTGGTTGTGCTTGTCGATAAGACCTTCCAACGCACTTTCGTCGCCGGAGATATAGCGTTCAATTAGAAGGGAATCTTCGGGTTGTGGCTTCATTACAATTACTTTTTTGGGTTTACGACAAGTGTCCCACCACTGTAGATAGGGCCGTGTCAAATAAATTCAAAATTTTAAAAAAAGTAATTGTATGCTATAGGCCTGAAGGTTTTATTAACGTTTTGTTAGGGTCAAATATAGAAAAAAATAAATGACCTGAGAAAAAAATTGTGCGATCTGGTTGTCCTGTACGTACATACGGGAATGTGGGCCGGATGGTTCATCGAATCCTCACCGGCCACTTTTTGACCTTTAAAGCACATCTCATGCTATGTTCAAGTTGTATCTTTGCAAAATGAACAACGGTACACCTGCATTACAAGACGTAAATCCGAAAGAGAACATTATAATCAAGGGGGCGAACCTGCACAATCTAAAGAATATCGATGTTGTTATTCCAAGGAACAGGCTGGTGGTCATCACGGGACTCTCCGGGTCGGGAAAATCCAGTTTGGCCTTCGACACCCTCTATGCCGAGGGTCAACGGCGCTATGTGGAAAGTCTTTCCGCATACGCCCGACAGTTCCTGGGAAAGCTCGATAAGCCGAAGGTAGATTATATAAAAGGGATAGCCCCCGCCATTGCCATAGAACAGAAGGTAAATTCCACCAATCCCCGTTCGACGGTAGGTACCACGACCGAAATCTACGATTACCTCAAGTTGTTGTATGCGAGAATCGGGAGAACTTTTTCGCCGATTTCAGGCAAGGAGGTCAAGAAGCACCGGGTCAGTGATGTCATCGATTACATCAGAACCTTTGATGAGGGGACCAAACTTTTATTACTGGCCCCATTGCATATCGATGAAAAACGCGATACCCTGAAATCCCTACAATTATTGTCCAAACAAGGTTATGCGCGTATCAAATTCAACGGGGAGGTCATACGGATCGACGCCGCCCCGGAGGATATCGGACGGGAATTCGACCTCGTGGTCGATCGGGTAATCACAAAGGATGACGAGGATTTCCTCAACCGGCTGGCCAATGCCGTCGATACCGCGTTTTTCGAGGGAAAGGGCGAATTGACCATCGAAGAACTATCCACCGGAAACAGAAAGCTCTTTAGTAATAAGTTCGAGTTGGACGGGATGGAGTTTTTGGAACCCAACGTACACCTGTTCAGCTTTAACAACCCTTATGGAGCCTGCCCCAAATGTGAAGGCTACGGGGATGTGATCGGCATCGATGAAGATCTCGTGGTACCCAACACGGCATTGTCCGTTTACGAGAATGCGATTTTTGCCTGGCGGGGCGAAAGCATGGGATGGTACCGCGACCAGTTGGTCAATTCCGCCTATAAATTCGATTTTCCCATTCACAAGCCCTGGTTCGAACTCTCCGAAGACCAACGGCAATTGGTATGGGACGGGAACGCTCATTTTATCGGCCTGAACAAATTCTTCACGCAGCTCGAAGAAAAAAGCTATAAGATCCAGAACCGGGTGATGCTTTCGCGCTATCGCGGCAAGACCCGTTGCAGCCTCTGTAAAGGAAAGCGTCTGCGCAAGGAGACCGATTACGTAAAAGTGGACGGTAAAAGTATTTCGGACCTGGTCGGACTACCGATCAAGCGGTTGATCGGCTTTTTTGAGGAAATAAAATTGAATGATCACGATGCCCATATCGCCGCCCGACTTTTAAAGGAAATCAATACCCGATTGGGATTTTTGGATAAAGTGGGATTGGGATACCTCACTCTCAACCGAAAATCCAACAGCCTTTCGGGTGGGGAGAGCCAGCGTATCAACCTCGCCACTTCCTTGGGCAGTAGCTTAGTAGGAAGCATGTATATTTTAGATGAGCCCAGTATCGGCTTACATCCGAAGGATACCGAAAACCTGATCGAGGTGCTAAAATCGCTGCGTGATCTAGGTAATACCGTCATCGTGGTCGAACACGATGAAGATATCATGAAGGCCGCGGACGAGGTCATCGACATCGGTCCCGAGGCCGGTACGCACGGGGGCGAAGTGGTGGCCTACGGCCCATTGAACGACATTTTAAAATCAAATTCCCTTACCGCGGAGTACCTCAACGGAAGTTTGGAAATTCCGGTCCCCAAGAAACGGCGAACCTCGAAAAACTACGTTACCATCAAGGGGGCCCGCGCGCATAACCTGAAAAATATTGATGTGACCTTTCCCTTGAATATGCTTACCGTGGTGACCGGGGTATCCGGAAGTGGCAAAAGCACTTTGGTCAAAAAGCTGCTTTATCCCATTATACTTAAAGAAACTGGCGGTTATGGGGAAAAGGCGGGACAGTACGCGACCGTAGAGGGACAATACAAATCTATCAAGCATGTGGAATTTGTGGACCAGAACCCCATCGGACGCTCATCCCGGTCCAATCCGGTGACCTACATCAAAGCGTATGACGACATTCGCAGTCTGTTCGCCTCACAGAAGTTGAGCAAGATACGCGGCTATCAGGCCAAACACTTTTCGTTCAATGTCGATGGCGGCCGTTGTGAAAAGTGTAAGGGCGAAGGAGAAATCACCGTAGAGATGCAGTTTATGGCCGATGTACATCTGGAATGCGATACCTGTGGCGGCAAACGCTTTAAGAAAGAGGTGTTGGAAGTTAAATTCGAGGAGGCCAATATCGACGATGTGCTCAATATGACCATTGACGATGCCATCACCTTTTTCGCTCGGCATAAAGAGGACAGGATTGTAACCAAGCTCCAACCCTTGCAGGATGTCGGGCTGGGCTATGTTACCTTGGGGCAGTCTTCCTCTACTCTATCCGGAGGTGAGGCACAACGCATCAAATTGGCCTCTTTTTTGGTCAAGGGCACCTCTAAGGACAAAGTGCTTTTTATTTTCGACGAGCCCACTACGGGCCTGCATTTCCACGACATCAAAAAACTGTTGAAGTCCTTCGATGCGCTAATTGGTAAAGGACACTCCGTCATTGTCATCGAACACAATATCGAACTCATCAAATGCGCCGACTACCTTATTGATCTCGGCCCCTGCGGCGGGGAAGAAGGGGGACAACTATTGGTTGAAGGTACCCCCGAAGAAGTCGCCAGAAGCAAAACATCGTTCACGGCGGGATATTTGAAGGAAAAATTATAAGAGATTTGCTTAAATGGGACTATCGAGTTCCCTGAAAAATGGACTCCCATACACACCACTAACCTAGTTTGAATAACTGACAATCGGAACATAGAAAATGTTCGAGATGTCCGTTCGAGTACTTCGGCTGCGCTCAGCACGGGCATACAGTCGAGAACTTTTCGATCCGTTCCAACTAGGTCTCGACCGAGCCTGTCTCGAGCGGGGTCGAGAGGCTCGACCTGACATTTTGCCGAGAAAGCAACATCTTTGGTGAGCAACAACCTTACCTTTAAAGTTCTTAAGTAATGCCCAAACTGGAAATAACCGTATTGAAGCGCTGCCACCCCGTTAAAGTAATATAACTTCCTACTTGAAACCGTTGCCAGTTAGTTTTTCGAGATAGTCCGATTGCCGTAGGCCAGCGGGTCGAACATGGAATTATGAAAGAAATAAGCTTCTGCAATCATAAAAAAATGGAGGCCTAACGACCGCCATTTATTAATAGTTTAGTTTTGAGATTTCTCTTACTGCTCAGCAGCGTTGGTATCTTCATCCGTGTTGGGAAGCAGCACATCGGTAATGCCGTGAATAATACCATTGGCCGCCTGAATGTTCGCCAGCTGCGGAATAATATTAGAATTGGAAACTCCGGAGCCATCAGTAATATCGACCACATTTCCAGCCTTCGAAAATGTTAGGCTATCGCCCTGAAGGGTGGCGGGGGACTCCAAGCCATCCGTAATATCGGAAAAAAGAATGTTGTTTTCCGTAATTACGTGATACTGCAAGACCGCGGTCAATTCATCCCCGGAAGGCAGCTCCCCCAAAGCGGTAAACGCTTCATTGATCGGTGCGAAAACCGTGAAGGGTGCTGGTGCCAAATTACTGGGGGTCTCTAAAATGGTTTCGAAATCAGGTTGACCGTCCGCATCTAGAGCATCCTCTAAACTTTCAAAGGCTGGGTCGGCTTCGAGAAAGGTGGCGACGGTAGGCAGGTCGATTACATCGTCTACCATATGCACTACCCCATTAGAGGCCCCAATGTTCGTTCCATTTTGGATTATTTCGGCATCATCATTAAATTCAATATTGTCGTCGGCTTCATAAAAAATATTCAATTTAGCATCCGGGTCATCGTTCAGCGTGGCATCGGCGAGGGTATAGGTGTACCCGGCACGACTGGCCAGGAAATCTACCGAAGAAAAGCGTCCTCTGATTACATGGTTGAGCAGTAGTTGTTTTAAAGCCTCGACGGGGACATCGTTCAATCCGGCATACCCGTTATCGGAAAGAAAATCGTCAAACGCTTCGTTGGTCGGGGCCAATACCGTGAAGGGTCCATCACCTTGTAGGGTAGTGACCAATTCCGCTCGTTGTAAGGCCGCGGCCAAATTTTCCAATTGGGGTTCGCCCGTGGCCAATTCTACAATATTCTCATCGGAATCGGGAATCGGGTCCACGTAGTTGTCATCATTGTTACAGGATACAAACCCCAGTGCCAGAAACGCCATAAGAATTAGTCCGTTTAAACTTAAATCCATTTTCATTGCTATAATTTTAATTTTGAATTTATGCAAAGGCTAAATCACTATCTCTAATCGCCTATGCTATTTTTCTCAAACATATTTAAAGTGGGTAACACCCTTGAGTCTCATCGCTAAAAATCTTGACGGATATGCTGATGGCAAATCAGTACATCGTGGGGAGTCATATCTACCACAACACGAGAACCCCTTCCTCAGTCTAACCGAACGGACCGACTGGGTCTTAAAACAGCTTCACTGTAGTGTCTTAAATATTTATTCATCAAAAAAATATTTACAATAAACTGATTTTCAATTATCTATAAAACGAACCCCCTTTTTGGCACGTTGTTTGTTTTATTAAAGGCGAACGTAACTAATTGCGCTCGGAACCGGTTTGCCGGTAGGCAGGCACAAAACCTTGAATCATGAAAAACCTGATCCTCTTTTTATCCGTACTCTTTGTAGGTACCTCGGGTGCTTTCGCCAAAGCTTTGGATACCCCTGAGAATTTGGAAAGCCGCGCCTATCGTTACGACGATTCTTTCATTTTTGTTGAAGATGGTATTACATTTTCGGTATATCCGGACGGGGAATTCGATTTCTATATTGAAAATCAGGTGAGCGGTCGACGCCACGGCATTACGTTCAATTCAGGATACAACTACAATCCCTATGTCCAGTACGACGACTACGGAGCTGTTATTCAAGTGGAAAACGTTCCTGTTTTTTATGACCATTACGGCCGGGTGGTACAAATTGGGGATGTGGATATCGACTACCGCCGCAATCGCGTTCGTCGCGTAGGTGGAATGCACGTCTATTATAACCGTAGGGGATTCTACGATTACCATACCGGATACATCAACGTGTTCAACAGACATTACCTGTACCGACCCTTTCACGCCTTTTTCGCCAGACCGGCCGTGGAACTATGCCTGGTGTACAATCGCCCCTACAGAAGATATTATAGCCCGGTACGGTATACCTACTACAGTCCCTATCACTATAACACCCGAAGGGCCTATGCGAAAATCGGACGCCCACACCGTTACAGCAAGGTGCGCAGTGAACGTTCGCGAATCTATAGGAACGATCGACGGGTAGCGGTGCGCGACAATGCAGTGCGCAGCAATCGAAGCGTGGCCAAACAAAACTCAAGCGCAAGAGGAGCCGGAAGTAACCGCTCGATTGCCAAACGTAACGATGCCATAAGAACGGACCGTGGCCGAAGTAACCAAAGCTACAACCGTACCCAACGGGCGACTGTGGACCGATCGGCGCCACAGGCGACCTCAAGAAACAGAAGTGGTGTTTCGACCCGAAGCTCCTCATCGCGAAAAGCAATCAAGGCTCCTTCAAGTGGCAGAAGTAGTGTCGCAAAAAGAAGTTCCACCGTAAAAAGCCTTAGCAAAGCTCCAATTAGAAGTCGAAACAGGGCTACGGAAAGGAGTTCCGTTTCCAGACGTGCGAGCAAAGCGCCCTCGCGAAGTAAAAGCATGATTTCTTCCAAAAGTACTTCCTCAAGGAGAAGTGTGGGCAAAGCACCATCTAGAAATAGAAGTAGCATTGCAAAAAGAAGCTCCGCTTCCAGGAGCGTAAGCAAAGCTCCGTCGAGGAGCAGAAGCAATGTGTCATCAAGAAGCACGTCTTCAAGCAGAAGTATAAGCAAAGCTCCGTCACGAAGCAGTAGAAATTCCACGGCTCGAACTTCATCCAGCCGAAGTTCGAGAAAATATTGAGAGAATGGGGATACCGTTGATGCCGCTTTTTGAAGATTTATCAATCCTTTGTTTTAAATCTTACCGTCCTATGTCGGTTTAGGTTTTCAAACGGATAAGAGCTCATAGTTTTTAGGTTGGTTAGTTGTTTTCCCCCGAAGCGGATCCGTTCGCTTCGGGGGTTTTTTCAATCCTAACGATTATTGCGAAACTTTTTTCACCTTGACTACGATGGACTTGCTAATGGGCGTTTTGCTCTTGTCCGCAAAATGGTTATACGGCACCAGCACGTTGGTCTCGGGAAAATACGCCGCCAAATCTCCCTTGGGAATATTGTAGGGAACGACCTTAAAGTTCCGTGCCGTTCTAAGCGTATCGTCGTAATTGCTTTGGATGTTCACGACATCGAGTTTTTTTAGGTCGTGGGCATCCATATCCTTTTGGTTCATGAAGAGTACCCTTCTTTCGTTATAGACGCCGCGGTACCGGTCATCGAGTCCGTAAATGGTAGTATTGAACTGGTCGTGGGAACGGATGGTCATCAACACAAACTCATCATTCCCTAGGGTATGGCCGGGCAAGGCATTCGAGGTCAGCTGCGCCCTGCCGTTCGGCAACATGCTGAAATCCAGGTCGCGCACGTTGTTCGGCAGATAGTATCCGACACCTTTGGAGCGCTCAGCGGTCTTATTAAAGCCCTTGGCGACCTTGTCGATACTTTCACGGATCAAGGCATAGTCCTCTCCCATCGCCTTCCAAGGTACGGGATGCTTTCCTTCGAAATAGATATCCGCCAATTCGCCGATCAGTTCCGGCTCACTTTTAATGTTGTCGGACGCGGGTTTTAACAATCCCCGGGATTGTCGTACTCGTCCCATACTGTCCTCCATGGTCTGATAGCGCAGGTGACCGTTTTTCATATCCTTTTCCGAACGGCCGTAGGTGGGCAGCATCAAGGCGGACGCCCCCGTGACAAGATGGGTACGGTTCAGTTTGGTACTGATCTGTACCGTCAAATCGCAGTTCTGCAGCGCCACGGCCGTATATTCCGTATCGGAGGCGGCCATCAGAAAATTGCCCCCCAAGCAGACGAACACCTTGGCCTTGCCCTGGTGCATGGCCTTCATCGCTCCGACGGTGTCAACGCCCTCGTCGTCCGGCGGGGTGAAGCCCAAATGTTCTTCGATACGTTTGTTCATCGCCGCGTCTACAAAATGTTGGATGCCCACGCTACGGTCTCCCTGCACATTGCTATGGCCGCGAACGGGACAGGTACCGGCACCTGGCTTGCCGAGGGCTCCTTTTAGCAGCAGCAGATTAATATATTCCCGAATGGTCTCCACCGCGTTTTTGTGCTGGGTAAGCCCCATGGCCCAGCAGACTACGACTTTGGAGTTTTGGGCCAGCAACAAGGCCGTGTTCTCGATGTCTTTCGCATCGACCCCGCATTGATTTAAAAGTTCCTTTTCATCATAGGTGGCGATATCGGCCATCAATTGGTCGTATCCATCGACATACCTATCCAAAAAATCGTGGTCGAATACGTTTGCGTTGGCCTCGTCAAGCGCAGCCAACTTTTTGATCAGAAGTTTGACCAGGGGAATGTCCTGATTGATTCGGACTTGAAGGTGGATATCCGCCATGGCCTCTCCCCCACCAATCCATCCCTTTATTTTTTGGGGATCTTTAAAATTGACGAGTCCCGTTTCTTCCAAAGGATTGATGCTGATGACCTTACCGCCGTTTTGCTTGCACTTTGCCAAGGCGGACAACATTCTGGGATGGTTCGTACCGGGATTTTGTCCCGCTACGATAACCACCTCAGCTTCATAGAGGTCCTCCAGTTTGACCGACCCCTTGCCGATTCCCAAGGTTTCACCCAGGGCCACACCGCTGGATTCGTGGCACATGTTCGAACAGTCCGGCATGTTATTGGTACCGACGGCGCGGGCGAACATCCCGTAGAGATAGGCCGCCTCGTTACTCGAGCGTCCCGAGGTATAGAAAATAGCTTCGTCGGGCGAGTCCAGCTTATGCAGGTTTTCGCAAATCAGGGCGTAGGCGTCGGCCCAGGAAATCGGTTCGTAGTGAAGGCTTCCGGGTCGGAGCACCAAAGGCTCCGTCAGGCGTCCGAATTTGTTCAGCTGGTAGTCGGTAAGGCGGGAGAGATCTTCGACGGAATTTTCGGCAAAAAACTCCGCCCCGATATGCTCGGTCGTTGCCTCGTCGGCAAGGGCCTTGGCGCCGTTTTCACAGTATTCGGCGATGGGAGAGGGATTTTCGGGATTGGGCCAGGCACAGCTGGGACAATCGAAGCCGCCTTCCTGGTTCATATCGAGCAGGGCCCGCATGGAACGGGCGACCCCCATTTCCCGGAAACCGTGTTTAAGGGTTTCGCGAACACCCAATATACCAGCGGCATTTTGCAGGGGTTCCTTAAGCTCAAAATTATCCGAAAATTCTTGGGACCCGTGCAGGGAAACCTTCCTTTTAAAGTCGTTGTCCATGGTTGCATGCCTTAAATGCGATAAGCATCCCAAGTTAGCACTTGGTAGGATGAAATACAACTATTCAGTTTGAGGATGTTGGTATGTATTGGAATGAAGAAATCCGCTTTCCGGTCTTGCTCAATCCAATCACTTGCCGATAAAGCGGGACAGCACCCCAATGACATCCTCCGAAATTCTGAACCTATAAAGAAGCCCCACGTACAGGGCACTGATCAGGCTACCTTTGATGGCGATGTTCAGAATAGGATGGAACGGAAAATCCAAAAGATAAAAAACCAGCCCAATTCCGATTAGCAGCGCGGAAATTTTTAATGTTTCGGAGGTAAAGGGTTGCATGCCAAATTTGGATTTGACATAGGCCAATTTAATGGTGTTATAGATGAAAAAGGCGGAAAAACTGGCGATAGCGGCACCATCGAGTCCGAATTCGGGAATTAGCCACAGGTTAAAAATGATTGTCATAGTGGCCAGCAGCACCCCAAAAATGAGGATAGCGCGGTAATAGTCGGAATTGTAGAGGATGGAATTATTGTTTCCCAAAAGCGCGTCATACATTTTGGCCAATCCCAACCAAACGAAGATAACAAAGCCGTTTCGATACGCTTCGGGAAGCAGTTCGTAGAGGTCGTCGAGATTCACTAAAATAAGGATGAACAGCAGTCCCGATACGATAAACAGGGTCAACGAACTGCGTTGGTACAAGTCTTTCAGCCCCTTCTTGTTTTTATTGTTCAAGAGTTCGGCCGTCAAGGGATAGGTAATCTGGTGCATCGATCGCGAGGGCACGGCGATGACCATGGCGATAAATCCGGCCACGCTGTAATAGGCGACGTTCTCGATCTCGATGAATTGGTTGATCATCACCTTATCGATTTCCAACAGTACTATCGCGGCGGAGCCTCCCAAGATAATCAAGGAGGAGTACACCAGAATATTCCGGATATTTTTCGGGAAATCAAAGTCCAATCGCGGTCTACGAATACTGAAGGCGTATCCGGCCATAATGAGCATGCGCAGAAAATAAATGCCTGCAGCAATGGGGATAAAGGCCGTTACGGATATAAAGTCGAAATAAAGCAAGAACAACAGCAGGGTGACCCCGACCCTCGAAAAAACCTCTTTCATGAAATTACCGAAAACGGAGCGCATACTGACGCGGGCCCACGCATAAAATACCTCGAAATATGCCATGGCCGTCCCGATCCAGAAAATGGGCCAAATATAATCCTTGACGATCGGGTTTTCTTGGGATAAAAAGTTACCGATAGCCTCATGGCCCAAAAAGAAAAGCGCCGCAATGGGAACAACCAGGACCAAGGGAAGCAACAGCATCAGGGTCATAAAACCGTCCGTTGTTTTCGTATCTGAAAAGCTGCTGTAGAATTTTATTAGGGTATTTGGTACCCCAAAGGCCAAAATGGGCATAAGTACCATAGCCGCGGAGAGCACCACATTGACCAATCCGAAATACGCCTCGGACATAAAATTGGTGTACAGGAACAGCACGTTGACCGCCCCCACCCCGAAGCCGAGGTAAGTGACGATGGTATTGTTCAGTGATTGTTTGAATACGACACCCATTTTTGTATAGTCGTTAGTTCTTAGTCGTTAGACGTTAGTTGTTGGTTGTTGGTTGTCGGTTGTCGGTTTGACCTTTGAACGGTTGTTAGTCTTTAATCGTTAGTTTGTGTTTGGTTGGCGGTTGGTGGCCTCCCTTTGTGCATTTCAAGTTTCATTTTTCACTTTTCATTTCCCCCTAATACATCGTCAGTTGCTGAGTTCTTACTTAATACTCAATACTAAGTACTCAATACTATATTGGCCAGCTGTTCGGTCAAGGCCTTGCGGCTGTATTTTTCTATATTTTCTGACTTTGATTCTAAATTTTCCTTTTTAAAAGCGGCATACCAATTTAGTATCGTTTTCTTTAGTTCAACGTGTCCCTGATGGTCGAAGACGGCCCCGGCCCCGGTCTCGTTCAAAATCTTTCCAGCTTCCCAATTTTTGGGTCCCAATGCCAAAATCGGCCGTTGGGCGGCCATGTACTCAAAAAGCTTTCCGGGAATGATGCCTTTGGTTTCCTCGGAGTCGATCTCCACCAAAAGCAGAACCTGTGACCGCTGTTGCCGTCGCTGGGCCTCGGCATGGGAACCATAACCGCGCATCTTAATGTAAGGACCAAGTTCGAAGCGGTATAGGCTGTCCATCACGGCCTTGCTCACCACGCCCATAAATTCCAGTTGCAGGTCGGACCGGAAGACAGCGTCTTCGGAAGCAATTTGGGAAAGAACCTTCCAAAGGTTCTTGGGATTCCTGCCTGTCAACAGGGAGCCGATATGGGAGATGGTAAATTCTTTGTCCAAATCCGCCCCCCCTTCGTATTCGGAATCATGACCATTAGTGATAACGCTGATCGGTCGCTGTGTCATTTGTTGGAATTCCCGTCGGGTAGCCGGACTGGTCACGATTATCCGATCGGCCTCGTTCAATACCGAACGTTCCATCTCCTTGTGCTTTTTTCGCGAGGATTTCGTCAGTTTCAATTTTTTATGATACCCGATTGAAGTCCACGGATCCCGAAAATCCGCCAGCCAGCGTACTCCTTTTTCCGCTTTCAGGCGCTGCCCGATCAAATGGACGCTATGTGGCGGTCCGGTAGTAATGACGGTGTCAATGGTCGCCCGCCCAAGGCCGGAATTCGCACTTGTCCTGTCCGCATGCGCCCCATCCAACACCTCCGATAAGAATTTCACGGAAGGCTTTACCCAATATTTTCGAGCGTCGGGGATAAAGAAGTTACCCCTGACCCACAGCATCGCTTTTTCTAAGGCGGACTGATTCTTCGTCTGAATGATGCCCGAACTGATACGCTTGGTTTTTTTTGAGGATAGCAGCTTGGCCAGGCCATAGGGCTCGAACAAAGGCCGGCGGTATAGGGTCAGGTCTTTGGGAATTTCCTGTTCGAGGGAAGCGTCCTCTATTGGATAATGAGGATTCTCGGGCACATAGACCACCGGCTCTACCCCGAAATCCCTCAAATACTTCACGAATTTCAACCATCGCTGCACCCCGGGTCCTCCCGCAGGTGGCCAGTAGTACGTGATGATGAGGACTTTTTTCATGATACCGGTTGGTTAATTGGGCACTGACGGCCGCCAGAACATTTTAGCTTTCAGGGTTTAAAGTCCAAGTGTGCCGAAGAGACATTTAAAGTTTAAAGCTGTCTTAAGGTTACCGAAACCACCTTGAACTTTAGCCAGCTGATTTAGCAGCGATCGAACTTTGAACCCTGCGTTGGGGGAAGCTCTTTTCATCATGGAAACCACAAGCGAGCAATCATTTGTACTATGTCTTCTCTTCTCCGCGGGAACGGTAAAACTTAAACCATACCCCTCCCAAAAGTATTAATATGAACACAATCGAACTGGCCAATGTAATCTTGCTTCCGATCTTGATGACTTCGGGTTCGAACTTGAATTCTATGGTATGTTCGCCCGCGGGTACTTCAAGGGCCCGTAAGGTGTAATCGACCCGAAAATGGTCCTTCTTCCGCCCGTCGATGTAGGCGTTCCATCCGTTGGCATAGTACATTTCCGAAAAAACGGCTACCCCTTTTTGGGTGTTATTCGAGGTGTAAATCAAGTGATTGGGGGCATACTCCGTCAATTCAATAGTAGCTAGGGAATCCACCTTAAAATTAGTATCGGAAACCCCTTTGAGCATCTCGGGGGTGATCACTGCGACAGATTTTGCCCGTAAGGTATCTAAAGCTTGGATTTCGGCATCCGCGTTATCGACCTCGACCAAATTTTCTACAAACCAGGCGTTTCCGTTGGCTGCCGGATTGACGGCGGGATACGATTGGCCGTTTTCATCCTGCTGCACCACATATTTGACGTTGAGCATGTTGAGCACGCCCATATTGCCTTTATAGATATGGAAGTCGAACAGATCCTGCAAGCGCCCGGGTTTTGCCGCATGGTAGCCACCGATGGACTGATGGTAATACGACATGCGGGCACCGTTGATGCCCTCCTGCGGGTCGTAAACCCTAAAAATGCCATCATCCTTTTTGATCTGTTGATCCATTGCCGTTTCCGGAAAGGGCTGCAGCATTTGGCGTTTGGATACAAAGTTGTCGTTATTCACATAGCGTCTATCCACTCCCACTAAATCCGCAACGACTAGGATGCCAATTGCGAAGAGCGCCAGATTGGTTTTCAGCTTATCCTTTAGAAAAAACCACAAGGCCAGCGCCGCCAAGAATACATAGATCAGCGAACGAAAGAGGTCGGCATTGTAAACCGCTTTCCGGTCCGCCTGTATCAGCGAAACCAGCTCGTCACCGTAATTCTTTATCAAGAAGGCCTCGTTGGGGCCTTCAAAACTGAACATCCCTTTGAACAGAAATAGCGCTGCGATCAGCCCGATAACGATAAAAAAGGAAGTTTTTAATCCCTTGATCTTTTCCACCTTATCTACAGATGCCCCGAACATTTCACGAAGCGCCAACACGGCCAGGATGGGGGCGCAGAGCTCAAGTACGACTTGTGCCGAGGATACCGCCCGAAATTTGTCGTAAAGCGGGAAGTAATCGATCATGAAGTCCGTCAAGATGCTGAAATTCTTCCCCCAAGAAAGAAAAAGGGACAGCAAGGTGCCACTCAGAAGCCACCATTTCGCCCTGCCCTTGACCATAACGAGACCCAAAATGAAAAGAAAGAAAACAATGGCCCCGATGTACGCCGGACCTGAAGTGCCAGGCTGGTCGGCCCAATAGAGGGGCAATCCGCTCGAAAAGCTCAGCGCCTGGGAACGGGAAATACCTTGGTCGATCAAAAAATCATAGCTTTTGGAGTTATCTCCCAAATTCTCGCTACTCGATCCTCCGAAGAGCCGCGGTACAAAGAGATCAAGGGACTCCACAATACCGTAGCTCCACTGGGTGATATATTCCCTTTCGAGCCCCCCTGAGTTTGTCTTGGCCGAGCCATCCGGCTCAATGCCTAGTTCCGATTTGCCGCGAGTACTCCAGTCCGCATACTCCTTGGTGGCCATTAACGAAGTTGTATTGGCGGCAATCCCTAACGCTACCGCGAGAACCAAGATTCCCACCGATTTAAAATATCCTTTCAAGGCACCCCTGCGAAACGCATCCACCAAATAGACCACCCCCAAGGCCAGCACTAAGAACATAAAGTAGTAGGTCATCTGATAGTGGTTCGCCCTGACCTCCAAAGCCATGGCTACAGCGGTCAATAAAAATCCCCATAAATAGATGTTGCGAAAAACGAGTAAGATACCCCCCAGAAGCAAAGGCAGATAGGCTAAAGCATGCGCTTTGGCATTGTGCCCTACCCCAAGAATGATAATGAGATAAGTGGAAAATCCGAAAGCCAGCGCCCCGATAACGGCCAACCGAAAATCGACCTTCATACAACAGAGCAAGATGTAAAATCCTATAAAATAGAGGAAGAGATAATCTGCCGGACGTGGGAGAAATCGGATAAAAAGGTCTAATTCCTTCACATAATCATGGGGATAATATGCACCCAATTGATAGGTCGGCATGCCTCCGAAGGCAGAGTTCGTCCAGTAGGGTTCTTCGCCCGTTTTCTTCCGGAAATCGACCTGTTCCTTGGCCATCCCCGTAAACTGGATGATGTCGGATTGTTCGATGACCTTCCCCTGAAGTACTGGCGAAAAATAGGCCAGGGCGGCAATGACAAAGAAAACGATTACAAAAAAATGGATGAAAAAAGCGGTTAACCTTCCCTTGTTCATAAATCTAAGATAATACATCCTAAAGGTAGAAAAGGTTACACTTGAATCTTCCGGTATCAATGCAAGGGCATCTTGAAACTACCTCCTACTGCCAAGCAGCAAAGGATTCATTTTAGAAAGGCAAAACTAATCAATTTCCTCAAAGTCGATATAGTCACCGACCTGATCGGAGGAATCGTTCTTGGAAGTTTTCTTGGAACGGGATTTTTTATCGATGATGACATCGCCGACACGCTCTTCGGTATGCGGATTTTGCTGGGCGAAATCCCCGAATTTCTCCCGAAAATGCTGCTCTGTCTTTTTGGCGGCGTATCCGAAAATCTTGGGGGCAAACATTTTAACCAGTATCTTCAATCCATAATAAATCAGCAGGATTACAAGAATTGTCTTTAAAAACACCATATTGTTAGGAATGAATATATCAAAAATACGATTCTTACGTTGTATTGGTAGGATCGAAACGCTAAAATAATGGTAAAAACGGAATCAACAGGCAGTTGCTCCTGCAACTCATCCTATTTCAATAATTTCACCAAGTCCTTCATCCCATGAAAAATCTTTTCTATCTCGTCGCATTCGCCCTACCTCTAACAGGTCTTGCCCAATATACCGACGTCATCAATTCGAACCGACCGGGACTGTCCGTCAGTGCCTACGCGGTGGGCACCAACGTAATTCAAATGGAAGCGGGACTCTTTTACGAACAGAGCGACCACGAGCTTTTGAACACCGAAAGCGACATCTGGGGCACCGATATTTCCCTGCGCTACGGATTGCTGTTCGAACAACTGGAATTGAACTACGAGGGCAGTTACCAAAACCAAAATATTAGCCTGATAGGTACGGACGTTTCCGAGAATTTGACGGATTTCTCCAGAAATCGAATCGGACTTAAGTATCTGATCTACGATCGCTACAAATCGGAGGAGCGTAGCAAGCCCAACCTGTACAGCTGGCGGGCTAACAATGTGTTTCAGCTGAAGAACCTGATTCCCTCCGTTTCCATTTACGGCGGGGCTACGTTCAACATGGGAGATAATCCCTTTTATGTGGGTGACCCTGCCGTATCGTATCGCGGCATGGTCGCGACGCAGAGCAAACTTACACCGCGGTTTGTGCTGATCACCAATATCGCCTACGACCGGATCAGCACGGATTTTCCAGAACTCAGTTATCTGGTTTCCCTGTCGCACGCTTTCGGCAATCCGAAATGGAGCGCCTTTTTAGAGAACCAAGGCATTCAGAGCGACCGGTATTCCGATGTGCTGCTCCGGGGCGGAGTCGCCCATCTCTTGACCGACGACCTGCAGGTAGATCTTAACCTCGGAGCGAGTTTCAAGAATACGCCGACCCGGATTTTTGTAACCGCCGGAGCTTCATATCGCTTTGACCTCCATGTCGATAAAATCAAGGCCATCGATGAGCAGAGCGCCGATGCCAATGGTGGGGCCATCAAGAAAAACGCTATGAAGAAGAAAGATAGAAAAGAGAACAAAGAGTAGGGACGCTGCCGGGCCGGAGGGTACCCATCTGAAACTTCTTAATAAGTGTTCCGGATAATGGGACAGGCGGGGACCAAGAAGAGGTAAAATAGGAGTGCTACCATTTGGGATACCGTGTCCTAATTTAACTTGAATCATCCTCTTTAAGTTTTCCAGAGAGTCAATAAAACGTCCATCGAAATTTCTTTCTTTAAAATCAATCCAAAACAGTAAAAAGGGCACCAAAAACCTTCGTACAATCGACAATTATACCTAATATTGACTCCACAAATTGCGATAAATGGTCACCCTTAAAGAAGCTACCTCCAAATCGGATATAAAGGAATTTGTTAAATTTCCCTTTTCGCTCTACAAGGGTTCGACCTATTGGGTACCCCCGTTGATCACCGATGAGATGGATACTTTCGACAAAGAGAAGAATCCCGCTTTCAAGACAGCACGCATGTGGCTCTATTTGGCCTATAAAAACGATAAAATCGTAGGCCGGGTGGCGGCCATCATCAATACGTTAGAAGTCGAACAACAGAACATTAAGAAAATGCGGTTCGGGTGGTGTGATTTTATCGATGATACCGAGGTTTCGGAAACCTTGATCGATAAGGTTAAGGAATTGGCGGAATCCGAGAATATGGACCATGTCGAGGGGCCTTTGGGCTTTTCGAACCTCGACAAGGTGGGCGTTCTCACAGAGGGCTTCAAAACCTTGGGCACCATGGTAACCTGGTACAACCATCCATATTACCAATCGCATTACGAGCGTCTGGGATTTCAAAAGGAAAAGGAGTATGTAGAAAATACCATGCCCACGGCAAAAGCAGACCCCTCCTTTTTTTACCGCATCAACGAACTGGTCAAAAAAAGGTACTCCTTACGAGAGGTCAATGTAAAAAACAAAAAAGAGCTATTAGAATACGTGGACCCGATGTTCGACCTGTTAGATTTGACGTATAGTGGCTTGGCCTCATACGCCCCGATTTCAGAGGAGCAACGGGAATACATCAAGAATCGCTTTATGGGCTTTGTGGATCCCGAGTTTATCAAGTTTGTAGTGGACAAAGACGATAACCTTGTGGCCTTCGCAGTAGTTTTGCCCTCATTCGCGGAAGCCATGCAGAAAGCCAAGGGCAAACTTTTTCCGTTCGGATGGTACCATTTAATGCAAGCGCGTAAGAGCTGCGAACGGGCCATTTTTTATTTGATCGGCGTGCATCCTGACTATCAGAATAAAGGGGTTACGGCGATTATCTTCAATCAATACCACAAAACCTTCACGAAGCGAGGGGTAAAAACCGGAATCCGAACCCCAGAACTAAGTGACAATCTCGCCGCACGGCAAATCTGGAAGCACGTGCAGCCGACCGTGCACAAGAGAAGGTGTACGTACCGCCTTGATGTTTAAGTTTTCAGGTTCAGATGGGAACAGCGCTCGATATGACATTCGACTGCGCTCGATGCGACCTACTATTGTTATTCTCCCATCGCGGCCGCAACGGCAGCGGACAATTTCTTATAGGTACCATTTTCCAACCGGTCGCGAATAGCGGAGAAAGCATCTAAAGTCTCTTCGATATCCTGCATGGTGTGGGTAGCGGTGGGAATCATCCGTAGTAGAATCAATCCTTTAGGTATTACCGGATAAACGACTATAGAACAGAATATGCCGTGGTTTTCCCTCAAATCCTTTACCAACGCCATGGCTTCGGGTATGCTTCCGTTCAGATATACAGGGGTGACACAGGTATTGGTGTCACCAATATTAAAGCCACGGTCTTTGAGGCCGTTCTGCAATGCGTTGACATTTTCCCACAATTTAGCTTTCATTTCAGGTCGGGTACGCAACATATCCAACCTTTTGAGCGCGCCCTTTACGTAGATCATGGGAAGGGACTTAGCGAACATTTGCGAACGTAGGTTGTATTTTAGGTAATCAATGATTTCTTGGTCCGCTGCCAAAAAAGCGCCGATACCGGCCATGGACTTGGCGAAGGTGGCAAAATAGACGTCGATACCGTCCTGTACACCCTGCTCCTCCCCTGCCCCGGCCCCTGTTTTTCCGAGGGTACCGAATCCGTGGGCATCGTCGACGAAAAGACGGAACGTATATTTTTCCTTGAGCGCAATTATCTCTTTTAGTTTGCCTTGCTCCCCGCGCATTCCGAAGACCCCTTCAGAAATCACGAGTATCCCTCCTCCGGACTGCTCCGCCAGTTTGCTGGCTCTTTCGAGGTTTTTCTCCAAACTGTCCATGTCATTATGGACGAAAGTAAAGCGTTTTCCCATATGGAGTCTCACCCCATCTATAATACAGGCATGTGAGTCCACATCATATACTATAATGTCGTCTTTGGAAACGAGGGCATCGATTGCGGACACCATACCTTGATAACCGAAATTCAGCAGGTAGGCAGCTTCTTTGTCCACGAACTCCGCCAGCTCCCGTTCCAATTGCTCGTGAAAGTCGGTATGGCCGCTCATCATCCTAGCACCCATGGGATAGGCGGCCCCATATTCCGCAGCGACCTCTCCATCGACTTTCTTTATTTCCGGAAGATTGGCCATCCCCAAGTAATCGTTGATGCTCCAGGTAATGACTTCCTTGCCCTGAAATTTCATACGGTTGGACAAAGCACCTTCAAGTTTGGGAAATACAAAATATCCTTCCGCCTGTGACGCCCATTTGCCCAAGGGGCCTTTATTTTCCAGTATTCTATCAAATAGATCTTGCATGCGATTCGCTTTGGTATATTGCAAAAGTATGATTTTAAGGGGAATAATTGAGTAATAATTATCCCCAAAAAAAGGTAGTATTGTTAATAAGCGCTGCCGATGAATCCCTATACCTTGTAGGAATTTAACCGGCAAAAAAATTACGGGAATGGGAATTAGGTCGCTATCCTATCCCTTGACATATTGTATCTCTTGGGTCTCCCCGACGGATTCATTAGTGAGAAAACCCTGATTCTCCATCCATTGGTCGCTGTAAATTTTGCTCATGTAGCGCGATCCGTGATCGGGAAAGATGACCACCACGTTATCGTCCTCGCCGAATTCGCCGCGTTCGTTCAATTGCTTAATGGCCTGCATTGCGGCACCGCTGGTGTACCCGGCAAAAATACCTTCCGTATGTGCTATTTCTCGAGCGGTGTGTGCGCTCTCGGAATCCGTCACCTTGATAAATTCATCGATCAGGTCGAAGTCCGTTGCTCCTGGAATCAGGTTTTTTCCCAGTCCCTCAATGCGGTACGGATATACTTCCTTGGCGTCGAACTTCCCGGTTTCGTGGTACTTCTTCAAGACCGAGCCATAGGCATCCACCCCGATAACCTTTATTTTCGTCCCTGATTTCTTGGCCTGTTCCTTTAGATACTTAGACGTGCCCGAAATCGTGCCGCCGGTGCCACTACAAGCTACCAAATGCGTTATCTGCCCCTTGGTCTGTTCCCAGATTTCAGGTCCGGTATTCGCGTAATGCGCATCAATATTAAGCTCATTGAAATACTGGTTGATATAAATCGATCCTTCGGTCTCTTCGTGCAGCCGTTTGGCCACCTCATAGTAAGATCGCGGATCTTCAGCGCTTACGTGTGCGGGACAGACATAGACGGTAGCTCCCATAGAGCGGAGCATGTCTATTTTGTCTTTTGAGGATTTGGAGCTCACGGCCAGAATACAATCATAGCCTTTTATGATACTTACCATGGCAATACTGAAACCGGTGTTGCCTGAAGTAGTCTCGATGATAGTACTGCCTTCGGTGAGGATGCCCTTGCGCTCCGCCGCTTCGATAATATGCATCGCAATACGGTCTTTCGAGGAATGGCCGGGATTGAAGGCTTCGACCTTGGCAAAGAAATTACCGGGAAAGCTTTTGGTCAGTTTATCGATTTTAACTAGGGGAGTATTTCCTATGAGCTCTAGAATATTATTATAAGCATTTATCTTTTGTGCCATATAGCTTATTTGATTTCGGTGTCCCTAGCAAATCCTTATGCCGTGGAATGCGCCAATTTCTTGGCAAAATTACTAATTATTTCGCAAAGCCTCCTTCGGAAATGCAAAAAATGGCATCCTGAACCGTTGCTGGGCGCAGTGGACTGTGCATCGATTGTTGCCGGCCCTCTGTTCACCTTTCGGTAATCCGCAAGCGCAATATCCCATTCACTACGCTATTTTAGAACTTCGCAGTTACGCTGGACTTAGAAAGGTGCGCAAAATACGGTTCACAATTCACCTAAAGCCAACACTGAGGGCAGCCATAAGGTTCTGTTTTAACGCTGTCGATTATTTCTTTCCTGGAACGGCATCAACACCAATCTATAAAAATGCAATCGCACAATTCAAAACAGACCCTAAATTTTTCCCTCCAAATCTAGCAGAAAGGCATACTCCTTGGCTACCTCTTTCAATGCTTCAAATCGGCCGGAAGCCCCACCGTGCCCGGCATCCATATTGATATCGAACAGCAATTGATGGTTATCGGTCTTTACCTCTCGCAGTTTGGCCACCCATTTGGCCGGCTCAAAATATTGGACCTGGGAATCGTGCAGTCCCGTTGTCACGAGCATGTTCGGATAGGCCTGCGCCTTGACCTGGTCGTAGGGCGAGTACGACTTCATGTAGTCATACGATTCTTTTTCATTGGGATTGCCCCATTCGTCGTATTCCCCCGTGGTGAGGGGGATTGAATCGTCGAGCATCGTGGTCACGACATCGACAAAAGGTACCGCGGCGATTACCCCATTATAAAGTTCCGGTGCCATGTTGACTACCGCCCCCATCAACAAGCCACCCGCGGAACCGCCCATGGCATAAAGGTGACCGGGACTGGTATAGCCCTCGGAAATCAGATATTTGGAGGAGTCCACAAAATCGGTAAAGGAATTTTTCTTTTTGAGCAGTTTACCGTCCTCGTACCAAGGTCGGCCAAGGTACTGTCCCCCGCGAATATGGGCGAGGGCGTAAACGAAGCCCCGGTCTAAAAGGCTCAGGCGTACGCTGGAAAAATAAGGGTCAATTGTCGCCCCGTACGAACCGTAGGCATATTGCAGAATCGGCGTGTTTTCATCCAATTTTGTATCCTTGTGATAAACAATCGATAAGGGTACCTTCACCCCGTCGCGTGCCGTGGCCCAAACCCTTATTTCCACATAATTGTCCTTATCAAAATTGCCACCAAGTACTTCCTGCTCCTTTTTTACCTCCTTTTCCTTCGTGCGCATGTTGAAATCGACAACAGAAGTGGGCGTGGTCATTGAAGTATAGACATAGCGTAAGGTCTCGGTATCGAAATCGGGATTTCGGCTTACCCCAGCGGTAAAGGTTTCACTGTCAAAGGGTAAATAATAACTATCCGAACCATCCCATCGGACAACCTTAATTTTGTTGAGTCCCATTTCACGTTCAGAAAGCACGTAATACTCCTTAAAGATATCGATATCCTCTAAAAGTACTTCCTCCCGATGGGGAATGAACTCCTCCCAATGCTGTGCAGCCGTTTGGTCTTCCCCGACACGCATTAATTTAAAGTTGGTCGCCCCGTCTTTATTGGTGAGTACGTAGAAATGGTCGTCATAATGGGCAATACTGTATTCGACACCCCTAGTTCTGGGGGAAAACATTTTGAGGGCCGCATCGGGCTTGTCCGCCCGCAGTATCTGGTATTCCGAGGTCAGGGTGCTTACCGAGCCGATCACAATATATTTTTTTGACTTGGTTTTGTACACAAAGGTGCGGAACGTATCGTCTTTTTCCTCGAAGACCAACTCGTCGTCTTTGGAAGGGGTACCCAATTTGTGCTTATAAATTTTATCGGAACGTAGCGTAACAGGATCTTTCTTGCTGTAGAACAGGGTTTTGTTGTCATCGGCCCAAACGGAACCGCCGGTCGTGTTCTCGATCTTATCGTCGTATATTTCCCCGGTCCACAAATTTTTTATTTGAATGTGGTACTGTCGGCGGGAAACGGTATCGACGCCAAAAGCGGCCATGGTGTTATCGGGACTCACAGCGATACCTCCGATACTGAAGTAGTCGTGCCCCTCGGCCATTTCGTTCCCGTTGAACATAATCTCTTCCTCGGCATCCAAAGTTCTCTTTTTTCGGGAATAGATCGGATATTCCTTACCGGTCTCGTAGCGGGATATGTACCAGTACCCGTTCTTTTTGTAGGGTACGGAAGAATCATCCTCCTTGATACGGGATTTCATTTCGTGAAAAAGCGAATCCTGAAAAGCCCTTGTGTGGGCAGTCAGCGCATTGTAGTACGCATTTTCGGCTTCCAGATACGCTATCACCTCGGGATTTTCCCTATCTTTCATCCAATAGTAATCATCGACCCTAACATCGCCGTGCTTCTCCAGTTTTTCGGGAATTTTTTTGGCTACGGGAGTGGTAACTTCTTCCATATCTCTTTCTTGACTATAATTTGAGATCGCAAATGTAAGGCATAGCGTCAGAAGGACATTTCTTTTAAAGGGATGTTTCATATGCAAGGGGATGTTTTAGTTTAGGGTATTATTGGACGTAAATGGCGACAATGGCCCTGCATTGACCAAATGGCCAGCTCAATCGCTTACCGGTATTAGGATGGTCTCGGCACCCTTTACAGCACACCTTCTACAACAATCTTTCTGCACCGGACGGATAGTGGCGGGCCGATAGCGCAAATCCTGCGACAATTTAGTAATTTTGGAAACGCAAATTTTTAAAAATTACAATTATGTTCGGAGATATGATGGGAATGATGGGAAAACTCAAGGAGACCCAAGAAAAAGTGACCGCTACCAAAAAACGGTTGGATACGGTACTGCTGGATGAAAAGTCCGCCGAGGACGCTGTGCAGGTCACGATAACCGCCAACCGGGAAATCAAGAAGATTGAAATAGACGACAGTCTTTTAGAGGATAAGGACCAGTTGGAAGACTACCTGATCCTGACCCTCAATAAAGCCATTGAAAAAGCGACCCAGGTCAACGAAACCGAACTGGCCGCCGTGGCCAAGGAAGGCATGCCCAACATTCCCGGAATGGACGCGCTTCTTGGGAAATAACTATTACCGTTCGTAACCCCATAGTTTTTATCGATAGTTTCCTTACTTTTATCCGCTGAAACATCGAACTATGACCATCACCCAATTGCACTACGTACTGGCCGTTGCAGAATATCAAAATTTTACTTTAGCCGCCGAAAAATGTTTTGTGACCCAGCCGACTTTGAGCATGCAAGTGCAGAAGTTGGAAGATGAGTTGGATATTTTGATTTTCGACCGTGGCAAAAAGCCTATCGGTGTTACCCAGGTCGGTAGAAAAATCGTCGCCCAAGCAAGAAATATCGTCAATGAGGCCAACCGGATTCAAGACGTCGTCGATCAGGAAAAAGGATACGTCGGCGGCGATTTTACACTTGGCATAATCCCTACGGTCATGCCAACCCTGCTTCCGATGTTCCTAAAAACGTTCATCACCAAATACCCCAAGGTAAACCTGATTATTAAGGAACAGCATACCGAAAGTCTGATACAGAACCTTAGAGATGGCCATCTAGATGCTGGCATTGCCGCGACGCCTCTTGAAATCGAAAATCTCAGGGAACGCCCCCTCTATTACGAACCATTTGTGGGCTATGTGCCCGATAACCATCGTTTAGCGAAGCATGATAATATAACCCCCGAAGACCTGGACATCAACGATATATTACTTTTGAGGGACGGCCACTGTTTTCGTGAAGGGATTATCAATCTCTGCGAGGCTTCCGAAAATTTTGAAGATTCGAACTTTAGACTACAAAGCGGCAGTTTTGAGACCTTGGTCAACCTTGCTGACGAGGGCCTTGGCATGACGCTTTTGCCCTTTTTGCACACTTTGGAACTCGAAGGGGGAAAGAAGAAGAACCTGCGCCATTTCAAAAAGCCTTCGCCCGCCCGCGAGGTGAGCCTTATTCATCACAAGAGCGAACTGAAAATTCAGATTACCGAGGCCATGAAAGATGTAATCGCCGGAATCGTAAGGGGTGCGATCGCATTTCAGGATGTGAAGATTGTCAGTCCCCTAGGAAAGAGATAAGAATGGCCCCTCTAATTTCGAAGGGCCGGTGATTAAACTTTTATGTAAAGAAGACTTTGCTGTAGCTCCGGCTTGTCGGTAATAAACTGTTGCAACCAGTTTTTAAGTTCTTCGATTTCCTCCGGAAGCAATCTTGAAATCGCTTTTTTCAGTTCCTTATAAAAAAGCTGTGTATCGAAACTGACTTTTTTGAGTACTGTCTTGGTGTACTCAAGCATGCTGTTAGCCATATCCAAAAATGTTTAAGAGATTAGTCGTTTATGCCGCTTTGGTCCGTATAAAGTTAAACAAAAAAGTCTTATCCATGTTGTGAGGCAGTAGTTAAATGTTTATCAAGATCATGTTAAAGACGCACTTCATGGGCCGCCATAAGGGAAGTCACCGGAGATTCAATATCAATTTAAAATTCATGTCAATGGTAAGACTATCTTTAAAATATGGGGAATGTGCCTATGGGACTATATGTACAAAAAAACAGTGTTTCTTCCCGATAATTATTCCTTAACTCAATAACTTCGTCCACATCATAAAAAAATACCTGATCAATATGAAACCTCTACTTTTTGGGTTTATGCTGGCATCCCTATTGTTGGGATGTGCCTCCGCCAAAAAAAACGTTCAACGCACGACGGATAGCGTTTTCGCATCCCCATTTTATGACCAACAGTTTACGGGGGTGCTTATTTTGGATGCTGGTACTAAAGACACCCTCTACGCCCGGAACAGCGAAAAATATTTCACCCCGGCAAGCAATACCAAGATTTTCACCCTTTTTGCCGCCCTTCAGTTTTTACCGGACAAAATTCCCGCCTTAAAATATGTGACGCAAAACGACACGCTATATGTAGAGGGCACGGGTGATCCCTCGTTTTTACATCCGCATTTTATGGATAGTACCGCTTTGAATTTTTTGCACGGCCATCGGAATATTTCCCTACACTTGGACAATTTTGTAGAGAACAGGTATGGACCGGGATGGGCATGGGGCGACTATCAATATTATTATCAGCCCGAGCGGACTGCATTTCCCCTCTACGGGAACGTCGTGACCCTACATAATTCCGAATCCGTCAAGGTGGTGCCCACATATCTTTATGACAAAGTGGTGCCCATCGATTATACCCTACGCCGCGAATTGGACAGGAATTTGTTCTACTTTGGGAAGACCCGAAAAGATACCCTCGAAATTCCTTTTAAGACGGATACCACTCTAATAAAAACGCTGTTGGAGGATGTTTTAGGAAAAAAACTTAGCCTTGCCGACCGGATGCCCGCGGGCGAAAAGAACGTTTTATATAGCCTTCCCTCTGATTCCCTCTACCGACGGATGATGCACAAAAGTGATAACATGATCGCGGAGCAACTTCTGATTTTGGCTTCCTCTACGCTATCCGATACCCTCGATGGCGGAAAAGTTCGGGATTCCGTTTTGAGCAATCAACTGGCGGACCTCGAACAGCCCCCGCGCTGGGTCGATGGATCGGGGCTCTCCCGCTACAACCTGTTCACTCCCGAATCGATGGTACAGGTACTTTCGAAATTACATGAGCAAGTGCCGGAGCAGCGCCTGTTCGATATTTTTCCCGCAGGGGGCGTGTCGGGTACGCTCGAGGATTGGTACCCCGGTAATCCCGATCCCTACATTTATGCCAAGACCGGAACCTTGGGCAACGTACATTGTGTCAGCGGTTATTTGGTCACAAATTCGGGAAAGACCTTGATATTCAGTTTTATGAACAACCACTATCGGCATCAAAGCTCGGAAATAAAAAAAAGGATGCAACTTATTTTTGAGACTATTCGGGACACGTACTGAATTCCAGAGTAGAGCGAAAAGGTAGAGCAAAGAGACAAGAAGGGTAACAGGCGACGGTGGACGGTAGATGGATGTAACGGAAGACGGGTGGGGCGAATCCTTTATTTTTCAAACAGCCCTTGTATCGTCGCATGTTGTAATAAAACGATGGTTTTCACATCCTTTATTTCGCCGGTTTTGACCATTTCCATGGCTTTTTCGAACGAAACTTCCAATACCTCAATGTTCTCCGTTTCGTCTTGGGCGCCGCCGCCCGCGTTGACTTTCATGCTATCCTCATAGGCTCCCACAAAAAAATGCATGATTTCGGTTACCGCTCCCGGAGAGGTGTAGGCCTCCAGTACTCTCTCCACCTTTTCGATTCGGAAACCCGTTTCCTCTTCCACTTCCTTTTTAATTCGAACCTCCGGCAGGGCGTTGTCCAACACGCCCGCGCAGACCTCCATCATCATCCCGTTTTGGTTCCCGTTTACATAGGTCGGCATCCGAAATTGACGGGTCAAGATCACCGTTCCCTTGTCCTTATTGTAAAGAAGGATACAAACCCCGCTCCCTCTATCGTAACTTTCCCGTTCCTGAGTTTCCCACGACCCGTCTTCTTTTTGGTAGTCGTAGGTGTACTTCTCGAGCGTGTACCAGTTATCGGATAAAACTTCTTTCTGGATGTTTTTTATGCTACCGTTTTTCAAGAGATCAATTTTAAAATGGAAATACAAAGATAAAGGTTTAGTAGCCTAACTCTAGGATTTTGCGGACCTGGCCGGTCAGAAATTGCCCCAATCCCTTTAACAAAAAAATATCAAAGGCGGGATCACACCTCTACCCTGGAACAAAGAAAGCCTTCAGAACATGACTCGCTGGAGCATAGTTAGTTTTTCCGTTTAAATGAATAGATTGGCGGCCGTTTATTAAAGAGTAGACATCTGACCCACAATATAGTCCAGAATTTATAACTTTGAAAGGAATCATCCGTATGAGCATTTTTCTGCAAAAAATAAAAAATCTCCTGCCGGCCTATTTCGCCATGGTAATGGCCACGGGTATCGTTTCGATCGCCTCCTATTTAAACGGTTTTGAACTTTTTGCCTATTCCCTGTTTTACCTGAACCTGGTGTTCTTGGGAGGCCTAAGCATGATGTTTCTTTATCGGTGCCTATCTTATTCCCGGGAAGTTCTAAACGATTTTAGGAGTTATGTGAAAGGCCCCGGTTTCTTTACCATTGTGGCAGCCCTGTGTATTATCGGCAATCAATTCATCATGCTCACGGGAAATACGGCAGTTGCAACCCTGCTATTAATACTGGCGGGTATAATATGGCTATTTGTAGGGTACGGTTTCTTTTACAATATCACCGTTTCAGGAGCAAAAAAACCACTTAGGGAAGGGATAAATGGTACTTGGCTAGTTATTATAGTAGCGATACAGGCCCTGTCGGGATTGATATCTTCCCTCACAGTAGGCAGCCAAACCCATGATTATATCCTCCTGTTCGTGGCTTTATGCCTTTTCCTGATCGGTTGTATCTTTTATTTGTTCATAATGTCCCTCATCATTTATAGGATGTCCTTTTTCCTACTTAACGCCAACGAATTGGGAGCACCTTATTGGATCAACATGGGGGCAACGGCCATTACTACCCTTGCGGGATCTCTGCTGATCCTGCACGAGCAACATTTTAATTTCATCATGGATATAATGCCGTTTATTAAAGGGTTTACCCTCTTTTTCTGGGCTGCGGGGACCTGGTGGATTCCATTATTGATCATTCTTGGAATGTGGCGCCACCTTATCATGAAAGTACCGGCACCCATTTCTCCAAATGGGTACGATCCCAGTTATTGGGGAATGGTTTTTCCCTTGGGCATGTACACAGTGGCTACATTTCGATTGAGCCAAGCCTTGGAAGTTCCTTTTTTAGAGCAGATACCGACCTATTTCGTCTATATCGCCGTATTAGCTTGGCTGGCAGTTGTTATCGGTTTTTTTAGACATTTATTGGATTGGGCCTTACAAAAGCCAAAATCCGGGGCTTCCTGATACGTCATCTCTCATTTAACTTTTACGTGGTGAACCTATGATTATTTAGAATATTTCTAAAATTCGATCATTACTTGAAATATCCAATATTTGCCGGTTTAATTTTTGTTGTTTGTCATAAAACCTCCTAATTTTAAATCGACCACTCAAATCGGCACATTTATGTTCAAGCTATTTAAAACTTTGGATCGTCTGGCTCTTATCAAGGCCACGATTGCCGCTGTTTTAACTGTTGCAGTGGTTCTTCTGGGTTCTAGGAATCTTCAGAATTTCGATCCTGCCCTAGTAGCCTACCTTATCGGGACCGTTTTTGCTGTTTTTGGTATCGCCTACCGCTATTCGGTTTGGATCCAGCGTCCGCCTACCAAGCTTTATTGGCGCAGGAGTATGCAATTTCTTTTTAGCAAGGACTTTGTTCCGAACGCGCTGAGATCTTTCCGGCTCTTTTTAAGGAATATCATGTTGCAACGTTTTATAGCCCATCGGAGCCGAACGAGGTGGATCGCCCATTTTATGTTAGCTACCGGTTGTCTAATTGCTTTTGCCATTACCATTCCGCTAACTTTCGGATGGATACATTTTGAACTACGCCCGGGAGACGATGTCACCTATCACGCCATGCTTTTCGGATTCGAAGCCGGAACTTTTGCGTTGGGTTCCCCTATAGCTTTTATTGCCTTTCACGGCCTGGTGTGGTGTTCCGTACTGGTGACAATAGGGGCCGTAATCATGATGAAGAGAAGGTTTACCGATGGCGGGTTGATCGCTACCCAGACCTTTGAGAACGATTGGTTGCCCCTTATTCTTCTTATCGCCATTTCGGTAACGGGACTGGGCATTTCCTATGACTACACTTTTTTGCAGGGAAAGACCTATCAGTTCATGGCCGTGACGCACGCGATAACGGTAATATTATTTTTGGTCTGGCTGCCTTTCGGCAAGTTCTTTCACATCTTCCAACGGCTCGCCCAACTCGGGGCCAATCTCTATAAACATGAAGGAAAAAGACGCGGGATGGCCCAATGTCCGCATACTAAAAAGGATTTTGCATCTCAGATACATGTTGACGATCTTAAAAAAGTAACTAAGAATTTGGGATTTGACTATGATAAAAAAGATGGAACCAATCAT
Organism: Pricia mediterranea; assembly: GCF_032248455.1. Classification (NCBI taxonomy): domain Bacteria; kingdom Pseudomonadati; phylum Bacteroidota; class Flavobacteriia; order Flavobacteriales; family Flavobacteriaceae; genus Pricia; species Pricia mediterranea. The sequence goes on from NZ_JAVTTP010000001.1 coordinate 42,761, forward strand.
CTTGACCTGAGTCCCGAAGGAAAACGCTCCGCTTTGGCCAAGGCGCACCTCAAGGCAAGGAAGGACGCAGGATATTATTTTGGATAGGATTTAAATCTAATAATGGCAAAACTACCTACTTCAGTAGATAAAATTATAAAGGAACATGGGCCCCATGCGGCCTACCCCCCTAAATCAGGATTTGAAGGCTCGCATGAGCCGGATAAACTGGTTAAAACCCACTGTTGTTACTGCGGGATGCAATGCGGTATCAAACTAAAGGTAAAGAACGAAAAGATTGCCGGCTTTGAACCTTGGATGGAATTCCCCTTTAACGAGGGACGTCTATGTCCCAAAGGAGTGCAGCGGTACATGCAGAACAACCATCCCGACAGAATAATGGGGCCCATTCAACGCGTCGAAGGAAAGGGTTTCGACCCCATCAGCTGGGAGAAGGCGATGAGCAAGACCGTAAGCGAGATACAACGCATCCAAAAACAGTATGGCAATGATGCTTTTGCCATGCTCTCGGGGGTATCACTTACCAACGAGAAAAGTTATATGATCGGCAAGTTTGCCAGGGTTGCCTTGAAAACGGCCAATCTTGACTATAACGGACGACTTTGCATGGTAAGTGCCGGCGGAGGAAATAAAAAGGCATTCGGACTGGACAGAAGCTCCAACAGCTGGGCGGACCTGAAACATGCCAAGGTGATTTTGGTGGCAGGGGCCAATATCAGCGAAACCTTTCCGACCCTTACCCACTACATATGGCAGGCCCGTGATAACGGTGCGAAGCTGATCGTGGTCGATCCCCGCGAGATTCCGTTCGCACGAACGGCAGACCTGCATTTACCGGTACGGCCCGGTGGGGACTCGGCCCTATTTGGAGCCATGTTAAAAATAATGGTGGATAACGACTGGCTCGATCACGATTTTATCGAGAACCACACCTCCGGCTTTGAAGAAACCATCGAGGCCGTAAAGGACTACGACCTTGAATGGGCCGAAAAAGAATCCGGGGTCCCCAAAGATTTGATCTACAAAGCGGCCAAACTCTGGGGCGAGGCCAATACAAGCTTTCTAATGCACGCCCGCGGTATTGAACACCACACCAAAGGGGTAGAAAATGTACTGAGCTGCATCAACTTGGTGCTGGCCACAGGCCGAATAGGAAAACCCTATTGCGGATACGGGACCATCACAGGCCAGGGTAACGGTCAGGGCGGAAGGGAACACGGACATAAATGTGACCAGCTTCCCGGAAACAGGGATATAACCAATCCTGAACACAGAAAGTACATCTCCGAAGTATGGGGAATAGATGAAAAGGATATGCCCGGGAAAGGGCTTACCGCCTATGAACAGATCGAAGCCATCCACAGGGGTGAAATAAAGGGAATGATCTCAATCTGTTTTAATCCGTTGGTATCCCTCCCCAACAACAACTACGTACGGGAGGCACTTGAAAAACTTGAGTTTTATATCAACATTGATACCTTTCTCAGTGAAACGGCCCGGCACGCGGATATCGTTATGGCCGGCTCCCTGCACGAAGAAGAAGAAGGTACGGTCACCACCGCGGAAGGTCGCGTGGTCAAGATCAATGAAGCCGTACCGCCCCCGGGGAACTGTAGGCGCGATGGTGAGATTTTAATGGAACTGGCCGATCGGTTGGGTGCCGGAAACAAATTCAGTTATCCTACCAGTGAGGATATTTTTAACGAGCTTCGGGTAGCCTCAAAGGGAGGAACTGCCGATTATTATGGCATCACCTATAAAAAAGTAGTGGACAATATGGGGGTTTTCTGGCCCTGTCCGTCCGAAGACCATCCGGGAACTCCCAGGCTTTGGGAAGATCGTAAGTTCGCCACCCCGGACGGAAAGGCACATTTCAATCCCGTAAAATATCGACCCGCTTCCGAAGTCACCGATAAGGAATTCCCCGTGGTTCTCACCACAGGACGCGTAGTTTCCCAATACCTGAGTGGCACGTCGACCCGTCGAATTGGAAAACTCATAGACCAGTATCCCGAGCCCTTGATGGAAATCCATCCCAAGATGGCAACGCTATATGGTATAGAAGATCGTGATTTGGTAAAAGTAAAGACAAGAAGGGGGGAAGCTGAATTTCCTGCGCATGTGGTAGAGACCATTCGGGAAGATACCGTTTTTATTCCCTATCATTGGGGAGGCAAATTCTCCGCCAACCAGCTTACCATAGGCAATCTCGACCCTGTGTCAAAGATTCCGGAATTTAAGGTATGCGCCTGTAAACTGATTCCGACCGGAAAAAAGGGAAGTGAAACAAGAACCGAAACAGCCTATCAAAGCTGGCTGTAGCGGAGCGTAGGAACTAATATTAATCTAAAGCTAAAAAACCATCAATTATGCCGGAAACGAATTATGATCAGGAAATGGCTTTTTTTGTAGACATGCAACGTTGTATCGGCTGTCATGCCTGTGAAATGGCGTGTGCCGAATGTGAGACCAACGGCCAGGAAAGCATGATCCACGTGCATTATGTGGACCGGGCCAAAAGTCCCCAGACCACGGTACAGGTGTGCATGCATTGTGAAGATCCCACCTGCGCCAATGTGTGTCCCGCGGATGCCATCCACCAAGATGAATTCGGGGTCGTACATTCCGCGAATACTTCCAGATGCATTGGCTGCTCCAACTGTGTGTTGGCCTGTCCCTTTGGCGTACCCAAAAAAGAGGAAAAAGCCGAGTTGATGATGAAGTGCAACATGTGCTATGACCGAACCAGCGCGGGACTGAAACCTATGTGCGCCACTGTTTGCCCCAGCCAGGCCCTCTACTATGGCACCCGGGAAGAAATAGAAAGAATGCGACCGGACTCCGTACCTGTAAATTCGTTCAAATTCGGAGCGCAGGAGGTCAATACCAAGGTTAACATTATGATGCCAAAAGGCACCCACCAGTTAGTCGTCGAGTAAAAGGTATAGCAATGGAACAAAAAAATCCTGAAAAAATACCTAACTGGAAGAGCGATTTTCCAATTAGCACAGAAAAGGCTACCCATATTAGCCGCAGGGAATTTGCAAAATTTCTTGGTCTGCTCTCGGGAGTTTTGGCCTTGAGCAACGGCGCAATCGTTATCAAGGCGCTTGCATTTCCTTCAAAGCCATTGGAAGGCGACCACTTCGTTTGCAATGAGGATGAAGTTCCGGTTGGTAAAATGATTCAATTTGAAATTCAGGGAGACATGGTGATACCCTATATTCTCATTCATCTTCAGGAAAACGAATGGCGCGCGTTCGAACAAAAGTGCACCCATCTGGCGTGTGCCGTCCGTTATCGGGAAGAGGAACAAAAAATCGAATGTCCCTGTCACAACGGTTGGTTCAGTGCCGATACGGGAGAGGTGCTTCAAGGGCCTCCACCCCGGCCCCTACCCCAACTTGAGGTAGTCCGAAAAGAAGGAAAAGTATATGTCCGGCAGGCAGAAGAGCCCTATGCCACCTAAAAAAAATAATGATATGAGTGATTTTAGAGCTTCACAAAACAAGGCACATCCCAATAAAACCAGTACCATTATGACGGGAATAATCTTGTTGCTTATTCTATTTGTAAGCATGCAGATCTGGTTTCTATTTGGTGCATTGAACAACGCCTTGGAAGAAAATCTATATTTTGCCCTGACTACTTTTATCGGTTCCCTGTTGTTGGCATTGGCCTCTTTTTGGTTGTTGCGCTACTTACCCGACCCCATTAGAACAGTATGGAAAAAGTAAGCCTGGAAACGACTAGCATCCATCCTGGCCTTTTCCGGAAGTTCTCCAAAATTCACGAGCCGCAACGGTTAATTTTACCGACGGGGTTTTGAGAAAGTTACCCTCCATTACCTAAAAAAATCAATCCTTACCGCTTTTAACAAAAGATATTCAAACCCATGAAAAAAAATATTCTTCTACTTAGCCTCACCTTTCTTATCACCATCAATCTTTTTGCCCAATCCAAGCCCCTTCCCCGCATTGCCATTGCAGGCCTGGGCATTGAATCGAGCACCTTCTCCCCTGCCCAATCCACCGAGGAGGCCTTTCATGCCAATACGGGTGAAGACATATTTTCAAGATATCCTTTTATGACGGAAGGTTCGAGTGAACGGCAGCGGGCGCAATGGGTACCGACCTTGGTGGGGAAATCCCTGCCGGGCGGTATCGTTACCCGGGAGGCCTATGAATCGCTAACGGGCAAGATCTTGAAGATGTTAAAGGAGAACGGACCGTATGACGGACTCTTCTTTGATATCCACGGAGCGATGAGCGTAGTGGGACTCGATGATCCGGAGGGGGACCTCATCGAGCGCATCCGGGAGGTCATCGGAACTGATCCCTTGATTTCGACTTCGATGGACCTGCACGGCAATGTTTCCGAGCGCCTGGCCAAACACTCCGACCTGATCACCGCATATCGCATGGCGCCTCACGAAGACGCTATCGAATCAAAACAACGGGCCGTAAACAACCTGTTGGACCGGCTCGAAAACGGAAAGGGAAAGCCAAAATACAAGGCCTATGTGCCCGTGCCGATTCTACTGCCCGGTGAAATGACGAGTACGCGTATCGAACCGGGCAAAAGTCTGTACGCCAAAGTTCCTACGGTAGCCGATCAAGAAGGTGTTATCGACGCCGCCATTTGGATCGGGTATGCCTGGGCCGACGAACCACGCAATCATGCGGTAGTCATGGTCACAGGAGACGACAAGGTAAAAGTGACAAGCGGAGCCGAAAAACTGGCACAACATTTTTGGGACGTACGTAACGAATTTGAATTTGTGGCTCCGGTAGCATCCCTAAAGGAAAGCTTGGACAAGGCCATCGCCAGCGATAAAAAACCATTTATGATCAGTGATCTGGGCGATAACCCCACTGCGGGGGGTGCCGGGGATGTCACATGGACCCTGGAAAAGATTCTCGCCCGTCCGGAATTTAAATCCGAAGACGGTCCCTCGTTGATCTATGCCTCCCTTCCCGGACCGGAGCTGATCGAAGAAGCCCTGAAAGTTGGGGTCGGCGGAACGGTCAACGCTCCGGTAGGTGCCAGTGTCGATGATCGATATGCCCCACCTATCCAATTATCCGGCAAAGTCGAAGCCATCAAAAAAGGTGATAGGGATGCAGTGACCGAAGTGGTGGTGAAAGTCGGAAGCGTGCACGTCATCGTGACCAAAAAAAGAAAGCCCTACCATCAAAAAAGCGATTTTACGGATTTGGGACTCCATCCCGAGCAGACGGATATTATCGTGGTCAAAATTGGTTATCTCGTACCCGAGCTTTACGATATGCGTGGGGACTGGTTAATGGCCCTGACTCCAGGGGGTGTGGATCAAGATTTGGAACGATTGGGTTACAAGCGCATTAAAAGGCCGATGTTTCCGTTGGACAAGGACATGGAACAACCCGATTTGAATGCCCAACTGATTCCGGCATCGGACGAACTTTAAGAACGGGGATCCAAGGGTATCAACATTTTTTCCATGTTGAGTTTTGAAAGTGGTTTATCGAAATGTCCGTGAATGGCCCCGTGATCCTTGGCCCGCTTACGGTCTTTGGAATTGGAAAAGGCAGAGAGTACGTAAATTTCCGGCTTCTTTCGGGTTTCCGGCACCTTGTCGATCTCTTCCAGAAATCGCCATCCGCACATTTCCGGCATAACCAAATCCAAAAGAATGATATCGGGCAAGTTTTGTTCCGTGCGTTGCTTTTCAAGATACACGTTCAACGCAATTTCTGCATTGTCAAAATCCAAAACTTTGGCATTGACATTGGCTTGGTCTATTCGGTACCGAGTGGCGTAAAGGGAAACCAAATCGTCATCGATGATCCATATTTCTAAAGGCATATTGGTCTGTTGGTCGTGTGGTTGGTTAAAAATTACTGCAAGTCATCTATTAAAATCTATTGTCTCCATCCAAAATATCCCCTAATCCTCCTAAAATACTGCCTTCACCTTTGTCTTTTCCTCCTTTGGGCAAGGCCGCCAGCACCCGTCCCGCCAAACGGCTAAAAGGGAGGGATTGGATATATACCGTTCCAGGCCCTCGTAAGGTGGCAAAAAATAGCCCCTCGCCTCCGAATATCGTATTTTTAATTCCGCCCACGAATTCGATATCGTAATCGACCGTATGGGTGAAACCTACGATACAGCCGGTATCTACTTTTAGGACCTCTCCCGCCACCAACTGTTTTTTGGCCAAGGTGCCGCCGGCATGTACGAATGCCAGACCGTCACCTTCCAGTTTCTGCATGATAAAGCCTTCGCCACCGAACAGTCCCCTGCCCAAGCGTTTCGAGAATTCGATTCCGATGGACACCCCTTGGGCAGCGCACAGAAAAGCATCTTTTTGGCAGATGAACTTCCCTTGTATTTCCGAGAGATCGATCGTCAGGATCTTTCCCGGATAGGGCGAAGCAAAACTGATCTGTTTCTTTCCCTGCCCTGCATTGAGAAAGGCGGTCATAAAAAGGCTTTCCCCGGTCAACACCCGCTTTCCCGCGGAAAAAATCTTGCCCAGAATGCCCTTTTCCTGATTGGAACCGTCCCCAAAAATAGTATCCATCTGAATGCCGGAATCCATCATCATAAAGCTTCCCGCCTCGGCCACTACCGCCTCATTGGGGTCGAGCTCGATTTCGACATATTGCATCTCTTCGCCGAATATCTGGTAATCAATTTCGTGTGAATTCATTTATATAAAGTTAAAGGTTCGTAGGCTTAGGCACGTAAAAGTGGGCTAGGTTGATAATCATAACAAAGGTTAATAATCATTTTAAGTCAGGTCGAAGTGAAAATTTTACACATCAACTCCTGAACTTATAAACTCAAAACTATTTTCTAATACGGACCGTCCATTCAAAATTAAAGGTGGAGACTACGGTTCCTTCCTCGTCAACGCCGGTGGACCTCATCCAAAAGGTCTGTCCCTCTCCTGTGGCTACGGTCTTATTTAACGCAGCTTGAATCAAATCCCCATCATTGCAGGTAAAGGTAATCTTCCCCCTGGCCTTCTTTGAAAAATTGGCGTTGTTATTTTGTACCAGCATCGAAATCCTCTTGCCGTTATCACGAATTCTATTGATGACCAGTGCCCCGGTGCTCAACTCGGCGGCCATGCCCTGAACCGCCCAGAACATGGAATTAAAAGGGTTTTGGTTCCGCCAACCGTACTTCACGGTAACCGTACATATTTGTTCGGAAATGGACCTTACCCGTACGCCGGTCCACCAAGCGGCCGGCAATTTAAAAAAAGTGAACCGGTTGAATTGTCCAGCGGAAAGTCCCATTCTATATTCGTTTTCCCTCAAAAATATTGAAAAATAGCGAACCTTCATATGTTAAAGTTTTATTAATTTATAGTACTTTGTTTTGCATAGTACCTTCTTTTAGCCATATATTTGCATTAGAAACTATTAGCCAATGGAGACTACCTTGACAAAGCACGAGCGAAATTTAGCGACGGCCATTCATGCCTCTACCTTTTCGAAGTTCTTTATCCCCTTCGGAAATTTTATCGTTCCCCTCGTTTTATGGATGGCCAATAAGAAGGACTACGAGTTCGTGGACCACAATGGAAAACAGGCCCTGAACTTTCAGATCAGCCTGCTCCTCTACTCCATCGTATTCGGCTTTATCAGCATCCCGTTTTTTTTAGGGTTCTTTCCCGATATTCTGGAGATAGGATTTTTCGGTTTCGAACGCCTGAGCGATTACAACAACTTGAACATCCACTTTGACAGCGATAACTTTAATTTCGGTCCTTGGATGCTTCCCTTGGGAATTGCCGGCTTGGTGCATGTCGCACTTTTTGTCATCAACATCGTCTATACCATTTTAGCCACCCTCCGCACGAACGAGGGACAGCTGTTCAAGTATCCGATTACGATCAAATTCATTAAATAACGAGTGAGGGAGGTAGGCAGTGGCAGTAGGCAGTAAATAAATTCAATAATTAATAATTAATAATTAATAATCAGTAATCATTACCACCCGGGTCTTAATCACACCCGTAACATTAAAAAGGAGTTTATTCATCGATTTGTGCCGAGCGCACAATATCGGACATCAGAAAACAAACACCGAACCTATCCCGACCAAGGGCCGGAAGGTTCGGTACAGGCAGTCAACCTATGCAGGTACACAAGGCAATTCAAAAACCGCGTTCCCCCGATCAAGCGGAACTGCATAAAAAGCAAAAGGAAATTATGAACGTAGAAAATACTAAGGCACAAATGCGAAAAGGGGTGCTGGAATACTGCATCCTGTCCATCCTCAATGGAAAGGACAAGTATGCTTCCGAAATTCTGGAGACCCTAAAAGACGCCAAGATGCTCGTGGTCGAGGGTACCATTTATCCTCTCCTGACCCGTTTGAAGAACGCGGGCCTACTCAGTTATCGCTGGGAGGAATCCACTTCCGGGCCGCCCCGTAAATACTATGCCCTGACGGAAACCGGCATTTTATTCCTAAAAGAACTGGATACGACCTGGGATGAATTGAGAACGGCAACCAATTTGGTGACCCAAAACAAATAACCTGAAAAACAAAAACCTATCAACTAATATATCTTAGCTTTCTACCGAAGCCATCCATCCTCGGACGACAGCAAGTAAAATCATCAAAAAATGAACAAAACAGTCAATATTAACCTCGCCAATAGGCTCTTTCACATCGATGAAGGGGCGTACCTGAAGCTGCAGCGGTATCTTCAATCGGTTAAACGGTCGTTCGCGAATACACCCGGTAGCGATGAGATCCTGGCCGATATCGAGGCCCGTATCGCTGAACTTTTCTACGAAAAACTAGAAAATGAACGTCAAGTCATCACCCAAAAAGAAGTGGACGAGGTAATCGCCATCATGGGGCAGCCGGAGGACTACATCGTTGACGAGGATATCTTTGAAGACGAACCGCAAACAGGCAAAGGTTTCACCGAACCCAAAAGAACAAGAAAGCTGTACCGCGACACGGACCAGAAGTACGTGGGCGGGGTATCGTCGGGATTGGCCCATTATTTCAACATCGATCCCGTCTGGATCAGATTATTATGGGTCGTACTGACCATTGGTTCGAGTGGCGGTTTCATCTTGTTGTACGGTCTCTTGTGGCTATTGGTTCCGGAAGCGGTAACAACCGCCCAGAAACTCGACATGCGGGGGGAGGACGTCAACATCAGCAATATAGAACGCAAGGTCAAGGAAGGCTTTGATGATGTTGCCCAAAAAATCAAGAGCGTCGATTACGAAGGTGTAGGAAACAAAGTAAAAAGCAGCGGAAAGACCTTTTTCGATACCGTGGGCGATGTCATTCTCTTCATGTTCAAGGTTATCGGTAAATTCATTGGTATTCTATTAATTATCATCGGTGCCGCTACAATTATTGGACTTTTTATCGGAATGATTACCGTTGGTATCGCCGATGTTGTCAATATTCCCGGACTCAACATGTACCATATCGTCGATGCCAGTAATATGCCCATTTGGTTCGTTTCGCTGCTGGGCTTTTTCGCCATCGGCATCCCCTTTTTCTTCCTATTGTACCTCGGGCTGAAAATTCTGGTCAACAACCTGAAATCCATCGGACGGATCGCCAAGTTCTCCCTGCTCGGGCTGTGGTTGATTTCCCTAATACTATTGATTGTTTTTGGGGTGAGACAAGCGACCGCCAGAGCGTATTCCGAATCGGTCCAGATTGAAGAAAACCTCCCTTTTCAGGATGTAAACGACACCCTGCGTATTGATATCGCTTCTTACGACCGCGCGTACCGAAACAAGCGTACGGTCAAAATGGGCGATGGAAGTGTTCTTAGCCGGAACGACGCGGGCGAGGAGGTCATCGTTCTAGACGATGTAGAAATCTATCTGGAAGAATCAAAAGACACCCTCGCCAGTATCGAAATCATAAAGGAATCTGATGGACCCTCGTTCGAGAGGGCCGAAGAAATCGCCACCGACATCGTCTATGGTTATTCCATCGAGGGAAATGTTTTATTCTTGAACGATTTTATCACCACGGCCCGTAAAAATAAGGTGATGGATCAAGAAGTCCGTATCAACCTAAGGCTTCCCCTGGGCACCTTGGTGGAGTTCGACCACGAGACAAGCTACCGCTGCTGGCGTTTTCATTTTGACAATGACAGGAACTTAGGTGGATGTGATCTACAGGATTTTGTTTGGAAGGTAGGCCCCAAGGGGGAACTGGTATGTCAAGGCTGTCCCGACATCAAGCAAACGAATACTTCTGAAAAAAATAAGATTAGCATCAACGAGGATGGTGTCGATATCGATATCCAGGAGAACGGCGAGTCGTTCACGCTTAAGATCAGCGAAGACGGTGTTAACCTAAAGGCCAAGGAAAGCGAGCGTGAAGGGGACCATGAAATCAATATCAATAGCGATGGGGTGGACATCGATTTGCAAGGGCACAAGGATTCGATCGACCTGTAGAAATGGATGTCCGTTTCAACGCCTACCCCAAAATCATCAGGCTGGCGGGCAGTCGAAAACTAGCGTTGACCTAGTAACTACCGGCCCGGAGTGGCATGATAAAGAAGATGTTCGTTCGAACGCAGTCGACAACCCCACTACGATCCAGGAACAAAATATGACAACTGAGTAGCGCAAATTAGAGAAATATCATCCTATTGTGCAATTTCACATCAATCTTAAAACCAGTAATAATTACAACTGCTTTTCCCTAAAGGCTGCTGTCAAGCGCCCACCGAAACTAGGGGACAGTAAAAAACAACAGTCATGAACACCTTAAAACGTATCGCCGCATCCGCGCTAGTAGCCCTATTTTTATCCTCGTGCGGATTTGACATCAATATCTCGAATTTCGGACCCGGTAAAAAAGGAAATGGCCAGGTAGTCTCCGAAACCAGGAACATCACCGAGAACTTTACCGAAGTTTCGGCCTCCGAAGGCCTAAGCGTCTATGTGACCCAGGCCGATGCTTTCAGTGTAGAAGTCGAAGCGGACGAAAATATCATAGACCTCATTGCGACAGACATCAAAAACGGGAAGCTCCGCGTTCACGCCCGTGAAAACATCGGCAAGGCGACCAAGAAAATATACGTGTCCCTACCCGAGATTACCGCCCTACAAAGTTCAAGCGGGGCGCAGCTGCAGAGCGAAACTACGCTTACGGGAGATGAGATCGAAGTCGATGGCAGCAGTGGTGCCCAGCTCAAATTGGATCTCAAAGCCGATTCGATAGAAATCGATGCCAGCAGCGGCGCGAACCTGAACCTTTCTGGGGAGGCCGACCGCGCCGAAGTGGACGTCAGCAGCGGAGGTAATATCAATGCCAAAGATTTGCAGACCAAAGCCTGTACGGCCGATGCCAGCAGTGGTGGCAACCTTAAAATACGAGTGTCCGAATCCCTAGTGGCAGATGCGAGCAGCGGTGGAAACATCTCCTACTCGGGTGAACCCAAAGTGCAGAAAAAGAAATCGTTTTCTGGCAGTGTCGATAGGTATTAAAAAATTCGTCAATCAAGAGACCTGCTTTAGACCCCAAAGGTTTTCGAAACCTTTGGGGTCTTTTGTATCTTAGCCAAAACTGAATTTTAATGCAACTCAAGCTCCAACAGTACACCCTTCCCCTCAAGCATACCTTTAGTATTTCGAGGGAATCGCACGATTTTCAAGACACCTTGGTCGTCTCCCTTTCATCGGATGGGAAAACCGGATACGGCGAATCCACCTCCAACCCCTATTACAAAATAACGATGCAAAGCCTCACCGAGGAAATCGAGGCGGTGCGAAGCGATATCGAGACCTACCCTTTTGAAAAACCCGAGGAGCTTTACGAACGTCTTTCGGGAAAGGAGCTGTCGTATTTCGCGCGCTGCGCCATAGACTTGGCGGCGCACGATCTTTATGGAAAATTACTGGGCAAACCGCTCTACCAGATTTGGGGGACAAATCTGGATCGTTATCCCATCACCAATTACACCATCGGTATCGCAACCTTGGAAAAAATGGTCGCCAAAATGCAGGAGACCCCATGGCCTATTTATAAAATCAAGTTGGGCACCGAAGACGATGTCGCCATCGTGAGGGAATTGCGAAAACATACGAACTCCGTGTTCCGGATCGATGCCAACTGCGCCTGGTCCGCCGAGGAGACCATTGAAAATGCCCCTTTGCTCAAGGAACTGGGAGTGGAATTTTTAGAGCAGCCGCTCAAGGCCGATGACGAGGCTGGCATGAAAAAGGTTTCCCAGGAAAGCGTTCTGCCCGTCATCGCTGATGAAAGTTGTATTGTCGAGGAGGATGTGGAAAAATGCGGACCCTATTTTGACGGAATCAATATCAAACTCACCAAGTGTGGCGGTCTCACCCCGGCCCTACGCATGATCAAAAGGGCCAAGGAATTGGGACTAAAGACCATGGTCGGTTGTATGACGGAATCGACCGTCGGTATCTCGGCCATCGCCCAGCTCTTGCCCCAGCTCGATTACGTAGATATGGATGGGCCTCTATTGCTCAAGGACGACATCGCAGACGGAATCCGGATTTTGGACGGCGGAAAGTTGATCTTTCCCAAATTGGGAGGGAGCGGGGTCATGTTAAGGACGGACTCTCCGCTGCGTAGGTGAATTTTACAAGGTTTTGCAATGGGAAGAAAAACAACTAGTAAAGTCTATTGAAGCTCAAGGATAATGGCGCAGTATATCGATTCGTTTCCAGGCCGTGAAATCACGATAGCGGGGAAAAAACACCTGTACTTCGGAGGCACGGCCTATATGGGACTGCAGACAGATGATGGCTTTAAAGAGCTGTTTGTCAAGAATATCAGAAAATACGGTACTAATTACGGAGCCTCCCGAAAATCGAACATTCGGATGTCCATCTTCGGAAAAGCCGAACAGCATTTGGCCGGACTCGTCGGGGCCGAGGCCTGTGCAACGCTATCATCGGGCTATTTGGCGGCACAATTCACGGCGCAAGCCTTGAATATCAAAACGCATCGGTTTTTTTATGCCCCCAACACCCATCCCGCGCTTTACCCGGCTCCCACGAAATCGTATACTACCTTTACGGCCCTGAACATTGCCGTCAGGGAACATCTAAGTTCACAGCCCAATAAAACGCCCGTAATTTTTTTGGATTCCATCGACTTTTCAGGTTGTAACTTCCCCGATTTCATACCCTTACAAATTCTTCCCTTGGATAAGCTGATTCTTGTGGTTGACGACTCCCATGGAATCGGCATCGTAGGTGAAGATGGGGGCGGCGTTTACCGTATGCTGTCCGAACTGCCTATTAAGGAACTGTTGGTCTGCGCTTCGTTGGGCAAAGGCTTTGGCATACAGGCGGGTGGGGTTTTCGGAAGCACGGAACGAATTTCCTACATGACGGAGACCCCTTTCTTCGGAGGTGCGAGTCCACCGGCCCCCGCGGCCCTAGCCACTCTTTTGGAGGCCGAGACGATATTTTCTGAAAAAAGGGAAAAGTTGCAAAGCAACATCGCACTCTTTTTGGATGCCTTGGCCAACCCACAAAAACTCAGTTACATGAAACATCATCCTGCCTTCAGTTTCTCGGATGTCCAGCTCATGGAGTATTTGGAGCAGAGCGATATTGTTTTGACAAGTTTCCCCTACCCCGATGAGGATTCTCAACTTATGAGCAGAATCGTCCTAAGCGCGCAGCATCTTGAAAAGGATATACTACGCCTGGCCGAGCTCTTGAACGAGCAACGGGCCTGAGGTTCACATGATAAACGGCAAAGCGGATTAATCTTAGTCCCTATCCCACCAAACGCCGGTTCCGATATCCTGGGTCACTTTTTCCACTTCGGCACCGTTCCTCGTTTGTTCGGAGGCGGGGTATTGCGCCCTTCGCACCCATTGACCGTTTAACAGCGGATTGTGGTTGACCGGAAGTTCCAGCCCTTCAAAGACATCGGTACTAAAATCGTACCTTCTCAAATCGACGAAGGATTCCGGATTGAGAAAAATAGCGATATTTTTCTCCCGCATAATCAGTTTTAATGTCAGGTTCGGGGCTCCCACGTCAACAGAGGCTTCGGCAAGGTAGGCGGCACTTTCTCCTGCCGCAACCCCCAGCTTTTCCATGTTGGCACGAATCCCTTCTAGATAGGCATCATAGGCGGCCTGGGTAGTTCCGACCGAAGTGGCATTTCCTCCGTTCTGAAGAAAGAGGGCCTCCGCTTCCATGAACTTTTGCTCGGCATAACTGCCGAGAATGATAGGTGCGGTTTGGGAAGAATAAAAGTTATCTGCTCCAAAGTCCGTATTGGCGCTTATGTTCACGGAATCCGCTCCCTGATCCGTAGCGAACCTGTGCACCCCGGCGGATCCATTGATACCGCCCCGATATTCCGTTGCGTCTTCCCCAACCGTAGTAATACGGGGCAGGCGTGGATCGAGGTCGATTGTGGTAAATGGGAACGCAGTACCGTTCATAGTACTGACCAACTGATCGGAAAGCAAGACGGATGCGTTACCGGTGGCATTCGGTAAAACCACTCCCGCGTGCCAAGGATTGAAGTTTCGGGTGTTATAGACCAATTGAAAATCGTCTTCGTTACTTCCAAAGCCATTGGCCACATTGGCGAGCACCCCATTGACGGCAGCATCTTGATCTACTTCGGACAGATGCAACGCATATTTCGCCTTTAAAAAATGGGCGGTCTTCTGCCACTTTGAGATATCCCCCCCAAAAATCAAATCTTCTTGACCAATGCCGCCACTGGCTTGCCCCAGCAGGGAGATGGCATCGTCTAGAAGAGTATTTATCTCGGTGTAAACAGTCTCTTGACTATCGAACGAGGGGGTGAAATCCTCCTCGCCCAGGGTCGCGGTCGAAAAAGGTACGGCTCCCCATTGATCGGTGGCCAGTCCCAGGTTCTGGGCCTGGAGTACTTTGGCGATTCCGAGATAGGCATTGTCCCCCGTTTCTTCGGCAATGGAGGCAATCTGGTCCAATTGGGAAAATGCTTCCAAGAAAATGGACTCCCATCCCCCGGAAAGCTGGACTTCCTCATGGGTATCCGCTCCGGGCTCGAAATAGGAGGCCAACTGTTGGGAATAAAGACACATACTGAACGCAATGCTATAGTGCGCCGATGATGTGTTGACTATGGCACTCGGCAAAAGGTCCGGTGCGGTTACATTAGCCGGCAGTTCTTTATTCGGATCCACGTTTTCGCCCAGATAATCATCGCATCCGAAAGAGAGCGATAGCAATATAACTGTAAACAATAATTTGTATCGTAGGGATGTCATTTTCTAAAAATTTAAGTTTATACCAAAGAGGAAAGATCTTGTACTCGGGATGTTGAGGCCCGTGAAGCCATAAGCGTTCGTACCTGCACTAAACTGACTGCCTTCAGGATCATACCCTTGAAAAGGAGTGTCAAGCCAAAGATTGGTTCCTGTAAAACTAACGGATAAGCCTTCGATAGGTGTACTTTTTAATAAGGTCTGGGGAAGGTCGTACGACAGGGTTACGTTCCGCAGGCGCCACCACGATGCATCCTGCACCAAAATCTCGGAAGCGCGGTTGTATGCCCCGGAATCGCGGTAATAATCTTCTGTAATCGTAACCGGAACCGTATTGGGCGAGCCATCGGCGGAAACTCCTTCAAGTACAATATCTTGCTCCCGCAACTCCGTAATCTTAAGGACTCCGTTCCTGATGCCGTTCCGTCTTCCCGAATCGTAGAGGTCGCCGCCTTCCTTACGCTCTAATAAAAAGGACAGTGAAAGGTCTTTGTAGCGGAAAGTACTCCCGATACTACCCGTCCAATCCGGAAGGGCATTGCCGACCTTGACCCGGTCAGAAGGACTTCCGGCCACGACCGTGGGCAGACCATCGGCACCGATAATCCGGTTTCCATTGCCATCGCGTTCCCAAATATATCCGAACAGATCACCGGGCTCCCCGCCCACTTCCAGTTTGGAGATAACTCCGGCAAATCCGCTATCGGCAAAAATAATCTCGTCGACACCCTCCGGAAGGGAGAGTACTTCGGCCTTGGTTTTTGACCAGTTGAGGGTGATGTCCCACTCAAAATCGGTAGTTCTAACAGGAGTTATATTGACCAATGCCTCCCAACCTCGGTTCTCGATTTCGCCCGCATTCAACACATACCGGTCGAAACCTGAAGATTGCGCTACGGGTACCGGAAGTATCTGATCTTTACTGTTCTGTTTGTAATAGGTCAGGTCGATGCCAAAGCGATTCTTGAAAAACCGGAACTCACCACCAAACTCTATCGCCGCGGTTCGCTCGGGCTTCAAGGTACTAGAACCTCCTTCATTGTCCCTTGCGAGGCCGTCGACATCCCCAAAAGGAAAATTATTAGGTCGATCATAATACACCCCCACATAGGGTGCCGCATCTTTTCCTACTTCGGCGTACGAAGCCCTAAGTTTCACGTAGGTCAGAAATTCGGGCAGGCTTCCGCTATCCTGTAGAGTTTGGGATAATACATAGCTCAAATTGAAAGAGGGATAAAAGAAACTGCGATTTTCCGATGGTAAGGTCGATGACCAGTCGTTTCTTCCGGTGATATTCAAGAACAGGGTGTTCTTATATTCCAACCGCATATCGCCGAACAGTCCCACTATTCGGCGTTCGGTACCACCGATATCGTTGAAGAAATTGGTGGCTTGCCCGAAGGCTTCGGGATTATTGGAATCCAATCCTTCCGCTCTATCGGTTACGCGACGCGTTTCTATATCGGAAATTTGGTTGCCGATCAAGAGAGACCCGCTTAAATCTTCATTAAAATCTTTGGTGAAAGTGACGAATAAATTGGAGGTCAGCTCGTTGTAATTTAATTCTTCGTTAACGATAAAACCTTCGGTTGCGGACCCTGGATCGATGTCGGAAGGAACGAACCGATTTCGTGAATCGTGGTAATTATCAACTCCCAACTGATACTGCACCGTCGCCCAATCATTGAACCTATAGTTGAGTTTGGTGTTGGCCAAAATACGGTTTACCCTGCTGTCAAGGTAACTGACCTCGGCAAAATACCGGGGATTGTCTACAATACCGGCCGTATAGTTTTTCTCGTTACCGCTAGGCAAGAGATAATCATTCACATCGAAGGTAGGCGTCCAATAGGACAAGGAACTCATAATGGATTTGTCCCCGCCGTTCGGCAATCTTCCGTCGGAAAGTATATAGGAGAAAGAAGGCTCCACGGTAAACTTGTCGCTCACATTGATTTCTCCGGAAAGTTTCAGAGTAGTCCGATCGAAGTGCGTATTAGGCACCAGGCCTTGGTCGTCGGACCGGGATAGGGAGCCGAAATAGGTATAGGTCTCCCCGCCCCCGCTTATATTAAGGGAATTATTGGAAGTGAAGGCCTGATTGAACAGGTCCTTGAAATTATCATAATAAGGTTCTCCGGGACCATATTCCGGCCCTAAAGTCCAAAATCCAAAGCTATTGTCATCCACATACCTATAGCCGCCGGGAGCGCTATTATCGGGTATTGAAACGATTTCGCCGCCTCTTCCCTCACGCCATTTTGTCTGTATATCGGGTGTTTTATTGACTTCGTTCCATCCAAAAGAGCCGCGATAGTTTAGTTTTATTTCTCCGCTTTTCCCTTTTTTGGTAGTGATGACCACTGCTCCGTTTGCCGCCCGAACCCCGTACAATGCAGTAGCGGCGGGACCCTTTAAAATCGAGACGCTTTCAATGTCGTTTGGGTTCAGATCCGCCCCACGGTTTGAGAAAGAAAACTGTTCCGCCGAAGACGGTGCATTAGATCCGGTACTTGGCAGCAGGCTTCCTGTAGGGGCCTCATTACTGATGGGAATACCATCGACGATGAACAGCGGTTGGTTGTTAGCGGATGGGTTTAGGGAGGTAATACCGCGAATTATGATGCTGGAACCGGCTCCGGCCGCCCCGCTGGTGGAGTTGATGTTTACGCCGGCCACCTTGCCTTGAATGGAGCCCAACACGTCTTTGTTATTATTCCGTACAAGTTCTTCGGTACCTACTTCCTGTACGGCATACCCCACCGAACGTTTCTCTTTTTTGATGCCCAAGGCGGTCACCACCACCTCGCTCAACTGTTGGGTGTCTTCTCGCAGACTGACGTTGATAGTAGCGTCGCTTCCGACCGGAACTTCCTTTGATTCCATCCCGAGATAAGAAAACCTCAAGACAGTGCCCTCCGCTGCCGTAATGGAGTAGTTCCCGTCAAAGTCGGAGGTAGCGCCCCGATTCTGTCCGACCACCACAATGGAGACGCCCGGCAATGGCGCTCCCCCTTCATCGGTAATAGTTCCAGTAATCGTTTGTCCCAAACCCGTATAAATACCGAATAGAACGAACAAAAAGAATACGATTTGTTTCATAAGTATAAGCGTTAGTTAATTTTTTCTAAAACTAAGAAATAAAAATCATATCCAAGGAAGAGTTCAAGGCTGTAATCGAATCGGACAGAGTTACTACAAGACAATATGTTAAATGTAAGCAACCTACACGAAAGGATTATTTTTCAAAAACTTCAGATCGTGATGTAAAAAATATTAAAATCGAAAATTATCATAATTGTAAAATAAATCGTACTTTAATACTGTTAAAATAACTAGAACATCAAAACACTATAATTATGAAAAATGCACTTGGACCAATTTTCGTTATCCTCATGTTACTGGCCATTATCGGCTGCTCTACCACGAAGGGACAAAATTCCACCCAGACCAAAACATCGGGGAACTCCATAGAAGGTACCTGGGAGATGATCAGCAACTACAATTACGATAACGGTCAGGTTACCGACACGATTCCCTTGGAAGAAGGTTACCGCCAAATCAAAATGTATTACAACGGCAAGGTAATGTGGACGCGCTACGTGCCAACGGATTCTGCGGAATGGTTCGGATACGGATCTTATAGCACTACCGATACTACTTTGACCGAAATGTTGGAATACATGTCCGCCTCCATGAGAAAAATAGCCAACGCGAATATGGAATGGAACATGAAACTTGACCTTGAAAAGGATAGGTACAGCCAAATTTTTACCGATGCCGATGGGGAACCGATTTCCTCGGAGAATTATAAGCGTCTTGATTGACCACAGGTAGTCATTTCAGTACAAAAAAACCCGATATTCTGAGATATCGGGTTTTTTTTCGAAAAGAATTGAATTTATGACCGTGGCGGCGAGTAACTCGGACAGCCACTATCATCTTATATCTTTTTCAGCTTCGGGGACCACGCCCGATAGGTTTCGGTTCGTACCTGAACGTTCCCTAAAAATGCGCGGGGAGGCGCTCAGACCACTTCTTCCGGGGCCGCCTCGATTGTCGCCAAATAGCGCTCCGCATCCAATGCGGCCATACATCCGGTCCCGGCCGCGGTTACTGCCTGCCGGTATATTTTATCCTGGGCATCGCCACTGGCAAAAACGCCGGGCTTGTTGGTTTTGGTCGATTTGGCCTCGGTAATGATATATCCGGTTTCGTCCATCTCCAACTGTCCCTCGAAAATATCGGTATTCGGTTTATGGCCGATGGCAATGAAAAGTCCCGTTATATCAAACTCATCTTTCTCGCCGGTCTGGTTGTTTACCACCCTTAGGCCCTCGACTACTTGGTCGCCCAACACTTCATCTACTTCCGTGTTATAGCGAATTTCCAGATTTTCCAAACTGTTCACCCGGTGCTGCATAGCTTTTGACGCCCGCATATAATCTTTCCGTACCAGCATGGTCACCTTGCTACATATGTTCGCTAGATACGAGGCCTCTTCCGCTGCCGTATCGCCGCCGCCGACTATGGCGACCTCCTGGCCCTTGTAAAAGAACCCGTCGCAGACCGCACATGCGGAAACTCCGCCTCCGCGCAATCGCTGTTCGCTGGGGATGTTCAAGTACTTGGCCGTGGCCCCGGTAGAAATTATAATGGTTTCCGCCTCAATGGTAGTATCACTATCGACGGTTATTTCGTGTATGCCGCCGACCTCGTCGCTCAACTTGACAGCGGTGGCCATCCCAATGCGCACATCGGTACCAAAGCGCTCGGCCTGTTGCTGCAACTGTACCATCATGGTAGGCCCGTCGATACCGTCCGGATAGCCCGGGAAATTATCGACATCGGTCGTGGTGGTCAATTGTCCGCCCGGCTCCAATCCTGTATATACCACAGGGTTCAGGTCCGCACGTGCAGCATAGATTGCCGCCGTATACCCCGCGGGTCCTGATCCTATAATCACTGTTTTCAATCGTTCGGTCTTGTCTGACATAATCGCTAAACTTCTATAGAGTTATCCATCCATTACTACTTGGGGCAAAAGTAGGGTTTTTATAAAAAATTTTGCCGTAAAGTTATCAAAAGTTATCTAGGTACGGGCATCGGCCGCGGGTGTCTTCTTTAGGCCGCAAAGTCCCTGAATCGTCATCCGTTCACTTTTTCCCATTCGGACACTTTTTCCCATAAATGTTCAAGACACAACGCTGAAAGGGTATCAGGATACACTAAACTAGAAAGCCACTAAGAGAACCAAACTTTTCGCTTTCTACTTCGTAAGTACTATTGATATTCATAATAAAAAGAAATCGGAAAATCAGAACAAATACCAGTACCCTTATGGAACCCATGATGATGAAATGCGCTATAATCGACGACTCGGCAACACATCGTGCCCTACTCGAACAATTTATCGAGAATCACTCCCGTTTATCGCTCTCAGGCAGCTACCGCAACGGTGTCGAAGCAAAGAACAACCAGTGCGAAATGAATGCGGATATCGTTTTTATAGACGTGGAAATGCCATTTGTTGACGGATTTGACGTGCTGGAATCCTTTAGTAGGCAGCCCCAAATTGTCATGGTCAGCGGTTCGTCCGACCATGCGCTCAAGGCATTCGAATATGACGTTGCCGATTATCTCTTAAAGCCGCTGTGCCTTCATCGCTTCAATGCCGCCATTAAAAAGGTTCAACGAAATATCGGCATCCTGAACGATCGCGATTCGACGGAGCATATATTTGTAAGAAGCAACTTTAAAAAGGTAAGGGTGGATTATAAAGACATTAAATGGATCGAAGCTCTGGGGGATTACGTGAAATTGGTCACCGAAAAGAAAAATATTCTGGTACTATCATCCATGAAAGCTATAGAAGGACGACTTCCTGAAGATAATTTTCTTAGGATCCATAAATCGTATATCGTCAATCTAAAGCGTATAGAAACCTTTAGCAATACCATCGTTCAAGTGGGCGGAAAACAATTGCCACTGAGTCGAAAAAGAAAATCGAAATTTTTAAGTGTACTCAAATAGGCCGTAATGGCAGACCATTTGGTACGTAACAGCCCACGTCAAGATGTCTTTGTACTCAAAATGAAGTGCGGTTTTTCTCTATCGGATATTATCTATTATATTTGACAGACGAAAGCGTCGCATCTGTTCATTTCCCTTTATTTCGAAAGAAAGCGGATTTTACGCGCATCACACACAACGTCAAATCCGACCTATGAGAGAGCCCCGAACTCTAAATACCATCGTCATCGACGACTCGAAGATGCAGCGTACCGCCATTTGCACGCTTGTACGAAAGCACCCTAAGTTAGAACTTACGGCTGAATACAAAAACGGCATCGAAGCGCGTATCGCCATGAAAGAGCACCCCGTCGACCTGGTCTTTTTAGATATTGAGATGCCGATAATCAGCGGGTTCGACTTTATCGAATCGTTAAAGGAGCGGCCCCAGATTATCTTGATTACGGGCAATCCCGACTACGCCATGCAGGCTTTCGACTACGACGTGACGGATTACCTGCTTAAACCGATTACGGCCGAGCGTTTCGACACTTCCGTGAAAAAGGCCTTGGCAAACCGTACCGAACCTGATTCCAATTTGTCTGAAGACGACTACATTGTCGTGAGCAGCAAGCTCAAAAAAGTAAAAGTACCGGTTAATGAAATACAATGGGTAGAAGGAGTAGGCGATTACATTAAAATTGTGACCGAGGATGAGGGAATTCTGGTGCTTATGACTATGAAGTCCCTTTTAGAAACCCTACCGGACGAAAATTTTATGCGCATTCATAAATCGTATATCGTGAACCTTGAGAAGGTAGAAAATTTCTCCGGGTCCAAAGTCGAAATATCAGGACAACAACTGCCTTTGAGCAGGCATAAGAAGGCGATTCTTGAAGAAGCCTTGATTAATTCGTCGACGGAATAGTATAGTAGTATTGGCAGTTTTAAGGCTAGCCTAAAGTAGTACCCCCGCTGGGCTTTACCTCGAAAGCCTCGAGCTCGATATCAAACTCCTTTTTGTATGCTTTGGTGGCAGCGGTCACAAAATTATCTACCGCATCTTGATGGACGACATTTAGCGTACAACCTCCAAATCCGCCCCCGGTCTGCCGGGCACCGAGTACATCGGTAAACCCCTTTGAAAATTCGACCAGAAAATCCGATTCCGCGCAACTGACCTCGTACAATTTGCTGATGCCCTCATGGGCGGCATACAATACCTTTCCCGCAGATGCAAGGTCGTTTTCCCGAAGCGCATTGGCCATTTCAAGAACCCTTTCATTCTCCGCCACTATAAAACGACAGCGGTTATATATAACAGGGTCCATTTCCGGACCGCTTGAATGTAACATTTCCTCGGTGACGTCCCTGAGGGATTTCACCTTGGGATATTTTCTTTGGATGGTTCGAACCCCTTGCTCACATTCACGCTTTCGCGTATTGTATTCGCTAGAGGCCAAGTTATGGGATACTTTGGTGTTCAAGAGGATGATTTTATAGGGATGCAGCTCAATAGGAATATAATCGTGGTCTAGTGTCCTGCAATCCAGAAGGATGACGTGTCCCGTTTTGCTCATCACAGATGCAAATTGGTCCATGATACCACATTGCGTGCCCACATAGGTATGCTCTGCAGCCTGGGATAGCTGTATCATCTGGAGTTTGGACAGTTTTAAATCAAAGAGCTCGTTCAGGCCGAATGCAAGTCCACATTCCAACGCGGCGGAGGAACTAAGGCCCGAGCCTGTCGGCAGGTCACTTTGTAGAACACAATCGAAACCGCCTAGCACGTTGCCTGTTCGAGAGGGGCCTTGAGTTTCGATCTTCCCGGTCTCAACTTCCGGAACGGAGGCGTCGGCACCGTGAGCGCTCTCCCCGAGTCGGTCGATTAGACCGTCTTGGGACGGAACGCGACCATCTTTGTCTTCGGAATGCCTATCAGGGTTCGAGGTGTTTTCAATTGTGGCGGACTCGCCGGGGGTTTGTAGAACGTCATCCGTTCGCTTTGAAATTTCGTTCAGCACCCCTAAAATATAGTTCTCCCATTCTACCCGGCTCCTGGCAATGGCGTTCAAGTCGAGCTCGAACCCGGTGTCAAAGGTTTCGCTGTACACCCGGCATCGAGAGTCGGAACCGTTCTTCTGAAACTTAAGACGAATTCCTTTTTCAATTGCCGTAGGCAGTACATACCCCATGTTATAATCGGTGTGTTCCCCGATAAGGTTAATTCTTCCGGGGGATAGTACGGTCAGCTCGGGGGTAAAGGTTTTTAGAAACTCCATAGGCTGCTTGGCAGATTTAAAGTTTAAGGGTTAAGGTTAGAAGTTCTAGTTTTAAGGTTCAAAGTTTAGGGATAATGGTTTAGCCCAAAGTTCAAAAAACATCCTTAAACCTTGAACAGCTGCGAAGTAGCACATAACATTGAACGGCCACACCGTGGTCCCGGAACCTTGAACAGCAAAGAAGTAGCGCTTGAACCTTGAATCCCGTTAGGCCTCCAGCTGTTTCACCGTTCTAGGACTACTACCCCTTGTTTGTAACCATACCTAGAGTCGCGACGGTTCGAAAGCCCAGGTGTTCCAAAGAAGAATCGGGACTAGTCGCCATGCGTGCCGAAATGCGATAGCTGGCACAATACGAGGCATTGCACAGAAACGACCCGCCCTTCATCACCTTTTCCTTGGCGTAAGGATCCCTTGCGTTGAAGGGAGTTTTCGCCCCTTCGGGATTTTTTAGAATGGTATTCTCCGCAGCGACTTCATCATAATATCCCGAGTTGTACCAGTCCCCTGTCCATTCCCACACGTTGCCTGCCATATCGTAGAGCCCGAAATCGTTAGGAGGGTACGATTTGACGGGAGCGCGCTTGTTGTAACCATCGGCTTCGGTATTGGTCACGGGGAATTCTCCTTCCCAGGTATTGGCCTTTTCCGATAGTTGGGAGGCATCGTCGCCCCACAGATAGACCGATTCGCTATGGTTGCCTTGGGCCGCCAGCTCCCACTCCGCTTCAGTGGGAAGGCGTCGGCCGGCCCATTCACAATAAGCGACCGCATCTTCGTAGGCAATGTGCACTACTGGCTCGTTCTCTTTTCCAACAAGGGAACTTTGGGGCCCGTCAGGATGTTTCCAATCGGCACCAATGGTCCATTGCCACCATTGTGAAAAATCATAGAGGTTAGGTACGGACGATTCGGTCTTTTTAAAGGTAAGCGAGCCCGGTTGCATAATACTATCAGGAGGTTTCGGAGTGCCTTCGGGCAACTGCTTTTTCATCTCCTCCCAATCGATATCCCGTTCCGCTACCGTCGTATATCCGGTTGCATCGACAAACTTTTTGAACTCGGCATTGGTAACCTCGGTGATGTCCATAAAAAATCCGTCCACGGCCACTGTATGGGCTGGTTTTTCGTGCTTCATGGCCATTTTGTCCTGGGGTACAGCCCCTTGCTCAATAATCCCCCCGGGAATCCAGACCATTCCCTCCGGTGTCTTGACCCCTTTCGGTTTTTCTTTGATCACGGTCGTATCCTGCGAGGAAAACTGCTGTTTTTCGGACCTTTGGGAAGTCTCCTCGGACCGCGAGACGGTCGATTTGTCCTCCTTACACCCTATTGAAAGAAGGAGAACAAAAAAAAGGACATGGATTTGGATGCTGCTGTTCATGGATGTACGTAAAAATTAGAACAACAAATATAACCAAATAATGCCCTTAATCGATATGAGGTTCGAAGAAGCCGTACAGTATAAAGCGTCAAGAATCAAGAGTCAAGTCCCTTGCCCGGGCCGCTGGCTAGTAATAGCGAACTTTTCCAACAATTGCCCAGCTTATGAAAAAAATAATTTATTCATAGTGAGTGTTTTGGAAGTGTTGTTATATGATGAACCAAGAGTCAAAAATCAAGATAAAAGAGTCTTGTTTCTTGGCTCCTGGTTCCGCAGCTCACGGACTTGCCGGAAGCAGTTCATCTTAGACCAGCACCTCGGTCTCCCCCGGTACAGGTATCTTGTAGGTTCCGTCCGCCAAAGGCTGCACCGGTGCCGGTGAATCCCAGTTAAGATTATCGGGCGCCAGGTCGTGGTTCGATTGCATCGCCTCATCCCACGGAATGACCTTGCCGGAATAAGTGGCCATTCTGCCGATGATTGCGCTCATGGTGCTTTTGGCCCCGTTCTCGGCATCGGCGATTACCCCGCCGTTGCGGATGCTCTCAAAAAGTTTGACGTGCTCTACCTCGTACGGGTTGGGATCGTCCTTGCCCCGATGTTCGAAAAGCGTATTTCCATCCCAATCCTTCAATATGGCATGGTCGCCTTCCGTGGAAACGGTGCCCTTGGTGCCTTGAAAAAATTCGGCAACGCGACTCATCGTCTCCGGCTGGTGACGGCACTGGCTGGCGATAACCGCCCCGCTGGGATATGTGTATTCTACGAAATGATGGTCGAAAATCTCCCCGTGATTGGGACCCTTGCGTACCTCACGCCCTCCCATGCCCTGGGCGGATACGGGATACTCGCCTATAAACCAGTTCGCCACGTCGATATTGTGTATGTGCTGTTCCAAAATATGGTCTCCGCACAACCAGTTGAAATAGTACCAGTTGCGCATTTGGAACTCAAGCTCGCTCTGGTCGGGCTGCCGCTCGCGCGTCCACACCCCACCACTGTTCCAATACACCTGTCCCGATACTATCTTACCGATACTATCTTTCTTCAGCTGCTCCAGCGCTGCTAAATAATTGTCTTGATAGTGCCGTTGCAACCCTACTACAACGTTCAGCTTGTCTTCCTTCGCCTTTTTAGCGGCCGCAAGAACCTTACGGACCCCGGGCGCATCGACTGCGAGGGGCTTTTCTACGAAAAGGTGCTTCCCGTTATTGACGGCGTATTCAAAATGTTGGGGACGAAAGCCGGGCGGGGTTGCCAAAATGACGACATCGCCCAAATCCATGGCTTTTTCAGCCGCGTCGAAACCGACAAACTGGTTTTCCGGCTTGACGTTGACCTGTTTGGTTTCCCCCATAGCCTTGGAGATATTCATCAAACTGCTTTTCAACCGATCTTCAAAGGCGTCGGCCATGGCGACAAGCTCTACGTTTTCGTCGGCGTTCAGCGCCTGTACCGCTGCACCCGTACCCCGGCCGCCACAGCCTACCAAGGCGATTTTCAGTTTTTTATCATTGGCCACGTTAAACATGCCCTGCATATTAAGATTGGGCAGAAGCATGGCACCCCCCGTGAACAGGGCGGTATTTTTTACGAAATCCCTTCGGGGATTTTTAGGGATTGCAGGTTCGGACTTGTCTTTTTTCATTTTTTGATCGTTCATGGATTAAAGCCACAAGATATAAAGAATATGTCAATTTTTAACGATGCGCAGCATCGAACTTGATAATCGCATCCAAATAGTATTGTCAAAAAGCGATATTACAGTTACATTTACGCCTGAAACTCTCGCCGTCAACCAAACGACTTGATATGGAAACCGTACTGGAACGTCTGGACTGGGTGGTGCTAGGTGCCTACTTTTTGGCCTTGATCGGCGTTGCCTTCTGGGTCATACTGCAAAAGAACAAAGATACCGCCGATTACTTTTTAGCGGGCAGAAATGTAGGGTGGTTCGTCATCGGTGCCTCCATCTTCGCCTCGAATATCGGTTCGGAACATGTAGTGGGACTGGCCGGGACCGGAGCCGAATCAGGTATGCCCATGGCGCATTATGAGCTGCACGCCTGGATCGTTCTTTTATTAGGATGGCTCTTTCTCCCCTTTTACATGCGGAGCAAGGTATTTACCATGCCAGAATTCCTGGAAAAACGTTTTGACAGCCGTTCACGTTGGTTTTTATCCGTTTTTTCGTTGGTAGGCTATGTCATTACAAAAGTTTCGGTGACCATCTATGCCGGGGGCATCGTCGTATCAGAACTTCTGGGCATCGATTTTTGGTACGGGGCCATTGGCATCGTCATCTTTACGGGGGCCTACACCATCATCGGCGGTATGAAGGCCGTTATCTATACAGAGACCTTGCAAACCGTCGTACTTATAGCCGGTTCCATTATTATTACCTATCTCGGACTTGAACAGGTCGGTGGATGGCAAGAACTTCGCGCTACCGTCGGTCCCGATCACTTTAATATGTGGCGGCCGATGTCCGACCCTGAATTTCCTTGGACGGGACTCCTTTTTGGTGGTACCATCGTCGGCATCTGGTATTGGTGTACCGATCAGTATATCGTACAGCGTACCCTGGCCGCGCAGAATATCAAGATAGGAAGACGCGGGGCCATCTTCGGAGCCTATCTCAAAATCCTGCCCATCTTTATCTTTCTGATTCCAGGTATCATCGCCTTTGCGCTGGCCAAACAGGGCGTGCTCACCTACGACAAGGCTGATGAGGTGTTTCCTGTATTGGTGAAAACCCTTTTGCCTACGGGTCTAAAGGGACTAGTCGCCGGAGGTCTAATGGCGGCATTGATGAGCTCACTAGCCTCGGTATTCAATAGCTGCTCTACCATTTTCACCATAGACATCTACAAAAAATTATGGCCGGAAACCCCTGAAAGAAAGCTCTTGAATATCGGCCGCATTGCAACAAGCCTTGTCGTTGTACTCGGGATTATTTGGATTCCCATAATGGATAAGATCGGCGGAGGGGTACTCTATCAATATTTGCAAAGCGTACAATCGTACATTGCCCCGCCCATAGCCGCGGTATTCGTGCTAGGTATCCTGTGGAAACGGGTCAATTCCACGGCCGCTATCGCCACCCTTTTTTCCGGTCTCTTGATCGCCGCCCTGCGTATCGTGGCGGAGATACAGAAAAACGACCTTACCGGAATCGCCTACGAATTTGCGACCATTAACTTTGCGCATATGGCCATTTTTATGTTTCTATTTTCGGTCGTTGTTTGCGTAGGAACCAGTTTGGCGACCGCCGCACCGGATTACGCCACTATTAGAGGCCTGGCGTTCGGAACCCTGAACCCCGAACAGAAAACGGAAGTCATCGAAAGCTATTCTTGGATCGATATTGTATTATCCGCGATGCTGGTGGTCGTTGTGGTTGTGGTATTGACCTACTTTACAGGATGATAGCTCCATTCACAACCGAGTCGGAAAAGCAGCAAAGGTTTTTTTCTTAGCCGTTTCCTGAAAATCCTGTTGAAAATGATATATATTTATAAAAATTTATCCTTCACAACTTAAACCAAAGCAACTATTATGGAAACATCAAAAAGCGTCATGCATCCCAATGCAAATCGCCTTTTTTATGCGAGTTGTCTCGCATTGATCACCACGGCCTTCTCGTTCAGCATACGGGCCGGTATCTTGCCCCAACTGGGAGAAGAACTCAGCCTATCGGCGGAACAATTAGGTTTTATCAACTCCATGTGGTTCTTTGGATTTCCAATTTCTATGGTGATCGGGGGACTCATATATAATAAGGTAGGGGGAAAAGCGATTATGACCTTTGCTTTTTTTGCCCATGCTGTCGGAATAATCATGACCATCTATGCCGGAAGCTATTCCGTACTTTTGGTCTCGACACTATTGATCGGGCTGGGCAACGGCTGTACCGAAGCGGCCTGTAACCCAATGATTGCGGACGCTTATAAAGGGAATCGCATGAGCACGATGATGAACCGCTTTCACATGTGGTTCCCGGGGGGCATCGTCTTGGGCAGTCTTATATCGAAATTCATGACGGACTCGGGATTGAGTTGGGAAAGCCAGATTTGGATCATCATGGTTCCTACCTTGATATACGCCTATCTTTTCTTCGGCCAGAGCTGGCCCAAAGCCAAGGTCGAGGAAGCTTCGAATCTGGCCAGCAACTTTAAGGCCATGATATCTCCCTTGTTTATTTTCATGGCCTGTTGTATGGCGCTTACGGCCATCTCGGAATTCGGCCCCCAACAATGGGTGGGCCTCATTTTGGCAAAAAGCGGTGCCGAACCTATGTTGGTCTTGGCATTGGTCACCGGCCTGATGGCGGTCGCCCGATATTTCGGAGGCGATGTCGTCGCCAGGTTCGACCAGACGGGGGTACTGCTAGGCGGCTCGATCTTGGCAACTATCGGAGTTTATCTGTTTAGTACACAAACGGGCGCCATGGCCTATGTAGCTGCCATCTTCTTTGCTTTGGGAGTTGCTTATTTTTGGCCCAATATGATCGGGTTTATTGCGGATAAAATCCCGAAAAGTGGAGCATTGGGACTTTCCATCATGGGGGGAATCGGAATGTTTTCCACCTCAATTTTTCAACCCATCATCGGTTCGTGGATCGACTCTGACAGAGCGGAGGCAGCTGCAGCGGGACTGACGGGGGATGAACTCGAACTCGTTGCCGGACAGAATACCCTGGCTACCATGACCACCTTCCCCGCTATTCTTATCGTACTATTTACTATCCTTCTTTTTTGGGTGCGCAGCAAAAAGAAAAAGGCCCAGGCCCAGGCACAGACCACCACCGAAGGCACGGCCATGTAGGTGCTATCAATAATGATTTTTTGGCAAGCGGCCTCCCATCGGGGAAGCCGCTTTTTTTATGATCAGGAGCCCCATAAGTGTGCCATCAAACGAACGGGGTAAATCCAAAGCCTTCCATCCCATTACCCTTATCTCTCCGACCCAACCCTTGAATTTCGTCCTTCCTACCTTAGAACCTGAATCCTTGTTCCTTGCATCCTTTTGTCCCTGTATCCCTTTGTCCTTCCCCATTCTATCCACAGAAATCGTGACAGATGTTCATTGTTTTTGAATTAAAATTGAACGGTTTAGCGTCCATCCTGACAAGGGTTTTACGTTACTTTAGCCTTTGTAAATCAACAAGAACATTAATTTAAAACCGATAGATTATGAATAGTGATCAATTAGAAGGAAAATGGAAACAGGTCAAGGGTCAGTTTAAGCAGAAGTACGGGGATGTAACGGACGATGATGTCACCTACAGCGAAGGTAAATTTGACGAGATGCTCGGAAAATTGCAAGAAAAGACCGGAAAATCCAAGGAAGAGCTAAAGGATGAAATAAATAGGATGTAAAGCTTTGGGTCATCTTAACAAAGCCGCTCCGCATCTATGCGGGGCGGCTTTTTTTAATCCAAAAATCCAATTCCCGGCCCATCATTGTCTTCCACCCGTCGGTACGGCATGGGACTAACTTCGAACTTTTTTGTATAGTTTTTTAGCTCCGAGTACCACCGGAAGACAGATAAATCCAACCACAAGCCCGGTTAGGAACTCCCCTACCAGGCTTGGTAGCGCATGAACCCAATCGTGCACAAAATCAAGATTGTGCACAAAAATTCCTCCGGCTACCAAGATCAAGGCAATAGTACCGATAATGGATAGGCTTTTGACCACCTTGGGAAGTGCCATGACCAAAAACCGGCCCACCTTATCAGAGAAACTATCGTCCCTGTCGTTGAGGTCGATGAGCTTGGCCCCAAAATCATCCATCCGCACGATGAGGGCGACGATGCCATATACGCCGATGGTGGCGACCAGCGCGATGATGGAAACGACGATTACTTGCGTCCAAATACCTTCGTTGACGACCGTACCCAAGGCGATAATGACTATTTCGACGGATAAAATAAAATCCGTTAGAATAGCCGATTTTATCCGTTCTTTTTCCAAAACCGCTAGTTCCGTCTCGGACATATTGAGATTGGCGGTCTCCCTGGCGTGTTCATGGGGCACAATAAATTCATAGATTTTTTCCGCCCCCTCATAGGCCAGATATAGGCCTCCGAGAATCAGGATGACAGTCACCGCTGTAGGAAGAAAGGCACTGAGGAGAAAAGCGACCGGAAGAATGATGACCTTATTGAGCAAGGATCCCTTGGATATGGCCCACAGGACCGGTATTTCACGGGAGGCCATAAATCCGGAAGCTTTTTCCGCGTTCACCGCCAGGTCGTCGCCCAAGATACCGGCGGTCTTTTTACCCGCCACCTTCGTCATCACGGCCACGTCATCCATCATACTGGCAATATCATCCAATAACGCAAAAAATCCTGATGCCATAGGGTCTAGCTATATTAGGTTTACAATACGCCCCGTACGCTGGTTTTCGAGTGCAGGGAATTCGAGGTCAAAAAATTCGTTCAGGGCAAGTTTTGGTCGAAAAGGTAACGATTTCAGGTGAACCCAAACTCAACCCCCAGTTAGTCTACATCTAATTTCTTCAGTGGCGAAAGGTACTATTTTTGGCGTTTTTCCAGTCCATTCCGCTGCTTTTTTAAGCACTATTCTTTCGAAACAGCTAAAAGCTTATCCGTTTGTGCTATTTCTTTTACTACCCGGATGCTATTTTTATCCCATTAAAAAAAAAATAGCTATGAGTGAGGACAATCTATTTAACGAAGATGCTAGAGCCAAGATAAAAGAACTGGTAGAAAACATCGATTTTGCCATGATGGAAACCCATCTTGGCGCTAAGCAAACGCATATCGTTCCGATGAGTACAAAGGACGTCGATGATGATGGATCTATTTGGTTCTTGAGCAACAAGAACAGTGAGCACAACAATTATATCCGTGATGATGATAGTATACAGTTGATTTATGCCAAACCCGGGGATATGGAGTTCTTGATTGTTTTTGGAAAGGCATCCATTATTACGGAACGGCCAGTATTGGAGAAATACTATGGAAAAACGGACGACACTTGGTTCGACGGGGTTGACGATCCGAACCTAACGGCCATTAAGGTACGACCGGAGGATGCCCACTACTGGGATTCCAAAAACGGGAAACTGGTAAGCCTTCTCAAAATGGGGGTCGGGGCAATTACCGGAGAGGAACAAGATATGGGAAAGCACGGGAATTTGAACCCATAACAGCGACGCTTTCTTACGATAGCTCTACCAAATCATAGACAGGCGCTGCGTTGACGCCGTGTTTCACCGATGAGGCAATGGCCGAAGTTATTGATGAAATTAATTCCTGAAAGGATATGGGTTTCTGCAGGTAGCGATTAGCTCCTAGATCAAATAGGTGAGCTACCTGTTCCGGATGGTACGAAGTGGAATAAATTACAACAGGGGTGCGGTCAACGGCCTTGACTTGGCGGATATTCTGAACACATTCCTCTCCGCTCATGCCAGGCATATAAAGATCTAAAAATATAACGTCCGGCAGGGTTCGGCTAGTTTGCAATTCGCGTAGCAGGGCCTCGCAACCATTGAATACAGTAAGGCGGGTCGGGATCTCGACTTCGGATAACGCATCGGAAAATAGTTCTTGATCCTCGCTATCATCGTCCACCAAATAAACACAGGTCTTGTTATCGGAATTGTTGTAGCCCATAGCGCTATAGTTGTTTAAAAAGGAAAGATAGATGCAACAGCACATTTTGTTTGCACCAATGAATAGAAATTTTAATCCCTTCGCCATTTTAACGTTTTGACCGCTGATGATAAAAATTAGGGAAATTGACGAATCCGCCATGTGTATTTCACGTAAGAAACGCGGCAGGGGATACAGTTTTTACGATGAAAAAGGACGGTTGATCCAGAATAAAACGACCTTAAAACGGTTACGAGACCTAGTCATTCCCCCAATGTGGAGCGATGTGATGGTCTGTCGGTTCGACGACGGCCACATTCAGGCCATTGGACGCGATGCCAAGGGAAGAAAGCAATATATTTATCACTCCGAGTACGAACGCCAGCAACAGGAGGCAAAATTCAGAAAAATGCTTGACTTTTCGGAGCTGCTACCCGAAGTTCGGAAGAAGGCGCATGCCGATCTCACCGTAAAAGGTTGGGGAAAGGACAAACTCGTTGCGCTGATCATTCTTATTTTGGACGAGTACGGCATCCGAATTGGAAACAAGGAATACAAAAAACAGAATGAATCGTACGGCCTCACTACCCTGCGCAGGAAGCATCTCAGCATCGAGGATGACGAGCTGCTGCTATCCTTCAAGGGGAAAAGCCATAAGGAGCAGGAAGTACATATCGATGACGAGAAGCTGATTCCCTTTATCAAGGAAGCGGCCGACCTGCCCGGTTACGAGATTTTTCGATACCGCGACTCCAAAAATAAGTACCACGATATTGACAGTGACGACGTCAACGCCTACATAACAGAAAATTTAGGTCCGGAATATTCCAGCAAGGATTTTCGTACATGGTCGGCGAACCGGTTGGCAGTGGAATGCTACCCGCTGGCCCTGGAAGAACTCAACAATGGCAGCCGTAAAAAATTCAGTAATATCGTCATCAAATTGGTCGCTGCCGAATTAGGCAATACGCCTAGCGTTTGTAGAAATTACTACGTACATCCTGCCCTTTTCAATCGCATTGACAAAAAAAGCCTGCCCGACCCGAATCCGTTTAAGGACTCCAAAAGCGAATTCGGACTTTCGGCGGGCGAGAAACTGGCCCGAAAAGTAATCGAAGAAAGCTATTGAATGTGTTCCGAGCAATCCTTCCGATTCTCCGGACCATTTCCCGTGTACCTATCCCCAAAAAACTGAGCGCTAATATCCGCTTCGTCATGAGATGGAACGACTTAAGGAATCTACTCGCCACCGTCCGAATTCCTTTTTAAAAAGGTCTGAAGGCTGTTGAGATAGGTATCCGAAACCCGAAAATCGCTACCATCCGACATCATTATTTTGATTGAAGAGCGGTTGTTCGCCAACTCCCTGATATGAAGTTGGTTGATAATTGTGGATTTATTGATCCTTATAAAACTCGAGGGCAGGAGGCCTTCCAGTTTTTTCAGCGAAATACGGATGAGTTTCTTGTCCTTTTGCAAGATAAAATTGGCGTAATATCCTTCGGAATAAATATACTGAAGTTCGTTCTTGCCGATAAAATAGTTCTTTGTGCCTTCGGGAATCATCAGCATAGGTGGACCAACGTTTTTTTGGGACGTCAGTAAACGTATGACCGTATGGATATCGACTGATTCCGTTTTCGCGGTTGTGCGGGCAATTGCGGATTCAAAGCGCTCTTTCGTGTAGGGTTTCAACAAATAGTCCAGGGCCTCATATTCAAAGGCCTTTACGGCGTACTGGTCGTAAGCCGTAATGAAGATTATTCTTCCGGTATATGTTTTTTTAACGCTTGATAGAATATCAAATGCGGTCGCTTCCTTCAACTGGATATCCAAAAGCAGCAGATCCGGATTGTGTTTCTCAATTTCCCGGATGGCCACCACGGAATTTTTCGCAGAGGCCGCCAACTGAAGTTCAGGGTGATCGCCAACCATTTTGCAAAGCCTTCTCAAGGCGGGGCCTTCGTCGTCGATGGCAATTACAGAGCGTATTGTCATCCTAGATTAATTTTATTGATTGTCCAATTTCCTTCTTGATAAATACGAAAAGGCTCCTGACCCGGATAGTAGATGGAGAGTCGCTCCCTCACATTGCGGAGTCCGAAGTTCCCCTTGTTATCGGTCAACTCGGCCCCATTATTTTTAACTATGATGGTGCGATCTTGGGCATCTGCCGAGACCACTATTTGCAGAGGTCTGTGCAAACCGACGAACCCGTGCTTAATGGCATTCTCCACGATGGGCTGCAAAATCAGGCTCGGCACTTTAAGACGGGAAGCCGCTTCGCCAACTTCGACCCGATAATGAAGTTGTCCCTCATACCGTATTTTTTCGATGGACAGGTAATTCTCAAGATATTCCAACTCTTTTGACAAGGGTATCAACTGCCTAAAATCGGTGTTCAACGATGTTCTTAAAATATCCCCAAGGCTGACCAGCATCTCCTGGGCCTTCCGTTTGTTCTCGTCGATAACCGATACCACGCTGTTCAAGGCATTGAACAGAAAATGCGGCTGTAACTGGCTTCTCAGTATTTGAAGTTTGGACTGGTTCAATTCAATCTCTAAATCCTTTTTAGCGGTAATAAGATCGGCCTGTTTGGAGATATACTCATAGGCGTAAAGGATGGCAACTTGAAAAAGATAATTTTTAAACATATTATGAAAATTACCAACCCCAAAATTGAGGATACCGGATTTATAATCCTCAAAAGATTCGCCATAGACAATCGTAAATATCAGTAGCAGAATCAGGATATAGACCGTGGTATAGACGAAGGCGAACGCCGCCAGATAGCCCATTCGGATGCGATTACTATATTTTGCGGTATAGTCGAAAAATGGAATGACCACCAGAAATAACAAGGGAATCCCCGTTGCCAGACTGCCGATAGGGGAAACTACGATATCGAAAAAACTAAACGTCCCAGGTTTGTAAATTTCGGTCAGGATCAACTGTGCAGTTGTGACCAGGGCCAAAAACAACCACAGGGCGATCAGCATTTTCTTTCGGTTCATTACGCGTAATTTTCTACAAAATACTACAAAAAACACAGTCTGAGCTCTAATGTTGCTGGGATAAAAATCTTCTGTAGGGACTTTCGTATCAATTTCTAAGTAGTACATATCATATGTAACGGATTACGTATCAAAGTCCGACAGCCCATTTCTTTTCTTTTTATCTTTATGCTTGTACCCGTCATTATTTTACTACATTAAGATCGGCGTTACTTTTTAATTATTTTGGATACTACAATGCAGTAGGACCTAGGACGCAAGATTTCATCAATCTTCAAGGAACGGGCAGTCATTTTCATCAATCCATCATCCTGCGTCCTACGTCTCACTGTTTCCGTATTTTTTTTGGATTTCAAAGCAGATAGACCTTTTATCGAATTCTTATGGAAAATGTTACAATCAATCACTGGGCGGTTTTTACGGCCGCACTATCCATGTTTTTTATAGGGGGTATTTGGTATTCCCCTACCCTATTCGGAAATAAATGGCTAAAAGCTATAGGCAGGAACGTAGATTTTCTACAAACGGGCAACAAGGCCAAAATTTTTGGTGGTTCCTTTCTTCTGGCCTTGGTCAGTGCCTATACCCTCGCCGGTTTTGTCAGCGGTTACCAAGACTGGCAATGGGGCCTTATCGGCGGACTCCTCGTCGGTTTCGGCTGGTTGGCCCCTGCCTTTGGCATCGTCTATCTCTTCGAAAGAAAATCCTTCGCCCATTTTGCCATCAATGCCGGCTATCTGGTAATCTCGTATGTCGTTATGGGATTGATTATCGGAGTTTGGAAATAAAATAGGGTTCTACCATTATTTCTGTGAAAACAGATGCTATTTTATTTTGACTAAAAGACGAAAGGAAGAAGGAACAAAGAAACTAAACCACTATGGACTAAAGTACCATAGGTTTTAACCAATGAATGAAATTCATCTCATTGCACAGTGCCCATTAGTAAGCAGTCGCGGTAAGCGGTAAGCGAAAAAATGCCTGCAGCAACCGCCGACCGATTGGACCAAAGATTTTTTAGTAGCTAAATCGGAATGCACTAAAGTGCATAGTTTTAACTGTTTTTTGAGACCAATAAAGGACACACAGGTACTTTTAGTAATAGGTTTGTCTTTTCAGATGTTCCGAAAAATGGAATCGTCTTTATTCATTGCTCTTTTCGACCTTTTTCCATCGGTAATACGCCAATTATCCACAAAATTCAGGGTAGAACCTAAAATATTAATACCATCATACCAAAAGGACCGTAAAATACGGCCCTGTTCGTAGTTGCCCCATAGTCTTCAAAAAATTTCTAATTCACGTCCCAAAAGAGTTTGTTATCGAGATTATCGCCTCCGATTGCCGATGCCGCGGCCTCCCTGTTGGCGTTGTTCCGGCTTTGCTCGTCTATCGGATAGGTGTACCTTACGGGGATGTCATCCAAGGTCAACTGGGGTGCGGCGTTGAGCACGGGGAAATCGAACCGGCGCCATTGAAGCCAACTTTCGGCACCCCTGTTGAACAGGGCTATCCACATCTGGGTGCCGATCTTTTGTCTGAAATCGCCTTCGGCCGTGGCATAGGCCACATCGGGATTCGCGAGATAGGCGGTCGCATCTGCCTCCGGTAGCTCCCAATAATCAAAGGATGCCCTGATGGCGATGTTATAAAACTCTTCGGGCGTACCCACGACATTATATCCCCTGGCGGCGGCATCGGCCAACAAAAAGTTGACTTCCGAATAATCGAGTATATTTCCTGGCAATTGGGGATCGACAAAGGCATCCCCAAAGTGCGAGGTCGTATCGAAGTCGCCCCCGGCGGCATATTCCCCTCCCACATATTCGCCATCTATCGGATTCGAGAAGAAAACGTCCCTTCGCGGGTCATTGAGTTGGTTGAGCGCATCGACAAAGGTATCGGCCATGAAATAGTCACTCCTGCCACTCTGCACCAAATCTTCCCAAAGTGGATTGGTATTCGGCGGTGCTGCCAAATAGGGCAGCAGCGCGTTGTCGTTGTTGGATTCGAACACGTTGGGTGCGGCTTCCTCGACCAGCGTCCGCGACTGTTCCGGATTTACGTCCGCCAAGGTCATCGCCAATTTGAGTTTAAGGGAATTTGCGAACTTGATCCATTGTGATACGTCCCCGTCATAGATCAAATCGGCGCCCCCGTAACCCGCAAAATCGGCATCCAAAGCACTTATCGCTTCATTGAGATTGGCAATAAGGTCTTGATAAATCGTTGCCGCATCGTCGTAGGCCGGGGTAATATTTTCACCGTCCAGGGCTTCCGAATACGGAACGTTACCAAAAGTATCGACCAGTTGGGCGTAGGTGTAAATTTCCATAAGCTGTATGATGGCCAGACGATTTTCACGAATTGGGATCCGATCGGAAAAATTATACGAATCGTCAGTGTTCAGCTCGTCCCTGGCCGCCTTGAAATCCACCAAAATATCCCTGTACAATGTTCTCCAATAATTTGAGGGGATGGTACGGGTCTGGAGGTTGTACTGACTCTCTTCGGTATAAATCGGTGAGGAGGCATACTGCACCACGAACCTAAACACGTTGAAATTGATATCTATCGTGGCATTGATATCGACCAGGTTTCGTTGCGCGTTGGTGAAGAACAACTCGTCGGGCACCCCGGATATCGGATTCTTGGGATCTTCGTTAAGGCTCGAAAGCGCCATATCATCGGCGCACGAACCCATTAGGCCAAGCAAAAGGAGTACTGTTATTTTAGCATTTTTCATATAAGAAATTTTCATTCATTACATTGCTGTTGTGGTTTGGAAAAACCAGCCTTTTAAAATTCCATTTTTAGGTTCAGGCCGTAGGTTTTGGTCGTGGGATAGGCCCCTATCTGTATGCCCTGGGTATTACCGGCACTGAAACCGGCTTCGGGATCGCTATAGGGGATATTCTTGTCGATGATCCAAAGATTATTACCTGTGAGCGCCAGTGACAGTCCTGCCACCCCCAGTCTATCGGTGAAATCGGTGGGGAAATTATAGGTCAGCGCCACTTCCCTGAGTTTGACGTAGGAGCCATCGTAAACGAAACGGGCTTGGGGCATGTCGCCAAAGAGTCCCCCGGAGAACACCGCGTCACTTACATCGGCCAATACGGTATTGGGCGTACCGTCCGGTGCTACGCCCGGAAATACGATTCCCCCACCGTCTTCAAGGGCGTTTCGTATCGGATTGCCCAGCCGATTGGTGCCAACGGTCTCGGGATACAGCCCGGTACCGAATCCGTAGTAGTGATCCACCGTATAAATATCCCCGCCTTTTCTGACATCGATCAAAAACCGGAATGAAAGGCATCTGTAATCGATGGTATTGGTGATCCCACCAATCCAATCAGGGTTCGTGTCCCCGATTTCCTCGTTCAGTTCCGATTTGAGATAGGCCCCGTTTTCTTGGTCCACAATGGGTTGGCCGTTCTCGTGATAGACATAATTGCTACCCCGTAAGGTACCGTAGGGACGACCCTTGGTAGCGTTAAACGTAATACCCGTCTGGGAGGAAGATACCTCGAAGTTGTCCACCCCTTCAAAAAGTGAAAGTACCTCACTTTCGTTCTTGGACCAATTGGCCCGGATCTTCCACTCAAAATCTTCCGTCCGGATCGGGGAGCCGAAGAGCGATACCTCCAATCCCCTATTTTCGATTTCTCCCGAATTGACGAACTTAAAGCTGTAACCGGTTGACGTGGAGACTGCCACATCAAGGATCTGATCCACCGAATTGGTCTTGTACCATGCCAGGTCAAGTCCGAAACGGTTTCGTACAAAAGCCATCTCCAGCCCGGCCTCGTAGCTGGTGGTGGTCTCGGGTTTTAGGTCTGGATTTCTAAGGGTGGAGCTTTGCGTGGCAAGGTTGGTGCTTCCGAAGGCACCGTCTTCGTTCAACAGTACGGGGGTGGCCAAGGCTTGCGCCCGTCCAAAGTTCCCTACCTCGGCATAGTTCAAACGGAGCTTTCCGAGCGTTAGCCAATCGGCGTCCATGATACTGGAAAACACAAAACTGGTCGATACCGAAGGGTAGAAGAACGTGTTGTTGTCGATCGGCAAGGTAGAGGCCTTGTCACGTCTTCCCGTAAGGTCGAGGTACAAAAAGTTTTTGTATCCCAATGATACGGAACCGAAGACCCCATCGACCCCCAGCTTCTCAAAATCCTCCCGGGGCGGGTTCGGCGGATTCAAGGAATTGGATATCGCGTAGATATCCGGTACGATCAGTCCCCCATTGGTCTGGGCATAGATGATCTTGGTACCGGTTCTTCTGATGTTCATGCCCAATAACGCGGTAAGGCTAAAATCTTCACCAAAGTTTTTGTCGAAGGTCAGGTTGGCGTCGTAATTATATTCGCTAAAGCTTCGGTTGAAAGTAGAAAACGATGGAATGCCCACACTGCCGACAGCGATGTGCTGTTCCCTCAGCTCGTCAAAATAATCGACCGAGGCCCGGAGATTGGCCGTAAGCCAGTCCGTAACCTTGTAATCGAAGTTGATGTTACCGAACATCCTGTTCCTTTCGTCCTCCGGTGCGTTTTGGTACAATGTCCAATAAGGAGTGTCCCAAAACTCGATGTTTTGGGCCGCAGGGGTGGACCAGTTCCAAGAAACGTTTCTGCCCGTCAGGTCGTAGGCGTTTTCGAGCTTGGCCAAATCGACGTTGACAGCCCACCATTGCCGAAAGTTGGTCATCAGGTTGCGTGCGTTGGCACCGTCGTAACCCGTTCCATTTCGGCCTTTACCACGGGTATTCGTGTAATTTACACTGGTGGAGACCCGCAGCTTTTCGGAAAGTTCCAAACCGGCATTGGCGGCCAGCGTATTGGTTACAATTTCGCTGTTGGGCATAATCCCATGCTGGATGTTGTTACTGTATGTAGCCCTGAATTCCGTTTTTTCGCCACTGCCCGCAAAAGATATGCTGTTATTGGTACTAAAGGCGGTACGGAAGATATAAGAGGGGTCGTTCGCCCCGGCGAGCCATGGAGACCGTTGTAGATAGGTGGGCAGGTCCTCTACCAGGGCATCCCACTGAAAAATCTGTAGATTGGGATCAAAAACCGGTCCGTAGGAGGCGTCGTCGTTATACCGTGGCAAGGGGTCGATAACCCCATCGCCGTCCAGGTCGGTGGTGGTCCGGAACCCATCGGTAAAGCTACCGCTGCCCGTGGTCAAGGCGCCAAAGTAGCTCTGTCCGTACTGTTTCTGGTATTCTATAAACGTATCCTTATCATATTTTCCAACGGTTATCCCGGAGTTTAAGGTGATGCCCAACTTCCCCTTGCCCCCCTTTTTGGTGGTGATGATAACGGCTCCGTTCGAGGCCCGAGTTCCGTATAGTGCGGTCGCCGCTGCCCCTTTAAGGATATTGACCGATTCGATCGTGGAGGGGTCGATATCGGCGGCGGGGTTGCCGTAGTCGTAGCCGCCCCTGCCGGTACCCACTTGGTCATCGCCATTGCCATAGGATACCGTGAGGTTCCCTGGACTGTTGTTGATCGGCACCCCGTCAACGACAAAGAGCGCCTGGTTATTCCCATTGATGGAGGTGACCCCTCTAATTACGATGTTGGTAGAACCTCCGAGGTTATTGGTACGGGTAATGTTCACCCCGGCGGCCTTGCCCGACAGGGAAGTGATGACGTTCCGTTCACCGGGCACGTCCACTTCACCCCCTCCGAGTTCGGTAGTGGCGTATCCCAGGGATTTCTTTTCCCGTGAAATGCCCAAGGCGGTAACGACCACCTCATCGAGTGCCTGTGCATCTTCTGCCATTTGCAGGTCTATGGTGACGGAGTTGCCGACGTTCCTGGTCTCCGTCGCATACCCGATATACGAAAAGGATAAGGTTTGGCCTTCCGCCGCCTGTATGGCGTAGTTGCCATCAAAATCGGTCTGGGTGCCCGTGGTAGTACCGCGCACCAAAATATTGACCCCGGGCAAGGGGGCATTGTTCGGGTCCGTGACGGTTCCCGTTATTGTTTTTTCCTGTGCCGTTACCGTGAATACCCCAAAAATGGTTAGCATCCAACATATCCAATGGTATTTTTTTCGCATAGAGTGTGATTTTGTTTGAGCGGAATATTTTGAACGTGTGTCGAAAAGAAAGGCAGGCAGGAAAGTGATTCGTGCTAATTCAAAAATTACATCACAAAATGAGAACAAAAACCAAAAGGATGTTCCAAGAAGATAGTAAGACTGACCCTCGCTTTCGCCGCCCTGCCTTTTTAATTACGATGTAAAGAAAGGCACTTAACAGAGCGGAAATCGGAATTTGATATGAAATATGGGGAATTTGATATGTAGTGGGAAGAGGGACGGGGTTATGGGTTTGATGGAGTCGATAGAAGATGTATGACGGCAGACCGGTGACCGATGGTTGATGACGAATGATGGGTGACGGATGGCGGAAGAAAGGAGGGTTTAGGGGGATGATGGTTCGCAACTCGATGGTGACCGGCACGGACCGCAGTTCAACGACCACAAATTAAAGACGAAAGACTAACGTCTAACGACTACAGCCTACTCCTCAAAAATCCCAAGTCGAGCTTATGGGTCTGCTTCCCTTTTTTAATGGCGATATAACTGTTGACATTGCCCAATTCTGAAATCAGGGACAGCTTGGTCTCGACGAATACCTGATAGGCCTCGATATCCTCTAAAATCACTTTGAGCATAAAATCATAATTTCCCGCCACCTGGTAGCATTCCAAGACCTCGGGGAATTCCCTGACCTTTTCTACGAATTTTTCCAAATAACTGCGGGTATGGCCCTTTAGCGTCACCCCTATAAAAACGATCTGCTTTAAACCCAATCGGCGTTCGTTCAATTCGGCCATATAGTTTTTAATGTAGCCTTCCCGTTCGAGTTTTTTTATTCTCTCGAAAATGGGGGTCTGGGAAAGATTCAAACGCCCACTGAGTTCCTTGGCGGTCATCTTGGAATTTTCTTGTAACAGCTCCAAAATCCTGATGTCCACCTTATCCAAGTTGTTCTTCATAGTAAAATTAATTGCAATACCTGAAATTTACCTTTAAAAATAGGTTTTTACAACATCAAAATACTGTTCACTAGTGAAAAATACTAAACATAATCCTGTAGATAGCGAAAATAGGGGTTTCCGGATTACAATTGTTTACCTTTATATTAATGAATAGGAAAACGATTTTTAAGCCGTACATTAGAAAAAAGGACTATGCTGGCGGCATCACCAGGGAGGAGATTCTATCCGATAGCAACGTGGACAGGGTATGGAAACTTTCGTCCAACGAAAATGCGTTGGGCCCCTCCCCCTTGGCGCAACGGGCCATTATAGACCATCTTGATACCATCCATGAATACAAGTTCCGGGACGACAGTGAATTGAAGCGGAGCATTGTAGCTACCCGTCCCCACCTGATCCCAGAAAATATAATCACCGCAAATAGTGGTATCGAGACCTTGGAGTTGATATGCAGGGGCTTTTTGAGCCCCGGATTGGAATGCATTATCAGCCACCCCACCTTTGTGGCCTATGAGAGCATGATCGAAAACGAGGGAAGCAAGGTGGTAAACGTCCCCTTGAATCCCGAGGATTATACGCTTGACGTCCAGGCCATATTACAGGCCGTAACCGAAAGGACCAGGCTTGTCTTTATCACAAATCCCAATAATCCGACCGGCACGTACACCGGGAAGGAACGTATCGATTACCTAATCCACAATTTACCGGAAGATGTACTTGTGGTATATGACGAAGTGTATTTCCATTTCGCCGATGCCCCGGATTATCCTAGGGCCTTCGATTACATCAAGGCGCGTAAAAACGTAATCGGCGTACATAGTTTTTCCAAAGCCTACGGACTGGCCGGGATACGACTGGGATACGGCATCTCCACGCCCCAAATCATATCCTATCTAGAAAATACGAAAAGACCGTTTATTATCAACACGCTTTCCATGGTCGCCGGCATCCATGCCTTACGGGACACCGAACATCTGAAAAAGACATTGGACGTGGTCCGGTCGGAAAAAAAATACCTGTACGCCGAATTCGATAAACTGGACCTGACCTATTGGCCCAGCCAGACCAATTTTATTTTTATCGCAGCGGAAACGGGCGCGGACGATTTTACCGCCAAAATGTTGGAAGAAGGGATTATGGTCCGTCCCTGCAGCAAATTCGGGGCGCCGAAGGGGGTTCGTATTACCATCGGCACCCGCGAGGCGAATACCGCCTTGGTTTCGGCAATCCAAAAAATATATTCCTATGCCTAGATATCACACCTTAGGGAAAATTCCCAAGAAAAGACATACCATCTTCAAGAGCGACTCCGGGAAGTTCTATTATGAGGAACTGTTCGGGACCATCGGTTTTGACGGGATGTCATCGCTGTTGTACCATACCCACCGCCCGACCCAAGTCAAGGAAATTCGGGATTCGTACAGTGTCGCCCCGAAAATCGCATTGGAAAAAAATATGAGGGCCATGAGCCTTAAGGGTTTTGATATCGCCCCTACGGACGATTATCTGGAAAGCAGAAAGATCATATTGGCCAACAACGACTGTCATATCGCCTTGGCAGCGCCCGAAAAGTCGTTGCGGGACTATTTTTATAAGAATACGGATTCCGACGAGGTGTTGTTCGTGCATCGCGGTTCCGGAAAATTGAGAACCTTCTTGGGGAACATCGATTTTGGGTACGGGGACTATCTCGTCATTCCCAGGGGGATGATCTATCAAGTGGATTTCGACTCTCAAGATAATCGTCTGTTTATCGTGGAATCAAAACGTCCGGTTTACACCCCGAAACGCTATCGCAACTGGTTCGGACAACATCTGGAAAACTCCCCTTACTGCGAGCGGGACATGCATCCCCCTAGCGAACTGGAGACTTTTTCGGATAAGGGGGACTTCCTTCTGAAGGTAAAAAAACAGGATATGATCCACGAATACCTGTACGCCTATCACCCCTTCAGCGTGGTAGGGTGGGACGGCTATAACTATCCCTATAAATTATCCATCCATGATTTTGAACCGATAACCGGCCGGATCCACCAACCGCCCCCGGTACATCAGACCTTTGAAACCGGTGCCTTTGTTATCTGTTCGTTTGTACCCAGGCTTTACGATTACCATCCGCAATCCATCCCCGCACCCTACAATCATAGCAATATCGATTCCGACGAGGTGCTGTACTATGTGGATGGCGATTTTATGAGCCGAAACCACATCGAGGTCGGCCAGATTACCCTGCACCCGGCCGGAATTCCCCACGGCCCGCATCCGGGAGCCATGGAACGAAGCATCGGGAAAACGGAAACGGAGGAGCTGGCCGTCATGGTCGATACCTTTAAGCCGCTGATGGTGACGGAGGAAGCCCTGAACATCGATACAGGGGATTATCAC
The DNA here is from genome assembly GCF_032248455.1 of Pricia mediterranea. Lineage (NCBI taxonomy): Bacteria > Pseudomonadati > Bacteroidota > Flavobacteriia > Flavobacteriales > Flavobacteriaceae > Pricia > Pricia mediterranea. Next base: position 87,749 of record NZ_JAVTTP010000001.1, read on the forward strand.
ACCTCCTGGTTGGACGAAAATCACTGACAATTAAAGCATTCAAGCTATGGAAGACATTAAAAATCTAACGGATTTACGGAATACCGAATACGGAACGAAAAAAATATTCGAAGAGGCGGAAGATTTTCTGCCCTTGAAGGGAACGGATTATATCGAATTGTATGTGGGCAATGCCAAGCAGACGGCCCATTTCTACAAAACGGCATTAGGCTTTCAATCCGAGGCCTATGCAGGTTTGGAAACAGGAATAAAGGACAGGGCCTCCTACGTCCTAAAACAGGGCAAAATACGCATGGTCTTGACCACTCCCCTGAAGAAAGACGGACCGATCAATGCCCATATCAACACCCACGGAGACGGCGTAAAGGTAGTGGCGCTCTGGGTCGATGATGCCAAGGCGGCCTTTGAGGAAACTGTCAAACGAGGGGCTAAACCCTATATGGAACCCACCAGGGAAGAGGATGAACACGGCCACGTGGTTCGCTCGGGCATCTATACCTACGGGAAGACGGTGCATATTTTTGTGGAGCGCAATAATTATAACGGAGCCTTTCTTCCGGGCTATAGAAAATGGGAATCCCATTACAACCCGGAGCCGGTGGGATTGAAATTTGTGGACCACATCGTCGGCAATGTCGGCTGGAACGAAATGAAGGAATGGTGTGAATTTTATGGCAAAGTGATGGGATTTGCCCAAATCATCTCCTTTACCGACGAGGATATTTCTACGGACTATACCGCCTTGATGAGCAAGGTGATGAGCAACGGCAACGGGAGGGTCAAATTCCCCATCAACGAGCCCGCAGAAGGGAAAAAGAAATCCCAGATCGAGGAGTATCTGGAGTTCAACAACGGTCCCGGGGTGCAGCATATCGCAGTGGCCACGGACGATATAATCGCCACCGTTTCCCAAATGCGCGAAAGGGGCGTGGAATTTTTATACGTTCCAGAAACCTATTACGACGACCTTTTGCAGCGGGTAGGCCAAATCGATGAGGATGTCGAGGTCTTAAAAAAACATGGTATCTTGATCGACCGGGACGAAGAAGGCTATCTGTTGCAAATTTTTACCAAGACCATAGTGGATAGGCCCACGATGTTTTTCGAAGTGATCCAACGCAAGGGAGCGCAGTCCTTCGGCGTAGGGAATTTTAAGGCGCTGTTCGAGGCTATCGAACGGGAACAGGCCAACAGGGGAACGTTATAGACTAACCCACTATAGGCTAAGGTACCCTATTAAACTAATGAACTATATTCATCTCATGGAACAGTGCCATTAGTTGGCAGTTGCAGTATGCAGTAGGTGAAAACCGTTCGGCTCAGCTGCCAATCGCTTGGACCAAATTTTTGTTTAGAAGCTAGAGCGCACTGTACTAAAGTCAGGACTTAAGACTTACGAATTAGGACGAAAGAGCTTGAAAAAAGAGCCCATTTTATTGAAAAATCAAAAATCTTACGTCAGATCCCCGCGTCTTATGTCTTATTTGCCAATTGTGTAATTAGGCCCACAAGCATTTAAAATAATTTTATGGATAAACGATTAACTTCATGGGTGGAAATACCCAATAATTCTGATTTCAGTATTCACAACCTTCCCTTTGGGATTTTCTCTGTGGGAAGTGGAGCCAAAAAGCTGGGCATCGCGATCGGTGACCAAGTAGTAGATCTATACGCTGTTGCGAATCTCGGATATTTCGATGATATTGACCTGGACAAACAGGTCTTTCTCAGCGATCAGCTGAACGACTTTATCAGTCTGGGCAAACCGGTCACCAATACGCTCCGATTAAAGGTGCAGGATTTACTTTCCGACGACACTTCCCCGTTAAAGGAGGACAACAGGGTGTTAGTGCCGCAGTCCGAAGTCGAAATGCACCTGCCCGTCCGCATCGGCGACTATACTGATTTCTACTCCAGCATAGAACATGCCACCAACGTGGGGAAAATGTTCAGGGATCCTGAAAATGCGCTTTTGCCCAACTGGAAACACCTGCCCGTCGGGTATCACGGTAGGGCTTCGTCCATTATGGTCAGCGGCCGGAACATAGTAAGGCCCAAGGGCCAGATTTTGCCCCCCGATGCCGATACACCGGTATATCGACCCTCCTCCCGGTTGGATTTTGAACTGGAGATGGGCTTTATTATCGGTAAGAAAACCCAAGTTGGCGAATCCATAACGACCTCGGATGCGGAAAATCATATTTTCGGCAAGGTGCTATTTAACGACTGGTCCGCCAGGGATATCCAAAAATGGGAATATGTGCCATTGGGACCTTTTTTGGGAAAAAGTTTCGCCTCCTCGATTTCGCCTTGGGTTGTTACGCTAGAGGCTTTGGAACCATTTAAGGTGGCAGGACCCGAACAAGACCCCGAAGTCCTGCCCTATCTTAACTATTACGGTGCAAAAAATTACGACATCAACTTGGAAGTGGGACTGCGTCCGAGGCACGGGGAAGAAAACATGTTGAGCAGGTCCAATTTCAAATACATGTATTGGAACATGGCCCAGCAACTGGCCCATCATACCTGTAATGGCTGTAACGTAAATGTCGGGGACATTCTCGCATCGGGCACAATTAGTGGAAAGAACCCCAATTCGTACGGATCTATGCTGGAATTGGCCTGGGGCGGGAAAAAACCTATCACGCTGTCCAACGGGGAAAAAAGGACATTTCTTGAGGATTATGACACGGTTACTATGAGAGGTTATTGCCTAAAAAACGGCATCCGGGTCGGGTTCGGAGAAGTGAAGGCGCAGATATTACCCGTTGTAGATTGATTGTTATGGAAAAAACCACCTCGATAGATGTCAATTCGATCGGCACCCCCGAACTCCATCAGATTCTTGTAACGGCCATTGCGCCAAGGCCGATAGCCTTCGCCAGTACCATTGACGCGAAAGGGTCGGTCAACCTGAGTCCCTTTAGTTTTTTTAACGTATTCAGTGCCAATCCCCCGATCTTAATCTTTTCCCCGGCCCGGCGCGTGCGGAACAACACCATCAAGCATACTCTTGAAAACGTGCGGGAAGTAAAGGAAGTGGTCATCAATACGGTCAATTACCCCATGGTCGAACAAATGTCGTTGGCAAGTACGGAATATGACAAAGGCGTGAACGAGTTTATCAAATCGGGATTGACCCCCGTAGATTCCATTAAAGTAAGGCCGCCCCGGGTCAAGGAATCACCGGTTTCCTTCGAATGTGTAATCGACAATATCATCGAACTGGGATCCGAAGGCGGGGCGGGCAACCTGATTATTGCAAGGGTGGTGATGGTCCAGATCAACGGGGCTTACCTCGACGAAAACCACCGGTTGGATACCAAAAAACTGGATGCCGTGGCCCGATTGGGAGGCAACTGGTACACCCGGGTTACCGGGGAATCGCTCTTTGAAATCCCCAAGCCCGTCCGAACGACCGGGATTGGTGTCGATACCCTTCCCAAACATGTGTTTACAACGGATATCCTATCCGCAAACGATATCGGCAGGCTCGGCAATGCGGAAGGGATTCCCTCTGAAGAGGACCTCCACAGTTTCAAACAAACATCAGGGATTTCGGAAATCCTTACAATGCCCGCAGGGGATGCAAAAACCTTGAAACTGCACCAGACCGCTAAGGATTATCTTCAAGCGGGAAATTCGGACTTCGCACTCAAAACCCTGTTCTGCGACGGATTCTAGGGCGAAAAATCGACTTCCACACCAACTAATTTGGTGCTGCCCTGAATTTGTGGATACCTTTAGGATTACGCCGACCTGTGATGAAAAAAAAGCAATGCCCCTGCGTTCGATAGGGCCAGCCTTGCAATTTTACTATTGGATAGAATCGATTATGCTTCCACAGGTCAGCATCGCATCTCCGTAATAGGGATTCCGGATTTCCTTTTGTTTGCTCAGCCAAGAAGCGCCTTGGTCGTTATCGGCCATCGGACATTTTTGAACGAAAAGGATTTCATCCACATTATCTAAGTTGACGGCCAACGCCACCCAGTTCTCGTTGAGTAGGACAAAATGGGAGCGTTGGTTTTCCAGATTTTCATTGGTTCCAATAGCATCGAGCATTTCGATGCTTTTTTGCAGATGGGATTCGAGCATGGGACCCAAACCATCTTGGGCTATGGCTTTTGTTTTTTCAGCAGCCGTTTTCGCATGGGTCGAGGCCGCATTGGGGTCCCCGGCTACCAAGGCGTCCTTGAGTTCAAGGTAAGCGGGCATTGCGGTAATAAGTTTCTCTTGAAAAGCTGGGGGAAGTTCCATTTCCATCGCCGTAGGAGACATCTTTTCCGAATCTTGTTTCTCGGTATCGTCATTGCCGCTCGCCTGCCCTTGGTTCATCATCGATTTCTTTCCCTGCAATTGTGCAGCGGCATCCACGGTAAACGTGCCGTTGGTCACAATTTCCTCCCCGCCTTCGAGTCCCCCTACAATGATAAATCGGTCGCCGCTACGGTTGCCCAGCTGTACCTCCCGCATTTCGAATACCGGTTCATCGGGCTGCGACTTCACATATACGAGTGAACGCTCGCCCGTCCACATCACGGCACTGGAGGGCACCGTAAGCTGTCCATTCTCGTCGGAGCTGCCGGTGGCAATCTTACCCTTCACGAACATCCCCGGCTTTAACAATCCCTCATTGTTGTTTAGGGTTGCCCTCACCGTGACCGTACGGGTCTGGGTATCGAGCACAGGGTCGATAAATGAGATACGCGCATCGAATTCCTGATTGGGATAGGCGTTACTGGTAATCATGATGTCCTGTCCCACCTTAAATTGGTTCAACTGGCCTTCATAGGCATCGAAATCGGCCCAAACCGTGCTTAAATTACTCAATCTGGCGATGGGCTGCCCGGCCTGCACATAATCTCCGCGGGCGGCCATTACCTCCGTTACCGTACCGGAAACGGTAGCATAGATCGGAAAATTTTCCTTTACCTTTCCGCTCTGTTCGATCTGGTCGATCTGTTTATCGGAGAGTTTCCAGTTTTTGAGTTTGTTACGGACCGCTTGGTAAAGCCCGGGTTGCGACTCCTTTAGTGCCGCCGCGGTGAGCAATTCTTGCTGGGCGGCCACAAGATTCGGGGAATATATAGTGGCCAATAACTGCCCGCGTTTTACCTGCTGCCCTTTATAGGTTACCTTTAACTGCTCGATGCGGCCGTCGAAATAGCTGGCCTGCACCGTATTCGCCTCATCGTTTTCGGTGATTCTTCCCGACAGGGCGACAAAGCCGTCTTCATCCCTCGTTCCGCTATTGACCGTAGTGGTTCGGATATTGGCGAGGGCCATAGCGTTATCGGTCATCGCAAACTCGTCGACGTCTAGGCCGTCGGCCCCGGTCTCGGCAGGAATCAAGTCCATCCCACAAATGGGACAGTCCCCCGGTTCAGGCTGCATGATCTGGGGGTGCATGGAGCAGGTCCACATTTGGGCATCCTCTTCAGCGGCATGGTCATGGTCGTCCGCCATACCGGAGGCGTCTTTCACGACAGCTCCGTCCGTATCGGTATTGCCAAAAAGCAGCCATCCGACCAAAAGTCCGACGGCAGCTGCCAAAGCGATTAATAGTGTAGTCTTCTTCATAACCTTATTTTTCGTCGTTTTCAAGACGGTAGATAATCTTTTTCATTTGGGCGATTTCCCGGGCTTGGGCCTCGATAATCTCTTCGGCCAGCTTTTTTGCTTCCGGGTCTTGAATGTCGGCCCGGCTGCTGGTCAAGATGGCAATGGAATGATGGGGAATCATGGCTTTCATCCAAGTGACATCATCTACGGGTTTTTGTGCCCTTACCAAATAGGTAGCACTCCCGAACAATACCAAACTACCCAAATAAATTGCTATATTCTTTGCTTGGTTCCCGTACATCTTCAACATTGCCGTCAGCATAATAACCGCCATAGCCGAAATGCCCAGACAGGTCATATAAAAGCGGGTGAGACTAAAATATACGTGATCCCATTGATAAGTATTCAAATACATGGTGATGTACATGGCGACGAAAGATGCCCCAAGCATGGCCATGAATACCGTGTATTGGTTTCGCTTTTTTCCTGTTTTTTGTTTTTTATTTGAATCCATAAGTCTCAATTTTCAATGTTTATTAGCTATCGATTTTTTTAGAACGCAATCGCAAGGCATTGGCTATCACGGAAACCGAGCTAAAACTCATTGCCAAGGCCGCGATCATGGGCGAAAGTAAAATTCCGAAAAAAGGATAGAGAACCCCAGCCGCAATGGGAACGCCCAATGTGTTGTAGATAAGCGCAAAGAACAGGTTCTGTTTTATGTTGAGCATTACGGCATCGCTTAGGTTCCGCGCTTTTACGATACCGTGCAGATCGCCCTTTACGAGGGTTATGGCTGCACTTTCGATGGCGACATCGGTACCGGTGCCCATGGCAATGCCCACATCGCTTTTCGCCAAGGCCGGGGCATCGTTGATACCATCACCTGCCATGGCCACGGATTTGCCTTCAGATTGTAGGCGTTCTACCTCTTTGAGCTTGTCTTCCGGCAGCATACTCGCCTTAAAATCGGCCAGGTCGAGTTCGCCTGCCACCGCTTGAGCGGTATCGTGGTTATCACCCGTAAGCATAGTGACGTCGATACCCATATCCTGCAGTTCCTTGATAGCCCTGGCACTGGTCGCTTTGATTTTGTCGCCGATGACGACATAGCCCACGAGCTCTCTATCGACGGACAGGTAGGAAACCGTTTTGCCCTGCATTTGGTATTCCTTTGCTTCATTTGCTTTCGCCTCGGAAATTTCAGTTTTGGCATATTGCATCATCTTTGGATTGCCCAAGGCCAACTGCTTCCCACTCACGGAACCTTCCACCCCTTTACCCGTTACGGCATTGAAGTTGTCCGCTTTCTGCGCTTTGACGTTCTTTTCCCTTCCGTACGCTACCGTGGCTTCGGCCAGTGGATGCTCGCTATTGCTGTTCAGGGCCACGATGAACTGTAACACCTTCTCTTCGGAAATAGCCTCGCCGAACGCCCCTACTCTCTCCACCGTGGGTTTTCCTTCGGTGATGGTTCCGGTCTTATCGACGATAAGGGAATTTACCTTGTCCATTTTTTCCAGGGCCTCCGCGTTTTTGATAAGCACTCCGTTTTGCGCCCCTTTGCCCACCCCTACCATGACGGACATGGGGGTGGCAAGGCCCAACGCACAGGGGCAAGCGATAATTAGTACCGCAATGGCATTGACAAGCGCATATACGTAAGCGGGTTCCGGCCCCCATAGGGCCCAGACCGCAAATGTTATCACCGCGATAATAACCACAATCGGCACGAAGTAGGCCGAAACGGTATCGGCCAGATTCTGGATAGGCGCACGACTCCGGCTGGCCTCATTGACCATGGTAATGATTTGGGAAAGCAAGGTATCGCTTCCCACTTTTTCGGCTTTCATCAAAAAGGATCGGTTGCCGTTAATGGTCCCGCTGCTCACTTTGTCGCCTTCGCCTTTACTTACGGGGATGGGCTCTCCGGTAATCATGGCCTCGTCTATGGCACTGTTTCCTTCTTCGATAACCCCATCTACAGGAATCTTATCCCCCGGCTTTACCCTGAGGATGTCGCCGATTTCAATGTCATCGATACGGACCTCAACTTCTTCGCCGTCAACTAGCTTGACCGCTTTATTGGGTGCGAGTTTCAACAGCTCCTTTACCGCTGAATTGGTTTTGCTGTGCGCCCTGGCCTCCAATACCTGCCCCAGCAGCACTAGGGTCAAGATAACGGTAGCCGCTTCAAAATAGACGTGTACCGTTCCGAATTCAGTTTTGAACTGCGGCGGAAAAAAATCGGGAAAGAACATCCCGAACACGCTAAAAATCCAGGCTACGCCCGCACCGATACCGATGAGCGTAAACATGTTCAGGTTCCAGGTCTTGATACTCCGGTAGGCGCGCTCAAAGAACATCCAGGTGGCGTAGAACACCACGGGCAGCGAAAGGGCGAACTGGATCCAATTCCAATATTTTTGGTCCATCCACCCGTAAATCGGATTGTTGGGCAGCATTTCGCTCATCGCAATGATGAAAATAGGGAAGGTGAATGCCAGTGCGATCCAGAATTTGTTCAGCAGCTTTCGATAGGTTTTTTCTTCCACCGAGAGATCAGGTTCCATCGGCACCAAGTCCATTCCGCAAATGGGGCAGTCGCCGGGCCCGTCCTCCACTACCTCGGGGTGCATCGGGCAGGTCCATTTTTCAGATGTTGAGTTGGTGGACAGACTTTGTTCTTCCACCAGATCCATTCCGCATACGGGACAGTCACCTGGACTGTCATAAGTTTTGTCCCCCTCACAGTGCATAGGGCAATAAAAGGTTCCCGTACCGTTTCCTTTCGGTTTTGGCTTTTCTTGCTTGGGGTGGCCGTCTTGCTCGCCGGGCAAATGAATGCTATAGTTGCCTCCATCGGCTTGCAAGGCTTTCTGAAACGCCTCCAATTCGACGTGACGCCCCATTTCGATAACCGCCTCCTCTTTTTGTAAATCGACCATTGCATCGGTTACGCCGTTCACCGCCTTGAGCGTTTGCTCGACGTGGTTCCGGCAGCCGTCACAAGTCATTCCGTGTATATGATAGGTATGTTTCACAGTTTCTGATTTAATTAATAAAAAATTTCACGATCAATCCACCAGTGAGCCAAACATAGCAAATAAAGGCCGCATACTTTAAGATATTCTCCAGTAGGGGACTTTTCGGTGCCATCTCGCTCATGGAATGTTCGACATCCTTTTTCTTGAAAAAGCCAAGATAGACCAAGTATCCCGAAATGGCCAAGAAGGCGATGTTGAGGTAAAACGTATAATCTAACTTAAAGAACTCGCTATCTTGGATTTTGGCCTGCGAGGGATCGGGAATTATCCCAAATAGATCGAAACTATAATGCAAGACCAAAGACGTACCGATCAAGGCCGTAAACAACAGAAACAGGATAAAGAACGACATTTTCCATCCGTAGTACTTGGCATTGATCCTCAATACGGGAAAAACGACCAAATCGCTAAAAATAAAGGCCATTACCCCGGCAAAACTAACGCCTTTGCCGAAAAGTAGTGCCGCAAGGGGAATATTGCCCATCGATCCGATGAACGTCAAAAAAGCGGCTACCGGTCCCACTAAAATATGCTCCAGGATTTCCAAAAAGCTGAAGTCGGTATTGCCCTGGCCACTATTGATGAAGAGGGTCTCAAAAAAAGCATCCGGAACAAAGACGGCCACGATCCCGGCAATAGTGAAGCCCACGGTCACATCCTTCCAGACCATCTGCCATTCCATCTTGTATTTTTTGGCCACCTTGGCCCAGCTATTCTCCTTTTTGATCTGCTTTTTCCAATCCTTCGAAGCATCCATCCCATCTTCACTGTCTTCCTGCTCCAGATTTTTACGGGCTTTGTCGATCAATTTTTTGGGGTTGATGAGGCGGATGAGCATCCAGCAAATAAGAATTAGAAGAATTCCGCCCACATATTCGCCGACCACGAACTGCCAGCCCAAAAAGATGGAAATGATAATCCCCAGTTCGATGACCAAGTTGGTAGAAGCCAACAAAAAAGCGATGGAGGATACAAAACTGGCCCCTTTTTTGAAAATGGATTTTGCCGAGGCCAGCGCCGCAAAGCTGCATGAACTGCTAATAAAGCCGAAAAATGTACCTAGAAGTACCCCACGGCTTTCCTTGCCCCCCATTGTCCGCTGCATTCGTTTTTCGGTAACGAACACCTGGATCATACTGCTGATAATATAGCCCAGGGCAAAGGCCCAAAGGGCCATCCAGAAGAAGCCGCTGGTCGTATAGGCCGCTTCGCCCCATTGTTTTAAAAAGTCGTTCATTGTACTGTTTTTTTGAGGATCTACAGTTATTTTCTGAAACCGGACTATCGGTATTTCATCCTTAGAATCCGTTGAATCCGACTAAATGGCGAAAGGAGCAGGGGACAAGAACAGCCCAATGTTCACGGTGCTTTTAAAAAATTGAATCGATTTTCGGATATTCCCGAGAGCGCATCCATCTTCATTCCCTGCTCTTTCCGTCCCTGTTCCCGCCGGGTTCCCATGAGCCCTGGGGAACCAAGACCATGGCGCCTGCGCACTATCCGCTACCCCTTGATCTCTTCCTTTACCGAACCGCATTTCAGCATCCGATCCCCGAAATAGGGATTGCGAATTTCGGACACATCGGAAAACCAGTAGGCCCCCTCGTTATCAAAGGCCATCGGGCAATACTGCTTGTAAATGGTGCCTTCGCTCAAGGCTTCGGTAAATAGGTCCTCGACCTTCTCCCCAAACTCGGAAAACAGTTGCCGCTGCTCTTCAAGTCCATCTGAATCCGCGATTTGCTGCGCCAGCGATTTCATATCCGCGCGTTCTTGATCAAAGCTTTCGGCCATGTCGCCCGCAGCTTTTTGTGCCGCATCGCTATCACTGTTGACCAAGGCCATTTTTAATTGCAGGTAATTGTGCCATACTTTGCCCGTCATACCGTCAACAAAACCCTGGTCCGCAATATCGGAGGTCTCCGTCTTCTGCTGTTCAACCTCTTTCGGGGTATCTATCCCTACGTTCTTTTTGGTCTTGTTCTCTTTGCAGCCTACCGCTAGGGCAAGGGTCAGTGCCGCTGCGAATGTCATCGTTCTAGTTTTCATTTTTTATGGTTTTTAAGTTTAAAATATAAATCAGGCGGACAGACCGCTTTCAATTCTGTATTTGGCAATACTATTTGGCTCATCGCTTAGTTTTTTGCTAGGTTAATTGGTCAAATAATTAATGACTGCGGATTCCACATAGTATTTTTTTATGGATTCAACTTGTTCCAGTTGGAATTTCAACTGCAATTCCTGTAGATCGAGCACGTCGTCAAAATCGATGGTGCCGGTCTCATAATTTTTAAGTAGGATTTCTTCAGCATTTTTGGCCTGTTGGATGTTCTGTTCCCGCGTATTGAACTCGATGCGTGCCGCATTGCGTTCGGATTTTGCTTTTGCCAAAGCGGATCGTAGCACGTTCAACCGCTCCTGTTTTTGGGATTCGATCTCGCTCTGCCGCAGTTCGTTCTGTTTGGTGCGGGACTTGTATTGGTTGTTGAAAATGGGGATGCTGATAGAGACCATGGGCATCAAGATGTCCTTGCCGTTATCATCCGGCATCATGTCCGATCGTTCCTGAACGGGCACATAATCCAATCCGAAGCCGAGCATCGGGGCGCTCTCTTTTCGGTTGAGCAATTCTGCCCGGGCGACCGACTCGTACAGTTTGTCAAAACGGGTCAACTCGGGATTGAGCTGAAGGCTGTCGGTAATCACGGGGTCTGATATTGGGATATCGATTTGAGGCAGTACTTCGATGAAAGACCGCCAGTCTTGGTTCAGCAGCCCGTTAAAATTTGCCTGTTCTGCCAAATACTGCTCTTGAAGCACCGCTTTCTGCTGCTTCATTTCATTTTGACGAATCTGCAATCGCAGTACGTCAACGGCGCTGGCATTGTTTACTTCTACCGCGGTCAGCGCAAGCCGTTCATAGGTATCCAACAGATCAATGTTGTCGGCCAATACATTTTGCTTCGCCTTGAGCGTGTAAAGGGCGTAGTAGGATTGTGCCACGTTCAAGGCCAGTTTGCGTTTGGCGATACGATATTCCAAATATTCCGTATCGGCCGTTGCCCGTGCATAATTCTCCCGCGCCGAGACCGTCCCGAACCAGGGCAGCATCTGTGTGGCGGAAAACTTCGCTTCCTGCGGTCCCGTCCGGGTCTCCGGCTCGCTGGCAAAAATGGCCGCACCGAATTCGGTGTTGGGCAGCCAATTGGCTTCGTTCACTTTTTCCTCGGCAATCTCATGGCGTAGCTCATACGCCCGGATATCGGGGTTGTTATCCTGAGCTTGCTGGATGTAGGATTGCAACTGTTGTCCTTGGACAAATACTCCAACAAGAAGCAGCGATACCATTGTTGCTATTCCTTTCATGGGTTTCCTTTTTTAAGTTCGACTTCCTTCCTCCATCCATAAAGCACGGGTACCACAAAAAGGGTAATAAGCGCGATGAGCATTCCCCCGAAACTGGGGATGGCCATCGGAATCATGATATCGCTGCCGCGACCGGTGGAAGTCAGAATTGGCAGCAGGGCCAAAATAGTAGTCGCCGTAGTCATTAAACAAGGTCGGATTCGCTTTTGTCCCGCCTCTACAACAGAATCGCGAATACCCTGTGGGCTATCGGGACTATTTCGGGCAAAGGTCTGGGTCAGATAGGTCGCCATCACCACCCCGTCATCGGTCGCAATCCCGAAAAGCGCGATAAAGCCGACCCAAACGGCCACGCTCAGGTTAATGGGATGCACCTGAAAGAGATCACGCAGATTTTCGCCGAAGATGCTAAAATTCAAGAACCAGTCCTGCCCATAAAACCAGATCATCAAAAATCCTCCGGCGAAGGCCACGGCAATACCCGTAAAGACCATCAGGGAAGTCGATACGCTCCTAAACTGAAAGTACAGGATAAGGAAAATGATGATCAACGAAAGCGGCACGACAACGGACAACGTCTTTTCCGCCCGTAGTTGGTTCTCGTAGGTGCCGGTAAACGCGTAGCTGATGCCTTTGGGAACGACAAGCGCCCCACTATCGATTTTCTCCCTGATGGCGGCCTGGGCGTTTTCCACTACATCTACCTCGGCAAAGCCGTCCCGTTTATCGAATAGCACGTAGCCCACCAAAAACGTGTCCTCACTTTTAATTACCTGCGGTCCTTTCTCGTATCGGATGTCCACCAGTTCGCCCAAGGGAACGGGACTGCCTTTTTCAACGGGAACGTAAATGTTCTTTAAATCAGAAGGATTATCACGGAGTTCCCGGGGATATCGCACCCGGACTGCGTACCGCTCCCGGCCTTCCACAGTCTGGGTAAGGGGCATTCCGCCTACGGCGACGGATAGCACCTGTTGCACATCTGCGATCGTGATTCCGTACCGTGCCAGTTGCTCCCTTTTAATGTCGATAAGCAAATAAGGTTTCCCTACGATCCGATCGGCAAACACCGCCTCGGCCTTTACGCCTTCGACAGGTTTCAGGATAGCTTCCAGTTGCACGCCGAACTCCTCTATCTGGCGCAGATCTTGTCCCTTGACCTTAATCCCCATCGGCGCGCGCATCCCGGTCTGGAGCATGACCAATCGGGTCTCGATGGGCTGTAATTTAGGAGCAGAGGTTATTCCCGGTAACTTAGTAACGCTGACAATTTCGTTCCAAATGTCATCGGGCGATTGTATTTCCGGCCGCCAATTGCGGAAGTACTCCCCACCGTCGTCCGCTATCAATTGGCTGCGATCAAAATCGAAGGGGTCGACAACTCGATTCTCAAAGGTCTCGTTCTCGACTGCGCTCGAACTGACAGGGGAGTTTTCTCGGCCGTGATCTCCCTCGGCCTGACTCTTCTCAACTGCGCCTGTCTTGAGCGGAGTCGAAAGGCTCGAACTGACAGGGAGATTGGGATTGGCGACAACGTTCCCGTTTTTCAATTCAAAGAAACCATCCTCGTTTACCCGATACCGTTGGCGTTCCCCAGCTGTATTGGTCTGGTATTCGTCGCGGTATTGGATGATGTTTTCGTACATGGACAGCGGTGCAGGGTCCAAGGCCGATTCCGTCCGGCCCGCTTTCCCGACTACGGTCTCCACTTCGGGAATACTGGCGACGGCCATATCCAATTGTTGTAGTACGCGCTTGTTTTCGGCCACTCCCGCGTGTGGCAGCGAAGTGGGCATCAGTAAAAAAGATCCTTCATTTAACGAGGGCATGAACTCCTTACCGGTGTTCTGCATGATCAGTACGCCCAAGACCACAATGACGGCAGGGACGGAAAGAAAAAGGAACTTGTTTCGTAACGCCCATCTCAGGATACGGGTGTAATACATCCGGAACACATAAAAAGCCCCCAATAATCCGAAACAGATGATTCCCACGAAAATAAGGTTCATAAAAACGTTGCGGTCAAAACCAAGGGGCCGCCAGTAGGTAGCTAGCAAAAAGACCACGGCCGCTGCGGAAATAACAATATTGAGCAGGCCGGCCTTTTTATCGGAGAGGGTAAATCCGTTGAACAATTTCGATGTCAAATTCGGCTCGCGCAAAGGTCGGATGGTCCCGAAGGCTATTAGAACCAGTCCCAACCAATACCCTGAGACCACCGCCCAAAGGCCGGTAAGAATCAGTAGGATACTAAACACGTAGCCGATGATACTCTTACTCCGTTTTCTGTCAAAGAAAAGTGCCGCAAATGGCGGAATCAGGAACAGCGCCACCACCACGGCCGCGGCGAGCGCCATGGTCTTGGTAAAGGCCAGGGGGCGGAACAATTTGCCTTCGGCGCCTACCATCGTAAAGACGGGTATAAAGCTGATGATGGTCGTTAGTACCGCGGTGAGGATGGCCCCGGAAACCTCCTTGGTGGCATTGTACACGATGGTATTAATTGAACGGGATAGCCGAATCTCCGCTGCTCCAGGTTCTGCATTGGAGCCTACATCCGAGGCCTCCAATTTTTCATTTTGTGTTTTTAGCTTGTCGTTCTCCTCCAGATGCCGGATAATATTTTCGGACAAGATGACCCCCATATCCACCATCGTTCCGATGGCGATGGCAATACCCGAAAGGGCAACGATATTGGCATCGACATCAAAGAGTTTCATCGCGATAAACACCATCAAAACGGCCACGGGAAGCAATCCGGAAATCAATACGGAAGCCCGCAGATTGAATACCATTATGATGATGACCAAAATAGTGATCAGAATCTCCAATGTCAGGGCTTCGTTGAGCGTGCCCAGAGTTTCCTGGATCAGCTCGGTGCGGTCGTAAAAGGGAACTACGGTCAACTGCGAGGTACGGCCATCGGCCAGTTCTTTTGAGGGCAGTCCGGATGAGAGTTCGGCAAGTTGATCCTTGACGTTGTTGATAACTTCCAAAGGGTTCGCCCCGTACCGGGCCACTACGACCCCGCCTACGACCTCGGCGCCTTCCTTATCCAATATCCCCCGACGCGGCGACGGGCCTAGATGCACCCGGGCCACATCCTTAATTCGAATGGAGGTATAGTTTTCGGAATCGACTACGGCATTTTCGATGTCCGCAATAGATTTGACGTAGCCCAGCCCCCGAACCAGGTATTCCGCCTGGTTAATTTCGAGCGTCTGTGCCCCTATGTCTTGATTGGACTGTTTGACGGCCTTGACCACATCGTTTAACCGGATACCGTATTGCCGCATCAGTTCGGGATCCACGTCGATCTGGTATTCCTGCACGTATCCGCCAATAGAGGCGACTTCGGCCACGCCACTGGCGGAGGAAAGGGCGTACTTCACATAGTAGTCCTGAACACTGCGGAGCTCGTGCAGGTCCCACCCACCGGTTACGTTTCCATCTTTATCCCGCCCTTCCAACGTGTACCAAAATATCTGGCCCAAGCCCGTGGCATCGGGACCCAAAGAGGGATTGACCCCATCGGGAAGCAATCCCGATGGGAGGGAATTCAATTTTTCAAGGATACGGCTGCGGGACCAATAGAATTCAACATCCTCCTCGAAAATGACGTAAATGCTAGAAAACCCGAACATGGACGAGCTCCGGATAGTCTTGACCCCGGGAATCCCCAACAGGGAGGTCGTTAGCGGATAGGTGATCTGGTCCTCGATATCCTGGGGACTACGGCCTTCCCATGGGGTAAAGACAATTTGCTGGTTTTCTCCGATATCGGGAATGGCATCCACGGCCACCGGATTGCTCGGCAATAGCCCCACATCCCATTTAAAAGGTGCGTGAACCATGCCCCAGCCCACGAACAGGGCAAGCAGCAATAGGGCCACCAACTTATTTTCGATAAGAAATTTTATCGCTTTGTTAAGCATAAAGAACGATAGTTAAACGGTAAACAAGAAGTACGGATACAAAAAGTTTTGCCCGGACGAACGGACGTCATCGGGCTTAGGGCCTACGGGAAGGGTAGGCTACCGTTTAAAAATCAAATTAAAAAGGTCTGATGCAGTACTAGCACGTCCCGTTTCAGGAACGGGGGCGCGTAATCGTCAAAAGGGACCGCTTTGGATTCGGTTCCATCCAAAAGGCTGATATAGGCGTAGATAAACGAGGCAACGAATACCTGTTGGTCAAAGGATAGGGAATGAAAGGAATGCTTTAGATCATCTTGGCCTTCGAGGACCATCTGCGCGTCGGTACAACAGGATTCTTCAGTCATACCGCTTTCGCAGGACATCGGATCCTCCCGTTTTTCCATTCCACAGGTTGCATCCTTGTGGCTGATTGAAAAATCCATCAAGGTATCCCCGCAGTAGTGCATGTCAACTGTAAAGGACATCGTGGTGAACAGCACTACGAATGCCATCGAAACCGCCGATATTTTATGGAAAATCTTTTTCAACACTGGAATGCTATCCTTTTATTGCGTAAAAATAACTATAAAATTACAACATAAATGCAAAATTACTGAAACCCTACGCAAATTTTTTATCCTTAACAAAAGTTTAATCGGATTTATTAACTCGGCGCATCGCGGAACGATACCTTCCCTCCTAGCCCCGATTAAACGCCCATAACTAATACTTCTATCGGATGCCATTTATCCTTGATACAAATCCAGGATTAGGCGATGAGCTTAAATTCCAGACTCTTTCTATAGGCAGATGGAGTACATCCTTTGATGGATTTAAAATGCCTGTTGAAATTAGAAAGGTTCTGAAAACCGGATTCGTAGGCAATTTGGGAAATATTGAGATTCGGATTGTCCAGTAACCGACAGGCGTAACCGATCCTCAATTTCAATAAATAACTTTTAAAGGGCATTCTGTACCTTTTTTTAAAGGTCAAAAAGAACTGGGTATTGGACATGTTGGCAATTTCCAGCACATCCCTCAACATGATTTCTTTTTTAAAATTTTTCAATAAATACTCCACTACGTCGCGCAGGGGACCGCTTTCCGACATTTCCGTGTTTTCCTGGAATACGGGGCTGCAGATTAAGCGATATTCTTCGGTTGTAGCAAAAATTTCGAAGATGGAGAGCAGGGAATACAGCCTTTGGGTAGGATGCATGCTGTTCATCGCCAACATAATTTCGGTAATGCGTTCCTTCGTTTTTCCGAAAAATTCACAACCCCTTGCAGAATGGGACAAGAAGGTACGAAGGCCGCGGTTTTCCAGAAGATCGATAAACCGTTGTCCCATGAATTCCTCCAAAAACTGTATAACGTAGCCCTTTCCGGTAAACGTACCGTCATCGGCATAATATTCGGGGTCGCACCGCCATACGTGCGAGAGGGAAGAGCCTAAAAAAACAAGGTCGGCCTCTTGAAATTCGCTGATGTCGTCGCCTACGATACGCACTCCGCTGCCTTTGTCAACTAGTATTAGCTCATACTCCGGATGGTAGTGGTACACCCCAAAATTTTTATCCTCTACATGATAGATAAAGGATTGGTCGGACTCCTTGAACAATCTAATTTCCGTAGTTTCCATTCTCAAATATAACCAAAAATGATACTCTTGGTCATACCCATGCTGTCGTATCGACAAGAATCAGGCTTATATCTTGCCTTTGAAAGTTTAGCTTTGAAATAATTTATAGAAACGTTGACCTTACATTCCGCATCCGAGGTATTTTATCAATTGCATTTACATGGACTTCATATATAATTCATTTTTGAAATCTACTATTTGGCTCAATCGGATGCTATATTGCCCAGTGCATTATTGGAAAAAGTAGTTTCGGTTTCGGATAAGGAATTTCCGCCCTGTACGAAATCGATGCCCCATCCACCACTATCCTCGATCGTGCAGTTTTCGATGTTCAGGTTACCGCTGCAATGGATTACGATGTTGCCCTGCCCTCCCGCGTTGTACATTTGCTTGGAACCACCGCCTGAAATCTCACAGTAGGATAATTGGTTCGCGCTGGAACTGGAATTAATACCGATACCCAACCACGTGCCCTGACCTTCGGCAGCTCCCCTGAAAACTATGGGTTCTTCGGCCGTGCCCTGGGCATTCATTGACCCTGTCGTCGGGATGCAGTCGACCCCCGGACTGCCCAGAACCATGCCTGCACCGGTCTCAAACTCCAGAATGGTACCGGCTTCGATGGTGATGGCCCTTTCCACATAGGTCTCACGACCGGACTTTTCTGTTTCGATACGGTAGGGCACCTCCAATTTTTTAATGGTAAGATCGGCTTCCGTTACCGCATTTCCTTCGATTTGAATGTACGGCCTTCCATTGCCTTCTGCATATGATGTTTCGGAATCCAATTGATCGACCTGTGGCAGATGCATCCAAAGTGGCGCCAACTCGTTGTTCACGATTTCATTTAGTTCAAAGCCCTCCAGTTCCGCATCATTGTCCAGCATGTAGATTCCGAATCCGGCACTATTCGAAATTGTCGAATTTTGGATAGTAACCCTACTTTCGCATTGTAATGTGATGTTGGCCGCGAAATCGGAAGCGTTGTATATCCCGCTGCTGCCGCCATCCGAAATATTGCAGTAAACCAACTTATTGTTCGGACTTGATGAATTGAACCCAATGCCCAGCCAGCTACCTTTTCCGGCCGTTACCCCTTTAAAGGTTATAGGGCTGTCCATCGTTCCCGTAGCATTTAAAGCCCCGGAGGTGTCAGCACAATCAGAGGCCTGTTCCCCCAATCGAAGCCCTGCGCCACCGGTAAACTCCAAAGTGTTGCCCGCAGCAATATTCAGGGTATTCTTGATACTGTATTTTTTGCTTTCCACAAATCGATAGGGAATGTTCAACAAAGGCATATTCACGATATCGTCCTCAATTTCATTCTCACGTACCTCGATGTAGTTTTTTGCGGTTCCCTGATAAACCGTTGAGGCATCCAAAGCTCCCAGCTGATTGAAGAATATAGCGACTGGGGCATTTTCATTATCCGATATCGTATTTCCGGAAAACCCTTCCAAAACACTTTCGTCCGTAAGAAAAAGGCCGTACCCATCGTTATCGGTAATCGTACAATTGACGATTGTCGCCCTAGAATTTTCATCCCGCGACAATTGAACGGCTCCTTTTTCCCCTGTTTGGCTCGAGGCAGACCGGCCTGCATGCATCACCGTTACATGTTCCAGACGGTTTTCGGGATGGTTGGAACCGAAATAAATGCCTTTCCAGACTCCATTCTTTCCCGAAGTCCCTAAAAATTTAATTGGCTCATTCTGCGTACCAACGGCCTTCAATGCACCGCCTTCACTGGTAAATATGCCGCTATCATCTCCCTCAAAGGCAATAATAACCCCAGACGCTATGGTCAGTAGGGCATTGCCTTTTACTGAAATGGCGCACTGTACCACATAATCGATTTCATCGCCGGGCAGCTTATCTTCCCAAACAGTATTCTCCAAGATTTCGTTTTGATCGCACAATGAGGTATCGGAGGTAATCACCGTAAAGGATGGACCTCTGACGGTTTCACCAAGTACGGTCACCGAAACCGTACCGGAAGTGGCATTTTCGGGGACATCGACTACCAATTGTGTTGTCGAACCGGAGTTAACCGTAGCTGCAGCGCCATTGAAAGTCACCTCATTATCGCTGCCGGTGCTACTAAAATTGGTACCTGTAATCTTTACTTCCGTTCCGACCGGCCCGCTGCTAGGGGAAATGGCGGTAATCGTTGGCACCAAGTCCACCGGGTCATCATCCACCATGGGTCCATCTCCGCCATCATTGCTACAGCTGCTTGCCATAAAACCCGCAACCGTAATGATCATAAGCAGTCTGCAAATGGATCTACGCTCTATTTTAAATACCGTTTTCATATTAAAAGTGTTTTAAAATTGGAGGAGAAACTTTGCTATGCACCAAAATTATAGTACAACCAACTCTTGGACTGACAGTCCAGAACCAAATTGTAACACTGGCGAACCAAATGATACCAAAATACTTTAGAGTTAATAGGTGGAAGGCGAAACGCCGTATCGCTCCTTAAAACACTTGGCGAAATACGAAAGATTATTAAAACCCACTTGATAGGCGATTTGAGTAACGGTATCCGCTTTTTGTCCTAACAATTGAGCCGCTCTTTTAAGCCGAAAATTGCGAAGTATGTCACGAGGGGATTCTTGGGTCAGCGCTTTTAATTTTCGATTGAGTTGGGTCTTGCTCATGGCCAGTTCCCGCTGCATTTGGGACACCCCAAAACTGGGGTCGGAGTGGTTTTTTTCCAAAAGCTCCAATACCTGATCCAAGAATTTTTTGTCTAAAGAAGAAGTTACCATCTTTTCGGGGCTTACCGTACGCTGGCTATCCGTATAGTGCTGCCATAATCTTTGCCGCTGATCGATTAGGTTGGCAACCCTTGCCGATAATTCTTTGGCACTGAAAGGTTTGGTCAGATACGCATCGGCTCCAGTCTGCAGCCCTTCGATTTTATTATGCTCGCCTGCACGTGCCGTAATCATGATTACTGGAATGTGGCTGGTCTCCAAATTGGTCTTCAGCCTTTTGCAAAGCTCCATGCCATCCATCTTCGGCATCATTAAATCGGTTATAATCAGGTCGGGCATGTCCGTGGACGCCATTTTCAGACCTTTTGCACCATCCTCGGCCTCAATGATTCGATAGTTATGCAAAAGTTGCTTTTTGATATGCTGAAGCATGTCTTCGTTATCTTCGATGATCATAAGTTTGGGCAGGTTGCGCAGATCGGTTTTGGGCAACTCGTAGGGCCTGGGCCTAACCCGATTATCTGATGTCTCGGACGTATCAATATCCATTCGGGTCTTCGGCATCTTGATTTTTTCCAAGGGAATCTGAACCGTAAAATAGGTGCCCTTGCCAGTTTCACTTGAAACAGTGATCGTTCCGTCCATGAGTTCGACCAAATCTTTTGACAGAGATAGACCGATGCCCGAGCCTTCCCTATCTCTTGTACTGCTCCCGTCAACTTGATAAAAACGGTCAAAGACAAATGGCAGTTCATTCTTGTTGATGCCAAAGCCGGAATCTGAAACTTGAATGAGCAATTCCCCATCCGCATAGGTTGCTCTAAAACCTACCATTTCATCATCATCGCTAAATTTAAAGGCATTGCTCAAGGTGTTGTAGACCACCTTTTCCAATTTATCACGGTCAAATGAAGCCCATAAAATTTGGTCGGGGACGTCGATCCGATAATCCATGTTCCGTTGTGCTGCATGAGAGTTGAAGGAAGCTGCAGCGGTCCGTAAACATTTGAACACATCGCCCTCGGTGCATTTCAAGCGTAACTTGCCTTCATCGATTTGTGACAGATCCAACATTTGGTTGACCAGACCTAAGACCTTGTTGCTGTTGCGACGTATCATCTTGATATCGTCCATATCGAGTTTTTCATCGGGATTTTGCTCTAAATGGGCAATGGGACCCTGAATCAAGGTCAAGGGCGTTCGAAACTCATGGGAAATATTGGCGAAGAAGTTGGATTTCAACTCGTTTAATTTTTGAAGTTCCCTGTTGGATCTTTGTTTGATACGGGATTGATTGTATAACAATACCGCCAGCACAAGAACCAAAAGGGCAAAGACGACGATGGCGTTCCGCTCATTTTTTCTTTTCTCTAATTGAAGGGCCTGTAATTCCTTTTCAGAGGCCAAAAGCGCTATTTCCTTGTTTTTTTGTTCGTTCTGGTATTTGGCCTCTATTTCCTCTGCAAGATCGCGCTTTTCCAAGTTATACAAGCTATCCCGAAGAGCTTCAAAGCTTAAACGCAGGTCATACGCAGTTTTATGGTCTGCTTTGGCGTAACTCACCTCTGACAAGGTCTTATAACCGTCCATTTCGGTTAAATCGGCACCGATGCCCTGAGCAATTTCGACCGCTTTTCCAGAATAGAATTCTGAGCTGTCCAGTTTTTCGAGATATAGAAATTCCTGGCCCAACGATTGACTGGCCATGGCGATCGTAATAGAGTCGCTGATTTTATTTGCAAGCACAAGTGAACGATGGTAATTTTTTACTGCCAGTGCCGATTGCTTTTTGTCGGAGTAAATGTTCCCTATGTTTTGATAGACTTGGGACATCTCTCTTATGCCGCCCAATTTACCGTAACTCCCCAGCGCCTTTTGGTACTGCTCTAGTGCCGCTTCAGGTTTGCCCTGGTTTCTAAACACATTGCCCATACCTTTAAGTACGAAGGCCCTACCCGGCAAAAAATCAAACTTTTTAAATAGGCTATCGCTCTTTGTATAGTAGGCAATGGCATCATCGGAATTGCCCAATTTCTGATGTATCAACCCAATATTCGCCATATTGATTCCCGCGTTCTTTTCATTGCCGATCTGTGTGTTCAATTTTGCGGCCTCGGTATAAGCTTTCATCGCCCTTTTGTATTCGCCCCGTTCGTTAAAGATGTTTCCTAGATTATTGTAAGAACTCGCAATACCTTCAAAATCTTCGATTTCCTTGGCGAAGTCAATGTTCTGCTTTAGATATTGCTCACTTTTGTTGAGATTCCCCTTTCGGCTGTGGGTGTTCCCCAATCCTATGAGTGCCTCACTTTTGCCCTCGCGGAATTCTATACGTTCCGTAATCGAAAGGGCCTTTTGATAGTACAATATGGCGGAGTCGTTACTGGCCCTATCGCTCAAAATATTGGCCAGGGTATTTAGAGACGACACTTCATATTTCTTCTCATGGATGGCAGAGGCAGATTTTAATGCTTCGATTGCATATTTTTCCGCCCGGACAGGGTTGTCGTAACGGTATTCATCGGCCAAAGCCAATAATATGGTCACCTTTGAAGAATCTATTGTTTCAGAATCTACCTTTCGCTCCAGACTGTCTATTTTCGACTGAGACCATGTTGCGACCGATACCAACAAAAACAAGATGATCAGTAGTTTGGCCATACCAAAGTATAATAATAATCCTTACGCAAAATGAATATATAATATAGAGGGTATTGCAGCTGCCCGTACGCCTCGCTATTCTTATCTGTGCCGCCAATAAATTTCGCTGTACTTCAAAGTGGTCGAAACTCTCCCTTGTTTTATCGGCTATCAAATGACCGATTTCATCATGCAAACCGAAAATATCGGATAAGTGACCGTCAAGGTCCCCGGACCAAAGAGGAAAGCCGTCATCGGTTCGGATCAGCTTTGCGGTTCTGTGCCTTTTCAATACTGAGGTAAGGCAGTATTGCGTTGAATTTAAATTTTGAGGAAGTATGCACGATCAACCAATGAATATTTCATCGGGGGAAGAATAGCTAAAAGATACGAATTTTTCAACACTTTAATTCTCTGCTAGGGACGTTTTTGGAAAACGAAATCGATAATTTACCGAGAATTCTACATAAAATCCAAATGCTAGCTCAAAGGTTGCGTCCCGGGTTTCCGTTGGATTTTAAGTACGTCCTACCAGTTCAGGAAGATAATCCGTAGCCGTGTATTGCGATACCGAATTTGCCTTCTTCGGAAAAAATGGGAGAACCGATCGGCAAGAGCAATTATTTTAGTTATAAAGGTTCTTGATGTCGTCTAGCATCTTATCGAGCTGCGCCCTATCGTACACCTTTGTTTTTTTGACCAACCGGTCAATATCTTCGGTAGCGCTAATATCTTCTAGGGGATTCCTGTTGAGAATTAGAAGGTCCGCCACCTTGCCTTCGCTTACGCTCCCGTACTTATCCGACAGCCCGAAATACTTTGGACCGTTGACCACCGATGTCCGCAGGGCCTCCAGCGGGGTGAGGCCGCCTTCCACAAAAATTTCGAGTTCATCGTGCAAAGCAAAGCCGGGATAGATATAGGAGTTCAGAAATCCGGCATCGGTACCGGCAATAATCATCATTCCGGATTTTTTGATCAAGGGTAATAGCCCCAGCAATTTTTGATATTTCTCCTTTCGGGACCGTACCTCTTCGGGCGAGGCCTTGTTCGCCCTATCTACCCGCCAGGCGTATGTCTTTATGATTCCCGGAGCTATGTACTGTAGCTCGGGGTCCGATAAGTGGTCGTTCTCGTCCAAATAGGAAATAATCCTGTTTCCGATCAGCGTGGGTACGATGGCCGTTCCGTTCTCGGCCAGTTGTTCGTATTTTTTCAAGGCCGTTTCCTCATCAAAATTCTTTTCGATTTGGGCCTGTGCCATGCCGCGGTCTATTTTTCCTTCCTTCAGTTCCTCAATGCTTTCGAGCTCTTTTGACGAGCCTGCTTTGAGCATATACCCCATATGCTCTATGGTGGTCAGACCTGCTTCCGACACTTTGTTCACTGGTAAGGCCAGCGGAATATGGCCCGATGTCGCATAACCCCTAGAGGTCGCCTCCCTTACACTTTTTAAAAACAGGTCGGGCGACAGGGCGTTGTCGGTAATTTTTACAAAATCGACCTGAAGTTTGTCTAGGGAGTCCAATGCCTGACTCAGTTCTTCCTCGGTTTCTATTTCCAGGTCGCCCGGCCAGATTGAATTTTTGCCTTCTAGTTTTGGCCCTGCCGTAAAGATAGTCGGTCCCTCTAAGCCTCCATTCTCAATTTGTTTCCGCCATTTCAGGACACTTGGACTTATGTCCGCGGCACAGTCCCTTATCGTGGTTATTCCGTTTGCCAAATAGAGCGGCAGCATGTTTCTATTTTCTTTGATCAGGGTGTCCGCCCCAAAATGCATGTGCATATCCCATAGTCCGGGAATCACATATTTGTCCTTGGCATTGATTATTTGGCTTCCCGTCCAGTTTTGTGTTTCGTCCAGGGATGCTATTTTCGCGATGGTGTCGCCATTGATGCCGATGTTTTGCTTTTCAATAATAGCGCCGGTTTCCGTATTGACAATATTCGCATCTTGGATCAGGATATCAAAATTCAGGGATTTTTCCTGCTCGCAGGATAGTAAAAGGATGCTTCCGATCAAGAAGGGATAAATGGCTTTCATAGGCGATCTTTACAGTTTAATAATTTTATTCAGCTCCGGCTTTTTCTAAAATAGCCACAATGTCGTTAAAACCTCTTTCCTTCGCATGCTGTAAGGGGCTAATTCCATTCCCGTCCGGAATGTTGACATTACACCCCGCATCGACCAGTAGTTGCACGATATGGGTATGGGTTTGGGCCCCGTTGCCCAGAACAATGGCCTCCATTAGGGCGGTCCACCCCAGATTGTTTACATGGTCGATAGGATAGTCGTCGATTTTCAACAGTTCCTTGACCACATCGGTATGCCCGCGCTCACAGGCTGGAATCAGGGCCGTACCCCCGTATCGGTTCAATACCATATGGTCCGCCTCACCGGTAGCAAGACAAGTCTTGAGAATTTCCGGATAACCTAAGGCCCCGGCGTGCAGAAGGGGACTTTCCAACCGGTTGTCTTGGGCATTTACATCGGCCCCGGCCTCTATGAGCATTTTCGCTGCCTCTACATTGTTTTCATAGGTAGCGACCATCAAGGCCGTTCTTTGGTCGGAATCCCTCGCATCGATGGTAACCCGTTTGTTCAAAAGGACTTGAAGCTTTTCGGTGTCGTTCCCTTTAGCGGCCTTGATGACTTCCATTTCCATTTTATCCCCTGTTTTATTTGATTTTTGCGCGCATCCGGTCAGCGCGTTGAACAAGGCAAAGAAAGATAGGATTAAAGAAATAGGTTTCATAAAATATCAACGAATTTAGTTTTCAGTCATACTTCGGCAATTTAGTAAGATAAGAAAAGTTTTATTCTCATAACAATTGCCAAAACTAATTCTAATGACATTTTCCTAAGATAGGTTTAATATTATTTCTCCTAATTTTGGGACCATAATTGCATTATACCACTTTGCTTATATTGAATACACCAGACCATTCCATTTATGGTAAGTAATACAATTGACAGAATAGATGCATGGTTATTGCTAAAATGGGCCAGCCCGAACAACAGCGACGATACTGCCAACGAAATTAAACGTGCCTGTTTATCGGATATTTTTTTCGACCGGAAACCTTCGTAAAGGTTGGTAAACAAATAGCCTCTAAAAAAAGTTTCTTCCAAGATGGCTACGAGAAACATTTTAAAAGCAAAAGGAATTGCCAACTGAGGTTTCGGCATTGAAATAGATTCGGAAATGGATAGGATATCCGTTTTCTTTCCGATCAATAGCATTAAAATAACCGAGACAATACCAATTGATAGACCTATTACCAAATGAACAAGGGCTTCACTGTTGAATTTTAAACCATACTTCTCGGGTATCGATGGAAGGTCTCGGCCTCCTAAAAAACCGATTGTTCATCTCAATCTTCTTATTTTGGCCTTGAACGTCAACCAAGGCCTCGTGCAAAATAATCGTTGGCACTTAAAATTTTCCGTATATTTAGTAGTCAACTACTTAGCATTGAATATCATTCCACATACTCCCAGTCCAATTTTAAAATCCGCCGTCCGACAGATGTGGATCGTTGAAGAGGAAAGCGGTATCGAGATAGAAGTAAACTCATTTCCCGTCGGATACCCGTTCATCAATGTGATCAGTTCGGATAAATTCATTCTTCGAGGTAGCCACGACGAGGTTTTGAAAACCAATAGTTATCTCGTCGGTCAGACCCTTTCCCCTTTTTCACTATATATGAAATTGATAAAAAGGGCGATTACGATACAATTGGTTCCCAGTGCTATTCCCTCCCTCTTCGGGCTAAACGCCCATGAGTTTTTCGAAAAGCGCATTTCACTGGCCGATTTGTCAACCGATCTTGCCCATCGACTTGAAGACCTGATCGAAAGCAATCTTTCAAGCCGCGAAGTGCTATCCAAGACGGACAGCTATCTTTCCCGGTGCATCAAGAATAACGAGGATGAGCCTAGGATGCATCGTGCGTTGCAGCTATTAATAGAGACCGCGGGAGGCCTGAAAATGAAAGAACTCGCTTTTGAGCTAAACCTTTCCCAAAGAAGGATGCAGCAGCTTTTCAAAGAAAATATTGGAGTTCCTGGGAAGTCCTACGCCAGGATTATCAAATTACAGCATCACACCTTCAAACTATTGCAAAATGACACCATAGAGCAAATAGTTCCCGACGGCTATTTTGACCAATCACATTTTATTCATGATCTGAAGGGCCAAACAGGAATGTTGCCCGATACGTTCAAAACCTATATAAACGACCCTTCGAAAAAAAGAGCATACTATTTTTCAAATATTTATTTTGGATATGAGGGGATATCATAGTGTTTTGGGGGCTTTTGAACCACTATGACGTATCCACCTTTAATTCTCAATTTTTGGCGAGCGGTGCTTTGGGGTGTCCGGCTTGATTTGGCACAAGCGGTCATTGACGTTCTTCAAAAGGTACGACCGTTCCTTTTTCGATATATTTTTTGAGGCTGTTCAGCAATATGGCCCAGCAGAACGAAGACCTTCTAAAATGATGGTTGCATTTCGGCCATGATTTATGTGAAAACTTCAGGAGAACGCCTTTGGCAGTATCCTCGAGATCAAAACTGAAGGAAGTTCCTTTCCAATCCGCATCCGCTTGGGTCATCTTTATTTGAAAAGCGACATTTGGATTGCAGGCAATTACCTTCCCATACCAGTCAAACTCCGGTGTGAAGTAGAAATTATAGGATGCCCCGACTTCCGGTTCGCCCTCACAGCGTAAAGGCCACCAGTTTATGAGATGATCGGGCAAAGTTATCTTTTCAAAAACTTCCCGGGCGGGGGCTTTGATGTTCAGATCGTGGTAGATGCTAAAGTCTTTGGTTACTGCCATTTTAGCATTTTTAAGTTACTTTCTATCCGTTGCCCGGTCATCTTATCGTAAACGGTATCATTGGGCTGCCAGGGTCCACCTTTCATGTTGTCAACCTACATTTGTTGGGCGAATGAGATACATAGGCCGATATAAAGAACTTACATTGTTGCATTGGATACTGTAATGTACAAAGTGTCGGTTGTTTTTTTATCCGGAAGGATAGCGGTCGATCAGTTTTTTGAATACAGCCCTACACGGTTTCCCTCGGTATCCTTGAAAATCCCGAAAAAGCCCATTCCAGGACCCAAGGCTGTTTTCGGAAACAGCTCTTTTCCACCCGCATCGGATACGCGATCTAGAAATGGCTGCAAGTCGTCCCCGGTCTGTAAATATACCAAGGTGCCATTTTCGGATGGCTCGAGCCATTCGGCCTTGATAATCGTGCCGCCAATCCCTTCTTTCGCATTGTATTTAAAGATTGCCATTCTAGCTCCCTGAAAATCCATGACCTGCATATCATACCCCATTACGGCATTGTAGAATTGTAACGCCCGGTCAAAATCGACGACCGGGATTTGAAAATTTTGGATGGCATTTTTCATAGGTTCATTGGTTTTTAGTTATGATATGACCTCCATTTACAGTGATATAGATGTTACGAATCACTTTAGGTTCAATTAGGAACTTTCTAAAACCGAAAATAATACTAGGATGTTTATCCGTATTGTAAAAAAGCGAAAAAATCGAATATCGGAGGTGGAACTAGCGAAGGATGCATCCATCCTCTGGCAGAACGGTTCAAAACAGTCTCTAATTTAAGATAATGTGATCGCCAATAGTGATGACATTTTACATTTTATACGATATCCAATAAAACAACCTTTAAATATTCTCAGATGAAATCACAAACCGTCCACCTGATTTTAATGCTACTACTGATGTCTGCATGTGGAAACCGAAACTCGGCCCAACCCGATCCGGAAGATGAATATCGCCGTACCGAAGCCTCCTACGAACCTGAATCAAGGTCCGGTTTCTTTGACAGTTTTAATAAAAAGAAACTGATGTCCAACCAGTTTCGAGACGCTAGAACAGGGCTTGTAGTGAGCAGCTCGAACTATCCATCAGATTGGAAGGTTATTTCTTCCGAAGGACGTTTTGACACTTTCGTATTTAAATATAAGAAAAGAGTACCAAAACAGTATGAATCGATTTGAATTTAAATGGTTTTATAATCTGTGTGATTTATCCGGGGGCATTTGTCAGCGTGTACCTATAAATGAGTGCAATAATTCGAAATCTCTAGGAATAATCGGCCCTTAAATATGGGAGGAGGTCATTTTATTCTTTACGTAGCAATATCCAAAAAATACCTAGAAAAATTTCATTTTATATTCTGTAGCTTTTATGCTCTAAACACTATTTGTTCATCATTTGATTTTTATCATGTACTTGATTTATTGTTTTTGGATTGTCTGATTTGAAATTCATTATTAAGAAGGCCATTCGGGGCTTTGACCAGAGTAGGTAATTACGAACAGTATATCCTTAATTTTTTCCGCTGTAAATAAATTCTTTATATCTTGATTATCGGGCATTGAAAGTTGCCATTTACCCTCGGGATTATGACCGGTAATGGGAATCCAACTGCTGCCGTTACCACGTCTGGTACTAACAATCCCATCAATGGGCGTGGCCTCTCCACCCATGGTATTTCCATTTTGGATAAAAGTAAGTTCCGCTTTTAGCATTTCGGATAATTTTTCGTCTGATATGAAATACAAAAGGATCTGTGATATATTCAAACCCTTGCTGTTTGCGGAGAAATCTGCTCTCATTGTTTCAAACGCAACGCTCATAGGGGTATCCGTGAGATCCGGATTGTTCAGATCGTACCAGGCGTCGGCAAATTCCTGACGGAAGCTGAAGGCCCTGTCGGCTTCAAGGTATCGATCTAATTCCTGTTCTACTTGTTTCTTATACGTCGCATTGTACAGGGCCGTATATTCGATGGTGAAAATTACGTCCGCAATGCTGTTGTAATCCATATTGTTGGAGGCTTTTGGCAGACTGAACTCCCATCGGGTATCGACCCCATTTCCCTCAAAAGGCAGCAGCATTTCCGGATTGGGATTTAGCTCAAAAATACCGCTCGCGTTAGATGGAGAGGTAAATGAAATCGTTTCAGGCTCTCTGCGGATAACCTTCTTTTGAAATATGTCATGACCAATGACTACCCGGGAAATCCCCGTAGATTGCAATGTGGCACTTATGCCCTCAACTGGGGGAACCAAAGCGATCAATGAAACCCTGACCCGCTTGATCAGGCGCAGATACTGCCCCGGAAAACGACGGTCGAAGAGTTCTTGGGGTGTATCAAAAGGCAATACGCCGCTTTCACGGAACTGCTGAAAAGCAAAGGGATCCAATCGTGCCAGAGAAATGTTCACACTTAATTGCTGTTTTCGTTCTTCCGTATCAAAGGCATATTGATCCAGTCTATAAAGATCCTGCATTAAGCGCGCTGATCCGGTCAGCCCCAAACGATCAGTAGATCCATTTTCTTCAAAGGCCGAAGATTGTGCACTACCCTCTATAGCGTTCCAATAATTATTTTGGATGTAGCCCGCTATCCCTTCCTGTCGTTCAAAAGCCAATTGGCGTTCCGCCGTAAATGCTATTGCGGTGGCCTGTTGTAGGAAAAAGGCATATACCTTCCGTAGGATACCGCTCATCCACCGGTAAAGGTCGGCATTTAAATCTTTGTTCACCAAAAAGTCGAGCGTGGTCTCGGCATGGTCTGTTTGCAGTACCGCAATGCTCCGCTCTTGATCGGTTATCTCCAATGAGCTTTCTGCAATTTGTATTTGCTGACGACCTATTCTTGTATCCTGCTCCGCTAATTGTTTGGCAAAACGCCATTCCTGTTCGCGACGCTCGTAGCTTGCGTAAGTCGATTTAATGTTCGCTTCCGTCTGAACAATACCACTTGGGCTTTTGCTTGCGCTTACTCCAAGAGGAAAACTAACGCTTATGCTATCAGGTAATAATTGGGAGTATCTCATCAGTTCAAGAGCTTGTTTTTCATTTTGAAGCAAACCTTTGATAATTAGATTTTGATAGTGACCTACTTGAATCTCTGCGCTGTCTTTTTGCAGTTCGGCAAGCGTAACACTTTCCACGGCCTGATCTACCCGCAAATCCTGCAAGCGCACTCCTGCTTTTGAGAGATCAAGATCTTGTCTGGCCTTTAACTGGCTGTATAACTCTGCCTCCTTGCCCTGAAGGGCAGAGAGATAAGCAGACTCTATCTGTTGCGCCAAATTGGCAAACTCCTTTGCGCGGTTCATAAGAACGCTGTAGCGATACAAGGTCGGAGGCTGACTGGAGGTGCTGGGCAAGGTTATCTTCCCGGAGGCACCTATTGAGGGCAGCGAGCCGTCCACTCCTATGGAGGTTTCGTAAAATTCGACTTCCCGCTGTAACCCCGCAATGTTTCTACAGGTGCGCAATTTTTCAAGATTAAGGGAAGCCCGCATCCTAAGCCGATCCAAAACGGGATTGGCAGGGATACAAAAAGAAAAGTTGGCTTTTGTAACATAATCGGTGGGGCCGAAATCAAGGGTGTCCGATACCTCGGGAATTTCAAAGTCTCTTCCGCTTCCGTTTATAAAGACCGTATTTCTAATATCGGTCAAAGGCCCTGCGAATCTTTCATGGGTGGAAAGCAAATCGAATGTTTTCCATCGGCTTTTTTGATTTTTTGCGGCTACCTCTTTATACGTATCGGTGGTTTGCCCCTCGATATTTTCATTGACCAGTTCCTTGATTTTTGCGATCTTGACATCTTCGGACAGGTCGGCCTCATATACGGTAACGGTATCTTCCGCCAAAGCCGCTACCTTATTTTTGGATAATTGCTTTAGGGCAGGTTTCAACATTCCATAATAGAAATCCCGGTCATCGGGATCATCGATGGCATTGAGTATATCGATAACCAAATCATTGCACTCCGTTTCTTCCTTTTTGAGCACTTCATGTTCCATAAGTTCCAGAGCGGTGACATATAGCGTACGGGCTTTGGCCAGCGATTCCGGGGTATCGTAGGTGAACTGCTCATCGGCGTATTCGATAAGGCACTCTATTAAGCCATATAAAGTAAATTTTAAATAAGCATTTTTCCTGGAACTGGCTATACTATGTGGATTCAATGGGTCTTCGAACCAATCGTCCGAACGGTTAAAATCCTGGGATTCCGCAGTGCCCCGCTCTAAAAAAGAATGGGGATAAACTTGCTTTTGATTAGATTGCGGAAGCCCATAATCATATACACTTCGGTACCAATCCAGTGACGCTTCAAAGTAGCCATTTTCCTGTAAGGTCTGGGCGACCAGTATTGGAACAAAATAATAAGCTTCGGCGAGGTAATCCAAATTACTCCATGGAATGTGTCTGGATACCCTGTTCGCTATATTAAAAAGATAGGAAAGTTGAATTTTATTATTTCTTTCAACCGAAGACATGGCTGAAGTAGCCATATTCGTTATGGAGTAATACTTCACTTGTTCCGGAATCATTATAATTGTATGATCAAAGTCCCCATTGGCATATTTTCCTGCATACAGACCAAAAGAATTGTCCCCTAAATGTTTTTGGTAAACCAAAATGTTATCTTCGGAAGATCCATCCAATGGTGGAATTATTGCTAGACCTGAATCAGTTTCTTGTTTTACTCCTCCCGCAAGGCTTTTTACATATACTTTGCGACTGACCGAACCTGATCTACGCACACCCCAAAATACATGCTGAAAATCCGTTCCGTAAACTGAATTAATATCATTGCTATTTATCGAAATAAGCTGGTTAATTTCAAGGTTCACTTTGCTCCCGGGGATGGTAATTGTTGCTATTTCATGGTTCAATTTTTCAAAAGCTTGTTTTTCGAAATGATCTAGTTGATTCGCAGGAACCATATCTTTTGTCAGCTTTATGGTCCTGCCCGTCCCATATCTTTTAACCTCGTACTTTAAAATTTGAATGGTTGCTGTTCCCCTAAGGATAAGTGTGATTTCAGAATCTCGTTCGAAAGCTGCTTCCAATCTTCCCCCAATTGATTTGGCGTATCGCCCGCCGCCAATTAGGACTTTAAGGTAGAAGGGTATTCTTATATTGTTTATAGAGATTCTAGTGCTAAAAGATAACTCGTCACCCACAGTTTGTTCGTCTAGGGTAATTTTAATGTTTTGATTTATTATGTCTCGAGAATATATAAGTTGCCAATCTTCGTCTTTGGACCATCCGTTTGCGGAGTCATTAAGGCTACGTTGATAAATTTCATTGTTATTTAAGCTTTGAACGATAATTTTAGGTGGTACTGAAGATATTGTCCTTTGCACTACGCGGACACTAACATCTTTCATGTAATCTTCTAGATCCAAGGTGATAAGGGGTTTGGGTTTGCCCAAATCTTCAATGGAATAATGTTTGACGCCCAGTTTAAGTCTCCCTTCGGAATAATCCCTTTTCAAGAAAAAAATACAGATTCTATTCTCACCTTCGATTGGGTTGAAATAATTCACTCCTACTACATCGCCGTCAGACTGAGTATCTGGTAGCGGTTGCCAATAGCTTTGTGCATAATCAAAGTTTGCAGCTTTGGGATTATATGCGGACCAATATAAATTTCGGCCGGGATATTTAGGACGTGCAAATGTAAAAAGCAGTTTTTTAGCCCTTGGTAAGTTAGTATTGTCCTTAATTCCCGTATATGCCCAACAACTTGCTTCCACAATTAAATTACAAACACTCTCAAAATAGTCGCGATACTCTATTGCGAATTCGGACGCTTTTTCAGGATCAATGTTTGCCGAGGAATTGATGCTTTCAAGAATCTTGTAAAACCCAGAGGTTTTCCTTACCCTAAGATTGGGTCGTAGTACATTTTCAGGAAATAGATACACTGCCGTGGCCGCCTTCCAGGTTGCGTAGGAGCCCATCCATTTCCAATCGGTATCAAAACTGTCCGGCAATGCTTTAAAATCGGCCACCGAGGCGTCCAACTGTCCCGTTCTGATTGAAAAAACTAAATTTTGCAAGGTGGTGATGGCCTGGGATACACGGGTCGTCATGGCACAGCCGCTCGTTCGGGCATCGATCTGCAGTTGTTCGGTCACCCATTCTGCTTTTTCTTCAAGTGTGGTTCCTTCTGCATTGGATATTCCTATTAGTGCATCCCGCAAAGAGGGCAGCATTTGCTCTTCAACGGTTCCGACGGTAGATTCCAGTGCCATGGACAAAGTTTCTTTTTGATCCAGCCGGGCCTTCAAGGTGTTTTCCCATAATCTTCTTTGTTCTGGGCTCAGCAACCATTGTAAAGCAGGTTCTTCCTCGATTGCTACTGTAAAATCCCTTCGTTTGAACACAAAAAAGTCGGGCGAAAGCGTAATGGATGCATCTTTCTCTTCCCGCTTCCATTCCTCGAACTTGGATTGCTTTTTTGCCCTGACCGCAATGTGATGGATGCTATCCCATTGCGAATCGGATACATCATTACTTGCTTCCAAAGCTTTAATGGATTTGACAATTATATTAAATCCGGGATACGCTATTCCACGACCATCCAAGAAATCAGAAATATCATGGCCTTCCCCAAAAAGGGCGTGCACCTCTGTGATTTCGGTTCGAGATGTTGACAAAGCTTCCTGAAGAATTTCATCCAACCCATTCAAATCTTTGGGCTTGCCCTGCATTTCTTGCTTAAAGCGGGAGACGAAGCCTTTACGTTGCCGTTGCAATGTGAGCGCAGGACCGGTGGATTTGATTTCGCTTGAATACACAAGATCAGGATCAATAATCGGGTAGTCCCTTCCGCCTTCCAAGGGATGGTCTTGGTCTAACCAAACTTGGCTGAGCTTATCATACTGCCACGTTAAATAGGAGGGTTCACCCTCCATGATTTGCAGGGGTTTATCGGTAGTCTTTAATCCGAACACTCTTTGTAGCGAGAATTCAGTAAGGCTTTGACGAATTAAAAGCAGGTTACTGCCCTGTAGCCTGACAGGAAGAATACCCAATCGTTCGGCAAGCGTTTCCCGTAATTGGACATCGGAGTCCGCAAGTTGTACTTCTTCGTAGGAAGCGCCCAATTGTTGTAACAGCAAGGTATAGGTCTCAAAAACGTAATCCTTTATGGCCTTTGAAAGACTCCCACTATCCTGCGGTGGGTTTTGATCTAAGTAATGCCGTAATACCTCCACGCATATACGTACCTTACGAACTTCTGCGGTCATAAAGGAACAGGAGTTGGGAAACCGGTCGAACGGCTGATGAAACCGCTCATGTAAAAACTCCAAGGTCAACTGCTCAGATCCCTTTAAATCCAGATGAGTGGTGATATAATCCATTAAATCTGCGAGATAGGCATTGGGGCTAAGGGCATGGTTACAACCACAATTGCATTTGGGTTCCGGTAGGATGTCAAGAATATCCTCCCTAATTTCAGGGAATTCGTTAGTGTTTGCGTTCCTGTCAATTTCAAGCACCGCTCCGGTCATCGCAGAATCCAAATAAGTTGTCGCGGCACGTGAAGCGTTTGCCAATTGCAGGGCCCTAGTCTTACCCAGGTTTCCTTTATTATGTTCTACGAATTTATGCTTGGGGGTATCCGCAATTTGCAATGGGGAAGCGTATCCATTATCGATCAGTGCCTTTGATATAGTGATATCATCGCTTACGACGCTTAAATCGGCGTAGGCCTTTAACTTGTGAATGGTTTCTTCACCAAAGTCATTGGAAAGGCTCTCCAACTGTCCGTTCGTGCCCAGTTTGCGAAAGTCGTTAAATGTTTTTACTTCCAGTTCCTCCAGCTTTCCTAGCAGGTCTCCGGAGATATCAAAGTCCGTCTCATCGTTTAGATCGGTCAAAAGTTTATTCTCCCCTGGTAATTCCGGTTTTGGCGGTTCGGGGATGGAAACCTTAAATTCCAAAGTATCAACCTGGCCACTTGCAATTTCTTTTTGGAGTATTTCCTCGCCATTAAGGTCATAAACCCTTAACAATAGAGCATTATCCGTTCCGGGTTCCTCGGAAGAGGTGATATACGGAACCGTAAAATTACCCTGCTGGTTGGTTTGGGTAGTGTGAAATAGTGTATTTTCAGATTCGGAATCAAAAGCTTTTACACCATACCCTATTGCGGGGTTTCCATTTTTATCATCGACAAGTTTCCCTTTGAGCAGATGTTCAAAAAGCAAGCCTTGGGTCTTCCTTAGCCCATCGAGCTGTTCCAAAATGTTTTCTAGATTCTCAAGTAGGGTCGCGGGTACGATAAAGCGCTCAACAGCAGCATGTAATTTATTGCTGAGTTCTTTGTTATCCAGCTCTAGCAATTTGCCCAACTTAATATGGATGCTATTCTCCTCACGCATTACACCGGCATCTTCCCTGGCCCAACCGTAGAATGCCTCTGGAGGAATGTCCGTCTCTTCGGAAAGTTTAATCGACTGTACCAGAAACGAGATACTTTGCGCTCCCGCAGGAAATTGATGCTCAAATTCCGTAATCTCACTCTCATGAACCAAAAAATTGACTTCTTCATCGGTCAAACTGGACAAAGCAGCACCGTCCAGCAGGGGATTGAGCATGGCAACGAGGCGCTCGTATTCGGAAGGTCGGGTAGGCTCGGCTTCCCGAACGATAAGGTTTACCTCTTCTACCTGCTTCGCATTAAAGATGATTTCTTTCCGCTCGGAGTTTGCCTGTATAAGGGTACCTATCTCGTTGAATACCTGGACCGTAAGATCGGCCCGGTTTTTTTCGGCTTTTTTAAAATCGTCTGAAGTATATGATATCTGGTAGTTGCCATCGACTTTTGTTGTGGCTTCGCCCAACAATTCCCTGCTGCGCAAGTCGCGGTCATAGGCACGGACCAAAAGACCTCCGGCAGGTTCTCCGTTGGCGAGTTTAACGTTACCGAATACAGCAAAGGCCTCAATCGTTTTTGGATCGTCAGATTCGCTAATTGGCTCCAGTGATACCGTGGCACCTGCATCCTCTAATATTCTCTTATAACGCGATGCCGATTTACTATCCAGATTGTCGCCGACCATTCCCAGCTCGTCAACTATCTTTTTTGACTCCTTAAGCCCCAGACCAGTAAGGTCACGGACGGCTTTAATCACCTGAATTTTTTGGGTACCATAAGAAATTAAACGAACCAGAAATAGCTCCTCCTCAGTCTTGACTTCCTCTATTTCAACAACCGCACCTACTTCCCGAAGTTTTCGGGCATAGTCTGCTGCCGATTCTTGAAAGAGACCTTCTAAAACCACGCCTCCTGAACGGGCAAGTTCTTCAATTCTCTCTGTGCTTTCAGTACCTAACATACGCTTTAGCATTGCCATAATTGCCCGAAGCGTATTTCGTTTTGCGGGTTGGATTGTTATTTTGAATGTTTTCATGATTTTGTTTTTAAATATTATTGCGAAGCTGGTTGCATATTTGTCTTTATTTCGTTTATCAGTTGGTCAAGGTGTACGCCTTTCATCATATAAAAATTTTCTTTTTTAAAATCGTCAAAACTGGTTTTTGTCATAGTTTTGCTAAAGTGATTTTCATTCTCAGGACTATAGTCCCTCATTGGGCCACCCATTCCTCTCATTGCTGAAATCCCTCTGATAGTTCTGATTTGACTTGTTTCGGATTCTTGATTTGATATATGCGTCGTAAATTTCGTTAAATCACTTTTTGAAATTCTCGGCTGCCAACCATTATTCTTGGCAATTTCAATCAAACTATCATACAACGATGAAGTATATTTAAGATATATTCCTTGTCTTAAATTAATTTGATCAGGTTTATTGCCTTCAAATGCATGTCCTTTCCCAGTAGAAAATTGGTTATCTGTTCCGGGCACTGTATGTGTATAACTATCTCCAAATGCATGGAGCAACATTCCAAAAATCGGTGTCCCAGGCTCAAAGTTCTTTAATTTTGATGCAATATTCTTTCTAGCCAAAGTTGCACTACCTCCTGTAAGTACATGAAGATTCCTTTGAATTAGCTGGGCATGGGCAGTAGCATCTGAGCTCAATTGAGGAGAGGGAGAGAGTGAATCACTGGTTTGTCCAGTGACTAAATGTTCTACAAATTGTAGCTTTACAGCACTAATCATTGTTGCAGTAGCATCTAGTTCATGCACTTCATCTGGCATTTGGGCATAAAAAGCGGTTTTAAATGCAACATCCTCAGGAAAACCGGCAGATAAGGCAACAAAATAAACAGTATAAAAATGGCCAGCCTCCATATAATTTCCAGTTGGATCATGGAAACTTATAGGATTATCTAAAACATATATATATAAGTTATTTCCATCAGTGGCCCCTGTACGATCAGTACTTATCCATCTAAATATCATATTTGCATAATATCTAGCCCCATGATAACTCAACCCGCTCTCCTCATCCCGCTCCTTACCGGTAAACCGATACCGCTTCTTTCCAAAACTCCCAAAACTGGTCTCCCCGTATGGATAGTGTTCTTCACGGTTCATGAAACTTCCGTTATCGTCAACCACCAAATTGCTACTTCCCAAATGGTCGCCTAAATGGAATTGGATATCCGGCCCCCTATCATCAGGATGAGCCGCTCCGCGACGAACCAGTGCAATTCGCTGCTGGTCATCCATTACATGAAGCACACTGTTTTCTTTTGGAATGTTCGTCTCCATGTCCCATAGATAATGCTCAAACAATTC
The DNA here is from genome assembly GCF_032248455.1 of Pricia mediterranea. Classification (NCBI taxonomy): domain Bacteria; kingdom Pseudomonadati; phylum Bacteroidota; class Flavobacteriia; order Flavobacteriales; family Flavobacteriaceae; genus Pricia; species Pricia mediterranea. Next base: position 126,232 of record NZ_JAVTTP010000001.1, read on the forward strand.
ACCGATGAACACTCTTGCTTCCAACTTACCACCCTGTTTACGTACCAATTTCATAACTCGCTGTCCGGTTGCATCATACAAATACTGCGCATGAACAGAAGGTTCGCTATTATTGGCCTGTGTACGGAATGCTTTTAGCTGGTCACTGTGGTTCCATTCAAAATGACGGGCCTGACCTTCTTGTACCATGTTGCCGTTAACATCATACCCATAATCGAATGCGGTGCCTCCAAAATCTACCTTTTTTAGTCGATTGTTAGCGGTTTCGGCAGTAAACGTCCTGTTGGTTTGAAACCCTGAACTTCCCAAGGCATGGTGCTTCATTTGTTGCATATTGCCCATTGCATCATAATTATACTCTCGCATATACCCTCGTGTTTGGCTGGTATCCTGACATTTGGGATTGTCCAGCCAAGGTGGATTTGGCAAGTCTTGTTTACATTCCCTACCGGTGGCAGAGCGCAATCTGTACAATGGATCGTAGGTGAATAATCGATCCAGTTTATCCGGGTTTTCGGCAGTTCCCGAACCGGAAATACGATCTTTGATTTTTAAGATATTTCCGCTAAGGTCATACGAATAGGCAAAGTCCTGAACCGGAGAGCCATTAGGTTTGTAGGTAAGATTATCCGGTTGCGTATAATTCTCTGTCCGCAGTCGCTTTAAGCGAAAGGCCTTTTCATCGTAGGCATAGCGGGTCATCAATCCGTTTCCATAGGCGATCATCGTACGCTGTCCCTTAGCATTGTAGGCTATTCGGTCTACATAGGTTTTGGCACCCGACTTCACTTGCTCCAACGCACCGGCACGGTTGTAAACGGGATTAAGCCGACTCCGGTTTCCTTCCACATCCTCGGGGTAGATTACCTCCGTTGGCCGGTTAAGGGCATCAAAATTACTGGTAGTCTTATACTTTTTTGAATTTAGCAAGTTAGGTTCAGATTGTTGCCAGTCCACCTGAAAGGATTCGATCTTCCAATCGTTGGCCGGGGCATCCGCATACACAGAAAGCAACTGCCCGTCTGCTATAACTTGTCGGGTAGTTTCCAGCGGGTTTCCCTTAAAATCGTATCCTCCGATAGTTATTCTGCCTGCCTCATCGTAGTGCTGATATAACTGACCCAGAAAGTTTCCGTCTTCAATTTCACCAGGAGTTAAATTGGCATCCGGGTTATCACCGTAGATTAACTTCTGCCGTAATTTTACTTCTTGTTCAACATCATCCCGTGCCCAAAAATGGGTGGGCCGCTGAAGCGCATCCTGGTTTTGCAGGATCAAAGAGCCTTTTCCATCACGCCGTTCTACTTCCTGTCCGGCCGCATTTACGATGACCTGCCGCAGGCCGGCATCAATACTCTCGATATTTAGGGGCTGACTTTCGGGAACCAGCGAATAGATATATTTAAAAGCCTTACGATCAAATGCATCGGTTACTTCCAACAGATTTCCGAGGATATCATAACGGGACTTGGTGGCAATTTCTTCCATTGGGTCATTGGCACTATCCCTTGTTCGTTCAATAGCTTTTACAGTCCTTCCCAGGGCATCGATTTCAATGTTGGCAGGAGAGTTCCAATGTGCCTGGTAGTCCTGCGATTCCGTAGCATGGGTACGGCCGGCATTGTCATTGGTATCATAGGTATAGGCTTCCCATGGCGTTGGTTTAAAATTATCGGGGTCGTCAAAATCTTCCGGTATTCCGTAAATGACCCTTTGTTCAGAACCGTTGGGGTTGACGGTGCGCAGCACTTGACCTCTTGGATCGTAAAAAAGTGTCGCTGTCTGCCCCACCATTTCATCGCTCGCTTCGCTTCTATCGAGATAATCCCACCCCTGGTGATAGAATGGCTCGTACTGTTCAATGGGTTTTCCTTTGTTGTTAAAGGTCTGCCATCCGCTGACACTTACATTGGTGGTGTTCCTGGCTGTTTTGCCTACTACTGCTTTTCGCGTACCAGCTTGATCATCTTGATTCTCCGGCAGGGTGCCGTTACCAAAGAATTCATCTCCGAACAACACATCCTCTGCTTGTACTCGGTTTTGAATCACCCGGCCAAAGCCATCACTGTATTCCCGGGTTTCTATAAACCGCTCCGGGTGGTTTTCTGCTTCATCGGTGAAGAAATCATCGATTTCAGCTTCTATCATGGAATCCTCTCCGTTATCTGTCCGTCGCATGTTCTCCTGTTCGATCAAGTCCCAGGCATGCTCGGTACGTTGAATGGTATGTACAAAGACCGGATGGGGATGATCGGGGTCGGTTTGCATGCTTTTTTCAAAAGCAAAGAAATCGTATTCAAACCGGGTTCCCGGCTGTTCGGGGCGGTCTCCTTTTTCTTCGTCTGCCTTGCCCATCACCTGTAGGCTTTTTGTCATTCCCAACGGGGTAAACGATACGGCAGACCGATTACCGTTGGCATCGGTAATGCCGGTGGGTTGCATAAAATGGTAGTTGTATTCGGCGTGGGTTTCCAGACCGGCCGGATCGGTGGTCTTTATGGGAAAAAGACCAAAATTATCATATTCCAAGGTGGTCTTATTCCCGAGCGCATCGATTGTCGAAATGGGCAATCCCACATCATCGATTTCCTGTCTTTGCCCGGCTACATAGAAGCCCTTTTCAAATGGTGAAGTTATACCATCGGACAAACCATATCCAAGCAATGTGTTTATCAAGCCCGGTCGGGCAGGGTTTGTTGCGCTGGATGGAGATAATGCATCGATAAAATTTGTAGGATATTCATTGCCAAAGTCCTGTTGACCGTCCATCTTAAAATAAGGTGGTAAAACACCATTGTGAATATTTTTGAGAATTTCTTCTGTGAATACAAGCGTTTCTGTACGCATGGCTGCACCATGCTCACCAATAGTTCCATTTTCAAGTCCTATATAAGCTTGGCCGTCATAAAAGGTAAGCGAATGGCCGATTAGTCTTTTATCCACACTTCCATCTTGAACGGAATCCTTAAGCTGCCGTACACTAACAGCGGTATCAGGGTTTATCTCGTAGCTTTTTGAATCGGCAACCCTGTCAACGATATACTCGTCGGCATCGTCCCGCACTGCGAAAATGCTTTTGCTAAACGTTGCTAAATATTTTTGTGAGGTGTCAACAAGATCAAGCCAATTTCTAGGACATGCGATTTGTAGTGTTTCTGTAGGCTGCCCGTACTGATCGTAACCGGAGGTGAAACTAAATTGCGTCATGGGTTCATCGCCACGTTCCCATTGGGTAGTGCGGCTGGCCAGTTGATGGGGTAAATAAATCCGTCTTCTGGATGTGTCCTCTGGATCCGGCGGTGATTCTTCCCTTACTCCATACACCGATTCCGAAACAGTGTACGGCCGTTCTTCCAGATCGTTGCCATCCAAGGCATACATTTCCGACCGTAAGGTACTTCCACGGAGGGTGCGTAGCGCATCTCTACGGTTCTTTGGATCCAGGGCCTTTAAAAAATCGGAAAGCTTATCGACCCAATCCAACTTGGATAGATCGCCCTGCCAATATTCCTTTTGATAATCAGAAGTGATCCAATCCCCATCCTTTCTTTTAATCGGGCCTTGGTGGAACCACGTCCGGGTTTCCGTAGGAGGAGAAAAATATTGTTGGTCCACCATTTGAAAAGAAAGGTCTTCGTCTATTGATTGTTGATGGTAGGTTTCGAAACTTTCCGTATCCCTTTGGTCAACCCGGCCAAAGCCCCGGAATTCCCGTTCCTCCCCATCCCAATAGCCGTGATGATAGCTGTACTCGGTAGTTAGTTTCCCCTTGGAAATCCTATCGATAACTTCCACCTTATTGACCACCTGTACGGGAAAAGGCAATGTACTTTGCCAGCGTGTTTCCGATCGCTTTTCATCCTCTACATAAAATCTTGTCGAGGATTCATAGGTCACACGTGTAAGAGCGCCTATACGATTATCCATTGTAGTGAGTAGATATGGTTTTATGCCCCCGGTAAAATCGAGGTAGTAATAATGATTGCGGGCTCCTCTTTTATCACTTGTCCAGAGTAAGGCACTAGTTCCGGAACCGTTTAGATCGACCAACCGAATCGCAGAAGGATAGGTGATGGGCGGGGTACCGTCAATTTCGATGGCATCGCTCCATCCGCGGCCTGCTTGATTAACCCATAGCGTTACTTTACAGTGATCAACATAAATAAGGTCGGCCGCTCCGTCACCGTTCAGATCACCAAAAAAAATCTGTTGGGGGTCATAGCCATAAGGCAGGCGCGGGCTATCGTGCATATGTATTCTTTTTCCCCAGTTCCCATAACCTTTGTTGGGCCAATATTCAATATTCCCGTCGTGCACTAGCACGATATCGGTAAGCCCATCCCCCGTCATATCTGCCCATTTTACGCGGACATCGGAAAAATTTACGTTTGGAAAGTCCTCCAGTTTTCCACGGGAAACCTGTTTTACCTCGTTCCATCCTTGTTCGGGGTCATTATAAAACAGTTCAAATCTACTGCCACTGCGAAGGACATCGCTTACCCCATCACCGTCTAGATCGATCAAACGGACTTCCGGGTCCTGCAAACTAAACGAAGGTGATTGCCGGTATCGCTGAAAGGAACGCCGGTCCCAGAGTGCATCGGGTCGGGTGGGAAAGTACCCAGACATTTCAGGAGTGGTTACCATTAAATCAGGTCTTCCATCACCATTGGCATCCAAGATCTGGACTCCATTGGCAGCAAGGTTTATGCTCGTAGGGGCCTCTCGCATTTCACGGGGCATATCGAATTTTCCGTTGCCCAAGTTTCGCCAGTAACGTACGTCTCCCTTTGTTTCGAGAAGGTCGGGGAGCCCGTTGCCGAAAAGATCAACAAGTTCAAGATTGGGGTCGGCCAAGGATTGTGAGGGTATGTCCCGACCCTCGACGGGGAAAAACTTTCGTTTCTTTGGGTCGAACGTACTGTAACCAAAGCGAGGAGCAGGTAGGGTTTCCGTTTTTCCACCATCATGGCCAATCACCTCTATACGGTGTAATAAAGGAATTCCATTTTTGGGCAATTTGGTATTTGAAGTTTGTAGTTCGGCATCCGGGAGCTCGTGCAGATATACCATTTTATAGGAACGTGTCAATTGATTGTCGGTAAGGGTTTCCACTCCGTCGGGATTGGTATATATTTTGATGGCGCTACATATTTTAGCGGTTCGGATTTCAAAACCGGCACGATGATCTGAAGTGGGATAAATGCGTCGGTTATCCAACATAGCGTCTTCATAACGGATTGGGATATCGTCATAAGCAAACCTAACGGTGACCAGAAATTTTTCATTGCCTGACTCATCTTTATAATCCACATATCGGATTTCTTCGGGATATAACTGATCATATGTGTCTCCTGAATCACGCAGATAGGAGTAGACGATCCGGTTACCAAAGGTGTCTTTGGTCTCTGTCAATTTCCAGGCAAAGACATTGTTACGATTATTAGGATGGGCGATAGCGGCCGGATCATTACCTTTCGATTTGGATGTGCCATATTTACTGGCAAGACCATCCTTACTACGCACATTCCAGTAATCGTTTTCGGCATCATTTATCCGTTCGATCCGCGCAAACAGACCTTCGGTCCGTGGCCTATATTTTGTAATGTTGGCCTCAGTTTTAACAGGTACTAAGTCCTCAGATCCAGATAGAATAAAGGTATCCCTGCCTTGATATTTAGGTATCCCTTTCGAGGTTTTTCGGCCTACACCTGGAATACCCAACGACCAACCCAAGCCGAAGGGACCATTGCCCGAACCTGTACTGTACTCTAAATTAAGTTGTGGTTGAAAGCCATTACGGCCCGGCGGCAATGTGATCGGAACCGAAAAATTACCACTGCCCGTAAAAAGATCGGGGCTGAATTTTTCGCCCAAACCACTAATAGCCCCACCACCATTGGGAAGGGATATTGTACCGGTATTTCCTTCTTGTGCCATACTTTGTCTTTACGTATTATCTTTTTTATCTTTAAGAAACAATTGCAAGATGTCCTGGCGTGATGCCCTTAAAGAATTTGGTCCGAAAACCTATACCATTTGTGCCGCCAATTGCCTTAGGTAAACATTAGGTGATGAGAACTAAGGAAAGCAGATGGGGTACACCATTTAGATATGTAAGCTTTACTCCTAAAAATATAGTGATAATTAGCTCAGGATAATTGTAAAAAACGGACATGGATTATCATCATTTCGTTGAAAGTTTAAAAAGGTTCATAATCAAAAATTTTTCAAACAAACTAGATTTCAAAATCCCTGAAAGTCTTAGGGAATATGTAGTCTGTGCCATCCATGGTCAATCGGACTCAGAGATACAAATTACATATCCCGTACATCCGAATGGATTTCCACTACTAATTAATATTTATGGTGATATGCCCACTCTTCATATTGGTGGTAAGATGATACATCCAAAATCTAGATTGATCCTCGCCGGACAGGTCCGTGCCAAGAATCTTGAAATTGAAATGGATGGAGTTTTTGGCCAGATAGGTTTCGTACTGCGACCAACGACACCCTATTATCTATTTCAAAAGTGCGGCAGTTATTTTCTTAACCGTTGGAGGTCTGTGGAGAACATTGTACCTAATGATTCAGATAGGCTTGAAAAAACCCTCGATTCAACCGGTGAAGTGATGGCCAGATTGGATATTATGCTAGAATTCTTAAATAAGCTTTCCCTAAAAGCCCATCCCCGTCATAAGTGGCTTGATCGAACCTTGAAAATAATTCTGCATACCGATGGTCGAGTTTCCCAGAACAAACTAGCGGAAATTGTAGGTTTTAGCTTAAGGCATTTTAGGAGGAGGTTCAAAGAAGTTATCGGGGTATCACCAAAATATTATTGCAAAGTGATTCAGATGAACACCTTCTTTGAGATTTTCAAATCTTCGGATGAAACTAAATTAAATACGATGGCCCTGGATTGTGGCTATTATGATCAAGCACATTTTAATCGTGACTTCAACTCACTCATTGGAGATAGCCCGAGAAAATTTCTCAATGGCGATCATTCCTTTGCCAAAGATTATTTGGGACGTTTGTAATAATAAGCTCAAACTTCTAAATAGTTTCATACGCTTTTGTAGATTGCCGAGTCGCTAAACTCGTTTTAATGTGCACAGAGCTTTTCGGACTCTTGATGACATTGTGCCGGTTCGATAGTGAAAAAGGATGAATTCTTTCTTTATAAATTCAGTTTTTCAATTCAACTATTGAAGTGGGCATTTAATGAGTGGAGGATTGCATAATAACATTGTGGTTCTAATCCAAGTTCCCCGAAAACCAAGAATATAAATTTCAATAAATACGGGGGTTGGGCAAACAAAAAAGTAAAACCGGGTAACCGAATAGGTCTCGCTGAGAGTTCAGAACAGTTAGTCAAATTCATAGTCATAATATCCAAACCTTATTGTTGCCTTATGAAAAATGAATTCAGTTTCAGTTTCGGTAAATTCTATGCCATCGAAGAAAATCGTATATTCAACGTTATTGATTCCGGTATGAACTCTACCAGAAAAAGTAGTTCCTTCCAACATATAGTCTTCATATACCATTCCAGTATGAAATTCCCAAGTAACATTTTCTTCATCTAATCTAGCACTGATTGCTGCGTGTGGCACGTTATTGGGATGAGTCTTTGTATAAGATTCAATTGATGATCGGTTCAATTTGTTTCCAGCCTTCCATACCCTCATTTCTTTGGTTGACCCCGGGAGTACTCCTTCCGTCAAATATGATTCTTTTGAGCGCCGCCTTTAACTTCGCAGCCTTAACGGGGTATTCGGATATCAAATTTTTTGTTTCACCGATGTCCTCCTTCAAATTGTATAACTGCATAGCCGGCAAATCGAGTTTTTCCTGCTTTATATCCTTTGGCCTGGGATAGCTCCACCCACCGGATCCCGGACAAACAATTAATTTCCAATTGTCTTTCCTAATCGCAAAAGACCCGTTGATCGAATGATGCACCGTATATTCACGAATTGCTGCATTATCCTCCCCTGTAATAAGTGAGAGCATACTGTAACTATCCTCAGCTTCGGTATCTTGTATTGGATAACCGATCAGTTCTGCGCAGGTGGCAAAAAAATCGGTGGTACAGATTGTCTTTTCGGAGCTTGAATTCTTCAATGCCCTATCGGGCCACTCCACAATAAAGGGTACACGGTGCCCACCTTCAAAAATATCGGCCTTTGCCCCCCTGAAAGTATAGCTGGGGTCATGATTGACTTGGGCAAGTTCTTCAAAATCGGCCTTGGGAGAACACCCATTATCACTAGTGAACACTAGAAGTGTATTTTCCCAGATACCTTGCTTTTTCAGTGCTGCCCTGATTTGGCCTACCACATCGTCCACTTGCATTACAAAATCGCCGTACATATTAGAATTGCTCCTGCCCAGAAATTCAGTGGTCGGCAAAATAGGGGTATGGGGCGCGGGCAATGGAAAATAGAGAAAGAAAGGGGATTTCCCTTTCGCACTTCGATCGATATATTGAACGGCCCTATCGGTCAAATCCTGCAGCACGTTCGCATGAACGAAATCATCGGAAGTAGGCCCTTCTCTCCAAATTCCCTTTTCGTCGACCGAAACCGTAGATTTCGTGGGTACCGCAGTCGGCATGTCATTCTCCACATAAACATAAGGCGCCATATCGAGGGAACCGGAAAAACCAAAGGAATAATCGAAACCATGGGTCGAAGGACCGTTCACTATCGGTGCGCTAAAGTTTACCTTGGGTTTCGCACTTAATTTATCATGCTGCAGATTGGGATTTTTATCGAGAATTTCCCAGTCCCATCCGAGATGCCATTTCCCAACATACCCTGTTGAATACCCTTGCCTTTTAAACATCTCTGCAATGGTAGTACGTTCTTGTTCGATCAATGACTTCGAATACCCACTCAACACGGAACTCTTTAGGGAACTGCGCCAATTGTAGCGACCGGTCAAAATACCGTACCGGGTCGGGGAACAAACAGCGGATGAGGTGTGTGCGTCGGTAAACTTGACCCCATTAGCTGCCATAGTATCTAAATTCGGTGTGGCAATTTTACCTTCAGGATTAAAGCATTTAACATCTCCATACCCCAAATCATCGGCCAGGATGTAGATTATGTTCGGGAAAGAATTTGTCTTTCTTTTTTGGCTACAAAGGGGACCACAATAGACAAATACCATCAACAGAATGAGTAGAGAATGGGTCGATCGATTATTGTTCATAATTTTTATTGCTTTTAAAAGTATCCTGTAGAGACCGTTCTAAATACTGGACATTGTAAGTTACTTTGACTTGATTATTGTAGTCACTACAACCCAATATTCCGAAATATAACTGAAAGTTTATAACCCGGTCAGCTTTAAAGTATTAAAAAGCATTTCCATTGCTTAATTCGAGGGAGTAGCGCAGTACATCTTTCGCCCTATGGGATTGTCGATAAGCTCCATCGAATCAGGTTCCAAACAAAAAAAATAAGCGATCTTCTAGGTAGCCGTCTAGTTTCTTAAAGAGAAAAATTGAGCAGGCGCAGAGAGGGCATGGTCCTCATGGTATTCAATGGTGGAAGGGTCGCTTGTGTAATGGCCATATAAGGGCCACCGGAACTTTTCGGGGGTTGAGTCTTCAGTAGGATGTCAAATCTTAATCCGTCACGGTTGAGGTACGGTAACTTCTCCAACAACTATCATATGGCGTCCGGAAATACAAAAGCTTCCACGGGGGCAGAATACCTATACAGCATAGATTCATTGTCGAACCTAGACCTCGACGAACAACTCCCGAATGTTGATATCATATCCGCGGGGAACGATGGCTCAGGGGATAGGTTTTAGCTAAAAAATGTTACGCTTTGGAGAAGTGTGCACGAACTGTGCATAATTAAAAGAAAACGGGCCCTCCGATTTCTCGGAAGGCCCGTGTTTACTAAGTCGGGGTGGCAGGATTACAACCTACCCCTATAATTATTTCTATATCAATTAGTTACATCTTTCAAAAACAAACTGTTGACCGATTTGTTGACGGAATTTTAAATGAACTTAAGTAAAATCACTTACTCTCTGATGGCACAAAGATATAATTTGAGTAATTCAAAATAATAAAAGATTATATTTTTTTATAAAATCTATCCAACAATTTCCCGACTCTTGTTAAAAGGTTGCTGATAATGTCGCTTTCCTGTGGCTTTGTAAAGTGCATTGGCCACCGCTCCAAAAACAGGGGGAAACGGAGGTTCTCCCATACCCGTTGGGTCGATTTCATTCTGCACAAAATGTACGTCGATTTCTTTCGGCGCGTCGTTCATGCGAATCATTTGATATTGGTGGAAATTGTTTTTCTGTGGCACCCCATCCTGAAAGGTCAATTCCCCATAAAAGGCGTTACCAATACCATCTGTAATGGCCCCCTCTGTCATGTTTGTTGCTGCATCAGGATTTACCACCACTCCACAATCAATGGCACAAACTACTTTTTCAACTACGGGTTTACCGTTTTCCATCTTTAAATCCAGTACATGCGCCGCATAGGAGTTATGGCAAAAATAGGCCGATACTCCTCGATGTTTTGTTGTATCATTTTCTTTCCAAGCCGATTTTTCACGAACCAATTCCAGGACTCCGGCGTACCTATCAGCATCATAATCATTCCGTTCGCCTACAGGATTTTCCTTGGCGCGTTTTAGCAGGTCCAAGCGAAATTGAATGGCGTCCTTGCCCATGGTTTCAGCAACTTCATCCAAGAACGCTTGTTCGGCACCGGCCATAAAATTAGATCGTGGAGCTCTAAAGGCACCTATGGAAATGTTGGAATCAATGGTCCACTCTTCTGCCATATAATTATCAATGGCCCCTGCCGGAAAACGATTGGCGAACAATGGACTCTCCGGCACTCCGCCAGCCTTCACATGTAATGCCGTTAAATTATTGTTTTCATCAAAAGCCGCGCGATAGGTTGCGTGATACGTTGGGCGATAAATACCATTGGTCATATCGTCTTCACGGCTATATACTAACTTGATAGGTGCATTGACTTTTTGTGAAATCAGGGCCGCTTCCACCACAAAGTGGGCATAGGCCTTGCGGCCAAAACCACCGCCCATTCTTGGAAGGTCCATCTCAATATTCTCTTTCGGTATTCCCAGACTACTAGCAATTGTAGGGATGATCAAAGACGGAATCTGTATTGGTGCTGCAATTTTCGCCTTATCGCCTGCTACATGGGCAAAAGCATTCAAGGGCTCCATGTTATTATGAGCAAGAAAAGGCGCCGAGTAACTTCTTTCCAAAATTGTTGTTGCATTTTTGAAGGCTACTTCTGGATTTCCATCTTTTCGGACAACTTTTCCCGGTTTTGCAGCAAGTGCTTCCATTTGTGATTTATGGGTCGTGGTAGATTCCAGTCCTGCGGGTATGTTAATCGTTTGTTTTCCACCAAACCCAGCGATTGTTTCCGAATAGGCGGTAATGGGTTGCCATTCAACTTTTAATTTCTTTTTAGCTTGCATCACCTCCCAAGTTGAGTTGCCCACTATCGCAACCAATTCAGGAAATGCGTTTGTGTCGAAACCGCCTTTTTCATATCCGTCCTTAAAACTCTTGATCGTAACCACATCCTTGATTCCAGGCATGGCTTTGGCCGCTTCACCATCCACTGATTTTAAGGTCAAACCAAAAGCTGGTGGATGTTCGATCATGGCGATCAACATTCCTTCCTCTTGAATATCCATGCCAAATAGAGGCCTACCGGTTACAATGCTTTTTGCATCTACATTTTTTTGCGAACGGCTGACCAGTTTAAAATCCTTTACCTCTTTTAGTTGTACTTCTTCGGGTACGGTAAGTGTTGCTGCAACTGAAGCCATTTCTCCGTAACCGGTCGATTTTTTGGTGGCTGCATGTTGTAATACTCCTGCTTCTGCGGTAATCTCTTCCTTGGGTACCTGCCAGGTTTCTGCCGCCGCCGCTATCAACATCTGCCTTGCGGTTGCTCCGGCCATTCTAAGCGGCTCCCATCGGGCACTTATTCCCCTACTGCCCCCCGTAAATTGAAATCCATATTTGTCTGCATGATAGGGCGCCTGTTCAACCAGTACATTTTTCCAATCTACATCCAACTCTTCTGCTACCAACATGGGCATAGATGTTCTTATATTCTGACCGAATTCCGGATTGGGCGTATAAATGGTTACAACCCCGTTATCACCGATTTTCAAATACGAATTCATCTCGAACCATTCTTTGGGCATTTCCCTGACAGCCATCTCTTTTGCCTGCTCAGATTTGCAGGAGTTTAAAATACTAAAGCCAAGTACCAAACCTCCACTTGCCAAACTTGTATTCTTGATAAAGGCCCTACGTCCCATATGCGTCTTTAGCTTTGTCATCTCCTAAATTTTTTAATTAAACGTTTTCCGAACTAGCGGCTGTTTTTATTGCTTTTTTGATTCGCGTATACGTTCCACACCTACAGATATTCCCGTTCATAGCGCTTTCAATTTCTTCGTCCGACGGATTGGGATTCCTTTTCAACAAGGCCGAGGCCGACATTATCTGCCCTGCCTGGCAATATCCGCATTGGGGTACATCGATTTCCAGCCAAGCTTTTTGTACAGGATGATCACCATGTTCCGACAATCCTTCAATGGTCGTGATTTTTTGCTCCCCAACAGCCGAAACAGGTAATTGGCAAGAACGTACCGCATTGTCACCTAAATGCACCGTACAGGCACCACATTGAGCGATACCGCAACCATATTTAGTTCCTACCAATTTAAAGTGGTCCCTTAGTACCCAAAGCATTGGTGTATTTGAATCAACATCTACGCTGTGTTCCGATCCGTTGATGTTTAAGTTGAATATTGCCATTTTTAAAAAATTTACTTAAAAATAAAGATTATATATTGGGTGTTGCTTACGAAATTCAAACAGTTTTAACCTACTTTGTCAAAATCCTAATTGTTTTTAGTTTTTGATAGTCAGTGGTTTAAGCTTTTCAAGCCATTCCACAAGTAATTCTTTCACTTCTACTTTACGGTTCCCTTTTATGGCCAAGTAAATTCCATCTCTCTCAATACCCCCGGTTACCGAAAACCCTTCTAAAATGTTGCAATCGGAGCAAAGGCTTTCCACCGTTCGAAAGGTACTGCCAATACCGTACCCAGCATTGGTGTTAAAAGGAATGACCGTTTTATCCTTAAGGTCGTGCCGGGTCAAAAAGCTTTTAATTGGTGGAGGCAGTTGCATTCCCCATGTGGGGAAGCCTAAAAAAACGGTATCATACTTGTCCATATTTATCTGTGTTTTTAGGGGCGGAAGAAACCCGGTACGATTTTCTTCTGCCACTTGTTCCACAATCGACTTGTAGTTTTGCGGATAAGGATTTTTTAATTCCAGTGCCACCAGATCACCGCCCACATTTTCATGGATCATTTCGGCCACAACCTTAGTATTGTTTGTTCTTGATAAATAGACAATCAATATGTTGTCCGCTTTATTCTCGTACCCTTGGGCACTACACCATCCGGATACCAAGAAAATAATAAATAGTAAACGAGATATTATCATTTTTTAATTTTCAATTTTCTGAAATCTGTTGGCGTATGTCCTACATGTTTTTTAAAAAAGGTGCTAAAATGATTTACTTCCCTAAATCCTAAGACTGTAGCTATGGTAGTAATTGACCAGTCATTTCTTTTGAGCAATGCCCTTGCTTCCTGAATAAAACGTTCATTTATATTTTGGGTAGTCGTTTTTCCAGTATACAACTTGACGGACCTATTCAAGTGATTTACATGAATATTTAAAATATCCGCAAAATCTGAGGCTTTGCGCAACTTTATGGGTTGTGTGTCCTCTGTAATGGGGAATTGTCCGCTCAGTTGCATCAAAAAATTTTGGGCTATTTGAATATAGGTTTTTTGATTTGTTGAGAGGGACGAATCCATATTTTCAATATCGATAACTACAGTTTTTTTTGACGTATTCTTCTATTGATCTACCAAGGCAGTTTCCGGCCCACGGACACCTACCAGTTGTATCTTCTCCAAAGCATTCCTGAATTCCTTTAATTCCGTATCGGAAAAAGTAACGTTCAGTGCACCTTGGTTCTGTTTCACATGATGCAGTTTCGTAGTTCCTGGAATAGGAACAATAAAAGGTTTTTGTGCCATGACCCACGCCAATGCTATTTGGGCCGGAGTGGCATCCTTTTTTCGACCCCATTCGCGTACCAGCCTGAGCACCTCCATGTGAGCTTCAATAGCTTCCGGTGTAAAATAGGGCACTTGAGATAAGCGGGAGTCACTAGAAAAACGGCTATGCTCGTTAAACTTATCGCCTAAAAATCCACGACATACCGGTCCCCATGGCACGAACCCTATGCCCAATTCTCCACAGGTATCTATTACTTCATTTTCAAGGGCACGCTGAATAATGGAGTATTCGCTCTGAAGGGCAGCAACGGGCTGCTCTGCATGGGCCTTTCGTATGGTCGTTGGTGAAACTTCGGAAAGTCCGAAATGGAGCGCCTTCCCTTCCTTGATCAAATCCTTGACCGTTCCGGCAACGTCCTCAATCGGAACGTTTGGATCCAAACGATGCAGATACAACAAATCGATACGATCGGTACGAAGGCGTTTCAACATGCCCTCTACAGCGCTTTTAATATGTTCTGGCTTGCTATTTCTACCTGCCCTTTTTCCATTTGAAAAGTCAAACCCAAATTTACTGGCAATGACCACGTTGTCTCTAATAGGTTGCAGTGCCTCACCTACTAATTCCTCATCAGTAAATGGGCCGTACACTTCGGCAGTATCAAAAAAGGTAACGCCCAAATCATAAGCCCCACGAATTACGGGAATCATATCCTTGGTATCTCTTGGTGGATTGTAGCTGCCACTTTTCATGCTCATACAACCCAACCCAATTGGCGATACTTCCAATGCGCCCAACATTCGCTTTTCAGGGTTGGAAGCTGCTTTTAAACCCTCAATTGTACCAGGTGAATTTTTCTCATTGGCAAAGGCCATTGGGCCTGCCACTATACCTGCTCCCAAAAGGGCGGATTTCGAAATAAAATTTCTTCTGTTTACTGAATTACTTTTCTTTTCCATACCAATATGCTGTTATCGTAATATTTTAAAACCCAATAAATGGACTAAATTCCTCGTGATTGTAGTTCGTTTCTAAGTTTGACACCCTTTTCAACGACATCCAATCTGGCTTTTCTTGGGTCTGGTTTTCCAACGGCTTCACCATCTAACTGTATATCCATGATTTCACCTTCATTTTTAGTATAGACTGGCCAGTTTGGTAATCCATCTCCATTCGGGTTTCCGGTCTTGGCGAAATTTACCCAGTATCCGTTCATAAGTTCCGCCACCTTCTTGTCCTCTGGAGTGGTCTCGGGATTGCCCCAACGTGCATCAAGATTATTAAACACATAGCCAACTTCGGAACCATGGCCGGCACCATATTTCATTCTTTCCTTCATAGGTTCGGGTACAAACCCAAAATGGTAAATAAACGTGGGTTCACCTTGTTCCGCGAAAGCTCTTGCGGCAAAACGTCCTGGTTCTCCCCACACCCAATCGGTATTGAACTTGGTAATCACCTCTTCGAATGCTTTACTTCCATCAGGATCATAGGCAGCTTGTGCTTCCTCCTTAAACTCGCCAAAAAGTGAAAATAGTTCTTCTTTTGTTTTACTGTTGTTGACAAAACTACCTCCGATTTCGGCGCTGTTAGAACCGATCATCAACGGTATTTGCATTTGTCTACCAGCGTTGTAGGCACTTTCGGCAGTTTCCGTTACCAATTTGCCGTCCAAAATCGGCCCGGAATAGATTCTAGGGCCTCCTTCACCATCCGTTTCTTGACCGCTATCCACAATTTCTTCCACTGGCAATGCGCGCAGGTTGGTCAAGGCATCGGCATCCGTACCTTCTATTCCGTGTTTTTTGGCAAAGTTGATACCAATGGTTTCTGCCGATAAGGGGTAAAAAGCACTTGCATTTTCTTCCTTTATTGGCCTTCCGGTAAGGACACCATCTCGGGCACCACCAGATTCGCTAATGGCTTTATGAAAAAGTCCTTTTGCATCTGGAATGGTCATCAAAGAATGTACGGAAACCCCTCCGGCAGAAAAACCAAAAATTGTCACATTATCTGGATTTCCGCCAAAGGCAGCAATGTTCTTTTGTACCCACTGAAGTGCCGCAATCTGATCCATATAAGCATAGCTACCCTTGTGTTCTTCAGGATGTTCTGCACTTAAAGCAGGAAATGCAAAATGGCCCAAACGCCCCAAACGGTAATTAATGGTGATTAAAACCACTCCCATCTTCGCAAATTCATCACCCGCGATTCCAGCTCCGGAACCACTTCCTCCAACAAAGCCTCCACCATGAATCCAAACCATGACCGGCAGGTTCGCACCCGAATTTACATAAGCGGGTTTCCACACATTCAGGTACAGGCAATCTTCGGATGAACCTTCACTAATGGTTCCCGGGGCACCGCCCCATCCGGACTGTGCGCAGTTTGCACCGTACTCCGTAGCATCCAATTCACCTTCCCAGTGGGATAATGGTTGAGGGGCTCTCCAACGAAACTCACCAACTGGAGGAGCCGCAAAGGGTATTCCTTTAAAGCTATCAACACCATCTTCATAGACGCCTCGAATTACCCCTAATTCGGTCTTTACTTTGGGTGTACTTTCTTGCGCGGAAATAGTAACTCCAAGGAGTACCAACAATCCTAATATGTATTTTTTCATTTGAGTGTTTATTAAGTTGCGTTGTTCAAGTTATTCCCTTGTCATTGTTTTGCTAAAGGTCAGATCGGCCAATTTCCAAGTGTTATCCTCCTTTACATAAACCTCCGTTACCATAAAGGGATTGGTCACTTCATTACTGCCTACTACGGCCAAGAGTGTAATTTGGTTCCAAAGTATAACGGTATTATCATTCAAGACTTCGACCATGACTTCATGGACATCAGCTTTTTTATAGTGGATGAACCCACCTCTAATGATTTCTACTTCGCGGTCCTTTCCCCATGTGCCGCCCATGTGGACGAACTTGGCTTTATCATGAAAAAGGCCTTCCAATTTATCGGCATCCTTATCGGCCATCCATTGCCATTTATGAATGGACAGCTCTCTGATTTCCTTTTCTAAATCAGTCGATTGGGCAAGGGCGACTTTTCCTGTGATGAGCATAACTAATAGACTTAGTATTATTTTCCTGTTCATTTTTATAAATTATTTGTTCTGAAGTATTAATGCGCAATTTCATGGGTATCACGAACGCTGCTAAAGGTAAGGTCCAATAATTTCCAATCGTCGCCTTCTTTTTTATAGAATTCGGTCACGGTAAATTCATTGGATACATCGTTACCACGAACATGGGCCGTAAGTGTTATTCTGTTCCAAAGTACCACGGTATTGTCATCAAAAGTTTCCACGACCACATCGTGTACATCGGCATTTTTATACCAAATACTTCCCGTCTCGATGATTTCCAATTCCCTGTCCTTTTTCCAGGAGCCGCTCATGTGTACAAACCTTGATTTGTCATGAAACAAATTGGCCAACTTGTCCACATCCTTTTCGGCCATCCATTTCCATTTGGCTTTAGAAAGTTCCTTGATCTCATTTTCAAGACTTGAATTGTTAATTTCAGGAAGCGGTATTTTGTTATAATCCTCAACACTAAGTTCATCTGTCCATTTGGTAGGTGTGCTACCACCTATCGCCAAATAGGTCACTGCACTTTTAGGAGTGGCACCATGCCAATGTTCTACATTGGGAAGGCATTTGATAACGTCACCAGCGCGCACTACTTGTACTTCCTTTCCTTTTTCCTGATAAAAACCAACGCCATTAGTGATCAACAATTGTTGGCCGTCTGGATGTAAATGCCAGTTAAGAAATGCTCCAGGTGCTGAAACCGCTTGGGCTATGTTATGTTTAAAAATTTCATCAGCATCTACAACATGCGTAAGCCAAATATCACCGGTATGGTGTACGTTTTTCGCTTTTGCCCCCATGGGAAAAATAGCTTCTTGCGCAAAGGAAGATATGCTTAACATACCTATAAACAAGCCTGTCAATAATGCTCTCATTTTGTTTTATTTAATTGATTTAGATTATATAAATTACCCTTTCCAAAGCTATGGTATAATTCATAGGATAGGCTTACCACAATTACGGATTCACCTACCATTATTACGGATTACAGGGGTATAAACCCTTTGTTCACAAAGCATTAACTAAATTCAAAAAACAGATTTCTTCTCTGTCCAACACAAAAGATTAGATATGGGTCGATGATTATTGTTCCGAATTTAAATTTAGATGCAGGGTACCCACTGAATGGTGAACTTGATTTAACTGAAAGAAATTAGATGAAAGAAAAACATTCAGTGCAACCTTATTCATGTAGCGAAACAAAAAATATCCGACCCCTGATAAATCGTTAAATAAAATTGCATGCGACCTTGGTTTTAAATATCCACAGCATTTCAAAAGACTTTTTAAGAAAATGGTGGGGTATATCCCTCAGGAGTATCGCATGTTGAACTAATAGTTTCCAGCATCCAAAGTTATTCGCCCATTTCGAACTAGAACTTGTATTTTTTAAAAACCATCGACATCGATTCAGGATCAATAGCTTCCATATCAATCAGTTTTAAATCTTTTACCATTTCTGCTGTGGTTGTTTTATACTTTTGAAAATGAGGTGTTTTCAAATGCAATTCGTAAGCCTCCTTATTGGCATAAATTTCCAAAAGTCGTATCTGTGTAGGATTTTGCTTTTGAAACATGGGGTAAATGCAGATTACCCCGGGCTCCAGCCTAAGTGATGCTTCCGATTCCTCTTTGAGTATCTCCAAATATTCATCCAGATAGTCCGTCCCAATTTCAAGTTCCGCAATGCGAACCATCATTTTCCCTTGATCAGTATCCGCTTTTAGGGCATCATCGCTTTGCCCGAAACCAAGTAAAGACAGATGCAGTAATACCAATAAAAGCCCCAATTTTTTAGTCAACATAGTGTCATTTTTTATCCAATCCTTTTTCTTTTAGCCATTCCGCTAACAATACGGCCACCTTTTCATTGTTCAGGTCGGACATCGGAAAGTGTGTATTTCCCTTAAGACCCTTTTCTGGAAGGTGTACCAAGGTGACATCACCTCCATGATTGTTCACCGTGGCCGTCCAAAGCTTTGCCATTTGCAAGGCGGCACGCCATTGTTCCTGCCCAGGATGCGCTACAGGTTCGTTGGGTATATAATCCCCATAATAGATAACAATGGGTATTTCCGTCAATCGTTTAAACGCTGTCTTGGGTACGCTTCTCGCACTTAAAGCTCCTCCCACATAGGGGATGGTCTCAGGGACTTCGCCTTCTGGAAAGACAAAATTACTACCGGGTTCATAGGATGCAATGCCTTTGATGTTCCCATTTTTTAAGGCCGTCAACCAACCTTGGCCGCCACTATGGGAATGGGTGACCAAAACACCAGGTCCAATCTTATCGAACAGCGTGGAAACCGCCTCTATGTTAAGGTTGATGTTTAATGGTCCCGTATCCGGTGTAATTTGCCTAAAGAACTGGTTCAACGCCCCTGGGTCTTCGGAAAACTGAACATCTGGATAAAATGTGCTTCCCGTCCCCAATCTGAATATCCCAAACCACAATTGATCATCCGTGGCTGCCGAAATCGTAGTAGGTTCCGTGCTCCTCCCTGATAATCCTCTACGGGGCTGGTCAATAAGGTATATGGGAAAATTACGCCTTAAAAATAGCGTTTGAAACCCCTCTCTGCCATCTGGGGTCGTTTGCCAGGTACGCATGCTCTGTCCATACCCATGCCAAAAAACCAAAGGTAATTTTTTTGCACTATCAGGAATTTGATAAAAAACAGTGGCATGGTCTCCATGCAAGGTTTGTCCTTCGGTAGCCTGATTGGAAGGATTAAATGCGCCATGGGCAACTGGGTCAAAAGTACCAGGGCTGGTTTTAACGCTACCACCCACGGTAGAACTGCCTTGTTCTACAAGGGTAATGGGCTGCTTTTGAGCATAAACATCATTTACCAATAATTGAACAATTAAAAGCAATAACAATGTTGTCTTGATATTTTTCATCACTAAGATTTTATTAATTTAAAAGTATAGAGGTACTTCTTAATTTCTATTTAAATATTGTTCTTCGGTCACAGGATCTAGCCATTCCGTTGGACCGTCAACTCTGCTTGTTATAGCTATTTGTATGAACGGTTTTTCTGCGCTTGCACCGTGCCAATGCGGGGTGTTTGCAGGGCATTTGACCACATCGCCTTTTCGTAGTATTCTTTTCTCACTACCTTTTTCCTGATAATAGCCTTCGCCATCTAAAGACATAATAATCTGTCCGTTGGGATGTGAATGCCAGTTGGACCTAGCCCCAGGATCAAAGGTTACCGTTCCAACTGAATTTTGGTTCACACTATCCGCCATCACTTGCATATGTACCCATACATCCCCAATGAAATTATTGTTCGTGACCTTTTCCCCTTTAGGGAAAATCAATTCTTGTTGGGAATTCAAATCGACGGTTTGATTTTTCTCGGCTGCTTGCTTGCAGGAAAATATAAATGTTCCCATCAATATAATCGCTAAAAGATTTTTTCTGTTCATAGGTCTGTAGTTGAAAGATGGTTTTGGTAAAAGTCCACTAATTTATTTACTGCTTGATTCACATATTCTGGCTTCCAATAGGTTTCTATATGCGTTGCACCTTCGATAAGGAACAATTCCTTGCTTTTCGCATTGGTCGCCTTTGGAAAAGCATCCAAGGTCAAATATAATGTTTGGGCATTGCTGCCAGCAATCATTAATAAAGGTTGGTCTATGAGCTCAATATCGTCGGTAGCATTCCAGGCCATTAAATCCATTAAACTGCTTGTGGTGTAAAGAAACGTCGAATTGGGGTGGGCGTGGGTCCTAAAATAATATTCATAGCCTTGACGATAAAAAAGCGTTGAAACTTTTGCTAGTTCTTCGTCGGTAATACCGTCTACTCCGGAATAAACAATTTCGCCGCCTCCAGCCTCCTGTTCTCTTGCCTTTGAAGCTTGCTTTAGCCTTTCTTGAATGGTCGAAATCTGCGAATTCAAAAAGCCATTTTTTCGTACAATTCCTGTATTGAACATACTCAGGGTTGCCACTGCTTTAAACCGTTTATCGGATTGAACCGCTTTCAACGTATAGCCTCCGCCGCCACAAATGCCCAAAGCACCTAAACGTTCTCTATCGACCCCAGGATACTGTGAAATAAAATCGGCCATTCCTCGGATATCTTCTGTACGAAATTGGGGTTTGTCCATATGGCGTGGCTGGCCCCCACTTGCACCCTGATAGGCAGCATCTGCCGTAATGGTAATATAACCGGCCTCTGCCAAATGCTGTGCATATAGGCCTGCTGTCTGTTCTTTTATCCCTCCGTTAGGATGTGCAATTGTTATTGCCGGATATTTCTTTGTTCGGTCATAATTGGCTGGTGTATAAACATTTGCCGCAATATCGATTCCGTTCAGTTTATACCTAACGGGAAGTATGTTGACTTTTCCATCCACATTCTCCGTAATTGCTCCCTCATATACCAATCCAAAAGGATTTTTCTCGCTTTGTGCCCTAATCGTCTGATGTATTGATAGCATACTCATTAAAATAAATAATCCTAAATATTTCATTTCCTTACTGCTTTTTAGATTCCAATAATTCGTTCAATACTTTTTTGGCCGAATCGATTTTTTCTTGATCTACATTTTTCCCCACCACATCCATCAATTCCTTTAATTGAATTGGCGTAATTCCTTGAATCAAACAGATGTTCATGTGCGAATGCAGCATAGGCTCCACACCGCCGATGGTTGCCAGAACGGAAACCGTGACCAGTTCCCTTTGCCGATAAACCAAAATGTCTCTGTCGAAAATATCCGCAAACAGATGCTCCTTCAAAAAGACTTCGATAATCGGGGCGAATTGGGCATAATCGGCCGGAGGACCGTCCAATTTGGCCTGTACCAAGGTTTCCAAATTCGCTTTGCCCCGTTCGTATTTTGTACGATTATCTTCTATTGGGGTAGCTTCCGCTCCTAGCTGATCTTCAACTCCTTCGGCCTTGCGTTTGTCCAAAACTTTTATAAACGTCCGTAAACCACGCAAGCTCCTTGGAAATCCACAATAGGCATATAGATGCACCATAACTTCCTTGATTTCTCTTACGGTCAATCCTGCATCCAGACCTTCCGTTAAAGCGGATTCCAAAGTTTGCAGGTCGCCTTTTGCGGTGAGTGAGGCAATGGCAATTATGGATTGTTGCTTCGCATCCAAATTCACGATTGTATTATCCTTGGATTGGGCATTCACATGATTTGTGACGCCAAGAAACGCAGTAATCACTATGGCAATACCAATTGTTATAAGCTGTTTCATCCTTTTGCTATTATTTTTAATTTTTCGCTACTTACTAGCGGTTTATCATTTTCTGGTTCGCTTCGGAATAGCGTTCACCCACCAAATCAATCTTTGAGGTGGCCTCCGTAATTTGTTGCAGTTCCCCATCTGTAAAAGAAATACCGGTCGCCCCTAAATTTTCTTCCAGCCTTGAAGACTTTGTAGTACCGGGAATGGGTACAATCCATGGTTTTTGGTAAAGAATCCAAGCCAAAGCAACTTGTGCCGGAGTGGCCTCTTTTTCCTTGGCAAAAGCCGTAACCAAATCTACCAAAACAAAATTATCCCTCAGGTTCTCTTTGGAAAATCGAGGCACGGTACTTCTAAAATCATTATCGGAAAAACTGGCGTTCCTATCTATTTTGCCTGTCAAAAAACCTTTCCCCAAGGGACTAAAAGGTACAAAACCGATACCCAATGCTTCCAATACGGGCATGATTTCTTCTTCCGGCTCCCGCCAAAACAATGAATATTCGCTTTGCAAGGCAGTAACCGGTTGCTCCGAATGTGCTCTTTTGATTACTTCGACACCTGCTTCGGAAAGTCCAAAATGTTGCACTTTTCCCTCAGCTATCAAATCCTTAACCGTACCCGCAACTTCCTCAATGGGAACCTTTGGGTCAACCCGATGCTGATACAATAAATCTATAGTATCTACCTGTAAACGCTGTAAGGAAGCATCCACCATATTCCGAATAGTGTCAGGACTACTATCCAAGCCCGTCACTTTTCCATCTTGATAACCAAATCCAAATTTTGTCGCTATTTGAACCTGATCTTTAAACGGTTTTAAGGCCCTTCCTACCAATTCCTCATTAACATAAGGCCCATACACTTCGGCGGTATCAAAAAAGGTGACCCCCATTTCTACGGCTTTTCGGACGACTTGTATCATTTCCTTTTCGTCCTTCGCAGGGCCATATCCAAAACTCATCTCCATACAACCGAGACCGATTTCTGATACTTTCAGATTCTTTCCTAATGTTCTTGTTTTCATTTATTATTTTTTAAAGATTATCCCAATCAGTTCATCATGTTTTAAACTTTACGGATAAAAATAGTGGCCGAAATCTTGTTCCCTTTTATCGATTTGATACAAAAGTAGTGGGTCAAAAACCAAATAGGCTTACCCAAATTACGGTTATACCTACCACTATTACGGATTTTCCAATAACCGTTTGAATTACTGGTAATCAATGGCTTATCTTTAACAAAAAATTAGAGGTTAATGAAAAATGTACTGCACATCGACACCGTTGGAGATTACCTTAATTTGAGAAAACAAGAGGTGTTGCACCCTCTAGTGGGTATTGTTGATTTTGAGGACGTAAACAAAGAAGGCTACGAAAACAAAGACTATGATGCCTTCCATTATAATTGCTATGCTGTTTTCTTGAAGGATGCCAAGGGATGCAAAATGCATTACGGAGGGAAGCCATACGATTATGATGAGGGAACCCTTGTCTTTATGGCTCCCGGTCAAACCATTGAATTAAGCGGTTTTGACCCTGATTATGTGCCCAAGGGGTATGCAATACTATTCCACCCTGATTTATTGATAGGTACGGAATTGGGAAAAAAATTACATAGCTATAGTTTTTTCTCCTATTCAAGCAACGAAGCACTCCATCTTTCCAATAAAGAACGAAAAGTGATTCTAAGTTTGATCGAAAAAATACAGTTTGAGTTGGAACAAAACTTGGACAAGCACAGTAAAAAGTTGATTGTAGCCAACATTGAACTCTTTTTGGATTATTGCACTCGTTTTTATGATAGGCAATTCATTACACGAGAGGTAGAAAATATAAGTTCTTTGGAGAGATTCGATGTTTTGTTGAGCCAGTACTTTTCATCCGATAAACCGCAAAAGCATGGCACTCCAACTGTGGGTTACTTTGCGGATCGCTTGCACCTTTCGCCCAACTATTTTGGAGATTTGGTGAAAAAGGAAACGGGAAAATCTGCCCAAGAGTACATCCAGAACAAGCTGATAGAAGTTGCTAAGGAACGCGTATTTGACCCATCAAAATCTTTAAGTGAGATAGCATATGAATTAGGGTTTAAATATCCACAACATTTCACAAGGCTCTTTAAACAAAGGGTAGGACATTCGCCCAGTGAATTTCGGAATTTGAACTAGAACCGAAACTGCCACTAAAATAAATTTGTCTTTCAAACTCCACAATTTCCTCTGGTGTAGTAGCCTTTTCGTAAACGGATATAATCGAGAGTGTAAACTGAACTCTGTCTGAAATAAATTTAATCATTAATTTTATTCAGACAGAATCATGAGAAAAGGAGAACAAACGGAATTCGAGAAAAAGGTACTTGACCAGTTCATGTCGGGCAAGAACCTTTTCGGCAAGGGCGGCGCGTTCGCCCCCATGCTGAAGAACGTCATCGAGAAAGCGCTCGAAGCGGAGATGGAAGGCCATCTCGGCGAGGCCCAGCGTAACGTTGGGAACAAACGCAACGGCAAGGGCAAAAAGACCATCAAGAGCGGCTACGGCACCTTCGATATCGAAACGCCCCAGGACAGGCAGAGCAGTTTCGAGCCGGAACTGGTAAAAAAGCGACAGACCATCCTGGCGGACAACCTGTCCGATAAGATCATCGGGCTTTATGGCCTGGGCATGAGCTATCGCGACATCTCCTCGCATATAAAGGAAATGTACGACACCGATATCTCGCACACCGAGCTGAGCCAGATAACCGACAGGATCATACCCGACGTCAAGGCATGGCAGAACCGCCCCTTGGAACCGCTCTATTGTATAGTATGGCTCGATGCCATGCACTACAAGGTGAAGGTGGACGGGAAGATGGCCCACAAGGCACTTTATAACATCTTGGGCATCAACAAGGAAGGCCGAAAGGAAATATTGGGCATGTACATCTCCGAGAGCGAAGGGGCCAACTTTTGGCTGCAGGTGCTTACCGACCTGAACAACCGCGGCCTGAAGGATATCCTGATCGCCTGTACGGACAACCTCCGGGGATTTACCGATGCGATATTGGGCGTATTCCCCAAAGCGCAGGTACAGCTCTGCATCGTGCACCAGATAAGGAACTCGCTCAAATATATCGCCTCCAAGGACCAAAAGGAATTTATGCGCGACCTGAAACTTGTGTACCGGGCGTCGAGCAAAGAGGTCGCGGAAGACGAACTCCTGAACCTCGAAGTGAAATGGGGAAGCAAATATCCCGTGGTCATCGAGAGCTGGCAACGCAACTGGGAACAGCTATCGCAGTATTTCCAGTATACCGAACCTATAAGGAAGATCATCTATACCACAAATGCGGTGGAAGGCTTCCACCGACAGGTCCGAAAGGTGACCAAGACCAAGGGCGCGTTCACGAACGACATGGCCCTTATGAAACTGATATACCTGGCCACAAAGAACATTGAAAAGAAGTGGACCAGCCCATTGCATAATTGGAGCCTGACCGTTCAACAACTTTATATTAAATTTGGGGACCGAATACAGTTCGACCTGAGAACAGGGCCCAAAGAGAACGCCGCTGCCGCGGGGGCGCATTCCAAAACCCGTCGGATAAAAGATCCGACATGTTTTGAAATGGATGAAAAGTGAACCGGACAGAGTTTAAATTACACACCCTTCAATAAAAAAGACCAAGCTGAATCAGCCTGGTCTTGTCATATTCAGTTTAAGCCTATACATTCAAAATGAAAATCTTACGCTTTTCATTTTGAGGTGGTTATTTTGGAAAATGATTTATTCTCCTTTTGATTGAATTGTGCTCGCAACCGCTGCATGTCATCACTTACTTTTCGCTCTATAACTTTTGCATAAATTTGAGTCGTAGCTATTCTAGAATGCCCCAATAATTTTGAAACTGTCTCAATGGGCATACCATTACTCAGCGTTACCGTTGTTGCAAAAGTATGTCGAGCGATATGAAATGTGAGGTTCTTTTGAATACCACATACATCTGCTATTTCCTTTAAATAGGAATTTAGCTTTTGGTTAGTGATTTTAGGGAATATGGTGCCTTGTGAAATAGATTTTTTTATTGCTCTTATATTTTTCAACAATTTCAAGTGCTTTTGGTAATAATGGAACCCGAATGGGCTTAGTTGTCTTTTCTCGACGATAATATATCCAAAGTTCGCCATCTATTCCAATACATAGGTTTTCTCCGGTCAGGTTAATTACATCGATATAACTCAAACTCGTATAGCAACTAAAAACAAACAAATCCTTTACCAGCTGAAGTCTAGTTGTGGCAAAGGACTTTTCTTCTATTGCTTGAAGCTCTAACAAACTTAGGAAACCCCTTTCGTTCTTGATGAACTTAGACTTGAACTTGACGAAGGGGTCGCGATTAATCCAACCCAATTTGATGGACAAGTTTACCAACTTCCTAAATCGCTCAATATGCTTCATCACCGTATTATTCCCCATTCGTTGTTGATGATCCTCCGGGATATAACTTCTCAGGTACTTTTCAAACTGCGTTATGAAGTTATAATCCAGCTCTTTCAGATACATATCGGAGGTTTTATAAGATTTTAACAGGAATTTCGAAATGTAGCTTTGGGTAGTATAATAGTTCTTTTGGGTACCCCATTTCAATTTACCCTTCATATCCTCATTATGATAGGCGATAATGTCCAAAATGGAATGATTGTTTTCATCCTTTCCTAAGTATCGAGCTTTAATAGCCTGCGCGGTAATTAACTTGTTACCGGCCATCAAATCCCGATAAGAATTAAAAAGATGGTTATAGGTTTCGTCCAAATAGCTATTAAGTACTTTCGATTTTTGGCTAGTCCCTTTAGCTCGGTTTTTATGTACGTCCCAATCCGAGATCAAAACTTTTCGTTTTAAACTGATGACCGCCCGTTTGCCGTTTACCGTGATTCTAGCATAAAGTGATGCCCGATTGTCCTTGACTCTGGAAAAATCTGCCCAGAAAAGAATACTGAATGTTGAAGATGTCTTCATGATTTCGTCTTTTAGTTAACATTTATTTTGTT
Source organism: Pricia mediterranea (assembly GCF_032248455.1). NCBI lineage: Bacteria > Pseudomonadati > Bacteroidota > Flavobacteriia > Flavobacteriales > Flavobacteriaceae > Pricia > Pricia mediterranea. The sequence continues at coordinate 153,738 of NZ_JAVTTP010000001.1, forward strand.
ATCAGACGAAAGTCAAATCACTTATAAAGATACATTTATTTAGTCAACGCATTTGGAGTTTTAACAAATAGGTCAACACTTTTACAGTTTTAAATTTGTTGACCGATTTGTTGACTTTTCTATTGGGATTAAATGATATGTTTTGATATCCCTAAAAACAAAAGAACCTGATAATCATACGATTAACAGGTTTTTGCTATAGATTGATACTATAATTTGTCGGGGTGGCAGGATTCGAACCTGCGACCTCCTGCTCCCAAAGCAGGCGCGATAACCGGGCTACGCTACACCCCGAGGCTTGTGGCGGAGAGACCGGGATTCGAACCCGGGCGACGCTTGCGCGTCGACAGATTAGCAATCTGCTCCGTTACCACTCCGGCACCTCTCCATAATACATAAATGAACCTCCGCTCAAATGCGGTTGCAAATGTAAGCCTTTAATACACGAATTCACAAATTATTCCATTACTTTTTTAAGCTTACCGGCGAATGCATTTAGAGCCAAGGGACTACCGGTGTGAATAGGAATCCATTAGGCAATTGGTAGGCCGGGCCTTAGCTCTGTTTCAAAATTTTGACAGATGGGAACAGCATGTACCGACCTCCTACCCGATGTGCTCCAGTGACGCCTTTATTCGGGATACTCGACCCTCAAATGATAGATATTGGTCAGTTTTTGTTTCAATATTTTTTTTATCTGTTCAATCTCCTTAAAAGTAATGTTAGCGCTAACGAACTGATCGGCCGCCATTTGCCCAGCGATTATCTTATCCACAAACTCATCAATAACCAAATAGGTCGGGTTTTTCAGGCTTTTTGACGCCGCTTCGACGGAATCGGACATCATAAGAATGGCCGTTTCTTTTGAGAAAGGCAAGGGACCGGGATATCTGAAATCTTCCTCGTTGACCTCTTCATTCAATTCTTGCTGCTTTTTAAAGAAATAGTACACCAAAGTGGTGCCGTGATGCGAGCGTATAAAATCGATGACCCTGTCAGGAAGGTTGTTCTTTCGCGCTACCTCGATTCCTTTGATGACATGGTCTATGATAATCTTTGCACTTTCCTTCGGCGATAGTTCGTCGTGGGGGTTCACGTTTGTAATCTGATTTTCAGTAAAGTAGGAAGGGTGCAACATTTTACCGATATCATGGTAGAGCGCCCCTACCCTGACTAGCATAGCATTGGCCCCAATCTCGTTAGCGGCCGCTTCCGCGAGATTGGCCACCTGAAGGCTGTGGTGAAAGGTGCCGGGTGCTTTGTTCGAAAGTTCTTTTAGCAACTTGGAATTGGTGTCGGACAGTTCCAATAGCGAGACATCGGAAACGAGTCCGAATATCTTCTCATAGACGTAGATCAACGGCTGTACGAAAAGAGTAATCATCCCGTTCAGTAAAAACAGTCCCAAAACGAACCAGGCGATATTATCCAGATTCCCTTCGTGAATGGTGTGAAATGCCAAATATCCGATACCGTAAATGAGGGTAATCTGTCCCACGGTAATAAATAGATTGGCTCTTTTGTACAATTCGGAGACGGTCAAGATGGTCACGATTCCAGCAATAATCTGTAAAAAAATATATTCAAAACTGTTGGGCACCACAAAACCCAAGATCAAGACCGTAAGTACGTGCACCAAAAGCCCTAGACGGGCATCGAAGAACGTTTTTAAAATCAAGGGAAGAATACAAAGTGGCACTACAAAGACGTAACTTTCATCATATTTAACCACTAAAGTGGTGATGAATACCATCAGCAGAATATTGAAAAATATAAAAGTGACCTTGGTATTATGTTCGAAAATATCGGGACGGTATTTGTTCAAGAACAAGAACAACATCAATAAGACCAGAGCGACCAGTACGGTGTATCCGACTAAAATAAAATACGAATCGTGCGAATTCCATAATTCGGACTCGTATTCCGCTTTTAGGGAATTTAAAATTTTCAAGTTCTCGGCCTCCACGACCTCGCCTTTTGCCACTATTAGTTTTCCTTCGTCCACCGAACCCCTGGTCATGGAAATTTGCGAGAGCTCGTCTTCAAGGGCTTTTTCAGATACACTTCGTTCATACGAGACATTGGGTCTCGCAATGTCAAAAAATAACTGTTGAAAGCGTTCGTTAAAATCTTGCAGATCGTACTTCTCCAAAAATACCTTTACAACATTTTCCAGGTTCTGAATTCGAACTAGCTCTTTGAACCGGATCTGGCTGGCTTCATTATTTTTAATCAGGTTAACCTGTTGCCGGGATTGTTTGCCGTTCGTTTTTTCCAGAATCCCGATCTGGTAAAGACTGTCCAGAATTTCATTCCCCGCCTTGTCAAGGACGCCTAGACCACCGTCACTGAATTCTTCTTCCGGAAATACCTCAGGGAACCGCGATTCGTAATCGGCAAAGACAGCATTCTTTATCGAATCGTTGTACCGAAAGTATACGATACTGTTCCGCCTTATGGAATCTTGCTCCCTTGCAAGCTCTTGTCGACCTTTTTTCAAGGAAAAATCGAAAGGTGCATACAGGTTTTCATACTGCCATGGCTTTCCCTTTTGATACTCGTACTTGAATTTTCCACCTTTGGGAAAGAAAAAAACGATACACGCTACCGTGACCACATACAGGAAATATTTGTAAGCGAGGGATTGATTTCTAAAAACCCGGTCCAAGAATTTTTGCATGAAGACGATATCTAGGTCAAAAATAGAAAATATCCCATTGGTATCCACACATCCTGACCAGGGTTTTACCTAAGTCCAGACAGGAAGGAAAACGGATGAGGCAAAGTCGGGACGCTAAGGCCACCCTCCGAATGACAAATTATTTGCTAATTTTACATACAAAATGACAAGATATGAAAGAAGTGGTACTAGTTTCGGCGGCACGCACGCCAATAGGAAGTTTTATGGGGTCTTTATCTACCGTTCCCGCCCCAAGACTGGGTGCGGTGGCCATCAAGGGCGCTCTGGAAAAAATCGATCTGGACCCTAACTCTATCGAAGAGGTGCTGATGGGCAATGTAGTTCAGGCCGGCAATGGCCAAGCCCCCGCACGCCAAGCAGCCATCTTTGCGGGACTGCCCGATACGGTACCTTGTACCACCATCAACAAGGTGTGCGCCTCGGGCATGAAAGCGGTATTGCAGGCCGCTCAGTCCATTGCCTTGGGCGATATCGAGATTGCTGTCGCCGGCGGCATGGAGAACATGAGCCTTATTCCCCATTACGTACATATGCGAAGGGGACAAAAATTCGGACCGGCCACTTTGATAGATGGCATGCAGAAGGATGGCCTAGTAGATGTTTACGATGAAAACGCGATGGGCGTCTGCGCCGATGCATGTGCGACAGAGTATGAATTCAGTAGGAAAGATCAAGACGACTACGCCATTCAATCCTACACCCGTTCCGCGGAAGCGTGGGAAAAGGGGAGGTTCGACGAAGAGGTCGTTCCCGTTGAAGTGCCACAACGCCGCGGGGAGCCGGTACTTGTTAAAGAGGATGAGGAGTTCAAGAACGTTAAAATGGATAAGATTCCCGACCTTCGCCCTGCTTTCTCCAAAGACGGTACGGTAACCGCCGCCAATGCTTCCACTATCAATGACGGGGCAGCGGCCTTAGTGCTGATGAGCGCGGATAAGGCTAGAGAGCTGAATCTCGAACCCTTGGCGACCATCCGAAGTTATGCCGATGCCGCACAAGAACCGAAATGGTTCACCACGGCCCCTGCAAAGGCATTGCCCAAGGCTATCGCTAAAGCCGACCTTAGCATCGAGGACATTGATTATTTCGAATTCAATGAGGCTTTTGCCGTGGTCGGGCTGGCCAATATGAAGTTATTGGGACTTTCGGATCAAAATGTGAACGTCAACGGGGGCGCCGTATCCCTGGGCCATCCCCTGGGTTGTTCCGGAGCCCGAATTTTGGTCACCCTACTGAACATATTAGAACAGAACAATGCCAAGATAGGTGCAGCCGCCATCTGTAATGGAGGTGGCGGGGCCTCCGCCATGATACTGGAAAGAAAGTAGATGCCTCTCGCTATAGGCACCCGGATAAAATCACATTCGGTTACTACAAAAAAATCCCCGAGATGACCTCGGGGATTATTTATGGAAAGGGGGAAACTTACAGATTATTTGCTGCCGCCGTCTTCCAGTTGTTTTTTAATACGCATGAAGTTTTCATTGTCTCCCATGGCGCCATAGATATTCTTAAGTTGGGTTAGAATACCCTGGTTTTCGGGATTCGTTTTCAGCGCGTCTTCAAGAACGGTGGCTCCTTCCATGAAAAGATCATCTTTTTGCTGTTTGAGCTCATCGTATTTTTCAACATCTTCCTTTGAATTGCCCAACGCGTTCATGTCATCGATCAAGGCATTCCCTTCATTGACATAAGTGGTAGAAAGGTTGAGCTGGGCATTGGTATAACTCGGGTCTATTTCCAAAGTTTTCCTGTAAGCTTCCCGCGCAGCTTCTAGATTACCTTGCTCCATATTGATGACTCCGATGTTATACTGTAAATCGGGATTATCGGGCGCCATGGCGGTAGCTTCCGCCATGAGTTCCTTGAACTTCTCTTTATCGCCCATCTTGTAATAAAGATTGGCTTCGTTCAGAATAAGGTTTACATCGTCGGGATTGCTTTCCCTTGCTGTCTTATACGCTTCCAAGGCTTTATCGTCCTGCCCCAATTGGGTATATATCAATGCGGTATTTTTGACGATTTCCGCCTTTTTCGACGGGGACTTTTCATCCTGGGGGTCTTTGTACGTTCCGGATTTTACCATAAGGTCCCGTTGGGTCTGGTCCATCTCTTCTACCTCTCCGGTTTCTACATTGGTGGCTTTGTAAATGGTTCCGCTACCATCGTATCCGATATCCTGAAGCTCTTCGTAGTACTTGAGCGCCTGCTCGTAATGTCCACCGTTTACTGCACTGCTCGCAGCGTAGTAAAGATACGAGGTGTCTTGGGGACTGATTTTGTAGCTGGTGTAAAGCTTATCGGCGGCTTCCTTGAACTTTTGGTTACTGTTATCCTCTACCGCGGAATTCACTAGGTCGGCGGTCATGGCCATCAAGTTCTGCTTTGCATCGCCGCTATATTTATCCTTTCCACTCTTTTTCTCGATTTCAGAAACTTTCTTGAGGGATGAAACGGCTTTGTCAAAGGCGCTATCATCACCATCTTTGGCCAATTTCGCATAAGTTTTACCTTGAACCAGATAATACTCGGCCTGAAGTTTTTCATCTTCGTTGGCTATCGCAGCTTCAACACTTTGCAGCAGACTTTTCGCTTCTGCCGCGTTGCCGTCTTCCAGCGCGTCTTCGGCATTTCTTATTTCCTTTTTCTGTGCAAAACCGACCGTGGCGAAACACAGCATTGCAATTATTAAAAATTTAGTTTTCATTTTCGTGTACATTTAATTAAAGTTTAATCCCGAGGCGATGAACCTCCCGTATTCTGGGTGCAAAATACAATATTTATCGAAATACCTTAATGATATCGAACTATTCTTTGGCTTCATCGGTATCACCGGTATCCTCACTAGCACTACCTGTATCAAGGTCCGTGCCATCCCCCGTAGGTACAATCTCATCTTGGTCGACTTCTATATTCTTGACATCGACTTCATCGATTTCATCTTCGTCTTTCATCACTTTCGCGACGGCCGCGATGGAATCGCTGTCTTTAAGATTGATCAAACGCACTCCTTGGGTAGCCCGCCCCATGACGCGTAGGTCTTCGACGCCCATTCGTATGGCGATGCCCGATTTGTTGATAATCATTAGATCGTCGGAGTCGGAAACGTTTTTGATGGCGACCAGTCCACCTGTCTTATCGGTTATAGAAATGGTCTTGACGCCTTTACCGCCACGGTTCGTAACCCGATAGTCTTCGATACTCGAGCGTTTCCCGTATCCGTTTTCGGAAACGACCAAAATATCCTCTTCAAAATCATGGACGGATACCATCCCGATAACCTCATCGTTATCGTCCGCCAAGCGAATGCCTCGCACCCCGGATGCATTTCTTCCCATAGGACGGGTCTTGCTTTCTTCAAAACGGATTGCCTTGCCCGATTTCAGTCCCAGGAATATCTCACTGGCACCCGTGGTCAACTTGGCTTCCAAAAGTTCGTCGCCTTCCCGGATACCGATGGCATTGATGCCATTTTGACGGGGACGCGAGTACTGTTCCAAAGAGGTCTTCTTCACCGTACCTTTCTTGGTGGCCATTATCACAAAATGATTGTTGACGTATTCCTCATCCTTGAGGTCTTGGGTACAGATAAAGGCCTTGACATTGTCATCCTGTTCGATATTGATCAGGTTTTGTATCGCACGGCCCTTTGAAGTACGGCTGCCTTCGGGAATTTCGTAAACGCGCATCCAGAAACATTTTCCCTTTTGGGTAAAGAACAACATGTATTGGTGGTTGGTGCCCACAAACAGGTATTCCAGAAAATCTTCGTTCCGGGTCGAGGAAGCCTTTTGGCCTACCCCGCCCCTGTTTTGGGTCTTATATTCCGAAAGTGGGGTTCTTTTGATATATCCGGCGTGCGAGATGGTAATAACTACCTGCTCATCGGGAATCATATCCTCTATACTCAGGTCACCCCCGGCCAGATTGATCTCGGAACGACGTTCATCGCCGTATTTTTCTTTGATCTCTAAAAGCTCGTCCTTTATAATCTGCATCCGACGCTCTTTCTTGGCGAGAATGTCCTTCAGGTCGGCAATCCTCTCTACGATCTCATCGTATTCGGCCCGCAGTTTATCCTGTTCCAGTCCCGTCAGCTGGCGTAGGCGCATCTCTACGATGGCCCTCGCCTGAATCTCGGTCAATTCGAAACGCTCCATCAAGTTGCTGCGTGCCTCATCGGCGTTCGAAGATGCCCTAATGATGGCGATTACCTCGTCGATATTGTCCGATGCAATGATTAGTCCCTCTAGAATATGCGCCCGGTCCTCCGCTTTTTTAAGCTCGAATTTCGTACGGCGAACGACCACCTCGTGCCGATGATCCACAAAATAGCGGATCATATCCTTCACGTTCAACAGTTCTGGCCTACCGTTGACCAAGGCGATATTGTTCACGCTGAAAGAAGATTGCAGCGCGGTGTACTTATATAAGGTATTGAGCACGATATTGGGGATGGCATCGCGTTTCAAGAAATAAACGACCCGCATCCCGTTTCGGTCTGACTCGTCACGAATGCTCGATATGCCCTCTATCTTTTTCTCGTTGACCAGGTCGGCGGTCTTCTTGATCATATCGGCCTTGTTGACCTGATAGGGAATCTCGGTCACGATGATACATTCCCTGCCCTGCACCTCTTCGATAGTGGCCTTGGCCCTGATCTTGATCCGGCCGCGACCGGTGTGGAACGCCTCTTTAACGCCCCCGTAACCATATATAATTCCTCCTGTCGGAAAATCGGGCGCTTTGATGTGGGTCATCAGTTCATCGACCTCGATATCGTGGTTCTCGATGTACGCCACTGTGCCGTCCACCACTTCCGATAGGTTGTGGGGCGGCATATTGGTGGCCATGCCCACTGCGATACCCGATGCACCGTTTACCAAAAGATTGGGCACACGCGTCGGTAGCACCGTAGGCTCTTCTATCGAATCGTCGAAATTGAGCTGGTGGTCGACCGTATCCTTATCGATATCTGCCAACATTTCATCGGCAATTTTGCGCATTTTTGCCTCGGTGTACCGCATGGCAGCGGGACTATCACCGTCAACGGAACCGAAGTTTCCCTGACCGTCTATCAACATATAGCGCAAACTCCACTCCTGCGCCATCCGTACCATCGAATCGTAGACCGAGGTATCACCGTGCGGGTGGTACTTACCTAAAACCTCCCCTACGATACGCGCCGATTTCTTGTGGGAACCTGTCGAGCGCACCCCCAGATCGTGCATACCGTACAACACCCTTCGGTGTACCGGTTTCAAACCGTCCCGCACATCGGGCAGGGCACGTGACACAATGACCGACATCGAATAGTCGATGTAGGCCGACTTCATTTCATCATCGATATTGATCGGAATCAATTTATCCTCTTCCGCCATGTTTATATCCTAAAATAATTGGTTAAATAATCCATCTCAAAAAACACGCCAATATACTCAAAATAGTGGCCTTCACGGTAGGTTTCGACCACAATGTTCAACAATTTATCAACAGGTTTTGGGCATAACTTCTAAGGCCGATATATTACTGTGCGGCATCGCATTTCGCGCATTTTCCCGCATTTCACTTGCCATTGGCTAATAATAGGAACACTATTTGCGTTAGATTGATAGAGTTTTACTAATTTTATACGCGTACGGATGGATTTCCGGGAAGTTTGGGAAATTTATTTGGATGATGTACTAGATGAAAGGATAATTTTTATGGATGATAATTTCTCACCAAGGGTAAAGGATGTAATTGCGTACAGCAAAGAGGAGGCACTGCGTCTCGGGCACGATTTTATCGGCACCGAGCATTTGATGCTGGGCCTCTTGCGGGACGGCAATGGAAAGGCGATCAGTATTTTGGATGCCCTCGAGGTTGATCTTGACCATTTGAGACGAAAGGTAGAGATCCTGAGTCCCTCAAATCCCAATCCCAATACGATTCAAAAAGACAAAAAGAACCTTCACTTGACAAGGCAGGCCGAGCGGGCACTGAAGACCACCTTTTTAGAGGCCAAACTTTTTCAGAGCTCCTCTATAAACACGGCACATCTGCTGCTCTGTATCCTGCGCAACGAGAACGATCCCACGACCAAGTTGCTGCATAAGCTGAAAGTGGATTATGACGGTGTCAAGGAACAATTCAAATTTATGATAACGAGCGACGACAATATAATCGATTCCCCGACTGCGGAGTCCTTTCCCAGCGAGAGCGACGATAGCGGCAGCAAGGATGGCGGCTTCGGTTCGACCGCGGGACAAAAAGGAAACAAGAAATCAAAGACCCCCGTTCTCGACAACTTCGGACGCGACCTCACCAGAATGGCCGAGGAAAATCGCCTGGATCCGGTCGTTGGACGCGAAAAGGAGATTGAACGCGTCTCCCAGATTTTAAGCCGAAGAAAAAAGAACAATCCGCTTCTGATAGGCGAACCCGGCGTGGGCAAAAGTGCCATTGCCGAGGGACTTGCCCTGCGGATTATCAACAAAAAGGTATCCCGCATCCTTTATAATAAAAGGGTCGTCACCTTGGATCTCGCATCCTTGGTCGCCGGCACCAAATACCGGGGCCAGTTCGAAGAGCGGATGAAAGCCGTGATGAACGAGCTGGAAAAGAACGACGACGTCATCCTCTTTATCGACGAGATACATACCATCGTCGGTGCGGGCGGGGCTACGGGAAGCCTTGATGCCTCCAACATGTTCAAGCCGGCACTGGCCCGGGGCGAAATCCAATGTATCGGGGCAACTACGTTGGACGAGTACCGACAGTATATCGAAAAGGACGGGGCCCTCGAGCGACGTTTCCAAAAGGTCATCGTCGAGCCCACTACGGTCGAGGAAACCATCGAGATCCTGCAAAATATCAAGGGAAAATATGAAGACCACCATAATGTGAGCTATACCGAGGAGGCCATCGTCGCCTGCGTCAAATTGACAAACCGGTATATGACGGACCGTTTTCTGCCCGACAAGGCCATTGATGCCCTTGATGAGGCCGGGTCCCGGGTACATATCGTCAATATGGATGTGCCCAAACAGATCTTGGAACTGGAGAAAAAACTCGAGGATGTCCGGGAACTGAAAAATTCCGTGGTCAAGAAGCAGAAATACGAAGAGGCGGCGAAACTGCGGGACGACGAAAAACGGCTCGAAAAAGACTTGGCATCCGCTCAAGAACAATGGGAAGAAGAGAGCAAACAGCATAAGGAAACCGTTGATGAAGAAAACGTCGCCGACGTGGTCTCGATGATGAGCGGTATTCCGGTGAACCGAATCGCACAGACGGAGAGCAATAAACTGGCCGAGCTGCCCAGCCTGATCAAGGCCAACGTTATCGGACAGGACGAGGCGGTCGCCAAAGTGGCCAAGGCCATTCAAAGAAACCGAGCGGGACTCAAAGACCCCAACAAACCCATTGGATCTTTTATTTTCCTGGGACAGACCGGAGTCGGTAAGACCCAGTTGGCCAAGATACTGGCGAAGGAACTTTTCGATTCCGAAGATGCCCTGATCCGCATCGATATGAGCGAGTACATGGAAAAATTCGCCATCTCGCGCTTGGTCGGAGCACCTCCGGGATACGTGGGCTATGAAGAAGGTGGCCAACTGACCGAAAAGGTCCGTCGTAAGCCGTATTCCGTCATCCTGTTGGACGAGGTCGAGAAGGCGCATCCCGATGTATTCAACATGCTTTTACAGGTACTTGACGATGGATATCTGACCGACAGCCTGGGAAGAAAAATCGATTTCCGAAACTCGATCATTATTATGACCTCGAACATCGGGGCCCGTAAGCTGAAGGATTTCGGACAAGGTGTCGGCTTCGGTACCGCTGCGATGAAGGCCCAAGAAGACAGCCATCAGAAAACCGTAATCGAGGGTGCGCTTAAAAAAGCCTTTGCTCCCGAGTTCTTGAACCGTATCGATGACGTGGTAGTGTTCAATTCCCTTGAACGGGAACACATCCACAAAATTATCGACATCGAGCTGCACAAATTGTTCGCCAGGATCAAGGACATAGGCTACGACCTACAGCTTTCAGAGAAGGCGAAGGATTATATTGCCGATAAGGGCTTCGACAAGCAGTACGGGGCGCGGCCGCTCAAGAGGGCCATCCAGAAATATATCGAGGATGCCCTGGCCGAGGAAATCGTGAACTCCAAACTGCAGGAAGGCGATACCATTACGATGGACCTCGATGATAAAGAAGAGGAACTGACCATCCACATCGAAAAGGCCGAGGAATCTTCTAAAACGGAGTAAACCTTGCTTTGAACATTCAAGGTCACGGTCTGCGGATTAGGATTGAAAATGCTGGGGTTGGCGGTGTGTCGCGTACTTCGTAGAATTTTGACAAGGGAATCATTGATTTGATTCCCTTTTTTTGTGTCCGGCTGTGAGGCAATTTGGGAAATAGAAATAAAAAAGCGGGACGAAAGGCGTTACAAACGATATTTTGACCTTTAATCTAGTATTTTATCCCAATAATTGGCATACACCTACTTTCGTCGCGGAGCATGAGAACACTATAATCTATATAAAATGAAATTGGAGCGGCCCAAGAAAACGATTATCATCAGGGAATATGAGCTAGAAATCGGAAAGATACAGGTGTACGATGATTATATGGTATCAGTATTTGAAGAAGACGCAACCCTGACCCTGGAAAGGGCCTATCAGATCATCGGTATCTCCGAGATTCATTTTCGGAACAAGAACTTCGGGTTCATCAGTCTCAGAAAGAACTCATACGCCGTTGACCCCACCATTTACGGCTATTTCCGCCAGATGACGAATTTAAAAGCTTTCGCTATCGTTTCCATCAAGGAAATCGACATGCACAACTTCAACATCGAAAAACTCTTCTATAATAAACCGATGAAGTTCTTCATCGAGTACGATAACGCCCTGGCCTGGGTCCGGAGGCGGGTCAAAGCGAAATAACCAACTATGCTTTCATCCATACGGGAGTGGTATCCGATTTATGCTCGCCCCCGATAATGTCTCTATACAGTTCGGGCCTTCTCGCATTTTTATATCTCCAGCCCCCGGAAAGCTGAATTTTCTCTTTGCTGATTTTGGCGACGGTAATAGCATCGTCGAACGATTTTATTTCGGAAAGCACCTCTCCGTACGGGTCGATAATCATCGAGTTGCCATTTTTTAAATGCTCTCCATCATACCCGATCGGATTGGTGAACGCGTAATACACGCCGTTGTCATAGGCACGGGCCGGCAGCCAGCGCATCAACCAGCGCCTTCCTTTTGGTCCGTCGAATTCCATGCGCAGGGAAACGGGATCGTTTTCACGGTTCTGCCAGAATTTGTCCGGCACATAGTCCCGGTGCGGCATGGCAGACGGGGTACAGCCGGTAACGTGGGGCGCGAAAATCAACTCTGCACCGAGAAGGCTTGTCGCGCGTACATTCTCGATGACGTTGTTGTCGTAACAGATTAGGATACCGCACTTCCAACCCAGTAGGTCGAAAACACAATATTCGTTCCCGGGGGACATGTATTCGCTGATAAAAGGATGCAGTTTGCGATGTTTTCCCACTACCCCCTCTCCCGTTACGCAGATATAGGTATTGTATATTTTACCCTCCGACTTTTCGATCAGGCCCGCCAAGATCGGAATATCCAGTTCCTTTGAGATTTCAATCAATTCCCGCGTACTTTCCCCATCCGGCACCGTCTCCGCTATTTCCGAAATCTGCCCCAAGCTTAAGTCTTTAGCGAAGGTGTAGGCGGTAACCGACATTTCGTGAAAACTGATAACGTCCGCGCCCTTTGATTTAGCTTCTTGGGCCAGCTTGCGAATTACCGATATGTTATAGGCTTTATCCCCGTCTTTGGGCTGAAATTGTGCTACTGCTAGGTGCATGGTATGAATTAGTTTTATTTAATGTCAGAAGGTCATTAGACACATCATAATAGTTTCGATAACGGGGATTAGGCAATGACTACTGCCCTTAAGGTTGTTTTTATCGGTCGAAAATATATTCTCTTACACGACAATCAAAAATCTTGTGGCATAAAAAGTGATTAAAAAACAAATACTGATTATGCTCAAGTTAGCTAATGCTCGAATAGTCCATAATTTATCCGAAAAATCATGTATATAGAATTTACTTATCAAAACCACAAATCCCATAAGCAGAAACCAAATCGTAAAGAAAAATGATAGTTTACCCCGAAATACCATAGTCACCGCATCGTGTATCATTCCGCAGAACATGAACGTGAACATCAAGGAGATTCCAATGGGAAAAATTCTTTTCAGGGGTTTAAAAATGAACTTTCCCAGATAGTATCCGAAAATAGGATTCCAATAATTCCAAAATGTAGAAAAATTTTTTGCGCCCAAGGAGCGGTAGAGATTGTTTCCTAATGATTTTGAACTCCCAATAGGCACACCATTTCTTTTCTGTATATATTCAGGTAATGTCATTCGAGGTTAGTTATCAAGTTTCCTGATCTTTTCGGAGAAGGCTACAACTATCAAATCATATAATTTTAATTTAATTCTGCTTTCTCATTCAGGTATATGGTTCCTAGATAAATCGCCTTGACCTCGCCAATCCGTTCTTAGATGGCAGCAATCAGGTGTTAGATTTTCCCAATACGTTTCTTGGGTAGCTTCACTATACCATCAAAGATAGTAGTTTTGAATTGGCTGTAAAATTCCGAATGCTGTTAGGTGGAAAGGTCAATGAATCGAATAATAACCTATAATATATATTATTTTGTTTGATTTGGCTGACATTCATAAAAAATCCCGATTTTCATCGCATTAAATTATTAATTTAGGTGAGGGTGTAAACCTCACCTATAAATGCTTTAGGAAATGGACGAGACCGAAAAACTTCATATGGCAACAAAAGAAATCGAAATTTTGAATACTGCTATTGCGCGACAGGAAGAAATTGGTTTGAAAATCAGGGGTTGGTGTATAACGCTATTTTCAGCTATAACGGTGGCGTATCTCTCCGATGGGTTCATTGATCTTTCGGTCGGCAATTATTTAATAATAGTTCTAATTTCGACATTTTTATTCTATTTGATCGAAAGCTCTCATCGTCTCAGTGAAGCAAGAGCCATTAAAAGATCATCAAGCGTAGAACAAATTATAAGGACAGATGTTATGACTTATGACGGTCCACTTATATCTCAATCATTAACGTCCAATCCCAAGCAAGTACTTTTTGAGGTATTAACCAATTTTAGGATATTTCCAACCTATATTGCTATGATAGTCATTGCCATTTTGATTTTTTTATTTTCCAAAGGCATTTGTTTTTGTGAAGGTTAGGTTGTAGCTCAGTTCTTTGTTACCCTTTGTGATTTCCCGGTAAGCTGATAATGATTGACGAGGACCGATGCGGAAATCTGTAATATCCGTTCGAGTTCCCTTATCATATCAACGGTCAATCTTTTTTTTCTGTTCAGTATTTGGGAAACGCGGCTCTTACCTCCGATTATGCCCACTAGATCTTTTTGACGCATATTGAGTTCCTCCATTCGGATCTTTATGGCCTCTATCGGGTCCGGAGCCTCTATCGGGTAATTCTCGTTCTCGTAGCTTTCGATCAACAATGATAGGATTTCCGCTTCATCTCCTTCTTCAGTGTCGATCGGTGCGTCAAAAATTGCCTCGAGACGTTCAAGTCCTTGACGGTAGTCTTTTTCGGATTTAATTGGTTTCAGTTCCATAATTGTTCATTTAAATTGTATCCGCAACACGGGCTCGGGGTCTTTCAAGTTTCATCTTAGAGCTATTTTTCCTAGGCTCTTCGCAGGTCCGCTTCTGCGGGCCAGCCCGTATTGCGTTTATTCGTTGTTGCCATCAGTGTTTTCCGACCGAGTGTTACAGTGTGATTGGGTTTCCTTCGTTTTTTTTCCTACGATAGAGTGAAAATTTCAGCGCATTTTATTTTACAGTTTCAATTTATGTTTGAAATCCGCTTTTCTCCTATACCACAGAGTGCAAATTCGTTCTTTTATCTCAAATCCAATTTAGTAAGAATTCCGGCTCAATAGTTTTTGAGCTCCATTTTTGTTAAATATCCAATTTGGTCTGTAAGTACACTCCGTGAAAATTATAGTTCCATTTGCCTTCTAACAAGTATTCAAATATTACCTGATTTCTGTTTTTCGCTAAAGACTCCGTTTGCTGGATTTTGAAGGTCAAAATTTCAGTGATGAACGCACTAATAGTCGTTTATCAACACCAGAAGAAAGTTTATTTTTATTTCTTATCGGAAATCATGCAGCCTTTCCATTGATTATCTTTTAATGAAATTATCAGAAATCCAAAATCATCGGACTTACAGGAGCCTTTGCCGCTCGAACTAGATAGTGTTTTGATATTTCCTGATTCATCCCGGGAATATTCTATTTCAATCTTTTCGTCAAAACTGCGTAAAATTTCAATACGTGATTTAATTTCCTCATCATCCATGTTCCTGTTTATTCGAATAATTAGGTCGAGTTCCGAACTTGCTATCTCATGGTACGTATTGATTTCATTATTTTGTGTCTCATCAGGTTGTCCGAACAAGCCTTGGAAACTGATCAATAATATGATTGGCATTATAATTTTCGATATTTGTTTCATTATTTCGAATTCAGATTGGTTAAATAATGTGATGATTTTCAACAACATTGATTGCAACGTGTTCGAATAAGCGCCGTTCGGGCTCGGGGCCTTTCGGGGTCCGATCTACCGATATTTTTCCTAAAAGCTTTGCAGGTCCGGCCATGCTGGCCTGGCCGTATTGCGTTTATTTGTTGTTGACAGTAGTAATTTACGCTATGGCCAAATCGTCTTTGTTAAGTTTCAATTTGGGATTGTCGAGTTCCTTGATGGCGGTCATGATTTTTGTCCTATCGGATTGCGGTAAAAAGGTAGGAACCAGATCGGTCAGGTCAACTTTCAAAAGACGGTTTATAAGTATCAGATCTTTCAATGAAAAGGGACTTACCCCGTTCATAAGTTCCGAAATATATGATTTGTTTCGATGCCCAAGAATTTTTCCGAAGTCCTGTTGCGTGAGGTCCAGGTTCTTCAATTTTTTTCTAATAAGCTCTTTTCTTCTTTGGATGAACAGTCTTTCTTTTTCTGCGATCGTTTCGGCCAAGTCGCTTTCTCGAAGTTTTTTGTTCGAAATTTTTAAGGAGGCGCTCCAATTCTTGTTTTCATATTCTTCTATCAAGTCCCTCAACTTTTTTCGAACGGATCTGAATTTTGGATGCTCCTTTGATAGGACGCGTAGTTTTCTGTCGGCAATCATGGCTCTCTCAAAATCGAATTCGTTCTTGATTTCTCCGGCTTCTATCAGTTCCGATATGTCAAATTGTGTCTGCATAATGTTTTTGTTAAATCCAATCGTTCGACATTAACCACTTTTTAATCGTGTTTCTATTGTTTTTGAAAACCGATTCGTATTCCTGATGTGTTCCTGTCCAGACAATGGTTGCCTCGCTGTCGCCGAATTCGACCAAGATCATGGTTCTGTGTATGTTGATGTTGAAAAAGTAGAATCCGTCGCTATGGACGTTGTCCGCATCGGGCCTTGTTTTGTTCAGTTCGGCCTGGTTTTTCCAGTCGTTCTTTTCAATGTCGGCTATCAGCTTATCGACGGCATTGGTAAGTGGAACGTTGCCCCGGTTCTTTCTTTTTAACTTTTCAAGTATTTTTTTGCCGGTCAGTCTCATTTAGAAATGTAAAAATACAAAAAAGTTCGGAATATTACCGAACTAAAAAGGTTGTTTATTATTACTGTCAACTCGTTATATCACAATAAATCTAATGCTTTATCCACTAATATTTCCGGATAACATGATGTTTATTACTTTTCATATCAGCCAAATTTGCCTTCCGCCCCATTCAAACCCGCAAAGCCTTCAACGCAGCGTTAGGCAAAATCGCATGTCGAAAAACACAATTGACAACAGCCTTAAAAAAAACACGGCATCCCTTGAAACTGCCCCTACTCCTCGTCTGCAAGGACATCGTCATCAACAGCGAATAAATCCAAAAAAGCCTCTCCGATGCCTTCGATGAGCTTCGAGGCGGTCAAGGTCTGATATCCAGTGTCCTCAACCATGGTGTCCCCCGCTTCCCCATGCATGTAGACGCCGAAAATGGCGGCTTGTAACGGGGGGTAGCCTTGGGCGATAAGACCGGTGACCATACCGGTGAGTACATCGCCGGTGCCGCCGGTGGCCATTCCGGGATTGCCGGTGGTGTTTACATAGCCTTTTCCATCGTAGATGGTGAGGGTGTTCGAGCCTTTGATGACCAGCACACAATCGTATTTTTGGGAGAAGGACTTCGCCATTTCCAATTTCTGGAAATCGCCGTCCCATTTTCCGATGAGGCGTTCGAGCTCTTTGGGATGCGGGGTCAGGACGGACCTAGGTGGTAGCTTGTCCAAAAACTCCTCGTTCTCGGAGAGTATGTTCAGGGCATCGGCATCGATGACCAGAGGAGTCTTGTTTACATCCAAAAATTGACCGAGGGCATTGACGGTTTTTGTATCCTTTCCCATCCCGATCCCCAGCCCGATGACGGTGGGCTCGATATCGAAATCTATTTTTGATATGTGCTTTTCAGCAGCATCCGTAATCACCATGGCCTCTGGCAGGTTGGTCTGAAGGGGAGTATAGCCGCATTGTGGGACATAGGCGGTGACGAGACCGCTTCCCGTATGCAGACAGGCTTTGGCGGCCAAATGTACGGCGCCGATCTTGCCGTAGCTTCCGCCAATAATCAAACTGTGACCATAGGTGCCTTTATGGGAATATTTCTTTCGGGGTTCGTAAAACGCCAGTACTTCATTTTTCCCGATGAGTTCATAATCCGTTTCGGCGGTGGAGAGAAATTCTTGGTCCAGTCCGATATCCAACACTTCCCAATTTTCGGTGAAAATGCCCGTTTTCGGAAGGAAAAAAACCAGTTTCGGCACCTGAAAGGTCAAGGTATGGTTCGCCTTGACCACGGCTTTTTTATCCGAGGGAACCCTATCGGTAAAGAGGCCCGAGGGAATATCCACGGACAATGTAAATGCTCGCGAACGGTGCAGATGTTCGAACAAAGCTACCACCCAATCGTCGGGCGGACGGTTCAGTCCCAATCCGAAAATCGCATCGACGATGATATCGTCCTTTGAAATCGTAGGTAGGGCATCGCCTTCCTCCAAAACATCGGGGGTTACCTCGCGCTTCTTCAAGCGCTCCAGATTTGTCGAAAAATCGTCGGAGCGTTTCTCACTATAACGGACCACATACACGGCGATATTGTAGCCTTCTTCCTTTAACTGCCGCGCCAAGACCAGCCCATCACCGCCATTGTTTCCAATTCCGCAGAACAGATGGATCTTGACCGGGTTGCCCTGCAGTCGCAGGTGCAGCCATTCGAACAAACGGGTCGCGGCGCGTTCCATAAGGACGTCGCTGGTGATATTCTGTTTTTTTATAGTGGTTTTATCGGCGGCATAAATTTGCTCGGCGGCGAATATTTTCATGTCAGTTCTAATTTTATTCTTGTCTTGGTGTTCCTTCCTTTGTTGGAATTTCTGGTTTCCCACAACAACAAACACAAAAAATTTGATTACAAACCTAAAAATACTACATTTGAAGCGTTCGAAAAATTATGCAACATCTCCTCACCCACATAATGGCCTTATCCTTTGAACGGACCCATGGTTTTACGACTACCATCGGCACGGGCACCCCGTAGGGGTAATCGACAACATAGTATTCCGTTTCAGCGATTTATCGCATTTCATATTGCTTTACAAATTAATCCACTTATCGAATGAAAGTCCTAAAATTCGGGGGCACCTCCGTTGCCGACGCCCCAAGTATTAAATTGGTCAAAGATATTGTCGCCGATACGGTGACGGATAAGACCGTGGTCGTGGTCTCCGCCTTTGGTGGGGTGACCGACCTCCTCTTACACGCCGCCCTTTTGGCATCTGTGCAGAATGCGGATTATAAAGATGTGCTTAAGGATATCGAAGTCCGACACCTGAACGCGGTCAAGGAGCTGATCCCCATTACCGCCCAAAGTCAGGTATTGAGCAGGGTGAAAAGTGATATCAACACCTTGGAAACCCTATTGGAAGGTGCTTACCTTATCAAGGAGATTACCCCCAGGCTTTCGGACAAGATCGTAAGCTACGGCGAACTTTTATCCGCCTATATTATCAGCGAATACTTTCTACAGGAGGGAATGGACGCAGCCTACAAGGATAGCAGGGAACTGATCAAAACGAACGAGGACGCCGGAAAGGCCAGCGTCCTTTTCGAAAGTACCAATGTCAATTGCACTACCTACTTTTCGGAGGTGGAAAACCGGATTATCGTACTGCCCGGTTTTATCGCTTCCTCGGAAAATGGCAATTCCACCACCTTGGGCAGGGGCGGTTCTGACTATACCGCCGCCATCGTCGCAGCGGCCATAGATGCAGAGGTACTGGAAAAATGGACGGATGTCAGTGGCATGTTCACCGCCAATCCGAAACTGGTCAAACAGGCCAGGGCGATTTCGAATATTTCCTACGAAGAGGCCATGGAACTCTCCCATTTCGGGGCAAAGGTGCTGTATCCCCCATCCATTCAGCCCGTTTTGGCCAAAGGCATATCCATCCATATAAAAAATACCTCGGCCCCCGATGATGCCGGCACCTTGATTACCAAGAACAAAAATGAAAAGGGAAAGACCGTCAGGGGCATCACCCATGTGGCGAATATGGCGCTATTGTCTCTTGAAGGCCCTGGCATGGTAGGGGTTCCCGGAATTTCCAAACGCTTTTTCGAGGTGCTTTCCCGTGCCGATATCAGTGTGGTCTTTATTACCCAGGCGTCTTCCGAGCATTCCATTTGCGTGGGCATATCGGCAGACGATGTCGATATCGCGGTGGAGGTGGTCAACACGTCTTTTCAATATGAGATTGAACGCGGCAAGATAAAATCCGCCATCGCCGAGAGGGGCTTATCCATTATCGCGCTCGTGGGGGACAATATGAAGCATCACCAAGGTCTGAGCGGAAAAATGTTCAGTACCCTCGGGCGCAACAACGTCAATATCAGGGCTATCGCTCAAGGTGCCTCGGAACGCAATATTTCCGCGGTCATCATCGAAAGCGATGTCAAAAAGGCCCTTAACGCGCTGCATGAGGAGTTTTTCGAGGAAAATATCAAACAACTCAACCTTTTTGTCATGGGCGTCGGAAACGTTGGCGCAAAATTCTTGGAACAGGTACGGGAGCAGCGCAAGTTTTTGAAGGAAAACCTCAAGCTGAACCTTAGGGTGATCGGCATCTCAAACTCCCGAACCATGGTCTTTGACGAACAGGGCATTCCGCTCAAAGATTGGGAATCACGATTGGCCGAGGGAAAGAAAGCCAACAAAATCGGGTTTTTTGAAAGGGTGCAACAGCTCAACTATCGAAATTCCATTTTTGTGGACAATACCGATAGCGATGCGGTGGCCTCGACCTATAATTCATATCTGGCCAACAGCATTTCGGTCGTTACCTGCAACAAGGTCGCCTGCTCTTCGGCGTATGAAAATTATAAAGAACTTAAGGACTTGGCACGGACCTACAACGCCCCGTTTCTCTTCGAGACCAACGTGGGGGCGGGACTGCCGATTATCGATACCCTCAAGCATTTGATTGCGTCCGGGGACAAAATCTTAAAAATACAGGCCGTGCTGTCCGGAAGCCTCAATTTTGTGTTCAACCACTTTGACGATTCTACCACCTTTCACGACGTGGTCGAACGGGCCATGGCGGAGGGCTATACCGAACCGGACCCGAAAATAGACCTTAGCGGAATCGATGTGATGCGCAAAATCCTGATCCTGGCACGGGAAAGCGGGAACCGCTTGGAGATTTCAGATATCGAGAACAAGCCATTCTTACCCCAAGAAACTTTGGATACCCATAACAACGAAGATTTTTTCGCCTCCCTAAAGAAGCACGAAGCCGACTTTCAAAAGTTGTACGCCGATGCGCAGAAGGCGGACAGTAAACTCAAATATGTCGCCCAGTATGAGGACGGAAAAGCAAGCGTCGGACTGCAGCAGATTCCCAAGGGACACGATTTTTACAACCTTGAGGGAAGCGATAATATTGTGCTGTTCTATACCAAGCGCTACCCGAACCAACCGATGATCATCAAGGGTGCGGGGGCCGGGGCCGATGTGACCGCCTCGGGCATCTTTGCCGATATTATTCGAATCGGGAACTTTTAAGTAGGTAGTTCATTAGTGTATGGGTTGATAAAGTTTATCGGATTAGTGTTCCAACGTCACTCTCACCGACCCTTTTCAAAAATAATAGATAATATGGCCGCCTCTGAATTAAAAATTTTCTGTCCCGCAACAATCGCCAACATCTCCTGCGGATTCGACGTGCTGGGCGTTGCCCTCGATTCCGTTGGAGATGAGATGATTATCCGAAAGGTCGCCGAAAAGGGCATCCGAATCACCAAACTAACGGGACAGGACCTCCCCACCGAGACCCATTTGAACGTAGCCGGCGTAGCGGGACTCGCCTTGCTGGGAGAAAGTGATTACGACGGCGGGTTCGAAATCGAAATCCATAAAAAAATCAAGGCCGGCAGCGGTATCGGAAGCAGCGCAGCAAGTTCCACCGGTGCCGTTTGGGCGATGAATGAACTACTGGGCACCCCCTTTCCCCCCCTCGAACTGGTGAAGTTCGCCATGGAGGGCGAGCGCTTGGCCAGTGGGGTCGCTCACGCCGACAACGTAGCCCCTGCCCTATTCGGCGGGTTTACCCTGGTGCGCAGCTACGAACCGCTAGATATTGTTCCCATTGCGAGTCCCCCGCAACTTTGGGCCACAGTCATCCATCCGCAAATCGAGATACGAACCTCCGATTCGCGAAAAATTCTAAAGACCAATATTACCTTGGCCGACGGCATCAAACAATGGGGCAACCTAGGGGGATTGATAGCAGGACTATTGATGGAGGACTATGACCTGATCGGCCGCTCGTTGACCGATCATATCGTCGAGCCCATCCGTTCCATCTTGATTCCCGGTTTCGACAAGGTGAAGTCCGATGCAATATCGGCCGGCGCCCTAGGCTGCGGCATTTCGGGATCTGGCCCATCTATTTTTGCCTTTAGCAAAGGGGAAGATACGGCCAAAAAAGTAGCCGCAGCCATGAAAGGGATTTACCAAAAAATCGGGATCGAATACGATGTACATGTTTCGAAAGTTAATGTTGAGGGGGTTAGGACGCTTTGACGGAAGACCATTTTCCAATATCCATTTTCAAATCAATAAATTTTCAAATCAAAAAGCTTGAACTACTACAGCCTTAATAAAGAAACCCCGGCCGTATCTTTTAAAGATGCTGTTATCAATGGGATTGCGCCGGATAAGGGACTCTACTTTCCCGAACGTATCACGCCCCTACCCGACTCCTTTTTTGAGGATATCGAAAAAATGTCCCACCTTGAAATAGCCTTTGAGGCGATTCGACAGTTTGTTTCCGATACTATTCCCGATACGGTTCTCAAGGATATTTTAGAGGATGTGCTGGATTTTGATTTTCCGGTTGTTCCCATCGAGGAAAACATTGCGACCCTCGAGCTCTTCCACGGCCCGACCATGGCTTTCAAAGATGTCGGGGCACGTTTTATGGCCCGATGTCTAGGCCACTTTTCCCAGGGGGAGCCATCCGAAATCACCGTACTGGTAGCTACTTCAGGCGATACAGGCGGGGCCGTGGCCAACGGGTTCCTAGGAATCGTTGGGGTCAAGGTGGTAATTCTATATCCCAGTGGAAAAGTTAGTGACATTCAAGAACGTCAGTTGACCACCTTGGGCCAAAATATTACGGCCCTGGAAGTAGAAGGTACCTTTGACGATTGCCAAAAAATGGTGAAGTCCGCCTTTTTGGACGCAGCCCTGTTGGAGAAAATGCAACTTACCTCGGCCAACTCCATCAACGTGGCCAGATGGCTGCCGCAACTGTTTTACTTTCTCTTCGCGTACAAGGCCGTCAAAAGCCGGGGACAGGAGGTCGTATTCTCCATCCCCAGCGGGAATTTCGGAAATATCTGCGCCGGGATGGTCGCCCAACGCCTTGGCATGCCCGTGAAACACTTTGTGGCGGCCACCAACGTAAACGATACCGTGCCCGAATTTATGCGCTCGGGAGCATACCGCCCTAAACCCTCTACAGCGACCATCTCAAACGCCATGGATGTCGGGGATCCGAGCAACTTTGTTCGTATCCGACATTTGTACGGGGATGATCTTGAGGTCCTGAAAGAAAATCTCTCCTCTTTTTCCTTTACCGACGATGAAACCCGGGAAGCCATCCTAAATATCCATAAAAATAGCGGCTATGTGGCCGACCCCCATGGTGCCGTTGGTTATTTAGGATTAAAAAGATATGTGGAAAAGCATCCGAACAGCTATGGCATCTTTTTGGAAACCGCGCATCCGGTCAAGTTTTTGGAGGTGGTCGAAGATACCATTGAACAATCCCTGGAGATCCCGCCCCAAATCCAAAAGGTAATGGACCGGGAGAAAAAATCCATCCGAATAACGGATTACTCCGAATTGAAAAATTACCTGCTGAACGACCAATAAAACGGTTTATCTACGGGGCCTTCATGCCCGACCTTAGATTTAATTGCGCTCCGACGTATGACGACTATTGTGTAAATCATAACAGCAGCCAATTTACTATCCCTAAATAATTCGATAACTTTGCAGGGTTACGGATGGTCGATGAAAATACATCAACGGACCGCATGCAACATGGACATCCGACCAAAAGCCTATAACCCCGCCCGCCCTATCGGCGCGTGTACAAACCTTTTGTTTTATGAAAAATACGGCCCTTACCGATACCCATATAGCCCTCGGCGCCAAAATGGTTCCCTTTGCGGGGTATAACATGCCTGTTTCCTATGAAGGCGTCAATGCCGAGCACGAGACCGTTCGCAAAGGGGTAGGCGTTTTCGATGTTTCGCACATGGGGGAGTTCTTGATCCTAGGGCCGAACGCCCTGGAACTGGTTCAAAAGGTGACCAGCAACGACGCTTCGAAACTTAAGGTCGGAAAGGCGCAGTACAGCTACTTGTCCAACGAAACCGGGGGCATCGTCGATGACCTTATCGTTTATCGGATCAAGGACGATACCTATCTGCTCGTGGTCAATGCATCGAACATCGAAAAAGATTGGACCCATATCTCGAAATATAATTCGGACATCAATGCCGAGATGCGGGACATCTCCGAAAATTACGCGCTCTTGGCCATTCAAGGCCCCAAAGCCGTAGAGGCCATGCAAAGCCTAACTTCGGTCGATCTGTCGGAAATCAAGTTCTACAATTTCGAGGTGGCGGATTTTGCCGGTATCGAGCATGTCATCATCTCCGCCACCGGATACACCGGATCGGGAGGGTTCGAAATCTACTGTAAGAACGACGAAGTCCAGCAGATATGGGACAAGGTCTTCGAAGCAGGGGCCGACTACGGTATCAAACCGATCGGCTTGGCGGCCCGGGATACGCTGCGCCTTGAAATGGGATTTTGTCTCTATGGCAACGACATCGACGACACCACCTCCCCTTTTGAAGCGGGGCTGGGATGGGTCACCAAATTCACCAAGGACTTTGTGAACAGTAAGGCCCTCGCCGAGGAGAAAGAAAGAGGTCTCGCCCGCAAATTGATCGGCTTCGAACTCGACGGAAAAGGCATCCCGCGTCAAGGTTACGATATCGTTGACGATAAGGGCAATGGCATAGGTACGGTCACCTCCGGCACCATGTCACCCTCGCTCGGCAAAGGCATCGGACTCGGCTATGTTCCCTTGGAGCATGCCAAGACGGACCATCGAATTCATATTAAAATCCGAAAAAAAACGGTCCCGGCGACCGTGGTCAAACCCCCTTTTTATAAAGGATAATCCATTTCTATGGCGAAAGGAAGGCGAAAGAAAGACGAGAGAAACAAGAAGGTACTCATTTTAGGGGGAAGCGGATTTTTGGGAAACGCCATCTACAAAGAACTTTGTAATTATTTCGACACCTACGGCACCTACTGGTCTGCCCGGCGCTCCTTTGAAGACAATCAGCAATTCTTCCAGTACGATCTGGCGGAGGACGATGTTTTTGAAATACTGGAAAAGGTGCGGCCACAGGTCATCATCTCCGCGGTCCGGGGCAATTTTGCCGCCCAGATACAGGCACATCGGCATATTACGGAGTATCTCTTACAAAACGAGTGTGTTCTTTATTTTCTTTCTTCCGCCAATGTTTTTGACGCCTACCGCCAATATCCGTCCTACGAATTCGACAAGACCTTGTCGGAAAGCGTCTACGGTCGCCTGAAAATCAAAATCGAGAACATGCTGCTCCGCCTTCCCCAAGAGAAGATGGGCATTCTGCGGGTGCCCATGGTGTTTGGCAACGCCTCCCCCCGCATTAAGGAAATCAAGCAATTTATTTGGGACAACGAACCGGTGGAAGTATTTCCCAAGCTCATTTTGAACGTAACCAGTGACGACAAACTGACCCAACAGATCCATTACCTTGTCAACCGCAACAAAACCGGTATCTTTCATCTGGGAAGCCAAGACCTGGTACACCATGAAGATTTTATCAAGGAAGTCGTCGAGCGCATCGGTAATTTCAATCCCATTTACAAACGCGTGTACACCACGAACGAAGAACGCTACATGGCGGTACTTCCAAAGGACAACAAACTGCCTAGAAATCTACAATTCGGATATCAAGATGTGATCGACCACCACATTACAAGGTAGTAGTATCCCATTTCAGCATGTTATTCTACACATCAATGGCATCAGGGAACAAAAACCACCTTTTCCGTTTCCTGTATTCGGGCAAACCGATGGATACGGCTAAAATTAGTTGGCTTTACGTACAATAATTTTCCCAAATTCGATATATTCACTCCTAAGTACTAATCGTATTTCCCGCCACGTCGAATTCTATTAAGCACTGGAACGCGGGACACTAAAAAATCAATTCTTCATGAAAAAACTATCCGAACAGGAAATCGAGAAAAAATTGGAAAAATTAGAGGGGTGGGAATTCGTTGACAACGCCATTGAAACCTCTTTTCAATTTGATAATTTTAAGGAGGCCTTTACCGTAATGACCCGCATCGCCTTTGAATGTGAGGCCCAGGGCCATCACCCGGATTGGAGCAATGTCTATAATTCCCTCAGCATCAGCCTCAGCACCCACGATGCCGAAGGAGTTACGGAAAAGGATTTCAAACTGGCCCAAAGTATCGAAGATGTAATTGAGGGGGATAAGAAGTAATGCGGTTGGATAAGGCCCGGTTGCGATGTAGGATGCATTTTTCTTAAATTTGCTATCGAACCAAAGCAGCAAAATTACATGGGAAGAGCTTTTGAATTTCGAAAGACCCGAAAATTGAAACGCTGGGCGGCGATGTCCAAGGCCTTTACGCGTATCGGGAAGGATATTGTCATGGCCGTAAAGGAAGGGGGCGGCGATCCCGATACCAATTCCCGGCTTAGGGCGGTCATACAGAACGCCAAGTCCGTCAATATGCCCAAAGACAATATCGAGCGGGCCATTAAACGGGCCTCCGATAAAAGCTTGGGCGATTACAAGGAAGTACTTTTCGAGGGCTATGCTCCCCATGGTATTGCCGTTTTGATCGAGACCGCCACGGACAACAATACGCGTACCGTGGCGAACATCCGTAGTTACTTCAACAAATGTGACGGTAGCCTGGGCACCTCGGGGTCAGTGGAATTCATGTTCGACCATACCTGTAACTTTAGAATCCCAGCCCAGGGTATCGATCCCGAGGAACTGGAACTCGAAATGATCGACTTCGGGGCCGAGGAGGTCTTTGTTGACGATGACGGCATTTTAATTTACGCCCCTTTCGAAAGCTTTGGGGATATCCAAAAAGAACTTGAAAGTCGTGATATCGAGATTCTATCCTCGGGATTTGAACGGATACCACAAGTCACAAAGGCCCTTTCAGAAGAGGAGGCCGCGGATGTGGAAAATCTGCTCGAAAAATTAGAGGAAGACGATGATGTACAGAACGTATACCACACTATGCAGGAATAATCAACCATAAACCTTACACTTGTTGCTATAACACTGTTTTTCAATAACTAATAAAAAGTTTATATTCCTTTATTTTTGTTTATATTTGATTAGATTTCGAACTAATATCGAACTAATTAAAAATGAACCTTAATTTCTATCTTTCTTCTTACGTCAAGAAAAATGGCACGCAATTGATAAGGCTCAAGATGGAGACCTCGAACAGGGATGTGCAATATTTGGATTCGGGAATCTCCGTTAAAAGTACTCAATGGGACGATAAAAGAAAAAAAATCAAACGTCATCCCATAGAGGAAAAACTCAACGCTAGTTTAAATACCCTTTTGCTATCAGTTCAGAAACTGTACTATGAAAATGAAGGAATTTCAGCGAAAAGACTCCTTTTCCTTTACAAAAATTCCCAAAAGTACGATTCCAGTTCATTCTTGGATTTCTATCAACAGATAGTGGACGAGGCCAAGCTAAAAGGAAAAATACGCACAGCCAATACACAGCAGAAATACATAAAAAAACTGAAGGAGTTTGCAAGTCACGTTTCATTTTCCGATTTATCGGTTCAATTCGCCAAGGATTATGAGCAATGGATGCTGGAAAAAGGAAATAAGGTAAATACCGTTGCATCCAACTTTAAATCATTTTATGCAGTTCTGAACAAGGCCGTTGCCATTGGTATCATTAAAACAAATCCAATAAAAGGCTATCAAATTGTTACTGAGAATACAGAAAAGGAATCCCTTACATTCGATGAAATCAGCAAGCTATCTGACTTAAAAATTTCAGCGCATCACAAAGGGATGTCTAAGGCGAGGGATATGTTTTTATTTTCTTTCTTTACCGCTGGCATGCGCTTCTCCGACGTATGCCGACTCAAATGGGAAAATATCATCGGTAACGAGATTGTCTACACCATGGGAAAATCTAAAACTCGTGCTGGTGCAAAAAGAACTTTACCAGTTGCTCCTAAGGCAATCGATATAATAGAGAAATACAGAGGAAAGGATGAAACGTTCGTCTTCCCCCCACTTTATGGTATGGCAGACAAATCAGTAGAAGAAATTGAACATCGGCTCTATATTTCAAACAATGCCGCCAATAGGTCTCTCAGAATTGCATGCGAAAAAGCGGGCATTAAAAAATGGGTAAGCATGCACATGGCCAAACACTCGTTTGCAGATTTCGCAGTAAAATCCAATACCGGAATATTAATGATTTCCAAACTTTTGGGACATACCAAATTATCAACAACCCAGCATTATTTAAAAGACTTCTATCACAAGGAAGAGGCTGAAGAAATGAATCGATTGTTCGGATAGCATGGCTCAACTACAGAGTCAATGCACAACTGTAACCCCCCATTCTTTAAAGAATTCTTTCTTTCCAACTAAACACTTCCAACAAAAGGTCTTCCCGAGAATATTCTTTTTCAAGAGCTTTGAGCTTCTTTTTCTCCTTAGTATAATGATAAATTTCGGCTAATAAATAGCGTATGCCTTGATTGTCGTTTGGGTTATACAAGATTAATTTTAAAAAAAGACTTTCGGCTCTTACTAAATCACGGCGTCTCATGAACTCTAAACCAAGTATCTGCAGTGACCTAAGAAAAGGTCGGTTTTCAAGAATTAGCCATATCAATTTATCATGGTTATGATTGAATGAATTGGGGAGTGAATCCATACCGATCATATATGCAGTTATAGCATACTGTAAAGCTTGTTCTGTTTTGCTCTGGTTTCTATTGCTGATACTCAAATGATTGTAAGCATCTATATGACATTCTGGAAATACTTTGATTACTTTATTGAGACCGATTTGGGCTAAGTCTTCATCATAGTCAATTTGTTCCACGCTTTCATAATAATCATCCATAACGGAAACCATTTCCTCCGGAAAATAAGACCTCCAATCCCCTGAGAAATCTTTATGTACATCGGGTTTCATATCAATCGTTTAATAGAGCATTTTGAGAAAGTTACTAAAATTTCTTCCATAAAATAAACTCTTTAAGAAAGGTGCGATTTGTAAAGAGTATAATTTTAATTGAAGTATTTAAAAACAGTATTTTACTACAACTTCAATACTCTTATGCTTTGATGTAACTAATTACTTGTTGAAATTATTTACTTTTATATTTCAGCCTCTATTTAATGAAACATGCCATTCAAACCATTAATCGTACAGCATCGGCATTTGGATTAAAAGACCAAAGATGTTAGGAACCGTTTGATTTCCACAAAGAAAATCTTAAAATATTCTAGCTTGGTCTTGGTGGCATTGTTACCTGTACAGTTTTACACTACTAAAAATTCAGTGCTTTTGATGGGACTTCCTATTCCAATGCTTTTGTATGGGCTGTCAAGATTATTAAAACGGAAGGTTCAAAAAATGAGAATCTACTCCTATACCTATTCTTCACTATTTCCATTTAAAGTTTATATCGCTCCCGATGCCCACCGTATCAATGATATGTTCATCCATGGGAAAATCTATATCATCGACGGGCATACCTCCTATCGGGTTCCCTGAATTTTACCGAGAGTGGTGCGAAGTACAACTATGAAACACGGGTCAGGGTTACGGATGTGGAAGCAGTCCAGAAAATCAATGTCGAATTTGAGGAACCTTACCATCTTGAATCCCTAGCCTTTATTGGAATAAAGGAATGGGGTAGCTATCTGGACCCTGAGCCTTTAAACTATAAAAGTACATTCTTCTAATGTTGCTATACAACCCTTTCATGATGAATTCAGTAGGGCATAAAGCAATTTCGGAATCATTGTCAAAACCAGATTACTTTATCATTTAGACTTTCGCTATGAGGCATTAAAAGATGTTTATTTGTGCTTTGTATTTCAGTTTAAATCGGGTAAATTCGGATTATTCTTACAAGGTAAAATAAGAGATAAAATATGAATAAAGGAACAAGGTTTTTTAATTGTGATTTTCAAGTTCATTCACCAAGGGATATAAATTGGACAGGGAATAAACCCGTAACTGATACTGATAGAAATGCCTATGCCGACACGTTTGTCCTTGCATGTCGGGAAAAAGGAATTAACGCTGTTGCAATTACCGACCATCACGATTTATCTTTTTTCCCTTACATTAAGAATGCTGCTAATAATGAAGTTGATTCTGAAGGGGAGCCAATTCGTGAGAGTGATAAGTTAGTCGTTTTTCCAGGAATCGAATTAACTCTAAGCAATCCGCCTTGCCAAGCACTTTTACTATTGGATGCAAATTTTCCTGAAGACCAGCTGATAAGGGTTCTCCATAAATTGGCCATCGAGCCAAATCCAATTGAAGAACCTTCGACCAAAGAAACCATTCCTATTCCATCAGATGTAATAAATGGTTTAAATGATTTGCAAATCAAACTGGACACCATTGATGTCTTAAAAGGAAAGTATATAGTTCTTCCCCACACTTCCAGGGGACATAAGGGATTGTTGCGTAGAGACTTTTACGAGCATTATATAAAGATGCCCTGTGTTGGGGGTTATGCGGATGGAGCGTTGTCGGATAATCAGGGCCTTAAAAATATCTTAGAAGGAAAAGATAGGAATTATGGTTTTAAGTCAATCGCTGTTTTTCAAACATCTGACAACCGAAAAGAAACTTTTGAGGATTTGGGGACGGCTACCACTTGGGTAAAATGGGCAACCCCGACAGCCGAGGCACTGAGGCAAGCCTGTCTGGCGAAAGAATCAAGAATGTCCCTTACCGAACCAGTTTTACCACAAGTCTTTATCAGCAGAATAAGCGTAACAAATTCCAAGTTTCTTGGACGCGTTGAACTTGAATTGAATCAACAATACAGCGCATTCATCGGAGGCCGAGGTACTGGGAAATCTACACTGCTGGAATATATAAGATGGGGATTGTGCGATCAAATATTGGGTGTGGACAAGTATGATTCAGAATCGGAAATACTAAAAAGAAGGCGGACCTTGATTGAGAAAACCCTGGTTCCTTTTGCGGGAGAAATAAGAATTGTGGCATCGATCAATGGAATTGAACACATTGTCAAGAGAAATTCAGTTTCCAAGGAAATACTGCTAAAAATTGGGGATGGTGAATTTGAAAAAGCCTCGGAGGATGAAGTAAGACGTCTTATTCCCATTCAGGCTTATAGCCAAAAGCAGTTGAGTAGTGTGGGGGTTCGAACAGATGAATTAAAGAGATTTATTCAACAACCCATAGCCAATGAGTTGAACAATATAGGGTTTAATTTACGTGAGGTATCAAAAAACTTGAAAAACGCCTATGGCAACCTTGTCCGAAAAATCGAAATTCAGAATGAAATCGATGAACTACGGCTGCAATCAAAATCTGTCCATGAGCAAGTTCAAAATCTCAGAAATTTGTTAAAGGGGCTTACGGAAGAAGACAAAAAAGTTATTGAGAATAAAGAGTTGTTCGAAAACGAGCAGACATACATACAGGAATCTACTAATGAAATAGCCCTTTTTGAAGAAAAGTTCAAGTCTATAGCAAAATCTTTAAAGAACTATCCTTCCCAATTGGACGATGAAACAAAAATTCTAAACGAAAAGCTTATTGGTGAACTCCAATCCAGCAAAACCAAGTTGTTCGGTGACATTGGTAAAAACTTGGAAAAGATAATCGATTTGTTCAATGAAGAGAACCTTGAGGATTACAATGATAGCATTACCAAATGGAAAGCCCTAAAAAAGAGTTTTGATATCTCTTACGATCAAATAAAAGAGAAGGCATCTGCCAACGAGAGTATAATTAAAGAGATAAATAAACTGGAAGCACGATTAAGGGAATTGACGGATTCCATCAATGATAGGCTATCCAAAATCAAGGAACTGGGAAATCCTGAATCTGTGTTCGCTGCGGAAAAAATCAAATGGTATAGCCTTCACCAAGAAAAAATAGACCTACTTGATAAACAAGCAAAACTGTTCACGGAGTTATCGAAGGGACTTATCCAGGCCGAAGTGACCAAGAGCATAAATATTCGATCAATTCAAGAATTGCTGCTTACTTCATTTACAGGAACACGGATCAGCAAAGAGAAAATAGACGGTATTTGTAATCAAATTACGGAGAATGAATCTCCCTTGGATTCATGGAAGCAAGCCCTTGAAGAACTTAAAAGTTTGGCAGAATATAGAATACTTGAGAATAAACCCATTGAACTCCCTGAAACGCCCACACTGACAGCGGCGGGCCTAAATGATATAAACAAGCAGCGAATTGCGGAACTTTTCAATCCGGAAAATTGGCTTTCCATGCTTACTCAGGAAATCGAATTTGAGCCTAAATTCTTTTATGCAACAGGAAATCAGATGGACGATATAATTCCTTTTTCTGAGGCTTCCGCAGGTCAACAAGCAACTGCATTGCTCTCAGTTCTTTTAAACCAGGAAGGAATTCCCTTGTTGATCGATCAACCTGAAGACGATATTGATAATAGGGCAATCACGGAGATAATTGAAAATATCTGGACGGCAAAAAGCAAAAGACAATTAATATTTACCAGTCATAATGCAAATTTGGTAGTTAACGGGGACGCTGAGCTTGTTGTTTGCTGCGACTATAAAGAGTCAAGTCAACAGACACAGGGAGAAATCAAGCACGAGGGAGCTATAGACAATTCTGAAATTAGGGATGAGATTACTCTAATAATGGAAGGTGGTGAAAAGGCCTTCAAACTGAGGAAGGAAAAATATGGCTTCTAAAAATGATTATTAAATAATTTACGTAATTTATATTCTTAAAAACCATCACAAATGCAGGATTTAAAATTGGGATTAGAGGGGGATAACAACCAAATTTTGGATTATCTGGTTGACAACATCATTATAGAGGGTCTTTACATCACGGCCGATAATAGTAAGATTCGTGCAAATTGTACAGTATTCAACATCCGAATGACTGACCCCATTTCAGATAATCAAATAGCCCATAGGATTACAAAAATCAACAACGTATCCATTCTTACAATTAAATCTTCAGACGAAAATCTTGTTCAGTTTCTTATCGGCAATGATTTGGATATCGAGGAAATGAAAAGTTTGCCCAGAGAGATGCTTTCTAGGGAAGTCGAAAATTTAATTCAACAGGCTTATATGATGGCTTCTTTCAAATTATAGGGTACTATTAAAGGGAAAGAAGTATATCTTGAGATTCCAAAACTTCTTCTCCAAAATTAAATATAAACTTAATCTCAATACAGTTTCCAGGCAAACCGTCCAAAAACTCTTCAAGTTTGACATGAAATCTTGTGGGCTCTTTGGCCCTGAAAATTATTGGGTCTTCCAGTTCTTTCGTTGTCTTCTTTTTTGAGAAATCAACTTTCATTGCAAACATATCAAGAGACTTTAATATCCGTTCCGGTCCCGGCCCTTTCATTACCGTCCAGAAATCCATTACGCAGACGGTAATGCTGTACAATAGGAACAAACGATTGGAATTATTGATAAAAGAAAAATCAAATATCGGATCCTTTATTTTATTTTCAGGGGGAATCCCTTGTTCATTGCAGATAAAAACATTTTTTTTCGATTCGGAGACACTCCAATTGCATCTTTTGGCATCAAGGATCACCCTAACCAACTGAAAGCCTAAAGAATCGTCTTGAGCGTGTTGGAATAATTCAGGGTAATAGGATTGACCAATATGAGGATGTCTCATCATCAGATCAATAATTTTGGTATGCCCCCAATGCTCAATGGTAAAATAGTCGCGCATGGGAAAATCCCCATGCTTAATTTTGAAATCAACCATATCGTCTAGAGTAAAGTTGAATTCCAGCCCTTTCTTAAGCTCTTCAAACCAACTGATTTGGGATTTCAAGAAGTCTTCAGGAGTAATGAGTATCCATGAAATCAGATTTTCATTTTCCTCAAATGCTTTCCTAACGGATTCTTTTATGTTTTTTTTCTGGTGGGATGTTAGGTTTTGTGGATAAAACTTATATTGATAACCGGTTATTTGGGTACCAATTTTTCTGGGGCTTTTTGATTTTGAAAAGGCATCTAATCCCTTGTAATCTCCATTAGCATCCGAAAATGAATTGAAACGATGGTTGATACACTCCATTTCTGAGGCCAACAAAAGATTCATTATACGTGCGAACTCATTTCCACCCTCGCTTCCGCGATTGATTCTTTGGTAAAGGGTAGAAACATTGAGTATTGGCATTGATTTCTTTTTATTAGGTTAATCCATACTTCGAACTATCATTTGAAAAGGGAATTTCACTAGCTTTAGAAAACAACCTTATCCAAAAATATGCTAGAAGATAAAGAATTACTGAAAACTGAATCACTATCCCAATTTTACTAGTACATCGAAAAGAATGCCATAAGGTTGAAGTTGAACTATGCACTTGTTTCTTCCATTGCACATTACAAGGAAAAAACTGAAATATCCCACGAAAAAAAACAATTGGTTTGGGAAATGGAGTTTTTTCTTTTTGAGATAAGAGGAAATATCCTTTTCCCTTTGTCCAATTCGTATGATGTCAATAAGGAAGAGACTTCCCAATTTCCGGATAAAATGGAAACCAAAAGAAAAATGGGTTACCTGAAGAAAAGAGCGGAGACTTCCGAGTCAAATCTATTGAAGGCAAAATACCATCACTTACTATGGATTGCTGCTGAGACCAAGAATAAAAAGCACGCTATGGTAGCAATTCACCATTATGTTGAGCTGATTGCAGATTATTTCCGGTTCGGGAATAATACCAACAGCTATGTTGGAAGTGAAATCCAGGAGTGTTTTGAATTGATTACGGGACTAAGTAGTCAAATCAATCATTTTGAACAGGTGAAAAGACTTAAGAACGAACTACTTTTCCATACCGGTGCATTTGATGCTCATGAAAAAATAGGCATTATTGAAACCATGTTGGCCTTTCCAAAGGTATTTAAGGCCAAGGATTTTGAAAATATCCCAGAGCTTCTTCATGAATTACTCGAAAGTAGCAATCATGCGATAGATGACTTTCATTTGGTTGAAAGTCATATTCCAATTGCTTTGAAGGTTGTTGCGAAGAAGGGACTTAGTCCTAAGAAATGGCATCTTATGGCCGGTCATGCCTATGTCAGATTGGCCGAACATGACACGAGGGAAGCTAAAAACTTTATGAACCTGGACAGCCTTGCACACGCAATTCATTCGTTTGGTCTAGCTGGTGCTTTGGAAGAAAAGAAAAAGGCAGAACAATCTTATTTTGAACTGAAACCCAAGGTGAAGTTGGACACATTTGTCCATCCTCTTTCTGAGGAAAGTATAAAGATTCTAAAGGAAACCAACGAAGAACTAAAAGTAAGGGCGCGAGAACTCTTGAAGCGGACACCGAACCAGATATACAAGTATCTTTCCTTGCCCTTTTATTTTCCAAAATATGAGGACGCAAAAAAACAAGCTGACAAAACTCCCTCTGAACCTTTTCTGCAGTTTGCCAAACAGGTTCGTTTTGATACAAATAAAAATATAATGTTTGATGAAAGGGGTACTGATGAATATGTGGCCGTTCTTAGGGAATTTGGCTATCGCATGGAGGAAACGATGCTTCCCTTTCTGCACCACACATTTTTCTTTGGCATTCGGTCTGGACACCTGACCTATCTTAACTTTTTGGAATACTTCTTGGAATATACGTGGATAGGTAAACCACATCTGAAATTTGATCTCGGTGGAAATCCCATTGAAACCAATTGGGCCAATTTATTGGCACCCGCTGTGCTGGATTTTTTTAACCAAATATTGGCATGGGGAACATCCACTCATTATGTCCCAAACTTTGTTCTGTGCGTGGATAGCCTTACTTTAAAACTGGAGGGACTTTTTAGAAATTTCTGTGAAAGGCTTAATGTCCCTACAAGTGAAGGGAAGGAAAAGGGTATACAAGAGGTTTTACTTCATAGGATTTTCGACAATAAGGTCATTAAGGAGTACTTTGACCAAGAAGACTTACTTCTGTTCGATTACGCTTTTTCAGACAGCCCAGGGTTGAATCTCCGAAATAACATAGCACATTCCTTTTACAATGAAAAAGACTATACCTCCAAAAAGATGCTGTTGCTCATTGCCGTGCTGTTGCGGTTGGGAAAATATAACATCTCACAAAAGTGATGAAGGATTTGATCATTGGTCCTTTTGGTTACTGAATGTTTCATCCCAAAATTTATGGCTTCTAAGCTCCTTGCTCTCCTTCCATATGAAATACTTCTTTACACGCTGGGCATGAAAGTCCTTGTCCAGATTTTTGTTGAACGGGTTCTTCCTAGAAAAGAATTGGGCGAACCAGCATAGTTGAAGCCCTTCGTCCTCTAGTGCCTTTTGCAGCATGCCCCATTTGACCACAAGCAGCTCCTGTCGGTCTTCAAATGATCCTTCTGAAACCTCGGAAATCTCTCCTACAATGGTATCGTTCGGATTTAAAAACTTACTGTTTTTGTAATCGCTTATTCCTAAAAGAGTCCTAATTTTTTTGGATGGGATATAGACTTCCTTTTCTCCCTGGGTATCGTTTTTGGTAACACTTGTACGAGTAAATGAAAAGGATACATCTTCTGATATAAATATTTTATTTTCTCTTTCTTCAATCCAGTCCATCCATACAATATCCGTTGGGTTGGCATATACGTCAGTATCTGCAACAGCCTGATAGCTATCGCTGCTTCCCAGCCAATATCTGTTATCAGGTTGGTTGACAACAATATCCTTGAGTACCCCGAAATTCTCTTTTTTGATGATACAGGCTTGGGTCAGTAAAGAAGTGGTAACCGTTTCGGTCTTATTGTTTAAATAAGTGTACCCATATAGGCCAACAGCGGTTTCACCTTCATTCAAAAAGTCGAAATTTTTAAAAAATAGCCACTTGTTGAAATCCAGATTTGGATCCTTTAGAACGGCTTTTTCTATGTCCTCCTGAAGTTTATCGGAGGGTGTTATTTCCGTGGCAAGGGGTTCCTTGATCCGCCAAATGGTGTTCCGTCTTTCCAGAAGATGGTCCATGGTTTCCTCATCCATTACATCTTCAACCGGATTGTGAATCAGTGTAAGCACGTTATAGTTGGTAATCCAGTCTCTTTCCAGACTATAGGAACGTTCCGCATAGGGCAGGTAATCCGATAGGTAGCCCTGCAGATAATGCACCGCCAACCAAGTATATTTTTCCTCATAGGTATATATCTTGCTTTTTGATCCATGCGAGGCATCAGTGAACCAACTGCCTTTAGTTCTAGTCAGCCCCAGCCCTTTAATATAATTAAGGGCAGCGGACATGCCCCAGGATCGCGAATATATCTCCTTATTCCCATAACTCTTCCGGTATTGGTCAAGAAATTGGTGCTCGGGCCTGACACTTTCTTCCTCGACCCCGTTCTTGGCCTCGTGACCTGTCAAAAATCTTTGGTAGGCCTTTTCAATAACGTACCATGCCAGGTCATGTACAATTGGATAATGTTCTCGACGGGCCTTACGCAAATAGTCCGTATCCAATTTCAATAGCCTAAAATCCCCTATTGGGCGTGGTCTGGCCAGGGCCACTTTTTCCTCTGAAATCAGACCAAACTGGTGCGCCCTTTCTACTATTGCCCTAAAACCTTGTCGGACGATGACATTTCGATGTTTGCCGCGGTGCTCAAAAATGTTGGCAAGGGCCCATTCAGACAGTTCTTGGAGACCGTTGAAGTCCTTCAGCCTACTGGCAATGCCCAAGGTAATGGATGCCAAATCTTCTTGGATTTGGGGGTCATTACAGTCAAAAATTTTATCAAGAAGCAGCTTATACCTCTTTGGATTTAAAATACCCCAGCCCGTAAGGGCCGAAGAAATCTTTTCCCGTAATTCCCTATCAATGGTGGATAGACCCCAGGCCAGGATTAAGGGGAACCCGTCATGCTGGGCATCATTTGAAACACTGGGCTGATCCAGTACATTATCGGTCAAAAGTTTCCTTAATGTATAGTTGGCCCGGTAGATGAAACGTTCAGATTCACTGAAGCCGTTCATTTCCTCATTATCCAGATCGGACCAGATTTTATCCCTTTTAAAGACCGTGGGCTGCCCCATCAAGATTTCGTGCAACCAATTTGCATTAAAAAATTCACCATGGCCTTTTGCGGAAGGTATAATCAGTTTTTTGATGACCTTAAACCGGATTTCATAATTCTTGAAAAAGAGTTCCATGACATAGGAATCATATTTTGCGCCCAGAGATTTGGGGGCCCTTCGCAATGCTTCCAATTGCAAATCAAGAATCTGGTCCTGGGAAAGCC
This sequence comes from Pricia mediterranea, assembly GCF_032248455.1. Classification (NCBI taxonomy): domain Bacteria; kingdom Pseudomonadati; phylum Bacteroidota; class Flavobacteriia; order Flavobacteriales; family Flavobacteriaceae; genus Pricia; species Pricia mediterranea. The sequence goes on from NZ_JAVTTP010000001.1 coordinate 191,831, forward strand.
CATCTACAAGGAAATCTTCCTCACCGATGAGTTTTTCCTGTTCATTGAAGATTCGGGAAACCAGATTTTGAATGATTTGCCTGTTTGGTGCAATGGATTTTATCGCAAAATCCTTTTTGGGTAGCTGGTGCACAGGAATAGCTAGGGGCCTAAAAAGTATATCCGGAAGTTTATCTTCGCTTTCCGTTTTTATGTTCTCATAGATTTCCTCACTGATCAGGGTCTCGATGATGGATTGGTAGGTGATGCTGTATTTTCTTATTCGTTTTTCCAGAACTCCTGTTTTTTCCAAACTTTCATATTGGGTCAGGACACCATTGCTGGCAAGGAATTGTAGAAGGTTTGTAGCCGCTTCAGGGGTAAAAAAAGCCCCTTCGTCTTGACTAAGCAGTTGGACCAACTCTTTATGTGTTATACTTCCGCTTACATAGAATGCTTTGGATAGTATGGACAAACCATCTATAACAGGGGCTTCTGTAATGGTTATGCCCGTTCCGGTGTTCTGAATGAATTCCGTATTGAGACGCGCTACTTTCAGGTTCAGCAACTTTTGAACGGTTGTCTCGACCCTTCCAAGTTCATCTAGGTTTTGACCCTCATATTCTTCGCAAAACAGCCTTAGGGCAAAAAGGCTGGTAAGTCCCTGTATCGGGTATGATAGTTTTCCCGTAATCCGATAGTGTTCAAAATACGGACCGATGACCTCGTCTATCTGAACGTCACCATCACCCTCCAGGCGCACCTCTTCCGCCAATGAATCGATATCTTTGGAATTGTCGTAAAAATAGTGTCGTGCGGTAAACACAAATTTGATTCTCGGATATCGTAGAGTGATTTCCGTGGTTTCCGCTATTCGATCATACCACTCCTCTTTCTTTTCAATGGCTTCCTCAAGTCCATCAATACTGATGAGCACAACAGTTTTGGGGTAGTCGGGTTCTTGGCCATGATCTAGGGCCATGGCTTTTTGTACGTCATTTTTGATCGCTAGGGTCTCCAAGGCGGAAAAAAGCTCGTTCTTCGTCCATCCCTGAACATCCAGGGCTTTTTCCAAAATACTGGTCCAACTCTTACTATTGGCTGTTTTGGCCCTGATCAAGATTGCGGGATAGTCGTTGTCGATGGCCAGTTCCACAACGTTGGCCAAACCTTGGGTCTTTCCAGTTCCAGGGCCACCAAAGACAAACTTTCTTGAGACATTCAATAAACTCCCAATATCCATGAAAAAACCAATGGGGTATATCCGAAGGAGATCTCTGATCAACCCTTTTAGATCATAAACGGTGTTTTTTTCAACGTTGGTGGGCCTGAGGTCATCCAGATAGGTCTCCAAAATGGAAAGGCCCTCTGGTTCCGGACAATCCGAAATTACCCTGTAATCCATGTTGGAAGCCATGATCTCCCTTATCAGATCGGAAGCGATCCCATTTGCCTTAGACAAATACCTATCCACTTCCTCCATGGCTGACAATAGGTTTTTTTTGGAAACCATATCGCGAAAGCTCTCTAATAACTTAGCCGTCTTTTGGATTTTTGTCTGTACTTCCTGGACCCTGGAAATAAGTGCCACCCGATACTTTTTGGAAAAAATCAGTTGACCCACTTGTTCGTGGATGACACCTTGTGTATGCAAGGCGGGAACATAACGTTCCTTAAGCCAATTATTGGTTTTTTGAAACCGGAATTGCTCAATCAACAACGAAAAGTCTATAGTTTCCTTGTCAAACCAGTAACGGTGAATGCCATCATTGCCCGGGAGTTGTAATTCCCTGAGAATATCATCTGTTGTCCACCAGGTCAGTGTTAAGTCCTTGTGAAGGTCTTTTATATCGGATGCTAGTTTGTTTACCCTATCTTCTTCGGTATTTTTGGGGATTTTACCTCCTTTCCCTCTTTTTTTTGAAGCAAGATTTCTTGGGATACAAATGATATATTTGGAAATGTTTGGACGTATTTTCAGAGCTGTGGTAATGGATTTTTTGATTTGATTGATTTGGGAAGTCCGCATGGCGGTAGGGAACCATTTGGACTGTACCGCCACAATGGTGCCAGTATGGAGTGCACCATAGGCTTCAATACCTCCGTCTCCCCCAGCTCCATTGATTACCCTAAACCTCGCTAGGTCTTTTTTATAATTTCTGTGCAAATACCTTTCAAAAAGTTGATTGCACAGTGTCTCGAAAGCATTCTCGGGACTATCGCCATAAGTTTTGAAGTTATTCCACATATGTACAAGTTAATGTACCCTAAAGATAATTAATCTACATGCTAAGGTTTTGAGAAATACTAACTTTGATATATCGAAATGGAATAGTAAATACTACTCTTTACATTATACCAATTGGATATTGTTTTAGGATTACCGTTAAACTCAGGTACATTCTATTTAAAAAATCAAAACTCTTAACAAAATACGCTTTTTATAAAGAGTCTAAATCTGCTAGCAGTCATGAAATAAATGATTTTCAAGGCAGAACCAATGGAGAATTTTGATGATTGAAAACAGTAAAGAGTTCCAAAAAAGTCATTTTTGCGAAATATTCAACTAAGAATGCAGAAACCACCTTGCCCCCTACTCGTTCAAAGTAATATAATAGCCATTATTAACCTTTATGGATATTTCCCCTTTCCTGAGTTTTTGATTGACCGCATCAATATCCTCATAAGCGTACAAGTATTTTTTACCCACTTTAAAGAAACTAACTAACCCCAATTCCCGCAGGGCCTGCATAATTTGGCCATTATAAGATACGCCAAGCTTTTCGCAAAACGCCTTTCCGGTCAGATTAAGTGGCTGTATGTTTACCTGATTACTCATTGAATCTAATAGTGCCCAAAGCCAGTTTATTTCTTTTTTCTTTTTCTCTTTTTCCTTCGCTTCCTCTGGTCGAAATCTTCCAGTTCCATTTTGAACGGGGTGAAAGGTTCGTCTTCTAGGCCATCCTTTTGAGCGCCTCCCAGATCGTATTTTGGTTTTTCACTAATTTGGACTGTCCATCCCTCAGCAACTTTTGTTTCTCCGCCAACGTTCCTTGATGAGCCTGTATCTTGAGCAAAAGCTCCTTTATTTCCTTGTTCTGGATGATTATTTTCGAGAATAACTGTACGGTCTCTGATTTGTTCATAATCGATTTGTTTTATGATGTTGTTCCATGAATATTTTCGACCAAGACTGCTCCCCTTATAAATCACTCCTTCATATTTGAAGGAGATACCGGAGACCCTTCCCGTTGTTTTGCTGATATTGAACTTTGGGCGAATATCCCTAGACCGCAATTGATGGATGAACTCTTCGGTAGTATTTGAGCATTTTAATGCCTCCCTCAGTTGCTGTTGAAGTATACTTTTTATCGGTGCGTTACCGGTGCGAAGCGATTTTTCAATCTCTTTTTGAGTGAGTGCCGCCCTTCGCTCCAAAGTTGCGTCCGGTAGCTCTGAAAGACCATATTTCTTTTCCAGTTTTCGGACCAAACGTTCACTGCGCTCATAATCGTTGCTATCGCTGACCAGCGCCCCGGATAGTTTTACCCTGTTGGCAACGATATGGATGTGTTGGTGGCTTTGGTCGTTATGGCGGTACATGATGTATTGGTTGTCATCGAATCCCATTCCCTTGAGATAGTCAGATCCCATTAAAACGAATTCCTTGTCACTCATTTTTTCATTCGGCGGAAGGTTCAGGGAAACATGATATACTGCTTTGCTTAATCTAGGGCGTAACTTTCTTACCAAATTGAACTCTTTGGTCATCTCCACCGTACTGTCCAAATCGATGTTTGCGTCCAGTACAACGGCCTCGCCCTGTTCTACCTTTTTTTGGTTGTAGGCCAACAGTCCGTAAAAATCCTTGCCCTTTATCTGTTTGGCTATCATTTGTTCTTGATATTAGATTTTAGTTCATGTAACATCCGTCTTAGCTCTGCAAGTTGCTGGTGCAGAATTTTAGGCGAGTGCATGCGCAAATGGGAATTTTTCGTAAGCTGATTAATGTTATTTCCTATCCGGCTCAGCTCGACGAAAAGTCTTCTATCCTCTGGTGTTATTTTGGTCCTGGGAAGCGGTCTGCCCGTGACCCTTTTTCGGATGTAGTCCGGTATGCCCATGCCCAACGTGGCCGCATTTCCGGAAACGATCAAATATTCGTTGACCGTCATGCGCACGTTTACCCGTATCGCTTTCAATGATTCAATATCTTTTTTTGGCCGTGCCATAATTCAGGGGTTTGGGGAGGATACCCAACAAGTCTCGCGAACGAAGTGAGCGGTTTTTGCTTGCAAAAACATGGCTTGCTACGTGACCTCCGATTAACTTAGGCCAAACCTAAAACATATCGCAAGTCAACAAGGGCTTTGACGTACATGGAGTGTTGTACGGTAAATGGATTCAGCAGAGTTTTACGTCCTCAAACAGGACTTTGAGGGAAGTTTCGGCTTCCGGAACCCGAAAGTATCTTTGGGATTCCAATACAAGGTGTTGCAATGCTGACCTATAGCGTGCCTTGGCATGAGCATTGTCCTCATAATAAGTGCATGGGTCTTTGGGATGCACCTCTGTGGGCGTGGTAAAGGATTTTACATCCCTGTTCATGTACTCGAACCGTTGGGAAGCCCTTCTATGGATACCATCAAGGGTTAGGTCATCGGGATATTTTGGGACATTGTAAAAAAGTTCTTCCAAGATTACGATAAAAGACCTCCTACGGGAGAGTTTCGGTTTTTGTGAAGCGATGCCGACCGCTTTTTGTACATCTCGTACCAGACGTTCGGCCAGTACAACCTGTGATCGGGAATACTCTTTCCCGTTGATTTCCGGATGTTCCTCCTTGGCCAAATCTTCCAGATACCTAAGCAGTTTTTCGGATGGAATCATAATTTTGGACCGCCCCTGCGTTTGTTTATGGTTGGAACATTCTGCAAAGCATTTTTCAAGGTCGAGGCAAGTTTTTCAGACCGTATAGAGAGGCCCAACAGGCGTTGTTGCGTTATCGAACCCGCCAACAGATAATCGGCCATGGCAGTTTTTTTGGGCCACAGCTTGGACTTTACGATAAGATGAAGCAATAACTGTTCATGCGCATCGAGATTATAGCGGGAATTTTCCAATTCCTTACTGAAATTTTTGAGATAAGCCTCGGGACGCGGTTTGTTTTCTTGCACGTTTTTTTCCACATTTTCCCATCCGACCTGCATCGATAAATGTGCCGCCATGTAAGCCACGGAGAATCGGCCATATTCCCATTTTCGGTACGATGTGGTCTGGTCCAACAGTTCTTCCTCTACAAAATCTACAAGCGGTTCATTGGACAATGGACGTTTCAAATCATATTCACTATTTTGGAGTGCATCTAACTGCAATATAGCAGAATCGCCCAGATTGTTCATTAAGTGTTTTGCAAATGTTTGGGATAGGTCGAACAGTGGTTGTTTACCTTCTAGAATCGCCTTTAGCAAAAGTTCCCTTTGCTCTACTGGTACCTCGTCATAATGAAGCCCATAAGTAAAGATGACGGCGATAAGGGTCTTCAGTTGATCCTCCGAAAGTATAAATTTATTGTGGGAAGGGGAAGTATTATCCAGCTCTCTGATGACCTCTCTAAATGACTGTCGGCCTATCGGCCGACTGAAATCCAGTACTTTATATAGGGTTTCCGACATGGTATAAATTTAATCAATGAAACGGGATAGATTCAAAAATTCTATCACTTTATATTCAACCTTCTCTAAATTGCCTTTTCTTGCCTTCAGTAATAAGGATACCATTAATAGAAAAGTGGTCTTATATATCCCAATTACCTTTGGGACGTAATTTATCTCCTCCCTAGTTAATTTTGGCATCGTTTACTTAGACTTGGGTTTTTCAATAGAGAATAGAATTAATGGAACTATCGCCATTAATGTAAAAATAACCAGAGTGAATATTCTTATCACAAAAACCACTTTAATCTCTTGAACGTCCAATTTCGCAAAAAGTGGCACTATGAACGAAATCAGAGATATGGACAATAGTATAGCCATTACGCTTAAATACTTCTTCGAACTGACCTTCATAATTTTTCCCATTTAGTTTACAAATTGATTGTTGTCAGATAAATCTGGTAACCTCACAAAAATTAACAATTGTGATTCTTTGTTACTACTTTTTGATATATAAAGTTATGACCAAAACCTTTCCCTGACTATTCTCAACTTTTCGGTTTTGGAAATTCCAGTTTCATTCTCCAATCCAAAGCGTTCATACCTTGTAAAAAGGCTTGGATTCCCTTGACCAAATCCTCATAGGCTGGGGAATCCCCATAAATCATCTGCTCCTGCATCGTTCTATAATCGGACTTCCAATCTTCTTCAAATTTCGATGATGGAATGGGCCGTATGTGGTGGGGCTGGTGGAAATTATAATCGACCCCACCAAGTTTCGTAAAAACAAATCTATGGTTTACGATGGTTTCATATAATCCTTGGTCATGGATGGCATTGGTCGCAAATTCCGTTTTCGATAATTGAAAAACATCGTACAAATGACGACTTAGCCTGTCTACCCTTATTTTTTCCTTGGGACGTTGAAATTCCTCGTGCAGTAGAAATAGTTTTTCCAAAAAAGTCCTTTCGGGAGTTACGGAGGGAACTGTTACCGGAGGTTCGACGAATTCGGCATCAGGATATTCCTCATCCACAAAAGAGTGTATCGGCTTTAAATCAAAGGGTTCCCTTAGGGAGCGGCAACCAATCTCAACTTGTACCCTCGGCTGGATATATCCGGGGGATTTCGTGATATAAGGATAGTAGATTTCAATAATACGCGGGTCTTGGTCGCTCGATTCAGCGGGAACGATGTTAAATTCGACATCCTTTAATCCTTTTTTCTTAAATCGCTCTTGCAACTCAGGATAGAATTCCCCTGAAATATAGGAGCTTGTTTCTTTCCTCAGTTTGGTCAATTGTTTTTTTGACAGTTCCCCGGAATACCCAAAAAATCCACGGTCAACTGCCAAGTCAACATCTTCGGAAAACCGATCTATGAGTTTCCATGCCTTGCTTAAAGACGTCCCTCCCTTAAAGACCAAATGCTCCGCTATCCCCATTTCAAAGATGACCTTCAATGTCTGGACGACCCACCAATCCTTTTCAACGGCAAAATCGGGTATTCCCGTTTTGTTTTCCACATTTTTATAGATGGCAAGCCTGTCCGCTGCAGGTATGTCGTAAAACTTCATTTTATCCATGGTTCAAACCCTTTTTCATAATCTTCCTAATCCATACCGGTGCCAGTGCAATATCGTGAAGTAAGTCCTTTTGGTCTTCTTCTTTCAAAAGAGTCACAATTTTTGCTTCTTCCTCATCGGTCAATCGTTCTTTTCCGATTTCACGAAGGGCCTGTATCACCAGTCTGCTTATCTCTCCCTTGGCAGATAAATTCTTGGGGGTGGTCTTCTTTAATTTTATGCTCCGTTTTCCCAGCTTTATCTCGCGGGGAGCTCCGTCGGTTAGAAAGACAAGCTTCATGGGAACTTGTGTACTAAGGCCCAAGGCACTTAAGGCATATACTCCAGTAGGCACTAACCTGATTTTGTCCCTTTTGGCTATGGCCATTGCGATCTCTTCTGCCGTTGGCATAACCTCTCCCGCATAATCACTTATCTTGGGGCGAACATAGATTCCTTGGGCCACCCTTTTTATAAAACCTTCTTTTTCGATTCTATGCAGGGCCAAACGTATAGCTTCCGATGAACCTAATTCCCTAAAATCATCGGGAAACAACAGTTCTCCCCTTTCCCTTTCGGAAACGGCCTTTTTTATTTTGGACTCAACACTCTCCATACATGCAAATCAATTTTGTAACAAATTTAGTAAATATTTGTTACAATTTTAATGCCGCAATTATGAAAATAGGGTTGAACAGAATAGCATAAACCATTTGAACCGATAATACGAAAGGAAATGTATGGAATCCCCGTAGGAGACTTCCATACGTTTCCGTTCCGTTTCGAGGGGGTTGTGCGAAAGCAAACCGCTCGGCCCCGACATCCCGTAGGGATTTCGGAAGGCCGTTAAGGTGCGGCTTTTGTTCAACTCCCGCAGAAACCATGGGAAGGGAGAGAAAAAGATGGGTCAATAAAAATGGAGGTTACTATGAACGGTCAAGAATACGATCACGGCCATTGTTTGGCGATATGATATCCCCAAGCGGATATTTCCAATGCCCCAAAAAGCCACACCAAATCCTTGATAAAGGGAATACCGACCATAATGAAAAGAAAGAGCAAAAACGGAATTCTCAAAAAACGTTTGAACCTAAGCAATCCTTTCATAATGATGATCATGAAAATAATAAAACCCAGAAAGGGCAATTTTTGATATAGAATTTCAATAGATAGCATATAGGTTTGGTTTTACTTTCCTTTGGTAGTTTATTTCAGACATTAATCGAGTTTACCTTGCCCGATTCCAAATTCACAAATGCCCCGTGCTTCTGTATCTGCTTATGGTACAACAACCGAAACAGACAGTCGGACGCATGGGCAACCAATACATCATTGATAAACAAGGATTGTTCTTGCAATTTGTCAGAATAGGCGCATCCCGCCCCCTGTAAGTTCGGGGTATCGTGCGCATCCAGATCGGGAAAAAAGTCGATAATGTTTTTCAGTTTATCCACCATTTCAAAATCTTCCCGTTCCATTTTTCGCTCCTCATCGAGCAACGTTCCCAAAACAAATTGCCCTGTATTCCTACTGTTGCCCAAATCCAACCAGTAGTATCTATTGGCGTAATCTGAGCTTTTATTACTGTGTTGAATCGATTGTACCAATTGTACCCGAAAACGGGCATTGTCAACGCAAGTGATGGTGATATTCGCCCGTACATCCTCTCCTTCGGGCAATGCATCCATCGGAATGCCCTGCCATTGTAGACCAAAAGCCATATTGACTTTGCATACGGCATTGACCACTTTGTATTCCCCGATATCCGATAGGGTATAAAGTTGCCGTCCTACATTGTTCGGCTCTACCTTATCGGAATCATAGGCAATGACATGCAACCCTGGGTGTCCTACTTGCCGTAGGGCATAATCTATCCTTGCCAATCTTGCGAGCATCAATGAGCCTGTTCCACCGACCCCTATCAACGCAACCGTAATGGGATGTGTCGGGTTATAAAAATAGTTGGGGGCAAAGTGTATCCTAGTTTTCATAGTGTTGGTTTAAGGTCATTTTGTTGGCTATCAATACTTCATCGTCAAATGACGGTTTCTCGAAATTTTGCTTCATTACGTTCACTATATTGCCATCTACCAATTGGTTATGGTGCGTTTCGGTGAAAACGGAACGAAAGAACTGTTGTTCCACAAATTCCATAACGTCCTCGTAGTATTCAAATCCATCATAATCCATTGAGGTATTTCCCATACACACATTGCCCTGCCTACCTATATTCAGCAACGGGGCATGGTATATAGGCGTGTCGTCCGTTAGTGCATCTTTTCGGTTCAGGGCGAATACCTTTAAAGCGTTGCCCTCCAATTTGAAAATCAATTTGGGCAAGGGATATTTTCCCGATGGGATGCCCGTTTTGGTATCGAAGTAAAGCATCCGTTGTTTGGGATGTACATACCATATCAGTTGAAAATTACCCTTAAAATCGAAGTGTATCAGGTTCTTTGGAAGCATTCCCTTGAAGCGGAACTTTATTAGATCGCCCTCCAAACAGGTAAAAATGTTTCGGGCGGTGTCCTTTGTCAATGGCATCCCTGCGGTCAACTTTGTTCCTGCTACCTCGTGGTACGAAAAGTAGTGGTCGTTGCGATAGTTCTCGTCTTCCCGTTCATATCCAATGATCGCGAATTTTGGCAAGAAGTGATCTTTGGCGTTCAATACGGCTGTTTGTTCCATGTGCTAGAGTTTATTTAAGAGTTCGCTCAGGTCATTGATAAATTCTTCCAATTGGTTCAATCGATGGGGGATGCCATCATCGAAGGGTTCTATATTTCCGTTTTCGGCAACGGTATGTTGATAGGCGGAAATAATATCGTAATCGTTCGAGCAGTCGTTGAGCATTTGGATGTACCCATTGGCGAATGCGCTATCTTCCCTATCGACTACAAGGAATGATTCCCAATGCTCGAACATACAGTCATACCCATCCTTGACGCTCAACAAAAATGGCACCTGAAAATCGATGGTTTCCGCCTTTAGCAACAATTCCTTGATTTGTTTGTAAATCGGTTTTTGAGGTTGGTATTTGTCCAATAGGGTTTTCCAATCCCTGATTTCGTAGGATTCCAAAAAGGTCTTATACCGTGCGTAGAACTTGGTCGAATGGTTCTTCATGACATTCTTGTTATCCTTGTAGTACGCTACATCCTCAAAGAGAAATTCCCATAGCCAGTCGATCCTTGATTCACAGCTTGGGAACAGTCCACCGTAGGGCAGGCTTTTGACGAAGGACAGCAGAATGTGAAAGAGTGGTCGGTTTCGATGCCTTAGTTCGATAATCGGACAGACGGGAATAAAGTACACCGTACTGCGGTTGCCGATGAACTTTTTCAATATCAACCTTAAGTTTCCATCGTCTCTAAGAACTTCGATATGGTCGATATTGCCCCTAGTCCTCAACCTATGGGTACACCGTAGTACTACATCGTCCAAACTATCGGTTGGTACAAATTCCCAATGGTCGATGCTTCTCGTAAACTTTCGGGTAACGGCTACCATCAATCGGGCAAGTTCCCGAATGTCGGTATAGGAATCCTCTTCTATTAGCGGATGGAATAGAACGGGCAACAGGTTTATGTCAGAAATGGAAAAACCTTTGGTTGCAGTACCTTCGGTCTTTGTATTCCCCGTTGATAGTGTTTCTGCTGTACCGCCCGAAACAGTCGGTCGTGGAACATTGTTAAATCTCTTGGGGGGTTCAATCTGTATTTCGGCTTGCATCGGTCTTTTCTCAAAAAATCGTCTATGTTCATCGTTCTATCCCTTTGTTCCCGCCAAGGTCTTGAAGTGGATTTCATGGTAGCCGTTTACGATACCCTTGTCCATGATGTTAGCGTTGGTCAGTTCTGCATATAACTGTGCATAGTGTTCCATAATCTGCTCATGGGTCAAGTTGTAATCGATGTCATCCAATTCTATGGAGTTGTTGTTACCATTTTGATAAACGTACTTTCGTGTTATAGTAGCTACTTCCATTAGTTGAAAAGTTGAGGGTTGTCGTATGCTTTCATATCGTCAATGACCTTTTTGGCTTCCTTGTGTTCAGGGTCTATCTTCAAAATTGCCGTGGCAAGGTCCGTAGCTTTTTTGTGGTCTTGCATCGGGTTAAAGCCCTTCTCCTTTAAGAGTTGCTTAAGCTCGGTCGCTTTCTTGGCGGTCGATTCCTTTTTCTTTTTCGCCTGTTGGGTCTTTTGTTCGGTTTCTTTCAACGATTTCTCGAAGGCAACAGTGTTCCTGAACAGGGCTTTCGTTTGCTCCAGTGGCTTTTGTAGAATTTGGAAGAATTTCTCATCCACTTCAGTAACGTTTCCCCGTAGGGTAAGTGGTTTCAGGGATTGGAGTGCCTTGTCCTTGGCGTTCGATTTGGGAAGTACGGATACGCTGACCGTCTCATCATCGAACAGAATACTGATACCATACTGTTCGATACCCATCTGTTTCAAGGTCGAAAAAAAATTGCTCATCTTGAAGAGGTATTTGCTTGTTATACAATTACTTAACTACCTTCAAGATACGCCCATACCCTTGAAAACCCTCGCAAAATCAGGCCAAAATCCACCCTTGACTTCTTCTTTCCCTCTCCACAAAATACGCCCCGAAGGGGCGTTGGAACAGGTGTTTGTAAATGGAGATTGCGCGGAGTTACTTCAATTTGTTGGAGGGGTTTCCAAGATTTTTCCAAATCTTTCAGAAATGATTCGCAACGTCAATCCAAAGATGGGAGATATGATATATGTTTTGGACCGGTTAAACCTTAACCGCCCTTTTTCGTTTGAGTTCTCTGATATCCTGTTGTAAAACCTGCATCTTGGCCGTTTTTTCCATAGGGAAGCCAATGGCTGTTTTCTTTTTATGGGTCTCCATCGAGCGTAGGTTATAATCCAAATCGAATTTTTTTGATTTGATTTCACGCGCCACCTTTTGACATAACTTGATAAGTTGCATGGCCACTTTTTCAGGGTCGAAACGCTGCTGTTTTCTACCTGAAATATGTGTGTCTTTAAATTCCAATCTAAAAGAGTAAAGATAATGCTCGTTCGAAGGCATATATTCCGCTTGAAAAACCAGATTCACATTAAGAGCGGGCAAATGGGCGACTCTTTTATGTTTTTGAATGTTCAAGTTTAGCTTTGACCGTTCGACAATTGTAAGACCCAAATGCCTGATAAACTCCTTGGGCTCCTTGTTCAAGAGTTCTTTGGATACAAGAACGGAATTTGAAATTAGATCGTTCAATCCTTCTTTTAATCGGGACGAATCCTCGAATGCACCTTCATCGATCGGTAAGTTGAAAGTTTGTATTACTTTTTGTGCGCCTTCAAGCTCGACCAATTGTGAGATGATTTGTTTGTTCTCCTTTTCGATCCGTTCAACGGCCTTAAAGGAATTTGCTTTGTTGAGTTCGTGCAATCGTTTCTGCGACTGTAAAAACTTGAGATCGTCGGAAAGCTTTACCAATTGGAACTGGTCCATATCGCCAATAAGGGCGGCCTGCATCTGTTCATACGAAAGGCTTTTGTCATCGGGAACAAGGTCATCATAAACACGTTTGTTCGGGTCGGCTTCCCGAATCTGTTCCCGAAACTTTTCTTTATGGGTATTGAGCGAATAGGAAAAGATATCGGTGGAATCTTTTATGCCATAGAACCGTTCCACGACCGTGTTGCCATAAACTTGTGCTACTTCATTGCCTTTTCGTAAACCGCGTCCGGCCCTTTGATCAAAAGCATCGGGGGAATAGGGAATATCCATATGAAAAATACCGACGACCCTTTTTTGAATGTTGGTGCCCGTACCTAAAACTTGGGTACTGCCCAGAGCTACCCGTATTTCGCCGCTTCGGATTTTCTCCTGCATTTTATCGGTCCTATTCCTTGCTTTTTCCTCTTGGGCCAAAGCAATTTCATTGGCAGGAATGCCATAGTCTTCTTGAAGGATTTCACGAACCGTGTCGTACGAGTTGTATTGTCCCGGTTTCCAAACGTTCAGGTCGGAGAATACCAGGCATACGCCTTTGTGCTCTGTTGTTTTTTTATAAAGCTCGGCAATGTCCCGGCACAGGCGTTGCAGTTTGAATTGGTCGAGTTCCGAAAAGTCGATGGCCAGATTATCCTTGGCCAAAGGGTCGATTAAAAGTGACCTGTTGATATTAAGTGCCGTTATGTGGGCGGACTTCATTTGGTCCGCGCTATAAATGGGCAACTTGAACAATGCCTTCTGGTTCCTGTCCTTGGTAAACTTTAATGAGGCCTGTTTGAGTTCTTCGTACGCCGGGGTTGATTCCAAAATGACGAATTCCCGATCGACCTCAAAGTCGTGTGTCTTGAAATGTTTGTCCCTACAGATATGGGTAAAGGAATTGTACATCTTGCTCAATTCGGGCAGGTTGGTGTAGTATCGAAATCTTGCATGCATCCGAGGGTCCCCAAAAATGTTCGGCTCAATACTTACACTTTGCTTTAGAAATATTGAGGCCCAGGCATCGAAATTGAAGATGTTCTTGCGCTTAAGCGTTGTAGGGGTAAGGTAGCGCTGATAAGCATACAGTTCGGTAACCGAGTTCTTCAAAGGGGTACCACTATAAAAAAAGATATTTTTGTCCGGCCCCATGCGATGGTGGATGGATTTTATACTGATTTCAAGGTCTAGGTTCCTTTGGCTGTCCGAATGATTGTTGAGGCCCGATACGTTCTGGTGCCGGGTCGTAAAACCGATGTTCTTGAAATAATGGGCCTCGTCGATCATCAACGCCTCTATGCCCAAATCGGTAAGGGTCGTTTCCGTTTCCCCAGAACGTTCCTCCAATTTCTTTAAGGTCGCCTGGAGCTTGTCCTCCAAATGTTCCTTTCTTTTAATCAGGCCTTTGATCAATTTTTTGGATTCCTTGATGTTCCCGTATTCCCGGGCTGTTTGCAGGTCCTGCTCGATCATATCGATTTTTTCTTCGAGGGTTTCCAGCACAAATTCCCTTGCCTTGGGAATCTGTTTTAAATGGCCGTGCTCGGCGATGATCAGGTCTATGGCCCTGTGGTTTTTGACCGTTCGCAAGGTTTTGGGCCGCTTGCTTTTGGCCATGTTTTTTGAATTCAACCGAAGCACGTTCAAGTGCGGAAAATTAGCCCTGATTTCGGCCTCAATCTGGGGGGCCACGCTTTTCAGGGTCAACAGCAATGTTCTTCTACTTTTTCCGTGCTGTTTCAGTTTATGGGCCAGCATGGCCATGGAAAGGGTCTTTCCCTTGCCCACCTGATGATCGTTCAGGGCACTTCCTTTGGTAAGCCCAAAGAGCGTGGAGTCGATTTGGTGCTGGTAGGGCGGGTATACCAAGGTGTCCGGAAAGGTAAGCCATCCTTTGGGCACCGTGATATTGACGTCGGCCAAAAAGGCCTGATAATAGTTTTCCTCGATGGTGGCTTTCAGCTCTTGACGACCCTCGATAAAGGATTTGAAATGTAGCTGAAGCTCCTCATAAAGGTTTTGCGCCATCAGGGTGGCATCTTTGTCCAATTTCCTGATGGTCTTTCCTGACCTGTCCTTATACGAAGTGAAAATGACAGGATATCGATTTTCCGCAAAATGCTGTAAAATCCGTTTGTAGTTCGCCTTGACCTCGTGGTGGAGCACAACACTAAAACGTTCGTGGGCCTCTTGGTTGAACTCCCTCGGAAACATAAGGGTCAGGGTGGAGTTGAACTGGGTCATGTTGATCTGGACCTTCTCGCCTATGAGTTCCTCCAGAAAGGATTCCTTTGCGGAAACGGGGATAAAATAACTCTCAAAATTGAACTCTATTTCAGCCAGGTCCAACTTTGTCGGAAGCAGTTCCATCAAAGCCTGTTCCATCATTTCTGTTCCAATCTCGTAAGGCGGAGGGTGTTTCCTGACATATTCGACTTTATCTTGGATATAGCCGCTGGAAAACAGAAAATAGGGAACAATGGTATAGCCCGTTTCCGATTCCGCATCGGGTTCGAGAAAAAAGGAACGTTTCTCCAATCCGTTCAATAACAGTTCCCTTTCCGTAGTCTTAAAGAATGTTGCCATGGTGCCTATATCGATCTGCCCGATATGGTCAAATTGGTAGCGTGCCATTTGTTCAGGGTTCTCGAACCGGGGCTTGTCGAGTTTTGATGGATCCGGGGCAATCTGTGACGGAACGGCTGCGGTAGGCAGTGATACTGCAATGGGAGCATTAAGAAATCGTTCCAAAGTGAACGACGGATTTTTACCATAGCCCTCTCCCTCCACCTTTTTCTCGAACTGTTGTCGGACCTGCTCGAAATAATGGTCGTCTTTCAGAAATATGAGATGCTCCTTCAGGGGCCCCCATTTAAAATGGAAGGTGTCCAGTTGGTAGTCCAGATCTTGGAAGCGTGTGGTAATCTCCTTTTGCGAAAGGCCCCGTTTTTCGATATTGAGGTTGAGCAGAATGAGGTCGTTTCTTAAACGAGCATAGTCCGACACCAATTCCCTGATTTTATGGGGCACCTTTCTTGTGCTCTGGGGGTCGGTATAGAACAACACCTCGCCCTTCTTGTTAAAGTTGTAGGTCCCAAAGAACAACCGGGAAAATTGTTTGGCCTCTTCATCGTGTAGCGTGATTACCGGTAAATTGGTATCGACAATCGGTTTCTCCGTTGCTGCTGACGATTGTTTCGCGATTTTATCCGTTTTTCGTATGGGTCTAGGTTTTTCCTGTGTGTCGGGTGGTACCGAACCGACCTTGAATTCAAAACCATTGGACCGTTCTTCCAAAAAGCCGGACAAGGGCGTTCCGTCGGGTTCGAAGACAATATTCGGCCGGTTGTGAAAAAAACCGAGCTTAGGTGTTCCGTGAACATGCTCCGGATTGTTCTTGAAAAAACGATTGGTCAGAAAGTTTTGGCCCTCCAATTCGATCGCTTCGGTATCCGCAAAATCCATCTCGTCGGCGGATAGCGCTTTTTTGTTGGAAGTCCTACGATATACCAATAGATCGGATACGACCTTGGTACCCTCGTTGGCGAACAGATCGGTATTGAAACGGTTGGCAAGCAGCAAATCGTTCTCCAGCAATATGGATTCCCTAAAACCATTGTAGGCACTTCGCTCGGCAAAGGCCGAGGAGGTAATCAGGGCGGTGACCCCACCTCGGCGTACCATTTTCGGAGCATAGAAATTGAAATAGTTGCCCACATTTTTAAGCGAGTCTTTCGTAAGGTAATCGTGGCGGTAGGCCTTGGTAATGGGAATGTCGCCAAAAGGGATATTGGTCATGACCAAATCGAAACGGGTATTTTTCCTCCGTTCCAGATAAAAATCCTCAAAAGTGGTGTTCAGTACGGTTACGCGGTCATCTTTTTGGTTATTGGCCTTAAGGATCTCAAAGGATAGGATATCGGGTTCCAAAGCGGTAATATAGGCCTTGGGAAAAGCCTTTTTCAGTTCCTGAACATAGGCACCGTTGCCTGCGGATGGCTCCAGTACGGTTTTGGGCTCGAACCCGTTTTTCTTCAGAAGACCAATCTTATATTCGATGAGGGCATTTGGCGTGTAGTAACTTGTCAAGTGGTACCGCTTCAACGAATCTAGAATTTCTTTCGAGGTCTCCGGAAACGCCTGTTCAAGTACCTGCAACAACTGTTTTCCCTGTTTTTCCTTTCTGGATGAAGGATAGAACAAGAGTTCCCCCAGCTTGGCAAGTCCGGCATTATTGATATAATAGTTATCGGGATTCGATGCCTTGATTAGGGCAACGATCTGAATCAAATGTTCCTGTTTCATCCCGGACTATTGAAGCGTTTTCAGGATGGCCGCCCTGCCCACGGGCCGTTTTTCGTCCAAGGCCCTATAGATTTTCAGGAGTTCATCATTGGCATACTCCCTCGCATGGGCCCCGACGTGACCGTCTTCCAGAAACTGTCCCTGTAATTTTGCGTGAAGGATATGGGCGTTGATGGCAAAATCAAAACGGTATTCAGCAGCATCCAAACGCGCGGTCAGGTTAGGAAAAGTTTTCAAAGCGAAATAGCAGAAATGAAGGTCAGGGCCACATTTGCCGTTGGCAAGCTGTTGCTCCCAGTCCTTGATCGTTTCCTGATGGTCGGCCCGGAACTTTTGGATTTCCGAGGTAAGTAAGAGTTCTTCTTGTGTCATGGTCTATGTCGTTTTATAGGGTTCGTTTAAATGTGTCTATTCGTTGGCGTTTTCCATGTCTCTAGACGGAGTTTCGTTCAGTTCGATAAGGTGCCCGTACAAAGCATTTTTGAATTGCATCACGGCATCAAGTGAATCGAAGCGATGCAAAACGTGACGATTCTTTTCGGAGGAAATAATAAGCTCATAGGCATTTTCCGCGGTTGGTCCGCTCCACGGTCGCAATACCCCCAAAGAAAAATCCAGCATTGTTGTGATACTTTCCATGTAAAAAGCATCCTTAAGTATTGGGCGTCCGGTTGTATCAGTAATCTTTATCTCAAAAACCATGGTGTCAAAATGATATATTAATTCCTCTTTTTTCCTTTGCCCTTAGTGGTTGCAAAGAATTGGCTTTGTTTACATATTCTCGATAGGCAGCGTAATGTTGGGGATATTTATCTCTTAAATCGGTAATGGGCCTATAATCGGCAGGCTTCGGTTTTTTGCCGTTTTGTTTGACGGCAAAATACGTTCTTCCCGAAGCGTAGTGCTTTTTTAGCAGTAAGATATCCTTGGTCGCACGTATGGGGATTTCGTCCAGCACTACCATAAAGTCCTTTTTTTCGACAAGATTTTTGGCAACCTCATATTTTAATCGTTTCGGGACGTTTTTTGATTCCAAAAAATCGTCCAGCAACATCCAATGCTTTAAGGAATCCGTATTTGCTCCCCCATCTGTAGCCTTCAGGTAGATTTTGTTCCCATGAATTCCAAGGGAAACTCCGTATCTCGTTTCGGCAAGAACGCTTATCGATTTTTGTTCAAGCAGGGAACGGAACTCTTGTACCGAAAGATAAAGACGGTTTTTTTCATTGGCGACTTTCAGATAGGGCGTTAGCACGACAAAGTTTTTCCCAATGGTTACGGGAACGAAAAGTCCCTCGGGCCCTTGTTTGAATTGAATAGGCAACCTATTGGAAAGTTTCGGCAATTTGCCGACAGGGAGCATAATCGGTTGGATACCGTTTTTCAGATACCGATTATGGGAATGGATATTTTGTAAGGCACCATTGAAAAGACGGCGCAATTTCTTTTGGATTCCCGAATCCAAATGTTCCACGTCCCTTTCGAAATACCTGTGTTTCATAAATAAGTGGTCGGATATGGAGGGATAGAGACGCTGGACAGTTTCCTTAAGAAGCGATGTGGCATAGTTATGCCAGACCGGGCAATTGTTCACGTTGTAAAAGGACATATAAGCCCTATCCTCGGTCTTATTATAGCCCAATAACAGCTTTATCAGCTTATTTTCGTCTTCGTGAACGGATATACGGCCCACGGGAACAATACCTTGGTCTTTTTGGAACAATAGGTCCCTGCTTTTTAAATGGGCCAATTGCTCTTTTAATGCGGTATTTATAAAACCGTATTTTGCCAATTCCAAGTCCCGTACATATCTCAACTTCCTTAGGTCGTTCATCTGATCGGTTGGAACTGCCTTGAATTCGAATTTTTTAAACGTATCGAAATTGGGGTCCAGAAATCGGGATACCAGATTTTTAATCCTTTGAAAGAGTTTGATGGAACTATGGCTGATATGGTACAACTTTGTTTTCATCGGTTCAATCGGATTTCAAATTGGAATACACCTCATATTTAAGGTTGAACGAAGGTGCGGGATCTACCCTTTGGCCATCCTTGATGACCTCGTAGTGCAGATGGGGGCCGGTGGATATTCCCGTACTTCCAACGGTTCCGATAAAATCATGGGCATCGAGCGCTTCCCCTTTGGTGACAACCACGGATTCCATATGCCCATAGAGCGTACTGAAGCCATAGGCATGAGAAATAATAACATGCACACCGTGACCATTAGGGTTATTTTCGATATGTGCTACCCTTCCGGCAGCGGTACAATAAATCGGGGTATCTTTCTCAGCGGCCAGATCTACCCCAAAGTGCTTTTTAGTAACACGGTGTACAGGGTGGCGGCGGTTCCCGTAGGAACTTGACAGCACATAATGTTCACGGAAGAGGGGAACCGTCGAGGGTACACTGTCCAAGATTTCGGGACGCAAGGGCAAAAAGGGTCTTAGCTGATCCAATTGTTCGAAATTCTCCAAGTCGTCCAATAGGTCGCTAAGCTTTTGGTACACCAAGTCTTCCCGTAGTTCCTTGGCAATGGGCTTCTTTATTTGTTTGGTTAGGCTTCCAAGGTATTCCGTCTTTGAGGCAGTACTGAAAAAAAATCGATTGGCCGCGAAGCAAAGAAAGAACAGCCCGACAAAAATCCAATAGCTACTGTTTTGCGGGGTAAAATGGCCACTATCGCTGGAATTGGTCACGCCGCCCACCTTTTGGGCGTATCCCTTTATCCAACCTATAGAGGCTTTCTTGATGTTCTTCCATGCACTCATAATCAATTATTGCAAGCGGTCCTAAATAAAATTTTGATAGTCCAAAAAAATATTTATATTTGTGGTAATTATTACAAATATATGTAATTTTTACAAATATGAACAACAGATGGCGAAAATTTGATGCGGTGCTAAACCTGTCGGCCTTGATGAATTATTTCGGGCTTGAAGTCCAACGAAAAACGGATAGGTTCATCTCCTATAAATTGGGAAAAGAGCGTTATATCGTTATCCATACCGAATCAGGGTATCGATACTATAAACCCGACGCGCCAAAAACAAAGCTTACTTCCTTCGACTTCATATTGGAGCGGCTTTCCCGAACCGATTCGCAGGGAAAAATAGGGCTATGGACCAAAATCGAAGATTTCTATACCGAACTCGAAAAAAAGCCGGAACTATTTCTTAATGACCGTTCAAAGGATTCGCTTGAAACCGTTGACACTAATTTTAACCATTTTGAAACTTTTGCCGAGAAACTTACCCTAAGACCGAAAAATGTAGACGGTGCCGGTTCCGACATTTTCGAGGAACGCATTTACGAAAATCCTGAAGGCCAGTTGTATTTCCCTTACCGAAATTTGGCCAACACCCTTACCGGATATGGAACCGAGAAGGATGGAAAGCTATCCCTTGTTGCGGAGAGCGATATTTCCACATCGGTATGGTTCAGCAAGGTGCCCGATACCATCAAGCATTTGGTGGTGCTCCGTAATCCCATGGAAGCCATGGCCTTTCATCGGAGGTTCAAATTGGAGGATGTGGTCTATCTCACAATTTCCGACATCAATTACGAGACCTCGAAATTACTGGTGCAAATATTAAAACGTACCAAACTTAAAAAAATGGTGCTCAGCTTTACGGGATCTTCGAAAATAGAAGGTTATATCCATGACCTGATGCTTATTTCCTTTATCAACGATTCCCGTTTTCTGTTCAGGGTGGGCAAGGACCATTTGGCCGTTCGGTTCGATCCCGAAGACCAGAAACCGTTGGCGAAGCTGCACAACGAAGTATTAAAATACAACGGTAGTCTAACAAAGGAGTATTTAAAATACAATAAGGTTACGGATCAAAGTCTTCTGAACAGGAAGAGCATCATACTGACCAAGGAAAAACAATGGGTACTATGCCGTATTCCCTTTGAGGTGAACGCACTTCGCTATTTTCTCTGGAGCTATTACCGAAACTATATGGACAAGACCGTAGAGATTGTAAAGCCTGTACACGCCAATTGGACGTTGGAATTCGAAAAGGAAGGAGCCTATGGCGGAACCGAAAAATTAAAGGCCTTTAGGATGGCCGTATAAATAAAGGGGGCGCTCCCGCCCCCTTCAATCCTTAATTCCGGACATGAAAAATGGAAATGTCATATCCAGAATTACAAAGTTAACAATTGTTTATTAATCCTTAATTTAAAACTTGAAAAATGGAAAAACAAGTAGAAAAGGTTTTCGTAAAAGTGAACCAAAAGTGGCAGAGGGCCACCGTAACCGGAGAACAGGACGGAAAGGCATCCGTCGTAACCAATGACGGGCAGTCGTTCAACGTGCCAAAAAACAAGAAGTATTTTGAACCCATTAAATCTATGGATCAGAAATTTGCCTATAAAGATTTGGAAGAACAGCTAAAGGGTCATTATGTAAGTTTTGAAAAACTCTCCCCTAGTGTGCGTGACAATCTGGCCGAGGGAAAAGAATATTTTTATGAAGGCACTTATGTTTCTGAGGGCGAGCTCAAGGAAAGTGCCAAGATGATCCAAATGGTATATGATAGGAACTTAGGCTCCCGATTGGATGTCCAGTACCGAAGAAACGAAGATGTGACGCTGGACAAGGCATGGGCCTACAACCATAGTTTCAGTGCCGATGAATTCGAACGCATGGTCGACAAAAAAGAGTTCGTCCTATTTCAGGGAAGCACCAACGATGGCGAGGTCTTTCAAAAACTGGCCTATTACGAACCGAAGGTACAAGACATCCGTACCAAGTCGGCACTTTCCACGAACACGTATTTTTACGGAAGAACCTTGACGGCAAAACAGGCGGATGCGCTGAACAAAGGCCAAGAGCTCGAAATGGAGATCAAGAGCAAGGTCCACGGCACCAAACCCTATTTGGTGTCTTGGTCCCCACGTCGGGAAACCTTTATTACCAAAAATATCGGTTTGGAAAAGGCCAAAAAGATCGAGGTAAATTCTGAAGTAAAAAAAAAGTCACGGAACCGAGGCATGAAGGTCTAACCGGTTGACCTAGTAAAGGCCGTCCGTATCGGACGGCCTTCTTTTCATTTATACTATCACAAAATGAGATATCCGGCATTCGCATATTCATGTGAAGTACCGTCAACAACTCCCATACCCTTATGAAAAACTATTCCGAAAATCCGGAGCATTATAAACAGCTGATAGCTCAAATTAATGATGAGATCGATTTTTCCGGATACCTAAGTGCTAAGGGTTACCGACTTCTCAAAAAAAGTTCGGGCTCACAGGAATTCGGCAAGGATGCGGAACGCATCGTCTTACAGATAAAAAGGAACCCCGTTTCTTATTTCAACCGCTATGATTCTGCGGACAAGGGGCTATTTTTCAAATACCTGCACAAACGCTCCGCCAACTTTTACGAGGCAGTCAAACAAGGGCTGAGCATAATCCAAAGAGATTATCCCCAACCGCCCCCCGCCAAGGTGGAAAAGAAGAACAATGGACACATCAGTCTAGAGGAGCGCTACCATATACGCTCCTTAATCCGACCGATTTACCTGACCGAAGGTCGCGGCCTCTCTCTGAAAACGCTCGAATCAACGGCGTTCAAGGGACGAATCTTTAATGCCTTCCATATAAATGACAACCACGGCCGTATTGCGAATATCGCCCTTCCCAAATATGGATTGGACGGCAACATCAAAAATTATACGCTCTACAACAAGCCTTATCGGGATAGAAAAGACGGAAAAATAAAAAAGTTCCGGCTGTACCTCAACGAACGCTATGAATACCTTTTTGTTTCCAATCCGGATATCGAAGTGGAGAAAGTGGTATGCGTGGAGAGCGGTTTTGACGCCATGGCCCACCATGAGCTTCACGGTCGTCCAAATGTCTTTTATATATCCCTATCGGGGCATATCGACGACAAGAAACTTGAACAGTCCCTTCAATGGTACAATAAAGTAAATCGCTCACATGACCTCCCGCTTCATTTAGCCTTCGACCATGATATCGAGGGAATGCGCTATGACCTCGTTTTTTTGAGCTATTGGCTCAATCGAAAATCGAATAAAGTGTTTATAGAAGCGGACTGGAAACGCCCCGTGATGCGCCTGAAATTGAACTATCTCTCCAAATCCGTTGCTATGATGGAACGGGATACGGAGTACATCAATGACACGATTTCCAATTGTCCTGACGGAATCTCTAAAGGCTTGCAAAAGGCAATTTGCTTTCGGGACAAAGTGGTCTGGGAACTGGACTTAGAAAGGATATTTCGATTCCCCCAACATTCCAGAACCTATTGGCGGCTGGCACTGGAAACACTTTCGCATTGTTTCGCCCATAGCACTTTGAAGATAGACAAATCTCCCACAATGAAGGATTGGAACGAGGAACTGATCTCGTTAAAAAAAAAGTTCGGCTGTCAACCAGTAAACCTGATATGAAGAGAGTTACGAAGCAGAAAAGCAAAACACCAAAAAGAAAGGGATATGCAAGATAAGAACAGGGGCTATATGGGCATGTATCTGTCCGCCTTCCATTTTACGATTATCCTATTTCGGGAGCAATATGCCCTGTACGTATTCCACCATGGGCATCAGGAATTTTTAGACACTATCCATGCCTTTCTACTCCGGTCCGGACTGCCTTCTCAGGGCATGGTTGCCCGTCTACTTTTATTGGGGCTATTGATGGGCGGCATCATGATGTACCGGCCGGTCAAAAAAGATGGGGTCGACCGTAGAAAAAGTACTTTGGGCTTTCTCGTTTCCTTGGCCTTCCTGTTTGTGTCATGGTGGTGTTACGGAGTTTCCGAATTGGGGATGTGGGCATCCATGACACTTCTTTCACTGGCCTACTTGGGATTGATGACCCACGGGATGCGGTTGTTCCAGTTTTTGGACTTTATGAACCCGGCAAAAGAAGACCCCTTCAACGATACAAAGGAAACCTTTGAGCAGACTGGTAATAGAATCGAAACGCCCTATTCCGCCAATATCCCTTATACTTATTCCCACAATGGCAAGAAACGAACGGGATGGATCAATTTTGTCAATCTTTTCAGGGCCTTGTTGGTCATCGGTACTCCGGGAAGCGGTAAATCCTTTTCCGTTATCGAAGAGATCATGGCCCAGTTCATCGACAAAAAATTTGCCATGGTCATCTACGATTTTAAGTTCGATACGCTTACCCGTAAAGCATACGGATATTTGCAGGAGGCCCTGAAAAAACATGGGAACGATTCCGAAATTCCCTTTCCGAAACTGTACCGTATCTGTTTTGACGACCTTCGGATGACGCACCGGAACAACCCCATGGACCCCTATGGTCTGGTCAACCAATCCGACGCCATCGATACGGCCACCACTCTCATGAAAAACCTGAATCCCGAATGGATCAAGAGACAAGACTATTTTTCCCGAAGTGCGATTAGTTATACCGGGGGCTGCATTTGGTACCTCAAAAAGAAGTCGGAAGAAACGGGTAAGTATCTCTGCACCCCCGGGCATCTTGCCATTCTGACCACCGTAAAAATCGATATCCTGATGGAGATTATGACCAAGGACGTCGAGGTACGACAAATATTGGTTCCCTTTCGGGATGCTTTGGAAAAGGAGGCCATGGAACAATTGTCGGGCCAGACCAGCACGGTACAAATAAGCCTTTCGAGTATTGCAACCAAGGAAATCTTTTATGTCATGTCCGGCAATGATTTCAGTTTGGACGTTAACGATCCCCGATATCCCAAAATCGTATCCCTTCAGAACAATCCCGAACGAAAGGAAGTCTATTCCGCACCTTTAGGCCTCTATATGAATACCATTCTCAAACGGGTGAACAAACCGGGCAAGCGGCAAATGGCATTGCTTATCGACGAGGTACCCACCCTGTTCATCATGTTGTTGCGGACCATTATCGATACCGGTAGGGAAAACAAGATCGCTACCATTTTGGGATTGCAGAGCGTCGGACAGCTTATTCTGGATTACGGTAGGGAATTGGCCGATGTCATCTATGACAACTGTGCCAACATCATCTGCGGTGCGGCCAAGGGCGAAACGGCCAAACGATTGAGCGAACTTTTTGGAAAAATCCACCAAGAGAGGGTATCAAAGAATATGAGCAGCTCCGATGTAAGCACCAATCTGAGCACACAGATGATGGAACTCTTGCCAAGAAGCAAGATCGCGTCCATGTCCACAGGGCATTTTGCCGGGCTGGTCGCCGATACTTTCGAACACCAAATCAAGGAAAAGAAATGTTATGGCCAACTGCTCCCCGATATCGAGGGAAAGCGTAGGGCCATGAAGCACAATCTGCCCATGGTCAATGATTTCAGGCCAGAAAATTTTGAGGACTTGTTCGAAGCGCAGATGACGATCGTATGGGAACTTGAACTTCCAATAAATGCAATGGATCTGTTTACAAGGGAAATCGGGTACATCGAATTTTATGGCACCCATCTGGAAGAAGTGGCCAAAAACAAATTTACCAACGGCACTAAGCGGCGAATTTTCAAGGATGTGGTCAGGGAGCTTCGCCTGTTCGATTTCAGGGATACTATTTTAGAGCTGTTGGAATCGAATTCAGGACACTCCGAGTGGAACCATCTATTTGAACATATCGTGGAGGAATTTCTGGTGCGGACGGAAATGGACCGTGTGGCCCAGGCAGAATTTGACAAGATCATCAATGAAGTGGACAGCTTGGTAAAAGAGGAATACAAGGCAGTTACCGGAAAGGAGTTAAAGAGTGCCATATTTGACGAAAAGAAAATAAATGGCGAGATTGCAAAGGCCATCAACAACTCTGAGGCGGCCGTGGAAAAGTTCATGGACGATTTCGGTAATGGTCTGGACGAGTCCCTCTCTCAAAGTTTGGCGGCACTTCAGGAAGAAACGGAATATGATTTTGGGGAGGAATTTTCCTCGTATCCCATAGAAAACTATGAATAATGGATATAGAATCAATCATCAAATTGGACTCCAAGGATCTCGGATATATTGGGGAGCGCCTAAAGGAAATACGTCTCGAACTGGTGGAACTGGACGACACCGAGGACAAAAGGTTCAGCGAGTTTTCCGTAACCAAGCTGAGCGAACGCCTGAACATGGACCGGACTACTTTGGCCAATGTGGAGCGTGGCTCTTCCATGGTCAATTCCATCAAGATCATTCTTTACTTCTACAGCCTGGGCTATAACCCCATTTGGATCCTGTTACCCGATAATGAGTTCGTACAAAAACGTAATCTTGGAGAAAATATGGTCTATCAAGAGGGGCTACGGGAAAAATACCTTGAGATGGAGGAACGGGTTTCCGGGGCCATGAAGGATTTTAAGTCTTCACTGTAGCACACTCTTGGTTTTGAATATTCCCTAATCTGATAGCTTCAATTTCCCCAATTCGTTCATACCCCCGAACTACCGTGTACATAGCTATATAGCGTTATAGCAATGTATAATGCAATAATCAATCAATGCTATATAGCAATATAGCATGCAATGACTATATGGTCATATGACCATATGATTTATAAAAGTATATATATGGAAACCAAAATAATTTCATGTACCGGGGAAAAGGGCGGTTGTGGCAAGACGACCCTCAATATCATCTTGGCGACCAATCTGTACCATCTATACCAAAAGAAGGTGGTGTTGATCGATATGGACAACCCGCAGTATTCCGTATACAAAAAGCGGAAACGCGATCTGCGGCAGATAGGCCCGACCGAGATGCCGATATTTCCCGTGGAACGGGCAACGGTCGAAACCTTGGAATCGTTGATCAAGAGATACTATGCTACTGTGGATTTTATCATCGTCGATTTTCCCGGAAACCTTAACGAGGAAATGGTAAGGGGGCTGCTTTATGTCGAGCACATCTTTATACCTTTTTTTCTCGACGAACTGGAAATTGACAGTACGGCAGTGTTCTATAAAACGCTGGAACGAAACTATCTCCAGAACGAAAATCGGGTATTACGGTCCGTCAACCTTTTCTTTAACCGCTACGAATTGGTCAAGGTTAATAAATTCGATACGGTGAGGAAGACCTTGGCAAAAGCGGGTATGCCCATGATGGAACAGGTCGTCATGGAACGCACAGTATACAGGGAGCGGTACCGGAATACCTTGATCCCGATTCCACCGACAAAAGAGAACGGCGAACTAGGGTTAAAACGATTTATGGAAGAGGTTATAAAAATTTCAAAAAATTGAAGATGGGCAAAAAAATGAACGTAAAGGACTTGCTGGAATCGGCAATCGTAGACAATATGGATACCAAGGAAGAAGTCGAGGGGCTTAAGGAACAACGAAGTACAAAAATCAATAATGCCGAAAAAAGTTCCATTGGTATAAAAGAAAGAAGCGATAAAAACGTTGAGGGTAGTAAAGCGCGGACAACGGTACAGGGAAAATTTACAATGACAAAGTTGAGCCGAAGGGAACAAAAAAAAGTTGTGGAATTCGAGAGGTTAATGGAACAAGACCACTATTCCGACAAAAAGGAGCAATTTATCTTTAGGTTGAGTAAGGCCTGTTTCGATGACTATGAACGGCTGGCCAGTGCGTGCAGTTACAAATTAGAAAAAAAGGTTTCCCGAAACGATATCATGCGTAAGGCCCTTGAGTTTTACCACCAGGAAAACATTCGGGAACTAAATAGAATTATTGATAAGATTTGAATTGGCAATGGGAACATATCGTATACGTCATCATCGGCAGCCTATGTCTGTTATGGTACTTGTTTGTCCTTGTCGCACTTAAAAAATCAAAAAACGAAAAAAAAGTTCAGGAAAATGATTCATATATGCAAAAATCACATATATTTGTAAAAAACACATCTTCAAAGGATAAAGATATGGACCAGTTACTCAACCGTGTCGATGGGAATGAAACCAGCTCTGAGCTGTTGGATATTTTCAATGCGTCCGATAAAGATGTTCAGAATGAATCCTTAATTCCAGAACATGAAAAATTTAAGATTATCAAAAATTCCGAACCCCCTCCGGAGGAGGAAGCAAAAGACTCAGATTAAAGTCTTCCTGACTTTATTCCTACTTATCACTTTACATGCTGCCGGCCTTGCCCAGATCGATGAACTGGTCGATCAGGTCAACGAAGCGGAACAGGGTACGGCACAAATCGGGAACAGTATTTTCCGAATCATCAAGATTGCCGCAGGCGTACTTCTAGCCATTGCGGCGTTGGCCTTTCTTATTATCAGGGAACAGAACCAAGACATGGCCCGTAAAGTAGGCAATGCCATCGTGGGACTGGTCATCTTCTACGGCCTTATCGAGATTGGGGAAAACTTGGCCAACTGATCATGGAAAACAAGTTGGTCAAAATCCCTAAGGCCCTGCAAAAGGACGTTTCCTTCTTTGGGCTTCGCGCTAAATATGTGGACCAGGCCTTTAAGGGCTCGTTCCTTTCACTGATGGTGGGGCTGTTCCTCAGTACGGTCATCCCGACCTTTCTGAGCCTTCTTCTTTCCTTCTGTACCGCTGCCCTATACATCATACTTATGCTTTTCTATTCAAAGGCGTATGGGGAAAATGGTTTTATTAAGTCAAGGGCTGACAGAAAGGGACCGGTTGGTGTAAAAGGCCATGTCAACAAAAAAATGTTAGTGCTATGGAAAAAAGAATAAATCTTTTGGACGCCTTTCCCATTTACGGTTATGAGGCCCCGATTTTGGTATCCAAGGAAAGAGGTTGCCTGAGCATCCCGTTGCAGTTAGAACTTCCGGAAATCTACACTTTGGAAAGTAAGGATTACCTGAACCTCAATCGTATGGTTTCCGGCATCTTGGAAATACTCGGCGAAAATTGTCTTTTGCACAAGCAGGACCTGTTTTTTGGGGAAAACTATTCCATGGACAGGCAGAGGTTGGAGCGGGATTTTTTTGAGACAGAGGATGAGCTTTATTTTAAGGACCGGCCCTTCTTGGAGCATTGTTGCTATTTGGCCATCCACAAAGTACCC
Source organism: Pricia mediterranea (assembly GCF_032248455.1). Lineage (NCBI taxonomy): Bacteria > Pseudomonadati > Bacteroidota > Flavobacteriia > Flavobacteriales > Flavobacteriaceae > Pricia > Pricia mediterranea. Next base: position 220,780 of record NZ_JAVTTP010000001.1, read on the forward strand.
AAAAACTACATCGGCCGCACCCCGCTAGGGGCCAATTCCTTTTTGAAAAAGGAACGTAGGTTCTATGGCCAGAACCACGTTCCCAAGGAATACCTCGATGAAGGCGTTATGACAGATTTCGAGGCCAGGGTCGGGGCCGTAAACGACCTTATCAACGATTCGGGCCTGATGACTTCGAAAATCCTTGATTTCGAGGAACTGTTCGGAGGGGCGGGCTATTACGATAGCTATTTGGAAACGGGCTACGGGGAAGGCACGGGCAAGGATATTGATTTTTCCGATAACGGTCTTAGGGTCGGCGACAAACAGGGGCAGTATTTCACTCTGGAAAATCTGGACCAGTTCTCCAAAGAGGATATGGCCTTTCACGAGTATTTTGGAAAATACAGCACCGGGGACAACCTCTTCCCCATCGGGAACCTGTTTTCCCTTGGTTTCAAGATTCCCCAAGAACATATTATCAACCAGTATATCTATATACCGGAAAAAGAGAAGGCCATGGCCAAATTGAGGTCCAAGGCGAAACGCCTGAACAAATATGCAAGGAACAAAAAGGGGGACAAGAACAGTACCTACCGCGACCAAATTTATGATTTCCAACAACATACACTAAACGAGCATAAGGAGTTGGTCTATTACCACTTGAACGTTCTGGGCCTTTCCGGAACAAAGAAGTCCTTCAGGTCGATGTGCAATACCGTTAGGTCGGCTTTTCGGAAACTGGGCATCCGTGCGAAGGAAAATACGGTGGATAGAAAGAATCTATTTTTCGGGGGTATCCTTGGCAACGGTATCGGATTGAGCTCGGAACTCTATAGCCCCTTTTCCTCTGACATGGCGGCCAGTCTTTGGTATTTTGAAGGGGGCTATAAAAACCGGTTGCACGGCCCACACGGATTGCGTATGGTCGATAGGGCCACTGGCAAACCTTTATTGGTGAGCCTTTACAGGGAACCTGAAGCAAAGGATTGGATTTTTAACCGGGGCATGCTCATCGCTTCGGGATCTGGAGGCGGAAAAACCTTTTACGCCAATGCCTATTTATTCTCCGAGTATCGCGAGGGAGCCGAGATCCTTATTCTTGAGAATGGGAACTCCTATGACAAACTGTTGGACTATTTGGATGGGGTCGTTATTGAGAACGATGATCAAAATCCCTTTACATTCAACCCCTTTGTGCTGGATTCGGTGGATACCGTTGACAAAGGTGGTGAAAAGGTACTTACCGAACACAAATTGACTCAACTCATCGCACTGGTCCATCTTTTGCTGGGACAGCAAGGAAACGGTAAGGAAGACGGTCATGATGATGCCGTGACCAAGACCATCATTGAACTGCTTGTTCAAGGGTATTATCGGGAACAACTTGGAAAAAGCCAAACCGAATACTCTTTCAACACGTTTTACGACCACACCAGTAAATACTTGGGGCCGCTTATGGATGCCAAGGGTATCCGAAAAGAAGTCTTCGACCCTAATGTGTTCCTGCTCCTCTTAGGAAAATATGCTCATGATGGACCCAGGGGATACTTGTTGAACAGTAGGGACCAAAGAATTTCAGGACTCAGCCGTGAACGTCTGGTATACTTCAAATTAGGGAACCTGATCAACAACGAGCAGCTTTTCCCGATACTGGCTTTTTTGATGATCGATGTTTTCGATAAAAAGTTGAAGGACCCCAAAAAACTGTCCCTAAACAAAATACTGAATGTCGACGAGGCGTGGGACCTTTTCGACAATCCGATAATGGCCAGTTATTTCGATGCACAGTCACGAATGGCACGGAAATTTGGGGGCCAGCCCATTTTTATCTCCCAAAAAGTAAGCGATTTTGTCAAATCAAAATATATCGGCAAAACCATCGTGGTAAACAGCCATATCAAGGTATTGCTCGATCTTGGTGAATTTGGCAACTCCTTTGAGGAAATCCAGCAAGTATTGGGACTGAACGAAAAGCAGAAGCAACTGATCCTATCCAATAACAAAGATTTGCCTATCGGTCGGAAATTGCGGGAAATGGCCATTTGTTGGAAAGACCGTGTCAAGGTATTCGGATTGGAGACCTCCTTGCCAACGAAATGTCTTTTTGAAACCAATCCCAACGAAAAAGCAAAGATCACCCGACTACATAAGAAACATGGCCATGTTTGGGAAAGAACGGCCAACGCCTATAAACAGCTGCAAACCGAACTGGCGGAATCCGGTTCAGAGAATTTGAACGGCAGTGACCTTAACCCAAAATATAGAAAATGATGATGTATGTAAAACCAAGAATTGTATGTCTTACTATTTTGATAGGGCTGATAACCCATTTTGGAACCGCCCAAATACCCGTGACCGATGTAGCGGCCAATGCCCAACTGGTACTGCTCAATCAAAATGTGGCCACGCTCAATTCGCAACTAGTCACCTTGAACTCGACCATGGGGAAGCTTTTGGCACAGATGGAGCGAAATGTTACCGCCAATTCCAGCGCTTCAAAAATCCTAAGCCAAGACCTTACCGCAAAAAGAACTCCGGCCAGTTATGTCATGGGAAGTCCTGAAATGAACGAACTGTACGCCCTAAAGGACAAGATCGTGGAAGCCTATAAGGGCACACAGAAAAACCTGCGCTCCTTTTCCAATCTAGAAAAAGTGGAAAAGGAAAGGGCTACCAAGATTTTGGCCGATGCCCTGTTACAGGTTTCTTCCTTGGTATCCCAAGGATCCCAGATTGCCACCACTGGCGAAATCATCGAATCGGCCGATAGGCTTTCGGCATTACGGTCCATCTTAGTCAATATGGACACTATTTTAGAAGCCATAATAAAGGTCAATACGTCCCTCTTACAAAAAAATGAACACCGCAAAGCGGTCTATTCACTGATTAAAACCAATTGATATACATTATGCAATCGGATACAGGTTTTAGAGAAACGGTGAACACGATATTCAATCAGTATATCGACGATGCTTTTACCAATTTGGCCCCTACCTTGGGTATAGGCTTCCAAATGGCAAAAATCGGGCTGGGCATCTTCGCCATCATGCATTTTGTGGGTAACGACAGGGCCGATGTGTTCAAGGCCCTGAAGTGGTTTCCTTTGATGTTCATCCTCTATAACTACTCCGAGTTCGCGCATGCCATCTTTGAATTTTACAACAACTTGGGCTCTTCCTTTGTCAGTACGCAAAAGAACTGGGACACCATCGGGCAGAAGGTGGCCTTGGCCCAAATCGATGTGGCGGCCAATAACGTTGTGGAATGGAACTTGTTCAGCATGGATATTGATGCGTTGCAGTCCTTTGCCCTTACCGGTTTGGCGGGTTCCATAACGGCGTTTGCCCATATCGTTTCTACACTGATTTTCGTTGGTATCAAGGCTTTGGCCACCATCTACCTTTTCATTCTTATCATTTTTGGACCTATTAACATAGGGCTTTCGTTCATTCCAGCCATTTCGGGCCTATGGAAAGCGTGGTTGCAAAAGTTCATGAGCCTGTGCCTATGGCTTCCCATGTTATATGTAGTCGATATGTTCATGGTCAATCTTGTGGATGCGCTGGTGGATCATTTGCTCCGTAAAAGTGCCTATGACCTTGGATTGATCCTGAGTTCATCTCTCTTGATCTTGATGACCTCCTTCTTTTACATCAAGGCCCCGACGTTGGCCAATTTTGTAGTCCAAGGGCTCAACATTTCGGGCGGTGGCATCGTCTCGAAGCCCAAGCACTACGGAAAAAAAGCGATACAAACGGTCATCGACGCGAAGAGTGGCGGGGCCACAAAAGCTGCGAGGACACTCATCCAATAATAAAGATTCGCTTATGAAGGATAGGTATATGATTTTTAACGATATAGACAGAGGCCGAAGGCACAACAAGCGGCTGGTTTATGGGTGTTTGGTGTTGGTGGCCGTAATCTTTGCCATTGCAAGCTATTACGTAACGGCGGCAAACGAGCGGGCCAACAATAACGCTTATCTACTATACGGAGGGCAACGCCTACCAATAGCTCCCATCAGGGATATCAAGCAAAATCTCGAAATTCTTTGTGAGGGACATATTATCAATTTTCATGAACTTTTTTTCGCTCTGGAACCCGAGTTGGACCTAATAAGAAAGAATATCGAGGGAAAGGCCTTGTTCATGGTGGATGGGTCAGGCAACCGCTTATATGCCCGTTTGGTCGAAAAAAAGTACTTCCATGATGTGGCAATGCGGGACTATAACTACTTTGTCGAACTTGATTCGATTCAAATCGACTATGCAACCTATCCGTTTCCGTTCAACTTCTACGGTAAACAGGCCATAGAAAAAGGCAAAACCACAACGTATAGGAAACTGGTCACCAAGGGATACCTGAAAAAAACGGGAATCACCTTGAATAACCTGAACGGAATCAAGATTTTGGATTTTGAGGTCGTGGACAATTCGGACATCAAACACTAGGGACATGAAATTAGGGGACAACATAAAACGTTTGAAACGCTGGGTCGTCAGGCACCGAAACTTTGCCATTGCCCTACCCCTGATCCTGATACTCACCAGTTTCTTTGTTATTGAGAACGTCAAGGATTTCCAATTAAGGCCTAACTCCGAGACCGATGTGTCGAATGGCTTTAATCCGGAGTTGCCCGGCAAAGTCCCGACCTTGGAATCCAGTGCTACCGATACACCTTTGAAAATTACGGATTCTTTGGCAAAGAAAAAGGTGGAGAAATCCTCGGCTTTACCGGACGTTGCCCGGATGAACGATTCAGAAAACGATTCGCTCCAAAGGATCCTGAAACGATTGGAAGGACTATCCTTAGAATCGGACCAGCAGGATGTTCCACAGGCCGAAATTTCAGATAGTAATAAAACAGTGGAAAGGGAAAAGAAGACTATGATGACCGTGGAGGAACAAAAGCAAAAATTTGTGGAGAATCGCTTGGCCTATCGTGAAAAGCTATTGGAGGGAAAAAAGAAAATAATCGGGGAATCCTCGGGGCAAATTCCCCATCCTGAGCAAGAGCAAGAGGAGGTGCCCGAAAACGGAAAGCCGACTTTCTTTAGGGCAACGGTATATGGCGACCAGTTCATTTTGCCCAATGAGAATGTACGGCTGCTGCTCATGGAGGACATGGTTCTACACAAAAAACGATTTCCCAAGAATACGTTTATCCATGCCTTGGCTTCGATACAGGGAAACAGGGTCTATTTGGACATAGACAATATCGAACATTACCCGGTCGATATCTCCGTCAGGGATTTTAACGACGGTCGGGAAGGCATATATAACAAGAGGGCCGGAGAGCTCTGGAGGGAGTACAAGGCCGAGACGGCAGGCGATGCCCTACAGGAAGCCGCTGACGACATCACGAGCGGGGCACCGGATGTCCTGAAAGGTATTACTAGGGGTTTGGGAACGTTCCTGCGAAAAAAAAGGTTAAAGGAGAAAGATAAGATTTTATTGATCGATGATTATGAACTGTTATTGGTAATGCAATGAAGATGAAATCCCTATTGACAATTATTTGGTTATTCGGTTCGTTGTCGACAATGGCACAGCTGGACACTATTCCGGTCTCAAGGGACTATAAGACGATATTGGTCCTGCCCGCTCCATATGATTTTTCCATTAACGGGAAAGAGCTCAATTTCATAGAATCCTTTCCGGCAAAAATTGGTTCCGGGACGGTCAGGAATATCGCATTGCTGATCTATAACGATGTGGCACCCGATATAACAGACTTTACAAACTATACAATCTATACCCGTGATGGCCTAGCCTATGATTTTATCCTGAAATTGGTGGACATCCCCTCCAAGAAGCGATGGACCATAACCACCGCCATGGCGGATAACCTTGACGAGCTTTCCAAAAAGCGAGGGAATCACGAAATAGACAAATCCAACGTTTCACGACAACTGGATATGGAGCAAACCGAGGTTCCTACCGAGACTTTCCAGGAAAAATTGAGCGTTAAGACCGGGGAGACCGAAGGTGAGCCTTTACCGCTTACCCGGGAACTGTATGTCTTGGACCGAATGGAATACATACGTCGGCGATGTTATTACAATCAGTTCAACAAGGGCAAAATAATTCGCTATCTGTCCAAATTCGATAACGTATTTCTTTGGCTGGAGAACGTGTACTACGAAAACGATGAAATTTACCTGCAGTTCCGATTGGAGAACAAGGAGCATATCGACTATGACGTCAATTTTATAAAATTCAGCATCGCTACGAAATACAAAAACAGTTCAAGTAATATTAAGAAAGCACAAAAACCTTTGTTCCGGTACAAGGTTCCCAAAAAGGTCGAGGGGAATTCAGAGAACTATTTCATGGTGGTCTTCGATAAGTTTACCCTTGATCGGCAAAAAGTTCTTACGGTGGAACTGGACGAAGAAAAGGGCAATCGAAACTTGTCTTTGGACATAGACCATTCTGTCATTAACAATCCTTTAGGCTTTAAATCATGAAGAGAACAGGATTTTTTGTTACGATTTTATTTTGTCTGGTGGCCTCATCCATCTTTGGCCAAATGCGGGGCAACCTTGCCTCTTCGGTCGGCGTGAGCGGCGGATATGTCGAGGATGGCTACGGTATTATGGGAACGTTCAATTTTCATCCCGATCGCTATCGATATTTTCAGATAAGTGTTTTGGCCGCAATTGCGGAGGACAAAGGTGACCAAAATATTCCTTACAACATCTTTACTATACAGCCCGGACTGTACTATCGCGTATTCATCGCCCCTCAGCGGAAAAATTTTAGCCTCTTCCTAGGTGGGGGCGGACTGTTCGGATATGAGGTCATTAACAACGGGAGCAATGAACTTCCCAGTGGTGCCCTCATCAACGGCAAAAGCCAATTTATATACGGTCTATATCTCGGTGCAGAATTGGAAGTAGGCATCAGTAACGATTTTTCCATATTGGTCAAGGCGAACGAATACTACCACGTCAATTCGGACGTGGGAAATTTTTACCCGTATGCCGGTGTCGGTCTGCGGTATTTTTTGTTTTAAAAAGACGACGTTATGAAATTCAGTACCCCACAACGTATAGTCGCCATAGGTATGCTATGCATGATTTTTATATTGGCATGTAGCAAAGATTTTGAAGGAATAGTACAGGATTCCTTTGATTTCAACTTTGATGGCACCAATGAGGAAAACGGTTTTGTGTTCGAAGCCGTTAAAACTGATTTCAGCTTGGAGCCCGAGCGGATGGTCTCCACGGTTTCCTATTTTATGAAATATGATATCCTCAATGGAAGAGGCTATTACCTTGGGACTGAAAATGATACCATTCGCGAGACCGATACGATACCGGTAAAGGATTTTGACCCATCCTACCGCTACATGCCCATCGATACGGGTATGCACAGGGTCAAGGTATTGGCCTGGGATTCGAACAAAATACAAAAAGAGTTGGAGCTGACCTACAGAGTCAGACACGCTAGCTTTAGTTTTCTATTGACCAAAGGTACCGACGATTTCATCATCAATAGCCGAAATCCCATTAACGTAACGCTGTTACGTGATAGGGAGACTTTCGATCCCGGCAAAGAGACCGATCAGGATTTCGAAATCACCTATCAATTGGAGGATGGTTCCGGCAAACTCTTTTTAGGCGAAAACACCTATGATGCCGGAACTCCGTTTATGCTGCAAAAGGGCGTAACGGAATTTAGCTACCAACCAGAAACCTTGGGTGAACATAAGTTGACAATGACTGCCAAGGCCCCTGATGGGGCCACATTGACCAATGAACTGCTATTGGTGGTAGGAAATATCAACTTTACCTTTAGGGCTACGGCGGCTTCCTCGCAGGTTGAGCTAGAAACCAATTTGGCCATCAATATTGACTTGCAAACTCAAGACGAGGAAAGCGAAGTAACTTATGACATAAGCCACTCTTTTTCGTCCGATAGTCAAGGTGCGGGAACTGTACGGGACCAAAATGGAGGGGTTATGGATCCAGGAACCTTTCGTGCCATCGGGCCGGGCAATTACAACTTCACTTTCGAGGACGATGAATTGGGACAGCGTAAAATCTATTTCGACCTCCGCGATAGCAATGGCCAGATGAAACGCGACAGTGTCGAAATCGAAGTTGCCAATATCCCCTTTACGTTAAGTGGAAACTCGGAAAGCAACCAAGTGTTCGTGAACCAGCGAACACAGCTTAACTTCAACATCAAATCGAACGGTAATACGTCCAACATCGACTATTTCCTGACCTACGATCCGGAGGAAGGAAACGGAACGGTTACGGGAATCAATGGCGATATAATCCGCAACAATACGGACTACCCCGTGGAATTGGGCAATTTTCCATTGTTCTATACTCCGGAAACTTTGGGCCCGCATCGAATCAACTTTTTCGTTACGGACAATTATGGGCAGGAAGTCGGACCTGTTGAAATCGATTTGGAGGCGAAACAGCTAGAACTGGAATTTAATGCCTCCGCCAATAGTAATGAGGTGTTGGTTGGGCAACGCGGAACTATTTCATTGAGCCTCATTGAAAAAGGTGATTATAGCGGAGTAGCTTATGAACTGAATTATTTTATATCGGGTGGTGAGGCCCAGCTTTACAATGGGAATTCCCCGATTGTGCCGAGCCAATATTTTACGGTAAGACCTGGAAGTTTTGCATATGATTTTATTGCACAAGAGGCCGGGACTTATGAAATTACCTTTTTACTTCGGGATAGTAATGGACAGATTTTAGAAGAAAAAGTTACGGTCGTCGTGGGGAATAATGATTTTACGGTAAGCATGACACCATCAAAAGCAACGGAATTTTCCAATATTCCGGTTGGGATTATTGTGGATATTGATGAAGTACCCGAGGGAGCGAACGATAGCTACTCGGCCTTCTTTTCATCAAGCCAGAACGGTTCGATGTCGGTCAATGGTGTGGCCTACGGTCCAGGGGAAGAGTTCCCATTGGGTGCAGGAGTCAATAATCTCACATATACAGGACTGGAACCTGGCCAGCACAATATCATTCTAAGCGTGGAATCCGGTTCGGATGTTACTCGAACGGCCAATACTACTATAACCTACGACCAAGTGGATTTTACCTTTACGGCGGGAACCCAAAAATCGGATATAACTGTAGGGGAAACTACTGGCCTTAATTTCAATATTTCCGAAAGTGTGGGGTCTTCGGATTACACCATGCGTTTCAGTATGAACGGGAATGCACTCATCAGGGATAACAACGGTATCGAGGTAAGCCCAGGTAACAGTTACGATGTCAATACTGGAAACTTTAATTGGACGCTTGAGGGAACCAATGAGAGCACGGTTCGATTGGCTTTCACCGTTCGAAACGATACAGGGTTGGAGAAAACAGTGGATATTACGGTAAACGTGGCGGCCAAAGATTATACCTTTACTGCATCAGGCACATTGCAGCAGGCCTATACCGGGGAACAGGTGGATATCAACTTCAATATTTCCGAAATCGGAATCGGCGGGGATACCTACGAGATGTATTTTTCAGCAAGTGGTAACAATGGTTCTTTTAAATACGGAGGTACTAGCTACTCCGCCGGTGAAAGTTTTGACGTACTTCTGGGGGCATTTTCGGGAAAGTATACTGGAACGACCGAGGGCAACCACAACATCACTTTCACAGTGCGCTCTTCATCGGATGTTGAGAAAACGGCCAGCGTCAATATAAACTATACGGTATATGAGGAACCATTCGAATTGACCATTAGTCAGGCCCCCGGAGAACGTTTGGAGGGGGAACCTTTTAACATTGCGGTCATTACCAACGCCATTGGCACACATGACCCGGATGTAACCTATCAAATGACATTCTCCTTTAGTGGAAACCGCGTCGGTTATTTCCTTTATGGTGGAAATAGATATGATGAGGGGCAAACGATTCCATTGAATTATGGAAGTACTAACCTTACCTTCTATCCCGATAGCCAAGATACGTTTACCATTGATTTTGAAGTGGAGAATTCAACGGGGCAATCCCAAATCGAAAGCACATTTGTGGACACCATAAGAAAACCTGTGGCGTTGGTCAAAGGGGAAAAGTACAATGTCAGTTGTGGGGGATTGAACGGTTGCGATTATCAAGTCAGAATCTATACCTGTTTTGATATTGGGTGTTCGGAGGCTTATGGCGGTGCGACGTTGGACCAGGTAGAAATCAGGATATTCAACAGGAGTTCCAACCGATGGGATACTCGCTTATTCAATTACAACGAAGCCACGGGCAGTGGAGTGGATAGGTATTTCATGCTGGAAGAGGAACCCCGTGAAAGCCGCTTGAAATATCTTGATCAGGATTTCGAGGTAAGGGTCAGGGATACGAATGGCCAATGGAGTGAAAGAGTTACAGGAAGAGTGGTCAGAGTTTAAGCATCATGGGCGCTTTCAATACTACTGACTAAAGGCAATTAAAACTAGCTTCTTTTAAAAGTATAGGTAATAACGACATCTTGACCGTCCAAAAAATCCTCTTCGTCAACAACCAATTGGTCGTTGGAAAACTCTACGATAATCCAATCGCTACGATTATCAAATCGTATAATCTCATTGTTTATGAGCTCGTACCTATCATCTTCGACATTTTGAAATGCGGGTACTTCCCCACAAGATAGTCCGTTTTCATTAATAGAAAAAGCATTTTTTTCTCCAGGCCCCCGAGAGCTGAAAAAAGTTAAATTATCTTTTAGACATTGACGTATTTCGTTGGTGTTGAACAAGTCAACGTTGACCGTACCGTCCCCATTAATATCAACGGCAGTATTGGAATCAATGGCCTCGTACTCCCATTGGCCCAACAAAGCTTGGCTCCTATCCGACTCCGCTACGCTGTCATCATCATTATTACATGAAAGAAATAGCAGCATTGGGAGTGCAAGAAAAACGAAAACATTTGATTTCATTTGATGTGCCTTGGATTAGTACAAATATATTAATGAGGATTATATCTTTTAAACAAGAATTTTCAAAATTAATTGTGCGGCGGCAAGATAAATGCAAACAGGCGATTTTTTTCGTCTGTTTGGGTTTATGCGCGGTTCAGAGGGTGTTCAAAAATCTGGAACTGAAAGACCCCGAATGCGAACCGGCGTAGCGGTTCGCTCGGGAAGTCTTGAAGTGGAAGATTTTTGAACTTCCGCAGGAACATGGCAAACAAAGCCAAAGCTTCAAAACTATTGGTGTACACTTTTGATTCCTTTTCATTGTGAGCGCTCATATTAAAATTTCTTCATAGGCTCAAATTTGTTGAAGTTGAAAAAAAGATGATTTGCACTAAATCCCATTTGGTTATCAAACTAACTTATCGATTATGATTAAAACGGAAACAGCAACATAAAATCTTGAGTCATGGAGAATAGGCACATCGGCACGCAGCTTCTACTTTTACGGGCAAAACTGATATTAACTTCATTTATACTTTTCCTTATCTTACCTTCTGCTAATTCCCAATCTATAGGTAAGGATATGATGGGAAATGATGGGCTCAAAATGATACAAAATCTCCATGCAACCACTACTTCGCCCATAAATAGCAAATCGATTGAAAACATGGGCCATAGCTGGCACTACCCTACCGAACATCCAGTAAGTCATGCACCATTGGTCAAAGAAGGTGCGGTCTATTTTGGGGATTGGGGAGGCACGATATACAAAGTGGATGCGAAAAAGGGAAGTTTAATATGGAAGAAAAATATAGAAAATCCCATGACGGAATGGTCCTGGTACGGTTTTGCGGGAACCGGTACTCTTGGCGACGGCAAGGTATTCGAGGCGAGTGTAGAGGGAAATGCTTTCGCACTCGACCAAAATTCGGGCGAACTGCTTTGGCAGACCGAATTTACAACAGATCCTGAAGCAGGTAATCTTAGCGTACTGCTCTATCACGATGGTTTGGTGTATATCGGTGTTTCTTCTGTCGAGGAAATGTTGGACTCCCCATCGTTTACTCCGGACCTTCAAGGCAAAGTAATCGCTTTGGATGCAAAAACCGGGAATAAAGTATGGGAAAGGTTTCTTGTCGAACCTCCCCAAAATGGCGTACCTATGTGGACATCGTTCGCACTTGACACGGAAAGTAATACGCTTTACTTCACTACTGGAAATAACTACACGGGCGAAGAGGCCTCAAAGATGTCGGATGCAATGGTAGCCGTAGATTCCAAGACCGGGGATGTTAAATGGTTCTATCAAGTTACACCTCATGACTTATGGACACATCATCAAAAGAAAGGCCCTGACTATGATTTTTCCGGGGGAGCGCAATTGTTTACCGCAGAAATTGATGGGGAAATGAGAAAACTGGTCGGAGCCGGTCAAAAAAGTGGCGTTTACACCGTCTGGGATGCTATAACGGGCGACAAGGTATGGGAATCCGTAATTGGTTACGGGGGTGTAAAGGGAGGCCTGCACAGCGAAGCTTCCATTGCTGACGGAACCGTGTATGTCTGGAGCAACAATAATTATGCGCATAAGCCACCGACCGACACGCCCCTGACCGTTAAGGCGTTGGATGCAGCCACGGGAGAGTTGAAATGGGTAGCGAACGAATCGCAACCGGCATCCCTTGTGACAGGATATTTGGCAAACGATGTTTATATTGTCGGGTCTGTCGAAGGAACTATACAGGCCTACCATGCCAAAGACGGAAAAAAGATATGGTCGCACAAAAATCCCGCTCCAATTATTTCTTGGCTGATTTTAGATGATGACTCGCTCTTTTTGGGGGGTGGCATTCCTAAAATGTTCGGGGAATGGGCTGGCTCAAACAAGAAAGGACATGGCCTATATGCCTATTCGCTAAATCACTAAAAATCACAGTTCATTCTGTTTGTAATAGAATCGAATTAATCCCACTTCATTCTTTGCAGTCTCACTGCGTTGAAAATTGCCAAAAGCGCCACACCCACATCAGCAAAAACAGCTTCCCACATCGTCGCAAGACCACCTGCACCGAGAATGAGGACTATAACCTTTACACCAAAGGCAAGCCCAATATTTTGCCAGACAATCCTGCGGGTAGAACGACCAATTTTAATCGCTCTCGCAATCTTGCTTGGCTGGTCGGTCTGTATAATGACATCGGCTGTTTCGATGGCGACATCGCTTCCTAAGCCACCCATCGCAATTCCTACACCACTTGCTGCCAAAACGGGTGCGTCGTTTATGCCATCGCCGATAAATGCGACTTTCATATCAGGTTGTTTTTTGAGTTCTTCGACTTCGTTCAATTTGTCCTCGGGCAACAATCCGCCTTTCGCCCAATCAATATTTAGTTCATTGGAGACTTGCTGCGTAATGGAATCTTTGTCGCCAGATAGCATTATAATTTTTGTAATTCCCGCATCCCTAATTTGTTTAATGGCTTGGTGCGCATCTTCCTTCAGTTCATCTGCGATGGTTACATAACCTGCAAATTTCCCGTCAATGGACACCATAACGATTGATTCTACAATGCCATCCGTTTCCGAAGGGACTTCTATGCCATTTGAGGTCATCAAAGCTTTGTTTCCTACCAACACTGTTTTTCCGTTGACTGTTCCTTTCAATCCCTTTCCGGCAACTTCCGATACATCAGTCGCTTCATAATCCGAGCCGTCAGCTTTATATTCGAGAATCGCCTTGGCGATAGGATGAGTGGATTGCTCTTCCATCGCCATCAAATACTTCATAAACTCGGTTTCCTCAAATGTGATGGAATTGATTTCCTTGATTTTAAAAACCCCTTTAGTAACAGTTCCTGTTTTGTCCATTACGACCGTGTTCACTTGGGTCATTGCATCGAGAAAGGAAGCACCCTTGAAAAGAATACCGTTGCGGGATGCCGCACCCAATCCGCCAAAATAGCCCAGCGGTATAGAGATGACTAAAGCACAAGGACAGGATATCACAAGGAATATTAATGCTCGATAGAGCCAATCCCTAAAAACATAATCATCTACAAAAAAGTAAGGTAGAAACGTCAGTCCGATGGCAAGGAATACAACGATTGGCGTATAAATCCGAGCAAATTTTCTGATGAACAGTTCGGTCTTTGATTTTCTGGCAGTTGCATTCTGTACCATATCCAGAATTCGTGCAATGGAACTATCCTTGAATTCCTTGGTCGTCTCGATTTCGATTACACCATCAAGGTTGATGCTTCCAGCAAAAACGGTATCGCCTTTAGCAATTGTATCAGGTTTGCTTTCGCCTGTCAAGGCAGCAGTATTAAAAGAACCCTTTTCAGAAAGTATAATGCCATCAAGAGGAACTTTTTCGCCTACACGTACCTGTATCTTTTCACCGATTTCAACAGTCTCGGGATTTACTGAAACAAAATCACCATCACGATAAACCAAAGCCTCATTTGGTCTTACATCGAGTAAGGCTTTTATATTTCCCTTCGCACGGTTAACGGCCGCATTCTGGAACAGTTCGCCCACAGCATAAAATAACATTACGGCTACGCCTTCTGGATATTCGCCGATAGCGAACGCCCCTAAAGTGGCTATGGACATCAAGAAAAATTCGGTAAAGAAATCACCATTTTTAATACTTTTCCAGCCTTCTCTTATCACCGGAAAACCAACAGGGATATAGGCTACCGTGTACCATACTATGCGAATCCATCCTTTGAAGAAAGGAAACGCATCAAAGTAATCAATAGCAATTCCGGCTATCAACATTACAAAGCTGAAAATAGCCGGTAGATAGGTTCTAAAGTTTGAAATTTCTTCAGGGCTGCTATGGTTATGGCCATCATCGTGACTGTGCTCGCCCTTATGTTCTTTTGGGTCAATGTCCCGTAAATTTACTTTTTTCTTTTTCATATGTTCTAATCAAGTTTGATATCATTTTAAAAACTACTTCGATAATTTCAGTATTCTCAATGCACCGCGCATTACAAAAGTGAAAACGATCCCGCCAATCACTAAATCGGGCCATTTACTATTCAGAAAATAAACCAGCACCCCAGCTACTATAACACCACCATTGACAATAATATCATTGGATGTAAAAATGGCACTTGCCTGCATATGAGCCTCTTGGCTCTTTGCCTTGTTGATGAGCCAGAGCGATATCAAATTACCTGCCAATGCGAAAATTGAAACTATAATCATCCATTGAAACAGGGGCGTTTCGGTATTGCTAAAAAACCTTCTCAAGACCTCTGCAAACCCAAGTATTGCCAATGCCATCTGAAAGTATCCGCTGTATTTCGCAACCTTCTTTTTTCTTGAAATGGCACCGCCTACCGCAAATAGGCTTAATGCATATACGATGGAATCTGCCAGCATATCTAATGAGTCTGCCACTAGACCCATCGAAGAAGAAATCCAACCAGTGGTCATTTCGATAACGAAAAAGCCAAAGTTGATGCCCAAGACCCACCATAGGATTCTTTTTTGTTTGGATTGGTCTTCCATTACGGGTGGTTCGGCTTCTGTGGTTCCTTCTAAGGAATCCCCAAGTTTTAAGCTGGCTATAGACGTTTGTATCGCCTTGACGTCGTCCACGTGATATACTTCCAATTTTCTGTTAGGAATATCAAAATCCAAGTGTTTTACTTGAGCATAAGACTCTAACTTCATCCGAATCATCTGCTCTTCTGAAGGGCAGTCCATTTTAGTTATTATAAAAGTGCTTTTTTTCAAAATCAATCTAATTTGTTTGTTAAAGTAAATTACTGCTACATTTTTCACATATTCCCGTAACCACGAGATTAACATCCTCTGCCAAATATCCATCGGGCAAATTGATATGCGGGATTTTTTGTTCCGTTAAACAAACCGTTTCGTCACAGTTAGTGCAATGGAAATGTAAATGCAAATCCTGTTCTATTTCACAATTACAGCCTTCTTCACAAAGTGCGTATTTAGAGATTCCAGTTCCGTCATCTATGTGATGCACCACGTTTTTTTCTTCAAACGTTTTTAGGGTTCGGTACAATGTGGTTCTATCCGCTTTTGCGAAAGCATTCTCAATATCAGTCAGGGCGATGGCGGCATCCCTATCGGCCATATACTTATAAATCAATATGCGCATTGCCGTTGGGCGAACCCCATTGTCAATCAATCTTTTTTCTATTTCTTTCATTTCTTATCGATGCTGTTTTTGATTTTTTGTGCTTTGGAATAGGCTTCCCAACCTTCTTTTGCCGCGTATGGCACTATCAATAATGCTGCAATAGGGTCAGCCCACCACCAGCCCAGCCATTTTACGAGCAATAGGCCTATTAGGACCACCACAGTCTGATAAAGGCAAATAAAAGTGTCCTTGGCATCGGCCAACAGGGCAGGGCTATCCAATTTATGACCGTATTTTCTTTTGTAGTAAATCAGAATGGGGTTCACTACTAAGGAAACTATCAGTATCCCAATGCCCAACGTGGACCAAGATGCTGTTTCTTGACTTATTAATTTTGAAATGGAATCATAGGATATAAAAATGCAGATAAGGGCAAATGATATGGCGATGACGTAAAGTGTTGTCATCTTTCTTCGCTCTACACGCTTTTCATCCAGACCCTTGATTTCGCCGTGCAATCGCCAACCGAGTGTTCCCGCACTTATGACTTCAATAGTGCTGTCCAGTCCCCAGCCTATCAAGGCGGAACTGTTTGCCGTGAATCCCGCTATAAGTGATACGACCACCTCGATAATGTCATAGATGACATTCCAAATTTGAAGTGTTCTTGCTTGTTTTAGATTTTGTTTTCTTGTTTCTTTCATCTCTTAATGTGCTTCTTCCTCGTTTTCCCCTTTTTTCATTTCCGCCATTAAATAGTAGGCGTTATTAAAGGCATACTTGGTATTCGGCTCTTGTTCGGTCAAAAAATCAATGGCAATCCATTCGCCATCGTGAGTTCCTTTTGTGATTTCCACGGGCATAAACTTCCAATCCTCGCCTTCATTTTTTGCTGTAAACACAAAGGACTTTTCGCCATCGGCTGCGATGGCACTTTCAGGAATTGCCGTGGTCATTGTATTGTCGGTTTGGATGCGCCCTTGAATGTACATTCCCGGTATCAGGTTGCCTTCCTTATTTTCGATTTCGGCGTGTACGTGTATCGCTTTGGGGTTCTGCTCAAAAGTTTTTCCTACGGAATAGATTTCGGCTGTAAGTTCCTTTCCCGGAATGGATTGGACATTGAACCGCACGGTTTGTCCTTCCTTTACTTTGTACACGTCTTTTTCAAATACCATCAAATCGGCGTGTACGTGATGGATGTCCACGATTTCCATTAGGTCGGTTTGAGGTTCTACATATTGTCCTGTTTTAACGGCTACTTTTTCCACAAAGCCTTGAATAGGACTTCGTAGCGCAACCCTTTGATAAATAGTGCCATTTCTCACACCTGATGCACTAACATTTAATTGTTGTAATTGTGCTTCCAAACCGTTCACCATACTTCGTGAAGCTTGATATTCCGCTTCTGCTTTTTGGAAATTGGCACCGCTGCCCACACCTGCATCATAAAGAGTTTTTTGGCGTTCGTATTCTTTTTTGAGAAACTGACTATTGCTATGTGCATTGAGGTAATCCGTCTGTTTCTGTATGATATTGGGATGAGACAAATAGGCCACAGTCTGACCTTTATTGACCTTATCGCCCTCGATGACCTCGATGGAAACTACGTTGGTACCAACAACCGTAGTGATGGTCGCTTCATTTTGTGGCGGAACTTCCAGTTGTCCGTTGGCTTCCACATATCCACTCATATTGCGCTGGGCAAGCGTATCGACTTTCATTTGTAGTGCATCATACTGTTTTGCAGTAAGTGTAACTATTTCATCTTCCTCTTCAGAGTGATTTTCTTCTGTTTCTGAATGTGTTGCATCAACGTGGTCGCTTTCGGTTTTTGACTCGCCACAACTAATTATTGTGAATGCCGTAAGCATTGCGGTAATCGGTAAATATTTTAATTTTTTCATCTTTTTAGTTTTGAAAGTATTGTAGTTCAAACAAGGCATCTAAATAATTGTCAAGCGCATCGAGCGCATCCATTTCGGTGTTTATGGCATCACGTATAATCTGTGTGAATGAAGCATAATCCACCGCACCTTCCTTGTAGGCGAGTAACGCGCCCTTACGCTGTTCTTCTGCAAGTGGCAGAGCTTTATCCCTGTAAAACTGCCAAGATGTTTTCCACTTCTGGTAGCCTTGTACAGCCTGCTTAAATTCAGATTGCAGTTGGCGTTGGATAAAATCTGCATTTGTCCTTGCGATTTCGCTATCGATTTTTGCTGCCTTGGCCTGACTACGCTGTGCGCCCGAAAACAACGGGACTGAAATGCCTGCCTGATAGGTGTAAAATCCACTATCGCCGTTTACCTGTTGCAATCCACCTTGCAGGTTTAATTTAGGAAGTAGCTCGGCACGAGCGGCATTATAGTTTGCTTCGGCTTCATCGATGCGCCTTTGCGAAAATTCCAGCTCGGGATGTCTTTCTAAATCCGCATCCAATCCCAATACAGCCACCTCACTTTCTTCAAATGCATCTGGTACAGAATAAAAAATGTCTGTTGCCAGCCAAAGATTTAGCTTTTGCAACGCAATAGCATAATCGCTTTCTGCTTGTTGCAATTTATTACTGATTTGCAACGCTTGGTTTTTTGCCGATGAATATTCCAATCTTGAAATGGCTTCCACCTCAAAGTTGAGTTGGATTGCCGTTTCAAACTGTGAATAAATGGAATCCAGCTCGCGGTACAGTTCAAATTTTTGTCGCTGTTGGTATGCCTGCGACCACGCCTTTTTTACTTCCTGTTCCACTTGCAATTCAGACAGGTCGAGAGCGGTTTCGGCCAAAGCAATTCGTTGTTTTTGCAGTCGCTTATTAGCACCTATACCCAAGAGGTCGATATTTTGTTGCCCGACACCAACTAAAGTATAAATACCCTGACCATCTGCAATTTCTTCGCCGCCCGTAAAAACTTGCGTTTTTCCAAAATCATAAGCAACACCTTTAAGTGCATTCTGTCGTTGAATTTCCAACTGTTTCGTCTTCAATAACGGATAGTTTTCCTTGGAAATTTCTACAGCTTTATCCAATGAAATAACCGGTAAAGAATCTTGCGGTCGGACTTGTTGTGCTTTCCCTTCGACTGCGCTCTGGGCAGGCGCGATAGCGGAAGTAAACAAAAGACAGACCACGGCTGTTGCGGTAACAAATTTTGGATTAAATTTCTTCTTCCGTTCCGAACGTTTCTCGACCCATTGGTAAAAGATGGGAAGGATAAATAGCGTCAAGAGTGTTGAAGTTATCAATCCACCTATAACCACAGTTGCCAAGGGTCGCTGCACTTCAGCCCCTGCCGATGCTGATATCGCCATCGGAAGAAATCCTAAGATATCGGTAAAGGCTGTAAGCATAATGGGGCGTATCCGGCGTTTCGTACCTTCCACAATACGGTCTTTCAAGTTGGTCACGCCTTCTTCCTTCAACTCATTCAGGCCGCTAATCATTACCAGTCCGTTCAGGACGGCAACACCAAAGAGGACGATAAAGCCGACCCCTGCGGAAATACTGAAAGGCATATCCCGAAGCCATAGTGCGAATACACCGCCAATGGTCGCCATCGGGATTGCCAAGTAAATCATCAAGGTTTGCGGAAAAGATTTTAATGCGAAATAAATCAAAATGAAAATGAGCAGTAAAGCAATGGGGACCACAGTCTGTAATCGCTCGCTTGCTCTTTCGAGATTTTCAAATGCACCACCATACCGAATAAAATAGCCTGGTGGTAATTCAAGATTTGCGTCCAGTTTATCCTTAATCTCGTTGACCAAGGATTCCACATCACGTCCGCGCACATTTACACCTACGTAGGTTCTTCGGTTGGTATTGTCCCGACTGATTTGCATAGGACCAGGTGTGTATTCAATAGCAGCCAGTTCTTGAAGCGGAATCTGTGAGCCATTGGGCAAATTGATGTACAGATTTCTGATGTCGTTGATGTCAGTACGGTTTTCTTCATCGAGTCTAACGACCAAGTCAAAACGCTTTTCGCCTTCAAAAATGACCCCTGCATATCCGCCCGCAAAAGCGGACTGTACCATTGTATTCAGCTGGTCAACACTCACCCCATACTGAGCCAGCTTGTTACGATTGTATTTAATGGTCATTTGGGGCAGTCCAGAAGTTGCTTCTGCCCTCATATCGCCTATACCTTGAGTACCTGCAATGATTTTTGTAATCTCATCCGCTTTTGCAGCAAGCACATCGATATCCTCACCATAAATTTTGATGGCAACATCTTCTCGAATACCCTCTAACAGTTCATTAAAGCGCATTTCGATAGGTTGGGTAAACTCATAATTGACGCCCGGGATAATACTTACCGCTTCCTTCATTTTATCAATAAGTTCATCCTTATCATCGGCAGACACCCATTCGTCTTGGGGTTTTAGAATAACAAATACATCAGCGAAATCCATTGGCATCGGGTCTGTGGGCACTTCGGCCACACCGATACGGCTTACAATTTTCTCAACTTCCGGAAATTCGGCCTTTATGATACGCTCAACTTTAGTAGTGGTCTCAATCGTTTCGCTTAGTGAGCTTCCGGGTTTAAGTATGGTGTGAAATGCAATATCGCCTTCATCCAGTTGGGGAATGAATTCGCCACCCATTCTTGTAAACATAAAAACGGTTAGGGCAAATATGGCGACGGCAATACCCACAATCCATTTTCCCTTGTTTAAAGTCTTGACCAAAAGTGGTTCATACTTCCGCTGTACCCAATGCACGAAACGGTCGCCCCAAGATTTTTTTTCCGTCTTGGGCGGTTTTAAAAATAGTGCGGACATCATTGGAACGTATGTCAGGCAAAGAAACATAGCACCAATCATTGCAAATATGAATGTGAGCGCCATTGGTTTAAACATTTTGCCCTCGATGCCTTCCAAAGCCAGTATGGGCAAGAACACAATTAGAATTATCAATTGCCCAAAGAAGGCGGCATTCATCATTTTCTTTGATGCATTTGCGGCTATCTCATCACGTTTTTCCTTGTTTAAAGACTTCTTTTTTAGGATGTAGCTTCCCATTAAGAATACGCTGGCTTCCACGATGATGACCGCCCCATCTACGATGATACCAAAATCGATAGCACCTAAACTCATCAAGTTCGCCCATACGTCAAAAACGTTCATTAGTATAAAAGCGAACAATAGCGATAAAGGGATAGTCGAAGCCACAATAAGACCACCACGCCAGTTTCCTAAAAGGAAAACAAGTACGAAAATCACGATAAGCGCACCTTCGAGTAGATTGTTACGCACCGTGCCGGTTGTTTCACTTATAAGCTTACTTCTATCCAATAAGGGCTGAATGACAACCCCTTCAGGAAGGGATTTCTGTATTTCGGCCATCCGGTCTTTCACACGTACAATAACCTCGTTTGAGTTTGCCCCTTTGAGCATCATAACAAGACCGCCAACGACCTCACCTTCGCCGTCCTGCGTCAAAGCCCCATAGCGCACGGCAGAACCAAAGCGCACATCTGCAACATCACTTATGGTAATGGGCACACCATTTTCATTTTTAATGACGATTTTTTTAATATCATCAAGGCTTCGCACCAAACCTTCACCTCGAATGAAGTTCGCCTGATGGTTTTTCTCAATGTACGCACCACCTGTATTTTTATTGTTCGCTTCCAATGCTTCGAACACATCGGTAATAGTAAGGCCGATTGCCTTTAATTCATTAGGGTCGACGGCCACCTCATATTGCTTTATTTTTCCGCCGATGGCATTAATTTCTACAACACCAGGCACCATTGCCATTTGCCGTTGCACAATCCAATCTTGCATTGTACGTAAATCGGATAATGAATATTTATCTTCAAATTCAGGTTCTACCTTTAAGGTATATTGGTACACTTCCCCCAAACCTGTTGAAATTGGCCCCATACTTGGCTGTCCAAAACCCTCTGGGATTTGTTCACGTACTTCGGTCAGTTTTTCAGAAACAAGTTGACGCGGTAAATAGGTACCCATATCATCGTCAAAAACGACGGTTACTACGGAAAGGCCAAAGCGGGACACCGAACGAATTTCCTTTACATTGGGCAAGTTGCTCATTGCAACTTCGACGGGATAGGTTACGAATTGCTCAATATCTTCCGTTCCCAGATTAGGGGATTGTGTGATGACCTGTACTTGGTTATTAGTAATATCCGGCACGGCATCAATGGGCACTTGGGTCATACTATATATACCAGCACCAATCAATGCCAGCGTGAGCAGACCGATTATAAATTTGTTATTGATTGAAAAATCAATGATTCTATTAATCATAGATAAGGGTGTTAATTCAGTTGAAATTCTTGTTGAGCACATTGAATAAAATGCAATGCACAATGTTGACGAATCCAATAGATGGACACGTCAAAACAGGATATAGTTATCCTATAAAACTGAATTATACCTGTGGTGGCTGAAAAAGGGAAAGTGTAATATCCTTGCCCAAACTATCGGAGTGGACAAAATTTTCATGCGAAATAGTAGGCTCGATGGGTTCAAAAATAGCCAAACCGAAGTCGATGGTGTGTGAATGGCAACAATGGCATTGACAGAATGGGGAACACAGTTGGCAGTCTTGACCGTGTTCGCCATCGAAGTCCATTACAGAAACTGTTTGCGTATCGTTTTCTATAACACCTGTATCACTGCAAGGCATAAAATTGAGTGCCAGAAAGTAGATGGATAATATGATCGCTAAAAATTTCATGATGCAAAGATAAAAGAATTATAGTGCAACTGTGTTGCAAAGAAGTCTTCAAAAAAGGGTAATGTTGGTAACACCGCTATTAATTTAAAATATTAGACATTAAAGGTAAAAACTTTAGTCGTTAGCACTTATCCGCCAGATCGTATGCGTTTTATCATCGGTTACCAATAATGACCCGTCTTGGGTAACTATCGCCCCCACTGGTCTACCGTACACTTCATCCTCTTGGGGATCGACGATAAAACCGGTCAGAAAATCTTCTTCGGGTCCTGAGGGCTTTCCATTTTCAAAGGGTATAAACACAACTCTGTACCCCGATAGTTTCTTTTTGTTCCAAGAGCCGTGCTGAACGACAAAGGCCCCTCCGTGATATTTTTCCGGAAAACTATTTCCGTCATAAAAGACCAATCCTAAGGAAGCAGTGTGAGATTTTAAGGCATAATCCGGAATCAAGGCTTCGCCCCTTCTCGTGGGCTTTTCGATTTTAACTCTAGGGTCTTCGTGTCCGAAGTAGGTATAAGGCCATCCGTAAAAACCATCTTCTTGAACGCTGGTCAGGTAGTCGGGCACCAGGAAGTTGCCCAATCCATCGCGTTCGTTGACAACTGTCCATAATACTTGGGTTTCGGGTTCCCAGTCCATACCTACGGGGTTTCGAAGACCAGAAGCAAATACTTCCAATTCTGAACCATCGATATTGCAGCGTAAAATGTTGGCTTTCAACAATTCTTTTTCTATACCTTTCTCCATAATATTGCTCCCACTTCCCACAGCAATATAGATTTTCGATTCGTCTCCGTTCGTTATGATGTTTCGCGTCCAATGTTGATTGGCCTTTCCAGCGGGCAGCGTTGCTATTTTTTCTCCTTTGGCTGCAATGCTCATCTGTCCTTCTTTATATGGATAACGCATCAATGCATCGGTGTTCGCCACATAAAAAGAACCTCCAATAAGCAGCATACCGAAAGGTTGGTTCAAGCCATCATGAAGAAAGGTTTCCCGAACATCGGGCTTTCCGTCGTTATCGGTATCACGGAGCAGGGTAATCAAGTCGGCACTACGGGCGAGATTCTTTGATTTTCCAACACCGATAAGCCATGCACCGATGCGTTTAAAGAAACCATAGTTCGAATTGCCCTGTGCAACCAAAATATCGCCATTGGGCAGTTCGTACAACCAACGCGGATTCTCGAAACCATCGGCGTATTTAGTAACGGTAAAACCTACCGGTGCTTTGGGCGTTCTCCCATTTTCCCAGCCTAGAACATTTGAAAAGTTCGAAACGGATTTCGTAGCGAACGGTTCGGGAAGCGAGTCTATCGCTTTATCCTGCCCCAAGCCGTAAGCGAATATAGTAAGGCTAAAAATTACTGCTAAAGTTCTCATAATGTGCGAATTTGCCTGTTGGAAGTCAAATCAAAATCAACCCTCCTCGTTTTCCAAGCCAAAGTAATCTAGCTATTCAGTCAGGTTTCGTGTTTCTTCGTCTAACTTTCCTTCAAACTTTGGTAAGGGCCTG
Organism: Pricia mediterranea; assembly: GCF_032248455.1. Classification (NCBI taxonomy): domain Bacteria; kingdom Pseudomonadati; phylum Bacteroidota; class Flavobacteriia; order Flavobacteriales; family Flavobacteriaceae; genus Pricia; species Pricia mediterranea. The sequence continues at coordinate 245,014 of NZ_JAVTTP010000001.1, forward strand.
TTTTTCCGTTCGTCCTCTGTTTCTACTAGACCATTTTCTTTGATATCGTTGATCAGCCATTCCATTTCCATAATTTCCCTACGTTGTGCCTTTATAATTTCGTCAGCAAGTTTCCTTACGCGTATATCCTTAATTTGAGACCGCTCACTTGTCAAAATGGCGATGGAATGGTGAGGAATCATGCCTTCCATATAATCAACGCCAGTGACGGTAACCTGACTTCTGACCAAACCGATACCACCGGCTATCAATAGGATACCCAATCCGATTATTGCTATGTTTACTCCCCGCTTTTTGTACATATTCAACATAAAGAGGAGCATTATGATAATCATGGAACCGGCCATGATCAACGTCATGAAAAATCGGGTTTCGCTGTACCAGAAATGATCAATGATTTGGTACGAATGGGTATACATTAAAAAGAACATTGCTACCATTGCGGTAGCGATCATCGCGAAAAATTTACCGTAGTTGTTGCCGTTTTGTTGTTTGTTTTCCATCTTTTTAGGTTCTATCAATTAATAGTTAGGTTCTTGAATATTTAAAATTAAATTCTTAAAAGCGTTATGTGATGACTTTTTCCTTATCCGACTTTCTGTGGCTTTATCGAATACTGACTATCTTGCAGTGCCTCCTGTAAATTATTCAGCGGCACCTCATACTGTGACTCTACGGTTGCTTCTGCGTCTTTCAGATTGACCGATACATTGGCGACGCCCGTTACGTTTGAAAGTGATTTTTCTACATGGCCGCGACATCCGTTGCAGCTCATCCCTTCGATTGAATATGTTTTTTTCATTTTCTTGAATTTTATTTGGTCGTACCGTCTATAAACTCTTGATTAAACTGTGCGCGTACGGCCGCTTTCCGGCACCTTGTTTATTGCTGTGTATTTACCTATTCGTTCCGCTTCTTTTTACCTTCCAAACAGGAGATCAGCATTAAAAATAATTTTCATCTTGCTGTATATTTGAGGTTTCATATTTCACTAACATGTCCTTGCAGGCAGCCGCACATTTTCTACAGGCTTCCGCACATTCCAAACAATGTTGGTGTTCGTGTTTTTCACACTCTGTGGCACATGACATACAGAGCCTATGGCAATATTTTATCAGGTCGCCAACGTCTTTGTAGGTAGTGGCCAGTATCTTCGCGGTCGTATTGCAAATTTCGGCACATACGCGATTGGCACGAATGCAGTCTACCATAGAGGCGATGTCATCTTCATCCAAGCAGGCATCGGCACAACGATTACACTTAACAACGCAATTGTTAAGGGTTTATATTACTGTTATTGAATTATCCATAATTGTTTCTAAGATTTATCCGATGTCTGGCCTAACGAATTTAAATAGACACCTATCCTAAAATTTTATTAAAAATATCATTCGAACCCGCACAGGGTTGCCGTAAAAGAATTCATTTTTAATTCTATTAAAAAACCTGCTAAGAGATATTAAAATAGTTCTGCCGTGGAGGTCAGGATCGAATTTGATGTTTGAACTATTCTTTGGGGCGAGGTAAAAAGTTGGGAATATATTTTTATAAAGCTTTGGGGAAATAACTGCTCTTCATAAGATTATCAACAGAATTGAAAAGCTTTTATCTAGACAGGTTCATTATTTTAAAAATTATCAGCAACAACATCAATCCTGAAAACCTTCGACGGCATCGCCCAAATCGTAGACTTCTACGTCCTTAATCCGTTTTAAAAGGATGCTGCTCGCCGCTGCGCTCCGATATCCGCTCGAACAATGAACCACCACTGGTTTGTTCGTTGGTATTTTCGCTGCGGTATCGCGCAACTTGTTTAATGGATGGGATAATGCGCTTTCAAAAATTTTCCCTTCGTTAACCTCACTTTTGTTCCGAACATCCACAATTGTATAATCATCGGGCTGCTCTTTAAAATGTTGAAGGTTCAGTTCTTTGCTTTTTACCAAGTCTTTCTTTTCTAAGGTAATGACCGATATGAGCTGTGCTTCATAACCGATTTTTGCGACTCGATCAAGAACGGATCCCAAAGTTGCTGGTTCGTCGATGACCAAATGAAATTCTTCCTTCGGTTCAACAATGGAACCCAGCCAAGTCTCGAATGGATTGTCCTCCGAGGCAGCCTGTACATTTATACTGTCTTGAAGATGTCCGTCCTTAAATAGCTTTGCCGACCGTGTATCCACAATTAGACCTTTTTTGGATTCATGCATTTTAAAAGGAACCTTCGCAATGGCTTGCCGTACATTTTTTGCACCGGATTTATTGATATCCACGTTAAATCCGAAATAAGAGGGAATAAAAGGTGGATTGTCCAAAATCATATCAATGAATTCCTCCTTGGTCTGCTGCTTGAAGGCCCAGTTATCTTTTCGTTCATCGCCCAATGTGCTGCTACTATCCTCACTTAAATTCTTGCCACAGAGCGAACCGGCACCATGTGCCGGATATACCACCGCATCATTGGGCAGGTGGCTGAATTTGTCTTGTATGGTCTCATACATCATCTCAGCGAGGTCTTGTCGTTTGGCGGTAATATTACCCGCTTTTTCGCGCAAATCTGGGCGTCCCACATCGCCTATGAACAAGGTGTCGCCGGTAAACAAAATCGTTTCATAGCCTTCTTCGGCAACTAAGGTAATACTATCGGGCGAGTGCCCGGGAGTATTGAGGACTCGCAGCCGTATATTGCCGATTTTGACAGTATCGCCTTCATCAAATGGTTTGTAGGGGTAATCGGCCCCCGTCTTCTTACTGGTATAAATCGTTGCTCCTGTTTCTTCATGGATTTGTAGATGTGAACTCACAAAATCGGCATGCGGGTGCGTTTCGAAAATGGCGATTATTTTTGCATTTTGCTCTTTGGCATAACTATAATATTGCATCGGATCGCGTTCTGGGTCAATAACAGCCATTTTCCCTTGGCTTACCAGCGCATAGGAATAGTGTGCCAGTGGTTTGTATTCAAATTGTTTTGTTTTCATTTTTAGGTTCTTCGAGACATATCTGTACCAAAAACCGAGTTGGTACAGTGATTTTAATCTTCACTTTCAAATTGATTATAATTCGGCTTTGAATGCATTATTCAATATTTTCCCTGAACCAGAAGCATTTTGAGCAAGATAATGTTCAAGGTATATGATAAGGCAACGCTTTAAAATAGAGTTTTGAGTAGGTATCGTTTATCGCAAATGAGTTGATTTTTAATGTGATGACACTACTTTAAAAACTATCAATACAGTATCATGGTACAGGAAAACTTATACCGAACCACTGAATTAAAAATCAATCATAATCTTCAATTACGATTTTCTCGGCAGCAACACCTAAACTTTTTAAATCCTCAGTAACACTCTTTGTCATTTCCGGTGGGCCGCAAACATAGAAATACTGTGAAAAATCTGCTATAGTAGATTTCAAAAAGTCTTTGTCTATATGGCCCGTGGGATACTTTTGAGTTTCTTCTTCAGAAAGGATGTTCATAAATCTACTTCCAAGCAAAGTCTCAAATTCTTGCTTAAGAAAAATATCCTTTTCTGTTTTATTGGCAAAAATCAATGAATTATGATTCATTTCGTTTTGATATTCCAACGACTTGAAAATTGCAATAAATGGAGTTACCCCAGCACCACCGGCTAAAAAAGTACCTTTTCCCTTAAACTGGATAGCTCCGAAAACCTCTCCTAGAATAAGTTCGTTCCCTATTTTCAGTTTTGAGAGCTTTTCGGTTACTCCGTCATGTGAGGGATATACTTTAATAGTGAACTGCAAATCGTTTTCCCTTGGCAAATTGGTAAATGTAAAAGGTCTCTTCTCTTCCTTCCAATCCTTTTGGTTAATTGCTATTTCAGTGGCCTGTCCCGGCTCAAAATCATAGTTTCTTGGCTTTTCCGTAACTATTTGCAGAACATTATAATTGATGAATCCTATGGACTTGATTTTTACGATGTGTTTTTTCATTTCTCCAGTCTTCAAATTTTTTTTCCAATTTTTAAAAATTTCATTTGGAAGATAGGTTTTGAAAAAAATCAAGATTGATTGTATTCATCTAATTGTTGACGCACAAAAATGTATCTATCAGGTAGATACTTTGCAATTGAGGTTAATTTGAATTTAAACATTCCGCTTTAAACCCCACTTTTTGCAAAACCGATTTTACATCTTCCTCGGTTACACCATCGCTTTCAATGGTTAGGATTTTATCAGGATTGGCGGTATCTACTTCCCAACTTTCTACACCGTCTTGTTTGTTTAAAAAAGGGGTTACTTTTGATACACACCCACCACAATTGATATTTGTTTTAAATTTTAAAGTTTTCATAGTATTGAATTTATTTATTATTAAAGTTTTACTCGTTTAAGTCTTAAGCTATTTGCAACTACAGACACACTACTGAATGCCATTGCAGCACCTGCTATCATCGGATCCAATAAAAAACCATTTACGGGATACAGAACTCCCGCTGCAATTGGAATACCGATGATGTTATAAATAAATGCCCAGAACAGGTTCTGACGTATGCCCAAAACGGTTCTTTTTGATAGTTCCAATGCTTTTGGGATGAATTGTAAATCTGATGTTATCAAGGTCATTTTTGCTACATCCATTGCTATGTCCGAACCTTTGCCCATTGCAATACTAACATTGGCTTGCGCCAATGCGTGCGAATCGTTGATACCATCGCCCACCATTGCTACTATCTTCCCATCCGCCTGTAATTTTTCGACAAAAGCCGCTTTGTCCGAAGGCATTACTTCGCCTTGATAATTTGTTATTCCTACCTGATGTGCCACGGCAGAAGCCGTTTTATTGTTATCTCCCGTGAGCATATAGACCTCAATGCCTCTTTCTTGAAGCTTAGCTATGGCTTTTTTTGAAGTTTCTTTAATCTTGTCTGCAATGGCCAGTATCGCAAGCACTTGATGTTCGTTAGCAAAGAATATGACCGTTTTTGCTTTCTCTTCGAGGCTTTCTGCTGTTTGCATTAAAGAAGCGTCGATTTGAATATTCTTTTCGACCATTAGTTTATGGTTGCCCACATAATATTTTGAACCGGTCTCCGATTGCGCCTTTACGCCTTTTCCTGTAATGCTTTCGAAGGAAGTAATTTCTGCTTGTTCAATATTTTCCTCTTTTAAATAGGTAATGACCGCTTCTGCCAAAGGATGCTCTGATTGTGCTTCGATAGCCAAAAGAATTTCCTTGTATTCATTTTTATTTTCAAGCATATCGTTCCAGAGTATATCGGTTACCAATGGTTTGCCTTCTGTAATCGTACCCGTTTTATCAAGGATTACTGCATTCACTTTATGGCCGAGTTCTAAACTTTCGGCATCCTTTATCAAAATATTGTTTTCAGCTCCCTTGCCGATACCCACCATTATGGCGGTAGGTGTTGCCAAGCCCAAGGCACAGGGGCAAGCGATAACCAACACGGCTACAGAGGTCAATAGGGCTTGTGAAAAAGCGTTATCGCCTCCTACTGACATCCAGACGATGAAGGTGACAATGGAAATACCCAATACCACCGGAACAAAAATACCTGCAATCTTATCGACCAGTTTTTGAACGGGTGCCTTACTCCCTTGCGCTTGCTGAACCATTTTAATGATTTGGGAAAGCAGGGTTTCCCCGCCTACTTTTTCAGCGGTAAACTGAAAGCTTCCTTTTTGATTAACGGTACCAGCGAATACCTTTTCCCCTTGGGATTTCTGAACTGGAACGGGTTCTCCCGTAATCATACTTTCATCTACATACGAGCTCCCCTTGGAAACTTCGCCATCCACAGGAATCTTTTCTCCGGGACGTACCAAAATGGTCTGACCAACTTGTACAGATGAAATAGGGATTTCCTTCTCTTCCCCATTCTCAATAATTTTAAGGGTTTTAGGCTGAAGCCCCATTAGTTTTTTAATGGCTGAAGAGGTATTTGATTTTGCCTTTTCTTCCAATAGTTTCCCCAAGGAAATAAAGGTGATAATCACGGTAGCCGCTTCGTAATATACGTGAGGTTCGATACCGCGACTTAACCAAAATTCAGGAAAAAAGGTATTGAAAACACTAAAGAGGAAGGCAATTCCGGTACTCAACGTCACCAAGGTATCCATATTTGCTTTACCGTGTTTGGCCTGCTTTAACGCATTGATAAAAAAGCTACGCCCGAACCAAAAAAGAATAGGAAAGGCCAATACCAAAGAAATCCATTTGCCTGGTTCCCATTGCATATAGAACATTCCCAATACAAAAATGGGAAGGGTAAGTATGGCCGACCAGATGGTTCGGTTTTTTATGTCTTGATAATGTTTTTGCTGTAATTCTTGTTGTACTTCTGAAGGATTCTCCGCATCAATGATAATGTCATAACCCACTTCGCGAAGTGCATTTTGAAGTTGATTAGGGTTCAACCCCTCATCATACTCTATCAAAACAGAACTGTTCGCGAAATTGACGTTTGCGTCAAATACTCCCTCGGTATGTTTTAATACAGATTCAACACTCGCTGCACAAGAGGCACAGGTCATTCCCGTAACCGGAAATGATTCTTTCACAACCTGTTTATGATTCTTCTTTTTAGTTTCAAACATGTCGATTGTCTCCATAAATCCGTTCTTATTTGTATGTTACAAATTTCAGGATTAAAAGACTGTAATGTGTTACGTTATATGCTGAATGATTTGTAGAATTTGCTTTTCACGAATTATTACTAACCAATTGGAATAAGTCGTTTTCGATTTATGCCTCTTATCATCACAATGGGAACGTGTCTATGGGTTTTTAGTATTTGTAATCAAATACCCTTTTGATTGGATGACCTTTTTTATCTCATTGATATTCGTTTTAGTGGTATCAAATACTATAATTGAAGTCTCTTCTTCATAAGACGTAGAAACATTTGTAACCCCGTCAATTTCATTTACAGAATGGTTGATATTTTCTTCACAACCCGAGCATACCATCCCTTCAATATTCAACTTTATGGATTGAATATCGGTGTTGTTTGTTGCAACAATTCCTACTTTCTCTGTTGAATAAAATATTTGCGGATAATAAGAAACCAATGTCATTACAACAACAAACACTGTAACCAACCACAAATAGAATTTTGATTTAAAAAATGATGGCTTAGCAGTATCACAGCTGCCACAATCAACCTTCTTTTTTTTATAAACTTGATAAAAAGCAAAGCCCAATGACAAAAAGGCAATTCCTAACAAATAAGGTTTTAGGGCAATGAGCCAAGAGAAATACACCGAGCTACCACTAATCCCAGCAACTCCTGTCAACAGTAGTGGTCCCCAACAGCAAAGCTTTAGAGAAACTGCTGAAAATACAGCAGTTCCCAAAGATACTTTTTTGTTCCATTTAGCAATTGCCATACCTAACAACTTCCTATGCCTTCGTTTACCAAATCATCTTTTGTGATTTCGATGTTGGTGCAGCAATTCAGTAGTTTTCCGTCAACAGCAATGGCGGGAACTCTTGTAACCCCATATTCGTTCATTTTTGAAACACAGATTTTACTTTCGCATTGCTCGGACAGACTATGAAGTATGATTTCGCAGTCCTTTCCTGCTGTCTCATTTACTAATTGTACCACAGGCTCGCATACTGGGCAACCTGCTGTAAAAATCTCGATTTGTCGTTTCATCTTATGTTATGTTTAAATTAATAATGGAACAAAGATGAGAACGTGAGGTAGGGGGTCACCAAACTTTTTTTATCCTTTTTTTTCGTTGTAGTTTTTTAATCTGGTTTCAATGGTTTGAATTTCTTTTAAGCGATTGGTCAAATCGGATAATTCCAAATTGGGAAATTCACTTTTTAAATATTCAATTTTATCTTCATTGCCACAATTTCCAGGGCAAGAATCCACGGCCTTTACTATTCCAATAGCAAGAGCTTTTCTGTAAACCTCATCCAACAGTAAGTAATGTGCTTTTTGAATGCCCTTATCAATGGATTTGAACTGTATGTTTATTTGTTCGGGGTCTTTTCCCTCATCAAGCATTTTAACAATGCCGTTTAATTGACCGCTCAAAGTTTTTAATCTGGATTTAATATCCAAGATTAAATCAGCAGGTAATTTATGCTGTTCTATATTCATAATTTGTCAATTATAATGTTTAGCAACAACCTGAATTATTACAACTTTTATTTTCTTGAATCGGTGGGCAGGCCACAGTCCCATAAGAGCAAAACACACAACAATCCCCTTCTTTTGGTTTGAGTATTTGTTTGCAATTCTCACATTCATAGAAGAATTGACAGGCCGTGGTTGGCATTTCTTCAGCCTTTTTGTGGCCGCATTCAGGGCAGGTAATCGTAGATTTTAGTATAGTAGCTTCCATAAATATTAATTAGAGCATATAGGTTAGGTCAGATGCCATTGTAGGGTATGAAAATATCATTGTCCGCAAATCGCTTATGGTCATCTTGGTCTTTATCGCCATTGCAAAAAGATTTACTGTTTCTTCACAATGAGGCCCAATAAGATGTGCGCCCAAAATGGTATTATTATTTTTATCGATGATTGTTTTAAAGGCATATTCATCCACGTTTAAACGCCTTGCGTTAAACCAATTATCCACTTTTTCGAAATTGACATTGATATCATATCCCTTTTCTTTGGCATCATCTTCCAATAAACCTACGGTTGCCATAGTGGGTAAGGTGAAAACCACGGAAGGCATTGGGGGATAATTGACTTTTTTCTGGTCCCCCTTGATGATATTTGAAGCCACGATATGTCCTTCCAAAACAGCTACGGGTGTTAGGGGCAGTCCTCTTGAGTCCGCTGCATCGCCAGCTGCATAAACGTTCGCGTTCGATGGGCTCTGAAGATATTCGTTGACCTCAATGCCCTTTTTTGAGAAGGATATACCTGCTTTTTCCAGTTCCAAATCAAAAATGGCTGGGGGACGACCAGCGGAATTAAATACTGCTGCCGATTTGTAATTAGTTTCCTTTCCGTTTGAAATTCCTGTAGTTATGTAGCTGCCATCTTTCCGTTCAATTTTAGAAACTTCAGTTTCAAGGACGAGCTTGACACCTAAATTACGTGTGGCATCTACCAAATGTTTTACAATATCCTTGTCAAAGATTTCCAATGGACGTTTGCCTCGATGTACTATTGTTACCTCGGCACCGGAACGTGCGGCAATATGGGCGAATTCAAAGGCGATATATCCACCACCGATGAAAAGCAGGGATTGGGGTAATCCCTTAAGGTTTAGAAAATCCGTACTCGTTTTAGCAAGCTGTCCGCCTTCAAAATCTAAAACTTTTGGTTTTGAACCTGACGCAATCACAACTTTATCAGCTTGAATGGTCTCGTTACCTACACTTAAGGTATTTTCATTTATAAACGTAGCGGAACTGTGAAAGGTATCGATGCCGTTCTTCTTATACCCCTTTTCTATTTTCTTCGGCATTTCATCGACAAAGGTCTGTTTGAACGCCATTATATCCTTCCAGTTAATATCCGGAATGGTATCAATGCCTTTTCCTTTAAGCCTTTTGGCGAAGTCGCGTACTTCCGTGGCGCCGATAATTACTTTTTTGGGGTCACAGCCTCGCAGGGCGCAGGTGCCACCGTAAGGTAGTTCATCTGTAATGCCCACCGAAAGACCTTTTGAAGCGCATTTATTGGCGATTGTCATACCGGCCATACCCGAACCAATAACGAAAACATCATATTTTTTCATCTATTTATTTTCTTTAGCGGTATTCTCTACTACTTTGTATCCTGTTTTCTCTATGGCCTTTCGGATTGTGGACAAATCGGTTTTGGTCTTGTCAAATTCCACTATGGTGTTGGCATTTTCGTAGCTGGCTTTGACCGAAATAATTCCGTCCAACTTATTGACTTCGCTTTCTACGTGTGCCTCACAACCTGCACAGGTCATTCCAGCGACTTCAAAAGTCTGCTTTTTGATATTGGATTGAGAGACATAGACGATATCCTTAGTGGGCTGTGCATAAAATAGATTGGAATAGTACGGAAAGGCCAGCATCAATGCGGCGAAGAGTGTTACTATCGATAAGAACCGTTTGGATTGCCAAAACGTAGGTTTTGCATCATCCTCACAGGCGCAATCAATTTCTTCCTGAGTTTTCGGCCGTAGTTTCTGATACCAGGCAAACACCAAGACAATAATGGTCAGGCCGATAAGATAGGGTCTAAATGGTTCGACCCAAGAGAATGTTGATGCAATTCCACTTGTTCCGGCAATTAGTGCCAAAACAGGTGTAATACAACATATTGATGCTGCAACTGCGGTAAAAATGCCAGTATAAGCTGCGGTGTTTGAAGTTTTATTCGGTGTCATAATATAAAATTTCTAAGCTGTTTTCTTTCTTGTCGAAATTGAATTGAAAATTCCATTCAAAACATTGTCCTCACTCTTTACCAGCGAATAATATAAAGTTTGCCCTTCACGTCTCGATATAATAATTCCTGCATCTTTCATTTTTCGGATATGCTGGGACACGGCGGGAACACTCATTTCAAGAATGTCAGCAATATCGCAGGGGCACAATTCGTTTTCTATGTTCAAAAGGAATAGGATTTTAAGCCGCACCTCGCTGCCAGCAAGGGCCAGAATTTTGCTTGTTGCATTAAAGCTGACCAAAGAATTCTCTATGGTTTCCTTGCATCTCGATATTTGCTTCTTGTCCGCCTCGTTCCGTGTACAGGTTATTTCCAAGCTCATCTTTTTTGATTTATTGTGGCTACAAATATATCATTATTATATTATTTAAGCAAATACTTAAATAGTATAGCAAATAGCTTTGAACTATTAAAGAGTCCTTGATTTTTATTGTCCTTTAATTAAATCGCATCCAAAAATTTTCGGTTTTTGTCCACAGATTTCTTGAACTGCGTAGGTGTCATTCCCGTTACTTTTTTGAATTGATTGCTTAAGTATGCAACACTACTATAATGTAGTTGAAAAGCTATCTCGCTCAAGGTCAATTCATCGTACACAATGAGTTCTTTGACACGTTCAATCTTTTGGTTAATGACGTATTGTTCAAAAGTGATGCTTTCTACTGACGAGAAAAGGGAACTTAAATACTTGTAATCAAGGTTAAGCCTGTCACTGATAAAATCGGGCCATTTTATATCCAGTTCTTGATCGGAGTGATGGATTTTTTGCACCACAAAACTTTTCATTTGCTCGATAAGTTGGCTTTTTCGGTCGTTTATCAAACTGAAACCTGCATCTTGAAGCTCTTTGGATAACGACAACTTTTTTGTCAAATCAAGTGCCGAAATCAATTCTACTTCTCCCAATTTAATAGAAGTGTAGGGAATGTCCGATTTCTGTAAAATGGACGAAACCGCCTTTATACATCTGGGGCAGACCATGTTCTTAATATGAATAGTATTGCTCATTTGATCCTATGTTAACCATTGAATTTTCATGTTGACTACCGAAAAGCGTTGATCAAAACTAATATTGTTGCTATCAAGAACAATAGTACTATGGCAATTATACCATAAACTCTGTCTTTCTTACTAATACCATCCTTTGGCGGTTTTCTTTCCTTTTTTCTTCTTTCCCTTCGATTTTCGCTCATCATCATCCGTTTAAAATTCGGAGTGGGTTCAGTGCCGTTCCTCAGTCTTTAATTTCTTGATACTACTGTTCAACTATTTAGACTTGCTCATACAAAGCCATGATAAACAGCGTTACCAAAGTGTGTATCACAAACAATAGTAGTATGGATATCAAGGTATAGAGACCGTCTTTCTCAGTAAGTATGTTATTTGGCATAGCTGTCAGTTTTCCCCCTTTCTTCTTATTGATTCTTTGACCATCCTAATATATTATCGCATGGCTTGCATTCGATTACTGTAATGTGGCCTTTACTTCTCCACACGTTAACATGGCCTCTCCGTAATACGGATTACGAATCTCTTTTTCCAAACTTAACCAGTACGCACCTTTGTTACTATCCGCCATTGGGCAGTAATTAGTATATACCGTTTGATCAATACCAAAAAGCTGTACGCTGCTTATCATATGAGCAGATAAATGCTTGAAATGATTTCTTTGTTCTGCAATTTCAGAAGCATTCGCAATTGCGCTGGAAGAAGCTTTGATTTCTTTTTGAAGGGTCATCCAATGGTTATGCGCCTTCTCCTCTTCAAGTAATTTCATATCTACTTTGGCAAGGCTTTCTCCGATTTCTTTCGCAGAGGATTGGGCTTTATCAGCGTTGTCGGCGACCAAGGCATCTTTTAAAAGCGTGTACCCTTCAAAAACTTCTTTTAGTTGCCCTTGAAACTTTTTGGAGACCTCTAAACGCTCGTTCATTTTGGTATGGTCGACGGTAGGATTGGACGTTTCGCCACTTTCCGGTTGCATTCCCAAATGCCCTTCGTGACCTGTCATTGTCTTGCCACCCTCCGCATTCATCATGGATTTTTTTCCTTGCAATTGGGCAGCTGCATCCACAGTGAAGGTTCCGTTGGTCACTATTTCATCGCCGCTTTCAAGTCCGCTTAAAATGGTAAAGCTATCCCCGTTGGTATTTCCCAGTGTGACCTCCCTCATTTCAAAAATCGGTTCGTTGGGGTTGGTCTTTACATAGACCACGGAACGTTCGCCCGTCCACATTACGGCTGTCGAAGGAACGATGATCACTTCATCGGACTCATCGTTCGGCATGTCTATTCTGCCCTCTACGAACATCCCCGGTTTTAATAGGTCTTCCGAATTGTTGAGCACCGCACGAACCATTACCGTTCTTGTAGCGGAGTTCAACAGTGGATCTACAAACGATACCTTCGCCGTAAACTCTTTATTCGGATATGCATTGGTGGTAAGCTTTATCTCTTGACCTGTCTTTAGGGACGCTATCTGGTTTTCGTAGGCATCAAATACGGCCCAGACGGAATTCAGGTTTGCTATTTTATAGAGGGGCTGGCCCTGCTTGACATAGTCTCCTTCTTCGACCATTTTTTCGGTTACCGTTCCGGATACTGTGGCATACACGGGGAAGTTTTCCTGAACCTGCCCCGACTCCTCAATACTATTGATTTGTTTGTTAGAAAGCTTCCATAATTTTAATTTGTTACGGACGGCCTTGTATAAAGCGGGCTGCGATTCTTTCAAGGATGCCGCCGTAAGTAATTCTTGCTGTGCCGCAACCAGTTCGGGGGAATAGATTATGGCAAGTAGCTTTCCTTTCCCTACGCTTTCCCCTGTATAGTTGACATACAGTTTTTCAATCCTGCCTGCAAAATAAGTAACCTGTACGGCGTTGGCCTCTTCGTTTTCCCTAATCTTCCCTGAAAGTTTCAAGGAATTCCCATCCATACCGCCCGCACCAACCACAGTAGTACGTATGTTGGCCAAGGCCATGGCATTTTCGGTCATCTTGATTTCATTGGCACTAAGACCTTCGGCCCCGGTCTCCGCAGGAATCAAATCCATTCCACAAATAGGGCAATCGCCAGGTTCGGGCTGCATAATCTGTGGGTGCATGGAGCAGGTCCACATCTGTTCGGCCGTTTCGCCAGAGTGGTCGTGCGTATCCGACATATCCGACAAGTCCTTTACCGCCGCCTCATCCTCCGACGAACTGCTGAAAACAAGATATCCCGCTAACAGTCCAACGATGAGGGCCGTTCCAATATAAATGATGTTTTTGTTCATGATTTTAAGTATTAATGCTGTTTTATTGATTTAAATATTCAGTACAAATTGCTTGCCTAATTTTTGTTTTTCTTTTTAGTATTGCTTCGTCTTTTAATTTTTATGACCGAAGGTGATGATACATACCATAATAAAAACCCGCTCAAAACGGTTATTAGCCCTAAAAGCGAAAAGGCTCTAAGGACTATGGTATTGAAATCGTCCCTTCCCTGATAATCCATCGTATGGGTCATCCAAAGAAAGTCGAACCAACGCCAATCGCGATGGCGCAATGTTTGGAACGAACCATCTTTGACGGAAACATAGGCTTTTATATTTTCGGGTGTTTCATATGATATGGAATAGGCTGGAAGGGGCCTGCCTCGATATTCACTATGGCTCCCCACTTCCTCGATGCGTTCTATGTTTTTCACTTTCAGTTCAGGCAGCATATTTCTCCTCGCCACCTGAAGGGCGTCCTGTTCGGATATTTCAGCCTTTAAGGCCCCTGTTTTTGCATTGACCAATTGACTTTGATTAATCCAATAATAAGGCTCTCCTGCTATTTCCCTTAGTTCCAGAGAATTTATGGCATTGTCCTTGATATTTGTTGGACTAACCAAATCCGTATACACAGTTTTATCAACAGGATCTTGTCGAAATTGGTCGCCGTGTATCTCGTCAATGTCCGTCCAACTGAAATACATGCCGCTGATGGTCCACATCAGGAATTGGATACCTAAGAAGATACCTAGATAGCGATGCACCTTTCTAATCTTCAATGCTGTTTTTCTGTTGACCATTATTGTTTTTGCTTTATTCTTTATCTGTATTTTAATTCACGAAAAATCTGACTAGTATTCCACCTACTAACCATACATAACAGATATGGGAAGCATATTTTAGAACGCTCTCCAGCAATGGGCTTTTCGGTGCCATTTCGCTCATTGAGTGCTTTACATCCTTCCTCTTGAAAAAACCTAAGTATATGAGATATCCTGAAATTGTGAGGAAAGCTATATTCAAATAGAAGGTATAGTCAATTTTGAAATGCTCTTTGTCCTGAATCTTGACCTGCGATGGGTCCGGTAACATACCCAACAAATCGAAAGAGTAATGCAAGGCCAATGATGTTCCGATTAATGCTGTAAACAGTAGGAACAGAATGAAAAATGACATCTTCCACCCGTAATATTTTGCATTGATTCGTAGTACCGGAAAGACTACCAAATCACTAAAGATGAAAGCCATGACCCCTGCAAAACTTACGCCCAAAAGTAATGCCGCCAATGGAATGTTCCCCATTGACCCTATAAAAGTCAAAAATGCGGCAATAGGCCCTACAATGATATGTTCCAATATTTCTAGAAAAGTAAAGTCTGTATTGCCCTGACCACTATTGATAAATAGTGTCTGGAAGAAAGAATCGGGAACGAAGGCCGCTACGATTCCCGCAATGGTAAAGCCAACGGTAACGTCCTTCCATACCATCTGCCACTCCATTTTATATTTCTTGCCAACCCTTGCCCAACTATCTTCTTTCTTAATTTGCTTTTGCCAGTCTTTGGAACCATCCATCGCATCGTCATCTTCGCCCCCTAAGTTTTTACGTGCCCTTTCTATAAGTTTTTTAGGATTGATTATTCGTATAAGAATCCACGAAATAAGAATTAAAAGAATTCCACCTACGTATTCCCCGACCACGAACTGCCATCCTAAAAATATGGAAATGAGAATACCTAATTCAATTACCAGGTTCGTTGACGCAAGCAGGAAGGCCATAGAAGAAATGAAGCTTGCACCTTTCTTAAAAATGGACTTTGTACTCGCTAAAGCCGAGAAACTACAAGAGCTGCTTATAAAGCCGAAAAACGTACCTAAGAGTACACTTTTACCTTCATTTTCGTTCATCGTTTTTTGCATCCTTTTCTCGGTTACAAAAATCTGTATCATACTACTGATGATGTATCCCAAAATGAATGCCCAAAGTGCCATCCAGAAAAATCCGGTAGTTGTATAGGCCGCTTCGCCCCATTGTTTTAAAAATTCGCTCACAGGTTAAATTTTATTATTTTGTTTTTCTTGATGATTAATGCGTTTTTCAGGTTTATTTATTTACTCGAATTCTATTCACATTTGCGATACCAAAAACAAGTACAAAAAATCTAAGCGCCACCTCAAGTGCCACCAAGGTTTTAGCTGTAACTGTTATTGGAACTATATCGCCGTAGCCCACAGATGAGAAGGTAATTAGACTGAAATAGGACATATCGAAAAATGCCAACAGCCTATTACTTCCCGAACTATTATTTATCTTAAAATGAGCAGAATCAAAAAGGTGCAATGCCGTGTAATCTATTGCAAATGAAAAAACTATCAGTACAATTAGAAATCCGAACAAAACCAAAACGTGGCTTAACAAATGGCTCTGACCAATAATTTTCATCAATTGATTGAAAGATAAGGCTATGATAAATCCTATTTTTATTAGCGTAAGGGCCAAAAGTATAATTACAGCATAAGTAGCGTTAATATTAAGTAGGACATACAGCCCGATAGCTGTAGCAACAAGCACTACCAGTAGCACGTACTTTGAACTATTGAAAAGTTGCCCATAAAAGGCAGCTGTAGTTTCTATATCTTTTTCTTCACTCATTTGTCAGAGGGTTTAAAAAAATTTCATCATAGTTCTTTGTTTCTGTTTCGTTTATTCTTCTTGTAATATGCTTTTTGTATTAACTCTTACGGTTTTTAATTAGTCCCCCATCAGTTGCAGCACCAAAGCCCCAAGAACTATGATGGCTATGATAGCGTACACGATATAATTGAACCACTTCTTTAGCGGATTCTTATTTTGCTGTTTGCCATTGCCCGTATTGCAACAATCCTTCATGTTATTCATTCTTTGTGCCTGTCAAGGGAAGGGCATTAAACACTAACCATTAACTACATATTCCCTTCCCATAACAGGACTTTTTCCATCAATACTATTGTTTGGGCAGAAATGGGAAACACTAAATAAAAACACTCCCCAAGCCCGCCCTGAGCTATATCTTACTATACTTTTTCCTTTACAAACTTCTTGCAAATCAAAAAAATCAACCATGGCAATATTGTAAACTGAAGTACGGGAGACAGGCCCACTTCCACCATTGGCAATCGCGGCATGGCATCGGCATAGGCCCAATCTCCCCTAGCGGTATGCCAAACCTCTGCTAGAATCGCCCCGAAAAATCCGACAAGAACCAAGAGCAATATTCTTTTCAACCCCCAATTTTGCATCCAATACACATCTTTATAAATCAGTCCGAAAGCAAAAAGCAGTATAAATACCATTAACATATCCGCAATGGATGCCAAGGCGCAAAAGGAAATATGTTTCAAATCGTATTCAAACCCTTCGTACAGTGGGCCCTGAGCTAGCTCCCATACAAAATTCAATGCAAAAGAAGTTACTGCCACTGCCATCACAAAACTCTTATATTCCCCTACGTCTTTTACCCGTCTCGTAAAATACAAATAGCCCAAAATGACCAAAGTCAACGCTATGGTGGGTACAACGAAAATGCCGAGGGTTAATTCTTCCATTTATTTTCTACTTAGATTTATTTTTTAAGACCACTAAATTGGCGTTCAATTCTTTGGCCAATACCAACCGGATATTACCTGAAAGGGAAGGGGCTAACCAACTAACCAAACTAAATAGCCCCTTCCCATAACAGGCTCTCATTATTCGATTACTTCCACCACTTTTCCGCAACTGAGCATTTGGGCACCGTAATAGGGATTACGGATGTCCTCAATTGATGACAACCAATAGGCGCCTCCATTCAAGGCCATAGGACAAAAGTCCTTATACAATTTACCCGATGTTATTTTTCCTCTTAAAAGAGCTTCCATTTCAGTACTTAATTCTGAAAATGCTTTTCGCTGTACCTTTAAGTTATCCGTATCGGCTATCTTTTGTGAGGCCGATAAAGCGGCATCGGCACCTTCAACTTTACCAAGTGCTTCGCTCAACATCTCCGCACCCTTTTGGGCATCTCCCGGATTTGAACCGACCAAATCATTTTTGATGTGTTCGTAATGTTCGTAGACATTGGCCACATTTTCATTGCTGAACTCAATAGGCGTTTGCTTCATTTCCATTTTGCTATGGTCATGGTTCAACTTTATCTTTTCCTGTGCGTAAGAAAAAGTGAGGGTCAGTAACAGTAGGGCTGAAACCCCGTTTTTCAAATTCTTCATTGTCATCCTTTTTAAATTATTCAATTATAGACTGTCCTTTAATTTTGATACCCAATCCAAAACGATTTTCTTTTCGGTGTCCGAAAGTCTTGCATCCCTGTGGATGAGCGTGTACGATGGAAGGGGCATTTCATCATCCTCGATTTGACTTATAATTGATTTTAACTTGCTATTCTTTCTTCGTGATGAATAGGAATCCCATTCATTAAAATTCAATTCTTCCTTGCCATGCTCCACATGGTCTTCCAAGTACCACGCAACCGGTTGTACCTTGTTGTACCAAGGATAGTCGGTATTGTTGCTATGGCAGTCATAACAGGAGGTTTTGATGACGCTCTCGATATTTTTTGGCACCTCGTTAACGACCATAAAATCCGTTTTGGGTATCAAATCGCTTTGATTGCGTTCGGTGGGCATAAACTGGATGCCCACCAACGCAACCAGCAAAATCCATCCTGTGACCTTTACCGCCTTCACTTAATTGATCTGCTTTTGTACACTACCGCAGGTCATCATTTTACTGCCGTAATAAGGATTCTTAATTTCTTCAGTGGCACTTAACCATTGTGCTCCCTTATTATCGTTGTACATAGGACAATAGGCTTGGTAAAGTGTTCTTTCCGAACCTGCTATGGCCAAAAGGTCAATGACATCTTTGCTCAATATATCAAAGTGCTCACGTTGATGCCCGATGTCGCTTTTGGCGATATGTTCCGCATGTTCTGTGGCATCTTCAATAATGTCTGTTAACTCGGCCCGTTGTTCGTCTGAAAATTTGCTCGTGTCAAAATCCTCAAGACTACCTTCCAGCTTTTCCCCTGCTGTTGCTGCACCGTCTTTGTCATCTGATACAAGGGCGTTTTTGAGCGTTAGATAATCCGCGACGACTTCTGATGACATCATGGCCATTCCGCCCTGGTTCATATTATCTTGCTCCATTTGCGAATGGTCTTCCATGGTACCGTCCATGTGGCCGCTGTCATCCATTTGTTCGGTATTGTGGCCTTCTTGGTTTTCTTGCTCCTTATTCTTGTCTTTACAAGATGTGGCCATTAGGGCTATGATTGCCATGGCCAAAATTCCAGTTGCTACATTTGTTCTTTTCATTTGTGATTTGATTTAAGATTTATTACAGTTTAAAATTTGTTCGTCCAATATTGTCAAGGACCTTCTTTAGATTTCCCTTCGTTTTTTTTGCTATTTCTTCGACATCCTTTTTAAGGGAAGAAGACCAGGTAACCGAAGTATCCTCCATTGAAACCTCTACCACCGATTCATCCTCTAACTCTTTAATGGTCACATTACAGGGAAACAAGATGCCCATTTGAATATCGTTGGCAATCAGGTCAGCGGCGGTATCTTGGTCACAGACCAAGAGAATAAGATGCTTGGGCATATCTTTCATTTTTGCGCCCAAATATTCCTTGACATCGAACTCGGACACGATATCAAGGCCCAACCTATCAAGTTGATTCTTCACATTTTTGACCGCTTCCCCAAAAGTGAGGTTATATCTTTCTGTGACACAATAGCGGGTATTCATGCTCTCGCTATAATCTTGAGTGGGAATTTCCTTTGTTTTGTCTTTGCCATTTTCCATCCTCTCGTTTTTAAAGTTTTTCGATCACATGCTCAAGCTTGGAAGTTATCTCATCGGCCACCTCGTTCAATTTTTCGTTTTCTACCGCTTGCATCGAGGCCATCGGGTTTACTGCGGCAACTTCTACCGTACCTTCCTCGATTTCCTGCACGATTACGTTACATGGCAGCATAGTGCCTATCTTATCTTCGGCTTCCAATGCCTTATGTGCATAAGGAGGGTTACAGGCACCCAGAATTTTATATTTTTTGAAATCGACGTCCAATTTCTTTTTCAAGGTCTCCTTCACATCGATTTCGGTCAGAATACCAAAACCTTCGTTTTTTAGTTCCTCGGTAACCTTTTCGATTACTTTGTCAAAGTCTTCGTTCAGCGTTTTATTGAAATAATACTTCATCATTTTAGTTTTTAGAGTTAATCGTTCGTTTTTGTTCTTCGTATTCATCTTTTGATATTTCGCCCTTTGCGAAACGGTTGTCTAGGATATCCATAGGATTTTCCTTGTTTTTAGAGCTTCGCGGACTTCCTCCTCTGAAAAGGAATATGGCCAATATCAAAATAATCGGTATCAGTATCCACCACCACATCATCATAACTATATCTTTTTAATTGTTAAATAAATTATTCTCATTGCCTATGAAGTTCTTGGATTTACTACCCTTAATTCTTCATTTTATCTTTCATTTTTTTGCATCATTCCGGGATTTTTTTCCATCATCTTCTGCATCATTTCTTCCATCATTTCCGGATTCTCTTCCATCATTTTTTTCATTCTTTCCTTCATTTCCTTTTTCATCATTTCATTATTGTGCATTTTTTCCATCATCATCTTGCGGCCCTTTTCGCTTTCCATCATTTTATCCAGCATTTTGGAATGCATCTTTTTTTTCATTTCAGGGTTCTTTTCCATCATTTGCTGCATATGGGCCTGCATTTTTTCCTTCATTTCCGGATTCTTGTCCATCATCATTTTCATATTTCCCGATTCCATCTGTTCCATATGGGTCTTCATCATTATCTTTTTGGCATCTTCATTCTTTCGTGCCTCACTGATGAAATTTGTGAACTGAACAGGGTTCGAGATAATCTCTTGGTAAATGGCATTCCTGTTTTCCTCGACCTGCATGGTCTCGGAAGCATTGAAAGTTGATTTGCAACTTATTACTGTTCCTAGTATTCCAATTACCATCAAAAGTTTTACTGTTGTTTTCATTTTATTATTTTTTAAAATGTATAAATCGTCTATCTATTTTTCTTTTTCTTCACTTTTATTTTTCAGGAACCATTTTTCACCTAAAAAAATCAATACCATCAGTATTGCAGCTACAATTACGACCAATAGGTCACTAGAAGCCTTTATCCATAAGAATGCGGCCAAAACAATACAATCCAATAATATTGCAGTATATAGAATAGAGACACGGGCGTTTATGTCTTTTCTCATATTTTTAAGTACGCCCCAATGAATTCCTATATCCATAATTAGATAGAAAATAGCACCTAATGATGCAATTCTTTTAAGGTCAAAAAGAATGGTCATTGTGAGTGCCAATACCACAGTATAAATGAGCATATGTTTTTGCAACTTACCTGGTAGCCCAAAATGTTTATGGGGAATTAGATTCATCTGAGTTAGCATTGTAGTCATCCTTGACACTGCAAAAATGCTTGCCACCACTCCTGAGATAGTAGCTATGATTGCAATACCCACGGTGAACCACAATCCGTACTTTCCGAAAGCCGGCCTTGATGCCTCGGCCAAAGAATAGTCCTTAGCTTTGATTATCTCTTCAATAGTAAGATTAGAAGAAACAGCAAATGCAACAAGTAGATATACCACGGTACAGATAGCAAGTGATAGAATTATAGCACGTCCTACATTTTTATTGGGATTGGTGATTTCTTCACCACTATTTGTAATCGTAGTAAAGCCCTTATAAGCTAAGATTGAAAGGGCCAAGGCTCCTAAATAATTGGTAATAGGGTATTCCTTCAAACTCTCTGAAGGGACAACTTCAGAAAATGAAAATCCTGCCGCCCATAATCCACCAATAGCAAATATTGCTATCCCTCCAATTTTTAAGACCGCCATCGCAAAGGATGATTTACCGATAATAGTATTGCCAGAAATATTAATTAAAAAAGCAACGATTAATAGCAATACCCCAAGTATTGGCACCCAAACACTATTGTCATTAATATCAAATAACTGAAGCGTGTACGAACCAAATGTACGTGCTACCAAACTTTCATTGATGACCATTGAAAGTGCCATTAGCAACGCTCCTGAAGCTGTAACCGCACCTTTACCATATATCTTTTTTAGATAGGTAGCAATACCGCCAGCAGATGGATACGCATTGGAAAGTTTCACATACGTATATGCACTAAATCCTGAAATGATAGCACCTACAAGAAAAGCATACGGAAACCATTGCCCTGATAACTCAGCTACCTGTCCTAATAAGGCAAATATTCCTGCACCTATCATAACACCTGTACCAAGCGACACCGCTCCGGTTAAACTCAAACTATTTTTCTTGTATTGTGCCATTTCTTAAAATCTAACTAACAGACCGCCACCCCAGCCATAACGTTTATTGTAATTTCCTTGTATGGAAAAGTTTCTGGAAACGATGTATGCCAGCCCTACCAGCCATTGGGTTTCACTTTCAAAAGATTTATTGTTTTCCAAATCATTGACCCAACCAAAATCCGCTCTGTACTCATATTCTCCTTCCAAAAAAATTCTTGGAAAAATCAATAGTTCTCTATCCAAACGTATTCTTGGGCGCAGTTGATGGTCCATACTCACATCTACATTAAATCTGTAAGGCGTAAAGTATTTAATCCCAACCAATCCAACGGTATTAAATGTATCGTAAGAATCTGGTGTAGAAGTTTCGGTATTTACCCCTGCATACAGGCGTACCCAATCATTGAGGTATCGATTGTAGTTCACTTCTATCTCGGCATTTTGGTTATAATCAAACTCGCCACGTAGTCCAAATTCATTTCGGATGTTGCTAGACATCAAAAAAAGCTCATTAAAGTTTGAACCTACACGCGCAGCTCCCCAAGAATAATAGTGGTCTGTCTCGTCAATTAGTTTTTGAACTGGATAATCCTTCATTCTTTCATCCCTTGGTGTATCATAACTAAATACGCGTGCCATACCGCCCATCATATGATATAATACGTGACAATGAAAGAACCAGTCACCATATTCTTCGTTATAAAATTCGATGACCACTTTTTGCATCGGTGGTACATTAACAGTATGTTTTAAGGGCGAGCGTTCCCCGTTTTCGTTGATTACCCTAAAGTAATGTCCGTGTAAATGCATTGGATGGTGCATCATAGTAAGGTTGTTCAAGGTAATTCTTGTGACCTCCCCACTTTTGATTTTTATTTTATCAGTTTCTGATAAGGGCACGCCGTTCATACTCCAAACATAGCGTTGCATATTTCCTGTCAGATTAAGCAAAATGTCATTAACAGGTAAATCTGCTTCATATGTGGTTTTTTCTCTTGCCTTTAAAAAATCATAGTTGAAATAGGTTTTACGGGTACTGTAATCGAAAACGGAACTGTCTTTTTGCATTTTGGACATATCGTGATTCATGTGGTCATTCATTTTGTCCATTGTTTTATTATGGTTCATTGGCATAGAATCCTTTTTCATTACCATCGTATTGTCCATATTCATATTGCCGTCGTTCATGGGCATTTTCTCATCCATCTTCATGTTCATATCCATTTGCTTTTTCATTGCACCATCTTTCATGGACATCCTATCGGGCATATCCATGTTCATCTGTTCATCTTTCATATCCATCTTCATTCCATATTTCTGCATCAAAAACTCTGGTGTTTTTTTCTTTTGATTTCCTACCATTGCGGGCGCGCCCATCTTCATATCCATTTTTGCCATTTGCTTCATCATTGCCACTTTGTCCGGTCTGTCAATCGGTTTTGCAGGATAAAGTATACCTTGCCCTAAACGCACGGTAGTATGTCCGGAACCATCTTGGGCTGTAGCAGTAATTTCTAATGTGCCTTCGGGGATGGTAACGATAACATCGTAGGTCTCCGCAATGCCGAAAAGAAATCGGCTTTTGGATATAGGTTCCACATCTATACCATCACTTGAGACAACCATTGGGCTGCCTCCTCCAAAATCCATCCAATAATAGGTAGATGCTGCGGCGTTAATAAAGCGAAGCCTTACTTTTTCACCGGGTTGAAAATTTGGGTACTCTGCTAGTTTTTTACCGTTGGACAAAAAAGCAGGATAATAGACGTCTGCAATATCGGCACCTTCCATTCTATCGCGCCAAAACTTAAATTGAGCTCCCAATGCACCTTCTTTTATGACTCTACTTAATGGCACTGCAGTACCTTTTTTAACTTGGTACCATTCGTTACCCCTTTTAAGGTTACGCAAAACGTTCATAGGTTTTTCATTGGTCCAGTCAGATAACACTACAACCAAATCTTTGTCATAATCCAATGTCTTTTCTTTTGGATGAATGACTATGGAACCATAAACTCCCTTTTGCTCCTGCAACATTGTATGGGAATGATACCAATACGTACCCGATTGGTTAATAGGAATTCTATACTGAAATGTCTTACCAGGTTCAATTGGTGGTGTAGTTAAATAGGGTACACCGTCATAGAAATTTGGAAGTATCAACCCGTGCCAATGCACTGAAGTTTCTTTGTCCATTTTATTGGTTACATTGATTATGGCAAGGTCTCCTTCATTAAATTTTAACGTAGGGCCAGGAATACTACCATTTATAGTCATTCCATTGGCCGTTACGCCTCCAAGGGTGATCTCCTTTTGTTCCAGGGTAAGGTTATACTCTTTTACGGGACGCCCTTCTTCACTTCTGTCTTCTCCGTTTGTTCCGACTTGGGCAAATATTGAAGAGGTAAATAGTACTAGTGTGATTATTTTTAGTGTTTTCATTTTTATCGTGTGTGTTATAATTTCATGTTCCAAGGAAAATAACAGTTCAGTTGCCCGTCCCTTGCCCTATCCGATTCTATTTTTAACTTTTTTTAACTCTTTAAATAATTAATGTTGGCCGATTGTATATAATATCCTTTAATGGATTCTATTTGATTCGTCTGGAATTTCAATTGCAGTTCCTGAACATCGAGCACATCATTAAAATCAATGGTTCCCGTTTCGTAACTTTTAATAAGGATTTCCTCAGCATCGTTGGCTTTACCTATATTCCGCTGTTGCACATTAAAGCGTATCCTAAAAGCATCCCTTTGGTTGATCGCTTCGCTCAATAAGGTTTCCAGTTTGTTTGTTCTTTCGGCCTTCTGCGCAGTAATCTCCTGTTGCCGAAGCTCGTTCTGTTTTGAAATGGATTTGTACTTGTTGTTGAAAATGGGTATGGACAAAGAAACCATCGGCATGATGATATCCTTTCCGTTATCACTGAAATCCATAGCTGGCCGTTCGGCAACAGGTATATAGTCAAGTCCAAAACCAAGATCGGGCAATGCCTCCTTCTGGTTCAACAGCTCGGATTTTTCTACGGATTCGTACAACTTATCGTATTTAACAAGTTCGGGGTGTAATTGAAGATTGTCGTCTACGAATACAGGATCCACTTCGGGTACGGTAAAACCGTCGTATGCATCGACCCGTGTATTTTCATCCCTGTTGAGTAGATTGTTGAACAGGGTTTGCTCGGCCTGATATTCCTCATTTAAGACCTCTTTGCTCTGTTCCAGTTCATTCTGACGTATCTGTAGCCTAAGCACATCTACAGCGGAGGCATTGCCAATTTCAACCGAGGTCAAGGCCAGTCGTTCATAGGTTTTCAGCAATTCGATATTTTCATCGAGCACCTTTTGTTTTGCACGAATCGCATACAGGCGGTAGTAGGATTGGGAAACGGCCAAGGTCAATTTTCGTTTGGCGATGACCAGATCTTCGTACTGTGCCTCGGCCATTGAACTGGCATAGTTTTCCCGTGCGGTAATGGTGCCGAACCAAGGGATCATTTGCTTGGCGGAAAACCTTGCCTTTTGGGCACCTGTTCGGGTTTCCGGTTCACTGGCAAAGACTCCCGCACTAATTTCCGTGTTAGGAAGCGTATTGACCTCATTGATTTTTTCCGAGGCGATATTGTAGCGCAGTTCATAGGCCTGAATTTCGGGATTGTTCAATTCGGCCTGCTCGATCAAGCTTTCCAACTCCTGTGCATTTACAGAAGCTATGGACATGATTCCTAAAAAGAGTTGTACGTATTTTTTCATTTCGACAATCGTTTTAATTGAAACTCCGCTTTCCAACTATATAAGACAGGAACCACGAAAAGAGTAATCAACGCAATAAGCATCCCACCAAAACTTGGTATCGCCATCGGTATCATAATATCGCTACCACGGCCTGTGGAGGTCAATACTGGCAACAATGCCAAAATGGTAGTTGCCGTGGTCATCAAACAGGGACGGATACGCTTTTCGCCTGCTTCCACTACTGAATCCTGAATGCCGATAAGGGTATCCGGTTTGTTTCTATCGAAAGTCTGTGTCAGATAGGTGGCCATGACTACACCGTCGTCGGTGGCAATACCGAACAAGGCAATGAACCCGACCCAAACGGCAACACTCAGATTTATGGTGTGCATCTGGAAGAGGTCCCGAAGGTTTTCGCCAAAGAAATTAAAGTTCAAAAACCAATCCTGACCATAAAACCATATCATCAAAAACCCTCCTGCGAAGGCGACCGCTATACCTGTGAACACCATTAACGATGTACCAACGGAGCGAAATTGGAAATAGAGGATCAGGAAAATAATGGTCAATGCCAAAGGCACTACTACAGATAAGGTTTTTTCGGCCCTTAACTGGTTTTCATAGGTTCCTGTAAAGAGATAGTTGATTCCTTTGGGAACTACCAGTTCGCCGCTATCGATTTTTTCCTGAATTAAGGCCTGGGCGTTTTCGACCACTTCCACTTCCGCGAAACCGTCCAACTTATCGAAGAGTACGTAACCCACCAAAAAGGTGTCCTCACTTTTGATTACCTGTGGCCCTTGTTCGTAGTTGATGGTTACTAGCTCGCTCAAGGGAACAGGATTACCTTTTTCAACGGGCACATAAATTTCCTTTAGGTCTTGTGGGTTTTCCCTAAGTTCCCTTGGGTACCTGACACGAACCCCATAACGTTCACGGCCTTCAACGGTCTGGGTAAGCACCATTCCGCCAACGGCCACCTGCAATACACTTTGCACATCTTCAATGGTTATACCATAGCGGGCCAATCGTTCCCTGTCGATGTCTATCAAGAGATAGGGTTTGCCCACGATTCTATCGGCGAAGACCGCTTCGTCCTTGACCCCCTCGGCCTGTTTGAGAATGTCTTCCAATTGAAGACCGAAGGCTTCGATTTGTTTGAGATCCTGACCTTTGACCTTGATGCCCATGGGTGCCCGCATTCCGGTCTGCAACATGACCAGACGGGTTTCGATAGGTTGAAGTTTCGGGGCGGAAGTAACACCAGGGAATTTGGTTACCTTAACAATTTCCTTCCAAATATCGTCGGGCGACTTTATTTCGGGTCGCCAGTTTCGAAAATACTCGCCGTCCTCGTCAGGAATCAAATCCTTTTGCTGTACCGAGAAAGGGGATTTTATTGCTGATTCCTTATAATCCGCATCATCAGTATCGACCTCTAGATTCGGATTGGTCACAAAAGTACCGTCCCTCAGTTCGAACATGCCATCTTCATTGACCTTGTAGCGTTGCCACTTCCTATCTTCATTGAGCATGTATTCCGGTTTGTACTGAATAACATTCTCGTACATGGAGAGTGGAGCGGGATCCAAGGCCGATTCCGTTCTTCCCGATTTACCGACTACGGTCGCTATCTCGGGAATACTGGCCACGGCCATATCGAGTTGCTGAAGTACGCGTTTGTTCTCTTCCACCCCTGCGTGTGGCAACGATGTGGGCATCAGAAGGAAGGAACCTTCATTGAGTGAGGGCATAAATTCCTTTCCAGTATTACGCATAATCATCACACCGAACACAACTATCGCGGTCGGAATAGAGAGGAAAATAAGTTTGTTGCGCAAGGCCCAACGTAAGATTCGTGTATAATAATTTCTGAAAATCGTAAAGAAACCCAAAAGCCCAAAACAGATAAGTCCCACGAATATGAGATTCCAGAAAATGCTTTTGTCCAACCCCAAGGGCCTCCAGTATTCGGCGAGGACAAAAACAATGGCAAAGGCCGAAATGATGATATTGATTAAGTTGGCACGCTTATCGGAAATCGAGAATCCCGATGAAATTTTTGAGGCCAATTCGGGATATTTCAATAGACCTATCACACCAAAGGCTATCAGTATCAACCCTAACCAAGAGCCATAGACAATGGCAAGGATACCCAAAACAATAAGCACCCCATTGACACCATAGCCCAGCGTATTTCTTACACTCTTTTTACGAAACAGAAAAGCTGCAAAGGGTGGTATCAAGAATAAGGCGACGATAATGGATGCTGTCAATGCAAAGGTCTTGGTAAAGGCCAATGGGCGAAAGAGCTTTCCTTCTGCCCCGATCATTGTAAAGACCGGAATAAAGCTGATAATAGTGGTCATTACCGCCGTTAAAATGGCACCCGACACTTCCGCTGTTGCCGTATAGACAACTGTATTGATGGATTCTTTACCATCGGATTCATCCAAATGCCGTATAATATTCTCGGAGAGGATGACCCCTACATCGACCATGGTGCCAATAGCGATAGCGATACCCGACAGTGCTACGATATTGGCATCTACGCCAAAAAGTTTCATTGCTATAAAGACCATCAGCACTGCAACCGGCAAGAGTCCGGAAATCAAAATGGACACCCTTAGATTAAAGACCATGACGATAATGACCAAAATGGTAATCAGTATTTCCAAGGTCAATGCCTCATCGAGCGTTCCAAGTGTTTCCTGAATCAACTCGGTTCTATCATAAAAAGGGACAATGGTCAGTTGCGATGTCGTCCCGTCGCTAAGTTCTTTTGAAGGAAGCCCCGCACTGAGTTCGTTTATCTTTTCCTTTACATTATTAATGACCTCCATTGGGTTCGCACCGTAGCGCGCCACGACCACGGCGCCAACGACCTCTGCACCTTCCTTATCCAATATTCCTCTTCGGGTAGCCGGGCCATGTGTTACCCTGGCAATATCCTTAATACGTATCGAGGTAAAATCGCTCGAAGTAACCACGGCGTTCTCTAAATCAGACAATGATTTGACATAACCCAGTCCGCGAATCAGATATTCGGCCTGATTGATTTCCAATGTTTGCGCACCGATGTCCCTATTACTCTGTTTTACGGCTTTTACGACTTGTTGCAGACCGATACCGTACTGCTTCATCAATTCTGGATTTACGTCTACCTGATATTCCAGAACATACCCCCCGATGGAAGCCACTTCGGAAACTCCGCTCGCCGAAGAAAGGGCATATTTCACATAGAAATCCTGTATGCTACGAAGCTCCTGCAAGTCCCAACCTCCGGTAACATTGCCATCCTTATCACGGCCTTCAAGTGTATACCAAAAAATTTGGCCCAATCCTGTTGCATCGGGTCCCAGTGCAGGGTTGACACCTTCCGGCAACAATCCTGCCGGTAATGAATTCAATTTTTCAAGGATACGGCTACGGCTCCAATAGAACTCAATATCCTCCTCAAAAATGATATAGATACTCGAAAAGCCAAACATTGAGGAACTACGAATGGTCTTTACGCCAGGAATGCCCAATAAAGATGTGGTCAACGGGTAGGTTATCTGGTCTTCGATATCCTGCGGGGAGCGACCGTCCCATTTCGTAAATACGATTTGCTGATTTTCCCCAATATCGGGAATGGCATCAACAGCAACCGGATTTCTAGGTAGCGCACCGGTATTCCATTCAAAGGGTGCATTTACGATTCCCCAGCCTACAAAAAGGACCAGAAGCAAGACCGCTACTAATTTATTTTCTATGAGAAACTTTATGCTCTTATTTAGCATGATTTGGATAATTAAGTAATTGGAAATTCAAGTTGAAAATTCAACAAAAACAGCTTGACCCGAACAAAAATATGTTGGGCCTAAATGGTCAATTACTTAAAAATCAAATCAGAAAAGTCTGATCTAGAACTTGAACGTCCCGTATCAGTAGAGGGGGGGAATAATCTTTAAAAGGAACGATTTTCATATCGGATCCTTCGTAAAGATTTATGTAAGAATATATAAATGAAACAACAAAGAGTTGTTGCTCCGTGCTTAGTTTTTCAAATGAAACCTTTAAATCATCTTGGCCTGCAATGGCCAAGGTTTGATCTTCGCAACAACTTGTTTTATCCAAACTATGGTCATGTGATTCGCTGGCTTGTTGCATATCCATACCACAGGATTCCGCTTTGCCGAAAAAAGAAAAATCCACCAACTCATCGCCACAATAATGCTGATCAACGGCAAAGGAGAACGTCGATAACAACACTACCAGTGCCATTACAAAAGACGATATTTTGAAAAAACTCTTTTTCATTCGATATGCAAAACTACAACAATTTTAACAGGTCATTTTTGTTTAACACAATTTTAGTATTGAAAATTCGTGTTTTTTTTGTAGAATCAAGGCTAATGGAACTGATTTCTTTCCAACATGATTTAAATCATGTTCTCGCTTTGTATATTTTTTACCTTTGTATTCGGAGGGGTTGAAAATTAATTCATAATTGACTAAATTTCAGTTAATTATTAGCGAAGGAAAGTTGCCCCTTGTTGAACAATTCTTATTCAATTTAAAAAATTGAACCGCATTTTGAACAAAATATTGTCCGTTACATTAGCTTTCGCAGTGCTTTTTGCCACTACGTCATTTGCTGCGGAGATGCATTTTTGTTGCGACAAGCTAGTGGACATGGCGGTTTTCAGTAAGGCAAAGTCCTGTGCTGAAAAAATCCAACCAACAGAAAATTCTTCAAGAAAATGTTCTATTGGGGCAAAAGATTGTTGCAGCAATAAGACCTTTGTAAAACAAGGCGAGGATAATTTAAAGAAAACCAATTTTGAACAAAATATCCACGACTTAGTTTTTTTACACACTTTCTTCTATACTTATGTCAATCTATTTGAAAACCTTGATAAAAATGTAGTACCCTTCTTTGACTACGATCCGCCTTGGATTGAACGGGACCTAAATGTACTTCACGAAACTTTCTTGATTTGATTTTTATTTAAGCAGGTTAATGTTGTATTAATCTGTGCTTCCCATTGGCCAACAGTCCGTTGTTGGTTATCTATTGTCGCACCCATTTTCTAGCGACAACCTTTTTCGACCTGTATTTAATCGGATAATCAATCTTCCGACGGCTTTATAGTTTAGTTAAGAACATTAGCATTTTCATATATGGAATCCACTAGAATTTATTGGATCAAGAACATGGTCTGTAGACGGTGTCTGAAAGTTATAAAACTGGAACTTGAAGAAATCAATATCGAAGTACTTTCCCTTGAACTCGGAAAACTGACCGTGCGCGCATTCAACCTTGCCGATACCAAAATTGATGGTAAAGTGGCCGAGGTACTTCACACAAACGGGTTTGAAATCGCACGGAGCGAAGAGGATATGCTAGTGGAAGAAGTAAAGATCACTTTGATCGAACTCATCAATGATTTGCCCGCCCATTTAAAGGAAAAGACTTCCGAGCATTTGGCTTCTAAACTACATCGCGATTATAAAACGCTAAGCAAACTGTTCTCAAAAAACGAAAACACGACAATTGAAAAGTATTTCATCAAACTTAAGATCGAGAGAGTAAAAGAACTGATACAGCTTCAACAGTATACCTTTTCGGATATAGCCTATATGCTGGACTATAGTAGTGTAAACCATCTGTCGAGGCAGTTCAAGAACATCACGGGTATAAGCATGACCGATTATAAGAATGCTGAAGATTGGGAGCGCAAATTCTATGACGAAATTATATAAATAAGAAAGAAAGTTATGCAGATAAAGGTTCGGACGGTTACATACATTTATCCTGAGTGCTTGCTGTTACAAACACTACGCACTCACAGCTTTTAGTGATAAAAAGAATATTGAACCCGATAACGGAACAAAGGCGATTTGAGCAAATAAAATTCAATTAAAAAGTAAACCTTAAATCAAGTACAATGAAAACAGCGACACTATTTTTTTTGACGATCGGGTTGTTTGCCTTACATGGTTGCAACCAGAAAACTGACGTTAACGCAATGCTAGACAACTCCGAAACACGAAGTGAAATTTTTGATGCCATTGCGAACAACCACAAATACATGACCGGTTTTATGGACAACATGCAAGAAAGCGATCATGCAATGCAAATGATGCAGGGCAATACTAAAATGATGGGAAACATGATGCAGGCAGGCGGTATTCAGATGATGATGAAAGACAGTATGATGATTAAGAATATGATGAAGGACGGGAAGATGATGGGCAACATGATGAAAATGATGCACGAAAAAGGGATGATGAGCGAAGACTGTATGGAATCTTGTAAGAAAATGATGGAAGATAAGGGAATGGACATGAATGGAATGATGGGTAACATGCCATCGGGTTCTTCCAGTACCGATCACTCTGAAAATCACTAAAGTTTAATTTAAAAGAATACAGAACCATGAAAAATCACTGGTTATGGATGGTCATCGGATGTGGCCTACCCCTATTGCTAATTTTTTTCGCTCCCGCATTCGGAATCAAAGGCAACCTGACCCTATTCACTTTTATCGTAATCATGTTTGCCGTGCATTTGTTAATGCCAATGCGACACCGTGGCCACAGTCATGGTCTAACAGAGGATAACCTGAAAAGGAAAAGTGAAGAAAAACAGGACAAGGGCAAAGAACAGCACCAACATTGAAATCGAAAAACGGATGAAAAAGAAGTTTCAAATAGACGGGATAAGCTGTGGAGGCTGCATCACAAGGGTCAAGAAGGTTTTGGAAGCCCATGAGGCTATAGATGAGGCGAAAATATTCTTGAGTCCAAAAGGAGTTGCCAAAATCAATATGAACGAGAATCTTTCAATAAATGATTTGCAAAAACAACTCGATCAGCTTGACGGTTACACAATAACCGAAATAGATTAGAACAAATAAGTACTAACATTTAAAACAAAAAACTATGCATTATTTCGACGGACACTGGGGCGGTATGCACTTTATATGGTGGATCGTATGGTTGATCCTATTAGTCTGGATATTCTTTGTCCCATACGACATTCCTTATCGGAAAAACGAGAACGAGAACCCAAACGATATTCTTAAAAAGCGATTTGCCAAAGGCGAAATCTCGAAGGAAGAATATGAGGAATCAAAGAAAATTTTGGAATCTGATAAATAACAAAAAACGAAAATCATGAATCGAATCAACATAAAAAAATTAGGTTTTGCCATGGGGCTTACAGGAGCATTGGTATATCTGGGCTGTATGGTAGTAATGTTAACGGCCGGCCGTGAGGGAACAATAGATTTCTTCAACAGTTTGCTGCACGGGTTGGACACTACAAATATCATTAGAATGGATGTACCCCTTTGGGAAGCGGCTATAGGCATCGTTCAGACCTTTATCATAGGGTGGTTGATCGGAGCACTTATAGCGGCATTTTATAATGTACAGTTAAAAAACCAAAGAGTATGAAAAATATAGCAGTAATAGGATACGGTGTCATCGGAAAGAGAGTGGCCGATGCCTTAAAAGTACAGGACGATATGAACCTTGTCGGGGTATGCGACATCATTAGCGATTGGCGCATACAGACCGCCATAGAAAAAGGTTTTGCAGTGTTTGCCGCAACCAAGGAAGCCGATGAAGAAATGCGATCGGAGGGAATATCCGTTGCAGGTTCTATGCAAGAACTCTTGGAACGGGTGGATCTGGTTGTGGATTGTACCCCCAAAAAAATTGCGGCTAAAAATGTTGAAACCTATAAGAAAGAAGGCATCAAATTTATCGTTCAAGGTGGGGAAAAACATGAAACCACAGGCCATTCCTTTAGTGCCGAAAATAATTATGAATCGGCTATAGATTTGGATTCGACAAGAGTGGTTTCCTGCAATACCACATCCATCTTAAGAACACTGACCGCTCTAAAAAGAGCCGATTTGCTCGATTATGCAAGGGGCACTCTGTTAAGAAGGGCCACCGACCCTTGGGAAAGCCATTTGGGAGGCATTATGAATACCATGGTTCCCGAAAAGGAAATCCCTAGCCACCAAGGTCCGGATGCCCAAAGTGTAGATCCCGATCTCGATGTAATCACAGCGGCGGTAAAAGTACCCCAAACTTTGAGCCATATGCACTACTGGAACGTAAAGCTAAAGAAAAAGGCATCCAAAGAGGAAGTACTAGCTGCCCTTAAAACCTCGACCCGTATCAAATTGATACGCTACGATCAAGGGCTGGTCTCCAACAATACAATCAAGGAAATGTATCTGGATATGGGACGGCCTTGGGGCGATATGTACGAAGTTGCCCTTTGGGAAGACATGCTCAAAGTCGTGGGCGACGAACTGTTTTATGCCTATGTGGTAGACAACCAAGCTATCGTAATTCCTGAGACTATTGATGCCATACGGGCATTGACAGGTATCGAAAGTGATGGTCAAAAATCCATCGTCAAAACCAACGAAAGTTTGGGAATCAGTTAAAAAAAAAGACAATGAAAACATATGAACATATCGTGGAACTCTTGGGGGATAAAGCATCCCACTATCTGGACCACGTGAGCGAGAAAATAACCAAAGACGAATTGCAACTGCCTGAAAAAAATGTGGTGGACAAGGTATTTTTGAACAGCGACCGGAATACACGGGTCCTCGGAAGCCTATCTAAACTTTATAATCACGGCAACCTTGCAGGAACCGGATATCTGAGTATTCTTCCGGTAGATCAGGGCATCGAACATAGTGCCGCTTTTTCCTTCTATAAGAATCCCGATTATTTTGACCCTGAGAATATCATAAAATTGGCCATCGAAGCTGGCTGCAATGGGGTGGCCTCGACCTTTGGGGGCCTCGGCCTTTACGCTAGGAAATATGCGCATAAGGTTCCGTTCATCGTAAAAATAAATCACAACGAACTGTTGACCTATCCGAACAAATATGACCAAACGCTCTTCGGTACAGTGAAGGAAGCTTGGAACATGGGTGCAACGGCAATCGGTGCGACCATCTATTTCGGTTCCGAGGAAAGTAATCGGCAGTTGAGGGAGATTTCCGAGGCCTTTGCGGAAGCACACAGTCTTGGAATGGCCACCATTCTCTGGTGTTACACCCGCAACGAAGCTTTCAAAACCGATACGGAAGACTATCATTCATCGGCCGATTTGACTTCACAGGCCAATCATCTTGGGATTACTATACAGGCGGATATCATCAAGCAAAAGTTGCCAACTACCAATTATGGATTCAAAAATATTGGATTCGGCAAATTTAACGATGCCATGTATGAAACCTTGACCACGGAACATCCCATTGACCTATGTAGGTTACAAGTGGCAAATTGCTATATGGGCAAAATTGGGTTGATCAATTCGGGAGGTGGCTCCAAGGGAGAATCCGACCTGACCGAAGCCATTATTACGGCAATCGTCAACAAACGGGCCGGAGGATCCGGTCTGATTCTGGGAAGAAAGGCTTTTCAGCGACCGTTCAAAGAGGGGGTTGAACTGTTACATGGCGTACAGGGCGTTTATTTAGAGAAGAAAGTAACCATAGCATAATGGATAATCAGG
Organism: Pricia mediterranea; assembly: GCF_032248455.1. Classification (NCBI taxonomy): domain Bacteria; kingdom Pseudomonadati; phylum Bacteroidota; class Flavobacteriia; order Flavobacteriales; family Flavobacteriaceae; genus Pricia; species Pricia mediterranea. Next base: position 280,317 of record NZ_JAVTTP010000001.1, read on the forward strand.
AATGTTCGATACGGAAATAAAATCACTGAAATCACTTAACCACTACCTGCAAAAATTGGTGGAAGATAGGTTATGGCTAAAAGTTATCATTGCACTGTTCCTTGGGGTCGGTCTTGGACTGTTGTTAAGTCCCCAAAATGGTTGGATAACCAAAAGCACTGCCGATGTTCTTGGCAATTGGTTGGCCCTACCTGGCATGCTCTTTCTCAAATTGGTTCAGATGATCATGATTCCCTTGATCGTTGCCTCCATCATTACAGGTATAGCAAGTAATGACAAGGAGAATCTGAAAAAGTTGGGTGGTGGGGTGCTCTTATATTTTATATCCACAACAATTATTTCGGTAACCATAGGTACAATCCTTGCCTTAATCTTTCGTCCTGGTAAGTATCTACATCAACAGGCCGTTGAGGATCATGAGGAGGCATTGGCCAATACTTCCGAAAGCACTGAATTATCATTCGGGATAAACGATATTCCAAATGCTATTACAAATTTGTTGCCCGACAATCCTTTGGCATCCATGGTAAGTGGCGAAATGTTGAGTATCGTCATTTTTACCATTATAATAGGTGTTGCCGTGTTGTCCCTTCCCGACGATTTGCTAAAACCTGTAAAATTATTGCTGAGTGCCATACAGGAAATCTGTATGACCGTGGTCAAGTGGGCCATGTTGTTGGTTCCAGTCGCCGTATTCGGATTAATGGCACAGCTGACCTCCAGTGTCGGTCTGAATTCACTTTCAGGTCTGGGCTTTTATGTGCTCGTCGTCTTGATAGGGTTATTGTTGTTGGTGGTAATTTACCTTATAGGTGTAAGCCTTTTAGGTAAGGGGAATCCGTTACAATTTTTACGTAAGATCAGGGATGTACAACTACTTGCATTCTCCACCACCAGCTCCGCCGCAGTAATGCCCCTTTCCCTTAAAACGGCTGAGGAAGAACTGGAAGTGGATCCTACCATTAGCAATTTCATAATACCCATTGGTGCTACCGTAAATATGGACGGTACGGCACTCTATCAGACCATAACCACCCTGTTTATTGCCCAAGCCTATGGATTGGAAATGGGATTGTTGAATGTCATTGTGGTAGTGGTTACCATCGTGGCAGCTTCCATTGGTACTCCGGCAATACCCGGAGGGGGCGTAGTGATTTTGGCTTCTGTACTGTCCGGTGCAGGTATACCAGCCGAGGGAATTATCATAATCATAGGGGTAGAACGGTTACTGGGAATGTTCCGGACGGCAGTTAACGTTACCGGAGACCTTACCGCCTGTATGGTGTTCAATCGATTTTATGGAAATCAGCCGGCCATAGGCTCAGATGGCGTATTAAAAAATCAAGAAGAGTATTCCACTGTTTAAAAACTAGAAAATGAAAAGAATGACCGATGACATGAATGTTTAACAAACAAAGATTGAACTATGGACACAAATATTAAACATATAGGCGTATTTACCTCTGGAGGCGATTCCCCTGGAATGAATGCAGCACTGTACGCCATTTCAAAAGCTGCCGAAATAAACAATATAAGATTAAGCGGTATCCGCAGAGGCTATGAAGGGTTGATCGACGGCGATTTTGTAAAGTTGAAACCTAATGAAATGCAAAAAATTGTCCATCGGGGCGGTACCGTATTAAAGACGGCACGAAGCTCACGTTTTTTGACTTTGGAGGGAAGAAAACTTGCTTTGAACAACCTTTTGAAAAACAAAATCGATGCCTTAATAGCGATTGGTGGCGACGGCACTTTTAAAGGTCTACTTGTTTTTTCGGAACTATGTGAACTACCCTTTGTGGGGATTCCCGGCACCATAGACAACGATCTGGCCGGTACCGATTTTACCCTTGGTTTTGATTCGGCGGTTAATACAGCCATTGATAATATAGATAAAATCAGGGATACGGCAGAATCGCATAACCGCATATTCTTGATCGAAGTAATGGGCAGGGATTGCGGGTACATTGCCATTAATGCCGGATTGGGGGTCGGTGCGGATGCTATTTTAATTCCTGAAAGTGGACAGGACTTCGTCCGTTTACTTGATAAGATTAAAAATTATGAAAGTGAAGATGCATTTATCGTAGTTGTTGCCGAGGGCGATGAACTGGGGGCTGAAATTACAGCATCAAAAATTAAGGAATTGAACCCCGAAGTAGATCTGCGCATTACAAAATTGGGTCACGTACAGCGTGGTGGTAATCCGTCTGCTCTTGATAGGATGTTGGGCATACGGCTCGGGGCAGCTTCCGTAACCGCCCTCATGAATGGTGAAAGAAATGTAATGGCAGGAATCCTTGATAACCAACTAAAATTTACCCCATTTGACAGCGTGGTAAAGCAGCATCAGGTAAATGAAGAGCTATATGAATTATTGAAAACTTTGAACACATAAAAGATGAAAACGACCGTATTCAGCACCCATCAATTTGAAAAACCGTATTTGGAATCTGCGAACAATGATACGCATGAACTCAAACTGCTCGAAGTACGATTATCTGAAAATACGGTTTCCTTGGCACAGCATGCTGAAGCCGTATGTTTATTTACGGGCGACGATGCATCGGCGCCTGTTTTGGAAAAACTAAAGGATCTCGGGGTAGCATATATAGCACTTCGTTCGGCAGGTTTCAATCATGTGGATATTAAAAGAGCAAATGAACTGGGCCTAAAGGTGGCAAGAGTTCCGGCCTATTCTCCTTATGCAGTGGCCGAACACGTGTTGGCTCTGATCCTAGGCCTGAACAGAAAGCTCACAAGGGCGCATAACAGGGTTCGGGAGCAGAACTTCTCCCTAAACGGATTAATAGGTTTCGATATGAACGGCAAGACCGCCGGAATAATAGGAACGGGAAAGATCGGGGCCGTCTTGACAAAAATCCTACATGGTTTTGGATGTAAGATACTGGCATATGATGTTGAAAAGGATGAGAAGTTGGTCAAAGACTATGGAGTCCAATATACGGACTGTAAAACGCTTTGTAGCAAATCCGATATCATCAGTCTTCATATCCCCTTGACTTCCGAAACAAAGCATTTGATCGATGATGACCATATTGCCTTAATGAAGAAAGGGGTCATGCTAATCAATACGAGTAGAGGGGGCCTAGTGGATACCAAAGCCGTCATCGAAGGATTGAAAACGGGTAGGATCGGATATTTTGGAATGGATGTTTACGAGGAAGAAGAAGGATTGTTCTTCGAAGACCGCTCGGACGAAATACTACAAGATGATGTCATTGCGCGTCTAATGACTTTCAACAATGTTTTGATAACCAGCCATCAGGCTTTTCTGACCGACACGGCATTGACAAATATTGCCGAGACCACAATCTACAATTTGGATTGCTTTGAGAAAGGAAAGAATTCTGAAAATGAAGTTTTTTAATTAAGAAAAAAATACGAACACAATAATTATATAAACTTAAAATATGGATAGAGTAAAGAATAAAGTGGCCATTGTCACGGGAGGTGCCTCCGGCCTAGGAAAATCAAGTGCTATTTTGTTGGCGCGGGAAGGAGCAAAAATAGTTGTAACCGATATAGATGAAGAAAATGGAAATGAGGTAGTTCAACACATAAGGAATAGTGGCGGTGAGGCCATATACATTGAACAGGATGTATCCAAAGAAAATCAATGGGAAATGGTTATCGAAACTACGCTCAAAAAATTTGGAAAGCTACATGTCGTAGCTAATGCCGCAGGTATTGGACTCGGTGGAACGGTAGAAGAAGTTAGCCTTGAAGATTGGAAAAACCTTTTGGATATAAATCTGAACGGCACCTTCTTAGGCACCCAATATGGCATCAAGGGGATGAAAGAGACCGGAGAGGGCGGCTCAATCATCAATTTCTCGTCTATCGAAGGACTTATTGGTGACCCCAATCTACCAGCATACAATGCGAGTAAAGGCGGTGTTACCATATTTACCAAATCTGCTGCGCTCCATTGCGCCAAACAAGGTTACAAGATTCGGGTCAATTCTATTCATCCAGCTTATATCTGGACACCGATGGTAGAAAATTTTCTGAAAGCCCAAGGTGATGTAGAAGAAGGTAAAAAACAATTGGAAAGTTTACACCCCGTCGGACATTTGGGAGAACCCGATGACATAGGTTATGGCGTAGTATATCTGGCCTCTGATGAATCTAAATTCATGACCGGCTCCGAATTGGTAATCGACGGGGGTTACACAGCACAATAAATATTATACCCAAAAAATTAGAAAGAATGAAAAATATACTTGTACCCACAGATTTTTCCGAAAACTGCACTAAAGCTGCCAATCTCGGAATAGCCATGGCCAAACTTTTTGATGCCGAAATCCATTTTTTCCATTTGATACAGACCCCTGTGGATTGGGTAAATCTGGACAAGCAAAAGGAAAAACGGTATCCTGAAACCTTAAAAAAAATCGGTAGTGCAAAATCCGCTTTACGCGAGCTGGAAAGGAAGGCCGAAAAGGAACATCTAAAATGTCAAACTTTCTTGCAATATCAGGTAAGCACCAGTAATATTTTAGAACATTCGGGGCATTTCGACCATGATTTTATCATCACGGGGAGCAGTGGCACCAAAGGCACGGTTAGGGAATTGTTCGGTAGCAACGTTGAGCAAATAGTACGAAAATCGGATGTGCCGGTAATCGTGGTCAAAGAGGAAGAGGTTTCATTTCCATTTAAGAATATCGTGTTCGTTTCTGATTTTGAAGAGGATGTAAGTGAAGCCTTTAAGCATGTAATCTCCATCGCTGACAAATGTAATGCACATATCCGTCTATTGCGCGTCAATACCAAAACGGATACTAATAGTATCGAAGCGGGACTAAATCCGATTAAAACTTTCCTTGAAAAGTTCCCAGACCTGAAAAATTATTCCATGTTCGTCAATAATGAACCTTCTGTAGAAACGGGGATCAATACCTTCTTAACCTATGAACCAGCTGATTTGATTGCCATGTGCACGCATGGAAATACTGGTTTTTTAAGCTTGTTTTCCAAAAGTATCGCAGAGGGTGTGGCAAATCATTCCACGCTTCCGGTAATGACGATTAAAATTTAAATAAACCATATCAAAATGTCGGGAAGCTTACTTCAAATACGAGAAAAACCCTTTTACAAATTATTGTTGGGAAGAACGATTTTGCCCCTTGTTACTATTTTGGGTATTGGTATCCTGTATGTTGTTTTAATGTCAATGGTCGATCATAAATCGTTGCCATTCCACATTATCATTGTAACAGCAGCATTGAGTAAGACCATCGTCATTACGATGACCACTTTAAAACGGTTATCAAAATTGATAAAAATTTGTCATTCATTGGAGCGATTGCTATGGGTTTTTGGTTTGATAATCATCATAAGTATTTTTTCTTTTGCGACTGATTATGCATGCCTTTTTCAATTCAGCCATTCTACATTTGAAGGCGTACCCGATTATTCAAATTCGTACCTGTACAATTTGTACCACTTTTTCTACTTCAGTGTGATAACTTTTTCAACGGTGGGCTACGGCGATATAATTCCAACGTCCGATGTAGCCCGGTTCGTTGTTATGCTCGAAATATTCTTAAGTTTTTTCTTGATCGTCTTCGCTTTGGCCAATATTAAAAAAATACACATCAATGGATAAGATAAATATCATAAAGGCAAGCGGCGAGAAAGCACCTTTTGAAATAGAAAAAGTGATACGTTCATTAGAACGGGCGGGTGCCGATAAATTGTTGGTCAAAGAGATAGTTCAAGATATTGATAAAAAAGTTCATGACGGAATGACTACCAAAAAGATATATCAAATGGCCTTTAACACATTAAAGAGAAGGTCTAGGGTTAGTGCTTCAAAATACAAGCTCAAAAAAGCTCTAATGGAACTGGGGCCATCAGGCTATCCCTTTGAAAAATTTGTTGGCAAAATTTTGGAGCACGAAGGCTTTGATGCAAAAGTCGGGGTGATCGTACAAGGAAACTGTGTACAGCACGAAGTGGATGTGATTGCCCAAAAGGAGAATAAACACTTTATGATTGAATGCAAATACCATAGTGACCAAGGACGGTTTTGCAATGTGAAAATCCCGCTCTACATCCAATCTAGATTTTTGGATGTCCAAAAGCAATGGGAAAAGCAAGAAAGCCACAAAAACAAATCACATCAAGGCGGTGTGTACACTAATACCCGTTTTACGACCGATGCCATGCAATATGGAAACTGTGTCGGGTTGATGCTGACCAGTTGGGATTATCCTAAAGGAAGAGCGTTAAAGGATAGAATAGACAAAGCTGGCCTGCATCCCTTAACCTCACTGACCACGATTACCAAATCGGAGAAATCGAAATTGTTGGAACAGGAAATCGTACTCTGTAGGGAAATAAAGGACAATCCCGATGTGTTGAAAAAAGTTGGGATTGATGGGGCCAGACGAAAAAAGATTCTAGCGGATTCACAAAGTCTATGCGAAACCCATCAACCAAACACTTGAATTATGACCGATAGCACTATTAATATCCATTTTTTAGGAGCGGCCGGTACTGTTACCGGCTCCAAATATCTTTTGGACACAGGGGATAGAAAAATACTTATCGATTGCGGTCTATTTCAGGGGATCAAAGAACTACGCTTAAAAAACTGGGAATATCCACCTGTAAACGTCAACGAAATTGATGCCGTATTGCTTACCCATGGCCATTTGGACCATACGGGCTATCTGCCAAGGTTGGTAAAGCAAGGCTTTAGGGGACCCATTTATGGCACCTACCCCACTCTGGACATCGCCAAGATTATATTGAACGATAGTGCCAAAATACAAGAGCAAGAAGCCGAACGTGCCAATAAGGAAGGGTATTCAAAGCACGATCCGGCAAAACCCTTGTATGATTTAAAGGATGTTGAAAAGACTATTCTGTATTTCAAGGGAGTACCGCCCGGCCAGTGGCTCCCCCTGTTAAAGAACGTAAAAGCAAGATTTCAGTATAACGGGCATATTCTCGGGGCAATCCATATTGAATTGGATGTGCAGGGTAAACGATTCGTTTTTTCAGGGGATATTGGTAGAACAAACGATTTGCTCTTGTATCCCCCAGTAAAGCCAAAAAGGGCGGATGTGTTGTTTATGGAATCAACGTATGGTGGCAGGTTCCATCCCGAAGAGGAAGAGGCCATCCCTCTCATAGAAAAATTGGTCAACGAAACCCTTACACGGGACGGTAGTCTTTTCATTCCAAGTTTTTCGGTTGAACGCGCCCAATTGATGATGTTGATATTTTGGAGGCTATTAAAAGAAAACAAAATTCCGAAAGTCCCCATGATAATGGACAGTCCCATGGGGGCCAATGTCTTGGAACTATTTCACAGAACGCGGGACTGGCATAGGTTGGAAGATGACGAGTGTGACAAAATGTGCTCCCACTTTACCGTTGTTAGCAGCTACCGTGAAACTATGGAACTGAGAAGTGATGATAAATCAAAAATTGTCATTGCCGGAAGCGGAATGCTCACAGGCGGCAGAATGTTGAACTATCTGGAAACCCAGGCACAAAATCCTGATAACACCTTACTCTTTGTTGGCTATCAAGCGGAAGGTACCCGTGGAAGAAAATTATTGGAAGGAGAAAAGGAATTAAAAGTGTATGGAAAGACCGTATCCTTCAAAATGCAAGTGGCCGAGATTGAAGGACTTTCGGCCCATGCAGACCATGCCGAATTGTTGGATTGGTTGAGTGATGTAAAGGAACCGCCAGAGAAAATATTTATAGTTCATGGCGAAAAAGAAGGGGCCGAGGCCTTAAAACAGGGAATCAAGGAAACCTATGGTTGGAATAGTGAAATTCCTCAACTCTATGGTATCGAAAAGTTAAAGTAGGTAAGAAATTACGAAAGAATAACATGGAAATGGAAAAAAAATCAAACATCCTCAAATACAAATCGCTAGGCATTTACACGCAAAATGAAAACGTTGTGTATATGCGAGAAGATTGTCATGTCTGTATTTCAGAAGGGTTTGAGGCATTGACCCGAATAAGGGTATCGAACATGAGCACCTCAGTAATTGCAAGCCTCCATATCATTACTTCGGATGTACTTAGGCAGGGCGAAATAGGGCTGTCACAAATAGCAGCAAAAAAACTCAACGTATCTGACGGCGAAACGTTATATGTATCCCATTTGGAACCCATTGAATCATTGAGTTTTGTAAGGGCGAAAATTTATAATCAAAGACTCGATTACAAAGCCTACACGGATATTATTACGGATATCATCGAAGGGGATTATTCAAACATCCATCTATCGGCATTCATTACAGCATGTGCAGGCGACCGAATGGATTTAGATGAAATCTCGGATCTTACCAAGGCAATGATTACCTCGGGAAAACAACTGGATTGGAAGAAGAAAATAGTGGTGGACAAACACTGTATCGGGGGGTTGCCGGGCAATAGAACTACACCTATCGTTGTAGCAATTGCCGCCGCTTACGGGTTGACCATGCCCAAAACGTCCTCACGGGCCATTACCTCGCCTGCTGGTACGGCCGATACCATGGAAGTATTGACGAATGTGACCCTTTCTGGCGAAGAAATCAAACGTGTCGTGGAACAGGAGGGCGGCTGTTTGGTATGGGGCGGCACTGCGGAATTAAGCCCAGCGGACGATATTCTTATCAAAGTCGAGAAAGCACTCGATATTGATAGCGAAGGCCAGCTAATCGCCTCCGTACTGTCCAAAAAAGCGGCTGCAGGTGCTACCCATGTGGTCATCGACATTCCTGTTGGGAAAACGGCCAAGGTGCGCAGTGAAGAGGCCGCGCAAAAACTCAAGGAACATATGGAAGCCGTAGGCAATGCAGTAGGGCTTAAAATAAAGGTGGTCATTACCGATGGCAGCCAGCCCGTGGGAAGGGGTATCGGCCCTAATTTAGAGGCGGTTGATGTGCTAAGTGTTTTGCAGAATAAGAGGGATGCGCCACAAGACCTAAAAGAACGGGCATTATTGTTGGCGGGGCACCTCTTGGAACTATCGGAAAAAGTGGAAACAGGAAAAGGCCTTGATACAGCGAAAGAATTGTTGGAAAACGGAAAAGCTTATCAAAAATTCGAGGCCATCTGCAAGGCCCAAGGAAGATTTTCAAAAACCTATGTTGCCCCTTACCAATTTGAGATGCATGCACCTAAACGTGGTAAGGTCAAAAAAATAAACAATCGAAAGATTGCAAAACTTGCAAAGCTATCGGGGGCGCCACAATCCAAATCGGCAGGCATTTCGATGAACGTCCGGTTGGGCGATGAGATAGAAAAGGGGGAATTGCTCTATATACTCCACGCGGAAACAAATGGCGAACTGAACTATGCCTTGGAATATTATGAGAATCATGATGATATAATTACAATCCAATAAAAAGAACTTATGCAAACGATATTGTTTAGCCTTCCCGGCAACCAAGAACTAACGGAACTCTTGGCAAAGAAAATGAATGCTGAAATCGGGGAATGTGCGATACGTAAATTTCCCGACGGCGAATCCTATACCCGTATCCTTTCCGATGTGAAAGGAAAATGTGTGGCAATGGTCTGTACCCTTCACGAACCCGATGAAAAGTTGTTGCCACTTTACTTTTTGAGCCATACGGCCAAATCATTGGGGGCAATGTGTACCTGTTTGGTGGCACCCTATTTGGCTTATATGCGCCAAGACAAGGTTTTTAACGAAGGTGAGGGGGTTACCTCCACCTATTTTGGAAAATTGATTTCGGGCTTTGCCGATAGTATCACGACCGTCGATCCCCATTTGCATCGCATAAGTTCTTTAGGCGAGGTATATGATATTCCGAATAGGGTTATCCATGCCGCGGATGCCATCTCCAAATACATCAAGGAAAATATACACAATCCGGTATTAATAGGCCCTGATTCCGAAAGCGAGCAATGGGTCTCCGATGTGGCGGAAAAAGCCGGAGTTCCGTTTACCGTATTGCAAAAGGTGCGCCATGGCGATCGTGATGTTGAAGTTTCCGTTCCCGATGTAGACAAGTATGAGGATTGCACACCTGTTTTGGTGGATGATATTATATCTACGGCCCGGACTATGATAGAAACCACAGAACATTTGAAAAATGCCGGAATGAAACCAGCAATATGCATAGGTATACATGCCGTTTTTTCCGGAAATGCCTATCAAGACCTTTGGGATGCCAATGTAGAGAATATCATTACGTGTAATACAATTCCACATCAATCCAACGGCATTGACTTGAGTGATATCATTGCCAAAGAAGTAACTGAACTGATGTACCATACATGAAAAGTACCATTGGCATATTGACCGTTTTATTGTCATCCTTTTTTTCACAGGCACAAGAAGAAATGCTTATAGGCCAACTCGCCGACAGATTGGTCGTAAGGGAAAATTATGATGAAAATGGCGCTTTTCTTAATAAGCAAACCTTTCAGGCGGGAGGGTTAATAGAAACGGATGGATATTATGAAATTCAGGTAGAAACCGAATTCTTTGATGAAAATGGGAAATCAACGGATAAATACTCCACCACCTATCGCTGTCGGCCAGAAGCATCGAGCGTTATGGTAATGGCATTTCCATTTTCAAATCGAAAATCAAAAGAAACCGAAATAAACACCAGTTCCAAAAATTTCAAGGATTTATACGACATGGACAATTTGAAAGATGTTGAACTCGAAATAAGTTTTGATTCGGGATTACTGGATTTTTTCGGCTCAAAAAGTAAGATCAACATTTTTGACAGAAAGCTGAATCCTGAAACAAAGGAAATCCAAATCAATTCAAAACTCACGGCGAAAGCCTATACGTGGGGTATACGCATTAAGGAACTTGAGTATTCGGTACTTGAAAAAATATCGAAAAAAGGGCTGCTGTCCTTTCAAAAATTCGAAGAAAACGATGGCAGCTATTTTACGATAATCTATAAATAAAAACAAAGAAAATGAAGAGTTACGATACACTTTCAGAGGCGATAAACGCACTTCAAAATAGAGGGTATACCTATGATTTCAACCTCAACCCCCACTGTTTGGAATGTGCCGCCCTAAAATTGGAAATAAATCCCGAAGATTTTGAGGTGGATGAAATGCACCGCTTTGAAGGAATGAGCAGTACCGATGACAACAGCATCCTGTATGCAATTTCATCCAAAGACGGAATCAAGGGCACTCTAGTCGATGCCTATGGGGTATATGCACAGAACATCTCCGAAGAAATGCGAAAAAAACTACGATAACACTTAAATAAAGAACATGGAAAATCACGAGCATCACAAGCACAATCATAGCAAAAGAAGTAAGGATTCCGCAAAGGAAAAGGCAGTAGATAAAAAGACCGAATTGAAAGATTCACTGGCCGAAAAAACCGAGCATGGCCATACCAAAGCCATGGATAAGGAACACAAAATGAGCCATGACGACCATTCAGGCCATAATCCGAAACATGGGCAGATGGGTCATGACCACCATAAGATGATGATCGCTGACTTTAGAAAACGTTTTTGGGTAACCTTGGTACTTACCATACCTATTCTATTTCTGTCGCCGATGATCCAGGAATTTTTCGGCTATGAATTTTTGCTGCCGGGCAATCCGTACATTCTATTTGCGCTATCGTCCATAGTGTATTTCTATGGTGGCTGGCCATTTTTAAAGGGGTTCTGGTCTGAGGTAAAAAAAGGTGCCCCGGGAATGATGACCCTGATTGCCATGGCTATAAGTGTGGCCTATTTTTACAGTTCGGCTACCGTTTTTGGTCTTGAAGGTGTTGATTTCTTTTGGGAACTGGCTACCCTTATAGCTATTATGCTCGTAGGCCATTGGATAGAGATGAAGAGTGTTCTGGGAGCTTCTAAAGCCTTACAGCTATTGGTTAGTATGATGCCCGCCGAAGCACACCTCGTAAAAGGCGATACGATAGAGGACATAGCACTGGAAGATTTATTGAAAGGTGATCTGATCCTGATAAAACCAGGAGAGAAAGTTCCTGCGGACGGTATTATCGTAGAAGGTTCCAGTTATTTGAACGAATCGATGCTTACAGGAGAATCCAAACCTGTAAAAAAAGAACTGAACGACAAAGTGATAGGTGGTTCGGTAAACGGGAACAGTAGTTTAAAGGTCAAGGTGGAACATACCGGTAAGGATAGTTATCTAAATAAAGTGATAACCATGGTCGAGGAAGCCCAAAAAACAAAATCCAAAATGCAAAACCTTTCAGATAGGGCTGCCAAATGGCTTACCTATATTGCATTGGCGATTGGTTTTGGCACATTGGCTGTTTGGCTAGTATTGGGCTTCCCCTTTGTATATGCCTTGGAACGGATGGTTACGGTTATGGTCATTGCCTGTCCTCACGCACTGGGTCTTGCCATTCCATTGGTGGTAGCCATTTCCACAGCAGTTTCTGCACAGAACGGATTATTGATCCGCAACAGGACGGCATTTGAAGAATCCCGAAAAATATCCGCTCTGCTTTTTGACAAGACCGGAACGCTGACCAAAGGAGATTTTGGCGTTACCCGTATAGAATCGGTAGATAATAACTATTCCTCTGACGAAGTCCTACGGCTTGCCAGTGCCCTAGAACAAAGTTCCGAACACCCCATTGCAGTTGGCATTATCAAAAAAGTCAAAGAGGATAAGATAACAATCCCTAAACCTGAAAATTTTAATTCCATTACCGGAAAAGGTGTTGAAGCGACTGTAGAGGGCAAAAAGATAAAAGTGGTAAGCCCCGGTTATTTACGGGATGAAAAAATAACCATTCCAGAAGATGCTTACAGCGATGCTGCGGAAACGGTGGTTTTTGTCCTTATCGATGGAAAATTGGTGGGATATATCGCCCTTGCCGATGAGATCAGACCGGAATCCGCCGAAGCGATTAGAGTATTCAAAAAGAACAATATAAAAGTACTCATGGCAACAGGAGACAATGAAAAGACCGCAAAGGCAGTAAGTGAAAAACTGGGGCTTGACGGTTATTATGCCGAAGTTTTGCCCCACCAAAAAGTTGAAATCGTAGAGCAATTACAAAACAAAGAAGAATTTGTTGCCATGACCGGCGATGGGGTAAACGATGCACCTGCACTGGCAAAGGCCGATGTGGGAATCGCAGTTGGCTCGGGCACCGATGTTGCCGCAGAGACCGCCGATATTATTCTGGTCAACAGTAATCCGCAGGACATAGCCAACCTGATTTTATTCGGCAAGGCCACTTACAACAAAATGATCCAAAACCTGATTTGGGCAACCGGTTATAATGTTGTGGCTATTCCCTTAGCAGCTGGAGTCTTGTATTCTTCAGGATTTGTCCTAGGTCCGGCGGTCGGTGCTGTTTTTATGAGCCTGTCTACTATCATTGTGGCCATCAACGCTCAATTACTAAAGAGGAAAATTGCGAAGAAATAAATGGACAAGCCACAAAAACTTGGCAGGATATTTTTGATTCTGCTAAGTTTATTTGTCGTTATGCTAGGGTACGGGATACTGCTGCCCATACTCCCCTACTATACCGAAATACTGGCATTAAAGGATAATTTAGATGCCGACCGGATTAACTTCCATATCGGCATGTTGACCAGCATTTATCCGTTATTCCAACTCATATTCGTAATTGTATGGGGCAGACTTTCGGATAAGTATGGTCGTAAGCCCATAATTCTAGTGGGCCTTATCGGATTTATAGCAATGAACTTGCTGACCGGACTGGCCACTTCGCTTGCCATGCTCTATGCCGCCCGTATCTTAGGGGGAATATTCACTTCATCTGTCATCCCTGTAAGCAATGCCTATCTAAGTGATATAACCTCGCAAAAACGAAGAACCAAAATAATGGCATGGTCAGGTGTTGCAATTAGTTCTGGTGTTATTTTCGGCCCTGTTTTGGGCGGCCTCTTATCCCAGACCAATATACATTGGGAACTTTCTTTTTGGGTATTTCATTTTAACCGATTTTCGGTTCCATTTCTCTTTGCAGCCGTATTAGGTTTTATCGTGTTGCTCGTAATTGTAAAATGGTTGAAGAATACAGCCGTTGCGACCAAGATCAGAGAAAAATCGACAAAATTCAGTTTCTCCTTTAGTCATTATTTTATGGTACTATTAGCACTGTCTTTTGTCATGCAATTTGTTGTGACCCTCTTTGAAACCGTATTTTCAATTTATGGCAAGGATGAATTAGCGTTCAATAGTAATCAAGTCGGTATTGGCTTTATGCTTTGCGGTTCTGTGATGGCAGTCTTACAGCCTGTTTTTGCTACTTATGGGGAAAAGATAATGACCTCGAAACAGCAAATCACGTTAGGCTTATTGATAACAGGGGTATCGCTCGTAGTATTCCCCTTTTTACAAAATGAGCTATCTGTATATGGCATGATAATACTATTTGCCAGTGGCGGTGCCATGGTAACCCCAAACCTGCTTTCGGCGGTCTCTATGTTATCCAAGGAAGATACGGGAAGTAATATTTCCATTCAAAGCTCCACGAACAGTATCGGACAGATTTTGGGACCTGTGTTGGGAACATGGTTGTTGGCAGGTGGCTTTTATTATCCCTTTATAATTGCAGGATTAGTCGTTTTGGTTGCAATAGGATTGGTTTATTATCTACAACCAAAAAATTAGGGATTCTTATTATTGTGATAAAAAAGTAACTTTATTTTATATGGGATATGAAAAAGGAATAATATGTTTATTGGTCTTGTAAAGTTAAGTTGTTTACTAGATTAATATTTTAAAATCGAACAAATAACGAACTAATTTAAAAGATTAAATTTTTAAAATATTTAAAATCAATTATTTATCATCGTTAAGATGATACACAGAACGTGTACCATTCGATGAAGGAGTAAACGACACCCACAAGCTGGTTTGCCTTCCCGATTTTTTTCACTTTTTCTATCTGCCCAGCTATAAATCAGCCGTTGGGGGAACGGTTTCCTAACACCGGTTCGCCTCCAATTTTCCATCTTTTCCCCCGTTCCCATAATCTTCACGGCAATAAAAAAGCCCGAAGTCTCATCTCGAGACTCCGGGCTTTTGGTCAGCTGGTCAATTTGCCAGATCGATACATCAACGCCGTACCAGCAATTTCTCATCGAAGACGTTGCCATCGCTGGCCACCATTCTCAAGAGATAAACGCCGTTTTCAAGGTTAGAGACCTGCAGCAGATAGGCACCGGGACTAGTTTTTAGTTCCAAGCCTTCGTAGCTCCGGAGCAGACGTCCCGAAACATCGTAAACGTACAGCTTCGTAATATCCGCTTCTGGATTCGACATCGTAATCTGTGTCTCGTACTTCGCGGAGTTCGGGAACATGCTTACCTCGTTCGGAACCGGCGCGTTGAAATCTTCAGGAACCGTTTTGTTGGCGTTACCCGAATTGTCGGTCACCTCGTTCAGATCAAAAGTTTGCTGTGGTCCATCGCAGTTCGTCGATGTACCGCCCAATGCGGTCGGAATATCGTCGGTCTGGGTGATAAAGAGCTTGTCTAACGCGGCACCGGATTCCCTATGGCCGATTTCGATCTGGTTCACGCCATCGATGAATTCGAAGCTACGTGGCTGGCTCAATTGCTCGTTCAGATGGATCCTATGCCATGCAAATGCATTGCTGGCGGGAATACTGTTCCATCTCACCCACGGACCACCGTTCACCCGTACCCAGAAACTGTCTTCGGTACCACTGGGAGTTCTCACGCGACCGAATATCTTGTAGGTA
The DNA here is from genome assembly GCF_032248455.1 of Pricia mediterranea. Taxonomy (NCBI): domain Bacteria; kingdom Pseudomonadati; phylum Bacteroidota; class Flavobacteriia; order Flavobacteriales; family Flavobacteriaceae; genus Pricia; species Pricia mediterranea. The sequence continues at coordinate 296,047 of NZ_JAVTTP010000001.1, forward strand.
CCCGCGGATACCGAAAAGTTAAAGGTCACGATGGCGTTTCCGATTGCGGAGCTGGAAGAATTAAAGCCTGAGGGAGGCATGACATATTGCCCGCCCGAGCTACTTCCATCATCTATGGTATTCCATCCTGGACCGACATCGGCACATTCCGCTTCCAACCATACCGATTCAAAATCACCGGTGGTGGCCGTTACCGTTACCTCATCGAACGCGGTTGCACCTTCGTCGTCGGTTACGGTCAGTCGGAAGGTATAGTCACCCTCGACCAGCACCTCTGCGGTCAGTTCATAGGTATTGGCGTTGGTCATCAAGGCCGTATCGGGCCCATCAACTTGGGTCCATTGATAGGAGATTGTGCCCCCATCGGGATCGCTTCCGCTACCGGACAAAACAAAACCATTTGTCGGTAAGATCACCTCGACATCGGCGCCCGCATCTACCACGGGGTCGAGCTGCATCGATCCGACGCCCAATATCTCTATGGCGGATACCTTGGGCTGATCTACGCCATCGCTACCGGCGGCATCGAAGTCCAAGTTTAGCACTCCGTCGCTAACCGTAACGTTGAAGGTTTTGATTGCAACACTTTCCGAACCTACATCGGCATTGATATCGTAATCGTCCAGAATGGTATTGCCTTCCAAAGACACATCGAAGATTCGTTGTCCAGTTCCACCGGAGCCTCCTCCCGTAGCGCCCCAATAGATTTCGGCAAAGTGGAGCACCACCTGATAGTTGCCGTTATCGACGGGAACGTTGTAGGCGAAGGTAGGTGGCGACGCACTTCGTTCGGTCTGGTATAGGTCGGGTACGTTCGCATTCGCATTTTCGTACGATTTACCGCTGGCGAAATTAGTGTCTGCCACAAAGGTTTCCCCGTTGTAGGATGCCTGAGGTCCACCGGCGTTGATTCGCAGGGCGAAATCATTGACAACCGGCTCTTCGACCATTATGGTCAAGGTTGTCTCGTCCGTAGCACCTTCTGCATCCGCTACGGTCAGACTGACATCGTAATTGCCAGGGGTAGCGAAGGTGTGCTGCGGGTTTTGATCCGTCGATGTATTACCGTCCTTGAAATCCCACATATAGGATACGATGTCCATGTCATCGTCGGAGCCGTTGGAGCTGAAATCTACCTCTAAGGGCGCTTCTCCAGTTAACGGATTCGCACTGGCCACAGCCGTCGGTACGGCATTGATAACACCCTCGCTAACGATTTCGATAGCGGAAAGCTTCGGTTCGTTCTTACCGTCGCTACCGGCAGCGTCAAAGGCCAAATTCAACGTACCATCTTGGATTACTACGTCAAAGGTCTTCGTAACTACGGTTTCCGTACCTACGTCGGCAATGATATCGTAATCATCGAGTATCGTATTGCTCTCCATTACAACGTCGAATATACGTTTTCCGACACCCCCGGAAGATCCACCGTTGGCACCCCAGAATAGCTCCGCAAAATGCAAGGTGACTTTATAATTGCCATTGCTCAATGGAATTTCATAGTCAAAATTCGGTGGCAAGGCACTACGCTCCGTTTGATAGAGTTCCGGCAGGGCCGCACTGGTATTGACATAGGATTTTCCGCCGACAAAATGCTGATCGGCCTCGAAGGTTTCTCCATTGTGTACTACTTCTGGTCCGCCCGCGTTGATGCGAAGGGCGAAATCCGGCGTCACGGGTTCCTCGGCTATGATCTGCTGTGTTGTGACATCGGTAAGGCCTTCCGCATCGGTGACCGTTAGGGTAACGTCGTAGGTGCCGGCCATGGTAAAGGTATGGCTTGGTGACATTTCGATCGAAACGTTTCCATCATCAAAATCCCACGAATAGGACACGATGGCGTTATCATCGCTGGAACTGCTCGAATCAAAAGCGACCAAGAGCGGAGCTTGCCCGTTCATCGGAGTAGCGCTAAACGAAGCTATCGGGCCTTGATTGGGTTCATCGACCGTAATCGTAACCGTGTCCGTATCGGTCTCACCTTCGGCATCAGCGACCGTCAACGTTACTTCAAACGTGCCAGACGTGGTAAAGGTATGACTGACTTCAGCACCTGAAACCATGGGCGTACCATCGGCAAAATCCCAGTCATAAGAAACGATACCCGTGTCATCGTCCGAACCGGAACTGTCGAAAACTACTTCCAGTGGCGCAATTCCATTCAACGGATTTGCCCCAATCAAAGCTGTTGGAGCTTGATTTTGGGCTATCGCTTCGGTAACGCTTACGTTATCATAAACTGCATTGGTCAGCGTTCCGTCGTTATGCGAGGTAGTCGCCAAGCCCACAAAAATGGTTTCGTTCATAGCGACACTGGTCGACCCGACCTCGGTCCAGTTTCCATTGGTCTCGGAAACATATCCCGTAAAGGTATTGCCGGAGCGAACCATTCGTACATAATGAGGGAATCCGCCGGGCACCAAGGCAGGTGCCGTAAAATTGGCTCCGCCCATGGTTGCGCCCTTGGTCGGTCTGTGCTGGAAACTGTATCCAGGGGCACCAAGACTCTGTGGGTTAGGCGCAATGATCATCATCGTGGAAGCGGAATTGGCATCCATATCGTTACGCATCATAACGCCGGCCTTAGCCCAGACACTGGTGGGATCCAAGCTGAGGACCTGGGCAATAATCTCCCCATCGCCCTCCAGCTCTTGGTAGACAAAGTGGAATTCATCGGCATTGTTCCAAATATCGGCACCGGAGGCGCTGACCTCGAATCGGCCCGCTTCGTAACACGTATCCCCGTTGGCCGCTACCGCTCCGATATCGGAGTTCGTCCATTCCTGGGGCAATTCACATTCCGCCACAGGGTCTTCGATGCCGATTACCGCGATTGCGGACAATTTTGGTTGATCAACACCATCGCTGCTCGTCGCGTCGAACTCCAGATTCAAGATTCCGTCCGAAACGATCACTTCAAAGGTCTTCTGCACTGCGGTCTGCGGCCCCACATCGGCGTTGATATCATAGTCATCGAGCACGGTCGCATCTTCAATCGTTACGTCAAAAATCCGCTTACCGGTACCTCCCGAACTACCCCCGGTGGCTCCCCAGTAGATTTCCGCGAAATGCAGGGTAATTTGGTAAGTGCCGTTCTCCACCGGAATGTTGTACGCGAAAGCTTTTGGTACCGAACTGCGCTCGGTCTGGTACAATACTGGTACCTGGGCACTGGTATTCGCATATACCTTGCCGCCGACGAAATTCTGGTCGGCCATATAGTTCTGTCCCTCATGGACCACATCGGGTCCGCCTGCATTGATGCGCAGGGCAAAACCGCCGGTCGCTGGCTCTTCGGCCACCACTTGAAGGGTCGTGGAATCGGTCAAGTCACCTTCATCGGTCACCGTAAGCGACACATCATAGGTACCAGCCATCGCGTAGGTATGGTTCGGCGATTCCTCTGACGACGTATTCCCATCCCCAAAGTTCCACTGATAGCTGACCGTACCCTCCGAATCGCTAGAACCGCTACCGTCAAAACCGAACTGTAATGGATTTCCGCTGTTCGGCGATGCACTTGCCACGGCGGTCGGCGCCGTATTGGGCGGTGTGGAAACCGTAATAGTCGTCGTTTCCACGTCAAAGAGTCCCTCATCATCGGTTACCTTGAGACTTACGGTGTATATTCCGGCTGAAGTGAACGTATAATCGGTATCTGCATCCATAGAAGTGCCTGAACCATCACCAAAATCCCATTCATAAACTAGGGTACCGGGATTTTCATCGGTAGAACCGCTGCCGGTAAAGGTGACGAACAAGGCGGCGGGACCTTCGTTGATGCTGGTGACGATAAGGGCAGTCGGGGCTTGGTTCTCAGGAGTTACCGAGATGAACACATTGGCGGAGGCCGATAGTCCGGTTTCGTCTTCAATGGTATAGGTAAAGCTATCGGAACCTACGTAGCCCGTATCCGGAGTGTAGAGAACGGATAGTCCGTCCGTCTGCAGCTCAGCGGTCCCATTGAGGGGCGTGTCGACCGTTGTAATCAGGATGTTCTGTCCGTTCGGTTCGGAATCATTGGCCAACAGTTGATCGAGGAGTATGGCCACGTTCTGTGTAGTGGTCACCTCGTCATCGACCGCGATGGGTGCCTCGTTGATATTGATGGTCAAAGTTGTGGAGGCCATTAGTCCGTTAGGATCAACGGCATCGAAGTCCACTTCCACACTTCCGGTAGTACCGACCGGCGGGGTTCCCGAAAGCGTTCCGTTCGTCGGATCGAAGTTCAACCAGTTCGGAAGTGCTCCGTTTGCGACCGTGGCCGTGATGGACAGACTATTACCAGGATATCCTTTATCGAAATATTGTGCAATATCCAATTCAAGGGCTTCCTCTACGTTAGCAAGATAGGCATCGGCCGGTTGAGCGGTCGGTACGCCTTCGGGACGGATATTGATAAAATAGAACGTATTGTCGTTCCAATCACAATTGGCCGAGCCGGCACCACAACCTCCCTGAACAAAATCCTGTAGAACAATATACTCGTTCGGTATGATATTGCCGTTGTGATCAATGACCTTATAGATGCGAAGACCCAGAAGATCCGGCCGATTTCCATTAATATTGTTTCCCCCGCTGCTCAAATAGTTGGCTACCGCAATACGGAAAGGACCGTTAATCGAACTCGTGGTATCAAAATTGATTTCCGCACCCTTTTTGGGTAGCAAGGTTTGGTAATACCCGGAATCGTGGGAGAAGCTCATTCCCCCGACGATGTTCGTTCCATCTACCGCGACGAATTTGGCCCCGTTAGATCCGGGTCCACCGTGCAGAGCGGATAGTTGAATCCCGATTACCGGTTTGGACGGGTCGGCCTGGACAAAATTATCCGATAAGATCAAATCTCCTTCATACCCCGCGTCTATATTGTCAGGGTTTGGATAGTTTGAACTTGGTCGGTAGGAAATGTTGTTCGGGGGCGTAATCGTGCCCTCGTCGTTCACAATGCTCAACATACTGGATTGGAATCCAAAGGCATCGAACACCTCTTGGGCATTGATTTCATCACCGCCCTCCGGTTGTGGGGAATAGGCGCCGTGAAGCACCGCGGTATTCGCCAGAGCATTGTCGGCATTCGAAACAATTTGAATATCCTCTACAAATATTCCATTATTGCCGTTGCCGGTGGTACCGATAAAGGTAATATCAAGATCGGCAAAGCTTCCTGCGGCTATCGTGATAGGTAAGGTGGCCGCAGACCCTGTCGCATCCATCACCTCATAGGTATAGTCGTTGGCGTCGGAAACGATGGCATCGGTGATAATGAGCTCCCCGGTGCCCGTGTTGTTCAAGCGCATGACGTTGGCATCGTGAACGAGGGCCTGCCCTGGCGTGCCCAACCTATGGAAGGTATAGTAATCATCGGCAGGGAATCCCCTATCGGTGCCCGGCACTTTGGTCATATTCTCAATGGCCAACAGGGCTCCCGTTGCGGCCTCGATAGTAAAGTTAAAGGTCCTTTCGGTGGTGTTGCCGTTGTTATCCTCGGCCGTGACGACTAGCGTGTGCTGACCTATTCCGCTTACCGGGATCGGCTGATCGTAGGTCAGGGCGGTATTACCGTCTAACGCATACTCCAGAGTTGCGATTCCACCGCTTCCGCTGTTATCGGTAGCTTCCAAGGCGATATCGACCGGGCCCCGGTATGTATCGGGCGCACTTTCGTTGCCCCCGAAGGTTGCTGCGATCGTTGGCGGCAACAGGGAGCTATCTATCGGTGCCAAGCGGATGTAGTTGGGCTTGGCATTATAGCCTTGCGGGTTCAAGGATAGCCGTAAAAGGCCGTCGGTAACCTCTACACGTTTCGTATTCCCGAAATACACCAGGTTGTCGGGATTATTGTTCTCCTGGTCAAAACTGAGGACGGTAACCCCGTTGACATCCAAAATATGGTTGCTATTCGAATAGTCGCGTTCCCCTACGCTGATGTTGACCGAATAGGTACCGTTCGGCACATTGACCACCCAGTCCCGTTGCGGGAAACTGGCCGGGGTCGGATGTCCGATAATGGTAAAGGTCTTCAAGAGCACGCCGTCTTGGGCGCCGCTATCGCGGTTTCTTCCGTTGACGGAAGCATCTGCAGGGGTAAGCGTTCCCGGGAGCACCCAGCCGTAGGTCAAATCACCCAAAAGGGTAGATTGTTCGCCATAGGGCGCACCGATGTCATCGATATAGCCCTCCGGGGAATTTTCCGAATTATCTGAATCCTGGAAATTGAACTGATAGGTGTACACTAGTTCGTTGGTCACCTCAAGCGACAGGTTTAGTACGGCATCATTATAATTCGGTGCCGAGGCGGTAATATCGGCTTGATAGGAACCGATGGACAGGCCGGACACATCCACGCCTATTTCGAAGGAAGTACCTAGCTCGAAATTGTCCGACAGCATCACCCATGGCTCGGAAGCCTGAAGGTCGATTTCCTGCGCGGTAATGCCCCCGTTTCCGGAAAGTGTGGTGAGCTGGACGGGTACATTCTCTTGATTGATGGAGGCGATAAAGTCAAGATTTTCTTTATCGAAATCCAAGGCCAAAAGTCCACTTTCAAAGGGAATAACATTGTCGATGACAAACATATAATCCTGATAATCGCCATTTGAAGCGTCCTCAAAAGCAATCAGATAGCTATTTTCGATGGGATTTCCGTCCCTATCCGCCATGGGATAGATTCTGGTTCTATGTGTTACTCCCCCGGTCTGCGTAGCATTTATCGCATCTTCGGTATAGCTTAACCTATTGAAGGTGTTGGATTCCACGTAGAAACCGAACACGGCACCTTGCGGGTCAAAGGAAGCATCGCCGGAAGCAATGGGCGGGAACAAGGTCTGTGCGTTCTCGATGCCATCCGCCAAAATTCCGACTTCGTTGGTGACTACGATGCCATTATCGTTTGTGTACCATCCGAAGGGAAGCGTTTCCCCGGGGGAATAACGACCTACGGGGGTGACATTGATCGGCGCATCTGTCGCCTTGACCCAAAGTTCGACCTCGGACTCATCACCAACGGGGTTCGGATTGGTTCCGTTGGTCAAGCCGGTCCATCCTACGTCGATACCTATACCCAAAGCATCGACCACGTCTTGAAGGGCGGGTTCTTCCCCGCCTTCAAATCCGGCCTTCTTCAAGGCATGAAGTCCTATTGAGAAGCTCGGATTTTCAGGATCATCACTAGCTATGGTAAGCGCGGCCTCTTGATAGCCCAGGTTGGTGTTATCCAAAGCTGGGGTATAGGTTACCGTGAATACTTGGCTCTCATCGGGATTAATGACAAGGGCTCCTGCAGGTTGTACGGGTTCGAACTGCGCGGCAGAATCACCGGTGATCGAAACATTCGAAATATTGAGCACCTCGTTCCCGTCATTGGTGACCTCGACCGTTTTGGTGTCGGTGTTGTCACCGTCGTTATTCACGGTCATCTCAAAGATCAATTCTTCGGGAGTGGCCGCGATGGCGGGACCGGTGGTAGCCGGTACGGTAGCTCTCAATAGGGTCAATCTGGGCGTGCCGTTGCCGTTACGGTCGTATTCGGATACATATATATTTCCGGTCACCGGATCTTCGACCACATCCAAGGGATCGTCGAAGCCGCCTAGACCGGGGACGTCACCATTGACATTGCCAATGTTTCCGTTGGCTTCGGGCTGCATGACCAGCAGGTCATCTTGCCCACTGAAGCGCACGACCATCAATAACCCTTGAAGCTTGCCGCCAAAAGCATCGCTCTGGTATTCGATAACCCCATTCGGCGATTTGTTGAACTCGAAATCGTAGGCCGGTTCCCTGTAGTTGGGATCGGGACCTAAATTATCGGGATATTTGGCCACATCGACATGGCTGGTTTCCTGTTGTCCGGGTACGCCGCTATATGGCGCACCACCATGGTTCAGGATAAATTCTCCACGGAACGGATTGGGATGACCGTGATACGATCCGCCCTGGGTCTTAAAGAGCCAGTCTTTTTGGGTTTCATTACCATTGGTAGCGGGAGATGAAGGCACCGTGGTCAAGCCGTCAATCCTTCTGGCCAAATCGTAATCGGCGGTAGCGGGCGTGTTGGAGCCACCGGCGGTACCGTTGGTCGGCACGTACAGCCACCCGTTGCTATGCCATACCAGGTCATAGGCATTACGCACGCCTGTTGAAAACAGGGTTAAGGGGGCGTTGGTCGCGTAAGGATTGTAAGTGCCGTCGCTCATGGTCAAACTGGCCGTCGAGGCGCTGTTTATAACCCCGATATCATCGGTAGTGAACGCACTTAAAGGCAAGGTCGCCGGTAATTTGTCCAATTCGAGCTTCAGCACGGCCGCCGATAGCAAACGTTCAGGTCTAAAGGCCCAGCTGCCGTCGGGTTGCCCCCCGGCGGAGTTACTGCCTTGATTGATATACATTACACCTTGCGGATCGAAAGCGATACTATTTGTCAAATGATCTTTCGAAGAGCGCGGCAGGTGAATGATAAGGTCTTCCACAACGCTAAGGTCGGGTCCACTCAAACGGGTAAGCACCCCGTCCCATTCCGGACCATTGGTTTCCGAGGCGAAGCTATGGGTCACATAGGCGATCAGGTTATCGGCAGTTGCCGCGGGATCGAAGGCAAAACCGATAATCAGGCGATCACCGTTGTTCCTTGCGCCGTTTACCGGATGCGGGGCACCCTGAAGTTGGGGAGAAAGGATCTCCAGGTTTTCAAGGGTACCGTCCGTAGCCATATCCCATCTATAAATCTGGCCATCGGATGCGAAATTACCGATGGTACTGGCATACAGCTTTCCATCAGGACCCACGACAAGACTGGAGAACCGCTGGTTCACGGTACCCTCGCCCAAAGTGGCGCCCCCCTGTATTTTGGTGAATTCCACCCCGGTAAGATCCAAGGGGGTCAAAGTGCCCCTGTCGCCGGTAGTAAAGTCGGACACGAAGTCCGCAAAGTTCAAACGATCGCCCAGATCACCGATACGATTGGCCTCTATAGCACTGGTCAACCTAAATCGATACTCGGTGAATTCCTTGAGTTCGCTCAATGGTGTCAGCGTGATGGCATCGCCGCCGCCCGTATCATTGGAATTGGATGGGACCAATACCTCATTGCCGTTCACGACTTCATAGAGATTGACGTTGCCCTCCAATGTGGACTTATCCAACTCATAGTCCTCCGGCACTACGACGTTCACCGTAATCTGGAATTCGTTGATGGCTACATTGGTGGCGTTATCGGCAGGGTTTACGTTGGCGAAGAAGGGTTGCCCGCCGGTTGCGCCTTGGGTAATTGTCAGGGAATTTATCTTGGTATTAAAACCTCCTGAGGCATCGATGGTCAACCGACCGTCGGTTACCGTCGCGGTGGCCGTACCGGAAGTAAAGCGCGTAGCGGCACCTTCGTCTCCCGTAGGGGAATACCGGTCTATGGCGGTCACGCCCTCAACGTTGATGCTGTGAAAAGGTTCCGTACCGGCCTGTCCATCTACATCGGGGTCACCTACTCCTACGGATACATTATAACTTCCGTTCGGCACTTCGATTTCCCAAATCCCTTCCTGACCCTCGGGATTGACATTTTGGAACTGCATATGCACTAAGGTGTTCTGTAAAATGTCCACCCCGGACACTTCTCGGTTTCTGGCCCGATCTGAAAGGTCTAACGCTGTGGTTCCGTCCGTGGCCAGCCATCCATAGTTGTAGTCATTGCCGCGATTGCCGAATCCCAGTCCGGAATCGGTCAAGTATCCGGCGGGAGGAACATCCCCCGGCAGGGAAAAGTTGATCTTGATCGGGTCAAAAGCGATTACGTTATCCGAGGTAATCGAAAAGTCTTCGAAAGTATAGTTGACGTCGGCCGTCATTTCCCGGCGCTTGGAGGCAAAAATACCGGCAAAGGAGAGATTATCGTAGGCCGTATTGCCCACAACGTAGCTCGAGGGAAGCGGCATGGAGCCCATTTCGACCTCAGCACCGTTGTCTAAGGTATAAAATGCGGTCATAGCGTTCGCGGCCACATCGACAAATAGGCGCAGCCCGACGGTACTATTGTTTAAACCGGTAACCGGGAGGCTCAATTGATCGGTGGCATCGTTTTCTGAAATACCGTTTACTTCTTTGCGTAGCTCCAGCTCGCCGCTGACGTTCGCCACATATTTAACGAAATTGTCCTCGTCGAGCCCGAACCAGATTCCCGCCTGTTCGGAATTATTGCTACCATCGGTGTACGGGTTTACGATAGAAGTCTCGATACTAAAGCTTCCATAGGTATCGGCATCGATACCCACGCCCAAAGTATTGATCTGGGAATTGACGTCGGAACTGTTACCCGCGCCGAGTCCATTGGTCCTGTAGGCAATACCGTTGTTGGCATTGATAATCAGGTTATCATTGGAGAAACTTAATTTACTGGGTTCATATCCGGGTACATTCGGGTTGGTGACCGGTCCGTCTGCCGTTATCCTAGCGGAAGGATTGTCGACCATCGTAAAGCCGGTATTGGAGAGTCCACCTTCCGAACCGTCAAAACTGAGGTTAAAGGGGAGGGCGACCTCCAGTTCGTCGCATTCCAAAATACTGATGGGCGAGCAGGCCACAAGGGGGCTCTCATCAAAGGGACGGATGTTTCTGGCAATGACCACGATATCTTGATAGTCGAATCCGGAGACGTGTTCCTCGGTCGCGATGATATAGGCATTGTCCTCGCCAGGCAGCTCGTACACCCGAACGTGGTGCGGAATAGCTCCGCTAAAGGTGTTGAGGGCATCTTCACTGAACAGTTGACGGTCGTCGAAGAAAGGCCATCGGCTGTAGAAGCCGAAGGATTCGGTTCCGGGATCGAACTCCGTAACGCCTGTAATAGGAGCGTTCAAGGTCTGCCCATTGCTCGCCGGATTATTGGTTACCGTAAAGAGTTCAATGGTAGAGGAGGCGTCACCGCTGAGGTACCATCCGAAGGCAGTGACGGGGTCGATGGCAGTAGGACCGTAAACGCTCAGCAGTTCCAGGGTCACGGGGGCATCGATGGCGCGCTCAAACTTTTGTACGGACACTTCATCCCCCAGAATATCGTTATAGCTATTTCCGTTGGATAGGTCGATGAGGTTCGTGGTCGGATCGGTATCCCCTACGTTCACAACCCCGGCACCCAACTGCGTATCCAATATCCATTGGAGGGAGGGCTCGTTGCTACCGCCCGATCCGGTTTTGCCCAATCCGCTTAGCGGGATAGTCACTGTTTCGGCATCGGTACCGGAAACTATCAATTGCGCAAATTTAGGTCCGTTGGAGGTCGGCGTAAAGAGCACCTCGAACGAGCCGGAATTCTGGGAATTGATACTGCCGGGCACGCCGTTCACCGTAAATTGATCGGCGTCGGCACCGGTAAGCTGGACATTGATGTCAGCCAAGGTCGCGTTGCCTAAATTAGAAAGTAAAATTTCTTTGGTAAAGGTAGCATTGACCACGGCGTCTCCGGTAATATCATCGGTATTCAAAACGATAACAGGAGTGGGCGCAGCCTGGTTACTGGGCTTGAGCAGTACGATCTCACTTCGTCCGTAATCGGAAACATAAATGTTCCCGTTGCTGACGTCCTCTATCAAATCTAAGGGGTCACCAAATCCGCTGAAGCCGGGAATGCCTTCCTTAAAAGTGGCAATGTCACCGTTCGGACCGTCGGGCACAAGTGCGATGATATCGCTACCACCGCTATATCGTACGACTAAAAGAGCCCCTTTTAAATTTCCATTTTCCGCATTGCTGCGGTACTCTATAACACCGTTCGGCGATTTGTTGAATTCAAAATCAAAAGCCGCACCCCTATAGTTTTCATCGGCCTGGACGCCATTGTAAACCGAATTGTTCACATCGGCATCGCCCCGGTTGAGTACGAACTCGCCCCTGTACGGGTTGGGATGACCATAATAGCCAAGACTACTGTTCGGGTCGATCCGGAACAGCCAATCGCGCTGCACATTGTTTCCGTTGGAGGCGGAAACCTCGGGGTACAATGGGTTGGAATGATCGTATAAGGTTCCGTCGGGACGCCTTGTTCCATCGATAGAAGCAGGCGCATTACTACCGCCGGCCGTTCCGTTGGTGGGCACATACAGCTGGCCGTTCGAGTGCCAGACCAGATCGTAAGCATTTCGTATCCCTGTCGCGAACAAGGTCAGGGGTGCATTCACGTAATAGGGATTGTATTCCCCGTCCAAGGTCGGGGAATTGACATCCACATTGTTGATGGCCGTAGCGTTCCGGGTCGTATGTACGTTCAAGGGCAAGGTCGAGGGCAGTTTGGAAAGGTCCAGCCGCAAGGTGGCCGCCGTTAACAGACTTTCTTCCCTGTTGCCCCACGAACCGTCAGGTTTTCCGGCCGCGCTATTACTTCCTTGGTTGAAATAGAGCATGTTCGGTTCACCCGGCCTAAAGGTAAGGCTGTTGGTCAGATGATCTTTGGTCGAACGGGGCAGGTCGGTGACCAAAAGTTCCTCATTCTCCAAATTGGCTCCGGTAAGCCGTGAGATTTTGCCATCCCAATCGGGTGCGCCGTTCAATCCGCCTGAGTCATGCGAAACGTAGGCAATAAGGTTGCCGGCCGTCGCAGCTGGGTCAAAGACCATCCCTACGGAAGTCCGGGATCCATAACCCGTTTTCCAAGCGGATAAGGTTTCCTTATTCGCCAAGGTACCGTCGGCATTGATCGTCCAACGATGGATATCCCCGGAAATAACCAGTCCGTACAACTTATTATCAGGGCCAATGACCAAGCTCGAATACTTACTGCCCGTGGCCACGGCGCCCAAACTGGTAAAGGAAACATTATCCAGATCCGTGGTCGGACCCGTATTTCCGCTCCCCGTGGTGAAAGAAGAGGTGAAAAATTCAAAAGGTTCCCCCACCAAATCCAAAACGCCGTCGATCTCAAAGATATAGGTGGTGTTCGTTTCCAGGGGAAGGTCGGGAACCAGGTTGATGGCATCGCCCCCACCGGTTCCATTGACACTAGCGCCGATCGGGGTGGAGTTTCCTTGCTTGAACAGTCGAACGGTCGCATTGGTAATGGTCGTATTATCCACACCGGCATTGCCATCCGCATCGAAATTTGGAAGGAAAAGGTCGTTGGCCGATATACTTGCATTGACAGCTACATCGGTAGCTCCATCGGCAGGAGTGATGCCCGCGACACTTGGTGTCTGCACCGTACCCGTGGTAGCAACTATACGTACGCTGTTTATTTTTGTATTGAACCCACCATTAAGAGGGTCGAGGGTCAATCTACCATCGGTAACGTTCACCGTTGCACTGCCCGAGGTAAAGCGGGTACTGGTGCCTACCGATCCGGTCGGGACGTAATTATCCACCAGATTCACGCCCTCGGCATTTATTCTGTGCGTTGGCGTATCTTCAGGGCTACCATCCACGTCAGGATCGCCAACGAATACGGTAACCGAATAACTTCCGTTAGGTACTTCCAGCTCCCACTTGGCATCCGGCAAATATCCATTGTTGGCGTTGGTCGAAACCTCTCCATATTGCATATGGATGAGCGTATTGTTCAAATCACTTACACCACCGACAGTTCTGTTACGACCATTTTTTGTAAGGTCGGCCGGTGCGGAGGTGTTCGCATCCAACCATCCATAGGTATAACCGTTTCCTCTATTGCCATAGCTGTCCCCTGCATCTTTTTCATAGCCGGAAGGGGCCGCGGTGGCCGGGTCGGAGAAATTGACATTGACCGCAAAATCGTTTGTCGGCTCGATAATTTCAAGGCTGATGGACAATTCGCCATTGGCATAGCCGGAATCAGGCTCATCCGTAGCAAAGATTGTCGTGGAATAACTACCGGCGGGCAGTCCTTCCTGAATTCCGAATTCAATGTCTCCCAACGGGAAAGCCAAGGTATTGTCGGGCAGGGTAATCGTCCCTACCGGTAAAATTAACCATTGGGTGGCATCGGGATCGTCCGAGAGTTTAAAAGTCGGATTTCCCGAACTGGCCGAGACCGTGACCGTTTGCGGGGCGATAGTCTCACCGACCGTTCCGTTAAAATTCAGTGTTTGCGTATCGAAGGCCAGCACTAACGGCTGTTGCTCCGCGGCAATCTCAAAATCCTTGAACACTACCGCAATCGGTTGGTCGACCTCCGCTCTCCGATGGGTGGTGAAAATTCCGGCGAAATTCAAGGTTTCGGCAGGGTTACTGGTATCGTATGATATTCCGGAAAAATAGCTGGCAGGAACCGATAAACCGTCCGATCCGCCTTCGTTCACCAAAATTTCCGTTCCGCCACCTAGGGCGTAATAACCCTTGGCCGTGAGGCTGACCGGATCGAGTTCGAGCCTAAGGCTAATGTCCCCGGTATCCGAACCTATGTTCCCAGTATTCAGTTCGGGGTACGCGGTAGCACTGGTCGTTTGGTCCATATCCTCGACCTGAAGCTGTACTTTTCGGGTGGTATTGCCTGTTTTTACCACCACTAATTTTACGATATGATCTTCATCGAGACCGTACCAGATTCCGGCCTGCTGGGAGTTGGTACCATTGCTAACCGAAAAATCCGGATTCTGAAGCGTGGAGGACACATTGAACGTTGAAGATGGGGCACTGACACCGGTACCCAGGGCGTTCATCTGGGAATTGGTGTCCGAACTGCTTGGAGTGCCCTGCGCGGGCAACTGACTGTAAAAGATACCTTTGGTACTGGTAAGGGAAAGTCCCGCTGCACTTTGGGCGATAAGGCTCGGTGCGTACCCGGGCACATTGGCATCGGCGATAGCATCGTCGGAAGCCAATCGGACACTGGGCTCGAGGACCATGGTCATACCGGATTCGGAGATATTTCCATTGGCGGCCGTGAAGTCGAGGGAAACGGGGAGTGTGGTTTCCAATTCATCGCAAGGCAAGGTACTTAATGGATTACAAGGAATTATTTCGAGGCTATTATCGATTTCTTCAGTGACCACGGCGGAATAATCCGTCGCAAGGCGTACGGGGCCCAATCGGGCATCATTGGTATTGGCCGAACTGATGAACAGCCGCCCGATTTTCGGCGTTCCCTGAACCGTGTGTGTACCGGCATTGGTCCACAGCGTTTCTTCGAGGACCAGTTTTGGTTCGGTAGTCCAAGAGTAGTTGATGGTATTCGCGCCATCCCATTCTCCCCGGACAACAAATTGGAAGACCTCATCGGAATCGATCGCCACTACCCCGTTGTCCGATCCAGCATTTCCGAGACCTATCCTCGCTATGAGTCCGCCCGAACCGTCGTTGGCAACTTGTTCGCGCACCCATTGATCGCCGGCCGCGTCGTCGTCGATGCGGATGGCGGTCCGCACCCGGTCGCCTGCGCTGGCCACCTTGAAATATGTTGCAAAGTAAAAGGGCTGTCCGGACTCCAAATCCACTGGATTATTGGTCAAAGGAATCAAATCATGGGCGTGCCCGCCATTCGAAAAATCGAGGGAATGAGTCGTATTCGGGGTAAGGCCTTCCGCGAGTACGGGAATGGCCGCATCACCGGTTTTCTCCTTCAACCACTGTTGGGGAGCAATGTCATGCAAGTTGCCCGTTCCATACGCGTCGAAATCTTCAATAAAGGCAAAAGTGGAAGGTGCTCCGGCCGTTACGGTCAAATCCGCCGCCAAGATAGCAGGCTCGAAACCTTTGGCCGTTGCGATGATTACATTGTTTCGGGTATAATCGGCTACCAATGCGGTGGCGTCGATAGCAAAATCGAATTGCCCCAAATCGGTTTTAATCGGGAGTGCCAGCCACTCGTTACCGGCCGTTTCGTCGATGTTGTCGTCGATGACCAATCCGATACCGGTGGCGCCGTCACCGGAAAGTTCACTGGAGAAGTTTCCGGTGATACCCGCTTCCATGGTTTCGCTGACGGATGCGGGCGTGAAGGTCAAGATTCCATTTACGGGAGTCTCCGTACTCTTGACGACATCGATATGGGTAATCTTTGAGTTAAAACCGCCCAGGCCGTTCATGGTCAACAGTCCGTCGGTGACCTCGACGACCATGGAAGCGGTTCGTACTTCTGTACTAGTGGGGCTAAAGGCGGAAATAATGGTGTAGCCTTCTATGGTAGCACTATGGCGGCTATCTATATTGTCCGCGAGCCTGTCTCCCAGTCCGATGGTCACCTCATAAATGCCATCGGGAATCTCCAGTTCCCAAAAAAGTTCGTTCTTCCTGGGCTGGCCATCGTTCCAGCCGGCAATATTATCGCCTTGGAAATGAACCAACGTACCCTCTAATTTTTGCTGAGGGGCAGCGCTATTGTAGTTCGCGATGGTTCCGAGCCGCATACGGCCTACGCCGGACGAATTATCGGGTGCTTCTTCGGACGCATCGAAGGCAAGGCCTGTTTCCAATAGCTTCCATCCAAAATCATAGTCCGAACCATCGGAGGTTACCGCAGAAAAGCCGAATTGTTTTCCGTAATCCGCCAAGTACCCGGCAGGAGGAGTGGTTGAAGCAGGATTGTCCTGAAAATTGATATGGGCCTCGAAATTCGTCGTCTCGACGACATCGGTTACGGTAACAGCAAGGTCTTGGATGGCGGTGAGGTTTCCGGAATCCGTGACTACCACTTGGATATTATATACGTTGTCGGCCCCATCGTCCGCGGGAGACTCAAAATCGGGTTCTGTCAAGAAGGTCACTATCCCGGTTTGGGTATCGATAGCAAAGAGCGCATCGTCTAATCCGTCGCCGAACGCATAATTGATTCCCGAACCTTCGGAGTCCGAATCATCCGTTGTTTCCACATCGATGACGACAAACTGGTTCTCATCGACCTCTAAGACATTTAAGCTAGTTATAACGGGAGATTCGTTGGCCTTCTCCGAATTGGATACGCCCGGGGTGCCTAAATCCCCGGTCCCGAATGCTGTCGTAGCTGTGGTCCAATTACTACCGTCATTATTATCGTTCAGCGGATCGTTCAGGGCAATGGAGGCCCCCTGGGGATTGGGGAATGTCGTACCCCCATCGTATTCGACCCGGTCGATTTCGTTGGTCGCATCATCGATCAAGATTATCTCATCCGGTGAGTTTGCGAGCAGGATGCCCGTGTACTGATAATCGACGATTGTTCCTCCGTTACTGCCGGTATCCGAATTATTTCCTAGTATCAAGTAACCCATAGCGGCAACCTGCAATGGCCCTCCATTGTTTATAACGTGGGCATCGGAGTCATTGTCCGCAATTGTCCATCCTTCGATATCCACGACCTCGGTACCGGGATTGTAAATTTCGAACCATTCGCCGGAAGCATCGTTGACCACGGTGGGATCGAACATAATCTCGGTAATGACCAAATCGTTGTCTGGTTCGGAGGTCGCGGGAAGTATTTCGATGGCCTGTACGATTCCGTTGTTGACAGAGGCCTTAAAATCGATATTCAGCACATTGTCGGAAACCTCGACATTATAGGTGGCGATGTGTAGGACACCTTTTCCGTAGGAAGCCACAAGATCGAGGTCGTCCATCACGATATCACCCTCTAGGCTAAGGTCAAAAATTCGTTCCAAGGGATCGGTAAAATAATTCTCGACCATATGCACCGCCACGGTATAGTCACCGTTGGGGATGGGAAAAGCGTATCCAAAATCGGGATTGAAACGTCGCGGAAAGTACAGGTCGGTGTTCCCAGGGTTAGGGTCATAGGTACTAGTGCTGGTCTCACTCACTCCATCGCGCTCTACCAAATAAGATAGTTCTTCCGCAAAATATGTATCGCCCGCCTTGGTCACTTCGCCACCCGCCACATTCATTCTGTAAGGGGTTGTGATTTCTACGGCCGGAGGGGCGGCAGCAGTGAGGTCCGCCGCCAGTTCGGCAGGTCGAAAGCCTTTTGCAGTGGCGACTATGGTATTGCTCCGAAGCTCACCAACGGCAAGTTCATTGGAGTTAATTGTGAAGTCAACCTGCCCAATCGCTGCGGCGGCCGGCAGAGTCAACCAATCGTTGGTGCCCGTCAGGTTTTTATCCGTTATATTGATATTATCATCAATGACCAGTCCAATTTCGGTCGCACCGGCACCGGACAAAGTGCTGGAAAAACTTCCGGTGGAACCGGTCTCCAAGGTTTCAGTAATCTCCGCAGGATCGAAGGCAAGTTGACCATCTACGGGAGTAGCCGTACTTTCAATTACATCTAAATGGGTGATCTTTGAATTAAAACCGCCCTGGCCGTCTATGGTCAACAGACCGTCGCTTACGACAACAACCATGGTTTCGACCACGGTTTGACCGGGATTCGGTACAAAGGCCGGGATGATGGTGTAGCCCTCTACGGTGGCACTGTGCCTACTATCGATATTGTTGGCGTCCTTGTCGCCAAGGCCGATGGTCACGGCATAGGTACCGTTGGGAATCTCCAACTCCCATAGCAGTTCGTTGCCTCGGGGCTGTCCGGCCCAGGACAAGTTACCGCCGGTTGCGGAGATGATGTTATCCCCCTGAAAATGAATCAGGGTACCTTCCAATTTTTCTTGGTCGGTTGCGCCGGAATAGGCAGTTCCGATACGGTTTCGTCCTGCCCCGTTGGAGTTGTTCGCCGCTTCTTCGGATACGTCAATCGCCGTACCGTCCGAACGTTTTTTCCACCCATAAGAATAGGAATCGGAACCGATATCGAGGGTCGAGGTTCCAAAGCCTTTTCCGAAATCCGCCACATATCCCGAGGGTGGGCTTACCGCACTGTTCTGGAAATTGACATGGGCCTCGAAAGGCAAAGTCTCCACAACATCGGTTATATCGATGGTCACTTGGGCCGTATCGGTCAAAGTACCATCGGAGACCTCAACGGTCAGCACGTATTGGGGCACGGTCTCAAAATCTAATGTCGCCGTGTTTGTGATTTCTCCCGTTGCAGAGGCTAAGGCAAAATGTCCATCGTCATTGCCCGCTGTAATGGCGAAGGTCAGATCATCGGCGTCGTTGTCGGTCGCGGCTACCGTGCCGACCCCTGTATTGGGAGCGGCATCTTCCGCAATCGCGAAGTTTTGGTTTTCGACTATCGGAGCCGTATTCACAGGAAGGGCTTCGGTAACGCTTACCGCCCAATCTTGGGCAGTCGTTCCGTCTTCTGCGGTGACCGTATAAGTTACCGTTCCGTTACTGAAATCCGTAGCTTCTTCGGAAGCGGGACTAGCAGTAGCTCCATCAGAAAGGGTAATTACAGGGGCCAAAGAGGTCAGGTCCGTACCGTTCGCTACCTCGATAGCGACCGTGTGGGCCCCGGAATCGATGGTAGCCCCGGCTGTCTGATCGTTTAGCCCAAAAGATAACACATCGGTCTCATCGCTCAACGGTACAGGTAGGATTTCGATGGCCTGGACGATACCATTATCAACGGAGGCCAAAAAGTCGATGTTCAATTCGTTGTCGGTCACAGCCACATCAAAACTCAAAAGTGCCAAAGCCCCTTTGCCATAGGTGGCAAAAAGATCAATATCATCAATAATCTGTGTGTTTTCGATGGATACGTCAAAGATCCGGGCGTTTGCCGTTGTCTGATAATTCTCCACCATATGTAGGGCCACTATGTAGTCGCCGTTTGCAATAGGGAAATTATAACTGAATTCCGGTCCGTATCGCCGGGGATAGTAAAGGTCTTGATGCCCGCCGGGAACAGTGTAGGGGGTATACGAAGTGCTCGATATCGTCGTGGGTTGCTGTGCTTCGAGGTATACTTCGGTGTCTGTCAAAAACAGATCTGAATCTTTGGTGTAATCGTTCCCGGCGACGTTAAGGTGGAAGGGAGCGGTAATTTCGGGAATTACGGGCGCCACTACCTTTTCAACGCTAAACCCGTCAAAGCTGGCCGTAAATTGAGATCCGTTTCGGTGGGAGGCAAAGATTCCCGCAAAGGACATATTATCCTGGCCGCCCGTGGCACTGATATCCCTTCCGGTAAAATAGGATGCCGGTATGGGAAGGCTTCCCAACAAAGTACGCGTCCCGTTGCCTATGGTGTAAAAGGCCTCTGCAGTAAGGGTTGCCGGATCGATAATCATCTCGAGCTGGACATCGTTCCCCGATGCTCCTAAGTCCAACTGGACCTGATCTGACCCCGTCGAGCCGTTCCCCGAAAGCCCCTGACTTTCGACCCGTAGTTCAACGTTATTATCATTTACGTTCAATTTTACAAAATTGTCCTCATCATATCCGTACCATATACCCGCTTGGGCCGATTGCCCCCCGGTCACAATATTCTCCAAGGTGGTCTTGATTACAATAGATTCACCCAGATCGCTCAACCCGATCCCAAGGGTATTGACCTGATTGTTGTTGTTCGAGCTACCTCCGGGTTTTCTGAATGCGATTCCCGCTTGGGACTGAAGCTGCAGCAAACCTCCCGTTACGTTCAACAAGGAAGGCTCATAACCGTTCAGGGCCGGATTGGATACGGCCAGATCCCCTTCCGCGGTCCGTCTGGCCTCGGAATGTTCCAAAACCGTAGTAAATCCCGTGCCGACACCGCTCCCGTCAAGGATAGAATTCGGCGAACCGGAATTAAATTCGAAATTGACGGGCAGGGACACCTCTACCTCTGCACAATCTAGGGGACTGACAGGGGAACAGGGGGTCTGGGCAAGGCCCAATGCCGAAAAAAGTAAAAAGTACGGGAGGAACGTAATTTTTCTCATAAGGGGATGGTATTTGAACGATTAACGAGGTAACGCTTGGAGAAGTTTACTTTGAAAGCAACGAAGGAATTTAAAACTACTGCATACAACGACACCGGCCGATACTCGACTGAACATTCTTTCGGATAATTACGATGTATGAGGGATGCGTTGAAAGCTTTAAATTTCATTCTTGGTTGGTTCGGTAAATGGTCCGGCAAGCTAAATTGGTTGTAAGAAATAGAGATTGCGGTACAAATATTAAGCATAAGTATAGAAAGGTCTACGGCTAATCACGCTACAAAAACGCTCAATGACAGTAATTTATCGACGAACTGTACTACCTCGCAAGGTTGCCTTTAACATCTTGTTAACTTGGACTAATTACTTTAAAAGAAAATTCTTACTGCTAACGAAGGAAGGACAAAAGTTGAAACCAGACATTAGATACCGGTCCCACCCCCTAAAAAGCCGCTATTTTCGATCGGGGTGGGACGGTAAAATCAAATAAAATCGGGAATTGTTCAATCGGTAGCCACTCAAGATGTAGCTAGACATGCAAGGCAAAAAATGGTTGTACCATCGATGGACACGAACCTTTAAATGCTGTAGAATGGTGAAATCGGGTAGAAAAAGGATTAAATGAAAGTCTTTGACTCGAAACAACGTCATTATATCTTCCGGTAGATGCACGCTAATTTTTCCGGTGTAATGACATTACGCCAATCCGAGCCCAGGGCATTTTCCCAGAGCGGCACCATACCCATGGCAACCGAGATCATGGTGTCGAGCTCGTTCTCGTCCAAGTTGGCGCAAATGCCCGTGGGCAATTCAATCTCATGCTTCTCTAACATTCGGTCAAAAAGGGCGACACCTTCGGGATAAAATTCATTCAGATGCTTAAATACCAGGCAGTTGCCAATACCGTGTCGGACGCCCAACAGAAAACCAAGACCATAGCTCATGGCGTGGGCCACTCCTACTTGCGAGTAGGCGATGCTCATGCCCCCGTGCCAAGAGGCCATCATCAATTTGTCCCGGGATTCTTTGGGATTGAGTTCTTCCAAAAATACTTCCTTGCAGAGCTCTAAGGCCTTCTCCCCGTAACTTTGACTAAAGGCGTTGAGAAATGTACCCTGGAGCGATTCGATACAGTGAATAAAACAGTCCATTCCCGTATAGAACCACTGTGCCCTCTCGACCCCTTTGGTCAGATCAGGGTCCAACAGCACTTGATCGAACGTGGTGTAATCTGAATTGATGCCCAATTTTTTTTCGGGTCCCAACAGTACGGTAGTTCTGGACACCTCCGCGCCGGTACCGCTAATAGTGGGTATTCCTACATGATAGAGAGCGGGTTTAAGTACCAGGTCCCACCCTTGATACCGAGAGGCGCTCCCGTTGTTCGTGAGAAGGATGGCAACAGCCTTGGAAAGGTCCAGCAGGGTGCCGCCACCGATCCCCACAATGCCCGAGGGAAGGTCGTCGAAGTCTTTTTCAATCCTTTTTACCAGAACATCGACCTGTTTCGTCGTCGGTTCCTGATCGGCGGAAATGAATATCAGCTGGTCGTTGAAGATACGGGGAATTCTGGAAGTCAGTTCCGTTCCTTCAAAAACATCATCCACCAAAAAAATGAAAGGTGCATCGGAATGTTTTCTTTTTGCCATAAGAATATCGCCCAGCTGGTCAAAACATCCGCTACCGAAAACAACCCGGGGCACCATCGGAAAATTTCGAAACTTCGGTTTGACATCCTTGATTGCCCTTGGTCGGGCCAAATAATCCTTTTTAACCTCCATAAAAAACTACTTCAAATACTCCAGAATATCCGACAGCCTATTTATTTTCAAATAACCGAACTCCCCCTCTTTGACCTTTGCCTCCTCGTGCTGCCAAGTGGTATGAAAAGGTACATGCACCGCCTGTGCCCCTATCTTTAGTAAGGGAAGCACATCGGATTTAAGGGAATTACCTATCATCAGAAAATCTTCTACGTCAATGTCTAGGTGACGCAGCAAATGTAGGTAGTTTTCTTCTTTTTTATCGCTTAGCACCTCGACATGGTGAAAATATTCGGAGAGTCCGGAGCGTTCCAGCTTACGTTCCTGATCCAGAAGGTCTCCTTTGGTCAATACGATCAAACGATATTTCTTTTGTAAGTTGTCCAATACTTCCTTGACCCCATCCAAAAGCTCAACGGGCTGTTCCAACATCGTTTTGCCCAGCTCTAAAATTTCGGCAATAGTTTTCGCGGGGATTCGACCATTGGAAATTTCCAGGGCCGATTCTACCATACTCAGCACAAACCCCTTAACACCGTATCCGTAATGGTCTAGGTTACGTATCTCGGTCTTAAAAAGTTCTTGGTCGATCCGGTTTTTGGTTTCGTAGCCTTCCAAAAGGGAAGCAAATTTTTCCTCGGTATCCCTAAAATAGGTTTCGTTGACCCAAAGGGTGTCGTCGGCATCCAAACCGATGACCTTGATGCGGCTAAAGTCTATTTCCATGCCCGTTGTGCTCTTTTGAGATCATCGGGCGTATCGATTTCAATACCCGATACTTCCGTTTCGACCATCTTGATTTTCTTTCCATATTCCAAATAGCGGATCGCCTCTATTTTTTCGGTCGCTTCCAACGGTAGCATCGGTAAACGTTGAAAGTCCATCAAGGCGGTCTTCCGAAAGGCATAGATACCTTTATGCTTGTAATGGGATGCCTCGATTTCCCGGTTTCGGGGATAGGGGATCGGGGAGCGCGAAAAATAGAGCGCGAAGTTGCGCTGATCGACGATGACCTTCACCGTATTGGGGTCATCGATTTCTTCTTGATCAGTGATTTTGACCATTAGGGAGGCTAAATCGATTTCCCGGTCCGGATCGTTGCGGAAAACCTCGAGGACCCCGACCAGACTTTCTCGATCGGTAAAAGGTTCATCACCCTGAACGTTTACAATAATATCGACTTCCATATCCGCCACAGCCTCCGCGATACGGTCACTGCCACATTCATGTTCTTTCTGGCTCATAAGGGCCTTGCCCCCTGCCTGGGATATCGTGTCGAAAATCACTTTACTGTCCGTGACCACATAGACGTTATCAAAAAGTCCGGTCTTTACCGCGGCCTCGTAGGTACGCAGGATAACGGGTTTGCCCGATAGGTCCTGCATCAGCTTGGCCGGAAAACGGGATGCCGCATAGCGGGCGGGAATCATGGCGATTATTTTCACTGGAAAACTATTAACGGTGGTTTTTGATTTTGTCCACTTGTTTCGGGACGCAACATTCTTCACGGTGCACTATCCTCTATTCTCTCTTTCACTCTTCTCCGTACACTCTTTCACTCTCCACTTTTCACTTTTCACTTTTCAATGTTCACTGTTCACTGTTCACTGTTTAATCTTCACTTTTTTCATTCTTCATTCTTCAATTCTCACTTCTCACTTCTCACATTTTACTCTACACTTATCACTCTTCACTACTTAATACTCAATACTTAATACTCAATGTTCACTCCCTCCCCCGTCGCGGCCTTATCTTTCTGTATATCCTAAATATTATAAATAGGATGATAATGACCAAGATGGCGGCAAAGACCGGTGCAAAAATGGAAGCGGTGGTCACCACCGCCGCCGTGCCGGTCTCCAAGGTCGATACCACTGGATTGGCCAAACCCCCGGTCGTGGCCGTCGAGGTCATTCGACCTGCGGCGTTCGCTCCCTTTATTGCGGTAGCCGTGCCGCCACCAGCGATTATCGCCAGCGACCAAGTAACGACCGGGTCGAGATCGGCAACGGTCGATACCATGACGGCCGTCCCGGCGATGGCTGCCAGTGGAACTGCAAAACTATCCAAAAGATTGTCCACCCAAGGAATAAAATAAGCGAAAATTTCCACAGCCGTGGCAACGCCCAATACGATGATCGCGGCAAGGCTACCGATCCATTGCCAGCTTTCATTGAGTTCCCAAAACCCGAAATACGAGGCCAAGCTCAATGCAAACAAAGGTAGAAAGACACGGAAGCCCACCGAAGCGGCAAGCCCGATGCCCAAGAAAATGCTCATGATGGTTTCGGAGGTCATTGTTGAGTTTATTGGTTTATGGGTTTAAAATAGCTTAGGCTTGTTCGACACCTAGACCCTACTAAGGACTGTAAGACTTAGAATAAAGGACTAAAAAAACGAAAAAGCGGTATATTCTAAGGGGCAGAGCAACCGTCTTACGTCCTAGGCCCTATTGTCTTATGTTTTATTTGATGGTTCGGTAATCTGTCAGATGGATAAGCATGATATAGTTATGGATATATTTATTTCGATCATTCGCTCCCGACGAAAAACTCACTTTTGAAACCAAGCAGGTACAAGCGTTTTTTGGCGCGGGTCACGGCGGTGTACAGCCAGCGCAGATACTCCTTGTCCACTCCGTTGGGCAGATAGGGCTGCTCGACGAAAACGGTATCCCACTGCCCGCCTTGTGATTTGTGGCAGGTTATGGCGTAGGAGAACTTGACCTGTAGGGCGTTAAAGTACTTGTTGTTCTTGACGGCCTGGAATTTTTTGTATTTGGATTTTTCTTCGACATAGTCCATCATCACCTCTTGATACAAACGGTTCCCGTCTTCGTAGGATAACGAAGCGGTGACGGACTTAACGGTGTCCAACAGCAAAACGGTCTCCAAGGGTGGCTGATCCGGATAATCGACCATTTTGACCAGGACCTCCGCAAAACGGAAGCCGTACAGGTTCTTGATGGCGAAGATCTCGAGCACCTCGATAATATCCCCGTTGGCGATAAACCCGGCTTTTGAATTGGGTTTCAGCCAGAAGTAATTGTTCTTGACCACCATCATATAATCGCCTACCGCCAGTTCGTTTTCCAAAAAAAGTATCCGGCTACGGATGCTCTCGTTATACAGGTTGGCCCGTTTGTTCGAACGGACGATAAATGCGGTCTCCTCTTTTCCGTTTTCCGAATAGGAAGAATCGATGGCTTCCTGTATCTCATAACCGTCCACCAGTCTGACGATATCCTTAAAGGGATCGACGTCGAATTGAAAGGAATCGAAAAATTCGCTTTGCAGTTGTTCCCGGAGCAGGGTGGCATTGACCAAGATACCTGAATCTTCCGCCTGGCGCACTACCTCGTCCAATTCCAAATTGATGACTTCCTTGTTGTAGTTCATCCTTAGCTTGTCCGCATCCAATGCAGGACTCAAATTCAGGTGTACCGGTGGTAGCTGCGCGGTATCCCCTATCAAGATCAGTTTGCAGTTGTGACCGGAATAAACGTACATCAGCAGATCATCCAATAGCGAGCCGTTACCAAAAAGCCGTGAATCACTGGGCGCATCGGGTATCATCGAGGCCTCGTCAACAATAAAGATGGTGTTGCGGTGCTTGTTGGGCGCCAGTTCGAAATGAATCGACCCGCCCCGCTGTTTTTTGGGGAAGTATATCTTTCTGTGGATCGTAAACGCTTGGCTCTTGGCATAATTGGCCATCACCTTGGCCGCTCTTCCCGTCGGCGCCATGAGGACGGACTTTTGGGTCGTCTTCCAGAGACTGTTGACCAAAGTACCGACAAGGGTTGTTTTTCCGGTGCCGGCGAACCCCCTGAGCAGAAACACCTTTTCTTTGTCTTTGGAGAGTATATAACCCGCTAATTGTTGTAGGGCGACCGACTGCTTCAAGGTGGGCTCATGGGGAAATCTATCCTTTAATATTTGGTAAAACGATGTGTCGGTCAATGTGGCCATGGGCCAAAGATAATGAACTCCCGCAGACTTACCGGACAAGCGCCGTTCGCAAAATGTGATAAAAAATAGCCCGCCCTGAGTAAATACTGTCCTTTTCTGTAGGCGAGACAAAGGCCATATAAAGTCAGTGACTTCATGCGCAAAAAAGTCCCGACCGGTATTTTTTAAAGAAAAACTTTTACGATTGAAAAAAAATTGTAGATTTGTGTTAGAGACTATCTTTCATGGGAGTGGGGTGTCCTGCCAACGGATGGCCCTATTTATATAGTTTAGCCTTTTAACCACTAAATTTAACAACACTAAGAAATGAAAACCGTAATTCAAATCGTACTTTGGATAGTCTGTATAGGCTTGGGATACCTTATCTATCAATCCGTAACCGGACCTATCCGCTTTAATGAAGTCAAGAAGGAGCGTTTTGCCAAAGTAGTTTCAAAACTTAAGGATATTCGTGCGGCCCAGGAAGCCTATAAAACGGTAAACCGAAGGTATGCCAAGGATTTTAATAGCCTTATTCAGTTCATCGATACCGCGAATTACACCATTACGCAACAACGGGACTCCTCATATATGGAGTATGACCAAACCTACCAGATCGATATGTTAAAAGAGGTCAAGATCATCGATACCCTCGGCACGGTTTCTGTCAAGGATTCCCTTTTCGGGGAAGATGGACGTTATAAGAATTTGGCCAAGGTACCCACTGCACAAGGCGACGCGGAGTTTCAGATGGAAGCCAATGTCATCGACAAGAGCGGTTTCAAGGCCCCCGTTTTCGAAGCAAAAGTGGAGAAAAAAGTGGTACTCTACGATCAGCCCCAAACACTTTTGGATAAAGAAAACGCCGAAATGGGCGTGGATGAAGTAAACGGAAATTGGATCAAGGTCGGATCTTTGTCCGAAGTGAGTACCAGCGGAAACTGGCCTCCCATCTACGATGGAATAATACAAAATAATTAGGGTCTTATCCGTGGAAAATCATACTAAATTGTCCATTCAGGTTAGCTTGAATGGACTTTCTTTTTGTATTCTAAATACTCAGGCCAATGAGGTTATTCAAACCGAAAGTCAGGTTTTTGCGAAACAATTGACCCCATACGCAGTTTTAGAGCGACTGAAAGCCCTATTCCTAGAGCACAAAATAGGTCAAAAGCGATTTTCGGAAGTAGTCGCAGTGCACCGGAACAACCTATTCGGACTCGTACCACAGCTATTTTTTAATGCGGACGAACTGGCCAACTATTTGAAATTCAACACCAAACTGCTCTCCACCGATCATATCACCTACGATGAATTGAAGAAAGACGGTCTGGTCAACGTCTACGTGCCCTTCGTGAACATCAATAATTATATTTACGATCTTTTTGGGGCATTCACCTTTAAGCACCACGGAACCGTGATGATAGAATCACTGCTGGGCAGACCCGTGCAACCGGACAATCGACAAGTGCAGGTGTCAGGACGGCAAAATGCTGTCTCGGATGGGACCGGCCGTTCCGAAGAATTAAAATCCAAGGGGAAAGAACCAGTTTGCTACGTATATGTTTGCGAGCGCAAAATCGATGTAACCGTCGTTGTCCAGAACAAGTTGTTGCTGTATAATAATTTCAGCTTCGTTACCAAGGAAGATTTTTTGTATTATCTGCTTTTTACCTTAGAGCAGCTAAAACTAGATGCCTCCACGGTTTCGGTCAAACTTTTTGGCGATATCGAGGAAGATGATGACATATACGAACTCTGTTATCGATATATACCCCATGTGGGTATTTTTGCACCCTCCGCTATGGAGCATCCGTTGACGCACGGTCACGATGAGCCTATTGATTTTACCGTACTAAACGCCCTCTAATGCGAATCATTTCCGGCACATATAAAGGGAAGCGAATCGTAGCACCGAAAAAACTTCCGGTGCGCCCAACTACGGATATGGCCAAGGAAGCTCTTTTTAACATTCTCAATAATCGCTACTACTTCTCCGATATTGCGGTACTTGATCTCTTTGCAGGCACGGGCAATATCAGTTATGAATTTGCCTCGAGGGGCACGGACCGGATTACGGCCGTCGATGTCGATTCGGCATGTATCCGGTTTATCGATTCGATTTCGGAAGAAATGGATTTGGATATCTCCGCCCTTAAAAGCGACGTTTTCGATTATTTGGCAAAGACAGGCGCCCGAGTGGATATCATTTTTGCGGACCCGTTCTACGAAATGTCCCAAACGGATTTTCAAAAGCTGGTAAGCCTAACCTTCGACCGGAATTTGCTTTTGCAAGACGGCACCCTGATCATCGAGCATTCTAGCCGGATGGATCTGTCAGAACTCCACAATTTTACCGAAAAACGGAAGTACGGGGGAACAGCGTTCAGTTTTTTCAATGAGGGTTAGGTGTTTTTAGGATTGCCAACCCAGGACTTGGAAAAAAAAAGCAGGCCATAAGCCGGATTCTGTGCTGCGCTAGAAGCGCAATCCCTATCATTTATCTAGGCCCATGGTTGCCCAATGGCTCGATCCGCCTACCCTTCGGCTCGGGCGTGCCGCCCTCAAACACCGATTTACGTGACGTTTCACCGCATAGAGTTTACCTGATTTCACTACAGCATTACCTGTACATTCTTTCTGCTGCACTGGTCCGCGTCTCTCGACGGACGGGTGTTACCCGCTATGCCGCACTTCGGTGTCCGGACTTTCCTCCTCGTCCCGAAACAAGTTCGGCACAAGGCGATAGGGTAGCCTGCTTGGTACAAAGGTAGCCGAATTGTTGATAAAAAAGGATTTTATGCCTTTGAAATAAGCTCCCGGAAGGCTTCCTATTTTTATATTTGTAACCGGTGCTTAGAGGGTGCTGCATCAGATAAAACAATTACGGCCAATGTTGCCCATCCGGTAGGTGGGTCCGCCTTCGGCAGGTTTAGGGTTTAAAGTGGTTTCAGGTTTTAAAAGCTACGTAAACTCCCGCCCTGAGTGCAATCAAAAAGTCGAAAAGTGGCGCAGCAGGAATTGAACCTTAAACCAAGTTTTTGTTTACGTTAATCCCAATCTGCACCTTTTAACTTGAAACAAAAAAAATAGTGGAACATTTCATCGTATCGGCGCGGAAATATAGGCCTGAGACCTTCAAGGATGTCGTCGGGCAAGAGGCCATTACCAATACCCTGACCAATGCCATCGAGAACCACCACCTGGCCCAGGCCCTGTTGTTCTGCGGTCCGCGTGGGGTGGGAAAGACCACCTGTGCCCGGATTTTGGCCAAAAACATTAATCAGGACGGAAGTCAAGGAGAGGATGAGGACTTTGCCTTCAACATTTTTGAGCTCGATGCCGCTTCCAACAACTCCGTCGACGACATTAGAAACTTGACCGACCAGGTCCGGATTCCTCCACAGGTGGGTAAATACAAAGTGTATATCATCGACGAGGTGCACATGCTTTCCCAAGCCGCCTTCAATGCATTTCTGAAGACCCTGGAAGAGCCCCCGAAACACGCCGTTTTTATCTTGGCGACTACAGAGAAACATAAAATCATTCCCACTATTTTGTCCCGCTGCCAGATATTCGACTTTAAGCGGATTACCGTGAAGGATGCGGCGGAATATTTGAAATACATCGCCAAGGAACAAGGAATCGAAGCGGAGGACGACGCCTTGCACATCATTGCCCAAAAGGCGGACGGAGCCATGCGCGATGCCCTCTCCATATTTGATAGGGTCGTGAGTTTTGCCGGGAAACACCTGACCCGAAAGGCGGTGACCGAGAATCTCAACGTACTTGACTACGACACCTATTTTTCTGCGACCGATCTGATTTTGGAGCACAACATCCCCGATTTGTTGCTACTGCTCAACAAAACCCTCTCATTGGGCTTCGACGGGCATCATTTTATAAGCGGATTGGCATCGCATTTCCGGGATCTTATGGTCTGCCAACACCAAAACACCATCGAACTTTTGGAAGTGGGCGATACGGCCAAAGCCCAGTACTTGGAGCAATCCAAAAAGACCTCGAACGCTTTTCTTTTAAAGGCGATCGATCTGGCCAATGATTGCGACCTGAAATATAAGACCAGTAAGAACCAGCGGCTTTTGGTCGAGCTTACCCTGATGAAACTGGCCTCCATCGACTTCGACGGACAAAAAAAAAATTACACGACCCTAGGTAGTGACGGCGAAACCCGCGCTGATGTCATTGCACCCGCCGCTTATTTTAAGGATCGGAAAGTGACGAATACCCCCGAGAAAGCCCCCATGCCCTCCACTCTTTCCGAATATCGAAACAAGAATTCGGAAACGCTCGGGCAGCAAAAAGAGGGACATTCCGAAAATCCTTTTCAAGGGGCCGATCCACTAAAGGGAAAAGACCTGGGAAACAGCCAGGCTACCGACGGCCAAACATCCCGACCCGATACCGGCAAGGAGGGTACGCCAAAAGAAGAAAGTTCTGAAAACACGAAGGAAACTTTCGGCACCAAAAACAAAGTCACGGAACGGGAGGAGAAGAATCGAGAAATTAGCTCCCAAGACGTAGCCCTCGGCAACGCGACCGAAAGTGGCATTTACAAGACCCAACCCGAAGGCAACGGGAAACACGAAAACGGCTCTCCGACCGTCAGCAACGAATCTGAAGGTGAAATTAAGAAGCCCCATCCCTCAGGTGATGGAAAAGAGGAGAACAGCTCCGCGACCGTCGGCAACGACACCAAAATTGTTGCCGGGAAGCGGAAACAACCGGAACTACATAACCTGGGCAACAGGGCGGAAGCCACGGTTCAAACCAATATCGGGCACCGCGAGGAATCTTTCAAATCACAAAAAGAGAATCAAGTCACTACCAGTAGTACTCCGAACAACGAACAAGAAACAAAAAATCAGCAGACCAAAGGGAGTAATGATCGTGCGGAACCAAAGGCCGCTGGTAACATTGACGTAAATACAGAAAAAGCCGAAAACCCAGATATCAAAACCCCCGACCCCCGGAAGAAAGTGCAGCTCGACATCGCTTCCAAGCGGGTATCGGCCCTCTCGATCTCAAGCCTTAAAGCCAAAAAGGAGCACAGACTTTCAAAAAAAGATGAGGACATTGATGAAAGTCAGCTGCCAAACGAGCACTTCACCGAAGAGGAAATGCAAAAACATTGGGCGGACTTTGTAGACAGAATAGATATGGAAGGGCGCAAGATACTGGCCTCCAGCCTCACCACCGATACGCCCAAACTCTTTGACGAAAACACAATTTGGATCGAACTCCCCAACGATACCATGAAAAAAGAAGTCGAAAGGGAACAGTATGACCTAATGACCTACCTAAAACATAAACTGAACAACCATTTTATCTCTTTGCGGATCACGGTCAACGAAGAGACCGCTGTAAAATTCGCCTTCACCCCCGAGGAAAAATATCAAAAATTACGGGAGAAAAACCCCGCTATCGACTTGCTGAGACAGACTTTTGATTTGGATCTTTAGAAGCCGATCAGACGCAACCAAATACGCGCATTCTCGCACTCATTTTTGCGGCAATTTAAACTTGAAGATTTGGAAGGCAACTACGATGACGCCAATGACTTTCTATTAAACTTATGGCCACATCGCATGAACATAAAAATTTGGACGCTACTATGATGGCACCAAGGTTTTTCTTTTATACCATATCCGCAGGGCATACACCAAAAAGGCAGTCGATACGATGAGCAGCCCCCCGGCCTCCCGGGCACGTTCGATGTTATCGATATCGCCGGCGCCGATTTCAAAACCTTCGAAGGTTTCGGGCCAGGATACGATGCCCCCGACAAGATAGGCGACACACAAGATGATGGCGGCACTAAATGGCAGACGGCCGAATACAAACAGGAGCGAGCCCAAGGCGGCCAGCCCGTATATGCCGTACCATAACAAGGCATCGGGGTCGTTGTACTGTAAGACGGCGGACCAAACAAACAAGCTCCCAAAAACAAAGGCTAAAATTTTAAAAAAAATCTTCATAATTGGTAGCATAAATAGTTTGGGGTTCGTTTTCCTGTTTCGGTATAAGCTAAATCATAGGTTTGGGTACACGATCCTCAATCCGATCTGGGTTGAACCAGCTATGATTTATCCACTACGTGCCGCTCTAAAATTTTAAAAACATCCGTGGCCCTGATTTCTTCCTTGAGATCCGCCGTTGCATCATTGGTAATCAAGATGGGATAATCGGCCCGATCTTCGGGAACACGGCCGTGGGAGCCTTTGATCAAGGTGGCATCTAGCGGAATAATATCTAACACGGTTCGAAAGCCCAGTTTCTTTTTGAGGAGTTTTCCGGCCACTTTCGGCATAACGAACGGATCTTTGGGATCGGTCATCATCTCGACTGGATCGTAGCCCGGTTTTTTGTGAATGTCCACCATCCGGGCGTAATCGGGCGCCTTGGCATCGTCTAACCAAAAATAATATGAGAACCACGAATCGGCATCCGCCAAAACCACCAGATCGCCGCTACGGTCGTGGTCGAGGCCGGCCGCCTTAATCTCTTCGTCCGACCATACTTCTTCTACTCCCGTGACCGGTTCCAACAAGGCCTTGATCTCGGACTTAAGGGAAGGGTCGTTCAGGTACACGTGCGCGATTTGATGGTCGGCCACGGCAAAGGCACGGCTGGCCCCGGCATCCAACAGCTCCAGTCCCCTTTCCACCCGTATCGCCAGATAGCCCTCTTTTCTGAGGATCCGATTTAGATAAATGGGGTTATTCACATCGGTGATGCCGTATTCGGACAAGAGAACAATGCTCGCATCCTGCCTTTCGTAGTGTTCGACCAGCTGTTGCACCACCCCGTCGATTTCCTCGAGATCGTTTTTGATTTTATCGAAATCGATGCCGTGGCGCTGCAGGTTATAGTCCAAATGCGGTAGATAGACCAGGGTCAAGGTAGGATTATGGATTTGGTCGGTACGGATGGTAGCATCGGCAATCCACTGACTCGCCTTGATGGAGGTCTTTGGCCCCCAAAAATGAAAGAGGGGAAATTGGCCTAGTTCCGTTTGCAACGTGTCCCTCAACTCGGCGGGATGGGAATAGATATCGGGAATCTTACGGCCATCGGCCAAGTAGTTGGGCCGCGGCGTTACTGTATAATCCGCGGTGGAATACATATTGTACCACCAGAACATATTGGAACAGGTGAAAGTTGGGTCTTCTCTCTGCAACTTTTCCCAAATCTTTTCGGCTTGGACCAATTTGTTGGATTGCCGCCAAAATTTTATTTCGCATTCTGTTTTAAAATACCAGCCGTTGGCCACGATACCGTGTACGGAAGGGGTCTTCCCGGTCAGGTAGGTGGACTGGGCCGCGCAGGTCACCGCAGGCAACACGGGATGGATAGGCGCCGATTTTCCTTTTTTCAAAAACCCTTCTATAAAGGGAGTATGCTCTCCGATAAGACGTTGGGTGAGCCCTACAACATTGATGACTACTGTTTTCTTCATTTTCGATTGCATCCTAAAAAAATTGTTTCAACTCAAAATTTGTCCATCAACCATTGGATTTCTCGGACGATGGATTCCGAAAGGTCCTTTTTGAGCCCGGCAGGCAGTACATCCCAAGTATAGGTTTCGATTTCGAGATGTTCCGATACCGGGTGCTGTTTCAAATAATCGAGTACTTTTAAAATTTGGTCCTGGGTGGAATCCAGAACGTCGAATCGTTCTAAAAAGATGGGAACATGAAAATGCGCCCGTAATTCTTTAAAGGGATTTTTTTTCTGTAGCACTTCGGGCAAGTCACTATAGGTCGTGACCGCGCCGTTGGACTTTTCCGTAACCTGATGCAGGTAGGTCGGTTCATTAAATAGTGCCAAGGCCTCCCAAATTCTATCGTTCCCAACGTCATCGGAGCGAATTTTAAGGGCGGCGC
Organism: Pricia mediterranea; assembly: GCF_032248455.1. Classification (NCBI taxonomy): domain Bacteria; kingdom Pseudomonadati; phylum Bacteroidota; class Flavobacteriia; order Flavobacteriales; family Flavobacteriaceae; genus Pricia; species Pricia mediterranea. Next base: position 330,318 of record NZ_JAVTTP010000001.1, read on the forward strand.
TCACCTGTATCTTACCCACTTTGATTCGCGCTGCGGCCAACTTGGTGAACGTATCCTTAGGGGCTTCGAAAGCCAGGGAAAAATGGCAGATGTCATAGCAAACGGTAATATATCTATGAATGAGCTCCGTCGCCGCATCCGCTTCTATTCCTAATTGGTCTTCTAGGATGGGCTTAGCGATCGGTATCAAATAATCGGCGAAAAAACGCACCACCCCATCACTGTTTTCCAGCATCCCATCCGGCTCGGGCTCGATATCTAGATGCAGGTATTTTCCCGTTTTAGCTTCCAGATGATATAAATGCAAGAGGATTTCCGTCAGGTTTTCGGCGCCTTTCTTAAACACTTCTTTGGTGGCCGATTCCGACGTATGCCAGTGTTTGTAACTGATCGGGGAGGTCGAAATACCACCTTGCATCCCCTCCGGCAGCAAAACGGCCAATTGATCGAACAATCGTTTGGTGTAATCGAGTCGTTTGCGGGTAGTCCAATCCGGGGCGTGTACCTTGTCCTTTACCCGTTCGTCGTGAAAATTTCCGTAAGGAAATCCGTTCATCGTAAACACATAGACCCCGTGGTCGGAAAGCCATTTTTTAAATTCGATCAGCTTCCCATCCATCCCCAATTGTTCACTGGCCTTATTGGATAGCCTAAGTCCCAATCCGAATGAAGTATCGGGAGCGACTCGGGATTTTATTTCGGGAACATGTTTTTTTAAACTGTCGAAGGTCGTTACCCAATCCTGTCCGGGATGGATGTTCGTGCAATAGGTGAGATGAACATTATTGGAGGTGCGCACGTTATATCGTTTTTGAGTTCGCTATTTCCTTTACTTGGTGCAAAGCTTCAACCATGAGGTCGTTATCGATTTCATGAACATCATGTTTTTTTCCGATTCCCGAAATCAGGGTGATAGTCAGTTGTCCGCCAAGATGTTCCCTAAATTCCTCAATCCCGTTTAGCAAACGCTTTATTTCGGATTCGGTATCGATGGGAAGCTCCAGATTAAATCCGATAGCCTGAAAGACACGGACAATACGGTCCAGATCGACATCGGTAATCAATTCCATTAAATGGGCGTAGGTCACGTCTAACACAATGCCCATGGCCACCGCCTCGCCATGTCGCAGGCGGTAATCGGTCATGTGTTCGAGCTTATGGGCTGCCCAATGCCCGAAATCCAGCGGTCGGGAGGAGCCGCTTTCAAAGGGATCGCCGCCTTGGGCGATATGCTGCATGTGCATTTCGGCGCACTTGTAAATCGTGTACTGCATGGCCTCATCATCCCTTTCCCGCAACTTACGGGCGTTTCCCTCAAGATATGCGAAGAAATCGGCATCCTTGATCAAGGCAACCTTTAAGGCCTCGGCGATACCGGCAATCCAATCCCGCTGCTCTAAGGTCTTCAGGAATTCAATATCGTTGATAATGGCAAAGGGCGGGGCGAAAGTTCCCAAAAAATTCTTTTTCCCAAAGGCATTGATACCGTTCTTGACTCCGACGGCAGCGTCATTCTGGGAGAGTACCGTGGTCGGCACCCGAATCAGCTTCACCCCCCGGTGGGCGATTGCAGCGGCATATCCCGTCATATCGATTACGGCCCCACCGCCGACGGCCACCACGAAGGAATGGCGGCAGATGGCCTTTTCGTTGATAGCGCTCAAAATTTCGGTGACGTTGGCGGAATCGTTCTTGGTTCGCTCCCCGCCTTGTACGACTATTGTTTCGACACGATCGAGATAAGTTGGGTATTCTTCGCAATAGGTGTCGATTCTATCCAACAAACGGGGATGGGCTTCCGCGACGCCATCATCAACGACGAACAGTACCTTGAAAGGGCCGGATTCGCTGCTCTCATGCAAGCCATACTCCTTAAAAACATCCCTAAGCAAGGTATTTCCCGTGCCGAACAGGTTCACCGTAAAGTGGAGTTTATACCGATAATTTACCTGAAAATCCTGTTCAATCGACTTAAACATTTTTTAGTCTTTTTAAATTCACAAAAGGTCGTTTAAAACAACCTGATAGATTTTGGCTATGACCGCTGTCTTGAGCTTAGTTCCAATAACCTGCCCGAAAGTGGCGCCGGCCCTCGGCTCCCTATTAGGTCACCGCAAACATTTTGGACAGGGCTTTGGACAACGGCAATAACAACAATACCAATAATCCGTACCACCAAGTGGAAAAGGAAACGGCAATCGACGCATCCAACACTACCAAGGACAAAACTCCCGCCATTACGGCCTTTTTAATGTGCTGCGGCGAGTTTTCGGAATGGGCCTTCAGCAAGGGCCGGAAGACCAGAACGGCAAACAGCGTCAAGAATAAGGACGGTACCAGTAGGTTTTCCGAATACACATAAGTCACGCTCAACACGGTGAGAATGACAGTAGTGTAGAGCACCCCCGCTAAAACGATATGACTTTTATTCTCCCCGTGCACCTCTCCCCTACTGATCAAGGTGATGGCAAAGATGTATACGATCGGTATAGCGGCCATCCACCAGTACTGCAAAACACCCAATATGGACAGGCCCAATATCAGGTTCAGTCCCCTGCAGACTCCCATACACAAGGGCCCGAAAAAGCCGTGTTTCTTGGCAATGGCATCGTACAGTACAATAGCGGCCGCCAAGGCAATGGCCACCCATCCTGAAATCGCATGCACCAAGAACGCGAACACAATTCCGATAAATAGCACCGTACTGCCATAAATCGCAGCGGTTCGTATGGGAACGAGTCCACTTGGAATCGGGCGTTCAGGACGTTCCACAACATCGATTCTATAATCGAAAACATCGTTCAAAATCACGCCCCCCGCATAAAGAAGAATCGAGGCGAGCACCAAAAAAAGGATATCAAGACCGGGTACGGACTGTAAAAAACCACCTTGAATCGGGGGCGTAAACACCCCCGCAATGGCCACTCCCGTCAAAATATCAGCTGCCGCTGTAGGTAGGTTGGCGGGCCGGGCTAAACGCGCATATCCCATTAATTTAGATATTGTTGCAGTCAATTTGGTAAAGAATCAGTTTAAGGTAGTTGGCTTAATGGCATAGAAAATGGATCGAACCTTGATTAAAGCGGCTCACTCCATGTGATCGGCATCGACCCGTGGTTTCTGTCCCCTTAATACGCTATTGTCATTGAATAATTCCGCTTGATTGACACCATCGGCGTCCAACCAATCCGATTCCTTCATTTTTCCGTTATCCCCAAAAACATCGAGGGCATTCTGATAACAGGTTTTTATCACATCTTCCTTGGCAATCCCTCTTTTAAGCATAAGCCGAGCCGTTTTAGGAACCGCCAACGGGTCGCTCACCCCCCAATCCGCCGAACTATCTACGATGATGTTCGTACTGCCGAATTTTTGGACGACGCTTACCATGCGCTCGTTGCCCATTTTGGTTTTGGGATAGATCGTAAACGCGGCAATAAAACCGCGGTCCAACACCTCTTTGACCGTCTCTTCGTTATTATGGTCGATGACCACTTTAGAGGGGTCCAGGCCATGCTCGAGACAGACTTCCATACTTTTTAAGGTCCCCGCCTTTTTGTCGCGATGGGGCGTGTGTACCTGTACCACCATATCGAGTTCCTTGGCCATATCGAGTTGCATTCTAAAGTACTTATCCTCCGCAGGGGTCTGATCGTCGTAGCCTATTTCGCCCACGGCGACCACATTTTCTTTATGAAGGTATAGGGGCAACAATTCTATCACTTGTTCCGCCAGGGCCTCGTTATTGGCCTCCTTGGAATTCAAGCCAATGGTACAATAATGCTTGATATCGAACTGGCTTGCGCGAAAAGGCTCCCACCCCACCAGACTGCTGTAATAATCCTGAAAAGAACCGACCTGGGTCCGTGGCTGGCCCAGCCAAAACGAAGGCTCGATTAATGCCACGATACCTGCTTCTGCCATGGCCTCGTAGTCATCGGTAGTACGGGATGTCATATGCACGTGAGGATCTATAAACATCATTTTGTCATTCATGTCGTAAAATTATAAGTTGTTCTTATCGTTTAGGTCAGCCCAAGTAATTTCTCCGTCGGCCACTGCATTTTTAAGTTCGGGATGCGTATCCAGCAGTTCCTTGGCCTCCTTTTTATTCGAGCGGAAACAGCACAAGGCTCCCGCCTTATTTTCTGCGGGATTTTCACTTTGCAATAGGCGCTCCATGTCCTTGAGAAGGCCCTCGTCCAAATATTCGGCGACCGGTCTCCAAAACTGGGGATCTACATCGCGGGATGCTGCCCATCGCTCATGGGCATAATCGGATATAATCCGCGCCAAGTCGGCGTTCGCCCGCTTGTCCACGTCCAAAATACGGGATAGGTCCTGCTGCATAAAAGCGGCCTTCAGATACATTTGGTTCCACTGCCGGTCGTTGAAATATTTTCCCGGGTAGGGGTTGTAGGCACTGATCGCATCAAAAATCGTTGCGATGTTCGTACGCAGGGCCTCCACGGCGGTCTGCTTATAATTTTCGGGATGGGGCAACAGCGTAAGGAATTTAAGAAAAGTCTCCAGCTCTCCGGTATCCGCCACCTGAATCAGGTTGGCCACTTTAGGCCGAAAATAATCACCGTTCGCTTCCAGCACTCTCGATAACAAATATATGCGGGCAACTTGCAGGGCATCGGCGCTATGTCTGGTCAAATATTCTTTTAAGGCAGCATTGTCTATCGTTTTGTAATTCAAAGAACCTGCGGACCGTAACTTATTGCCCAAAAGACTATAGGTTAGGTAGAGATCTTTGGTGGATTCCGAATCGATAATCTCGGCTAATTTTTGTTGCAACCAAGCGGCCGTGTCCGAATCGATTGTTGCATCCAGCAGCGACTTTAGTTCATTTGTCCGATTAACATCCATAAATGAAACGTTAGACCCCAATTTGGCGAGGGTTAAATTAAGCATTGGAAAGTGCCATAATAAATAACTGTTAACAAAGCTAATTATTATAAAGGAGATGGGGTATTGTTGATATACAAAATCTTGTTAAGTCCTTCGTCTACCAGTCCCCAACCTTTTCCCTATTTTTGCAGGAAAGGCAATTCCGGCCGAAGTTTATGTCGAATGTAGACGAAGTTCGGAATTACCCATAAAAAAGTAAGCTGATGTTAGGCCTAAAACTTCCCACAGATCCGCGATGGGTGAATATCGTGGAAAAGAATATCGACGAAATCTTGACCGATCATGCCTATTGCGAGCAGAAGGCCGCAAGCACGGCGATATCCTTAATTATAGGATTTCCCGAATATACCGAGCTGGTCAGGGAGATGACGGCCTTGGCCCGGGAGGAAATGGGGCATTTCAAAATGGTACACGATCGAATTGTAGCACGCGGAAAATCATTGGGACGGGACCGTAAGGATATATACGTCGTCGAACTCCTTAAATTCTTCCCTAAAGGCGGTAGCCGCACCACGCAAATGGTACACCGGCTCTTATATGCGGCCTTGATCGAAGCCCGTAGCTGCGAACGCTTCCGATTGCTATCGGAAGAACTTGAGGACCGTGAACTGGCAGAGTTCTACCACAAACTGATGATCAGCGAGGCGGGGCACTATACGATGTTCTTAAAGTTTGCCCGCCAGTACGGCGACCGTCAGGAAGTCGATCGCAAGTGGGAAGACTTACTCGAATATGAGGCCTCGATCATGAAGGATCTGGGAAAAAACGAAACCATTCATGGTTGAGAAAGTCATTTAGACCTCCTCGGCAATGGAACTTGTCTGTGACGACTGCCCCACAGGTGCCAGCTTCTCCACGTAATAATCGTACATCGCGAACTGGGACCGGAGTTTCGGCCTATCGTTTTTTCGATAGGCATTATTCCGGGCCTTATTGAATACCCGCGCCTTGACATTGTCGTTCCAAGAAATTTCGAACGTATCCAAAAGTTCCTGTTTGATATCTTCGTCGTAAATAGGGCAACCGACCTCTACCCTATTGACCAGATTTCGGGTCATGAAGTCCGCGGAGGAGATGTATATTTTGGTATCGCCTTCGTTGCAAAAAACAAACATCCGAGGGTGCTCCAAAAATTTATCGACCACACTGATGGCCTCGATATTCTCGCTCATTCCCTTGATACCCGGCACCAAACAACAGATACCTCTTACAATTAGCTGGATTTTCACCCCGGCGTTACTGGCATCGTATAGCTTATCTACCATTTCGTACGAGGTAAGGCTGTTCATCTTTATCTTTATAAACGACTCTTTTCCGGCCTTGGCATTCTTGATTTCGTTATTGATCAGTTTTTTGAAAAACTTTTTCGTGTAATGCGGGGAGACTACCAAATGTTTGTACTTGTTGATCTTATAGGTCGTCTCAAAGAAATCGAACACCTTGTTCAATTCCTTTAAAATCGGTTCATGAGCCGTAAATAAAGTATAATCGGTATATATGCGGGCGGTAGATTCATTAAAGTTACCCGTGCTTATAAATCCGTAGCGTTTAATGTCATCGTCTTCCTCGCGTTCGATCAGACAGATTTTACTGTGCACCTTGAGACCGGGAACCCCAAAGTTCAGCTTCACTCCCTCAGCCTGGAGTTCTTCGGCATATCGTATGTTGGCCTGTTCGTCGAATCGGGCCCGCAACTCGATCTGCAGGGTGACCTGTTTGCCATTTTTTACGGCGTTGGACAGACAGGCCGCCACTTGGGAATCTTTCGCCAGGCGATACACCGTTATCTTGATGGCTTTAACCTTGGGATCTAGCGCGGCTTCCCGCAAGAACTTGATTACATAAGAAAAGGTATGGTACGGCGTATACTGCAGATAATCCTTTTCGGCAATTTTTTCCAAGAGGCTTCCTTCCAGACTAAGGCCTTTGACCGGTAAAGGGGTGATTTTATCGTACATCAAATCGGTTCTTCCCAAACTGGGAAATCCCATATAATCCCTTTTATTATGGTACCTCCCCCCGGGAATGACGCTGTCGGTATCTTCTACCTCCATCTTTTCCTTAAGGAATTCCAAAGTATCCTTTTCAATGGCCTTATCGTAAACGAAACGTACCGGATCGCTGATTTTACGATGCTCGACGCTCGAATAGATCTTTTCGATAAAACTTTTGCTGAGATCGTTGTCGATATCGAGCTCGGCATCGCGGGTAATTTTGATCATGTGCGCGGAGATGGACCGGTAGTCGAACATCGGAAAGACACTGTCAAGACAATACCGGATCACGTCATCCAACATAATGATAAAACTTCTGTCGCCTTCCTTGGGCAATTCAATGAACCGGTCGATGCCTTTGGGGATTTCGATAAGCGCATAGCGTTTCTCCCTCTTTTCATAGGTCTGCCGGGTACGGTCGTCTCCCTTTAGGATCATTTTAATCGCAAGGTAAGCGGCAGTATCCTTTAGCATGGGGAATTCCGCTAAATCGTTGAGAATGATGGTCATCAATTGGGGACTCACCTTCTGTATAAAGTAGTTCTTGACGAATTCGCCCTGTTTCTCGGATAGTTCGGTCTCGTTCAACAGGAAAATATTCTGCTCTTCCAGCTCCTTTACCAGTTTTTTCAGCACCTCGACACTCCTGCTTTGCTGCTCTATCGCAATTTTCGTGATTTCTTCCAATAAATCCTTGGCCTTCTCCCCGCCCAAGACACTTTTGCCCGTCTTCCCGGCGTCGACGATACGCTTCACCGTGGCATAGCGTACCTTAAAGAACTCATCGAGGTTATTGGAGAAAATTCCAAGAAATCGAAGCCTTTCTATCAAGGGTACGTTATTGTCGGTACATTCCTGAAGGACTCTCGCGTTGAACTGTAGCCAACTGATTTCCCGGTTGACGTATTGGTATTTTGATTTTGTCATCTATTTAAGTTTTTTTGGAAACAAGGTTTGCGCAGTCTTTCCTGTGGTAACAGAAGACCAATTATTGACCTCAAAATCCAGTTGCACCAGCCCCGTGGTCGGCACCTTTTCAATTTGGGAATCTCCCAAGGTATTGGCCACGTTCGTAAAAGCTTCGTTATGGCCAAAAATCATCACGGTATCGAAACGGTCGTCGAGCTTCTGAATGAATTTAAGCACGCTTTCCCCCGAGAAATCATATAGATCGTTGGTGACCTCGAAATTTATAAAAGGAAAGTTCAGTTGCCGTAAAAATATCAAACAGGTGTGCAGGGCCCGGTTCGCGGGACTGGAAAAGACAGCGTCGATGGAGAGGTCTTGGGATCTGAGCTCTGCGGAAACCAGATGTCCGTCATCGATTCCCCTTTCCTTGAGCGGTCGGTCTTTGTCGTCTACGGAATACTCCCATGACGATTTACCGTGGCGTACTAGTATTAATGTTTTCATAGTTAAGTTTATTGAGTTTATGGGTTTGTGGGTTTATCAGTTTATTTTGTTTGTAGGTCTACGTGTTTACGGATGTAATGAATTTATAAGTTTATGGGGTTATTTGGGAGGGCATTGGTATCTTCGACCGCGTTTATTGACGAGCAAAACTTGTACGCTGTTGCCTGTAACTATGGCACTTTAAGGTGCGAGGCGCGCTATCTTCCAATTCATCCCATCGTCTAAGGTATATAGGATGCGGTCATGCAACCTGTTGGGCCTACCCTGCCAAAACTCGATGGATTCCGGTCGTACAAGATAGCCGCCCCAGTGATCGGGACGCGGAACTTCCTTGTCCCGATATTCCTTTTCCAGCCCTTTCAATTTCTTTTCCAGAAACCCCCTTGAGGGGATAACGCTGCTCTGGTCGGATACCAACGCGCCAAGCTGACTGCCGTCGGGGCGGGATTTGAAATAGGCGTCCGATTCTTGAGCGGAAAGCTTTTCCGCACGGCCCTTGATAATGACCTGCCGTTCAAGGCTCGGCCAAAAGAACGAAAGGCAGAGCTGCGGTACGTTGGCAATGGCCGTTCCCTTTTCGCTCTGGTAATTCGTGTAGAATTCGAAACCTTTCTCGCTGAACTTTTTGAGCAGCACTACCCTACTCTTCGGAAACCCGTCCGACCCAATGGTCGAAACCGTCATCGCGTTGGGCTCCTCTACTCCCTTTGAAGCTTCGAGCTCATCGAACCAGGTCTGGAAAAGCGCCATCGGCGTCTCGGGAATCGTATCTTCCGTCAGCTCGCTCTTTTCGTAGGATTTTCGGTAATCGGCAAGGTCTTTTGGCATATGCATTCCTTCTGTCATCTAACTGGCTACTCCCTTGTTTCCTAATCACGGACCAACGGACCGGGTAAGGGACTTGGCATAAATCAAACAAAGTTGGGCAAAAGATAGGAAAAAAAGAAAACGGGAGCCTTCAATTCGCAAGAAAAAATGGTGGGAAAGATACCGATACCTGATAAATTCCGAATAGGGATTCCCTTAAAACTCAAAAAACTTCCCATCATCCGCCAATTCCACTGATTCAAATATCTCTTGCGCCTCTTCCTTAAAGGGTGCTATGGCTTTATAGCGCGTGGAATAATGCCCCAGTATCAGGGTTCCCACACCGGCATTCCGCGCGATAGTAGCGGCTTCCTTTGCCGTGCAGTGCTTGGTTTTTGGTGCCAAATGCGCTTCCGATTCCAGAAAGGTGGATTCGTGGTAGAGCACACTGGCCCGTCTTATTTGATTGACCATATCCGGTTTAAAGCCGGTATCGCTGCAATACGCATAACTTTTGGGTTCAGGGGGATCGAAGGTCATATTTTTGTTGGGAATGGTTCGGCCATCCTCCAAAACGATATCCTTTCCTTTTTTGATACTGCGAAAATAGGCCTTGTCAATGCCATATGCGTTTACCGCTTCGATATCCAATTTACGGTCACCCGGTTTTTCGCGAAAAAGAAATCCATTGGTGTACACCCTGTGCTTCAGGGGAATGGTCTCTACGCTTATCCTGTCATCCTCAAAGACAAGCTCAGGCGTTCTAGAGGTGAGCTCATGGAACGTTAGCTGATAGTTCGTCCACGAATCCCCCAGCTTCATCAAAAGGGTGATGGCCTCTTTGATGCCCTTGGGACCGTAGACGTGCAGTTCCCTGGTCCTTCCCAACAGCCTGAAGGTGGAGACCAGACCGGGCAATCCGAAAAAATGGTCGCCGTGAAGATGGGAGATGAAAATATGATTGATGCGTGAAAACTTGATTTTGTTCTTCCTTAGCTGTACCTGCGTACCTTCACCGCAGTCGATCAGCATCATGCGATTCTGGATTTCCAAGACTTGGGAGGTGGGATTGGTCATCGTCCGCGGCGTGGCGGCGTAGCAACCGAGGATGGTCAATTTCATAGGTCCAGATCCCGCTCGATTTCCTCCATCTCAATAATGTCCTGGGCTTCCTGTAGGGTGGGCACCACGATCAGCGCCTCGGGCACTTGGTCGTAGGGGACCTTATCAGTGACCAAAACGAAAGATTTTTCGGCCTTTCGGTGGGTATCCGAAAGCTGATAAAACTCCATCAAATCGTCTGTCGTCAGATTTGAAAAAGAGAACAGGTTGACAATGATATGGTCGTTCTTTATTTTGGGAAAGCCCTCGTTCAGGTTTTTTAGGAATTTCTGAAGGGAGATATCTTCCTGAAAGACTATCGTTGTGGCTCCATCGGAATCGAAGATCATAGTTTATTTGGTTTATGGGTTTATGGGTTTATGGGTTTATGGGCGTGACTGTCGGCAGACAGGTTTATGAAATCAGGGGCTCTGCATTCAGCGCCGATATTTTCTTGATCATTTTATTTTGGAGGCCAATAAGTACAATACCGCCATCCGGATGGCGACCCCGTTTTCTACCTGGTTCAAAATAATCGACTGTTTGGAATCGGCCACGTCGCTCGTAATTTCCACGCCTCTGTTTATCGGGCCCGGATGCATGATGACAATGTCCTTATCCAAACTATCCAACAACTTTCTATTGACGCCGAACTGCTGGGTGTATTCCCTTATCGTAGGAAAATAGCTGATATCCAGACGTTCGTTTTGAATGCGCAACATATTGGCCACATCGCACCAGTTCAAGGCCTTTCTTAGATTCGGCTCTACCTCCACGCCTAGGGATTCCACGTGCTTGGGCATCAAGGTCCGGGGACCGCATACCTTGACCGTTGCTCCCTGCAATTTTAGGGCGAAAATGTTGGATAGCGCGACCCGGGAATGTAGAATATCGCCAACGATAACCACTTTTTTACCGGCAACACCGCCCAATTTCTCACGGATGGAATAGGAATCCAGCAAGGCCTGGGTCGGATGCTCGTGCGCCCCGTCACCTGCGTTGACGATGGACGCCTTTACGTGTCTGGACAGAAAGATGCCCGCCCCGGGATTCGGATGCCGCATCACCACCATATCAACTTTCATCGATAGAATGTTGTTCACCGTATCGATTAGGGTCTCCCCTTTCTTGACGGAGGATTGTCCCGCGGAAAAGTTAATGACATCGGCGGAAAGGCGCTTTTCGGCCAGTTCGAAGGAGAGCTTCGTGCGCGTACTGTTCTCGAAAAAAATATTGGCAATAGTGATATCGCGCAACGAGGGCACTTTCTTGATCGAGCGGTTGATGACCTCCTTAAACTGGTCCGCCGTCTCGAAAATAAGGTCAATGTCCGCTTCGTTCAGATACTTGATTCCCAATAAGTGGTGGACACTTAGCTCGCTCATACGCTATCCGTTTACCAAATACACTACATCTTCCCCTTCGTTTTCTTCCCACATGACTTTTACCCGTTCATCGTTAATGGCATCGACCTGTCGGCCCCGGTAATTGGGCTGTATCGGCAGGTGCCGGCTAAAGCGCCTGTCGATAAGGGTCAATAATTCAATCTCCTTAGGCCTTCCGAAGGATTGCATGGCCGTTAACGCGGCGCGGATGCTTCTTCCGGTATAAAGCACATCGTCGATCAAGACCACCTTCTTGTCCTCTACCAAAAAATCGATATCCGTCTTGTTGGCCTCCAAGACCCTATCGCCCCGTCGGAAATCGTCGCGATAAAAAGTGATGTCCAAATAGCCGGTTTGAATCCGGGTCACCCCGTATTCCTCCCTCAGAATTTGGGTCAGCCTTTTGGCCACAAAGATGCCCCTCGGCTGTATGCCGATCAGTACTGTCTCTTTGAAGTCCAGATGGTTTTCAAGCAATTGACAGGCCAAACGGTGGAGGATGATGTTGATTTCCTTTTCGGATAACAATACTTTTTGACCCATTTTCACCAATCCCTTTAGTGGAGCAAAAATAGGGAATTCTTACTACAATGTCGCAAATTTGTCGATACGTCCGTATTTTGGAGGACACCTTATGGGAGCGGAAAAATTTCGCCCTGAAAATCGAAAAATTTATTTATCGACCCATTTCATTTGCCGTACGGAAGCGAGATGTCCCCGTACCGCTAGCGCGCCTATGTATCTATCATCAGGTGCAAACCCGAACATATACCATTCCGATTTTTCGGCAGCGTCCCAAGCAGTGCGTAAAAGCTCTGCACTTTCGACATCCAATGATACGGAAAATGAAGTTAGCGGAAGCGAGAGTCCCATGCCCTTGGCCTTTATAAAAGATTCCTTTCTGGTCCAGCAGCGATAAAATGCCGCGACCTTCGCTTTTTCCGGTAAGGCTTCCAAAACAAGAATCTCATCGGAAGAAAAAAAATGCCGCGCAACCTCCATCACCTCGAAATCGTTTTTAATACTTTCGATATCGACCCCGATATCATTATTCCTGACAAAGGCAAGGACAATTCGATTTCCCGAATGTGAAATGTTGAATTTAATAGCGGTGTCAAAATTAAAATAGGGTTTTCCATATTCCCCTTCATCGAAAGTAATATGGGCCGGGACGCGATTCAGATAGCGGCCCGATAAAGTTCGAAGTAGTCCCCTGGCCAAGGTATAAACCCTCCTGTCCCTGACAAATTTGAAACTGTCCGCTTTTTGTATTTCCGCCGGGGAAAGCAGATTTTTATAGAAATCCATATCCGTAGAAAGCTCATCGACCTTCGTATGCCAGAGGTGGACCTCATGTGCGGGCAGTATCATTTTGGAAAACGCTTAATGCTTGCACACGAAAATACCTAATCCCGACCTATCCGGCAAATGAATTCCCGAGATGCGAGCGCTCCCGCGTAAGGTAACCGGGCGGGCTTACGAAGTATCACTCAGGTTCTCGAAGTCTTCCATGCACGATTTTAGACTTTGGGCCGTACTTTTTACCGTAGGTGTCAGAAAGAGACTTCCATGATGTCCTTCCACAGGCACTACCTTGACCTTCGTGTTGCTAAGTTTCTCCCAAGAGGCGATTAGTTTGGTGTTGAATTCGACATCCTTTTTTTCGCTCAATAGTAATTGTATGCCGCTTTCTGCCTTCTTCCAGGTGTAATCGGCGTATATTTTTAGGTGATTATCGTGTAATCGCTGGATTGTCTTTTGGCTACCGCTACTGGCTATGTACCTAATTTTACGGGTCAGCGGCTTAATTACCTTACTCTTTAACAATCTCCCGACCGTTCGTAACGGATTCTTCTTGAACCTTCGCAGGAATGCCAAGATCCTGATTTTGGTCCTAGAGGCCGAAAACATACTTAGATAGTCAGCCATGGTATCGGCAATGATAAGGTTGACGGATTCGGACTCGGCTTCAAGTTTTCTAAGGATCTCAATTCCAATCGCGGTGTTGAAGCAGTACGCAAGAAGATGATAGGGCCCGTGGGCTTGTACCTTCTTGATTTCCGCAATAAAATCCACTGCCATTTCGGCGACACTGCGATGTAGGATGGGTTTACCCTCGTGGCGCGATGCCTGTACGGCGTACACCGGTCTGTCGGAAGAAAGGTTTTCGGCCAAGAGGTTGTAAAAAAAGAAATGACTCCCGCCCGAATGAAGACAAAAAAGAGGGGGTTTCGAGCCGGTGGCCCTGATGGGTACCACATGTTTAAATCCCTCGGTTATTTCTTCGGTATCAGGGTCGTCGCTTTCGGACATCAAGAAATGCGCCAGCTCGGCTATGGTCTGATATTCGAAAAATTGGTTGGGCGACAAATCTATTTCAGCTGCCCGAGCTTTTGCGATTGCTTGAATGCTCAATATAGAATCCCCGCCGATCCTAAAAAAATTATCATGGATTCCGATGGGGGACACATGTAGGACTTCCTCCCAAATTCCCACCAGTTTTTCTTCCACTGCATTCGTAGCAGCTGTGACCTCATCGGGCCTTGCCCCTCCTTTCGATTTTCCCAATTCGCGCAACGCCCTGACATCAACTTTTCCGTTCGGCAAGAGCGGGAGCCCGTTAATGGTAATTAATCGGGACGGCACCATATAATCCGGGATCCTCGATTTCAGGCCACGTTTTACCCTATCCGCATCAAAGCTACCGGCCGGTACAATAAAGGCTATCACTTGCCAGGCAGTTGGCAGATCTGATTCTTGTACGAGAACTACCGCATTTTTAATGGAAGGGTCGTTCAACAAAACCCGTTCAACTTCCTCTAATTGAATACGATGCCCCCGAATCTTCACCTGCATATCGAGCCTTCCCAGAAATTCCACAGCCCCGTCTTTTCGATAGCGGGCCAGGTCGCCCGTACGGTATAATCGATGAATCTTATTGGTATTAAATCGATGTTGAACAAACGCGGCCTCCGTAAGTTCCGGTCTGTCGATATACCCTTCCGAAACCCCCGGACCCCCAATAAAGATTTCCCCAACCGCTCCGTAGGGCACTAAGTTCAAGCTTTCGTTCAAAAGGTAAATTTCCGCTTTGGCAACCGGTTTTCCAATAGGAACGCCCCTTGTTACATCCTCTCTCTCGATCTGGTGCGCCATACACCAAACGCAGGCTTCGGTCGGGCCGTATTCGTTGTACAGTGAGGTACGGGGGAGTATATCGAAATGAAGGTCCACCACAGCGGGGCCACAGGCCTCCCCCGCTACTATGATCGTTTGCAGACTTTCTAATGTATCGGTCTCCGCATGTTCCAGGACCATTTTATATAAACTGGGCAGCATCAACGTATGGGTTACAGCATGTTCTCGGATCAATTTTGTGATTTTTAAAATATCCTGCTCGATACGGTTCTCGGTAATGACTAGATTGCCAGCGGTACAGAGGGTCCAGAAAATTCCTGCTTTAGAGCTGTCGAAAGAAATGGAGGACAACAGCAGAAAGACATCTGGATTTTGAGGATAAAAATCTAACCTGCCTTCCGTAGAATTAATAAGGCTTGCATGTGAAACCGAAACCCCTTTAGGCTGCCCGGAACTACCGGAAGTATAGATTATATAGGCAAGGGCATCGGAGGATACCCGGGGTAATTTCGTCAATATTGGTCCGACCGGTTTTTCAATGGAACCAAGAAAAATCAGGTCTTTGTCCGATTCCTTGAAAAGAGAGGCCAGGGCGTGCTGGGTCAGGATAATATTAACCCCCGCATCCTTTAAAACAAAATCGAGCCGCTCGGAAGGATAGTTGGGATCGATGGGCAGATACGCGCAGCCCGCTTTTAAGATACCCAACATGCCTATGATCATTTCAATCGATCTTTCGGTACACAACGCTATACTCTCGTTACTTTTATTGGTCTTAGCGAGCAAGGCTAGAGCAACCAGTTCAGCTTTTTGGTTCAAGCTTGCGTAGGATATCGATTCCCCATCGAATGTTAGGGCCGTCTTATCGGGTTCGGTTTTGGCAACGTCTTCAATAATATGGTGTATAGCGGAATCGGAGGGGAAAGCATTACGGATCGCATCCGGTTCTTTGAGAAAGACCGCCCTCTCCCATTCTGTAAGCATGTCGATATCCGCTATTCTTTGCAGGGGATCTTCTGTCAGTACCTCCAGCAACAAGGTAAGGTGTTTTTGAAACTGGATGATCGTGGATTCATGGAATAAATCACTAGCGTATTCGAACCCCGATGAAAGCCTTCCGTCTTCATTGGCTACATATAGGGTAAGGTCGAATTTGGACACTCCCGGGTTGAAAAACGAATGGGACATCTCGAGATCGCCACCGAACGAGGGGGCAATTCTGGCACTGTGATAAATGAACATCACCCGAAAAAACGGATTTACGCCTAAGGAACGCTCGGGCCGAAGAGCTTTGACCAAGGCCTCGAAGGGTACATCCTTGTTTGAGAAAGCCTCTAGCACTGTCTTTTTCACCTGCGCTACGAAATCGGTGAATCTTTTTTCAGGAGCTATGTCGGACCTTAATACGACTGTCTCATCGAAAAAACCGATAAGATTTTCCAAGACCCTATCGTTCCTGAGAGAAATAGGAGATCCGACCAGGATATCCTTTTGACCGCTGTACCTATGAAGCAAAACGTAGAAGACCGAAAGCAAGAACACATAAGGCGTGGTTTCCATCTCTTTCGACAAATCCAATACCCGTTTGGAAAGCGCCGGAGAAAATTTGGTCCGATAAGAGGTGCCCTTATACGAGGGATTTGCGGGCTGGGGGAAATCGGTCGGTAGGGCCAGCAGAGGAATCTTCCCCGACAATTTGGTTCGCCAGTAATCTATCTGGGAGGCATCCAATCCCCTATTCCTTTGCCAATAGGCGTAATCGGCAAACTGAAGGGCATCTTTTTTCCTATCATCAAATTCCCTATCGGTACCGAAGGCCATGTAATACATCGCCAATTCCTTCAAGAAGATATCCATGGACCATTTATCGAATATGATATGGTGCATGGTCAGCAAAAAAAAGTATTCCTCGTTATCCAATTTTATCAAAGTGCAACGTACGAGGGGAAATTCGTCCAAATGGAAAGCTTGACCTGCATCGGCCATTAGAATATCCGATTTTTGTTTATCCCGTTCATCCTGGGGAAGAGCGCTCAAATCGAACCGTTTCAGTTCAATCTCTGATTTTTCGTTAACGGACTGAACGGGACTGCCGTTTTCATAGGGGTAATAAGCGCTTAGGATTCGGTGCTTCTTAAAGACCTGTTGCAGGCTCTCGGCGAACGCGGTTTGGTTCAATGCACCTTTGAAAATAAGACCTTCCGCATAGTTGTACACCGGGTTGTCCGGAAGCAGGCGCTGCAAAAACCATAGCCTTTGCTGTCCGCTCGTTAGTGGAACGGGAGCGTCTTTGGGTACCTTGGGAACGGGCGTCCGAACCGGTGCCTTGTTTTCCCTTTTTTTCCATTGACTTAAAACAGAAGTGTTTTCAGTTTCTTTTTTCAAAAGTCGTATTACTTTTTTACACCAACCCTAAGAATCGGGCGATAGGGAATAGTAGTTTTCCGTTAATGTACTCGTCCAATGGCATGTCGATATCGAAGACGCGCTCAATGAACCAGTACAATGAGATTATGATAAGTAGTATCGAAAGCCATACCATGAATTTCGGATAGCGTTTCGATTTTCGAATGAGATACAGTACCGGAAATATCAACATGATGATGACTATCTGTCCCAGTTCTACCCCGATATTAAAACCTAATAAAGATAAGGAAAGATTTTCACCCTTAAATCCCAGTTCCGAAAGTACGGTGGCAAAACCAAATCCGTGGAACAGACCGAAAACAAACGCTATCACCCATTCCCTAGATATGAAAATGGGTTTGATGTTATGGTAGGCGGCAAGACCGATGGAAAAGGCAATGATCGATTCCACCCATCTTGAGGGTAAGTTCACGATGTTCAAAGAGGCTAGGCTCAAGGTTATGGAATGGGCGATGGTAAAAAAGGTTACGATTTTTATGATATACCAAAATGCGGGCTTAAATTTCTGTACCGCCACCCACTTCCAACCAGGAGAAACCGATGTTATGGCCTTAAGCTTATCGGATGCCGAGGTTATTTTTCTCCGCCGGACTACCGAAGGAAGAATCAGGGCAACCAAAAATAAAATATGGTCCAGCCCGATCCAAATGTGCCAGGCTCCCTGCTCGACCATGGCCACAAATCCCTTCCAAACCGAGGTATCGGTTAGATCCAACGTCTTTGTGCTTTGTTTTGGGGAGAACTCAAGGGCTATAATTTTTTCGTTATTGATGAGTCCTGCCTTCCAGTTATATTCCATGCCCAACCCGTTCGAATGCAGTGGATTTTGATCGAAGAATACGGAATAGGTGACCTCCAACCGGTCGGGTATTTTTTCGGTATTGTCGAGCTCAAAGTGAATGGCGACGAACGACCCGAAATCGATGTATAAAGTACTGATCTCTCCGGTAAATATTATTTTATGCTTTCCATAGACGGAGGTAAACCCACTATGCTCAAGGAGGTATTCCTGTATCCTATCCCGATATACCGCGACCTCCCCCGCTGAGGGATGTTTCCCGAGCTCAAGGCCAAGATACCTGTCCAGATCCGTGGCCATAATCTCGAAACGCCCCTCGATTCCAGCGGTTTCATAGACCCTGAGATAAATGAGACTTCGATCTGGTCGATGTGCGAATACGGTAATCGGAATAAGGAACAAAAGGATAAAAATGAGTTGACCCGTAATTTTTTTCATCTGGTTGCTGTTATGGTTTCAACTTTCGGCCTGGCCCGGATCGACCATACCTCAAATTGTCCTCAATTTTTGTTTAACCTTTTATTTAAATTTCAAAACATTAAAAATGATGCCTCTAACCCTAGATAGTTAGAACTTTTGAAAATAGTAGTACTCAAAGCCTTAAACAAAATTAATTTTATTTATAAATATTACATTATTTTCTAAATAATAGTACTTTATTGCTACTTTTTCGATGTAAAGCTCAGTAACAAGCCAATGAACCCTTGAGTTTTTTGAAAAAATAAAAATCTAGAATTACCTTTATCCTCTGACACCCGAATGATCCAAGATAGTAGATGGCCGAGGCGGTATACTATGATTTTTTTGGGCCAGCACCTTAAACAAGATAGATGATCTATAATCTAGCTCAAATGATCGAGCGAACGGCCGATCTTTTTCCGGAAAAGGAGGCTTTTACCTGTGCGGGTAATGCCATCACCTACGGAGACCTAAATCTAAAAGCGAACCAATTGGCTTTTTGTCTCAGGGAAAACGGACTGCAAAAGGGCGATCGCGTAGGCATCTATATGAACCGTTGTCTAGATACGGCCGTAGCCGTTTATGGAGTACTTAAATCGGGCGGGGCGTTTGTTGCCATTGACCCTTTTTTACCGCTGGAAAGAACCCTTATCATAATGAACGATTGCGACATCGCGCAACTGGTTACCACACCCTCGCAATCGAAAAAAATTCGGGGAATATCAAAAGAGGTGCATCCCCTTACCTCCATATTGGGGGTTTCGGACGAACTTGAGGTAAAGACGGTTTCATGGGAAGCTATATTTTCAAAGTCCGCTACGGATTTCGCCTCCCGGCGGATCTTGGAAGAGGACCTGGCATCGATTCTCTACACTTCAGGCTCTACCGGAACGCCGAAAGGAATCATGCATTCGCACCACAATATTTTGACCTTGGCTCGGTTGGAGGCCGAGCTTCATGGTTCGGATGACCGTGATCGAATCGGAAATTTTGCCCCATTGCACTTCGACCAATCGCTATTTGGTTATTTTTCAGGACCTTTAGTAGGAGCGACTACGGTTATTTTTCCAGATGCGTACGTGAAACTACCGGCAAGCCTTTCGGCACTGGTAGCAAAAGAAAAAATTACCATCTGGTTTTCTGTACCCTTGATACTGGTACAGGTTTTACTACATGGTGCAATAGAAAATCATGATTTTAGCGCTCTCCGTTGGATTAGGTTCGGGGGCGAAATATTTCCCGTAAAGTATTTGAGGGCGCTGATGCAGCAATGGCCGCATGCCAAGTACATCAATTCCTATGGACCCTCCGAACTTTTCAGGTGTACCTATTATATAATCGAAGAACCGCCCAAGACCGATGATCCCATCCCTTTGGGAACGGTCTGGGGCAATACGGAATATAAAATTTTGGACGAAAACGATGAGGAAGTAGAAAAGGGAGAGTCCGGTGAGCTTGTGGTCCGTACGGCCACACTTATGATGGGCTACTGGAACGATAGGATGCGAACCGAAAACTCACTCTTTAAGGTTGAAACCGTACCGGGCCATGATCACATCTATTATAGGACCGGGGATACCGTTCTAGAAAATAACAAGGACGAACTCATGTTTTTGGGTAGAAACGACCGACAGATAAAACTCCGGGGTTATCGCATAGAGCTCGATGAAATTGAAACCGTACTCCTGAAAAACAATGTCGTAAAAGAAACAGTGGTAGTGACGATTCTGAACGATGAGGCCGAAGAGACCGGAATCACGGCCGTGGTGCGACTTGAAAACGCCACCGTTGGACGCCCCGAAGATCTGATGCGCTTTTGCAAAGCCCGGCTCCCCCCCTATTCCGTACCGCAAAAAATCGTAATCCTAAACGAGTTTCCGAGAACTGGCACCGGAAAAACCGATCGTAACCAAATCATTACCCTACTTAAAGCCTCTTTTTGATGAATGAAAAAATTATATCCTATATCAAAACCGAAATATCCATGAGTCCGCTGACCGATATCGAATTTGATGAAGATCTGTTAGGAAATGGTATTGTGGATTCCTTGGGTATGGTCAAACTCACTGTATTTCTTGAGCGGGAATTCAAAATAAAAATTGCCCCGGAAGATATGACAGTCGAAAATTTTAATACGATCCAAAGTATAAGCCACTATCTGTCGGAGAAACTGGATCAAGCAAAAAACAAATGAAACGAAAGCTAACAACCGGTCAACTGTCGCTATGGGCGGGTCAAAAAATTCACCCGGATGCTCCTTTGTACAACACGGCCTGTTCGTACGATATAAGGGGGAAGATCGATCTCATTAAATTCAAAAAAGCTTTACAGACCCTTTTAAACAGTACCGATGCTTTCCGCATCCGGTTTTCGGAAGAAGAAGGCATTCCGTATCAATACGTTAGGGAGACAGTCGATTTCGACTTGCCCCTCATCGATTTTTCTCCGAACCCTGACACTGAAACTATTTCGAAATGGTTGTTGCAACGTAGCCAGCTGCCCTTGGTGTTATCTGATCGGGTGTTTGACAGCGCCCTACTTAAAATTGATGAAAATAGATACGTCTGGTATCTTAATATGCACCACTTGGTCACCGACGGCGTTTCAAGAAAAATCGTGTTCAAGAGAATGTCCAGTCTTTATGCCGCTCTTTTAAATGAAACGACAGTGACACCGGGAGCGGATATTCCGTCTTTTTTAGAGTACGTCGAAGCCGAACAGGAACGAACAAATCCCTTTGGTCCAACATCCGGAGCCAATGCCATCAACGGTTCCAACTCGAAAGAGATGCCCGCTTTTTACGGGGTCAAGTCCGAGTACCGAACGACCGAGGCCACCCGCATTCCTATTCGCCTGGGTTCAGAACGCTCGGTGCAATTAAAGGCGCTTCTTAGGCATCCGGACCTTCGGGGCTTTACCGAGCAACAAACCTTGTTTACCATACTATCCGGTCTTCTTTTTGTTTTCATGTACCGGGTAAGTAACCAAAGAAGACTCGTTCTGGGAGCGCCCCTGCACAATCGCGTATCCAGAAAATTTCGCGAGACTGTGGGGTATTTCATTGAAGTCTATCCCTTGCGTACCGAGGTGAGAGAAGATGATACCTTTCGAACCCTCCTTAGCCGGGTTAGACGCGATAACAACGAGAGCTTAAAAAATGCCTTACAACCTACGATAGAACAAGGTGAAGAAAAGAATTTCAACGCGGTCCTGAATTTCATTCACACCAGTTTCCCTGATTTTAACGGTTTTGAAACTATTTCACAATGGATCTATACGGGGCATATCGATAGCAAGCATCAAATACGATGTCATGTGATGGATTATGACCCCGATTCGGAAATCCGTCTATTTCTCGATCTTAATCACGGTACTTTCGATGAGGAACTGATTCAAAGGGTGCCGCACCATTTCCTCAGGATACTCGACGCCTTGTTAAGGAATTTAGACACTACGATCGGAAAACCGGCTTTACCGATTCCCGAAGAACGCCAATTTCTTTTACATAAGAACAGCGCCTTTCTTGAAACTCTTCCCAATATCGTAACCAGCTTCGAAAATATCGCGGTCAAGCATCCGAACGCGGTAGCCTTGCAATCCAGCAAAGAGGCTTTCACCTACGCCGACCTGAATAAAAAATCCAATCAGCTGGCCCATTATCTACGAAAAAAAGGCGTTAATGAAGATGATAAGGTTGCCCTTTATTTCCAAAGGGGTTCTGAATATATCATCAGTGTTCTCGGGGTCTTAAAAACCGGGGGCGCATTTGTTCCCATCGCGACGGATCAAGCTTTGGATCGTATTGCCTATATACTTTCAGATTCCGGATGTTCCTTGGTGCTGACGGAAAAAAGTTTGCGGCAAAAACTTGGTTCAGTCGGTATTCCCGTCCTAGCGTTATCCGAAGAAAAACACAGGCTGTCAAAGGAAGCAACCTCAAGTTTAGGGATGGCGGTGAATCTTGAAAGCCTTGCCTACATCCTTTATACATCGGGAAGTACAGGCCGCCCGAAAGGGGTTTTAATAACCCATGCGGCGATTTCCAATTATTTGAATTGGGCCGGAAATCAATATCGAATCGATAAAAAATCGGTATTCCCGTTGTTCACTTCCATAGGTTTTGACCTGACCTTGACCTCTACCTTCCTGCCGTTGATGAATGGCGGGCGGATTATCGTTTATGAAGAAAATAATACCGGGCCGGATATGGCTTTTTTACAAGTGATCGATGATAATTTGGTGAATGTCATTAAACTGACTCCGTCCCATTTGGCCTTGTTACAAAAGCGTAATTTAAGCGCATCGCATGTAGAAACGATGATTGTCGGAGGCGAGGACTTTAAGGTGCTACTTGCAAAATCGATAGCGTCCAACTTTCCGAAGGATTTAAAAATCTATAACGAATATGGTCCGACCGAGGCGACGGTAGGCTGTATCGTCGGTGAGTTCGATATCGAGAAACATAATGACACGTCCGTACCTATTGGAAAACCAATCGCCAATATGCAGGCGTTTGTTTTGGATAAGCATTTGAACTTGGTACCAAAAGGGGTTATCGGCGAACTTTATCTGAGCGGAACAGGACTTGCGAAAGGCTACCTTAATGCCGACGAAATGACAGCGACGAAATTCGTGGACCATCCTTTTACCGAGGATGGGAAAATGTACCATACCGGAGATTTGGCCCGCATAAATGCTACTGGGGATTTTGAATATCTGGGCCGAATTGACGATCAGGTCAAACTTCGGGGCTACCGTATCGAACTATCCGATATTGAGGCTAACCTCACCGCGCATCCTGCAATTGATAATTGTGCCGTGGTGTTGGTGGAAGACAAGAAACGAATACAGGAAAACGAGGTGGTCAATTGCATCCAATGTGGCCTACCATCCAATTATCCCAACATAGACTTTAACGAACAGGGCATCTGCCAGCTTTGCACCGCCTTCTTGAACTATGAAGAAAAGGTAAAGCGCTACTTTAAAAACGATGATGAACTTGTGCGGATCTTGAGCTCGAAACGTGATGAAAACCCCAAGTACGACTGTATCTCCCTTTTGAGCGGAGGCAAGGATAGCACCTACGTGCTGGCCCGCTTGGTAAATATGGGACTGAACGTTTTGGCCTTTACCATGGACAATGGTTACATTTCAGATCAGGCCAAGGCCAATGTCGACCGTATCGTAACAAAATTGGGCGTGGATCACGTGTACGGCGCGACACCGCATATGGACGAAATATTTGTTGACAGCCTGCACCGGCACCACAATGTCTGCAACGGTTGTTTTAAGACCATTTATACGCTGAGCACCCAGCTCGCTTTAGAAAAAGGGATTCCGTTTATCGTGACCGGACTTTCACGGGGCCAGTTCTTCGAGACCCGGTTGACCGAGGAGCTTTTTTGGGACGATGCTTTGGATACCGTAAAAATAGACGACACTATTTTAGAGGCCCGAAAACTATATCATCGCGAATCGGATGCCGTTAAAAGGCTGTTGGATGTTTCCGTTTTTGAAGATGATGCTGTTTTTGAAAAAGTACAATTCGTTGATTTTTACCGATATAGCGACGTGAGTCTGGAAGAATTGTTGGCCTACCTAAAGGATAAAATAGGATGGGTGCGACCGACGGACACCGGACGCTCGACCAATTGCCTGATCAATCAGGTCGGCATCTATGTACATAAAAAGGAAGAGGGGTACAGCAATTACGCTTTTCCATATAGTTGGGACGTTCGCCTGGGCCACAAATCCCGCGATGAAAGCCTGGAAGAAATCAACGAGTCCATAGACGAGCCCGAGGTCAAAAGAATCATGGACGAAATCGGATATGAAAGCTTGGATACCGAATATCCCCAGTCCGAACGGCTGGTCGCTTATTTTACCGGAAACCGGGATGCCTCCGTCAAAGATTTGAAGAAGTTCCTGTCCGAAAGACTCCCATATTACATGATACCCACGATATTCAAGCCTTTGGACACCATGCCGCTGACCAAAAATGGAAAAGTGGACAAAAACTCCTTGAAAAAACTCAATAGCGCGCAGCTGGCCTTGGAAGCCCCCTACTCCGCGCCTACAAACGAAATCGAAGAACTGTTGGAACGTATCTGGAAGGAGGTGCTTCAGCTTCAGAAAGTGGGTATTTACGATGATTTCATTGCATTGGGCGGGCATTCTTTGGCCGCTATACGGGTCACGGCACGGATCAACGAGGAAGTCGAAACGGAATTTCCGTTGAACAAAATTTTTGAGCATCCGACCATTGCCGAATATGCGAACTATATCGAGGAGACCTTGACCGCATTGTTGGAAAATAGCTAAGCACCGCATGCCCGGGCCAGGCGCTTTTTTTGTGATGTGCACGGGGCAAAGCGGTTGGTAAACGGCGCGAAGTGATTGGTGCACCAAGCCCGACCCAAAGCTTTAAAGGGCAACGACATAAATGAAAAAGGAAACGAAAAAAGGCTCAAAGCCGTTCCTGTTAAAATACATGGCCCTGCTCATCGGCATCTGCTATTTGGCGAACCCGATGCACCGACAGATCAGCAGCGTATTCCATGAAATTTCGCATGTGCTGGAATCGCCCGAAACCTTCCTTTCCCATCCGCATGCGGCAGACCATGACCACGGAATCCACGGCGATAACGAACACCGTTCGGTTACCACCGACCACCGGCACCATCTGCTCGACCTGATAGATTCCGTTTTCAGGGCCTCCGATGAACAACATCCCGGAGATGATACGGCGCTTATCCTTATCAAATGGGACAATCATATCGGTTCACAACGGGTCATCCTACTAAAAATAGTGCCCCTAGCGACTTCCCAAAATTCCATTGTGATAGAACAAAAGGTCAAAACAGGCTATTTCACCCCTCCCGAAGAACCTCCGCAGTCAATTTCCGCATAGTAGAAAACACATCCAAAAAAATTTGTATCCACCGAAACCTTTTAGAAAGATCCATTTCTTCACGGAACATCCGGTATGGATAACAAGGAACAAAAAACTCTAAAATGAAGAAATATATACTCACTCTATTTACTATTATCGCATTCGGTGCTCTTCATGCCCACGAACTCAGCGGCACCGTAACCTCGGAAGACGCCAAGGCCCTTGAAGGGGTCGGGGTCTATAACAAGTCCACCGGCGCATACACCTATACCAACGTTTCGGGCTATTTCGAGCTTGACGATATTTCCGTCGGCGATATCGTTCGATTCTACAGCCTTGGATATCTGACCCAACAGGTGACGGTTACCGAAAATCAACTGGACGGCACCGTTAATATCACCATGATCGAATCGGCGGTATCGCTCGATCAGGTCGTTCTGGTCTCCAAAGTGAACGCGATGAGCAATTTCGTCAACGTCGATATCAAGACCAACCCCGTGAAATCATCGCAGGAAATCCTGCGTAAGGTACCGGGACTCATCATCGGCCAACATGCCGGCGGCGGAAAAGCGGAGCAGATTTTTTTGCGCGGCTTCGATATCGACCATGGCACCGATGTTGCCATCGATGTCGATGGCATGCCCGTAAACATGGTTTCGCATGCCCACGGTCAAGGGTATTCGGATATGCATTTTATCATTCCCGAGACCATCGATAATATCGACTTCGGAAAGGGACCCTATTATGCCTATAAGGGAAACTTCAATACCGCTGGCTATATCGACCTCAAACTTCGGAAACAAATCGATAAAAATACCGTCTCCTTGGAAGCGGGCCAGTTCAATACCCTTCGTACGATGGGGATGTTCAAGGTGGCGGAAAGCGATTTTAGCAATGCCTATGTGGCTTCCGAGCTCGTGCTGACCGACGGTCCCTTCGAATCTTCGCAAAATTTTAACCGCATCAATCTGATGGGACGTTATAATTATAGCAATCGCGTAGACCAGGACCTAACGCTTACCCTGTCGCACTTTCAGAGCAAATGGGATGCATCGGGACAGATTCCCCAGCGGGCCATCGACCAGGGATTGATAGGCAGGTTCGGGGCCATCGACGATACCGAGGGTGGGAAGACGAGCCGATCGAACCTTTTGATCAATCATACCAACCAGCTCGATGAGCATTCAAGCGTACGGTCAAAAGCCTACATTTCAAAATACGATTTCGAGCTATTCTCGAACTTTACCTTCTTCTTGGAAGATCCGGTAAATGGCGACCAGATACGCCAATACGAAGATCGTACGATCATCGGCGCGGAGACCGCCTATGCACATTCGATCCATGTGGGCGACCATGACTCCCAATTGAAATATGAGGCAGGCATCGGGTTTCGCTACGACGATGTCAACGACGTTCAGCTCTCCCGTACCGCCGACCGTCAGATGTTGTTGGAACGATTGGCCTACGGGAATGTCGACGAGGTAAACGGTTATGGATTTTTTGACCTCACCTATAAGAGAAACAAATGGACTATCAATCCCGGATTGCGTTTGGATTATTTCAAATTTGACTATGTCAACCTATTAACGGAGACCTATGATTCCAATAGTCAGGACAAACTGTTTTTAGGCCCTAAGCTGAACGTAATCTATGCTCCGAGTCCCTCTGTGCAGCTATTCGCCAAATCGGGCATCGGATTCCACTCCAACGACACGAGAGTCGTCATCGCAGATACCGGGGAAGATATTTTGCCGCTGGCCTTCGGCGCGGACCTGGGCACGATCCTGAAGCCCATCGACAAATTGGTCGTTAATGCCGCCTTGTGGACCCTGTTTTTGCAGCAGGAATTCGTATATGTCGGGGATGCCGGCATCGTCGAACCCAGCGGGAAAACACGTAGGTACGGGGTTGACCTTGGCTTGCGCTATCAATTGACCGATGGGCTGTACGCCAACGGCGACATCAACTATACCCATGCCCGAAGTACGGAAGAGCCCGATGGGGAAAACTATATCCCTTTAGCCCCAGAACTCACTTCTTCAGCGGGACTGTCGTTTAGGGATATTCATAAATTTTCAGGTGGTATCAGCTATCGTTATGTCAAAGATCGGCCAGCCAACGAAGATAATTCAATTGTCGCGGAAGGCTATTTCGTGACCGACCTGAACCTCAACTACTCACACAAAAACTGGACGTTGGGCATCATCATCGAGAATCTCTTCGACACCGAATGGAACGAGACCCAGTTCGCCACGGAAAGCCGACTGTTCAATGAACCACAATCTGTCGAGGAAATCCATTTTACCCCCGGTATCCCTTTTTATCTGAGGGGGAAAATTTCGGTAACATTTTGAAACTTTGAGATAGAACAATGTCAGCAGGGTACACGTATACCAAGGTATCCTGCTCTTTTTTTGTTCTTCCCCGGTCTCCAATTCCATTTCATACCTGACCTTTTGAACCCACAACGCAAAATCCAGTACACGATACCCAGTCCCTAATATCTGATATTTAATACACGATACTGAATACTGCCTGTTCAACACACCATACACAGTAGGCACACCACCCACTAATTTTCAGTCTTACCTCTTACGTCTAACAGTCTTACATCTTTTTAAACTATCTTCGCCGCTTATACCAAAATATGACATTTAAAGAACTCGGGTTGGCCGAACCCATTTTAAAAGCGGTCGAGAAAGAAGGATACACCCATCCCACCCCCATACAGGAAAAAGCGATTCCCATTCTACTTCGCGGAAAAGACCTTTTGGGCGTAGCCCAGACCGGCACCGGAAAAACTGCTGCTTTCGGTATTCCCATTCTCAATTATCTGCACAATTCCCAAAACGGCCAATCCGGTAAACGGCGAATCAAAGCCTTGGTGGTGACGCCTACCCGAGAACTGGCTATTCAAATCGGAGAAAGTTTTACGGCGTACGGCCGGTATACCAACCTTAAGACCACCGTCATCTTCGGTGGCGTAAAACAAGGTAGCCAGACCCGGGCCTTAGATCGAGGGGTAGATATTTTGGTCGCCACTCCCGGGAGGTTGTTGGACCTTATGGGCCAAGGCTATATCTCTTTCCGCGACCTGGAGTTCGCGGTGTTGGACGAGGCCGACCAGATGTTGGACATGGGCTTTATTCACGATATCAAAAAAATTATCGCCAAACTGCCCCCAAAACGCCAATCCCTTTTCTTTTCGGCTACCATGCCGAAATCCATCGTGGACCTGTCCCGAAAAATACTTGGTGATTTTGAACGGGTGACCATCAAGCCGGAGCAGCCTACCGCTGAAAAGGTCGACCAGGGGGTGTATTTTGTATCTAAAATAAACAAGGTCAAACTACTGAAGCACATCGTTACGGAACGGCCTGAGGCTTCCGTTCTCGTATTTTCCAGAACCAAGCACGGAGCCAACAAAATAGTAAAGAAACTGGCCCAGGGCGACATCCGCTCCGCAGCCATTCACGGCAACAAGTCCCAAGCCGCTCGGCAGAAGGCCTTAGGCGCGTTCAAGGAGGGAAAGCTACGGATATTGATCGCCACCGATATTGCCGCGCGCGGTATCGATGTCGAAGCCTTGGATTTGGTCATAAATTACGATTTGCCGAATGTACCCGAAACCTACGTACACCGAATTGGCCGTACGGGGCGGGCCGATGCCAGTGGAATGGCGCTATCTTTTTGCGACAAGGAAGAGAGGCCGTACTTAAAGGATATCGAAAAATTGATCAAACAAGAGGTACCCCGAATGCCGGAACATCAGTTCGTCGATGGGGATGAGGAAGATGCTACGGAGCCGGAACCCCGACGGAAGCAGAACCCCGACCGCAACCGTTCAAGAAATCGCACCCGGAGCCGTTCTAACTATCGTGGCGGTACGTCAAGGAACAGAAGCCGGAACCGTAAGGATAGCAACAAGTCGCGAGGAAGGAACTAACACGGCTTACAAGATTTCAGACCCGCCGAATACGACTTAACAAGCGTTCTCTGTACGACTTGCTGATCGGGATGACTTTTCGGCCGATTTCCAAATGGCCGTCCCCAATGACATCCAGTTTTGAAATATTTACCATATACGACCGATGAACACGCATAAAAAAGGCTGCTGGCAGCTTTTCTTCCAAAACTTTTAATGTGCTGGCCAGCAGGTACGCGGAAGAAAGGGTTTTTATGTTCGAGTAATTCCGATCCGCTTCGATATACAGTATATCTTCCAATAATAGTTTTTCCATTTTTCCGTTGTGCCTGATAAAGATACGGTCTTCCAACACCTGCAGTTCCGGCATTGGCACCTTCGGGTCAGCCATTTCCTTTCCTTGTTCCACGACCAGTGCTAGGGCCCGTTGTAGGTTTAGTCGGTTGAAGGGTTTAGTAATAAAAGCCCAAGGCCGCGTCTGTTTGGCTTTTAAAAAAGTAGTTTCATCGCTGTTCGCGGTCAAATAAATTATGGGAATCTGATTTTCGCTGTGAATGGCCGAAACGGTCTCAATACCGTTCAGCTTTCCGTTTAAGTTAATGTCCATCAAGATGATATCGGGGGGATTGGCCAGGGCATGGGACACCGCTTCCTCCCCACGCGATTCGATACCCGTAACCTCATATCCCAATTGGGTCAACTGCAACGATAGGTTGGCCGCGATGACCATATCGTCTTCAACAATCAAGATACGGGTTGCATGCTCCATGGTCATGCCGCTTTTTTGGATTGGAATCGAATGCATACCGAGGTGCCCTTATGGGTATTCAACACCATTCTGCCCTCCAGTTGTTTGGTCAATAACCGAATGAGCTGGGTGCCAAATCCCGTCCCCGGTATATTGTTGTGGGCCTGCATCCCCACCCCATCGTCGGTAACATCGAGCTTAAGCTGGTCATCTGTTTTTTCCAGACTGATGTGAATGTTCCCTTTTTGTCCGTCCGGAAATGCATATTTTAAGGAGTTCGTCAGCAATTCGTTGACGATAAGCCCCACGGGAATCGCCATATCGACATCAAGTTCACATGCATCCATTGCCACATCGATACAAATCCGCTTTTCCATTCCGTAGGCATCGACGATGTAATCGGCCAGATTTCTAAAATAATCCTTCATTTCCACCGCCGCCAAATTCTTGCCCATATACAATTTTTGATGGATC
The DNA here is from genome assembly GCF_032248455.1 of Pricia mediterranea. NCBI lineage: Bacteria > Pseudomonadati > Bacteroidota > Flavobacteriia > Flavobacteriales > Flavobacteriaceae > Pricia > Pricia mediterranea. The sequence goes on from NZ_JAVTTP010000001.1 coordinate 360,797, forward strand.
ATGCCCATACTCTGTACTCGGTGCCTGCTTTCGGCCATGGCGTTCAGGACATCGGTGTCATTGATCTGTGCGGACTGTAGCGATAAGAGGCTCGACACGATTTCCAGGTTGTTTTTGACCCGATGATGTATCTCCTTCAACAAAAACTCCTTTTCCGTGTTCTGTTTTTGGAGTATACGATTCTTTTTACGATTGTTCGAAATGGCCTTGTACGCCAGTAACAGAAATAAGAGCAACAGTACGGCAATAACAATAATCAAAGTTTGCCGAGCCTTCTGTTTTTGAATCAGATTTTCTTGGAGCGTAATGGTGCCTTCCTTATCGGCCACCTCGAATTCGGTGCGGAGCAGGGAAATGCGTTGATCCGCCTCTGCGGTAAAGATTCTGCTCTTCAAGGTGTCGTACTCGGCGAAGGCCCGGTAAGCCTTCTGGTACTCATGGTTCCCGGCATAGGCTTTCCCCAATGCCTCGTATGCCTGGCTCAAGTAGTACTCGTCGCCAAAATTGTCAGTGGCGATATGGATGCACTTTTGCAAACTTTCTATGGCGGCCTCAAAATTAGCTTGCTTGTTTCGAAGTTTTCCGATGGAGAGCCATGAGCGCATAACCATAAAATTATTTTCGAGCAGTTCGGCATATTTTATGGCACTCATACCGGCCCGGTCCGCTTTTTCGAAAGTACCCAAATAAGCGTACAGATCGACCAAGGAGATATACACGTCGCTCAGGTTATTGTAAAAACCGTAGCGCTCCCCGATAACGATGGCGTGTTCATAGTATTTACGGGCATTTTCAAAATCGTTTAACGCTAAATAATTATTGCCCACTACGTAGAGCGTAAAATCGTAATCGAGATCGGTGATGCCCCGTTCCTCAAAAATCTGTACCGATTTTAGTCCATATTCCAGTCCGGTTTCGAATTTGGACTGCTTCCAGAACAGGTTGCTTAAATCACTATAGGCCAATGCTTTGGCCTTCATATCATCTAATTTTTTTCCCAGTTCAAGAGATTGCAGCGCATGGTCTGCCGCTTTGTCCAACTGCCCCCTGCGTTCATAAACGTAGCCCAATTGGGTGTGCAAAAAGGCTAGGTCGCTCTCGCAGACCTTGTTGTAGGCCTCCCGGAGCACGGTTTCGGCACTGTCCAATTTTTCCATCCGCAGCAGGATGGCCCCTTGGGTAATCTGAAACCTTCCTTCCCACAAGGTGTTTTTTTTAGCGGCCGTCAACTGCAATCCCTTTCGGGTAAATCCCATCCCTTTAAACAGATTTCTAGTGTGCCAATAATAGGCGAGATCGTTGAGCATTGAAAATTGAAGGGAATCTGGAGTGGCTTTATCGTAGGATTTCTCCAACTTGGCTAAGTAAGAAATTCCGAAGTTATCTGTATCTACGAATACCCTTTTGTAAGGCTTTTCGCTGTTCAGGTCAATAAATTGGGCAAAGGCAGAGTAGCAATTCAGGAAAGAAAAGATAAAAAGGCAAACGGCTTTTGGAGAAAAGCGCATTAATTCTCGGTTTGGTCATTGGCCGGGGGAAGAACGCAATTGTTAAATGTACAAAATTATTCCCTGATATTGTTCGGATAACTGAAAAACAAGCTTCGGACAGTAAATGCTGGCGTTCGTCCTTATCCGTATGGCAAATACATCCAAATAAATTTTATTAGTGCCAGATTCAGAAAAGCGAATGTATCCGGTATCAACGAAACTCTGTTACTATGAAGAAATCGAATTTGTTTTCTGTAACGGTCTTTTTGCTTCTGTTGGTGCATTGTATTGATCCTGCGAAAAAGAAACCGGTCAAGGCCGATGCCGTCACTATAGAACAACGGTTGAAAATGGCCAGTAAAAATTATTTAAAGGCATGGAGCGATCAAGACAGTAATTTGCTACAAGCCACAGCCATAAGGAACACGGTACGGAACGTCAACGGGAAAATTGTTTCGAGCAACCGATCGGGATTGTCGGAAACCATGGAGTTTTGGCACACGGCGATGCCCGATTTCAAGATAGTCGAACGGGAAATCATAGTGGTAGAAAACAGAACTTACACCAATTGGACCTGTACCGGAACGAATACAGGTATGTTGGGAGACAATCCACCAACAGGCAAAAAAAGCATAACCGAGGGCTTTAGTATCCTAACATTTGACGACCAAGGAAAACTGGTACACGAAACCGCCTATTTTGACGTAATGGGCACGATGGAAGATTGGGGATATTCGATGGTCGCACCGATAATGGAGTGAGGGGTTTTGAGGGGGCCATGCTTCCGAGACTGGCGTACTCCCCTTCCGAATAAGTTACGAAATATGAATGGTAGACAGGCAGGCCGACAGTTTTGGGGGAAACTGAATGGTAGAACAGAGAGTAGGTTTATTTGAATTAGCGTTTTAATGACCAATTTCGATTTTACACCATTATCAGGCCTGCCTGTTTTTTAAAATGACGTTCGAATACGAAACCAATTAAATATTCTTCTAACTAAAATCAATACTGTTATGAAAGCAAAAAATACACTTTTCGTGCTTGCCTTTTTAAGCCTTCCGGCCCTATTCGCCCAAAAGAAAACGAACGGGAAAATCTATATCGAACACCCGGCAATTAACGTGGTGCAGAATTTCGTAAAAGCTTCCGTGGCCGGAGACACCACCCAATTGGTTCAATATATGGCCGAGGACTTCACGGCGTATAATGGTACCTCTGACGACCCCTTGGGACAAAGCATGGATCAAGAAGCCTATATAAGGAATGTCATGCTCTATCACGATCAGCTCGATTATTATTCGATCGAACCGTTCCCTGGTTCCTATCCAGATGCGCTTGAGTATAAGGAAAGGGAACAGGAAAACCTTACCACCGTTCTGACCTGGAACCAAGTTAAAGGAGTCCATAAAACCACGGGAGTAAAAATCGATGCCGCGGCGCATCGCCAATATGACGTTACCAAGGATGATAAAATCAAAAGGATCATTACCTACAGCAACGGGGGTGTCATCGATGAGATTAGGGCAAGCTTTGCGGACCGGACCAATGGCACCATATACAACCACCACGACAACATCAATACCGTGAGAAAAATGGTGTATGCCCTGGAAAAGGGGGATATGGAAAAAGTCTACAGTTTTTTCGATAAGGATGCCCGGTTCGGCAATCTCAGCTCGTTCAAGACCCGGGGAGTTTCTTTGGAGGAACAAAAGGCGCTCGATAAAAAAGTTTTGGAGCAATTTGAGATCAAGCATATTGAGATGTCGGGATATCCGGACTATCTGGAATACGAGATGGACAACGGACGGGTCGTACAATCGTGGTGGAATTTTCAGTTGATCAGAAAATCGGATAAGATGGCCATCGAACTCCCCATGTTTTACCTCCATGATTTTGACGGGGAAGGAAAGATTATCCGTGAGGCCGCCTATTATAACGAAAAACTAATGGAGCAGCCAGTCAAAGTAGCCAGTAACTAACAGAGCAATACTAACCTGTCGACCGCCCGATGGAGGGAGACACAACCTTTATCATTATGAAAAAAGCAATTCTTTTAATGCTTCTAGTACCTCTAATGGCACTGGCGCAAAGTGAAAACGAGTATCTGATTTTTGAAACTGCAATTCTGACACCGAACCCGACCCAGATAGCCCAATTTGAAAAAGGGTTGGCGGCCCACAATAAAAAATTCCACGGGGATGGGCCCTACGGCGCAAGGATCTACTGGATCAGTAGCGGACCGAACACCGGTAGTTATAACTGGACGATGGGCCCCCTCCCGTGGAGTGCCCTTGACGGCCGTCCCGGAGAAGAAGAAGGCCACGATGCCGATTGGAACTCCAATGTGCTGGCCTACGTTGCCCCAGGCAGTGGTACTACGGGCTATTGGAAACATGAAACTCACGTAAGCCGATTTTCCAAAGATTTCACCATCAAAAACATGCTGGTGGACTATCATGACATTACAAGGGGCAAGGGCAAAGAGGCCATGGCACTCGTAGAAAAAATAGGAAAGGTCTATGCCGAAAAATTCCCTGATGAAACCTATGGTATCTATACCAATCAATTGAGCAGTACCAAGGAGGGCAGGGACCTCGTAGTCATTTCTTTTTTTGACAAATCGGCCTGGATGGGCGAAGACAACGAATTTGCGGCGAAATACGATGAAGTACATGGAGAAGGCGGTTTTGAACAATTCCTTCAAGACTGGTATGCCGTTACCGAAGGCGGGGAATCTGAATTGTGGCTGTTCCGTCCCGAGTTGAGCGGTATAAATGGCAAGGTCGACGTTGCGGATCGTAAATAAAACAACCCTACAGCTGATCGAACCAGGGAAGAAGATGCCAGCAACTAGCCTCTTCACTAGTTTATTCCATGACCGTCCGGATGGGCCGGGAAGCATCACGTTCGGCAGGGAGTTTAGGCGGCAACATGACCAAAGATCTGAGACCGGGTGAAAAAAATGCCACCGTATTTAAAACCTGTCAGGCTTGACAAACAAAGAATATTTAAACGATGCTATACTACTGGCTTCACATACTATATATTTTTATAGGTTCAAAATTATTCTGGGACAAAGTGGATTTGGTTTCCAACCAAACTAGAAAAAGATGGGTCAGCCTTTTAGACTGCGACACATTTCGGTACATGTCCAATTCTAAATATGCCTATTACATGGATTTCATTAGGTTTGAAAAGATGTTCCGCTCCAAGTTATACCAGAATACGGTAAAAAAAGGGATGTTTGCCGTTCTGGGCTCCCAAAAGATTATCTATAAAAAACCCTTAAAAATGTGGTCTACCTTCCATATTACATTGGCAGTCGAAGGTTGGGACGACAAATGGGTCTACCATAAACATATTTTTACCCAAAAAGATGAAGTTTGCGCAATAGGGTACACAAAAGCCGCTTTTTGGAAAAATAATAAAGCACAGGATATCAGAAAGATTTTTAAAAACTGTGGTTTAACTCAAAATGAAATGAACATTTCCCAAAAAATACAGCAAGTTTTCGACGGGGATTACCAGCTTTTGAAAAGCTCGACCGATTCCTCAATTTGAAAACGAAAAATATCGAAGGCGGGGAATCTGAATTGTGGCTGTTCCGTCCCGATTTGAGCGGTATCGACGGAGAGGTAACAGTTGCCGACCGACAATAAAATCGAATTTACATAGTCCGAATACGTTCAAATCTTGTTTCAGCTAAGACCTAATATAATGAAAACCATTATCAAAGACATGTATAATGCCTTTGCCGAAGGCAATATCCCCGCCGTTCTTGCGGGTATGGACGATTATATTGTCTGGAACGAGGCCGAAGGAAACTCCTTGGCCGATGGCAACCCATATAAAGGCCCGGATGCAGTGATGAACGGCGTTTTTGGGAGGCTCGGCGCCGAATGGGAAAATTTTCGGCTTGTCGACATAAAACTGCACGGGATGTCTAACGATCAAGTATTGGCTACCCTACGGTACCATGGTAAATATATAAAGACCGGCAAGTCTATAAATGCTCAAGCCGCACATCATTGGACCCTTAAAGATGGTAAGGTCATCGGTTTTCAACAATATGTCGATACCAAACAATTAGCGGAAGCTGAGAATAAATAGAACGTCATCTTAAAACAAAGAGTGTAAACAGAGAAGCTGAAAACTGATTAGAGTAAACATAAAAACAAAAATAGAGGAAAATGAAAAAAACAATCGTAGGAAGACACAAAGTAGGAGACTTTGACGTGTGGCTTAAAGGCCATCAAGACCGGGTAGATCTATTCGCTCCCGCAGTATCCAGTTTCAGGACTTTTCAAGATACCGACGACCCAAATTCCGTTATGGTAGTTTTTGAAGATGCAGATGTAGAAATGCTTGGAGCTATCATCAATGACCCAAAGAACCAAGGAATAAAAGATAGGCACACTGTATTGGAACCCGTTGTATTATCAATGCAGGTAGCTTAAAAAATACGACCGAGCAGGGGTACGCAGCTTCCCGCCTGACCTGTATCAATTTGTTGCTTATGGTCCGGTTAGCCGTCAAGACCCTTGATAATGTGGTCGAAATCATAGAAGTAAACGGCATGGTCAACTGTACGCCGACATTTACGGCCCAATCTGATGTGATCAATGGGTGTTCTGATTTGTTGGTAAGCATTTTTGGGCAGAACGGCCGACATACAAGGGCAGCAGTGGGCATGAACTCCCTGGCCTTTAATATTTCCGTCGAAATTTCTATATCCCTCTTGGTAAAAACATAACAGCGTAATTTTTATTCATACTAAGTCAATATATATGGCAAATCAGATAACCGTAGGTACCTACCTTACCACCCGCCTTGAGCAATTGGGAGTCAACCATCTCTTCGCCGTTCCCGGCGACTATACCAGTGATTTCCTAGAAATAGTCGACCAACAGAGCACTATTGAAAGAATAGGCAACTGCAACGAATTAAATGCTGGCTATGCCGCCGATGGATATGCAAGGGCAAACGGACTAGGGGCGATGGCCGTTACCACGGGCGTAGGTGCCTTTAGTGCGCTCAACGCCATCGGGGGGGCGTATGTGGAAAAGATACCCGTTGTATTGATCATTGGCACTTTGAGCAACACAAAATTGTTGCAGGAAATGAACGAGGCGGAACTCTACCACCATCAGGTCAATGACACCGATTTCAATAAAACCGTGTTCAAGGAGGTTACCGTTGCCTTCGAAAGGATAAGCAACCCCATGGCGGCCCCAGCTCAAATCGATGCGGTCATTACCGCCTGCATCAGCCAAAGTAGGCCGGCGGCCCTGGAAATAATGGAAGATTGTTACTACATGCCGTGCCCCGCCCCGGAGGGGACCTTGGCTCCGGTTGCTTCCTACGAATCGTTCGCCGTATTACAGCAAATGGCCGCTACGGAACCCCCGAACAAATACGCAGCACAGATCGTAAAGGCCGTCAACGATTCGGCCGATGCTATCTACGGGCAACTTGTCGCCAGTAAAAGACCGATCTTACTGGCCGGTAAAGATATAGGAACCCAAAGGCTGCAATCAAAATTCCAGCAATTGTTAGATGCCATACAAGCACCCTTTGCTACCAGTCTGTTAGGCAAATCGGTCATCGCCGAGAACAACGCATGGTATATTGGACAATGGGACAATGTTTTTACACAGCCCTACACGGCTTCGATAGCCGATAGTAACGACTGTTTGATCGGCTTGGGCGTTTGGAATACCGACTTGAACAATTTCGGTCCTCCCAATGTCACCCCAAATGATGCGGCACCCATATTCGCATCGAGGGAGATGGTAAAAGTCGGTGGGAAACAATACGCACAAGTTTCCCTTGAAAATCTAATGGACGCACTAATCGAGAGAATACGGACCAAAGGATATAACCCGGTCTGGAACCAACCCCCGGGTAATCCGCCCATGCCGGCAATACCTTCGCCTACGGATGTGATTACTTACGACCACTTTTTTGACGTGATGAGCAACTATCTAAGACCTGAACATATACTGGTTTCGGAAATAGGGCTCTCTACCTTTGGTGGGTCTTCCTTTTTAAAGACCAAACGGCAGAATGGATATTTGGGACAAAATATCTGGGCCTCGATCGGTTGGAGCGTGCCAGCGGGCCTAGGAGCATCCTTCACCCCCGATTCAAGGACCATTGTGACCGTAGGCGATGGTGCTTTCAAGCTTACCTGCCAAGCCATATCAACCATGGTCATGGAAAAGAGGAACACTGTTGTTTTCGTCTTCAACAACAAGGTCTACGCGGTAGAGCAAATCCTGCTCGACCCGAAACCCTTCGAGACCGGTTCCAATGCACCATTTGAAGCCGCCAACGTGCTTCAACAATGGGATTATGTGAGCCTAATGAACGCTTTTTCCAATAATGACACCAGTGCCGGTAAGAGTGCCAACGTAAATACGGTCGCCGACCTACAACAGATACTGGCGAGCATCGATCAAAATCCGAACGCCGCTTGGTTGGTCAATATAAATTTAAATGAGAGGGACTACCCTATCGCATGGAAACGCTTCGTGCCGGGAAGTTGAAATAAGAGACTGAAAGTCAAAATCAAAAGATTATGAAAAAATCCAGATCCCAGACCATAGCATGTGATGCGTTGATAGTAGGTGCCGGAATGGCCGGCCTCTTCGTGGCGTGGCGGGCATTGAACAATGATCCGAACCTAGAGGTCACCATCGTCGATAAACTCGGGCGCACCGGGGGTCGTCTTGAAACGACTACTGTACCGATCAAAGGTAAGGACGGCCAGGTATACGAGGTACGTGATGAAGAAGGCGGCATGCGTTTCGTGCCAAAGGGCACCGGCATGGAAAATCTGTGGAAACTCATTGATGATCTCGGGCTGAACACCGTACCCTTCCCCATGGCGGATGAAAATAACAGGTATTATTTCCGGGGCGAATCGTTTACCCTTGGGGAGTCGGAAGCCAATAGCAATGCCAAATGGTCGACCCTTTACAACCTATCGGAGAAAGAACAAAATATAAAGCCTATCGAAATTTTGGCGAAAGTCATGCAGGATATTTTGGACAAAAATCCAGGGGGCCACCTGGCGCTCAAATGGCCACATAGTCCTGAAACATGGATTGAGTTCAGAAATACGTTTTCCTATCCCGATGCCAACGGCAACCCAGTGCCTATGAACCAATGGGGATTGTGGAGCCTGCTTCACGCGTACGGCCTTACCGAGGAAAGTATTGAACTTCTAGACCATGTTATCGGTTTTATGGGGCCGTTCGGACAGTTTATCAATGCGGGCGAATCTTTACAGATCATTTTTGATTTTCCGGCGGCGGCCCATTTCTTTGCCTTGGAAAACGGGTACGAATCCCTACCGGATGCCTTGACCTCAGCGATTTTGAACAAGGAAAATTATCCCTCCGCCCGGATTATCCTAAAAGAAGAGATTTCCAGTATCGAAAACGAGGGTGACGGCACAACCGTATATGGCACTAAAAATACCTATTCGGCCGGCAAGGTCATCTTGGCCGTACCCCAAACGGGACTTGAGCAAATTACCCGGGCATCCCCACTGTTATCGGATAATGTCGGTTTTGTGCGTGCCATGAACAGTGTTCAGAATATGGAGCTCAGCAAAGTAGGTCTTTACTTTGATGAACGCTGGTGGCATTCCCATCCCGACATAAATATTTCAAGTGGCCCGAGCTTTACAGATCTTCCCTTGGGGTCGGTATATTGCTTTGCGCAATTTCCCGCTCATCCCGAAAGGGATAAAACGTACAACGGTCCGGCGGCCTTGACCTTGTATACCGATTTCATCAGGGGAAATTTCTGGAAAGAAATGCAAAACAATGGGCCCATGTACCATACACAACAATTTCCAAATAATCCGGAAGGCACTTTTCCGGCCACCGTCAATCTGGTCGAGGAAGTTATGAAACAGATAAAAATGGTCTATGGTCTAGATCCCGATGATTCGAGCATACCTATGCCCGTTTTAAGCACCTATCGTGTCTGGGGGCAGGGAGAATTCGGTTATGGGTACCATCAATTCAAGCTCAATGAGGTCGATGCGGAAGTCTACGCCCAAATCACCTGGCCGGCCAAGAATGTCTTTGTCTGCAATGAGGCCTGGTCCCCGGAACAAGGTTGGGTAGAAGGCTCCTTGATCATGGGCGACTTGGTCTCAAGGCTCGCGTTCGATCTATCGTCCTTTACCCAGGATTCAGGGCTGTCGGGCATTCCCATGGAGACGATTAAGGCCCCAAAGAACACCAAAGAGGCAAATATGGGGTCTTAGAGACTGTTGTTCCTTGCGGGAGCAGATGTTCCAGCAGAAAATAGTTCCCTAAGCGCCCATTAATTTGATCAACCCTATGAACTCATTTAGACTTTTTGTTTGGAACCGAGAATTTTGGCTTTTGCGGCCCAATGAAGACATTTTAAACAGCATAGTCGAGCTACGGTGCGAGAAAAAGGCAAAATTAGGCTGCAAAATGTAAAATTTGTAGGTAAAAGAAAATGTCTTAATGAATTCTATAATAAAATGACATGAAGGCAAAATCCATAAAGGGGGATTCTCCCCAGCAAATTGCGGAAAGATTGAATAGAACAATTTCCGACGGGTTTAAACCTACCTTGGCAATAGTCTTTCTTTCCATTAAACAAGATAGGGAGGCCATTTGCCAACTGCTCGACGAAAAAGGCATTGCCATTTTTGGAGCAACGACCGCGGGGGAATTTATCGATGGGGACATTGGAGAAGAATCAGCTGCCATTATGTTGTTGGATATCGATGCTGCCTTTTTCAAAGTATCATTTGTCGAGACCGGTAATGGGCATACCCGTGATTTGGCCAGACAGATTGGCGAAGAGGGGTTAAAAATGTTTAATAATCCGGCCTATATCATGGTGTCCGGCGGTATCAGTACAGATGGGGAAATGATTATAAGAGGGATTGAAGATGCCATGGGAGAAGCGGTTACCATCTTCGGGGGCATGGCCGGGGATGACTTTACCATGACAGGCACCTACGTTTTTACAAACAAAAAATGCAGTGATAATGCTCTAACAGCCCTGATCATTGATGAGGACAGGATAAGTGTAAAAGGACTTGCTACCAGTGGTTGGCGGCCAGTGGGCACGGTACGCACCATAACGAAAAGCAAAGGAAATGTAATTCATACCATCGATCATGAGCCGGCGCTCGACGTGGTCATCAAATATATGGGGGTATCAAAAGACCTGGACGGATGGAAGGATGTCATCGTGAATGTAGGCTCCGAATTTCCCATGCAATTACAACGGGAGGGAAGAGATCCAGTCTTGAGGGCACCATTATTCGCTAATAAAACCGACCGGTCCCTGACCTGTGCCGGAAGCGTCCCGCAAGGTTCAAAAATTCGGTTCTCCCTACCGCCTACTTTTGATGTAATCGACAAGGTGGTGGCCGAATGTGAAGAAATAAAAAACCATGATCAGCAAAACGGGGACGCCATGATCATGTTTTCATGTAAGGCAAGACATTTGTCCCTAGGACCTATGGTAAGCGATGAAATAAACCAAGTTAAGGAGGTTTGGGATGTACCGCTAGTAGGCTTTTTCAGCTATGGGGAGATGGGTAAGGCCACAAAGGGCAAGCACGAGTTTCACAATAACACCTGTTCTTTGGTCGTACTCGCGGAATTATAGGAAACGGAAGATGTTCGAAACGAATCGATGAGGCTATGAACAAAAACCTACAATCCGTGTTGGATGTAATACATGGGAATTCAGCCCTAAATGAAACCGACAAGAAAACGATTGCCGATTTTTTAAAACAGGCGGAAAAAATAATCGTTCTCAACGAATTTAAATTCCACAGGGTCGAGAAAGAACGGAATACCTTGTCGATACTATTGGAGGAGACCATTGATGAACTGCAAAAAAAATCGCTGGTATTGGAAGGAGCCAATAAAACCCTGCGGATAACATTGGAAGATTTGAAGGAGGCCCAACAACAACTCATCATGTCGGAAAAAATGGCATCATTGGGCCAACTTACCGCCGGGGTGGCCCATGAGATCAATAATCCGATCAATTTCGTATCGGCTAATATAAAACCCTTAAAGGAGGATCTATCGGAAATTATTGAAGGCATCCATCGGTATGAAGATGTAATCAAAAAAAACAAACTGGAAGCCTTTTTTGAAGGTGTCGGACAATTCAATAAAGATCAAGATTTAGCCTTTACCCTGCAGGAAGTGCAAGAATTGCTGAAGGGCATTGAAGAAGGGGCCAAGCGCACCTCTGAAATCGTAAAAGGACTTAGAAATTTTTCCCGGTTGGACCAAAACGTGATGAAGAAGGCCGATTTGAACGAGGGATTGGATTCGACCCTGGCCATTTTGCACAACGTGTACAAAGACGACATTGAAATCGTTAAGGAATACGGCACGATTCCGGAGGTCGAGTGTCTTCCGGGCGAAATCAATCAAGTGCTGATGAACATCCTGTCCAATGCCATACAGGCCATTACGGGTGCGGGAAAAATATGTATTCAAACATGGGAGGCCAACAATCATGTAAAGATAATGATTAAAGATACCGGGGCTGGTATGGACCAGGCCGTTCAAAGCAAAATTTTCGATCCCTTTTTTACGACAAAGGAAGTTGGGAAAGGAACCGGCCTAGGGCTCTCCATTAGCTACGGGATCATTAAAAAACACAAGGGTAAAATTGAAGTGGAATCAGTGGTGGGGAAAGGAACGGAATTTATTATAAGCCTTCCCGTCGATCAAAATGAAAATTCCGGAACAAAAAACACATCGCAAGATGGAATTAAATCGTAAAAATTTCAACATTCTGTATGTAGATGACGAAGAAAACAACCTCATCTCCTTCCGGGCGGCCCTACGACGCCACTTCACCATTTTTACAGCCTTGAGCGGGGAGGAAGGCATGGAAATCGTCAAACAGAATGACATTCACGTCATCGTTACCGACCAGCGCATGCCGGGCATGACGGGGGTGCAGTTTTTACAGCGTCTGCCCGACGAACCCGACAGCATTCGGATGATACTGACCGGCTTCAGCGATATCGAGGCCATTATTGAGGCCATCAACACGGGAAGGGTGTACCGCTACATTACCAAGCCCTGGGACAAAGATGAACTCAAGATAACCATTGACAACGCCTTGGAGGCCGTTAACCTCAGACGGCACAACAAGCACCTGATAAAAGAGCTTAAGGACCATAATGACAAACTAGAGGAAACAGTAGCGCAACGCACCCTGGAAATCGAAAAAAAGTCGCTGCAGCTCCAATCCGAAATCGAAAAATCGGATAAATTACTGCTAAATATTTTACCTGAGGAAATTGCCGGCGAACTCAAACGATTCGGTAAATCCTACGCCCGTAAATACGAGCAAGTAAGCGTATTATTTTCAGACATAAAGGGGTTTACCACCATTGCCGAAGTTATGGAGCCCGACGAATTAATCGCACAGTTGGACGATAGTTTTCGCGGCTTCGACCGAATCATCGAAAAATATGGTATTGAAAAGATTAAAACGATCGGCGATAGCTACATGTGCGTTAGCGGCCTCCCCACCCCGGTTGAAAACCATGCCCAAGTTCTAATCAAAGTGGCCTTGGACATGCAGGAATTCATGCGAGGTTTCAATACCACGAAAAGAATCCAGAACCTGCCCGAATTTCAAATCAGGATCGGGGTGCACACCGGCCCTGTGGTCGCAGGCGTAGTCGGCAGTAAAAAATTTGCCTACGACATCTGGGGAGACACAGTAAATCTGGCTTCGCAGATGGAACAACGGGGTATTCCAGGCAAGATCAATATTTCGGGCAACACCTATGAACGTGTAAAAAACAGCTTTAAATGCACGCATAGGGGAAAAATACCGGCTAAAAGTAAAGGCGAAATCGATATGTATTTTGTGGAAGCCAAACTATGATTTGGTGCTAATTTATTTTAATGATGCGAAAAATTTATGAAGTATCCACCTATCTAAGAATGGCCTATTGAAAACCGTACTATGGAAAATCCGAAACAACCCCCCGCACGCGAAAAATCGAAAAAAGAAGTCCGCAGTGTAACCCAAAGGGATCATACCGAAGACCTTGTCGATCATTATTGGGGCAGCATCGGGTACGTCTTCGGACTGATCAAGGCCTCGGAGCTCAAAGCAGGATTGATTCTTTCCTTTTACGGAATCTTATTGAACCTGATATACCAACACCTAGGTATGTTCTTCCAAACCGGTTTTGATAAAATAATTTTATTGTTACTATTAGGTCTATGGCTTACCTGCACCGGGGTATCCATCTATTTTAGTATTCGCTGTTTTATGCCGAGGATAGAAAGCTCGTTCGAAAAGAACATTTTCTATTTTGGGGACGTTATTTCCAAATTCGGAAACGTTCAGGAGTTTTCAAAAACTTTCTACAATATCAGTCTAAACGAAGAAGAACTGTTTCTTCAATTAGGCCAACAGATCTTTATCATTTCAAAAATTGCCGACTATAAATTCAGGAACGTAAACCGATCAATTCGATTTTTGGCCTTGGGTCTTTTCCTTTTATTGGCCATGGCGGCCTATTATACCGTACTTATAGTTATCTGATAAATAAATTTACAACCATGACATACAACACAACATATTATTCGAAAGCTGAACTAAAAGTGTATATTCTATTGCTTTGTGCGAAGGCCGATTCCATTGAGGACGCGGGTGAATTAAATCTTATCCGTTCCAAAACATCACCGGAAAACTTCGAGCGTCTCTACAATGAAATTAGCCAAGATGACGAAGATGAAAGCTTTACGAAAATCGAGAAAAGTGTTTCAAGACTAAACTATTCCCACATGGAGCTTGCCGAGCTCAAAAAGGAAATCCGGGAAGTATTTTCCGCGGATCGGAAATTCCATATTACGGAGCGCAGCCTCAGCCGAATATTGGACAATATCATTTATTGAGTCCGAATGACAAGATTCCCAATGCCATTTAATTCATAATCTCGATGATTATACCTTCGGGAATTCTAACCTATTGGTTCCTCAGGGATAACTACGGGTTATGGACCCCGAATAGGTTATCATTGAGGTCGTCACCAATTCCTATCGGCAAATTAGTGCCGGTCATCTATCAGCCTTCGAACTACGCTTTGCAGTACCCAAGGGAATCACCGGCAAGGCCGAGGTAATCTTACTGGTTCTTGTGCTCGGCGGATGTTTCCGTGTCATTGAAACAACAGGGATCTTGGCCAAGATTTTAAAATTTAGATGTAACCGTAATTTCTTATATTGGTCGTACATTTAAACGAATAACACCTATGACTCTCCCAAGACTTGTAATCATGTTAGTACTATTGCCCTTCCTTACCCTACAGGGCCAAGAAATAAAGGTAATGTCCTACAACATAAAATATGACAATGTCAACGATACGGTCAACAACTGGAACGATCGGAAGGAAAATGTGGTCGAACAGATCGAACATTATGGTCCTTCGTTTATCGGAATGCAAGAGGCTCTGCATCGACAAGTGGAATATATAGACAGTAGCTTAACGGAATTTTCCTATATCGGGGTCGGCCGGGAGGATGGCAAACAAAAGGGGGAATATTCCCAGATCCATTACGACTCCACGCAATATAAAGTCTTGGAACACGACACGTTCTGGTTGTCCGACACTCCGGACAAGCCGTCCGTCGGTTGGGATGCCGCCTTGGAACGTATCTGCACCTATGGCCTCTTTGAAAATATCGAATCGGGGGACAAGTTATATGTATTTAATACCCACTTTGATCACAAGGGACAGAGGGCAAGAGAGAGGTCAGCCGAACTGATTGTAGAAAAAATCAAGGAAATAAACACGGATGACCTGCCCGTGGTCTTGATGGGGGACTTCAACCTGACGCCCGACCAAAAGCCCATTCAACTCATCAAAGGCCACCTCAAAGATGGACAGGAAGTTACCCGTACCCCCTTTTACGGAACCACCGGCACTTTCAACGGCTTCGATCCGGAGCGAAAATTGGACCATCGGATCGACTATATCTTCGTTAAAAACCTGAAGGTCGAAGGCTATGTCCACATTGATGACCGTATGGATAATCTAAAATATATTTCGGACCATTTTCCGGTATTGGCGACGCTTAAAAGATAAGATGCCTGTCCGGAAGAACACCCTGTCAATCAATTTGAGCTTAAGGTGTCCCGTCGAGTCCTTCGACTGCGCTCGGGGCTGGCTGGCAGTCGAGACGCTCTGGTTTGACCTTTCGACTGCGCTTAAGGTGACAAGACTGCACTTTAGGTTTCCAGCGAACAAGCATTAAAGCTAAAAAGGAAAGCTTCAGGGTAACTTGGCGTTCGATGCCGACCGTTACTTCTTCAAAAACGAGATCAACAGCTCGTTCAGTTTTTCGGAATGCGTCAGATGCAATCCGTGTGGCGCACCCTCGATCACCTCATAGGTATTGTCCGCTATCCCCTTGGCCGCCTGGTCCGCCGAAGTGGCTTTGGGCACCGTTTCATCGGCATCTCCGTGTACGATCAGGGTGGGAACATCAACATTCTTGAGTTCCGATCGAAAATCAGTGTGGCTCCAGGCCAAGGCGGTCTGTATCGTTGCTCGTGGAGAGGCGAATGAGGCAATTGTAAAATCATAATCCAGTTGAGCTTGGCTTACCCTGTCCTTGTTGTCATCAAAATTGTAAAAGCCCTTCCCAAACTCCTTTAGAAATCCGACCCGGTCTTTTTGTAGGGCGTTTTTAATATCATCCAAGGCATCCTCGGGGACACCATCGTGATTGTCATCCTTCTTTTTTACCAGCGGAATAATGGAACTGATCAACGCGGCCTTGGCAATCCGATCTGATCCGAAATCCGTCAGGTAGCGGACTACCTCTCCCCCGCCCATGGAAAATCCGACAATAACGGCATCGCTAAGGTCGAGATCCTCGATTAGGGCATGTAAATCGCTGGCCAAGGCGGAGTAATCATAGTTTTCCCAGGGTTGGGAAGAAATCCCGAACCCCCGACGATCGTAAGAGATACATCGGAATCCTTCATCGACGATTTTCCACACTTGTTGCTCCCACATTTTACGGCTCAAAGGCCATCCGTGAATCAGAATGACCGGTTGGCCGGTTCCATAATCCTCATAAAAAATATCTACGGGGCGCTTTGCTTTTTTGTTTGTAATAAATGGCATGTGCTAGGTTTTTAGACCCACCTTTCGGCAGATATATGTTAATTCATTCCAATATAGGCGAATCTATCCTTGGATTGTGACCCTATGAAAAAAGAATTTTGTCCGAAAAAGGGAGATAGACTATATTTAAGGGTACTGAACTGTCTATCTGGTCCTAGATTTAGGTGGATATCTTTTTCGGAAATGGGCCATCGAAACCGAAACGACGCAACGACGATCGGTAAGTTGCGTGACAGATCTGATGGACGAATGAAATACTGGTGATGCGAATACGATTCGAAAATTCTGTGATGCACGTTTTGGTGGTGGCCCTCTGCGCTACCACCTTCATGGGCTGCTCCGGCTCATCGGACAATCCGGTTCCACAGCCGGACGACGGTAATGCCGGGGGTGTAATCGACACCTCGGGAACCGGTAACGCTGTGGACGATTATCCTTCGACGGTCTTTACCGCTATCGGAGACGTGCCCTACAATGAGGAACAGCGTGAGGGCTTGACCGCCTTGATCGAGACACACAACGCAAAGTCCCAATCCGAATTCGTCGTTCACGTCGGGGATATCAAACCTGGAAGCGCGCCCTGTAACGAAGAAGTTTACAAAGAGGTCAGCGAACAGTTGAAGCAATTCAAGTCCCCCACGTTCGTTGTTTTAGGGGATAACGAATACAACGATTGCGAGAATCCCGAGGCGGCATTGGGATTTTGGAACCAATATTTTTTACATTTCAATGGACAGTGGGAGTTTCAACAGGAGGTCTATTATCAGGAGGTGCGGCCCGAGAACTTCGCCTGGACCCAAAATGCCGTGCTCTTTTTGGGCCTAAACCTAGTGGGAAGCTCCGTTCACGACCCACAGGAGTGGGACCAACGCTTGGCCGAGAATGCGGATTATGTCGAGGAACAGTTCAAGCTCTACGGTGACGACATCGAGGCGGCCGTTCTATTCGGGCACGCCAACATGACGGAAATCGGTCCCGATAAATTCTCGCTCTTCACCGACCGGTTCAGGGCGGCCGCCCTGAGCTTCGGCAAGCCGGTGCTCTATCTGCAGGGCGACGGACATTTCTGGTTTCAGAACAGGCCTTGGCCTGAGGAAAATATTCTGCGTGTTCAAATCGAAGGTGGTGCCAACGCCGTTCAGATTACGGTAGATGCCGATTTGAAAGAACCTTTCGCGTTCGATCGGGAATTTTTGGATTGAATTTTTAACTTTTGTATGTCCTTAAAAATGAGTACCTTACTAAGGTATAACTTCGTCTACTCGTTCCCCGGCTATCGATAAGATGTAGTAGGCGGTAAAACGACTGCTATGGTTACAATTAAATCCTTGAACAAATGGGCCAATGCCCATACGTATTATCCCCTTGATCTGTTGCGGGTGACTCTCGGTGTCTTTCTTTTCATAAAGGGTATCGACTTTATGTCGAACCACGCCCAAATGGCCGAAATCATAGAACCGTTCGAAAACATACCCGGGGGCATGGGAATATTACACTACGTAGCACCTGCCCACTTTGTAGGTGGTTTTTTAATCGTCATCGGACTTTTGACGCGATGGGCCGTACTGGCGCAATTGCCTATTTTAATAGGCGCGGTACTGGTCAACTTTCTCGGGGAAATGAATACCACAAACCTTATTTTGGCCTCGGTGGCCTTGTTGGCCTGCCTCTTTTTCCTTTTCTATGGTTCGGGCAAACATTCGGCGGACTATTACTTAAAGATGCAGAAATAGCACAAAGGGTCGAGAAACAAGAGCCAAGAAACCTGTTCGTTCCCGTTCAGGTGGAAAAGACTTGATTTGTTTTAGCCTGGAACGCCAGAGGCCTCAATTCTACTGATTAACCTGCAACTTTTTCAAAAGGGACAAGAACGCATCATGCATTCCATCCGTATAGTCCATATGCGTAACGATCCGAAGTTTGCCCTGCCCCATTCCGATAAGATGAATGTCCTTTGCCTTTAGTTCCTCAACAAATTCATCTTCGCCCATCTGGTTTTCGTTTATTTCGAAAATAATAATATTGGTTTCGATGGGTTCGACTATTTTTATGTAGGATAAGCCTTGAAGGACCTCTCCGATTTCTTGGGCTTTGTGATGATCCCGGGCCAGCCTATCGCGGTGATTGTCCAGCGCATAGATGCCAGCGGCACAGAGATAGCCCGCTTGCCGCATACCGCCGCCCAATATTTTTCGGATGCGCAAGGCCTTATGGATCATCTCTTTGCTACCGATAAGCACCGAACCCACGGGACAGCCCAGGCCCTTGCTCAAACAGACACTGATGGTATCGAAAAGACCACCATATTGTTCGGGGGATTCCCCCTTAGCAACAAGGGCATTCCACAATCGGGCGGCATCAAGATGATAGGCGAGGCCGTGTTTATCGCAGACCGCTTTTATCCGTTCGAGCTCCCTAAAATCCCAACAGGCCCCACCACCCTTGTTCGTAGTGTTTTCGACACAGACGAGGGAAGTACGGGGACTGTGGTAAAAGTCAGGGGGATTTATGGCCGCCTCCACCTGTTCCGCGGTCATCATCCCGCGATGGCCATCGACGAGCTTGCACGAGACCCCGCTGTTAAAGCTCACTCCCCCACCCTCGTAATTATAGACATGGGCATACTTATCACAGATCAATTGGTCACCGGGCCGAGTATGTAATTTGATAGCGGTCTGGTTGGTCATCGTGCCACTCGGGAAGAACAGGGCCGCTTCCATACCGAACATTTCGGCCACTTTACGCTCCAAGGCATTTACGGTGGGGTCCGCTTTAAAAACATCGTCGCCCACCTCGGCGGACAGCATGGCGTCGAGCATGCCGGGCGTGGGCTTGGTTACGGTATCGCTAATGAGGTTTATTTTCATTATAAGCTCAAGTTCAAGTATCAAGTACTAGTGTCAAGTGCAAGCCTTCGACTGCGCTCGGGATAACATTTCAAAGTCAAGTTCAAGTTTCAAGTGCAAGTACAAGCCCTCGACTGCGCTCGGGATAACATTTCAAACTTAAGTTTATGTTTCAAGCACAAGTGCAACCCCTCGACTGCGCTTGGGGAGACACTTTATCCACTAAGTTTTAAATCAGTACATCTTCAAATCAACTCATCTTCAAATCAACACATCTTCAAATCTTCAAATCACCATATCTTCAAATCAACTCATCTTCAAATCAATGAAAGCAGTCCATTCCAATCGGGGATCCATCAGGGATTTTCGGAACCGGAACCACCTCGAACTGTTCGGGATGTTCGTAGAAATCACGGATGCGCCGTTGCATTTCCATCCTGACGGTTTCCCCCAGGGCATCTAAGTTGGTGTCCACCGATAACGCCTTGATCTTTTTGTTGGCGATCGCGTTGACCTGGGGGTGGACCTTCTCGGTGGCCGCCAGGTTCATCAGATGGAACAATACCCGAAAGTTGATATTCTGCTGCACTTCGGAAAGGTAGCTCCCTTCCTGTTGCTTCTTAAAGGTGTTCCCTACCACGGCATCCAACACTTCCTCCAGTCCCAGATTCTTGTTATCCAGGGCTTTTTGCTGGATCAAGCGGGATGCTCTTTCGGGATGCAACAGCAGGCCCAGGGTCATATCGGCGGCCGTTTCAGGGGCGGACAGCGCATCAAAGGCCACATTCGTTTTCCCTTTGAGCGACTCCCTTGTTCGCGGATATCCGAAGGCCCTCGGGGGAAACAGGGGCAATTTTTTCTCCGGGATGGCGATTTTTTGGGCATCCAAAGTTTTTAGGAGACTTTCCAAGGCCTTCCTTTGCGCTTTTTTATCCACGATTTCCACGGTAGGCTGTCCGTCACCCTTAACCGTATAATTGTAATCCAGGCCCCCGATCAGTTTCGCGGTCGCTTCGGTCTGATAGCGGTGAAAGAAGTAAAGGGGTGCAAAAACATCCTCTAAAACGGAATTCGGCTCGCCTTTTCGGATATTGTCAATGGAAAAATTGGCTATGGCGGTTTCCCTGATTTTTAGCACCTCCTCGAGTTCCTCACTGGCCGATTCGCCGTTGTCCCACAGATGGGCCAGGGCGTGCGCCCCGCCCTGGGGCCGGGCATCTTGATCTGTGATATAACGTAGGCCGTCTTCTTGGGCCTGATCTAAAATTTCGTCCAAGGCCTGTTCCTCATCCATTCCCTCGGAAAAATCGGTGTAGGCATAGGCAACAGTTACTTTGTCCCACTCGCCTATCCCGGTATCATACGCCTCCGAAAAGTCGATTTTTCCAGTTTTAAGCTGGAATTGGGGATGCGGGTAATCCATCACCGAGGCCCGGCCAGTGGTACTGGCGGCAAAATTGTGGGCAAAGCCCAGGGTGTGTCCGATCTCATGGGCGGATAGTTGACGGATACGGGCCAAAGCCAGTTCCAGCATAGGGTCGTAGTTATCGTCCCGCTCCCCAAAGGGACGGTCCATCAAGGCCTGGGCGATCAGAAAATCCTGTCGGATGCGGAGGCTTCCCAAGCTGACATGGCCTTTGATGATCTCGCCGGTGCGGGGATCGGTGACGCTGCCGCCGTAGCTCCAGCCGCGGGTGGACCGGTGTACCCATTGAATCACGTTGTAGCGCACATCCATCGGATCGGCATCGTCGGGCAGTATTTTCAGTTGAAAGGCGTTTTTATACCCGATTGCCTCGAAAGCCTGGTCCCACCAACGGCCTCCCTCCAACAGGGCGGTCCGCACGGGTTCCGGGGTCCCGTTGTCCAAATAGTACACGAGGGGCTCGACCGCTTCACTCGTTTCGGCGGTGGGATCTTTTTTCTCCAGTCGGTGCCGGGGAATAAAGCGTTTGACGATCGGCTCTTGAACCGGGGTGGAATAGTCGTAGTAGGTAAAGGGATAGGAACCGGATCTCGGATCGAATTCCCGCTTTTCGAAGCCTTTGCCCGGTAGCTCGACGAAGGAATGATGCTGGGTAACGGTGACCAGGTCGGGATTCGGCGCAACAGAGCGTATCCAGTCCCCCTCGGCATCCCCCTTGAAGGTAAGCAGTACATCGAATTCCGTATTCTTCGGGAAGGCCTTGGTGCGTTCCATGGCCATGGCACTTTTGTCCTTGTCCAGCTTGTAGGTGCCCTGTTCGGCCTTTTTCAGCCGCTGTGCTACGCCATGGACATCCTGCAACAAAAAATCACTGATATCGATGGTGTAGGTACCCTCCTTTTCATCCTCGATCTTAAATCCGAATAAGACGGACTTCGCAAAGGCCTGTTCGATGGATTTACGTTCCAGGGGATTGTCCGTCAGCCCCCTAAACTTAAGATTGGGCTGTACCAGCAGCAATTTGTTTCCGGCCTTAGTGAAATAGACCACCTGTTCGTTGCCCAATTGGCCGCGATCCAGCCCGATGTCGTTGCTCCCGATTCCGCTGCTAAGGGAATAGACGTAGAGGAACTCCTTTTCCAGATCATCGACCTCCAAATAAATTTTATCGGTCTTACCATCGTACTGAAACCCGAAAAATCCGGGAAACTTCTGAAAATCCTTGCTTTTTTCGGCAAACTGTCCTCTAACGAAACACATTCCGGCAAACATCAAAAGCGCAAAGAACCGCACATCTTTACATTCTATCTTCATACGTTTATATTTTTTTAATTTCTTGGAAATATCCAATTAAAAAATTGAGGATCTGATAGCTATCTGGGTAACTGCCACGTTCTCGCACTAAAGATCTCAAAAACTGCCTTTTATAAAGAAAATTTTAAAATTTTTTAATGCTCGTTCAGTGAATAGTTGGTTTAAGGCCTTAAAAGTAACCCATTCCATCCTCAAGAAAAAAATACCCGCTTAAAATCTACAAACCCACCAACCCACCAACCCACAAATCCATAAACCCATAAACCCATAAACCCATAAACCCATAAACTAAATTAAACTCATAACCCCATAAACTCATAAACTAAATTCTAAATCTTATTTTTGCCCCAAATACGAAATCAAATGACAATAACAACAGATCTGTTCAAAGGTCTACAGGATCGCCTTGGTGCGTTAAGGAGGTATCTTTGACATCGATGCGAAACGTATCGAGATAGAGAACGAACAGGAAAAGACCCTGGCTCCCGATTTTTGGGACGATCCCCAGACGGCCCAGGCGCAGATGAAGTTCATCCAATCCAAAAAACAATGGGTCGATGACTATAATGTTGCCAAGACCGCTGTCGGCGACCTTGAGGTGCTGCTCGAATTTCAGGAAGAAGGCGAAATTAAGGAAGAGGAAGTCGAAGCCCAGTACGAAAAGGCCTTGGACCGGATCGAGAAACTGGAGTTCAAGAACATGCTTTCGGAAGAGGGCGACGAACTCCCTGCCATCCTGCAGATTACGGCGGGTGCCGGAGGAACGGAAAGCTGCGACTGGGCCGCTATGCTCATGCGCATGTACATCATGTGGGCGGAAAAGAACGGGTATAAGATCAAGGAACTCAACTATCAGGAGGGCGATGTGGCCGGCGTCAAGACCGTAACCCTTGAAATCAATGGCGACTATGCCTTCGGATGGCTCAAGGGAGAAAACGGAGTACACCGATTAGTACGTATTTCCCCCTTTGACAGTAATGCGAAACGACATACCTCGTTCGTGTCGGTCTATGTCTATCCCTTGGTTGACGATAGCATCGAGGTCGATGTCAATCCCGCAGATTATACGATTACCACCGCACGATCCAGCGGTGCCGGGGGACAGAACGTGAACAAGGTGGAGACCAAGGTACAATTGGTACACCATCCTACAGGGATACAGATATCCTGTTCCGACTCCAGAAGCCAGCACGATAATCGGGCCACGGCCATGAAAATGCTGAAATCGCAGTTGTACGAAATCGAACTGCGCAAGAAAATGCAAGCGCGGGACGAGATCGAATCGTCTAAAATGAATATTGAATGGGGCTCACAAATCAGAAATTATGTGATGCACCCCTATAAGTTGGTGAAGGATGTACGCACCGCCCATGAAACCGGAAACGTAGATGCGGTGATGGACGGCGATATTAACGCGTTCCTTAAAGCCTTCCTGATGATGACAGGGCAGGTCGAGGAGTGATTCGACCTTTAACAAAGCTTTAACCGACATGGGTTAAACCATAGCCTAAATTAATAATCCTAATAAACCGATACCATGAAAATCAACGGTACACATTTGGTCATTCTTTTTATTGTCTTACTCGCCGGTAGCGAACTCCAGGCCCAATATGGCCGGGGTTACGGATATGGAGGCGGAGGTTATGGGTACGGCAGTGGTTATGGGTACGGGTACGGCAGACAACGCAGCGCTATTCCCCGAGTGCAGGAGACCCCGAAGGAACCCGAACCTAAAACGGCGGAACAGATCGTTGACCAAGAAATGCCCGGGATAGCGGAAGCCTTGGAACTGAACGAATTCGAGGTGGCCGTATTGAGCTCGACCCTTAAAAAATACGTGCAGAAGCGTATCGAAATGCAGATTTTAGAACTGTCCCCCGAGCAAATGCGAGAGGGCATGGAAAAAATCACCGAGGCGCAGGACGAGGAACTGAAAGCCGGGTTGCCCCTTGAGAAATACGAAGCGTTTGTGGAGATGCAGAAGAAAGGCATCCAAAAAACCAAAAAAGAGAAGAAAAGAGAAAGAAAACGCCAAAAGAAAAAGAAGAAGAATAAAACGTAATCCTTGCCATGAAGAACAGTTTCCCCTTACTCCTATTATTTTTTCCAATTATCATTCTGGCCCAAGGGCCACCTCCCAATGCAGCTGGGGAAACCATAAACATCACCGGGCAGGTCATCGACCAGGAAACCGGAGAGCCCTTGGAGTATGCCACTCTGGTCTTACAGAGCGTGACGGACCCGAATAAGATCAACGGCGGTATTACCGACGGAAAAGGAAGGTTCGACGTAGGCACGACCGCCGGAAGCTATAACGCCAGCGTCGAATATATTGGTTACCAAACCTATCAGGTGCCCCAAGAAAATTTTAGCGAATCAACCGATCTCGGCACGATTTCGCTACAGATCGCCGCCTCGGAGCTCGAAGGGGTCGAGGTGGTCGGGGAAAAGACCACGGTAGAGGTACGGTTGGACAAAAAAATCTATAACATAGGCAAAGATCTCACTACCAGCGGGGCTACCATCAGCGACGCACTGAACAACGTACCATCGGTCAACGTCGATGTAGAGGGGGCCATCAGCTTGCGTGGCAACGAAAATGTCCGGATTTTGATCAACGGAAAACCTTCTGCCCTGGCCGGATTTGGCTCGACCGAGGCCTTGCGGCAGCTTCCCGCGGAAGCCATCGAAAAAGTAGAGGTCATTACCAGTCCCTCCGCCCGCTATGACGCCGAGGGTACCGCCGGGATTCTGAACATCGTGCTAAGGAAGGAAAAGACGTTGGGCTTTAATGGTTCGGTCACCGCCAATATCGGCTACCCCACCCGCAGCGGGATTACGGCCAACGTGAACCTGCGTACCGACAAATATAATATTTTCAATACAACGGGCTACAATTATCGCGATGCCCCGGGCAACGCCTTTTTCGATAATACCTATACTTCCGGACAGTTTGATCGGGTTATCGAAGACAGGATCTATAACCGGAGGGACAAAAGCTTTAACACCAACCTCGGTGCGGAATATTTTATTACGGAAAACTCCTCGGTCACGGGAAGTATTTTTTATCGAACCTCCAAGGACGACGACCTGACCGAAAATACCAACCGGCGCTTCGGCGGTGCTGAAGGGAATAGTACCACCTTTCGTACCGAAGAAGAGGGCGAGGACGATGATAGCTACCAAATTTCGTTGAATTATGTCAACAACTTTAATGATGATGGTCATAAACTGACCGCCGACCTTCAATATTCCAATGACGATGAGCTTAAGCTATCCGATATCGAGGAACGTTTTACGCAACCCAACACCGATTTGATTGAAATGGAGGATGTCTTTGAAAATGAGAAAGAGAATGAATATTTGATTCAGGCCGATTACGTACTGCCGATGGAAGACGCCCAGTTCGAAGCGGGATACCGAGGCACGTTCGAGCAAGAGATTACCGATTATCGGGTCAGTACGCTTAATTTGGATACCGGTCAATTTGAGTTGGATGAAGGATTGACCAACAAATTTACCTTCAACGAAAATGTACAGGCCGTTTACTCACAATATGGGAACAAATTCGGAAACTTTTCGTTTCTTTTCGGATTGCGCCTGGAACACACGCAGCTAAAAGGAGAATTGGAATCCCCGTTCGACCGCAGTGATTTCGAAGAGGAAATAGGGGAGGATGTGCTAGCCAACTTCGACAAAAAATATCTTGGGCTCTTTCCTACCCTTAATCTGATCTATGAATTCGACGAAGAAGGCAGGGAAAACGTGTCCCTTGGATACAACCGACGCATCAACCGTCCTAGAAGTTGGTACATCAATCCCTTTCCGTCGCGATCCAGCCGAACGAACATTTTTCAGGGTAATCCCGATCTGAATCCCGCTTTCTCGAATACTTTCGACCTCGGATATTTGAAGAGATGGGATAAATTGACCCTGACCTCTTCCATTTATTACCAACGGGAGACCGAATCCTTTTCGAGGGTACAGGAACAAACAGGCCAAGAAACCTCGGACGGTATTCCGATCATACGGTCCCTACCGATCAACCTGGCCACTGAAAACCGCTATGGGGCCGAAGCGGGGGCGATGTACAATCCCACTAAATGGCTTCGGTTGAACGGGAGTTTTAATATTTATAAGTTCTCTTCGGAAGGCGTGTACAACGGTATCGATTACGGCACCGACAATTCCAGTTGGTTCGCTCGGTTCAGCTCCAAAGTCAACCTTCCGGCCAAAATAGAATGGCAGACCAACGCCTTTTATAGGGGTCCACGAAACACTGCGCAGACAGAGACTAAAGGACTTTTCGGTATCAACCTTGCCTTTAGCAAAGATATTTTGAACGATAACGGCACGGTATCGATGAACGTCAACGACCTCTTAAATTCCTTTAAGCGTGAGTCCTTTACCCAAACGGATTTTTTCACTTCCCGCAGCGAGTTTCAATGGCGACAAAGGTCGTTCGTCTTCTCGTTCACCTATCGGTTCAACCAGCCGAAAAAACGCAATGGCGGTCGTGGAGGTGACGGCGGAGGACAAGAGGAAGGGGAATTCGAGGGATAAAATAAAATTTAGGAGTTAGGCAAAATCGAAATAGTTTTTAACCCTGGGCCCCTTATCCGATCAGGCCTTATCGAAAGAGTGCAAAAAAAAGCAGGAAGATAGTCTATATCTTCCTGCTTTTTTATGTTTTGATGGCCCGGAAAACTATGAAGCTTCCCGCTCCGCTCTTTTCTTCGCTTTTCTTTCCTTATACATTTCCATAAGGTTGCCCCCCAACCAATACGGCACTACGAACATCAGTAGAAAAATCATCAGCCAAAAGCCGATGGTCAAAATGGCCAAAAATGCTAAAAATCCTAAATATTGGTCGAATTCGAACATGGTTTTCCGTCTTTGCCTACAAAGATACTTTTAAAACAGGTAGAATTGCAAATGGAATGTGAAAAACATTTCACGGCTTCTAAAAGTTTCGTTCCCATCCCATTGAAAATGAACCGACCATCCACTATCTTTGTTATCCATCGTAAATGCTAAAAGGTTTTCTTAAAAGCCTTGAAAAATTCATCCATTCAAAAAAACTAGAGAAGAGTAAGCTACTTAGGATATTTTTTACCAAAATCTCCGAAGGATAAACTGCTGTAAAAATCCACTCGCCAATACATCCCAACAAAATTTACCAGTAAATAATTTGAGAAAACACATCTAAAATGGACTACAGAATAGAGAAAGACACCATGGGCGAGGTCAAGGTGCCCGCAGAGAAGTATTGGGGGGCACAGACCGAACGGTCCCGAAACAATTTTAAGATCGGCCCCGCAGCCTCCATGCCGCTGGACATTGTTTACGGCTTCGCCTATCTCAAAAAGGCGGCAGCCTATACCAACTGTGAACTCGGGGTGCTGTCCGAAGAAAAACGCGATCTAATCGCCCAAGTCTGCGACGAAATCGTTCAGGGCAAACACGACGACCAGTTTCCATTGGTGATATGGCAGACCGGATCGGGAACGCAAAGCAATATGAACGTAAATGAGGTGATCGCCAATCGTGCCCATGAGATTGCGGGCAAAAAAATCGGGGAAGGGGAAAAGACGATACAGCCCAACGACGACGTGAACAAGTCCCAATCCTCTAACGACACCTTTCCAACGGGAATGCATATCGCGGCCTATAAAAAGATTGTCGAGACGACCCTGCCAGGGGTGGAACGGCTACGCAACACCCTCCGTGAAAAGTCCGAAAGCTTTTCCAAAGTCGTCAAGATAGGACGCACCCATCTGATGGATGCCACTCCTTTGACCTTGGGACAGGAGTTTTCGGGCTACGTTTCCCAACTCGATCACGGCCTGAAAGCCCTTAGGAACACTTTGGACCATCTCAGTGAATTGGCCTTGGGCGGCACCGCAGTGGGAACGGGGCTCAACACGCCTTCCGGCTATGACGTGCTCGTGGCCAAGTACATCTCCGACTTTACAGAGCTACCGTTCCGCACTGCCGATAACAAGTTCGAGGCCTTGGCGGCCCATGACGCTATTGTGGAGAGCCATGGTGCCCTAAAACAGTTGGCCGTATCCCTTAACAAGATTGCGAACGATATCAGGATGCTGGCCTCCGGCCCACGGTCGGGAATCGGGGAAATCACTATTCCCGCAAATGAACCGGGCAGCTCGATCATGCCGGGAAAGGTCAACCCCACCCAATGTGAGGCCTTGACCATGGTCTGTGCCCAGGTCATGGGCAACGACGTAGCCGTGTCGGTCGGCGGTACCCAAGGACAATATGAACTCAATGTCTTCAAACCGGTAATGGCCGCGAATATGCTACAGTCCGCCCAGCTGATCGGCGATGCCTGTGTCAGTTTTGAAGAACACTGCGCCGCGGGAATAGAACCAAACCATAAAGTTATCGAGCAGATGCTTAACAACTCCCTAATGCTCGTTACCGCGCTGAATACGAAAATCGGATACTATAAAGCGGCGGAAATCGCGAATACCGCCCATGAAAATGGCACCACCCTAAAAGAAGAGGCCATCAATCTCGGCTATGTGACCGCCGAGGAGTATGATGAATGGGTGAAACCCGAGGAGATGGTAGGTAGCCTAAAATGAATTCAAACTAATCTAATAAAAAAAGCCAGTCCCTGCGGATTGGCTTTTTCTATGACCCGACAACAGATGTCTTATTTTAAGGTAAACTTAGAGGTACCCAATAGTTTCAAGTCCCCGTCATAGACGTTTACCATGTAATTTCCTTCCTGGAAATCCCCGGATGGCTTGCTGATAAAGTCGCAAACATCCAAGGACTTGTTTTCATAGTAGAAGCTCGTGCCCTTGCTGTATGTTATCGAGGCCCCGTCGTCGTTGGTCTCTGAATAGCCCTCGCCCAATACGTTGCCTTGCGGATCTAGCACCTCCACGTAGAATTCCCTATCCCCGGCTTCGGCGATTACGTTATCGGCAACGGTAAAGCAGACCTTGAACTTATCGGCTCTTCTGGCCCTACTTGTAGATGATAATTTCCCGCTTCTACGCTCTCTGACAGCGTCAACGTTAAATTTGGAAAGGTTCAGTGCCGAACCTTTTTCCACAACATCAGCCAATTGGGTATTCTGCACCACTAGGGAATCGTTGAAAACAGTTTGTTTCTCCAGTTCGGTATACGTACTGTCACGCTGCATCGCAATCAAGGTATTCGATTTTTGTAGGGAATCGACTTGCTTGAGCAGTTGTTCCCTTTCTTTCTGCAACACCCCTACTTGTCTTCTATAACGGGATAGTGAGGAGATGTCGGCCTTCATGTTCTGTACCGAGTCGATGTATTTGGAAATGTTGTCGCGAGCCTCGACCAATTCCTCGTTGGTGGCATTGCTCTCCAAGATTGCCTTGTCGTATTCGGATTTCAGGCTGTTCAGGTCCTCGACCACCAGTTGTTTTTCTTGAGTAAGCGAGGTTTCGGTCTTTTTCTTCTCTTGGTAAAGACTGACCGTATAAATGATGGTTCCCAAAAGTACCACCCCTAAAAGTCCGGCCAAGACCTTCAATCCGTTGTTATTTTTTGCTTCAGTCATAATGTAAAAATTGATTCTTGATTTGTTTGTTTGTTGTATCCCTGTATATACGGTACGATTCCCGTTTTAGATTGTTTGCCGATATAAGGTCGCAATTTCCCGTCCAAAAGTACGAAATATTTTAATTTTATGTTTAATTTAAGACGGTTACCTTATAAAAACGCGGGGTTTCCCTTCGAATTGTCCCCCGGGTGTCGCTCTGTTCAGGGACTAATACCTTGATTTGAAGATCGCACGGATTGAATTGCAAATGGATTTAATTATATTAATCGGGATTAAACTTTTTGAATATGGAGAATAGATCGGGATTATTGACAGTATTAGTAATATGGGCGGTTTTGCTCTTTGGATGCAAGGAAAACAAAAAACAGGATAATCCGCTCTTGGATTCGGAACCGGTGTATAGCACGGCGGAAGCCCCAGCCCCACCCCCGCCGCCAGAAATCATGGAAAATGAGGATTCCGAGGTCCAGATCACGCCGATATCCCATGCCACGGCGGTATTACAATGGAACGATGTTACCGTTTATATGGACCCGGTCGGCGGGGCCGAGGCCTTCGAGGGGCAGGAAAAACCCGATCTTATTTTAGTGACGGATATCCACGGCGATCATTTTAGTCCGGAAACCCTGGAAGCCTTGGACACCGAAAAGGCCAAAATCATCGTGCCCCAGGCCGTTGCCGAAAAGATGCCGGATGCCTTTGCACCCCAAATCGATGTTTTGGACAATGGAAACTCAAAAGAGCGTTACGGGATTACGGTCGAGGCCATCCCCATGTACAATCTTCGAGATGAGGCCAAACAGTTCCATCCCAGGGGTCGGGGCAATGGATACGTGTTGAACCTCGAGGATAAGCGCATTTATTTTTCGGGGGATACCGAAGATATACCCGAAATGCGCGCGCTCAAAGATATCGACAAGGCCTTTATCTGCATGAACCTGCCCTATACCATGACGGTAGAAAGTGCCGCCGATGCGGTGTTGGACTTCAAACCAAAGCAGGTCTATCCGTACCACTACAGGGGAAAGCCCGACGTCAGCGACGTAGCCCGTTTCGAGAAACTGGTTAACGAAGGGGATGCGGATATCGAAGTGGTGCGATTGGATTGGTACCCGAATGAGGAATATTAAAAGTTTACCGAATTAACTTCTTGTACTTGATCCGCTTCGGCATCACGTCGCCTCCCAAACGTTTTTTCTTGTTTTCTTCGTACTCGGAAAAAGATCCCTCGAAAAAATAGACCTGGGAGTTGCCCTCAAATGCCAGGATATGGGTACAGACCCGGTCTAAAAACCAACGGTCGTGGGAGATGATCACGGCACAGCCGGCGAAATTTTCCAACCCTTCTTCCAACGCCCGTAGGGTGTTGACGTCCAAATCATTGGTGGGCTCGTCCAAGAGCAGCACGTTGCCTTCTTCCTTTAGGGTCATCGCCAAATGCAGCCGGTTGCGCTCTCCGCCGGAAAGCATACTGACCTTCTTGTTCTGCTCGCTTCCCGAAAAATTGAACCGACTGAGATAGGCGCGGGAATTGACCTGCCGGCCACCCATCATGATAAGTTCCTGTTCGTCGCTGAAGTTCTGCCAAATCGTCTTTTCCTGATCGATATTGGAATGGCTTTGGTCCACATACGCGATTTTTGCGGTCTCCCCCACTTCGAACTGTCCCCTATCGGGAGTTTCTTCATCCATGATCATTCGGAAGATGGTGGTCTTTCCTGCCCCATTGGGACCGATAATGCCCACAATTCCGGCCTGTGGCAGCTTGAAATTCAAATCCTCGTAAAGCAATTTGTCCCCGTAAGCCTTACTTACCCCTTTCGCATCTATCACATTGGTACCTAATCGGGGGCCATTGGGGATA
Organism: Pricia mediterranea; assembly: GCF_032248455.1. NCBI lineage: Bacteria > Pseudomonadati > Bacteroidota > Flavobacteriia > Flavobacteriales > Flavobacteriaceae > Pricia > Pricia mediterranea. The sequence goes on from NZ_JAVTTP010000001.1 coordinate 392,503, forward strand.
TAGATTTCCAGCTTTTCGTCCAGTTGTTTTTGGTCTTGGCTCATCAACTTGTCGTAGTTGTTCAATCGGGCCTTCTGCTTTTTTTGGCGGCCTTTGGCCCCTTGTTGTACCCATTCCAGCTCTCGCTCCAACGTCTTCTGGCGTTTTGAAGCGGACTTGCTTTCCTGTGCCAGGCGTTTGGACTTCTGGTCCAACCAGCTGCTATAGTTGCCCTTCCAGGGGATACCCTCCCCCCTATCCAATTCCAGAATCCATCCCGCGACGTTGTCCAGAAAATAGCGGTCGTGGGTCACGGCGATGACCGTCCCTTTGTACTGGGCCAAGTGATGTTCAAGCCAGTGCACCGATTCGGCATCCAAATGGTTGGTCGGCTCATCGAGCAAGAGAATCTCGGGTTCCTGCAGCAACAACCGGCAAAGGGCGACCCGGCGGCGTTCCCCTCCCGAGAGTACGCTGATTTTCTTATCGCTATCGGGAGTACGCAGGGCGTCCATGGCGATTTCGAGCTTAGTATCGAGTTCCCAGGCATTAGAGGCATCGATTTGATCTTGCAGTGTCGCCTGCTTGTCCATCAGCTTTTGCATTTTATCGGCATCCTCATAGACCTCAGGTAATCCGAACATATCGTTGATCTTATTGTATTCGTCGAGGATGGCCACGGTCTCGGCGACGCCTTCCTTGACCACCTCTAATACGGTCTTGTCTTCGTCGAGTTGTGGCTCCTGTTCCAAGTAGCCTACTTTGTATCCCTGGGAAAAGACCACGTCGCCCTGATAGTTCTTATCCTCCCCGGCAATGATGCGGAGTAAAGTGGATTTCCCCGAACCGTTCAGGCCGAGGATGCCGATTTTGGCCCCATAGAAAAAACTGAGATAGATGTTCTTAAGTACCGGGGTGTTGGCATTTTTGTAGGTCTTGGTGACCCCGGACATGGAAAAAATCACTTTTTTATCGTCGGACATTTTTTTGAGTTTTGTTGAGTTTATGAGTTTATGGGTATATGAGTTTATAAGGGGGGTTGGGATTACGGATATGCCCGTCGGCGGCCGGATTTACCATTTGTCGAATGCGGGTCGCGGATGGTTGCGGTTGCGCGTGGGCTAAGTTGTGGTCGCACGTGCGATTAGATTATGGGCTGACGCGTTCGGCTTCAGGTTTAGACCCGGCCCTTTAATGCGTTGAACACCCAGGCAATGGCGAAAAATCCGATCCCGACCGAGGCGAAGCCCCAACCCGCAACGTCGTCGTAGCGGAAAGCACCCAGAGCTATCAGGGCCAGACCGACCAATATCATGATAAAGGTGGCCCAGGCCAGTACAGTATTTTTGTTCATCGACATGCGTTCTTGGTTTGAATAAACGGATTTTCAAATATCGGAATTATAATAGGAACTCGTTGTGCGCGAAGCGAATTTTGTTTGCTCCTATGCCATTTAAAGCCGCTCCGCACTCATAATGCCTTCAGGTTAGATGGAGTCACACCGTCGGTCATATGCGGTAAAATGTCAGCGGAAAAGCTCGTAGAACACTCCGAACGGCACACCCCCGCTTTACATCACCAGATTGGAGAGCAGAAAAAACGATGACGTCCTAGGCCGGTCGTGGTCTATTCCTCAAAAGGGAAGGTAGTTCCCGTAATATGCCGTACCTCATCCAATAGATTGATGAGATCTAGGCTGTTTTGCCAGCTCCATTTTTCACTTTGCAACTTACCGCTTTTTAGGTAGCCGTGCACTTCCTCGATTTCGTGGGCATAGCCTTTCCCGTTGGTCGGCAGCTCGAAATCCTCCATCGTTCCATCGATTTCCAGGGAATAGCCCTGGGTCTCGTGCCAGCGCTCGTGCAGGAAGGCCGAACCTTTGCTCCCCGAAATTTCGGCCCTCATCTGTATTTTCGATCGGAGGCCGCTGGCCAGGGTCGCCTGCGCATGGGGATATTCGAAAATCATGGAGGTCTGGATTTCTACCCCCGTTTTATGGAACAGGGATACTGCTTCGATATTATCGGGTTTTCCCAGGATCAGATAGGCAAGAAAAATAGGATAGATTCCGATGTCCAACAAAGAGCCTCCTGCGAGATCGGGATTCAGCAGACGGCCGTCCTCTTCCCTATCCAAAGCGTAGAATCCGAAGTGGGCGTTGAGATAAACGATATCACCGAGCTTGCCCGACTCGACCAAATCTTTCACCTTGACTATGGAAGGATTGAAACGGCTCCACAAAGCTTCCATTAAAAACACCTCGTTCTTTTTTGCCGCCGCGATCATCTCTTTCACTTCGTCGGCATTGACCCCCATCGGTTTTTCGCAAAGCACCGCCTTTCCATGGTTCAGGGCCTCGATGCCCAACCGGCAATGCGAGGTATGCGGAGTGGCGATATACAGCACGTCCACCGCATCGGAGGCAAACAGCTCTTGGTACGAACCATAGCGATGTTCGGCCCCGTAGGTATCGGCAAATTCATTGGCCCGGTCTATATTGCGGGAGGCTACCGCGGTTAATTCCCCACCTTCGACCAGCGCCAAGTCCTTTGCAAAACTGTGCGCAATGTTTCCGGGACCGACGATGCCCCAACGTATTTTTTCTGCCATGATTGTTTTTCGTTTTTTCAAAAATAAGGAATTTCAAGGGGAAGGTTCAAGGCTCCATTCTGCCATCGACAGATGTAAGGTTTAAACTTCATGGGGCAAGGCTCAAGGCAGCGGTAAACACTTTGAACTTTGAATAGCTGCGAAGCAGCGATTGAACCTTAAATTTTTCCTACTTACCTTTACGGCCTAAAATTAATTTACCGACGATGGACCTGAAATTCAACAAAAACGAAGACCATAACAAACTATTGGTTTCCGAGCTTAGAAAAAGGCTGGCCAAGATAAAACCGGGCGGCGGGAAGGCCCGTATCGAAAAACAGCATAATCAAGGAAAACTGACGGCTCGCGAACGGATCGATTACTTGTTGGATAACGGAAAGGACAGCATCGAGATCGCTGCGTTCGCAGGTGATGGCATGTACGAAGATCACGGTGGGTGCCCCTCGGGCGGGGTGGTCGTCAAAATCGGGTATGTGTCCGGAAAGCAATGCGTTGTTGTTGCAAACGACGCAACGGTCAAGGCCGGCGCTTGGTTTCCCATCACCGGGAAAAAGAATCTGCGGGCGCAGGAAATTGCCATCGAAAACCGCCTACCCATCATTTATTTGGTGGATAGTGCCGGGGTGTACCTGCCAATGCAGGACGAGATTTTTCCCGATAAGGAGCATTTCGGTCGTATTTTTAGAAACAATGCCGTTATGAGCAGCATGGGCATCACCCAGATTGCCGCCGTCATGGGCAGTTGCGTGGCCGGCGGGGCATACCTGCCGATCATGAGCGACGAGGCCATCATCGTCGAAAAGACGGGCAGTATCTTTTTGGCGGGCAGCTATCTCGTAAAGGCCGCTATCGGTGAGAATGTGGACAATGAGACTTTGGGGGGTGCCACGACGCATTCCGAAATCAGCGGAGTAACCGATTACAAGGCCAAGGACGATAAAGACGCACTGGAAACCATTAAAAACCTTATCGACAAGATAGGTGGTTTTGAAAAGGCAGGCTTCGACCGTAAAGAGTCCAGCAGGCCCAATGAGAACCCCGAGGATATCTTCGGACTGATCCCCGAAAAAAGAACTGAGCAGTACGATATGCTTGAAATCATCAAGCGCTTGGTCGACGGTTCCGATTTTCAGCAATACAAAGAGGGCTATGGCCAGACCATCCTGACCGGATACGCGCGAATCGATGGCTGGGCCGTGGGCATCGTCGCCAACCAACGCAAGGTGGTCAAGACCAAGAAAGGAGAAATGCAATTTGGGGGCGTTATCTACTCGGATTCGGCGGACAAGGCTACCCGTTTTATCGCCAACTGCAACCAAAAAAAGATTCCTCTGGTATTTCTTCAGGACGTGACCGGATTTATGGTCGGCAGCAAAAGCGAGCAGGGAGGTATTATTAAAGATGGTGCCAAGATGGTCAACGCGGTCAGCAATTCCGTCGTCCCCAAGTTTACCGTGGTCATCGGCAACAGTTACGGGGCGGGCAACTATGCCATGTGTGGTAAGGCCTACGACCCGCGATTGATCGTCGCCTGGCCAAGTGCCGAACTAGCCGTCATGGGCGGAAATTCCGCGGCCAAAGTCCTTTTACAGATCGAAAAGGCATCCCTAAAAAAGAAGGGCGAAACGATAACGGAAGAAAAAGAGGCCGAACTCTTCAACAAGATCAAGGACCGTTATGACAATCAGGTATCCCCTTACTACGCCGCCGCGCGATTGTGGACGGATGCCGTCATCGACCCCTTGGATACCCGAAAATGGATTTCGATGGGAATCGAGGCCGCGGACCATGCCCCGATCGAAAAGGATTTTAATATGGGAGTGCTACAGGTGTGACCAGTGCTTGGCGTTAGTGCTTGGTTTTTCGGATGTCGGTTGTTGGATGTCGGATGTCGGTTGTCGGTTGTCGGTTGTCGGTTGTCTAAATTCCAAATTCCAAGTGGTCGCACTGGATGCCGGGCTTTAGAATTGCCAACTCTTTTTATTCTTGATTCTTGGCTCTTGACTCTTGACTCTGCTCTCTTTTCTCCCTTCTCTTTTCAATCTCACGATTCTTGATTCCAAAAATCCCGACGGTCTATTTTCTTTTCCTAATTTTGGAAAAAAAATCCAAGGTTATGCTAATAATCGGAATCGCGGGCGGCACGGGCTGCGGAAAGACAACGGTGGTCAACCAGATCATCGATGAACTCCCCGACGGGGAAGTCGGGGTGATTTCGCAGGACTCCTATTATAAAGACCTTTCGCATCTGTCCCTGGAAGAACGGCGCATGACCAACTTCGATCACCCACAATCCATCGATTTTGAACTGCTGGAAGAACACCTCCAACTGCTAAGAGCTGGAAAATCCATCCAACAGCCGGTCTATTCTTTTTTAGAATGCAACCGTACCGACAAGACCGTCCCCGTATCCCCGCACAAAGTGCTTATAGTCGAGGGCATCCTAATTTTGACCAACGCGCCGATCCGAAAAATGTTGGACATCAAAATATTCGTTCATGCCGACTCCGACGAGCGGTTCATCCGAAGGCTTAAAAGAGATGTCAACGAACGTGGCTGGAACCTGGACGAAACACTGGACAAATACCAATCCAACATCAAACCCATGCATCTGCAGTTCATCGAACCCAGCAAGGAATACGCGGATATTATCATTCCGAACAATAAATATAACACCGTCGCAGTTGATATAGTACGGACGATTATCAATGAGAAATTAGGTTGAATTCTTCGACATGGGAAAAGGTACACAATCGGTTTATCCATCGTGGTGGTGGCCTATTAATTGGACTAGCGAATGGCTTTAAGGGAGTTACGAAATAAAAAGTGGTTTAAGGTCTTTACCAATATGTATGTACTGGTTTTGACCGTATTCGTAATCTGGATGGTTTTCTTCGACACCAACTCCCTGCTCATCCACCTAGAGTTGCGGAAGGAAATCAAAAAACTGGAAAAACAGCAGGAATTTCTTGAAAGGGAAATTGCCGAGGACAAAAAAATCCTTAAAAAACTGGCCGATCCCGAAGAACTGGAAAAATTCGCCCGCGAGCACTATTATCTCAAAAAGAAAAATGAGGAAATCTATCTGATTGAATATGAGGACAGTTTGAAAACACGGCCTAACAATTGAAAGTGCAATTCCCTAAAATTCCAAAATTCAAGCACCAGATTCCAAAAATATTATTTCTTGGAATTTGAGATTTGGAATTTGGTATTTCTGCCCTACTGCTCACGCTCAGCGAGAATGCCTATCCCGTTTTAAAAATTAACCGAATTTACAGCAACTTCCCCCCGATGTTTACTACGTGTTAACAAAATGGTTTCAACGGCATCGTAAATAATCGTATTTTTACCCCCTAATTTAGATGGATAATGGGCAAGATAATTGCGATAGCAAACCAAAAGGGAGGTGTGGGCAAGACGACCACTACGGTCAATCTGGCCGCATCGCTGGGGGTATTGGAGAAAAAGGTGTTGCTGATCGATGCAGATCCCCAAGCCAACGCGACCTCGGGGCTAGGTATCGATGTGGACACGGTGGAAATGGGCACCTATCAACTGCTTGAACACAGTGTTACCGCCAAGGAAATCATTATTGCTACCGATTCCCCCAACCTCGACCTTATCCCCGCGCATATCGACCTTGTCGCGATCGAAATCGAGATGGTGGACAAAGATGGACGGGAATATAAGATGAAGGAGGCTATTTCCGATCTTCGGGACAGCTATGATTATATCCTTATCGACTGTGCGCCGTCATTGGGACTTCTAACCTTGAACGCACTGAGTGCCGCCGATTCGGTAATTATCCCCATCCAATGCGAATATTTTGCTTTGGAAGGTCTCGGAAAGCTTTTGAACACCATTAAAAGCGTACAGAAAATCCACAATCCCGATCTCGATATCGAAGGCATGCTTCTAACCATGTTCGACTCCCGGTTAAGACTCTCGAACCAAGTCGTCGAAGAAGTACGGAAACATTTTGCCGATATGGTCTTCGATACCATCATCCAAAGGAACGTTCGTCTGAGCGAAGCCCCCAGCTACGGCGAAAGCATTATCAAATACGACGCGAGCAGTAAAGGCGCGGCCAACTACCTCAACCTGGCCAACGAGGTCGTCACCAAGAACAAGGCCGCGGTTTAAATCCGCAAACAAGGTATTTCAACCCTAAAGAAGACGCGAAGGTAAGCAGACATACAAAAACGTAAGAGCAACCCGATCAGGACATTTCAAAGATCAAAGGAAACACTATGGCGAAGGCAACGAAGAAACAGGCACTCGGACGTGGATTATCGGCACTTCTAAAAGATCCCGAGAACGACATTCAATCCGCCACGGACCGCAATGCGGACAAGGTAGTCGGCAATATCGTGGAGTTGGACATCGATGCCATCGAGGTGAACCCGTTTCAGCCGCGTTCGAACTTTAACGATGAAGCGCTGCACGAACTCGCCAGTTCGATTCGCGAACTGGGGGTCATTCAACCGATCACCGTCCGGAAACTGGACTTCAATAAATTCCAGCTCGTCTCGGGGGAGCGGCGCTATAGGGCCTCACGATTGGTCGGACTCGAGACCATTCCCGCTTACATCCGTATCGCCAACGATCAGGAATCCCTGGAAATGGCCCTTGTCGAAAACATTCAAAGGCAAGACCTCGACCCCATTGAGATAGCGCTCTCTTACCAACGCCTGATCGACGATATACAACTTACCCAAGAAAAAATGAGCGAACGAGTGGGGAAAAAACGCTCGACCATTACCAATTATTTGCGTTTGTTAAAGCTCGATCCCATCGTACAAACGGGAATTCGAGACGGATTTTTAAGCATGGGGCACGGTAGAGCCTTGGTGAACATCGATAAAAAGGCCGACCAAATCGCCCTCTATGAAAAAATAGTGGGTGAGAACCTTTCCGTCCGCAATACGGAACAAGCGGTCAAAGCCTATCGCGAAGGGAAAAAAGGCTCTGGTAAATCCAATAAGCAAACATCAAAAAAGCCGGATTTCGTCGATGACACTATCGACAAGTTCACCGAGCATCTCTCCGTCAAGGTGGGTATCACGGCATCCCCTAAAGGCAGTGGAAAAATTACCATTCCCTTCCATTCCCAAGAGGAATTCAAACGCATTCAAAAACTGATACTTGGCCAATAATTTTCTTTTGACGACAGTTCTATCCAAGGCAACCCCACTGAAGACCATAGTCGATTCCATGGGTAAATTCCTCTTTACTACGTTGCTACTGGGAATTTTTACGGTATCCGGAATCGCGCAGGAGAACGACAGTATTCCTAATGCCTCCCAGGAAATCGACTCCCTACAAGCCGATTTAAAAGAGGAGGGCATTATTGTCGTGGATACCTTAAAGAAAAAAAAAGTACGGATCAATCCCCTGGCGCCGAGTAAGGCCGCGTTCTATTCCGCCGCTTTTCCAGGATTGGGTCAAATTTATAACAAGCGCTATTGGAAAGCGCCTATCGTTTGGGGCGTGCTCGGAGGGGCCATTTACGGATATGTTTATAACGATGACCTTTATCGACGTTTTCGAACGGCTTTCAAGAGAAGGCAGGCCGGTTTTACCGATGATGAGTTCTATGATCCCTTCGGTGGTGTCGGACAGATTCCCCGTTTGGACCAAGATGATCTGCAGAACCAACAGGAAGCCCGCCAGCGCGATCGCGACCTCTGGTTGGTCGGGGTTATAGCAGTGTATATCTTAAATATTGTAGATGCCAATGTCGATGCGCACCTCAAACAGTTCAATGTCGATGAAGACCTAAGTTTCGATATGCAGCCCTTTTTGGATGTAGATCCCATAATGAATCGACCAAATTATGGAATGGCGGTGGTGGTGCGGTTTTAGTTTGCAGTGGCAGTAGCCAGTAATAAATAATAAGTAATCAGTAGGTAGTTAAGTTTATGAACTCATACCCTCATAAACCTATAAAACCCATAAACTCAATAAATTTGAACATTGCACTTTTCGGATACGGAAAAATGGGTAAGATGATCGAGACGGTCTCCCAAAATAAAGGACATAACATCGTGGCCAAAATCGATGTGGACTCCGGGGACATCGATTATTCCGAGATGGATGTTGCCATCGATTTCAGTATGCCCGATGCCGCCTTTGACAACATCAGCGGATGTTTTGAAAACGGGGTGCCCGTGATATCAGGTACAACAGGATGGCTGGATAATTACGATGATGCCGTCGCTTTGTGCCAAGAAAAAAATGGGGCATTTATCTATGCCTCCAATTTTAGCCTCGGGGTCACTATTTTTTTTGAATTGAACCGGTATTTGGCACAAATGATGAGCAGGTTGGACCAATATCGGGTGTCCTTGGAAGAAATCCACCATACACAAAAACTGGATGCCCCCAGCGGAACGGCCATCAGCCTTGCCGAGGACATCATCGAAAACAGCGATTACCAAGGATGGAAGCTTGATCGGGCCGGGGATGGGGAGATTCCCGTTACCTCAAAACGTATCGGCGATACCCCCGGGACCCATACCGTGAACTACGGGAGCAAGGTAGATCATATTGAAATTAGGCACGCCGCCCACAATCGCGAAGGCTTCGCCCTGGGTGCTGTCATCGCGGCAGAATGGATTCAAGGGAAGACCGGGATTTTCACCATGAAAGACGTGCTCGATTTGAACCGATAACGGGGCAACGAAAAAAGAAGAAAGAGCGAGGAAGGACGAGCTATGAAAAGTCACAACCGACAGTCATCAACCGACCACGACCGAAAACCGAAAACCGACAACAAAAAACCAACAACCAACGACGTCCAACGTCTAAAAACTAACGACTTAAAATAAACAAATGGACACAACACAGTGGATCATTTTTATCCTCATCGTACAGGTCATCCACTATTTGGGCACCTGGAAATTGTACGTCAAGGCCGGTAGAAAGTCTTGGGAGGCGGCAGTTCCTATATACAATGCCATCGTATTGATGAAGATTATCAATCGGCCTACATGGTGGACGGTACTTCTCTTTATCCCTATCATTAACCTCTTGATGTTTCCCATTATTTGGATCGAGACCATCCGAAGTTTTGGAAGAAACAGCTTAGGGGAGACCTGGCTCGTGATTCTCACCCTAGGGTTTTACATCTATTATGTCAATTACGCGCTCGATGTAAAATATATCGAGAACCGGGGTCTGCACCCAAAGACCGCCACCGGCGAATGGGTCAGTTCCATCGCCTTTGCCGTGATAGCCGCTACCCTCGTGCATACCTATTTTATCCAGCCCTACGTAATTCCTACTCCCTCGCTGGAGCGAACGCTTCGGGTAGGCGACCTGCTCTTTGTAAGCAAATTCCACTATGGTGCCCGCGCCCCGATGACCACGGTGGCCGCCCCCATGGTACATGACACCCTTCCGGTCCTTGGTGTCAAATCATACCTCAACAAGCCCCAACTCCCCTATTTCAGGTTGCCCGGATTTACTAAGGTGGACAGAAACGATATTGTGGTGTTCAGCTGGCCGGCGGATACGGTACGTCAGTTTTTTAAGAAAGAAGCGGGAGTGGACAAGCCCATTGACAAAAAATCTAACTACGTCAAGCGCTGTGTCGGTCTTCCCGGGGACTCCCTGGCCGTTATCGATGGTTACGTCCATATCAACGGAAAGCAATTGCAGCTGCCCGATCGGGCCAAACTGCAGTTCAATTACAACATATACGCCCAAAAAGGAGTCTCCTCAAAAATATTACAAAATGTAGGTGCCAATAGTTTTGAACGTCGGTATATCGTAGGCTCGTTGAACCAACAACAGGCAAATGCCCTTAATCCTTATATCCAAGGGTTCAGGGAGCGACCGGACGGGGACTTTTATGTATTCACGAAAGCAGCGGGAATCCCTCTTAGCGTCATCCGAAAAAACGGGATTTCGATAAAGGAAGAGACCGCCAGACAACGGATGGCTCCGTTGACCGACGCGATGGTGGCCGACCTCAGAAAGAATCCCGGCATTGATTCCGTCGTACGAATCGTAGATCCCAAAGGCAGGGCGGGCGCAAACAATTTTCCCCAGAATCCGGACTACCCCTGGAGCTATGATCAGATGGGACCCATCTACATCCCCGAAAAAGGAAAAACGGTAGCCCTGGATATCCACGTGCTGCCACTTTACAAAAAAATTATCAGGGAATACGAGGGCAATACCATCAGTGTTTCTGGCAACCAGATCAAACTAAACGGGGAGGTAGCGGACTCGTACACCTTTAAACAGGACTATTATTGGATGATGGGCGACAACCGCGACCGTTCCGAAGATAGCCGCGCCTGGGGATACGTACCCGAAAACCATATTGTGGGAACGCCGATCTTTATCTGGGCGAGCTTCGACAATTTCGTCAACGCCAAGGGTCAAATGAACAAACCCTGGCAATGGAAGCCCCGTTGGGACCGTATCTTTACGACCGTACATGGCAGCGGCGAACCCGTATCGTACTTCAAGTACTTTTTGATTGCGTTAGTGGCCTATTTTGTGGGGAGCTGGCTTTGGAAACGACGGAAGGCCAAGCGTTGATCCTCGGGCTCTGAATCCGAAAAATAACGGATTTATCAACTCGGTCCAAAATCCAAGGTCCCTCCCCTTGCCGATCGTATTTTTTCGTACATTGACCTCACAAACCAGATTTCGGGACGCGTAAGCTCTGTCTCAATCCTCTAGCACCCGATGGCTGTGCAATCGCCCTGTTTAAAGGGATCGTTCCTGGAATGATTGAATCAAGCGGATTGTTTTCGGAATGATTGACCAAAATGGAGTACACTACCTATAATATCAGCGTCGAAGAAGCGGGGCGTATCACCCTAGAACTTTTCGGAATCCACGGAAAGGCCTTTCCCCTACCCGGCTACATCGATTTTAACTTTCGGATCAAAGTGGATGACGGGGAGGGCTACATCCTTAAAATATCTCCCCCCGATGCAAATCCGGAGTATTTGGATTTCCAGCAAAAGTTGTTGCAATACACCGAAAAAACCAATGCCGATTTGATTTCACCCCGGGTCGTATCGGATGCCGAGGGAAATCCCCTAGCCTACTACACCGATACTTCCGGCAACCGACGGATGGTCCGCCTGCTTAGTTGGATTCCCGGTAGGATCTGGAGCAATGTCAACCCCCAAAACGATGACCTGCGCCTTAGCCTAGGCCGACAATGCGGAAAGCTGACCCGAGCACTACAGGGCTTCGATCATCCTCACGCCCACCGGGAATTTGAATGGGATATCGCGCGATCCCTCTGGACGGTGGCACATCTCGACCTTTTCGATGAAAGGGAACGGAAAATCCTGACAGGCTTTCAAAAAGCTTTTGAAAAAGCGCAACCTGCTTATTCCCAACTTCGGAAGTCCGTCGTACACAACGATGCCAACGACTTTAACCTAGTGGTCTCCGAAGATCTGGTCCGCCCCACGGTGCGGGCGGCCATCGATTATGGCGATGCGATACGTACCCAGATTATCAACGATCTGGCCATCGCCTGTGCCTACGCTATTATGGGACATAACGCGCCTTTGGAGGCCGCACTACCAGTGGTTAAAGGCTACCATGCCACATTTCCCCTAAAGGAAAAGGAACTTGAGCATCTGTACACCACGATTGCCATGCGGTTGGTCATCTCCGTGACCCAATCTGCCATCAACAAGCAAAAGGAACCGGACAATGCCTATTTACTGGTCAGCGAAAAACCGGGCTGGGAAGTCCTAAAAAAATGGTACGCCGTCCATGCCGATTTTGCCCATTACAGCTTTCGACAGGCCTGTGGCTTCATACCTCACCCCGATGAAGCGGCATTCAAAAAATGGGCCTCACAAAATAATTTTTCTTTGTCCGATCTTTTTCCAACGGTCGGAAAATGCGCGGCACATCCGCTTGACCTTAGTGTATCCAGTCCCTGGTTGGGGCAACAAGTGGATTTCGATGACTTAGCACTGTTCCAGTTTAAGATTGACAGGGTACAACAACAACATCCCGAAAAAATAATCTCGGGGGGGTATCTGGAACCCCGAACGGTTTACACTACGACAAAATACGGCCGTATCGGCAACAACGGGCCGGAAAACCGCACCATACATTTGGGAACGGACTTTTGGCTGCCCGCCGGAACCGCCGTAAACGCCCTCTTCGACGGCGAGGTAATCGCTTCCGTGAACGATGCGGGAGACAAGGAGTACGGGGGACTCATCATCTTAAAACACAGCATTGAAAACTTTGAATTTTTTACGCTCTACGGACATCTTACGATTGCGTCAGTAGAAAAAAACAAAGTAGGACAGCAACTTCTAAAGGGAGACAGGATCGGCAATCTAGGTCCCCCTAAGGAAAACGGCAACTGGTCACCGCACCTCCACTTTCAGATTATGCTATCGATGTTGGGGTACACGGTCGACTATCCGGGCGTCGGGTATTTCGAGCAGGTCCCGGTCTGGACCAGCATTTGTCCCGATCCCAACCTGTTGTTCAAATTGCCGGCGCTAGAACCACGGCCAAAAACCTCGAACGATAAGTTGATCGACTTTCGAACAAACCATCTGGGCAAAAGCCTGAGCCTACATTTTGAGGTGCCCATCAAAATGGTGCGGGGGGCGGGCCAGTACCTCATCGATGAAAACGGGCGAAAGTACCTCGATACCGTGAACAACGTCGCCCACGTGGGGCACGAGCATCCCGAGGTAGTAAGGGCGGGGCAGCGACAGATGGCCCTACTCAATACCAATTCCCGCTACCTGCACGATAACATCAACGAGCTCACCCAAATACTTTTGGAGACCCTGCCGCCGGAACTCTCGGTGCTGCACTTTGTCAACTCCGGCAGTGAGGCGAACGAGCTGGCCATCCGCATGGTCAGGGCGGCGACCGGAGAACGGGACATTATCGCCTCGGAAGTCGGATACCACGGTAACACCAATACAACAGTCGATATCAGTTCCTATAAATTTGATGGAAAAGGAGGACAGGGGGCGCCCGAACACACCCATATTTTCCCTTTGCCGGATGTCTTTCGGGGCAAATACCGAGGTCAGGACACAGGTCATCGATATGCGGAAGAAGTCCAAAATCTAATCGATGCGGTACGCGAGAAAGGTCGCGGGGTCGGCGCGCTGATCGTCGAGCCCATCATCAGTTGCGGGGGACAGATCGAACTGCCGGAGGGATTTTTATCTCAAGCCTACACGTACGTCCGCGCAGCGGGAGGACTCTGCATTTCCGACGAGGTGCAGGTGGGATGCGGCCGGGTAGGCAAATCCTTTTGGGGCTTTCAACTCCACGGCGTAACGCCTGATATCGTGACTATCGGGAAACCTTTGGGCAACGGACACCCCTTAGCAGCAGTGGCGTGTACGCGCGAAGTAGCGGACCGGTTCGCCAACGGCATGGAGTACTTCAACACCTTTGGAGGCAATCCGGTTTCCTGTGCCATCGGAACGGAGGTACTGCGAATCGTCAAGCGCGAGAAATTGCAGGAACACGCTTTATACATCGGAGAATTACTGAAATCAGGGTTGCGAAGCTTGGCCCGGGATTTCCCGATTATCGGGGACGTTCGCGGGCAGGGACTGTTTTTGGGCTTTGAACTGGTCGATTCCGAAATGAATCCCCTTGCCGACCGGGCCGACTATTTGGCGAACCGAATGAAAGACCATGGTATCTTGATGAGTACCGATGGACCCGATCGAAATGTTTTGAAAATCAAACCCCCTCTTGTTTTTAATCAGGATAACGTGGAAAAATTGTTGTTCTACTTGGAGAAGGTTTTTCAGGAGGATTTTATGGTAAGATGTTAAGTTGCTTTTGAACGGTCATCCCTAATAACTTGAAAGATTTGAATGATTTATTACTACAATCCCATTGTCATGAAAACATTTATTGCTTTTTGTTCCCTCCTTTCTATCGCCGCTTCGGCCTCCGCCCAAGAGTGGATCAACCCCGTTATCAAAGACTACGGAAAAATAAAATTCTATAAGAATGCGGAACTGGTTCCGGATAAAAACACGGAGTATAAAATGGTGTTCGATCTAACCTTGGACAGCCAAGGAGATAGCATCAATAAAGGCTTGAACAAAATAGCGCGAGCCATCAATCTATTGGGAGCTTCGGGCGTTCCTAAAGAAAAAATGTATTTAGTCGGGATAATACATAGCAACACGACCTCAGTGATTTTGTCGAATGAAGCACATCGCAAACGCACGGGCAAGGATAACCCAAATATGGACCTCTTGAAAGTTTTGACCGAAAACGGGGTGAAGTTTTATGTTTGTGGTCAGTCGCTTGCCCATAGAGGTATTGATATAGCTGAAATGAACCCATATATTGATTTGAGCCTCTCAGCAATGACTAGCTTGACCTATTTTCAATATAGGGGATATGCACTGATGCCTTAGTATTTCGGCAAAATCCATTTTTGAGCTACAAAATAAAGGTTTAAACGCCTGTTTCTATATGTCCGTCCAACCCGATAGGCACGACCTCGAAAAAATAAGGGATTTTCTCGAAAAAGGGATAATCAGATTACAAATCTTCAAAACCCGTGATTTGCTATGGTCGCCAGGGCATCGGACCTTATTTTTTTCTGCATATCGCCTTGCATCTGCATTTCGACCCGCACTGTGGTATCGTTCACCATCTTCAGTTGTTTAACGGCACCTACGTTGATTCCCGCATAGCGCACGTTGTCACCCAATTTTAGTCCGCTCACGTTATCGAAGTGAGCGTAAATCTTGAAAGTCCGTCCGAACAAATTTTGTTCGTTGCCGATCAGATAGACTGCAGTGTACAGCAGGACCACCCCAAGAACGACGAAAATTCCCAATTTTAATTTTTGTGAAGTTGAATTTTCCATGTTAGCCTTTTTATTGAAAGAAGGGCACGACCTTGGAATCATCGGATTTAACGGTCGGCGGTAGCCATAACATGGCTCAATCGGTACGGTCGTAACACAGAAACAGCAGGTCAATATAAGCTTTCGCCAGCGGCAATGCATTGCGAACGAATATCGACCCGAAAACACGAAGAGAAAATTGGATTTCAGCAAAACTTGGCCTATCCTTGGCCGTGTTAATTGGAAAGCACGCAACTATGTTCAAAAAATTGGTCGCCATTGAGCCCTTAAATTTGATTCCATCCGCCGAAAAAGCACTGGAAAACTATGCCCATAAAGTGGTGTTGTACCGCGATGTGCCCGATAACAACGATGAAATCGTGGCCCGTATCGATGATGCTGATGCGGTATTGCTGAGCATTACCTCGACCCTGGGCCGTGAAGTGCTGGAACGTTGCGATAACCTTGATTATATCGGGATGTGCTGCTCCCTCTATTCCGTCGAAAGTGCCAATGTGGATATTAAATTTGCAAATTCCAAAAATATCGAGGTGACGGGAATACGGGATTATGGGGATGAGGGCGTCGTAGAATATGTAATTAGTGAACTCGTGCGCTGCCTTCACGGTTTCGGCCAAAAACCGGATGGAAGTCCCGAAAAACCTTGGGACGGTGTCGCCCGAGAAATCACCGGCATCAAGGCCGGCATCATAGGCTTGGGCAAATCAGGGGGGATGGTCGCCGACGCACTGCATTTTTTTGGGGCCGATATTCAATATTTCGCACGTAGCGAAAAGGATTGGGCAGAAGATAAGGGATATCGTTTTACGCCTTTAAACAAACTGCTCGCCGAAAACGAGGTGGTAATCACTTGTCTGAACAAGCATGTTGTTCTTCTGAACGAAGAAGAGTTCGAACACCTCGGAGACAATAAAATCCTGTTCAATACCGGACTTTCCCAGGCCTGGGACGAAATCCCTTTCGCTCAGTGGCTCGAGGGCGACAACCGGGTCTACTGTGATACATTGGGCGCACTGGGCAACGAGCGATTCTTAGACCACCGCAACGTACGCTGTATGGAGGTTTCCGTCGGTCGCACCCGGCAGGCTTTCGACCGATTGAGCGAAAAAGTACTAGCGAATATCGACGGGTTTATCAAAAAGCAATAGGCGAAGTGATATTCCGCAAGGTGTTGACCACGCTCCATCCCGCAATATCCGATTTTCTGCTATAGATATCAATAATGGCATCAACCTGATCGTTCTTCATTTCGATACGGTGGCGGTCCCCCACAAAATCAGGGGTCGATGTGATCGATACACCAATTTCTTCCGGCCCAACGGAGGCGAGGGCGGCGGCTACCGCCACATTCACTTTCGTGGGAAAAAGTTCGATGGCCTCGACCGCGTTTCCTTTCAATACCGTCCTTTTTTCGTTTTGTAGGCCTTCATCATAGACTTCGGTATTTTTCAATGAATTCGGTCCTTTTTCGGTCGCGAAGGTGGCCGAAGACTTGCTCATCAAAGCGACGGTCCGCAACACGTCAAATCCGCCGATGGCCCCGGGAACAAGATGCACACGGGTGTTATGGGTCCGGGCTGCTTCCTTCACACTTTCATAAAAATCCGTATCGGCAAAAGCACCTATGGAAAGAGTCACGATCGAAGAACCATGCTCTAATGCTGGTATTGCCAGTTCGCGCATGGCGGCGGGGGAAGCGGTCTCTAAGATATAATCCGGATTTAAGGTGAAGAGTTCGTCCAAGGATTTACTGGCGGTGCAGGTATGGACTGTTTCCGCGCGATTGATGTAATCGGCAAGCCGCTCCGCCTTTTCGAAGGTCCGCGAATACGTGCCAATGAGTTTGTAATCGGGCAATAGTCCATTATTTAAGGCATCAACAATAATTTGGGCCAGCTTCCCGCAGCCCACAATAGCAAGTGTTCTTTTTCCCATAGGGTCGAAGATAAGATTTTTGTTCAATTCTATTTATCTAAACTTTAACAAAACTTTATTTACACTTAGTTCATACAGTTCCGAACTAAGTGTAGATTTGCATCCCCAATTAAATGCTTAGAACTATGCCAAAAGAAATAATCGGACTGGTCGAAGAAGTCGGGATGGCCATCGAAGAGCGAGCGGACCTGTCTCCCTTGGCCGCCAGAATCTATGCGGCCCTCATCCTATCTTCCGAGGAAGGCTTGACATTCGATGAGATTGTTGCCTGGCATCAGGCCAGTAAGAGTTCGGTGTCAAACAACCTCAACGTATTGATCAAATTAAAGTATGTAGAATTTTACACCAAACACGGAGATCGAAGGCGCTATTTCCGGACCTCGAAATTCTATGTGAAGTCCGCCATGGAGAAATACCACGAGCATTTTGAAAAGGAACTGGACGTGCTGGAAAAAATCAATGCTTTCAATAAAAAGCACAATCCCGAAAAATTCAGGAACGAGAAATCGGTCGGCACCTTATATCAAGAGTATTTGACCGATCTCAACGAAGGATTTAAAAATAAAATCAAGGAAATTGAACAATTTGAAAATCAGGACTGACGTCTGCACAACAATTCACAATACGCTGAAAAACAGTAGCATCAGGTAAGTTAAAATTATATTCGATAGGATTATTCCCGCGAACGATCCCATCGTAGTTTATCCAGCTTTTAATAATCAATCCGAGTACAACGATGAAGACACTTCTAAAAAATAGTATTCCCTTGATTGCCCTCCTTGTGTTGGTATCTTGTGGCAATGACAAATCAGCACAACAGGCCGGTCGGGGACAACAGGCACAATCGGTTCCCGTTTTCAAGGTGCCTATCAAGTCCGTAACGGCCTATATCGACTTTCCGGCCAACATCGAGGGCATCATAAACTCCGAAGTACGCGCCAAGATTTCGGGATATATCACTGACGTGCTGGTCGATGAAGGCGACAAAGTCTACAAAGGGCAGCCCCTGTTCAAACTGGAAACCCAGACCCTGAGCGAGGATGCCGCCGCCGCAAAGGCCAACGTCAATGCCGCGCAAGTGGAAGTGGATAAGCTAAAGCCATTGGTGGACAAGGAAATTATCAGTCCCGTACAACTCGAGACCGCCAAGGCCAAATTGCAACAGGCCAAAAGTAACTATAGCAGCATTACGGCGAATATCGGCTACGGTACCATCAAAAGTCCCGTGAACGGCTATGTGGGCCAAATTCGCCTACGGACGGGCGCCTTGGTCAGTCCGAGCAGCCAACAACCCCTAACTACCGTTTCTGATATCAGCGATGTGTATGCTTATTTTTCCATTAACGAGAAAGAATATCTCGATTTCCTCCAAAACACCGAAGGCAGCTCCAAGGAAGAGAAAATCAAAAACTCTCCTCCAGTGACCCTTATCCTGGCCAACGGTACCGAATATCCCGAAAAGGGCAAGATAGAGACCATCAATTCCCAAGTTTCCCGAAGCACGGGTACAATCAGCATCCGGGCCCGGTTCGAAAATAAAAACGGACTCCTGACCAATGGCAATAGCGGCACGATCAAGATACCCATTGAGTACAACGATGTCGTGGTAGTACCCCAGCAATCCACCTTCCAACAACAGGAAAAAACCTTTGTCTATACCGTCGCAAAAGATACCACGGCCGCCTCACAGGCCATTGATATAAGGGCATCCGCAGAGAACCTATATGTCATAGGCTCTGGTCTTAAAGAAGGGGCTACCGTGGTCGGCAAGGGCTTGGGGAAACTGCGGAGCGGAATGTCGATCAAACCACAAGAGGTGCCTTTCGACAGTCTTGCGAAGCCGATTCAACAGGAGTTTAGATAATTCACCCAAGGCAAAAACCACTTGCAAGGGGACAGCTTCGCCGTATCGACATTTATCACAGGCGTAATTTTCACCTATCGGTTTATCCTCAATAATCATTAAAGTAAGAAACAATGCTCAAGACATTTATAACCAGACCGGTTCTCTCTACCGTAATCTCGATCATTATCGTGATTTTAGGTATATTGGGGTTGACCTCGTTGTCTGTCACCCAATATCCCGATATCGCACCGCCGACCATCAGGGTCTCGGCCTCCTATCCCGGGGCTACCGCGGAAACCATTCTTGAAAGCGTCATCATTCCTATCGAGGAGCAGATCAATGGGGTCGAGGGAATGACATACATTACCTCGACGGCCACGAATAACGGTACCGCACAGATTACGGTATTTTTCGATCAGGAAATCGATCCCGATATCGCAGCAGTAAACGTACAGAACCGGGTGGCACGTGCGAATCCGCTATTGCCACAGGCCGTTAAACAGACGGGGGTACTGACCCAAAAACAGCAGACCAGTGCCCTAATGTTCCTGAGTTTTTACACTTCATCAGACGACTACGATGATGTGTTTCTTCAGAACTATCTTAAAATTAATGTGGTTCCCACCTTCCAAAGAGTGAACGGTGTAGGGGATGTTAATGTTTTCGGAAGCAAGGACTACGCCATGCGCATCTGGTTGCAACCCAATAAAATGGCAGCTTATGGTCTCTCTCCCTCCGAAGTCACGGCAGCCCTGAACGAACAGAGCCAAGAAGCGGCAGCGGGAACCATCGGAGAGAATGCGGGGGAAGCATTCTCTTACGTAATTACGTATGACGGCCGCTACCGTACCGAAGAACAGTACAGTAATATTATCGTCAAGGCGCTCGGCGATGGCGAGTATCTGCGCTTAAAGGACGTTGCCAAAATCGAACTGGACGCGCAATCATATTCCACCACCGCCCAGACCGACGGCAATCCCAGCGTGGCCATGGCCATCTACCAGACCAAGGGATCTGATGCCCAGGAAATTATTGAGGATATTAAGCTCGAACTAGAGAACATTAAAAAAAATCTTCCCGAAGGGATCGACGTGGTCATTCCCTTTGATACCAACGAATTCTTGAACGCTTCCGTCGAGAAAGTGGTAACGACCTTATTGGAGGCTTTCATTCTCGTGTTCATTGTTGTGTTTATCTTTTTGCAGGATTTTCGCTCTACCCTGATTCCCGCTATTGCTGTACCGGTATCGATTGTTGGTACATTTTTCTTTCTGAATCTTTTTGGATATTCGATCAACCTATTGACCTTGTTCGCACTTCTCTTGGCCATTGGTATCGTCGTCGATGACGCCATCGTGGTGGTCGAGGCCGTACATGCCAAAATCGACGAGGGGGCCAAGGACATTCAAAAGGCTACCCTTACTGCCATGCATGAAATTGCAAGTGCGATCGTTTCGATTACCTTAGTAATGGCCGCGGTATTCGTACCGGTAACATTCATTACCGGTCCCACCGGCGTTTTTTACGAACAGTTCGGGGTGACACTGATCGTGGCCATCGTTATTTCGGCGGTCAATGCCCTAACCTTAAGTCCCGCTTTATGTGCCCTATTCCTAAAACCTCATGAGGATGACAAAGACGAAAAAAAGAACCTTTTGCAACGTTTTTACGCGACGTTCAACCGGGGATTTAATGCTACCGTAGAGAAATACGGACAGTCGTTGGGCTTTTTGTACAGACACAAATGGATAACAGCCGTTATTCTACTTGCCTCGGTTGGAGGCATTTGGTGGGCCTCGGTCACCACACCCACAGGTTTTGTACCCGACGAAGATCGTGGTCTGGTGTTTGTAAACATGGAACTGCCCCCGGGGTCATCGATCGACCGAACCGCGGAGGTGAATCGACAATTGTACCAAAAGGTAAAGGATTTACCAGGGGTGGCCAGTGTCACCACCATTAACGGGGTCAGTTTGCTTAGCGGGGCCGGCAATAACTATGGACTTGGCTTTATTAAGCTGAAAGATTGGAGCGAACGTCAAGAAGAAGATGAGTCCGCCGAGGCGATTACCGGAAAACTCTTCGGTATCGCGGCGACCATTCCCGAGGCGAACATCATTTTCTTTTCGCCTCCGAGTGTTCCCGGGTTCGGGGCCTCTTCGGGCGTGGAAGTCAATCTTCTGGATCGCTCGGGCGGCGATTTTGCCGAGCTCGACAAGGTAAACCAGGAGTTTATCGCAAATTTGAGCCAAAGGCCTGAATTCCAGTACGCCCAATCGGCGTTCAGTACGGAGTATCCGCAGTACAAGCTGGATATCAATATGGAACTGGCCAAGGACTACGGGGTTAACATCAATACCATCTTTAATACCCTTCAGGGCTATATCGGTAGTATTTATGCGGCCGACTTCTCCCGTTTCGGGAAGCAGTACCGGGTCTATATTCAAAGTCTTCCGATGGATCGGGCCGAAAAACAGGATTTAAGCAACATGTATGTCCCTACCAAGGACGGTGAAATGGCCCCAATAACGCAATTTGTAAGTCTTGACCGCGTTTTCGGTCCCCAAGCGGTGACCCGGTTCAACCTGTTCAACTCGACTAGCATAACGGGTGCTACGACTCCCGGTTACAGTACAGGAGACGCCATCGCCGCGGTCGAGGAGGTAGCTGCCGGACTGCCCGCGAACTTCGATACCGCCTATTCCGGGCTTACCCGGGAAGAACTGGCCGCGGGCAATCAGACGACGATTATCCTGATGCTCGTCATCGTTTTCGTGTATTTCCTGCTCAGTGCCCAGTACGAGAGCTATTTGCTTCCACTCTCGGTACTGTTTTCTCTACCGATAGGCATGTTTGGGGCATTTTTGACGACAAAGCTCGCAGGATTGGAGAACAACATTTACTTTCAGATCGCTTTGATCATGCTGATCGGGCTGCTCGCTAAAAACGCGATATTGATCGTGGAATTTGCTATACAGCGACGAAAACAAGGAGAATCGATTTTGGATTCTGCCATAGACGGAGCAAAGGTGAGGCTACGCCCGATTTTGATGACCTCATTGGCCTTTATCTTCGGCCTGATGCCGCTGGTACTGGCCAGCGGCGTTGGAGCTGAAGGAAACCGCGCTATCGGTACCGGGGCCGTAGGCGGTTTATTCGTCGGTACCGTTGTTGGGGTCTTCGTCATTCCCATGCTCTATATTCTCTTTCAGTGGTTGCAGGAAAAAGTAAGCGGACCCCCCGAAGTGGAGGAGGAAGAGATCGCTGCTGAAAATACTTGAAATAGGAGGTTAACAGGCTTTGGGTCTAGAAATACGGACTGACATCGGTCGTCGGTATTTCCATAATCCAAGAGGAGAAAAGATTACCTCGGGGGCGGGGGTCAATAGGCAACTGCCAGTACGACAGGCGGGTCAGATCTAAGTCCGCCTTTCTCGTCCGAACGGTACGTCCGATCTGGTTCGCGCGCCCGAACCGATACGGGCGTTTTGGAGGGCGAGCGACGGCAAAGCCCTTGGGAATTCCAATAATTAAATTATAAAAGTCGGCCGCCATACCGTAATTTTGAAGTTTGGCCGAAACAAAAGAAATTGACCAATGATACGATCGATTAGAATACCGAAATTACTGTTTATTGCCAGTCTGCCCCTGTTGATGGCCTCGTGCTTCTCGGCCAAGGAATACGTTCGAAAAGAACAAACACCCCTCGTCGAGGGATATTTCAGAACAGATAACCTACCACAAGACAGTATATCCATGGCCATCGTTCCATGGAAGGAGATGTTCACGGATCCGATCCTACAAGATTATATCACGGAAGGTCTTGCGAACAATATCGATATCAGGATAGCGCTACAGCAGATCATCGCCGCAGAGGCCTACGTCAAACAAGGCAAGGCGGGCTTCTACCCTACCCTATCGGCACAGGCACAGGCTACCCACCAGGAAATGTCGGGAAACAGCCAGTTCGGCCAAATAACCGGGGGCGGAGCCCAAGATTCCTACGAGCTTGCAGGAAACCTCTCCTGGGAAGCCGATATCTGGGGTAAGATACGAAGTAACAAACGGGCTTACCAAGCCGCGTACCTGCAGACCGCCGCTGCACATAAAGCGGTCAAGACAAGGCTGATCGCAAACATCGCCTCGACCTATTATCAGCTGGTGGCATTGGACGAGCAGATAGACATTACCGAAGAGACCATAATGACGCGGGCGAACGGATTGGAAACCACAAAGGCCCTTAAGGATGCCGGCAGCGTCAACGAAGTTGCGGTGCAGCAAACGGAAGCGCAACTCTACACGGCGCAGGCCATCTTGCTGGATCTTAAGAACCAGTCTCGCCTCTTAGAGAATACCATGTCCATTCTCTTGGGCGAAATGCCCATGGTAATCAACCGTAGCCCGCTTGCGGATCAGACTATCGAGACGGAACTGGCGACCGGGGTACCCGCCCAGCTATTGAGCAACCGGCCCGATGTCATTGCGGCCGAGTTCGACTTGCGCAATGCCTTTGAACTGACCAATGTAGCGCGTAGCAATTTCTATCCCTCGTTGACCCTTTCGGCCAGTGGCGGATTACAGAGCCTTGAGTTCGACAGGTTGTTCGACGCGAATTCCCTTTTTGCCACCTTGGTCGGGGGACTTACCCAACCCATCTTTAACGGACGCAAGATCCGTACCCAGTACGAAGTTTCCCAGGCACAGCAAGAACAGGCTCGATTGAATTTCAAGCAATCGATCTTAATGGCGAGCAAAGAAGTTTCCGATGCTATGTATTCGTACGAGACGGCCTCCCGGAAAATCGATATCAAACAAAGAGAGTACGACGCCTATAGTTTGGCCACTGATTATTCGGAGCAACTATTGGACAACGGTCTGGCCAATTACCTTGAAGTCCTTCGGGCCCGGGAGAACGCCCTCAACTCCAGCCTCGATGTCATCAACGCCAAGAACAACCGTTTGCAGTCCATCGTCGATCTCTATGAGGCCCTCGGTGGCGGTTGGCAGTAATGCATTCGGGTCATTATGTTACTGGGTCGAGTCAACCCATCCCCTTAATATCCAATACTTTCTTTTCAGAAAAATGGGTAATCCGAACAACACCGCGGAAAACCCAAGAAAAGCGTTATTAGGGATAAAAAATCGCAACATCATGAAAGAGAAAAATATTGTAATCATCGGTGGTGGCTTTGCCGGGGTCAATCTGGCCCTTCATTTGGGCAGTAGAAGGGGCCTGCAGGTAACGCTGGTGGATAAGAACAACTACAATTTTTTCCCGCCACTGCTGTATCAGGTCGCTACCGGTCTACTCGATATATCCAGTATCTCCATTCCCTTCCGCACCTTGTTCAAAGACGATAAAAACTTACATTTCCGGTTGGGGGAACTAGAGGAAGTGCTGCCCCAAAAGAATAGGGTAAAACTGACGACAGGGGAGGTGCACTACGACTATCTCGTTATCGCCACCGGTACCAAGCCCAACTATTTCGGCATGGAGAACATCGAAAAGAATTCCCTGCCCATGAAAACGGTGAACGATGCCGTAAAACTTCGTAACTATCTGCTCAAGGAGGCTGAAAAGTACACGTATATTAGCGATGAGGCCGAAAAACGGAAAATGCGAAATATCGTGGTATCCGGCGCCGGTCCTTCAGGGGTCGAGGTAGCGGGGATGATCGCCGAAATGCGCAATCGTATTTTACAGAACGTATACCCTGAACTCGATGGTCAAAATATGAACCTGTACCTGGTCGATGCTGCGCCCAGCGTCTTGCCTCCGATGAGCGAGAAGACCCAGAAATATTCCAAAAAAACCTTGGAGAAAATGGGAGTTATCGTAAAACTGAACAAAATGGTATCCGACTTTAAAGATGATACCGTAATCTTCAAGGATGGGGAAACAATTGAAACCAAGACCTTGATATGGACGGCCGGGGTTACCGCGCTAAAATTCAAGGGGATCCCTGAAGACAGCTATGAAAAAGGCGATCGGCTTTCGGTGGACGAATTCAATAAGGTAAAGGATACCAATAATATATATGCTATCGGGGATGCGTGTATCCAAAAAACAGATCCCGATTTTCCAAAGGGACACCCGCAATTGGGAAGCGTGGCAAAGCAACAGGGGAAAGCCTTGGCCAAGTATTTCGAGGCCATCACCAAAGATAAAAAACCGGAGCCATTCGATTATTTTGACAAGGGAACCATGGCGGTCATCGGAAGAAGCAAGGCAGTCGCCGATCTGACCATGCCAAAGACCACTATTACCGGCTGGTTCGCTTGGATGGCGTGGACATTCATACATCTATTTTTGCTGGTCAGTTATAGGAACCAATTCCGAACCATGGTGAACTGGGCGACCGCCTATTTCAGCAAGGGGCAATCGCAGGGCATCCTCATAGGCGAACACGCTTACGAAAACCTGGCCCCGGAAAAACCCTTGGATATGCAAAATATAACCCAAGTGGAGGAGAAGGGAAAGTCATGACATAACCCTGTCCGTAATCCCTGCCCTAAAAATCGACCGGGAATTTCTTTAATGTAGCCCTGAAGTTTATCCAGTAAATACACTTCAAAGAAAACATTGGAAAACAAAGCGACCATTATTACGGCCAAAGACAAGTTTACGGAGCAGATTCCCGTAGGCCCTTACTACAAAGCGGAAGACGTGAGCGATAGAATCACCTTCACTTTCCCCGACGAAAGCAGCCATGCGCACGGAAACGGAATGGTCCTCGATCATGGATTTACGGACCGACAATTTGTTTTAGGATAATCCGTAACTGCCCTTTATTCATAACAGGAGTGGACTAGGAAATAAATTGGCGACGGAACAACGGATCCGATCCCCAATTTTTATGGATACGGATCAAAAATAGGTGCTATCCCATCAACCGGAACGGTTTGAAATAAACATTTTACACTTATGCACATCAATTCCGAAAGCTTGTTTATCCATAAAACATAATTCATGTTTACCATTGAACTCGTTTAGACGTTTTGTTTGGAACCGAGAATTTCGGCTTTGCTTATCTTGGGGAAATAAGTGCGATGGCCATTGTTTCCGATGAGGACTGGTTGGAGAGGAGTTTGGTGGTTTTTGCAGATTTCGTACCCAACCAAAAGGGGAAAGGTTTTGAGAAAAACGAACGGCAAAAGGCAATCGCTCGGTTACAGAATGGATAAAAAAGTCTTTCATGTCCGATTTTTGTTCCATCCTGTCAGGAAAGAAGCACAGATAGCGGAAAGAATGATGGCGGGCACCATTTCAAAAAACAGCATACCGACCATTTGTTGTATCGTATTTGAGGGGGTATGGGTCTCCATTACCTGAACTAATTGCACAGCCTCTGGATTCAAGACCATATACAGGAGAACGATGGGCAGCAGAATAACCAAGAAAAAAAGACCCGTTTTGATGCAGAGCTTAAATGCGTTCATATACGAGGCGGCGGGGTGGTTCTTACTCCAGTTCCATACCAACAAAACAAGACCTAGAAGAACGAACAAAAGGTACACGGCCCTGAAAGCGGCGTTCTGATAGATATTCAAAAAATAAAGTGTGGCAGAGTATATCATGATCATTACGTTGATTGAGACGGCATAGGTCCATGCATACCTATTTCTAGACCAGGGTTCCTTTGTTGAAGACATAATTCGCTTGTTAATTAATTTTTAATTTACAACAAAGGTAGGCGGGTCTTACACAATTATTGGTTTTACAGCACCAAAAAATGACATAATGCAAAAAAAATAAATGTTTTCTCGATGGCTAAAAAACTGAATCAACTGGAGGCTAACGCCATCTGTGGGAACGATATCAGTTCGTCATGCCTTTATATTTCTGCACTGGCCATCGGTTATGCGGGCCAGTACGTCCCCACCTTGTTGATTGTATTCTTCATGCTAAAACGTACCTTCATCCTAATATACTTTTTACAGTTTGTAGGATATGTTTTTCCCGATAAAAAGACCTTCCTCTTTAAATTGAACCTCCCCATAGATGAAATGATCGAAAAAATCAATCAGCAGGAGTTCGTCTTTTTTGCCAACCACGAAAATGTGGAAATGTTGAATAGGATTATGCCCTGCATGCAAAAAAATGAAGCTACCAAGAAATTGAAAATTGTCTCGATAGTGGATAAAGAAAAGCATGTATCGGCTATTCTAAAGGAAGATATCTTGGTACTGGATAGGATTTATCCGGACATTAAAATCGAGTTAATCGAGGAAGTAGGACATTTCACGTCAGATAAAATCCAAGAACTTTCGAAAAGATGGAACATCCCTACGAATTTTATGTTCATAGGGTCACCGGGAGATAAGTTTCCCTATGCCATCGAGGAACTTGGGGAAGTGCGGTTGATTATATAAGGAAATAATTTTATCAATTGAAATCTAGAAATTATGTCAAAATTCAACGAAATAATAGCTGATGAAAAACCAACCTTGGTAGATGTGTACGCAACTTGGTGCGGTCCCTGCAAAGCCATGGCCCCGCAGTTCGAACAGGCGAAAGAAACACTGGGCGACGCGGTGACCGCCCTAAAAATCGATATGGACAAAAATCCCGCTTTCGCTTCCCGATATGGTATTCGTAGTGTGCCGACCCTTATGCTGTTCAAGAACGGAAAGGTGGTCTGGCAGCAGTCCGGGGTCATACCGGCCAACGAGCTGGTCGCACAGAGCAAAAACTTTATGTAATGCGGCAAGGCCGATCGTGAAACTGGCTGAATTCAAAACTGGTCATGATGTTTAAATCATATTTTACGAATTTATTCCGAAAAGGGTCCTCAACAAATATTCTATCGATCCTAGCGCCCGTTGCCGCCCTGCTTGTCGTTAACACCCCCAACTAAAGAAGAGTCAAAAATCGAACTACCACTATGAAAGAGGAAGAAAAAGACCAGAAGGAACACCAGAAGCAGCTAGAAGAGAAGTCCGACAATATCAAGGGTGGAAAAAAATACAGTGACATCCTGAGCCGCGTTATTCACGAGGGGGAACAAATGTTCGCCATCAAGAGCAAGGCTATTTTTTTAAGTGGTGTAATCGCTGGGCTTGAAATCGGATTTAGTTATTTTATGATCTGCACCTTCTATGCGCTGCTCGATGGCCATGTCGAACAGAACATTTTGTTTAAATCGTTCGGATTCGTGTATCCCATAGGCTTTATTTTAGTAATTCTTGGAAAATCGGCCCTATACACGGAGCAAACCTCGCTGTTGGCCCTTCCAGTACTCAATGGTCAACGATCGCTGCTGGAAATGCTTCGTCTATGGGGGTTGGTCATTTCAGGTAACGTGTTAGGGGGAATCGTCTTTACTTTCTTTATAGGCATCCTAGCGCCGAATTTTGGTCTATTTACCTCGGATACCATGGTCACCGTAGGCCATCACGTTCTCGATTATGAAGCTTGGGTGCTATTTTTAAGCGCCATCACAGCAGGATGGTTGATGGGGCTGCTCACCTGGCTGCTTAATAGCACCGAGACCACGCTAACCCGCATTGTCATTATCTTTATGATTACCGGAGTCATCGGTTTCGGGGGCTTTCACCACAGTATTGTTGGCAACATCGAAGCCTTTGGTGCCTTCTGGAAGTCCGCATCGGTGTCGGGATGGGACTATTTAAAATTTCTACTGCTCGCGTTGATCGGCAATGGAGTCGGGGGCGCCATAGTAGTGGGACTTTTTAAGTATCGGATTTTCGAGTCGAATTATGCGGACGAATCCTAGGCAATCAAAATTTTGACAAGGGCAATTTTCGACTCGAATACATCAATAAAAAATGACAACATTTCGTAGGTTGCCGTTGAACTAAAAACAACGATCTAGATGAAAACTAACATTGGTATAACCAAAGAGAATAGACAAAAGACCACGGACATTCTGTCGAAGGTATTGGCCGACGAATTTGTGCTGTACACCAAAACTCTACGCGCCCATTGGAATTTGGAGGGGCACGATTTTCACACCAAGCATCTTTTTTTCGAGGAGCATTACAATGCCATCAAAAAATTTGCGGACGGGGTGGCCGAACGTATCCGACAAATAGGACATTACGCGCCGGGCACCATGGGCGATTTTTTAAAGCTGACCCACCTTACCGAAAAGTACGAAGGCGAAAACACCAGTCTCGGCTATAGCGCCGCCCTGCTCGAAGATCATGATGCGATTATCCAGTTCATCCGTGAAAATATTTCCAAAGTAGAGGAAGAATACGAGGATGTGGGTACCGGGGATTTTTTGACCGGTCTTATGCAAGAACATGAAGAAATGGCCTGGATGCTGCGGGCGACCATCGCCAAAGCTTAGGGTAACCCCAAGTGTAATAATAGGCTCTATATCTGTAAAGGTATGGAGCTTTTTTTTCGGGATATAACAGTATTTTGCGATTCGCCGGGCTTTAAAAGCTTGAAGGTCACCAGCCCATTTTGTCGACTATAACGAGATTGACCTTGGCGAAGTGAATAATGCGGGAAGAATGCGATCCGCTTTTGGAACAAGCTTACAATTAAATCGACCCTGTTCGACGACGGGCAGAATAAAAAAAGGTAAAGACTTTTAACGGTCCCTACCCTCTCTTTTTATCGCGTCACCCCGTTTCGTTTGTTCCTAGAATTGAATTTACAGATGTTTTGCAAAATCCCTACCGATGCTGAAAAAAACGAAACGGGCCGATTAACCTTAAAGACAAACCAAGTACGATACTCGGCTTAGCCCAATAGGTCTTTGACCTTTTTCACGACGTTCTCAACACTAAAGCCGTATTCCTTCATCAGTTCATCCCCGGGTGCGGACTCCCCGAATTTGTCGATACCGATTACGCAGCCTTCGTCGGTAACGTATTGATGCCATCCTAAAGGCGAACCAGCTTCAACGGCTACTCTTTTGCGAACATCTTTGGGGAGCACTTTCTCCTTATACTCTTTATCCTGACTGTTGAAAAGTTCCCAAGACGGCATACTCACCACACGGGCATTGATGTCGTCATCCTTTAATTTGGACTGCGCCTCCAAGATTAATTGCACCTCGGATCCGGTAGCGATTAAAATAGTATCGGGATCTCCATCCGAATCGGAAAGGATATAGGCCCCTTTGCTAAGGTTATCCGCTGCAGTGTATTTATCCTGATCGATAATCGGCAGGCCCTGCCGTGTCAGAACAATGGCCACGGGCCCATCTCGATGCTCCAAGGCGGCCTGCCAGGCGTATGCAGTCTCGTTGGCGTCCGCGGGCCGTATGACCGTCATGTTCGGTACGGATCTTAGTCCCACCAACTGCTCCACGGGCTGGTGGGTGGTTCCATCTTCGCCTAGACCGATGCTATCGTGCGTAAAGACGTAAATCGGCCGGATGCCCATAATGGCCGCCAACCGCATCGGGGGACGCATGTAATCGGAAAATATCAAAAAGGTTGCCCCGTAGGGAATCAGATATCCGCTCAAGGCCATCCCGTTCAAAATAGATCCCATTGCATGCTCGCGAATTCCAAAATGGAAGTTGCGGCCCTCGGGATGGTTCGCCGTAAAGGATTCGTAATCTTCGAGCAAGGTAGAGGTGGAAGGCGCCAAATCCGCCGACCCGCCGACCAGGTTGGGCAAGTATTCCGCAATCGCGTTCAGGGTCTTACCGGAAGCCTTCCGGGTGGCCATATGGTCGCCAGGCTCGAACTTGGGCAATTTATCCTTCCAGCCTTCGGGAAGGTTTCCACTGATCACCATCTCGTATTCCTCGGCCAGATCGGGATATTTTTCCTTGTATTCGGCAAAAAGGTCGTTCCATTCCTTTTCTTTTTGTTCTCCCTTCGCTCCCGCTTTATGGTAAAAGTCGAGTACCTCATCGGGCACGACAAAATTCTTGTCGGGATCGAATCCGAATTTTTCCTTGACCAGGCGCACCTCATCCTCGCCCAAAGGCGAACCGTGGGCAGAAGCCGTGTCCACTTTATTCGGACTTCCATATCCGATCTTAGTACGCACACTGATCAAGGAGGGCTTGTCGGTTTCTTCCTTGGCCTTGTCGATGGCTTCCGATATCGCTTGCAGGTCGTTGCCATCGGCCACCTGCTGAACGTGCCAGTTATAGGCCCTAAAGCGTTCGTTCACGTTTTCGTCAAAAGCAAGATCGGTGTCGCCTTCGATCGTAATGCTATTGTCATCATAGAGATAGATCATATTGCCCAACTTAAGATGGCCGGCAGCGGAAGCGGCCTCCGAAGCAACCCCCTCCATCAGGTCACCGTCGCTGCAGATGGCGTAAATATGATAATCAAAAAGGTCGAAATCGGGCTTGTTGAACCGGGCGGCCATGTATTTTTGGGCGATGGCAAAACCGACGCCGTTGGCGAAGCCTTGTCCCAATGGGCCGGTAGTCACCTCTATGCCCTCCGTTAAATGGGATTCGGGATGGCCGGGTGTCTTGCTGTCCAACTGTCGGAAATCCTTGATATCGTCCATACTCAGGTCGTAGCCCGTCAGGTACAGAAAACTGTACTGCAGCATACAGGCATGTCCGGCGGAAAGTATAAACCTATCCCGATTGGCCCACTGGGGACTCTTAGGGTTGTAGTTCATCTTGTCCGTCCAGAGCACATGCCCCATCGGCGCCAGCGCCATGGGCGTTCCGGGATGTCCCGAATTCGCTTTTTGCACCGCGTCCGCGGCAAGCACCCGTACGGTATTTATCGCTTGTTGTTCTATCGTATCTGTTTTGGTATCCATATAAATTATTTTGCCTAAATATATTGAATTAAAAATAACTAAACTTGCTTTATAAAACCAAAAAATGAAAAACACCATATCGACGCGGGTAGCCGATTTTCTAAAAAAATATCCACCTTTTAGTGAGATGGATCTTCAAGACCTTGAAAAACTGTCGCAGAAGGTATCCATCCTATATAAGACCAAGGAAAGTACGGTTTTTGAGGAAGATGCCCCGCCCCACAAACAATTTTACGTGGTGCACAAAGGGGCGGTCGTGCTCCGGAAGAAATCCCAAAGGGATGTTATCGACCTGTGCGACGAGGGTGATATCTTCGGGTTGCGCCCCTTGATGGCAAACGAGAACTATATGCTTGGGGCACAGGCCTATGAGGAAAGTATTCTGTACGCCATTCCCATAGCCGAGTTCAGGCCCTACACCCAAAAATACGATGGGGTCGCCAGTTTTCTGATGGAAAGCTTTGCCTCGAATACCAGAAACCCCTACTCTACCGACTACAAAGGCATATTACTGGGCGAATCTCCCGCCCTGAAGCCTCAGATCGACAAGGGATTATTGGACCTGCAGCACGTGCATTATTCAAAAAAACTGGTTACAAGTCCAGAAACCACCAGTATCAAAAGTATTGCAGTTGCCATGACCCAAAAAAAGGTGGGGGCCATGTTGATATTGAAAGATGGGTTGCCTGTAGGTATTATTACGGACAGGGATATCCGGAACAAGATTGCCACGGGCGCCTATCCGATAACGGCCAAGGCGAAGGATATCATGAGCGCCCCTATAATTACCTATCCCAAGAGAATGACCATTGCACAGGCCCAGATGGCGATGATGAAAAACGGGATCAGCCATCTCTGCCTTACGGAAGATGGCACCGCGAACACCCCTGCAGTGGGCATGTTGTCGAAACATGATATCATGCTCGAAATCGGCAACAACCCTGCGGTCTTGATGAAGGCCATAAAACGGGCGGAAAATTTCAAGACGATAAAAACCATCCGACGCAACGTAACGGGGCTGCTCAAAGGTTATCTGGACCAGAACATTCCCTTGACCCTCACCTCTAAAATTATATCGGAACTCAACGACGCCTGTATCAAACAAGTCATCGCCATTACCCTGAAAGAACAGAAAGATCCGCCCCCGGTCGAATTTGCCTGGCTTGCCCTGGGAAGTCAGGGCCGTAGTGAGCAATTGCTGCATACCGATCAAGACAACGCCCTGATTTTCGAGGATGTACCACAAGGGGAACTATCACGGACCCGGACGTACTTCTTGAAACTTTCAAAGACAATCAATAAGGGGCTGAACACGATAGGGTACGAGTACTGCCCGGCGGAAATGATGGCCTCGAACCCCGAATGGTGCCTCTCTTTTTCGGAATGGAAAGACCGGGTTTCGTATTGGATCACCAATCCCGGGCCCGAAGAGGTGTTGTTGACTTCCATATTTTTCGATTATAGCCTTTCTTTCGGGGAAGGTCGCTTGGTCGATGAACTGACCGCCCATATTTTTGGAAATACGGAAAAGTATCCGATCTTTTTCACCCATTTGGCCAGTGGGGCCCTCCAAAATCCCTCTCCAACGGGATTTTTCCGTAGTTTTTTGGTCGAGGAAGATGGGGCCCACAAAGATTTTTTCGATCTAAAACGTAGGGCCCTGATGCCCATGGTCGATGCTGCCCGCGTCTTGGCCCTTTCGCATAATATCAAGAGTATCAACAACACCGCCGAACGCTTCGAACGTCTGGCGGAACTCGAACCCAACAACGAAGAACAGTTCTTGGCCTGTTCCTACGCCACTAAGGCGCTGTTGAAGTTCCGCACCAAACAAGGATTATTGCATAACGATTCAGGACGCTTTATCGCTTTGGATACGTTGCGTAAGGAAGAAAAAATGAAATTAAAGCGTACCTTCAAGACCATTAAGGAACTACAGGAACTGATCAAGCTCCGCTTTAAGGTAACGAGTATGTTAGGATGATTCGATTCTTCAGGAACTTCTTTGCACCCAAAAAACGGAACTATCCCGATTTTTGGATGGACTATGCCGAGCAATTCGAAAACGGCCAGCCAACAACACTGGCGGACATCCGTTTTGTCGTTTTCGATACCGAAACCACGGGACTTGACCTTGAGAAGGACCGGATATTGTCCATCGGTGCCCTCTCCCTACAAAATGACAGCATCGATATCGACAGCAGTTTCGAGATTTTCCTGGATCAGGAGTTCTATCACGCGGGGAACATCGCCATCCACGGTATTTTGCGGGACGAGATCCAACCTCGCATCTCCGAAATAGAGGCCCTTCGACTGTTGCTTGATTATATAGGGAATTGCATTTTGGTGGCGCATCACGCCAGTTTTGACCGTGCTATGATCGATCGCGCGTTAAAACGTCATGGGATGCCTAGATTACAGAACCGGTTTTTAGATACCTCCGCCCTTTACAAGCGTACGCTCATTTCTTCCGCCCTCTTACAAAAAAAGGACCAATATTCGCTGGACGAACTCGCCGAGAAATTTGACATCCCCGTCAAGGACCGACATACCGCCCTGGGCGATGCCTATATCACGGCCATCGCCTTTTTAAAGATCATGGGGCGGTTGAAGGTTAAGGACGGTTTTTTGGTGAAAAGGCTATTCAAGTGACAACCAACAGCATTGAGAAGATTACAAAAGCAGCAAAATTTCTTATGCAATACTTCGCGTCAAAGCCCTTGAGCGAAATCGGAACGTGCTGACATTCGGGGTTCTAAGAATCGAGAACATCGATTTCTCCCGAATAAGGCATTCGCGACGCTACGGTATGGGGCTGTAAAGCGAAAGAAACTTACGAGAACTTTATTTGTGATCAGCGGTTTTCAAGTAGTCAAGCACATTTTTTTCGATACGTTCCTGAATATCCGAGATATCGGCCTTGACGAAAGTTTCCCCTGTAATATTCTCGTACAGTTCGATATACCGCTCGGAAACGGACTCGATATAAACATCGGACATTTCGGGAACGGACTGCCCTTCCAGTCCTTGGAATCCGTTTTGAATCAGCCATTGGCGCACGAATTCCTTTGAAAGCTGCTTTTGGGGCTCGCCCCTATCCTGTCGCTCTTGATATCCATCGGCATAGAAATACCGGGACGAATCGGGCGTATGAATCTCATCGATCAAGACAATTTTCCCTTCCTTGGTCTTTCCAAATTCGTATTTGGTATCCACCAAGATCAGTCCCCGCTCGGCGGCAATCTCGGTACCCCTGGCAAAAAGGGCGCGGGTGTATTTCTCCAGCACTGCATAGTCCGCTGCCGACACGATTTTTCTTTTTAGGATATTTTCCTTGGAAATATCCTCATCGTGATCGCCCTTTTCCGCTTTGGTAGCGGGGGTAATAATCGGCTCGGGGAATTTATCGTTTTCCTGCATGCCCTCGGGCATTTCGATTCCGCAGATCTCGGTTTTCCCGGCCTTGTATTCCCGAGCTGCATGTCCCGATAAATAGCCTCGGATTACCATTTCCACCTTATAGGGTTCGCAGGCGTGGCCGACGGCAACATTGGGGTCCGGCGTGGCCATCAACCAGTTGGGGACGATATCTGCCGTAGCGGCCATCATTTTTGTAGCGATCTGGTTCAATATCTGTCCCTTGTAGGGAATCCCTTTCGGCATCACTACATCGAAAGCGGAAAGCCGGTCCGTGGCGACCATGACCAAGATGTTGTCTTCAAGGGCATACACCTCTCGGACTTTGCCCTTATAAAGACTTTTTTGACCTGGAAAACTGAAATTGGTAGCTGTGATGGTGTTTTTCATTTCTGATGCTCGATATTCCTGTACGCATTAATGACCTTTTTTACCAATTTATGGCGAATGACATCTTTATCATCGAGGTATATGATCTCGATGCCGGGCACGTCCTTTAAAATCAATAAGGCCTCTTTCAGGCCCGAGATAACCCTTCGTGGCAGGTCGATCTGTCCGGGATCGCCCGTAATCATAAATTTGGCGTTCTTGCCCATTCTGGTCAGGAACATTTTCATCTGGGCGTGGGTGGTATTCTGGGCCTCATCGAGAATTACGAAGGCATTGTCTAGGGTTCGTCCCCGCATAAAGGCCAGCGGTGCGATCTGAATGATACCGGTTTCGATCAAATGGGCCAATTTTTCGGCCGGAATCATATCCCGCAGCCCGTCGTAGAGCGGTTGCATGTACGGGTCTAGCTTTTCCTTGAGATCGCCGGGCAAAAATCCCAGGTTCTCGCCAGCTTCTACTGCGGGACGGGTCAAAATAATCCGTTTCACCTGCTTCTCCTTCAGGGCCTTGACGGCCAAGGCCACCCCGGTATAGGTTTTTCCGGTACCGGCGGGACCGATGGCGAATACCATATCGTTTTTACGGGCCGCATCGACCAATTTGCGCTGATTTGCGGTCTGGGCCTTGATCAATCGTCCGCTAACGCCGTGCACCAAGGTTTCCCCACTTTTCTCCGGAGCGTCATAATCCGACGGCGTGGTACTGGTCAATACCCGTTCGATCACGTTCTCGTCCAATTTGTTATATTTTGCAAAATGGGAAGTGAGCATATCGAACCGGCGGTCAAATTCCTCTAAAAGCTCCTCATCGCCATAGGCCTTTATCTTGTTGCCCCGCGCTACAATCTTTAATTTAGGGAAATACTTTTTGAGCAGATCGATATTCTGATTGCCCTGGCCAAAAAATTCCCTCGGGCTGATCTCGGTGAGTTCTAGTATGAGTTCGTTCAAAAACTTTATATATTAAGGTGAAAGCCAACGGGCAATTATTTCGCTTGGCTATTATTTTGCACTAATTTTGTGCGTTTACGTTAGGATAACAAATTTAACCAAAAATCAGCTGTTCTAAGCAAAACATATCAACAACCCTACATGGCGATCATAACCTTGACCACGGATTTCGGACTTAAAGACCATTTTGTAGGTTCCCTTAAAGGCACCATTTACAAAGAGCTCCCCGATGCCAAAATTGTTGATATCTCACATTATATCAGTCCCTTTAATATCCACGAGTGCGCCTACGTTCTGGAAAATTCCTATAAAAATTTTCCCGAGGGCAGTATTCATATTGTCGGGGTCGATGCGGAACCGACGCCCGAGAACAAGCATATCGCCCTGTTGATCGACGGGCATTATTTTATCGTGGCCAACAACGGTATCATCGGGTTGATCACTTCCGAAAGAAAACCGGAAAAAGTGGTGGAGATCAACATTCCGAATCCCGATTACGGCTCTTTTCCCGTGTTGGATGTCTTCGTAAAAGTCGCCTGTCATATAGCTCGCGGCGGCACCCTTGAGGTGGTCGGTAAACCTTTTGACGCATTGAAAGACCTCCGTGAATTTACGCCCATCGTTTCCGATAACGGCAATAAGATCATCGGTAGCGTTATCTACATCGACAATTATGGAAACGTGGTGACCAACATCCACAAAAAGTTCTTCGATGCCTACCGCAAGGGGAGGGATTTCGAACTTACCGCCCGGTCCACCAAAATAAGCCGTATCCACAATAAATACAGCGATATCATCAATTATGACCTCGATAAGGAGCATCGCAGGGGCGCGGGAGACCTGCTGGCACTATTCAATTCCGCCCACTACATCGAACTGGCCATTTACAAGAGTGACCTGAATACCGTGGGAGGGGCTTCTACCCTATTGGGACTGGAGTTTCGGGATACGGTTACGGTGACGTTTGAGTAGGGACAGCGAAACTGTCGTTACTGATCGGGACCGACCAAATCGCGCATTGCATTCAGAGGCGAAGAGGTTGACCCTATGCGCCATGCCACGTCGGGACCGGTTAAAGCGCGCGTTGCAATCAGTTGGGTGGCTATTAAACTAGCGCGACAAGTTACGTCGGACGAAACAAACGAGCCTGTTGCCGAAGATTCGAAAGTCTCAAAATCTTTTTAGTTTTGTGCGATGGTCGGTTGAGATTCCCGTTACAGGAACCAAACCATCGGTACGTCCATGGAAATCAAACTGCGAAACACACTATGCTCGCCATCTTTAAACGCGAAATACGTTCCTTTTTTACTTCGGTGACCGGATACTTGGTCGTCGGACTTTTTTTGGTGCTCAACGGCCTCTTTCTATGGGTGTTCAAAGGTCCGTTTAATATTTTTGAACATGGATTCGCCAACCTGGGCAAATTCTTCCTACTGGCTCCTTGGGTGTTTCTGTTCCTGATTCCGGCGATTACCATGAAAAGCTTTTCGGAGGAAAAAAAATTGGGGACCCTGGAGTTGCTTTATATCAAACCGATCAGCCTTTGGGAGACCGTATTGGGTAAGTTTTTGGGGACGTTCTCATTAGGGTTGATCGCTCTGGCACCTACATGGGTCTATGTTTTGGCAATATCCCGTTTGGGCACCACCGTCGGAAATCTCGACATGGGCCTGGTGATCGGCTCGTATTTCGGCACTATATTCCTAATGGGATGCTATACCGCAATCGGCCTCTTCGCCTCTACCCTCTCCGAAAATCAGATCGTCGCGTTTATCGTCGGAATGTTACTCTGCTTTTTTGCCTACTATGGATTCGAGGGCGTCTCGACCCTCTTCGCGGACGGCCAAGTGGTCGTCTTCGTACGAAATTTGGGCATGAATCATCATTTTGAGCGTATTGCCCGGGGCGTTTTGGACACGAGGGACCTTATCTATTTTGTTAGTCTTTCGGCATTTTTTCTTTTTCTTACTGTGATGACGCTCAAAAACACTCCGCGATGACCTCTTTTAAATCCTTTGGACAATCCCGAACATTCCACCTATGAAAAAAACCTTTGTCACCATCGGCATGGCATTCCTGCTCGTGATTCTCGTCAATGTGCTGTCCGGCTTTGTGTACACCCGGTTTGACCTGACCGAAGACCATCGGTACACGCTTTCGGATGCCGCCATTGCCAGTGTTTCGGAATTTGAAAGACCGGTCATCGTAGATGTTTTATTGGCGGGCAATTTATCCCCCGAATTTGTAAAGCTGCGCACGGAGACCCTTCAGATCCTGGAGGAGTTTGCATCCCAAAACCCAAACATAAAGTTCACATTCGTAAATCCCCTGGAAAATACCGCGGATGTCAACCAGACCATCACCGAATTACAGGGATTGGGACTTACCCCAGCCCAAGTGACCGTCGAGGACAATAGCAAGGTGTCGCAGGACATCGTTTTCCCTTGGGCCATGGTGAACTATGGCAACAACACCGTAAAAGTACCGCTGCTGAAAAATACATTGGGAGCGACCCCCGAAGAGCGGGTCAACAACTCCGTGCAGCATTTGGAATACGCCTTTGCCGATGCGTTTTCAAAGATCAATATCAAAACAAAGAAACAGGTGGCGGTTCTGAAGGGAAACGGGGAGCTAGAGGATATCTTTCTGGCGGATTTCCTGACTGCCATCCGTGATTATTACAACATCGGGGCAATTACGATGGATTCCGTCGCTACAAATCCGCAAAAAACCCTGAATCAACTAAAGGAATACGACCTGGCCCTGATCGCCAAACCCACCGAGGCCTTTTCCGATGCCGAAAAATACGTGCTCGACCAGTTTATTGTCAGCGGTGGGAAGTCCCTCTGGTTAATGGATAAGGTAAACATGGAACTCGATAGCCTGTTCAACGAACAAGGTTCGGCCCTGGCCTTGCCCCGCGACCTGAACCTGAACGACTTCTTTTTTAAGTACGGCATCCGCATCAATTCTGATTTGGTCAACGACATGTATTTCACTCAGATCGTACTGGCGACGGGGGAAGGAAATGCATCCCAATACGATCCCGTGCCCTGGTATTATCATCCTATGGTCTTCTCGCGCAACGACCATCCTATCAACAATAATCTGGAAGCCATCCGCTTACAGTTCGCCAGTTCCATTGATACCTTATCCAACGAAAACAAAAAAACGGTACTCCTGCAAAGTTCTCCCCTGTCCCGTTTAGAAGGCACCCCACAACAGATCAGTCTCGGTATCATCAACAATCCCCCGAAAAAGGAAAACTATACCGATGGCGACAAGGCCTTGGCGGTATTGGTTGAAGGGGAATTCAACTCAGCTTTTGAAAATCGGGTCAAACCGGTGCAGCTCCAAAATCCCATAGAAAAAGGAAAATTCAATAAAATGCTGGTGGTTTCCGACGGGGACATCATCAAAAATCAGGTGCGAAAGGGCCGACCCTTGGAACTGGGATACGACAAATGGACGAACAATTACTACGGGAACAAAGAATTTTTGATAAACGCCGTCAATTACCTTTTGGATGAAAAAGGACTTATAAACATTCGAAACAAGAAGGTGGCCGTGCCCTTTTTGGACCCGCAAAAGATCGCGGTACAAAAATCCAAATGGCAGCTAATGAATATCGGGCTTCCGCTGATCTTGATCCTTCTTTTCGGATTGGGATTTGCCTATTTTAGACGACGGAAATATGCGGGCTAGCTGTTAATAAGTTTGTTTCGCTAAAAAGATCGATTCAAATATCTTTGTTTGTCTTGTTTTTGGTACTTTCAGACGTTTGCCATTCGAAATTTTGAGACGATCCCGAACACGATATGAAACAAATTTGAAATAAAACTACCCCATGAAGTTCATAGTATCGAGCACATATTTGTTAAAGAAATTGCAGATTTTAGGAGGCGTTATCAACACCAGCAATACGCTGCCTATTCTCGATAATTTTCTCTTCGACCTGAACCAGGATAAACTTACCGTCTCCGCGTCGGACCTTGAAACCACCATGAGCTCCGTGCTAAAAGTGGATTCCGACAATGAGGGCACTATTGCCGTACCGGCACGCCTGCTGTTGGATATACTAAAGACCTTTCCCGAACAGCCCTTGACCTTTGTAGTGGAGGACAACCATACCGTTGAAATCAGTTCGAACCACGGTAAATACGCCTTGGCCTACGCCGATGGGGCCGAATTTCCGAAGGCGGTCGAACTGGCGGACCCGAGTTCTACGACGCTAATGGGCGATATTCTGGCGACGGCGATCGACAAGACCATATTCGCCTCCGGAAATGACGACCTACGACCTGTGATGAGCGGGGTTTTCTTTCAGTTCTCTACAGAAAATCTCACTTTTGTGGCCACGGATGCACATAAGCTGGTCAAGTACCGTCGCGATGATGTGTCCGCTTCGGAAACCGCCGAGTTCATCATGCCGAAAAAACCCCTGAACCTGTTGAAAGGGGTTTTGGCGGGAAGCGAATCCGACGTGGTTATCGAGTACAACGACAGCAATGCCAGATTTAGTTATGAAGATACCGAGTTGATCTGCCGATTGATCGACGGCAAGTATCCGAACTACGAGGCGGTAATCCCAAAAGAGAACCCGAACAAGCTTTCGCTTTCTAGAAACCAGTTTTCGAGCTCCGTTCGCCGGGTCGCCATTTTCTCCAATAAAACAACCCACCAGATCCGTCTAAAAATCGCCGGGGCCGAACTGAACATCTCCGCTGAGGATATCGACTATAGCAACAAGGCCGAAGAACGCCTGACCTGCTCTTACCAGGGCGACGATTTGCAAATCGGGTTCAACTCCCGGTTTTTGACCGAAATGTTGACCAATCTCGATTCCGACGAGGTTACCCTTGAGATGAGCCTTCCCAACCGAGCGGGCATTCTCACGCCTTCGGACGGACTCGATGAGGGCGAGCACGTCACGATGCTGGTCATGCCGGTGATGCTGAACGGTTAGAATGTAATTTATCGATTAAGGACTCCCCCACGCAAGCGTTTAATCAAAAACCATCCGGACAATTTGGGATGGGTTT
The DNA here is from genome assembly GCF_032248455.1 of Pricia mediterranea. Classification (NCBI taxonomy): domain Bacteria; kingdom Pseudomonadati; phylum Bacteroidota; class Flavobacteriia; order Flavobacteriales; family Flavobacteriaceae; genus Pricia; species Pricia mediterranea. The sequence goes on from NZ_JAVTTP010000001.1 coordinate 434,270, forward strand.
TTGCTGTTTTAAATAAGGTTCGGAAAATTTACTGATTAAATTTGACAAAAAGACGAAAGGAGATAGGAACAAAAATTGCTAAAGGCAAGAGGGGTGTTTTTATCTACTTTAACCCCGCCCGCCCGGCTCGGATTAGGGGAGCGTTTGTGTTGAGCACCTGCCTTTCTTTTTGTCCTTTCAGCCTGTTCCCCTTGCTCTTTCCATCTTTCTTCCATTTCCGAGCTTTTTCGATGGCTGGCAACGTCTTAGATTGCCCACAAAATTCGTGGCGGAGCCGTTTAAGATATAAAGCGGATCGTCATAAAATAACTGGGGGCTTCCCCGTTGCTCGCCCTTACCGCATTAATTACCGGGAGTACAAAGGCGATGATTCCTATAAAAATCAGACTTAATATCCCCAGACCGAACAATAGAATTGCCGGAATACTGAGCACCGCTAGGAGCAGAACGCTCAATTGAAAATTGACGATGGATTTTCCATGCTCGTCCATCCCCTCGATACGGTCTTTCGTGGTCAACCAGATGACCAAGGGCACAATGAGTCCGCCTACGCCGGTGACATACGTCAACAATTGGGAGAGGTGGGTCAATACCAAAAGGGAATTATTCGATTCGAGCGTTCTGTTTTGATTGATGATTTCCATTTTTGGACTGTTTTACAAGGTTAATAATTCTTTCCGGATTAGTCTTTGCCGATGAATGACGTTACAATCCCGGAAGTGTTCTATCCATAAGACGAGCCAAAGCCGCGATTGTTACAGTCGGACTTAATTGATCTTGTCAATCGGACCATCCTACAGAGGATTCGCGGACGAACATTTTCCCTATTTTTGCAGTATGATTCCAAATGATACCATCATCGCACTGGCCACGCCATCGGGAGCGGGCGCGATTGCCATCATCCGCATTTCAGGGAAGGATGCCTTCGCGACCGTTGCCTCTCTATTTCGCTCCGTCCACGGCAAAAAACTGCTGGAACAAAGGAGTCACAGCATTCTCTTGGGGCACATCGTCGAAGACGGACAAACCTTGGATGAAGTATTGGTGTCGCTATTTAAAGGTCCCCATTCCTATACCGGGGAGAATGTAGTTGAAATATCCTGTCACGGATCCCCATATATCCAACAGCAGACCATCCAGCTATTTCTTCGGAACGGATGCCGCATGGCGGATGCCGGAGAGTTTACCTTACGCGCCTTCCTCAATGGAAAGATGGATCTCAGCCAGGCCGAGGCCGTAGCCGATCTTATCGCCAGTGACAACGCGGCTTCGCATCAGGTGGCCATTCAGCAGATGCGTGGCGGTTTTAGCAATGAGATCAAAAACCTACGGGAAGAACTCCTCAATTTCGCCTCCCTTATCGAACTTGAGCTGGATTTTGCGGAGGAGGATGTCGAGTTTGCCGACCGGGGGCAATTTACCTCCCTTGTTAAAAAAATCCGAAACGTACTCAAAAAGCTTATCGACTCATTTGCCGTCGGAAACGTTATCAAGAATGGCATTCCTGTGGCCATAGTGGGAGAGCCCAACGTGGGCAAATCGACCCTGCTCAACGCCCTTTTGAACGAAGAACGCGCCTTGGTTTCCGAAATTGCAGGTACCACGCGCGACACTATCGAAGATGAGATCAGTATCGGCGGCATCGGCTTTCGCTTTATCGATACCGCCGGGATACGCGACACCGAGGATGTGGTCGAGGGTATGGGCATCAAACGGACCTTTGAAAAGATAGAAAAATCGCAGGTCACCTTGTACCTGTTCGATGCGGAGGAGGTGATGCGACTCCCAGGGGGACAAACGTCTCAATCGGGACAGGTTGAGACCGCTGCTAACTCAGATTCCGACACCGAATTCGACTTGAGACCGGATACGAGGGTAGCATCGGGAGCAGGTTCCACTTCAAGGCCCGGCACCGGTTCGGATGCAGAAGCAAATACAAGGAGAGGATTGCAAAAATTAATCTTTGAGATCGAAAAAATAAAGCAACGACATCCGCAAAAGCCCCTGATCATTGTAGCCAACAAGGTCGATAGGCTTTCGGAGGATAAAATCTCGACCCTGACATCCCATATTTCGGGTGTGGCAGGGGGGGGCGGTCGGCTTTGCCCCCCTGTCCGCCAAAACTGGGGACGGCATCGAAGCGCTTCAATCCCAACTGTTGGAATTTGTCAACAGGGGCGCCCTGCGGAACAACGAGACCATCGTCACCAACACCAGACACTACAACTCCCTCTTAAAAGCCTTGGAAGAGATCGACAAGGTACAGCTCGGCTTGGACGAAGACCTGCCCAGCGACCTCATGGCCATAGACATCCGCGAAGCCCTCTACCACCTCGGCGAAATCACCGGCCAAGTCACTAACGACGAGCTGCTGGGGAACATTTTTGCTAATTTTTGCATCGGCAAGTAGATAAGGAGCGATGGGAAAGGGAATCTATGAGAAAGAATATCGGTAACATCAACGGTGCCGTCTCAGAAGCGAAGCTAATCCCAAAGGTAATATTATGGCCGTCAATGGCCATCTTGGCATTCTCCATTCCAAGCCTATGCTATTTGGGATTCAAGGTCTCACGGCTGGACACCATCCAGAAAGAATCCTTTGAAGCCGGTAAACTGAAGGTAATCACAAACCTCAGAGGATATTTTGACCAAAATCCCGGACTGTACGAATCGTATGGGGTATGGAGGTCGAAAGGCAAAAAGGTGGACACGGCCACGACCAAAAAGTAGGGTGCGCCCTATGGAATGTCCATATTTGTTGAATATGGATAAATATTGTAATTTTATTTATCTAAAGAAAAAGAAAATGAATATAAGTTTCACAAAAACACAGGAAGAGTATATCTCGAAACAGGTTAAATCTGGAGAGTACCAGAACAATAGCGAGGTCATAAGAGATGCGCTTCGACTGCATCAAATTTATCGAGAAAAAGTGATTGCAGACCTAAGGGCTGAGATTGAAAAAGGATGGAATGGTCCTGACAGTGATATTTCAGTTGACGATATCATTGCTTCTAGGAAACAGGTGCAATGAATCGCTACGTTCTTGCCGAAGCAGCCAAAAATGACCTTCAAGAAATCTATGATTTTGGAATATATAAATTTGGTCATTCACAAGCCACAAGATATTTAGAGGGCTTGCGAGGGCATTTTGAGGCATTGACCAAAAATCCGGACATCGGCAAACAAAGAGATGAAATAAAAGTTGGATTGTATAGCCTTCCCCATGTATCCCATATCATTTTTTACCGAATTTTAACCAACCGCATTCGTATTGTCAGGATTTTGCATGGTCGAAGTGATATTCCAAAACATCTCAAATGAAAAAAGCTATTTCACATAAACAATATATTAAAGCAAATCTTCGATTGGAAGAATTGATACATATTGTTGATAAATTTGCACCTCGTTTTCGGCGTTTGTCTCCCATTTGTGTCTCGAAGCCTCAAAATCCCCGTGAAATAAGGAATCGTCATTTCCTGCATCGGCAAGTAGATTCCCATTTTATTATAGGATTCCCTTTAGGTCAGGGTGTTCAAATGTATTTGTTCCCCCAGCTACCGCGTAAAATCCTTAATGGCCCGGACCCGAAATTCTCGAAAAGTACCTGAGCTATTATAATGATACGAGTCATTACCATCACTGAATCTTAGAAGCCGAGCTTGGTAATCATCAAATGGCGTCGCACTCCAATATAATTCATCGGCAAATCCGCCCTTATTGTCCGCTCCTTGTCCAATTGTGTTGTACATAAGCCGTAATTCATCCATAGTAGGTACCCGCCATCCTTCCCCTAAATGCTCGTGAATATTCATGGCTTCGTTCCAGGTCATGGGCCCTAGATCATCCGTATATGCGATTTTCCCCTTTTCATTTGCTGCGTCAATGGCAAAAATAATTCCGTTCTTATATATATCTCCAACACCTAGTTCCAAGATAGCCCCTGCCTGATTCTCTGTATCACTTTCAGCATTGACAACAGGATCGGAGCCTACCTCGGCTTGTTCAATGTCCACTATGGTATTCGATTGTTTTTGCGAATCTCCTGTAAATAGATAAATGAATATTCCACCTAATACGACGGCCGCGACCAAAAATCCAGCATGGACTCTTCTTTTGCTGGTTGTGTTTATGTTCTTTTTCGCTTCTTTGTAATATTGATCGATCGCTTTAGCGTATTTCACTTGATAATCTTGTGCTGCTGAACGATTTTTCTTCAGGACTCGTTTCAGCGCTGCAAGTATTTCCGTCAGTCTTTTTTTCAATTCATTCTGCCTTTGAGCTACTATCGTTTCGAAGCGTTTTTTCCGCTCTACTTCCACTTTGTCCTTCACTTCCTTGACGTCTCGCGCTTCCTCTTGAACTGCTCTTTTGGCTTCGATCGCCTTAGCGTACTTTACTTGATAATCTTGTACTACCGAACGATTTTTCTTAAGGACTCTTTTCAGCGCTGCAAGTAATTCCGCCAATTTTCTTTTCAGTTCCGTCTGCTTTTGAGCCATTGTTGTTTCGAAGCGTCTTTTCTGCTCCCCTGCCGATTTTGCTTTCGTTTCTTCATCGGTCTGCCTTTCCTTTTGAACCGCTCTTTTGGCCTCGACCATCTTTGTGGTTTTAAATCGATAGTTATATCTTGCTAGTCCACTTTTTTTTGCAATTATTCTCTGCGCAGCAACTATTTCCGACAATTCTTTTTCCCGTTCCGTACCTCTTTGGGGTTTTGTTTGTTTGTCGCCTTTTTTTTGTTCTACCGTCACTCTGGCTTTCACTTCTTTATCGCCCTGTCCTTCTTTTTGAACTTCTCTTTTTGGCTCGACCGTTTTCGCGGTTTTAAATTGATAGTTATATCTCGCAAGACCATTTTTTTTCGTGGTCCTTGGCCGTGCCGTGACTATTTTCTCCAGTTCTTTTTCCTGTTCCGTCTCGCTTTGGAATCTTGTTGTTTCACCACGTCCCTTCCCCTCTTCTGCCACCTTGGCTTTCGCTTCTTCATGGCCCGGACTTTCTTTTTGAACTACATTCTTGTCCTCAAACTCTTCGTCAATTTTTCTATCTTTCTTCGATTTTTCCCTAAGACGTTTCTCTTTTTCAATTCTTTTTTGGATTTCGGCTTTCTGCCTTAGCCTTTTCTCCTTTCTAATTACTTCTTTGGCTTCAGCCTCTTCGCTAAGTTTATTCTTTTCTTCGACCCTTTTTTTTGCTTCAGCTTCTTGTTCACGTTTTCCCTCCCACTCGGCTTTGTTTTTGGCTTCTCTTTCGCCAAAGAAATCAATCGTAATTTGCTCTTCTTTCTTTGTATTCCGAATTTTCTTCCCAGCTTTATTTGCCGGTTCTTCTACGGCGCTCTTTCTGGTAGAAGAAGCGAGTAGCCCTCTAAGATAATAGGAGACCTGCGTAAAAGTTTTGTGGGTTGGATGCCAGTCGCCTATTTGATTTTCATCTTTGTGGAAGACTTGTAGTTCCTTAAAATTAAAGGTATAGTCGTCGAAGGTAAATTCAGCGTCCCAAGGGCAATCATCGAGAATTATAGGTATAATGACAGCTTTACCGTCTTTATAGCAATCTATGACCATTTTGAATTCATCTTGCCTGATAAATTCAGAACACATAAATGTATTGCTCACTAAAAACAGGAATACGTCCGTATGGTCTAATCGTGATACATTCCTTGGCTTCCATGGCTGCCCACGGTTAATGGCATCATCACTCCAGATAGATATATTGAAATCCTTTTCCAAGGGTTGTAAGTGAAGTAAAAGATACTGAAGTATATCCTTATCTTGGCTTGCATAAATCGCAAAGATATTTTTCGTTGAGTCCATTTAAAAAAAAGTAACTGTAAGTAAAATCTTAGGATGAATTAAAGCTAAAAACTACTTAAAGTCCTTCATTTGAACAATTCCCCTAATCGTTTTAAAAATAGATAATAATATTATAAAAAGAGGTATTAATCAGTCCTAATAAAAATACCGGATAATTTTGATCTAATACAATACTGCCAGATTTTGTTGTCATCGACACGGACAAGCTACTTTCGGAACCAATGATGTGCCTAAAAACGTTGGAGGTCCGTATTCACAAACTGGAAAGGGACGCCGAACTGCAGAAATCAGAAAATCTCGAATGGACGAACTTGGTTTGAACCAAAAGCAGTTGTCCGAACCTTCAAGTACCGTGATTCGAGAATAGTGAATTTTTAAATGGCAAGAGGGAACCCTCCACCAAGGTAGCTCGGGATATTAATTTGATACTTGATCTGAGCCTCTAATGTTTTGGCTGTGTAAACCCGGGTCAGGTCTTGATCGACGAATAGAATTGTTTTTACCTAGTATCTGCCGTCTCTATTTTCCTCCAAAAAATTTCCGAGACACTGCACCGAAAACCTTTTTTACTGGAATAAAAAGTCTTTTGGGATAGGGACCTAAATCCGACAGGGCGAAGGTTGCGAATACATTGGGGTTGATATAGGGTCGCAAATATTCCGAAAACGAATATTTCTCCTGCCGTAAGAACTGAAAGTTGTGGGTAATATCCGAGATGATCTCGATCCAATACACGCCTTTTTTGTAATCGGACTGTTTTGGGAGCTCGCCTTCGACGATGTGTCGGTATTGTAAATAGGGAAAGTTGATGCCGCAGGCTACGGCAAGGCTGGTCGAAAGGTTGTGGCGCCCGTTTACTTCGATAAGTTTGTAGATGCCGGTCCGGTCATCCTTCTTGAATTCGGTACAGGCATAACCGCTGAAGCCCATCGATTTCAGAATATTCCGGCCAGGTTCGATGACCTCGGGTATGTCCTTGCTCAGCACGACCCGTGGCGAGCCCCACCAAGGCGGTGCGTTCCTGATATGTTGGGCGGTAAACTCCACGAGGGGTTCACCTTCCCAAAAGTAGGCGTTGTAGTTGACGACGTTGATATCGTCCCCAGGGATAATTTCCTGGAGCATCACCTCGAGTCCCGCTTCGGCGGACTGCTGATAGACTGAAATCAGCTCTTCCTCATTCTCGACCGGGAACATCTTTCGTTTAAAATGATCGAAGAACAAATGGCTCTGACTGGGCTTGACCAAGCAGGGGAAGTCAATACCCTTGGCGTACTCCACCACGTCTTCCAAACAGGTCGGGGTGATGGTCTTGGGCGCCGGAATACCGTTTTTGTCCGCAATTTCGTAAGTGTATTTCTTTTCAATGAATCGCTGTACGATATCCATATCTGGGACAGGCACATCGAAATGCGTTTCCAATAGCTCTTTATTGTTGGCAACGGCCACCAAGGCTTCGTCGGATGCCGGAAATAAAATCCCGTCCCCAAACTCTTGGGCACTTTTCAAAAGCAACTCAACAAATTCCTTTTCATGGGTTTCGGGATGCGGCGATTTCACCCCATGGGTGACGTATTTGGATAGATAGGCCACATCTTCATCTTTGTAATACATGACCACGATGGGTATTCCCATCACACCGAGGGCACGGACGACTCCAAGAGCCGGCTGCTGTCCGGATAGTACGTAAGCTAACTTCATATCCAAAATTCTTATTTAACCATTACTACAACAATTCCCCTCCATCAAAACGACCCTTAAGAAAATATAGTATCGATACTTCATCTTTTAAATAGAGATTGTTTTGGAGGGATGGCGCTTCCATTTCGCAGGTAGTGTGGCACCTTGAAAGTCCCTGCAATGATATGAAAAATTAAGGTCATTCTTTCCTTAAACCTTCCAATCTTTGCCTTGCAAACGAGTACGTATCAGCCCTGCCGAAGTAGCTTCGGCCATAGCCACAACCACCCGATTGCGGTTAAGAAAACCATATAAAACCAAATAGCCGGAACCGGTCGTGGTTTCATGCTTTTTATAGGGTTGGACGTTGCCCCGTCAAAAAAACGGGTATTAAAACGCTGCATCCCGTGACGGGTCAAGGCACCGTAATCGAGACTGTCCATGACAAAGAAACGATGTATTGCGGTGGAGTCGTTTCGTATCCGTAGCCCGTTCCACCCTGTCGTTCGTGGGTACACAGTACCGGTCCACAGTTCAGGCATGTCGGGATGCTGCCTTATAGGAATCTCCCCGCCATTGTCTCCGACAATTTCAGGACGTTCAAAGACGCTACGCAACTCGAAATCGTAAGGCATATCAAGAATGGCGAATCCTTTAGAAGAGGACCAGCGGGTGGATATGTCCTCTCTTTTGCTTATCTTTTCGATAATTTCGGACCAGAACTCCTGATACCTTCTGGGGTGTCCGTCCAAAATCCAGGAGTAGGTGTTTTGGATGAGCGTAGTCCCTATACGGCCCATTTCCAGCCGACGATAAGCGACGAGAATTTCTCTCTCGTTACGATATATCCCTTCCAATTCTGCTCCACCCGAAAACCGGAACGGATAGGTGTCCATCTTCAGTTCCGGCCATCGTTCCAAACGGGCTGTCCTGTTTCTTCCCCGTACAAAATCGAAGCCGGATTTGGATTTTGAAGCGGAAAGGAATCCGTCGTTAGGTTGTATGAAAATACCTAGGCCATCCTTCAGTATTGCTTCTTTCAAAGCATTTTCCGATGTTCCGGACAGGTTTAGGTAGCTTTGCGAATCAATAATCAACACATCAAAAGCTTCTAAGCGCGTGCGGGACAAAGCATAAATGGGATTTTTACCGGTATTGAAATATTCGAATTTATATTTGCCCTTAGTCAGCCGACTGCGTACCGTGAGCTCATGGCCCATTCGGGCGAGGTAGTTTTTGAGGTATTTGGACTCAAAAGTGGGGAAGCTGTTGACCAGCAGTACCTTTAAAGGCTTTTTTTGGGTTACCGTCACCGGCAGGGGTTCGCTCTGGATTATTTTTCCTGTCGAATCTTTTTCGATCAGGGAATAGGTAGAGTTACCCTCAGCCTTCATCTCGGTGGAAAGAAGGAAGTCTCTCCGCGCAACGATAATGTCCGACTGTACGGTGGAATCCGGAAGCGACGAATCTAGAAGCACCGAATCCAAGCCCGTTCCACCAGAAGTGGCCAATACGAGTCGATGGCCTTTTTTCGGAGCGTTGAACCTTCCGCGAACGGAGAGGTCCTCCCCTACCGCTACCTTCCGTTTGTAATTCAATCCAATAATGCCTTCAGGAGTTTCGGATTGTAAATAGGTGGCGGAAACACCGTCGAACTGCCAAAAATCGAAGGGGCGCACCCCATCCCCCAAAACGAATAGCGGGGCCGTGGAATCTAAGGCACTCCTGATATCGCGGTTCATCCGATAGGGAATCACCCTTAAATTGTCATACGAATTTCGCAGACTGTCGAGCTGCTGCTCTGAGTAGGCGTCGGTAAGCAATGCCCCAGCTTTGGTTTTTATAGGATGTAAAATCGCCGGTCTTAATGCCATTAGCATCAAGGCGATTATCCCTATCAGGGCGACGAGTCCATTTGCAAAAAACCGGATGCTGGGCTTCTTTAAATACTCTTTCCAAAGGAATACCAACCAAAGGATGCTTCCCCCCAGCAGTATAGGCCACAGCCATACCTGATGTAAAAATTGTAGGTTTTCAATCATCCGTATCCAATTCTTGGAGCATCAGCTTGTTAATTCCTCCGCTCCATCCCTGCCGTCGGGCAGCATTGGGCCGCAAGGAAGGAAGGGATTTTAACAGGCCGTCCCGCACTGTCCTCATCTGCGTTGGGTCACTTTCGGCCATGTCCGCCAGCCACCTCAGTTCCTGCAGGGTTTCAAGGTGCTTGCCGGGTTCGTGTACCGCCAGGGCAGCCAGCTCTTTTCCCGCTTCCTCCAAAAGCGTCCGGTCCGCCGTGCCGAGAATTATACCGGATTGGGAATTGGTGGTCACGCTTTTTCTCGTTTCGTTGGATCTTTCCTTTGAAGTTTCGACAGTCTTACCTGTTGGGCTTTCCGATGTCTTCCTTTGTTCGGCTTTGGGAGTCTTCCCATTTTGAATTAGAATTTCAAGTCGTTCGACCGCCTTCCGAATGGCGGGGTATGTCATGGATTCTTCCCGGTTCTCTTGTGTGTGAACGGTGCCGACCGAGGCGATGTCCCCCGTTAGGCGGCTGGATTCCTTGATAGGTGGGGCATCAAAGCCGATCCGGTGGACGTAGATTCGGGAACTGTTCTTGATATCCTGTAATAGTTTCAGGGCCCGGTATTGAAAGGGCAGGGATTTTTGGGGATGGTGCAGCCGCAGCTGAAGCTCGGCATCCCACATTTGGTTCATGGCCTGTCTCAACTGACTTTTCAGGGATTGGGTGAACAGGGTCGATTCCTCGGGATTGTCGTGGTTGTGCAGGTAGTTCTCCAAGGGACTTTCTTCCTCGCCCTCCTCCCCTTCGTGGCTGTGTCCGACTGCGCTGTGCTCCTCGTCCGCGTCGTGGTTATGCGTGTAGGCGGCGGTCGGATCGTCATCATCCGAATGATTTTCTTGGGAAGTGCCGACTTCCGGGTCACCATCCAAGGTAATCGGACCTCCCTGTATGCCGGAATCCGATTCATCGCCCATAAACTGCCCGTATTTTAAACGCAGCATCTTTTGGTCCGCCCCGAGCGCATTACTGGTGGCGTTGAATTTTTCGGTTGGCATGTTGTCGCGATCGGCAATCAATTTTTCGGTATCGATGATCAATTGGCGTTGGCTCCTAAAATAGGCGGGCATCAGATCGGCGCCCATGGTGCTTTCTACCGCAAATTGGTCGGATACGGAATCTTCGATGACCGCGAAAAAGGTCTCGCTACGGGTCGTGTTCGGGCGCGGCCGTTTGTTATCGGTCGCACCGATATAGAAGTAAAGCTCGTCCCCGGCGTCCATCCCCAATTGATCGAGATCGATCTGCTTTCCCAAATCCTGTCGTTTGGGTTCGTTGTTCAATTTCCCGTCGAAGCTTAAGCGTTCTTCCCGAAACTTGACGGATTCCCCCTTTCCCTTGCTGACAGTGGCGACGATATAGACATCCTGTAGGCCGTAGTCATCACTTAGGCTCACCTTGACGTCCACTATCTTTTTTCCGGTGGGGGCAAAGGAGACCAATACCTTGGGACTGCGGACATCTACTACGGGAGGTTCGTCTTCATAAACCTCAATAGCGTAGAGTTCGGATCGGTAAGACGCCCCGTTCGTATCGGTAAACCCAAAATTATAGAATCCGGAAGTCTGTAGTACCGTGCTATGGGAATATCCGTTTTCAGATGCGGTCATGGCCCGGCGCTCTTCGGGACTTTCCCATACCACGGAATCCACCGGGGCATCGAATTGTAGGTTCCAAAATACCCGGGAGCCTTTCAAGGCCCTGATCGGCATCTTGGATTGGTGGGTGGGCTTCAGTTTCGTATAAGAGGGTGGCCGTATCGTCAGTTTTTGGGATGTCAAGACTGGAGGAATTTTTTTAAGGTTGGAGGAATCCAAGGGCTGGAAGCTCAGCTTTTGGGTATCGGGATGCTCCCTCGTACTTTGGAAAGTATCCGTCCAGTCGAAAGTATATCCTACAAAGGCCAGAACCGCAAAAAGTGCGAATACGGCCAAGGCAGCCCGAAAGGATACCTGCGGCCGAAGCTGGTTCCTACTTTGGGATAGGGTCCGGTTTATGTCATGCCGCTGGAGCCGTGCCAGATTTGAAAGTTGGTTTTCGGGAAGCAACAAAAGGCCCGTACTGTGCTGCATGGCATCGGAATGCGCGTCCACATAACTGACGATCCGCTCCAGCGTTAACCGCCAGGGTTTTCTGAGAACGAGAACCAGTACCGCGATCCCGGCACCGATTACAAGGGCCAGCAAGCGATCGAACGTCAGCACGTAAAGGAGGACGGCCGGGCCAAGACCGTACAAAAGCGACTCCAGCCCTTGCCACAGCAGCCAGCGCCTTTTGAACCTAAGCAGTATTTTTTTTCCGCTGTCGCTCATTGCTTCCTGTAATTTGCCAAAATCCGTTCCGCTAGCACAATGAAAAACAATACGCCCCACAACCAAGGGGAGATATCCATCCGCCTCACCTGTCCGGGCGTGTCGGGAGTTCTCTTGAATTCCGGTCGAAAGGCATCCGCTCCCATACTACGCCGGTCATATGGGGCTACCTCTGCTTCCAAATTCGGATGCAAGGGCAATAGCTTCAACAATTCTTCCGCCAGATGTCCCGAAACTATATTTTCGCTATTGAGACGCTCCGTTAGATGATATCTGTCTTTCACTTCTCCCGGCTCAATCAGTTTGTCTGCCAGCCCGTCTGGCCTAAATATTAACGCAGGTAGGCTATCGTTGGGTGTCGGATATCTTCCCAACCAGACCGAAAAGTCGTATGCTCCAGAGACCGGGAAATCGGTGTTGTCTCTTGAACTGGTACCATCTCCTGGGTCGGTGTTTTTTCCAAGTTCGGATTCCTCGCTCGTGACGACGGAAATATCCCTTTGTACATATTTCGAAATGGCCCTGTAAGCCGCTTTGATGTAGTGCATATCCCGGGAAAGACTATCCGCATATACCAATAACACCCGGAGGGAATCGCCGGGTCGGAGGACCAACCGGCGCTCTGCCACCGTCACGCTATCGCCACTTTTATGGATGTCTATATTCTCGTCCGAGAATGAAAGCCTACGAGTCTCGAAACCTAGGCGCATCCCATCGTTGATCACACCGAGCAGTTCAAGGCTGTCCCCCGTGCGGCGGGCCTCAAGCACTGCCTTGGAGCTGTCTTCGTCAGTCAAGGTCACAAAATTGATCCTTCGGTCCGTTTGGGAACGCATTCCCTTTATCCCGGCAACCAAAGCTCTTGTAAAGACTATGATACTGTCCGCAGGCAAAGCCGTCATTTCTTGCGCCAATTGCCAGTAGTTCGGTGGCATAGTAGAAGCGGAAATCGTATAGGAATCCTTAATATCAAAGTCGGCCTCGGAAGTAGTTAGGTCGGGGTCGGTGGCATCGAAATTCCTAACTTCCGGAAAAGGCTCGAGGTTCGTCGCTTCGGAATCCCTAACGAAGAAATCCGTAATATTATAATCCGTCATCCGGGGAAAACCCTTTACCAAAAGCCTCACTGCATCAGGGGGGATAGTATCCCACAGCTTCCCCAGTTTATCGGAATCGAACAACGAAGGCTCCACGAGATAGGCAATCGGCTCGTTCCGGAATGATCGGTTCCAATTCGGGCCTGCCAGGATTAGGGCCAATAGTACGATTGTCAAGATGCGGAGCATCAACAGCCACCATTCATTGGGGCGTAGGGTACTACTATAGCCGGGTTTGGATTCCTTCAACAATTGGATGCTACCAATTTTGATGGTAACCTCTTTCTTCCGGCTCCACAAATGAATAGCGAGCGGAACGGCAATCCCGAGAAGGGCCCACAAGAAAGAAGGATTCAAAAATACCATCAACAAACTGAGTTTAGACTTTACTTAAATTGACATGCGCGATTTTAATTTGGCCTGCATCGATTTTCAACAGGCATCCCATCCAATTTCCTAGCACCTTATTTTCCCATTATTCCAAATTGCTACGCCGTTTTAAAAACAATTGCAGTGCTTCGGCTATAGGTTCGTCCAATAGAAAAATCTGGTATCCGATACCTTGGCTCAAGAGATCGTCTTTGGTTTGGGAGAGCAAGGCGGACAAGGATTTTAGATAATCGGGTTTTGCCGATTTCGCGTCCACTTTCACTTTATTCCCGGTTTCCAGATCTTCAAAAACAACATAGTCCGAATAATCGAACTCCAATTCTTTCCGTCCCATAAGCTGTAACACGACCACCTCGTTCCGGGGGGTCTTGAGGCTCGTAATGGCTTGGGTGAGCTCATGTCCGTACTCGTAAAAATCGGTGACAAAGAACAACAATTCCTTTTGCCGTGGATTTTGCAACTTTTCGAACGTAACCGGGTCTATCGGCCATTTGTCTTCGGCATTGACATGGACCAGTCTATGCAAAAAACGTTGAAAATGCCTCTTCGAAACGCGGGGCCGCAGCTGGTGTAGTTGCTTAGCGTTCAGCGCATAGAGTCCGATAGCATCGCCCTGTTGCTGGGCCAGGTAGGCCAAGGAGGCGGTCAGCACCTTGGCGTAATCCATTTTGGAACGTCCATTTTCGGTATGTTGCATCGATTTGCTGGCATCCATTACGAATTTGACCGTGGTATGGGTATCGATTTCCGATTGCTTGATGTAATACCTCCCCGAGCGGGCCAACATTTTCCAGTCCAACAAACGTAGGTCGTCTCCCGGCCCATAGCCTCGATATTGGCTAAACTCGAGTCCCGCTCCCACCCTACGGCTCCGATTGTGGCCGGACAGATATCCGTCGACCACGACCCGGGCTATCAACGACAGGCCTGAAACGCTGTTAATGACTTCAGGGCGCAACAAGTCTTGATAGTCTTTTTTCAAAGGTTTACCTTTTTAGAATACTTGAGGATGCCAACAGTTCACGGGCTACTGCCTCCGAGGTTACCCCCTCCGCTTCGGCCTTAAAGTTCACCAGGATGCGGTGCCGCAATACGGGCAGGGTTACTTGCTGAATATCTTCCGGGGTGACCGAAAGCCGACCTCGTAGCAGGGCGCGGGCCTTGGCAGTTAGAATCATGGCCTGTCCCGCCCTGGGCCCCGCGCCCCAGGCTACCCATTCCTTTGCGTAGGCGTTGGTGGTGGTTTCCGGTCGGGTCGCACGGACCAAGTCGCCCACCGCAGCTATCAGTTCATCACTGATGGGTACCTCCCGTACCATTTGCTGGAGCCGAACGATATCTTTTCCGGACAGTATCTTACTAACGGCTGCCTGCGCGGTTGCCGTTGTATTTTTTAGGATGTCATTTTCATCGGATGCACTGGGATACCCGATTTTTATGTAAAGCAGAAACCGGTCCAATTGTGCTTCCGGCAAGGGGAAGGTACCGGACTGTTCAATGGGATTTTGGGTGGCCAGAATAAAAAAGGGACGTTGCATGGCATAGGTCTCTCCGGAGTAAGTGACCTCAAATTCCTGCATGGCCTCCAACAGGGCCGCCTGGGTCTTTGGCGGGGTCCGGTTGATCTCATCGGCCAGAATGATGTTGGCGAAAATGGGGCCTTTGTGGAATTTAAAGAAGTGCTGTCCGGTGGTGCGGTCCTCTTCCAAAATTTCAGTACCGATAATGTCCGATGGCATCAAATCGGGGGTGAATTGGATCCGTTTAAAATCCAGTTCAATGGTCTCTGCCAGGGTTCTTATCATCAAGGTCTTCGCAAGTCCGGGAACCCCTTCGAGCAGGGCGTGCCCCCCGGCCAGAAAAGCGATTAACAATTGTTCGATGGTATCCTCCTGTCCGACGATTACCTTGCCGATTTCCTTTTTTAAGTCGGACAGCTTGTCGGTCAAGATTGCGACTTCCTGCTTGATTTCCACTAAATCCTTATCCATATCCTAATCATTAAGACGTAAGGGCGTACATCACGATATTCACCCCGAACTGGGTATTGTCAATTTTATAGTAGCGTTTGTTCCTAAAATCATAGTCCCACTCACACCCGTAATCCTTATTGCTATACAGCACCGCGATCCTGTCGTCTATTTCAATGGCCTTTAGGTATTCGTGCACCAAATCGTCGCCCCAGCCGTTCAGCTCCTGCGAGGTGGTGGGGGGTCCGTCATCGAATTCGAAAAAGCTGCTGTAGATCTCGTGATCATTGGGAATCTTTTTCAGGGCACCATCCCCGAACAGCTCGCGCATTTGGCGTTCGAAAGATTTGGCGAAAAGACCGTCGATATCGTGGTTGCAGTCATCCACGAAAACAAAACCCCCGTTGGTGACGTATTTCTCAAAGTTCTCTTTTTCTTTTTTGGTGAACTGCACGAGTTTATGTCCGGAAAGATAGCAAAAGGGACAGTCAAAGATAGCATCATTGGCCAATTCGACAATGTTTTCGCGGGTATCGACCTTTAAGGTGGTGTACTCTACCAGGGAATTCAGGAGATTGGACGGCATACGCTGGTCCACATCCCAATCGCCGGACTCGTATTGTAACCTAGTAAAGAAAAAAGCATTATTCACGTAACCCACAAATTTAGCGAATATGCCAGGGAAAAAAGACGAAAAGAGCAAGGAATAAGGACTATGATCCTTGCGGAAAGGGTGACTACCGGAAATTGAACCCGACGCTACCTATCACTTACTCTTCTATCTTTTGGTCATTCTGTTCCATTAAACCGCGTCCGAAAGACTGGTAAAGGTAAAATCCCTAATTTTCAGATAGGGAATGTAATTGCCCTCTACCCTGGCCTGCTCCCCAAGGGTTTCGAGATTGTTCAACATGATGATGGGACTCTCGTTGAACCTGAAGTTCTTTACTGGATATTTGATCTGTCCGTTCTCGATATAGAACGTTCCGTCGCGAGTCAACCCGGTATAGAGCAAGGTCTGGGGATCCACGGAACGGATATACCACAGCCGGGTCACCAAGATGCCTTTTTTTGTATCCTTGATCATGGTCTCCAGGGAATCGTCGCCTCCCGCCATGATAAAATTGTTGGGGTAAGGCACCGGTTTAACGCCTTTCTCCTCCGCCCAAAAGCGGTCGTAGGCCAGATTTTTAACTACCCCATCTTCAATCCATACCGTTTTGTCGAGCGGTTGGCCTGTTCCATTCCAAGTAGTAGTGGGAACTTCGGGGTGTAGTGGATCGGACCACAGCGTAACCCGTTCGTCCACAATCTTGTCCCCCAGCTTGTTACCGCCATCCTTTGACATAAAACTACGTCCCTCATCGGCCTGTCGGGCATCGAGGGCGCGGCCCAAGCCTTGCAACAATCCCAATGCCGCGGCCGGTTCGAGAATCACCGTATATTTTCCGGGCTCGATCGCTTTGGCTTGTTGCGAGAGCACTGCTTTGTCAATGGCCACTTTGGAGGCCTCGACGGCATCGAACTTGGAGACATCGTTGAAATCACGGGTTACCCATCCGGAACCCGTACCGTCGTCGGTACGCATGGTCACGGTAAACTCCATGTTGGTGGCCTTGTTGTAGGCGAAAAGTCCGTTGGAATTCAAAATGGCCCTGAAGCCGGCGGAATCGTTTAGGAACCCTGCTGCCGTGACGTTCTCTTTTTCGGCGGGGGCAATGCTGTTGTTGGCTACCCCAGCGCGGTATTCCGGGGTCACATTGGCGGTTTCCTCTACATAATTTATCGCATCATCGTAGGTTTGCGGGCCCAAGGGCGGCATAAACTCGGGGTTCTCTGGAGACAGCTTGGCCAGTTCCTCGGAGCGCTCCACGACCCTTTTTAAGGACGCATCGTCAAACTCATCAATAGTAGCGGTACCGGATTTCTTGCCGAAATTGGACTGTACTTCAAGTGATTGGTTGGAGCGATGCCCCGAAGTGCTCACCGAATTACGGGCGTACCTGATGTTGCCGCTTTCACTGCCCGAAAGATTGATGACGCAGCCGTCCGCGGTGGAAAAGCCCAAGGCCCTTTCCATAATCTTTTTTGCTTCCTCTTCTGTATATAATGCCATGATATTTTTATTAGGATAAAACTGGGGTTAAACGGTTCTTCCGGTATTGATGACATTGATGCCATTGAACCGCGTGGTCGAACTACCGTGGGATACGGCACTGACCTGGGGCGGTTGCCCCTTGCCGTCAAAGAACGAACCGAACAGACGATAATCATTTTCATCGCAGATCTTGGCACAGGAATTCCAAAATTCCTGGGTGTTCGACTGGTAGGCCAGATCGTTGAGCATGCCCACTATTTCTCCGTCCTTGATCTCATAGAACACCGTACCCCCGAATTGAAAATTATAGCGCTGCTGATCGATGGAGTAGGATCCGCGACCGGCGATATAAATACCTTTCTCCGTGTTTTTGATCATTTCGTCCACAGTGTACGGTTCTTTGCCCGGTTCGAGCGAGATGTTCGGCATGCGCTGGAACTGCACGTCGTTCCAGCTTTGGGCGTAGCAGCACCCGTGGGATTTGTTCTGATCGATAATGTGCACCTGATCGCGAATGGCCTGGTAGTTCACCAATATGCCATCCCTGATGATATCCCATTTTTTGCACTCCACTCCCTCGTCATCATAACCTACGGCCCCCAAGGAGCCCGTTTGGGTCTTATCGGCCACAATATTTACGATATCGCTTCCGTATTTGAAATCGCCCGACTTCCATTTGTCGAGGGTGGCAAAGCTGGTACCGGCATAATTCGCCTCATACCCTAGCACCCGGTCGAGTTCGGTCGGGTGACCGACGGATTCGTGGATAGTCAGTCCCAGATGATTGGGTTCGAGCACCAGATCGTATTTTCCGGGTTCCACGGATTTGGCGGTGAGCATTTCCTTGGCCTGTTTTGCGGCCATTGTGGCATCCTCCACCATATCGTAACTCTTGCGGTACAGGGTAAGGCCCGCTGCGCCCTTGAGCTTCTCCGAATTTAGTCCATCCATATACTCATACCCCATCCCCATAGGCGCACTCATGGCATCCCTGGTCTTAAACTGGCCGGCGGCCTGATCGACTGCCGTAACCCCGAAGGTCGGCCATATCCGGTGTACGTCTTGATCGATGTACGAGCCGTCGGTAGAGGCGAAATATTTTTGTTCATTGACCATAAACAGGGCGGAGTTCACAAAGTTGGCCCCATTGTCGAGGGCGGCCGCATTGGCGTTCAGCAGTAAATCGACCTTCTCGGAAATCGGCACTTCCTTAAAATCCTTTTCAATCGGAGTCTTCCAGGAAACCTCTCCCTTTCCCGCTACCGGCGCCAGTTGAACCGGCTCTGTTTGGAACTTGGAATTGGCTTTGGCGATGGCCACCGCCTGCTCGGTCGCCTTCTTTATACCGTCTTCGGTCACCGAATTGGTAGAGGCAAAGCCCCAGGTGCCGTTGGCGATTACCCGTATCCCGATACCGAAGGACTCGGTGTTCACCACGTTCTGTACCTTATCCTCACGGGTGAACACATATTGGTTCAGGTAGCGCCCGATCCGTGCGTCGGCATACGAAGCGCCCATCGACTTTGCGGTATTGAGGGCTACATCGGCCATTCGTTTTTTAACGATCTTATCCATTCCGGGCGCCAGTAGCGCTTCGGTGGGGATTTGCTTGCCCATCAAGGCCCCCGGCACCAACAGTGCACCTGCCCCCATACTGGATAGTTGTACAAAATTTCTTCGTTTCATGCGTTTAAATCCTTTTAATTACCTGAAAATTAATTAATTAAAAAATTGAGAGCGCAGGCAACCCCTGCGCTCCCGCATTAAAAATTTTAAACATTGCCTTTTCTGAAGAAATTTTTAAAATTCGTTAATGCTCGTTTCATATAATTCCGCTATCGATTCGTTTCTTTTTGAATAGTCCGTCAAAAATAGACGAACGGATGTAATGCCCATGAGAAAAGTAGTGCACAATATAAGCAAAAGCCGCATTAAGGCATAGCGGGTTTCGTTTTATGCAAGCATTTAACATTATGATTCACAATCCGGCCCCAATATCATCAAAAAACCCCATCCGCATACACTGCGAACGGGGTTTCCTTTTCTTAAATGGAAAGGTCGATTTCTAATCGTTGCCTTCCATTTTCTTCTTCAGGGCCTGCAAGGCCTCGTTGGCGTCACCTAAAGTCGGCTTGGCCTCGTCGGCCGCAGCGGCAGCTTTCTTCTGGGCCTGCTTGACATTGCGGATTTCCTCTTCACGGAAAACAGCGGTGTGGCTAGCTACGACGCGTTTGAAGTCCTTATTGAACTCAATGATCTTGAATTCGGCCTCTTCGCCCTTGCCTAGCTTCTTGCCATCTTCCTTCTCCAAATGACGCTGCGGCACGAAAGCCGTAATGTCTTCGTTGAAATCGATGGTCGCACCTTTGTCCACCATATCGGTAATGGCCGCTTTGTGTATCGTACCCAGGGCAAATTCCTTTTCGTATTTGTCCCACGGGTTTTCGGTGACCTGTTTGTGGCCGATACTTAGCTTGCGGCCCTCAACATCCAATTCTAGGACTTCGACCTCGATGGTATCGCCTACGTTGACGAATTCTGAAGGATGCTTTATCTTCTTGGTCCAAGAAAGGTCCGAGATATAGATCAATCCGTCGATTCCTTCTTCCATCTCTACAAAGACACCGAAATTGGTGAAGTTGCGGATGATACCTTCGTGCCGCGATCCCACGGGATACTTAGACGTGATATCCGTCCATGGGTCCGGGGTCAATTGCTTAATCCCGAGGGACATTTTTCGGTCCTCGCGATCCAAAGTCAATACCACGGCATCGACTTCATCGCCGACGTTTACGAAATCTTGGGCGGAACGCAGGTGCGTCGACCACGACATTTCGGATACGTGTATCAAACCTTCAACACCTTCGACCACCTCGACAAAGGCACCGTAATCGGCAATGACCACGACCTTACCTTTGACTTTGTCGCCAATTTTGATCTCATCGCTCAAGGCATCCCAAGGATGTTTCTCAAGCTGCTTCATACCCAATTGGATACGGGATTTGTTCTCGTCGAAATCGAGGATGACCACGTTGATTTTCTGATCCAGGTCCACCACCTCGTTGGGATGGTTGATCCTGCTCCAGGAGAGGTCTGTGATATGCACCAATCCGTCTACACCGCCTAGGTCTACGAACACACCGTAGGAAGTAATGTTTTTCACGACACCTTCCAAAACCTGTCCCTTTTCCAACTGGCTAATGATCTCCTTCTTCTGCTCTTCAATATCGGCCTCGATAAGGGCTTTGTGCGAAACGACCACGTTCTTGAATTCGTGGTTGATCTTTACCACCTTGAATTCCATCGTCTTACCTACGTACTGGTCGTAATCACGAATCGGTTTGACATCGATCTGCGAACCGGGCAAGAAGGCCTCGATCCCGAAAATATCGACAATCATACCGCCTTTGGTCCTACATTTTACAAATCCGCTTACGACCAGTTCTTCGTCGTAGGATTTGTTGATGCGCTCCCAGGCCATAATGGTCCTAGCCTTTCTGTGCGATAGTACCAGCTGTCCATTTTTATCCTCTCGGATGTCGATTAGGACATCGACCTTATCCCCTTCTTTCAAGTCGGGATTGTACCGGAATTCATTTAAGGAGATCACCCCTTCGGACTTTGCGTTGATGTCGATGATCGCATCGCGCTCCGTCATATGGGTTACGGTACCTTCGACAACTTCCTCATCGGCGGTATCGACGAAATTCTCTGTAACGAGCTTTTCGAATTCCTGCAATTTTGCGTCGTCAACGGGTTCGATCCCCTCTTCGTATTTTTCCCAATCAAAAGTATCCAGAAATTCCTGTGGATCCTGCTGGGGTTTTTCTTCTTTCTTTTCCTGTTCTTGTTGAACGTTTTGTTCCTGTTGTGCTTCGGTGGTCTCTTCCACCTCTGCCGTTGCTTTTTCGTCAGCCATGTGCCGAGTTCAATTTGTATTCCGCGATGCTACAAGAGTTGAACAATCGCCGCAGAAGTTGTTAAAATAATTATTTTCAGTATTCCTTTTCCTCTTGCTGCCTTGTAAAAAAGGAGTGCAAAAATACGATATTCCTATGGTTTTAGCAACCCGAATCGAAAAAGAGAGCTGCCCGGGGAAAAGAATCTTAACAAGTTTTGATAAAATAGGCCAAATATCGTTACCTTGGGAGCTATTATTTATTCATTTAAAACGACGATCATGAGTGTCAAAGAGAAATATCAGCCCGTGCTGGACCTGGGCGAGAAACTGAATATTAAGAATGGGGACGTATCCGTGGAGGATGGCATCCTAAAGGTAAAGGGAGAGGCCAAAACCCAGTATGAAAAAAACATCTTATGGGACAAGATCAAGGAAATCGGTGGAGAAAATCCTTCGGACATCAAGGCGAACATTACGGTGGCGGACGAATCTATTTACGCCAGGCACGTGGTCAAAAGCGGCGAGTCGCTTAGCAAAATCGCCCAACATTATTACGGGGACCCGATGGAGTACAATAAGATATTCGAGGCGAACAAAGGTATTTTGGATAATCCCGATGTCATTCACCCTGATCAGGTCTTATTGATTCCGAACCGCTAAAACAGGAGTGCCGGACGCAGTTTGACCAGCACGATGCAGGATTCGGTCATCAACTTCCGAATGGCAAATCCCAACTTCCGAAAAAAGAAAATTCGATGCAGGCATCGGGGAATCCGACCTAAACGATTAATGGAATCTATTAGAAGGGGCGACAAGTTTGGTCGCCCCTTTATTAATTAAACCCCATCCGGCTACCCTGCGCAAACGACGGACAAGCAACTTAGTCGAGCAAACCACCAGCCAAATGGGGCACATTGAAAAAGATTAGCTCGAACCCTCCTCTTTAGCGATGTATCGGCGCGCGATACTCTCCAGGCGTTCGAACTGCTCTTTCAGCCCCATATCGCTATTATCGAAAACGATGGCGTCTTCGGCTTTCATCAGCGGGGAAAACTCACGGTGAGTGTCGATATAGTCGCGTTTTTGAACGTTCTCCAGTACCTCTTCATAGGTGACCTCCTCTCCCTTCTCCAAAAGCTCCTTATACCTTCGGGTGGTCCGCGCCTGAAGCGATGCGGTCATAAAAATCTTCAGGTCCGCATCGGGAAAAACGGTGGTACCGATGTCGCGACCGTCCATAACGATGGCCTTGTCCCTTCCCATCTCCCTTTGCATATCCACCAGCTTGTAGCGCACCTGCTCTATCTCCGCAATGCGACTAACGTATTGGGAAACCTCCATTTGGCGGATTTCCTTTTCGACATTTTCCCCGTTCAGGTACATCTCCGAAAATTTCAACTTATCATTACGAACAAATTTCAACTGTATCTTCGGAAGCAAGCGTACCAGTGCCGGGATGTTTTCGATCCCGTTCGCGATAAATCCGTTACGCATTGCGAAAAGTGTTACCGCCCTGTACATGGCCCCCGTATCGACATATACGTATTCCAGGGCCTTGGCCAATTGCTTGGCCAAAGTACTTTTTCCGGTCGACGAGTAGCCATCGATGGCGATAGTGATATTTCGCATTATAACTTTTTCGGATGTTTTACTTTTTGCCCCGTAATCGCAATATCGACCACTTCGTGCATGTCCGTTACGTAGTGGAATTTCAGTCCCTTCAAATAATCCTCCTTAATTTCCAGGATGTCTTTTTCGTTATCCTTACAAAGAATGATTTCTTTTATCCGCGCCCGTTTTGCGGCCAGTATTTTTTCTTTGATACCGCCGACGGGAAGCACTTTGCCCCGCAACGTGATCTCTCCTGTCATGGCCACGCTCTTCTTGACCTTTTTCTGGGTAAAAAGGGATACGAGGGAGGTTAGCATTGTAATTCCCGCACTGGGCCCGTCTTTGGGGGTAGCCCCTTCAGGTACGTGAATATGCACGTTATATTTCTCGAATACCCCGGGGTCGATTCCGAAACGGTCTGCATTGGATTTGATGTACTCCATCGCGATGGTGGCGGATTCCTTCATCACCTTGCCCAAATTTCCAGTAATATTTAAGGTGCCTTTCCCTTTGGAGAGGATGGACTCGATAAACAGTATATCGCCCCCGACACTCGTCCACGCCAACCCTGTTACCACCCCGGCCACATCGTTGTTTTCATACTTGTCGCGGTGCATACGGGCGGGACCTAAGATCTTTTCGACGTCGTCTTTGGAAATCTTTATGTTATATTCCTCCTCGGTAGCGATGTTTTTGGCGGCATAACGCACCATTTTAGCAATCTGTTTTTCAAGGGCGCGCACTCCGGATTCCCGGGTGTAGCCCTCTACGATCTTCTCCAGCTGGGGCTTTCCGATTTTAATATCCTTCGAGGTAAGACCGTGTTCCTTCAACTGTTTCGGCAGCAAGTGCTTTTTGGCAATCATGACCTTTTCCTCGATGGTATAGCCTGTTACCTTGATGATTTCCATCCGGTCACGAAGCGCCGGCTGGATGGATGACAGACTATTGGCCGTAGCGATAAACATAACCTTGGAGAGGTCGTAGCCCATCTCCAGGAAATTGTCGTAAAACTCATTGTTCTGTTCGGGATCCAGCACCTCCAACATGGCGGATGACGGGTCGCCCTGATGGCTACTGGCCAGTTTATCGATTTCATCTAGGATAAACACGGGATTCGAGGTGCCCGCCTTTTTCAGGTTCTGGACTATTCTACCGGGCATGGCGCCGATATAGGTCTTTCGGTGCCCTCGAATTTCCGCTTCATCCCGCAGACCGCCAAGGGACATCCGCACATATTCCCTGCCCAAAGCTTCCGCGATGGATTTTCCAAGGGAAGTTTTCCCCACCCCTGGAGGCCCGTATAGGCAGAGGATCGGCGATTTCATATCGTTCCGTAGCTTTAACACGGCCAAATATTCGATAATACGTCGTTTGACATCTTCAAGTCCGTAATGGTCCCGATCTAGAATTCTTTCCGCCCTTTTTAGGTCGAACTTGTCTTTCGAGTATTCGTTCCAAGGCAAATCAAGAAACAGGTCCAGGTAATTTCTTTGGATGGAATACTCCGCGACCTGCGGGTTCATGCGCTGTATCTTGGTGAGCTCCTTGTTGAAGTGTTTGTCCACTTTTTTGGACCACTTTTTCTTCTTGGCCCTGGCCTTCATCTCCAGAATCTCGTCGTCATGGGATACCCCGCCCAGTTCTTCCTGAATGGTCTTCATCTGCTGGTGCAGAAAATACTCCCGCTGCTGTTGGTCCATATCGCTGCGCACCTTACTCTGAATGTTGTTCTTGAGCTCCAGTTTCTGTAGCTCGACATTCATATATTTTAGGGTGGCCAGAGCCCGCTCTTGCAGACTGTTGATTTCGAGAAGCTCTTGCTTTTCCTTTACCCTCAGATTGAGGTTCGAGGATACAAAGTTGATCAAAAAGGAGTTGCTCTGGATATTTTTGATGGCAAAGGAAGCCTCACTGGGGATGTTGGGATTATCCTTGATGATGCGAAGTGCCAAATCCTTTATCGATTCGATAATGGCCAAAAACTCCTGTCCGTCTTTCTCCGGCCGAGCCTCCGCAGTTTCGCGGACGGTGGCGGTCAAATACGGTTTTTCGGTCAGTATTTCGGCTACCTCAAAGCGTTTTTTACCCTGTAGGATGACGGTCGTGTTGCCATCCGGCATTTTAAGCACCCGCAAAATCCGCGCTACCGTCCCCAACGTGTTGATATCCTTGGCATTGGGATTTTCGGTTTCCTCGTCCTTTTGGGAAACGACGCCGATTACCTTCGAACCGTTGTTGGCGTCCTGTATCAAATTGATAGAAGTATCCCTTCCCGCCGTAATCGGAATCACGACCCCCGGAAAGAGAACGGTATTTCGAAGCGGCAATATTGGCAAGGTTTCCGGCAATTTTTCATTGGCCATTTCCTCTTCGTCCTCCGGCGTTAGCAACGGAATCAATTCTGCATCCTCGTCGATGGACTGCAACGACATATTGTCAAAATCTGAAAAATTAGAATCTCCCATAGGTATATTTTCGGTCATTCTGTCACTGATACAACAGACATCCCCTTTAATCTTTAGTTACAAAATCTCTGAAAGGCCTTGTAGTACGCGTCAAAGTACTACAAACCATTTTCTTTCGCTGCTACTATGACAATTGTTGTGCCATATGTTTGGAATAGCTCCAAATTCCTGGCAGCGCGCTGAGGTTCCCCGGCAGAATTCGGTCCGTTCCTGAACAGGGCGAACGCATCAATAGAAGCACAAGGTAACAAAACTTCTTATGGGCTTCGGCGCAGACAGGTTCAATTTATTTGAACGTTGATGTCCGAAGCACAAGAACCTATGAATACGGTTTACTTTAAGAGCGGATAGAAGTCAATACGGCCAAAGACGTTCAACAGTTCTAAACCCACACTACATCCAGTGCGGGTAAATCGTGGGTGTTCACGTGCCGAAACGCATAGAAAGGTGAAGAGCTGTCGCCAATGGAATCTAACAGTTTTCCAAGAAATAATTGATCAGGTCCGTGGTGGTCACGATGCCCGATAAAATACCATCGTCCACCACTGGCAGTGCATGAAACTCTTTTTTGGCCAGCTGCTCAGCAACTTCCCGGACCGTATTTTGGGAGGTCACACTGATCACATTATTGGCCATTATCTGTTCGATGGTGAACATATCATAGACCGAATCATCTATTTCGTTTTCGTGCAATGCATCGGCAAAACTGATTCGCATCAGGTCGGTGTAGCTCAACATGCCCCGAATCTGCGCTCCTGAAGTGACCGGTATGTGTCGAATACGATGTTTCTTGAACAGTCTTTCCGCAGTCGCCAAGTCATCTTCCAAGCTAAGGGTGATTAAATTTTTCGTCATAATCCGCGTAATAGGAACTCCTTTTTTCATATCTAAAAAAATAAATTTCAAATTCTGTTTTACTGGTATTCTACGTCTTCTAAGTACAGAAACCATCGTTCAAAATATAAAATTAACATTGTTTTTATCTTGTCCATATGATATTTGTCAGGTTGATGTGCCCAGCGCGTTCCTTATTGCGAAAAACGGATATATGCATTCTTATTTCAGGGTTCAGCTTTCGTGTTTTCGAGGCGTAATCGTCAGAACCCCTTACCCAATCCTCCCCTCGGAAACCGGATTGCGTTTGATCATTGGATATTTTTAAAGCTTCTGTTCAAATGAATTTCTAATACATCCCTCCCTAATATTTAATGTCTACTTAAAACTCCGATTTCGGACTTGATTATCGCAATATCGTAAGAGATTACTCGTTATTTTAGAAAATCCCCCCAGATGAATCCAAACTTACCCATTCCTTCCAATGAAAGAGAACGCTTACAGCAATTGTACGAATATCAGATATTGAACTCCGATGCCGAGGAGATGTTCGATAATCTGACGCGGCTCGCGGGACAAATTCTAGACGTACCGACGGCCTTGGTCACTCTCGTGGATGAAAAGAGGCAATGGTTCAAATCAAAATACGGCCTTGAGGTCGATGAAACTCCGAGAGAAATCTCTTTCTGCCAGTATTCTATCATGTCCGATGAAATCTTGGAAGTACCGAACACCCTAGAGGATGAACGTTTTAAGAACAACCCCATGGTACTCGGAGGACCCGAAATTCGGTTCTATGTCGGCTCGCCCCTGACCGATAAGAATAATATTGCAATCGGCACCCTGTGTGCCATAGATACGGTCCCGAGAAAGCTGAACGACCATCAACGCAAAGCGTTGCGCTATATTTCCAATACAGTTTTGCACCTGATAAAATTGAGAAGGGAAAAAATAGAGGTAGAAAAACTTTCGATGGCAAAAGATGAATTTCTCTCCAATATGAGCCACGAAATACGTACGCCCTTAAACGCGGTAATAGGCTTTAACGATTTGCTGAAGAAAACGCCCCTTACCAAGCAACAGAAAGAATATCTGGATACCGTGCAAATTTCCTCTCAGAATCTAAAGGTGATCATCGACGACATCTTGGATATTTCAAAATTAGAGAGCGGCAATGTCCACTTAGAAAAGAACCCCGTGTCCCTGAGAGATCTAATTCAATACGTAGTCCGGTTGCAAGCGCCCACGGCCAAGGAAAAGGGAATAAAATTACTTTCAAGTATAGACTACGAAATTCCTGATTATGTAGTAGCGGACGAAACGCGCCTTACACAGATCTTCATTAATCTGGTTGGCAATGCCGTAAAGTTTACAAACGAAGGCTCGGTAGAGTTGCGTGCCGAGGCCACCCTCTTAGACTGCAATAAAGTGATGGTGGAGTTTATCGTCAAAGATACCGGCATTGGCATTCCCGAGGAAAAATTGGAAACGGTATTCGAACGTTTTTCACAGGCAGAAGCGAGTACTACCCGCCACTATGGAGGTACTGGGCTTGGTCTTAACATTGTAAATATGCTGATCGGTCTCTATGGTGGGGCAATAAGCGTAACGAGCCAACTAGGCCAAGGGTCCGAGTTCAAATTCGAAAAAACCTTCGAAATTACCGAGATGGATAAGGGACAACACATGACTACCGAGAAAACCGGCCCGAATGGGAATCTTTTCACGGATACGAAAATTTTGTTGGTCGAGGATAACGTCCACAACCAGCTGCTGGCGACGCATTATTTCAAAAGATGGGGCTCCAAAATCTCAATCGCGGAGAATGGCAGAGTCGGTGTAGAAATGCTGCAGAACGAAAATTATGATGTTGTGTTGATGGATTTACAAATGCCGGTAATGGACGGCTTTCAGGCCACAACCGCGATTCGGAAAGAGCTCGGATCGAATGTTCCGATTATCGGCTGTTCGGCCCATTCCCTGGTCGGGGAGAAAGAAAGGTGTTTAGAACTGGGAATGAACGATTACATCGCCAAGCCCTATTCCGAAGAAGAATTGATCCAGACCACGCTGCGATATTCTCAGGGAAAGGAAGGTTCCAGTGATACCGAGAAAGCAGATAAAATCCACACAGTGGAATTGAGCGACATCGTTTACGACGATTTTGAAAGCCTGATCGAGGAACTAAAGATGCAGGAAGGCGATGAGTTCGGGGAGCTCATCCAACAGCATTTTCAAGAAAGCACCCCTAGTGACATCGAAGATATTGAAAAAGCAATAGAGAACAACGATGCTACCCTCTTGTTTGAAAAATGCCATATGTTGGCCGGGTCGCTGGGTGTTCTGGGTTTTTCGAAAGGTCACGGGCTCTCATCATCCATAGAGGCCAGTGTTAAAAAAGGCGATATGGAAGCCGCGAAGCACTTAGCGGGCAATCTAATCGTCTACTTGAACAAGGCCTTAAACGAACTCCGGTAGGCTGTATTGGTTGCTGTACTTTCGCTCGACCCTCTTAGATTGGATTAGACCCGGCCCTGAGCATCAGGGACTTTTCCAGCCTAAAGCGGCACCTGTATCCATAGGGAAGGGGGACGACCCGTCTCTATAAACGACGGGGCGCTTTCCCGTTCTGGAACACACCCCTAGAGTGTGAAAATCCTGCTCGGGAGGGTTTCGGTTCTAGCACAAAAGTCGGATCGATCGGGGTCAAGGGTATCATCAGCCTTGTCGC
This sequence comes from Pricia mediterranea, assembly GCF_032248455.1. Taxonomy (NCBI): domain Bacteria; kingdom Pseudomonadati; phylum Bacteroidota; class Flavobacteriia; order Flavobacteriales; family Flavobacteriaceae; genus Pricia; species Pricia mediterranea. The sequence continues at coordinate 463,261 of NZ_JAVTTP010000001.1, forward strand.
GGCAATCATCCCTCCCATGTCCTTAAAAATACAGGCTTTCGCGTCATGAACAACAACCTGAGCCAATTTCAATGACAGCGATCATGCTTTTGAACGTCGTTATTTGTATTTTTAAACAACAAACCGTTATTTTTGAACATCCCCACTGCCCATTATGGAAAACAACTTTGAAATACAAACGCTAGGTGCGGCAACGATTCCCTCTCCTTTAAATCTTGCCAAAGAGGACGGGAACAAATTCTATCGGTTTGTCGAGGAAGATGACCAATTTTTGGCCGATATCACGCTGCAGGGTTTCGATACATGCATACAACACAACATACGACCGGCCTGTCTGGATAAGGCAGGGCCCCGTGAGCACTTGTATTTTAATCCCAAGAACACCAAAGCGGCCATCGTAACCTGTGGTGGTCTTTGTCCCGGTGTGAATAATGTGATACGCAGTCTCGTTATGGCCCTGCATTATTTTTACGGGTCAGAGCGGATTCTCGGAATTCCTTATGGCTTCGAAGGCCTTGTTCCCGAAAAGGGACATGAATTTATCGAACTTCATCCCGACAAGGTAAAGGACATCCACCAATTCGGCGGCACCTACCTAGGGTCTTCCAGGGGAGCGCAGAACGTGGAAAGGATGGTGGACACCCTAATCGAACACAAGATCGATATGCTGTTCGCCATTGGCGGGGACGGAACCCTTAGAGGTGCCGAAGCAATTGCCAGGGAAACGGAGAAAAGGGGAAGCGACATTGCTATCATCGGAATACCGAAGACCATAGACAACGACATCGACCTGATCGACAAGTCCTTCGGGTTCGAAACGGCTTTCGATACCGCAACCCCGATTATCAGGGATGCCCACAATGAGGCGGCGGGTGCCTACAACGGTGTCGCCATCGTTAAGCTAATGGGAAGGGACAGTGGCTTCATTGCGGCATCGGCGGCCATAGCGATGCCCGTGGTCAATTTTGTTCTTATCCCTGAAATGTCTTTTGAGTTAGGCGGTAAGAATGGATTTCTAGCAGCCCTAAAAAAACGTCTTGATCTAAAACACCATGCCGTTATCGTTGTCGCCGAGGGAGCAGGCCAACATCTTTTCGAAACCGATTCTGTACCGAAGACCGATGCCTCGGGAAATATTCAGCATCGGGATATCGGAATATTCTTAAAGGATAGTATAAAACACTATTTTGAGTCGCTTTCCCAAGAAATCACCGTCAAATATATCGATCCCAGTTATATCATACGAAGTGCCCCGGCCAATGCCAGCGACAGTGTGCTATGCAACCAACTGGCCTATAACGCAGTACACGCGGCCATGGCGGGCAAGACCAAATGTGTGGTAGGTAAAATGAACAATCAACTGGTACATTTACCCATATCCAAGGTAATCGAGAAAAGAAAGAAAATAGACGTCGAAGGCGATCTATGGTTTTCTGCCCTGCAAAGTACCGGTCAACCGTTCTCACTGCTATAGGGACCACTGAAGGCAAGACATTCATTTCGACGCTCCATCGATCGTTAATCCATAGCCAGTATCGGTATCTTAGATCGCAAACTCAATTCCTTCGTTAGCTCCCCTTCCGACGGTGCGCTACGTTGTGCATGGTTTCTCGGCAGTATGCCGATCATGTCTATCAGGTTATTCTGGGCGTAGTCCATAATTCCCGCTACGATATCGGTATTCTCGATAAAGGAATGCTGGGTGAAAAAGTGCTCCAGATAATACCGTATCGTACTCTCGTTCTTACGGTCGGCCTCGGAATATCCGTAAATACCGGGGGTGTTTTTAATCGTAAGGACGTGCACCACGGCATTGAACCTACGGGCGACGTCGAGCAAAGTGCCGAGCACTTGGGCATCATCGATTTCCTTTTTTCCCAGAACCAGCGCAATACGCTTTACCCGAAAGCCGCTATAGCCTTGCGGCACTACCATTACCGGACAGTCGGCCTCCAGCGCAAGTTTTGAGGTATTGGTACCTGTCGCCTTATCTTTGCTCCCTCCGGTTCCCATGACGATGAGGTCTATTTGTTTGTTCCCTTGGATGTCTAGTAAGGCTTCGGTAAGCCCTCCTTCCCGAGTAATCCACTCCAATTCGTTCTTAAGCTCCGAACGGTATTTTTCCACAACATCTTGGTAATCCTCTGGAGGCAGATCGAGTTCCCGGTGACCCGATATTCGTGCCAATATAATGGTCATATCGTCGTTACGCCCTACGAAGGCCACGGCATAATCCAAGGCCCGCTCGGCACTTTCTGAAAAATCGTAGGGTACAAGAAGGGTAGAAATTTTTTCCATAGTGATCTTATTTGAAATTGAGTTATTCAAAAGTAGGCATAGGCCCGGCGAGATACTATGACGATCGTCATGCTTACCGAGCAACATGTGCAGCGACATTCTTCCATACAACCTAAATTTCCAATGGCACGAATCGACTTCACGAAGATGGGATTCGTTCTTTGCCGGCGCTTGAAGCGAGTTAAGTTTTTATGCCACGACCTTGGTTACCTGACAAATATCATGGGACGTAGTCTGAATATCCCTTATTTTTGGTACAAAGTTGTAGCCATGAGAAAAGTATTGGTACCCACGGATTTTTCGGATAACGCTTATAATGCGTTGAAATATGCCTCTCAGGTATTCAAGTACGAACGTAGTGAATTCATTATTCTGCACACCTACGCAGACGAGGTTTACCGTGAGGAAAAAACCGGTAAACGCGCCTCCCTCGAAAAATTGAAGCGGGCCACGCTGGAAAGTGTTGAAGAAAAGCTTGGGCAAATCCAGGCCGACCTCAGGAAATATTCTCCCAACCCAAAACATTCCTACGCCTTTGTTCCGGTCTTTGGAGGACTTATCGATGCCGCCAACGAATGGGTGAACCAAGAAAATATCGATATCGTAGTCATGGGCACCCGCGGGGCCACCAACGATCGAAGGACCACTTTTGGCACCAATACCCTACAACTGATGAAATATGTACAGTGTCCGGTACTCGCTGTCCCGGAAGGCTATGAATACCATCCGCCCAAAAATGTACTTTTTGCCAGCGATCTTATGCTTCCCTTCAAGCGTAGGGAACTGAAACTACTCGCCGATATGACGGGTTCTTTCAGGTCTAAAGTTCATGTGCTCTATAATAATCCCGTTGAAAACCTTTCCTTTCGACAAATGGACAATAAAAAGTTCCTGCAAGGCTGTTTGCAAAAAACGGAATCGATTTTTACGACTACCGCGGAAGGAGACAAAACCTTGGCCATAACCAAATACATCGAACAAAGTGACATCGATATGTTGGCGATGATCAATTCTCGGCATTCGCACCTAGAGGACATGCTTGCCACCTCTACCATCGACCAGTTGGGTCTTCACGTAAAGGTGCCGTTTATGGTCATGCAGAACATTGCACGATAAAATGTGAAAGGTTTTAGAAAAAACTGATCATGGTCACCGGATATCAATTTTGTTGTGCTTATTTTTAAGGTACAATGAAAAAATACACCTTATGGACAAACGAATTCTATTGCCTACCGATTTTTCGAAAAATGCACTGAACGCCGTTCGCTACGCCTTGAAGCTCTATGCCGACCACGACTGCAATTTTTATTTTCTACACGTATTCCCGGTCGACGGATATCATGTTGACAACCCCATAATGCTGACAGAGCCCGATGAAAAAGCCTTTGAAAAGGCAAAGAAAAATTCAGAAGATGAGTTCAAAAAACTTATGAAGACGCTACAACGGGAGCCTGAAAATCCAAAACATAGGTATCATACAATTTCAACGAACGATTCATTGATCGAATCGACCAAAGACCTTATTAGAAAAAAGGATATCGATATCATTATTATGGGAACCCAGGGCACTACTGGGTCGAGGACCGTTATTTTCGGTACCAATACCATTAATATGATGGAGGCTATTACTGTATGTCCCGTCCTGTCCATCCCCGAATTCACAAACCCCGAGCCTCCTAATGAAATTGTGTTTCCAACGGACTATAAGTCGGTTTTTAAGAGAAGGGAACTAAAACATTTGATGGAAATCAGCAGGATGCACAACATCGGTATCAGGATACTACATATCGAGGAGGAAAAAGAACTCAGCAAAGAGCAGCAAGAAAGCAAAGATCTATTGGAAAGCATCTTCAAGGAACTTGACCATAGTTTCCACACCTTGTCCGACGTTAAGGTACATGCCGGGATCAATGCCTTCATCGAAAGTAGGGATAGCGAGATGATTGCATTCCTAAACAAAAAAAGCGGCTTTTTCCATAACATCCTATCGAAACCCTTGGTCCAGGAACTCGGTTACCATTCAAAAATACCGGTGTTGGCCCTGAACGATGTCTTATAGGTACGTGGATTCATTGTTTGCCGTGCTTTCCACAAGGATTGGAGAAATAAATAGGAGAAAGTAGCTTCGTTTAGTAACTTAGAAAATTTTAACGCAATGGAAGTATATTTTCAAAAACTAAAGGAAGAATTGCAAACTGCGGCGGAGCAAAAAGAGCATCCGTTTCATTTTTTTACCTTGGGCACGGTAGGCCTCGAACATCTTCCTCGACTGCGAACGGTCGTTTTACGGGAGATATCCGACGAATTGAAGCTTACATTTTATACCGACAAGCGTTCAAAAAAAATACTGCACATTAAAGAAAATCCCAAAGTCAGCTTGCTTTTCTATCATCCAAAGAAATTACTCCAGCTTAAAATCGAAGGATTGGCCACTATAATAAAAGACCCCTCTACCTTAGCCGATCGCTGGACAAACATAAGGCCCGCTTCCAAAAAAGATTATACCACGGCGACGGCACCTGGAAGTGACATTGACAACCCCGACGCATTAGAGTATCTAAGGGAAGGCGATTACTTTTGTATGGTCGATGTCACTCCCTTCAAAATCGAATACCTTCAATTGAAGCGCCCCAATCACCTTCGGATACGTTTTTCTAAAAAGAACGAGAAATGGAAAGGAAATTATCTGGTACCCTGATGGCCGCAACGGCCTTGGCATCCCCTAATCAACAACCTGCCACCTATGAAAAAGTTTATTGCACTTACGGTTCTTATTGTATATGGATGTTCTGATATATCGCTGGTCGAGAATTACAAAAACCCCGATATCGTACTCTTTCACGCCTATAAGGTTTTGCTTGTCGGCATGGCCCAAAACGACAAAGGCCAGAGCAAGTTCGAAACCCTACTGCAGAAAGAGTTTGAAAAAAGGGACGTGGAGGCCATGCGAAGCCTCGACGTTTTTGATATCAACTTTACGGATTCGGAAAAGTCCGAAAAAGAACTCGATGATGTAGAACAATTGTTGATCGATAGGGATTTTGACGCTGTACTGATTACAAAGGTAATCGGTTCGGAAGACAGGCATTCGTTCCGAAAGAGTATTGCCCAATGGAGTAATTACAGCGGACGGTTCAGAGATGATTACCGCAGTCACCAAGACCTCTATTACGACACGGATTATTATGATCCATTTACGATTTACCACGCCGAGACTTCGCTCTATTGCATTTGTCAGGACAAGGAGAGGGCCCTGATTTGGCGGGGCAGCATAGAAATTACAGATCCCACTGATATAGAAAAAGCGATCGATGACTATGTGAAACTGATCATTAAGGCTATGGAGGAACAGCAGTTGATATTCCACGAAAACTAATCCACCCAATATTACGCACCTTAGAATACCCCGCTCCATGGTACTGGGCGGATGGCCGGTACCCCCCGGTACGTGATACAAAGCGGAAATGCTGGATTAACGCTACCCTCCCAAATTTGTTTTTAGGTATTCCCGGTTCATACGGGCTATGTTTTCCAAGGATATTCCCTTCGGACATTCTATCTCGCAGGCCCCGGTGTTGGTACAACTACCAAATCCTTCGAGATCCATTTGTTTCACCATGTTGGCAACGCGCTCCGATGCCTCTACTTTACCTTGTGGTAAAAGGGCGAACTGGGATACCTTGGCGGAAACGAACAATACGGCCGAGGCGTTCTTGCAAGCCGCGACACAGGCCCCGCAACCGATACATGTCGCCGCATCGAAGGCGGCATCGGCAAGCGATTTTTCAATGGGCAGCGTGTTGGCCTCCTGTGGGTTCCCGGAGGTATTTACCGAAATGTAACCTCCTGCCTCTTGCACTCGGTCAAAGGCGGACCGATCGACCACGAGATCTTTGATTACGGGAAATGCAGTGGCCCTGAAAGGTTCGATATAGATGGTATCCCCGTCGTTGAACCGACGCATGTGCAATTGGCAGGTAGCAATGCCCGTATCGGGACCGTGGGGCCGCCCGTTGATAAAGAGCGAACACATGCCACAGATACCTTCCCTGCAATCGTGATCGAAGGCTATCGGATTTTCTCCTTTGACGATCAGGTCGTAGTTAAGCGTATCTAGCATTTCCAGAAAAGAATCATCGGGATTGACGTCGTTTAGGGCATATTCCACCAGCTTTCCTATTTGTTGGGAATTTTTCTGCCGCCAAATCTTTAAAGTCAGTTTCATCTTCTTAACTATTTTTAAAAGCTCAGACCGGCACGAATCTGTTCCGGTGAGGGGTATTTTCCAAAGCCAAATAGGTCAAAAAAGGCCTCTGCCCTATTTATAGCTGCGCTGTTTCATTTCAATATTTTCATAAACCAGTTTTTCTTTATGCAGCTCAGCTTCCCCAGGTCGGCCCTTGTACTCCCAGGCCGCAACATGTGCGAACTCGGAATCGTCGCGCAAGGCCTCGCCTTCGGGACCTCGATGTTCCTCCCTCATATGCGCGCCGCACGATTCTTCCCTGCATAGGGCATCCTTGGCGTAGAGCTCGGCCAGTTCCAAAAAATCGGCCAAACGCCCCGCCTTGGCAAGTTCTTCATTAAATTCCTCCGCCGTTCCGGGAACGATTACATCCTCCCAAAATTCAGCGCGAACGGACCTGATATCTTCCATCGCCGTCTTTAACCCTTCTTCATTTCGGTCGATGCCACAGTGCTGCCACATGATCGCGCCCAACTTTTTATGGAAGTAGTCCACCGGACGCGAGCCTTGGTTCCCGATCAATTGCGAAATGCGTTCCCTTACCTGCGATTCCGCTTTTTCAAACTCGGAGGTATCGGTAGAAACCTTCCCGGTACCGATATCCTTTGAGAGATAGTCCCCAATGGTATAAGGAAGGATGAAATAACCGTCGGCTAGCCCCTGCATCAAGGCTGAAGCCCCGAGGCGATTGGCGCCATGGTCCGAAAAATTGGCCTCCCCGATGGCGTAAAGCCCCGGAACTGTGGTCATCAGGTTGTAGTCTACCCAGAGTCCCCCCATGGTATAATGAGTAGTCGGATAGATCATCATGGGAGTTTCGTAAGGGTTCAGGTCCATGATTTTCTCATACATTTGAAAAAGATTGCCGTATTTCCCTTGGATGGCCTCCTGGCCCAAGCGCTCGATTAACGCTGCATCACTACCGTCCAATCCTTTTGTTCTGGCCCGTTCTTTGCCCATTCTTTCGATGGACGAGGCGAAATCCAGATACACGGCCTGCCCGGTAACATTCACGCCATACCCAGCATCACAGCGTTCCTTGGCCGCCCGGGAGGCCACATCGCGCGGTACCAGGTTTCCAAAGGCGGGATACTGCCGTTCCAGATAATAGTCCCTGTCTTCCTCGGCGATATCGTTGGGATTTTTCCGCCCCTCACGAAGGGCCTTGGCATCTTCCAGATCTTTGGGTACCCATATTCTTCCGTCGTTGCGTAGGGACTCTGACATTAGGGTGAGTTTGGACTGGTTGGGTCCCCCTACCGGAATCGCCGTGGGGTGGATTTGGTTAAAACAGGGATTGGCCAAAAAAGCCCCGCGCTTATGGGCCTTCCATGCAGCAGATGCATTGCTGCCCATGGCGTAGGTGGATAAATAGAATAGGTTACCGTACCCCCCGGAGGCGATGACCACGGCATGTGCGGCATGTCGATCGATGGCTCCCGTGACCAGGTTTCGGGAGATTATTCCCCGGGCCTTGCCGTTGACCAGCACCACATCCAACATCTCGTGCCGGTTGAACATTCTGATTTTTCCGCGTGCAATCTGCCGGTTCATGGCCGAATACACTCCCAGCAGCAACTGTTGGCCGGTCTGGCCCTTGGCATAAAAGGTGCGGGACACCTGTACCCCTCCGAAGGAGCGGTTGTCGAGCAGCCCCCCATACTCCCTGGCAAAGGGAACCCCCTGTGCTACGCATTGGTCGATGATATTGGAAGAAACCTCCGCCAATCGGTACACATTGGCTTCCCGCGAACGGTAATCGCCCCCCTTTATCGTATCGTAGAAAAGTCGATAGACCGAATCGCCGTCGCCCTTATAGTTCTTCGCGGCATTGATTCCGCCTTGGGCCGCCACTGAATGCGCACGACGCGGGGAATCTTGAAAGCAGAAAGCGCTTACATTGTACCCGAGTTCGGCTAAGGTGGCCGCCGCAGATCCCCCGGCCAGGCCGGTACCGACAACGATGATCTCCAACCCCCTTTTGTTTGCCGGATTTACGAGGTCGATACCGTTTTTATGGTTCGACCATTTCTCCGATAGGGGGCCCAAGGGAATTTTGGCATCCAAAACACTCATTGTAAACGGTTTAAAGATGGGGATCCAAAATTTGGTGTGCGTCGATCAAGGGGGCCCCGTGCATAATCTCATCGGAGGCCTGATTGATAAACTTATCGAAATTCAGGTGGAAGGAATGCGCCAATTGAATGGCCTTGCTGACATAGGCCCCTTTCTGTAACCAAGTGTTCATGGGATCTAACATTTCCGAAGGCACGTCTTTACAGTACTTAGGCATGTGCAGTCCGAAAATAGGATGTTGGTCATAATCTACCTTTTCAAGTTCGCCCTCCAATATCGAGGTAATCATGGCCCTGGTGTATCTCAGTTTGATGCGCGAACCGACCCCGTAGGGCCCCCCGGTCCATCCCGTGTTGATCAACCAGACATTGACCCCGGTCTCTTTCATTTTTTTGCTCAGCATTTCAGCGTAGAATGTGGGGTGCAGAGGCATGAAAGGTTCCCCGAAACAGGCTGAAAAGGAAGGGACCGGCTCGTCGATTCCTGCTTCAGTGCCAGCAACTTTGGCGGTATACCCGGAAATAAAGTGGTAAGCGGCCTGACCGGGGGTCAGTTTGGAAACGGGCGGCAAGACGCCAAAGGCATCACAGGTCAAAAAGAAAATGTTCTCGGGATTATCGGCGTGGGAAGGTACCTTAATGTTATCGATATGTTCGATCGGGTAACTGACCCGGGTATTCTGGGTAATTGAACTATCGGCATAATCCACTTCATTGGTCCCCGGTTTGAACACTACATTTTCTAGAAGAGCGCCGGGACGTACGGCCCGATAGATATCCGGTTCCTTCTCCTCACTAAGGTCGATGGCCTTGGCATAACATCCCCCCTCAAAATTAAATATCGTATCGTCCGACGTCCAACCGTGCTCGTCGTCCCCGATCAACTTGCGGTCGGGATCTGCGGAGAGCGTGGTTTTCCCGGTACCGGATAGGCCAAAAAAGATGGCCGTATCCCCGTCCTTGCCCACATTGGCCGAACAGTGCATCGGCAATACGTCTTTTTCGGTAGGAAGGATTAGGTTCAGGGCCGAAAAAATTCCTTTTTTCATCTCTCCAGTATAGGCCGATCCGCCAATCAGGGCGATTTTCTTGGTGAAGTTCAAAATTGAAAAGTTGCCCGCCCTGATACCGAAGGTTTCCGGATTTTTCGCCTCATAACCGGGAGCGCAGAGCACCAGCCACTCTTCCTCAAAATCTTCGTATTCGTTTTCCTCCAGACGGAGGAACATGTTCTTGACAAAAAAATTGGACCAGGGATATTCGGTGATTGTCCGTACGTTCATTCGATATTTCGGATCGGCACAGACATACGCATCCCGAATGTAGATTTCTTTGTCCGACAAGTAACTGGCCACCTCTTGATAAAGCCGGTCAAAATTCTCCGGGGCTATAGGCTTATTGGTCCTCCCCCACCAGACTTTATCCTCCGTGTAGTCATCTTTGACCAAAAATCGGTCTTTCGGCGACCGTCCCGTAAATTTTCCGGTATTGACACACAAGGTTCCGTTTTCGGTTTCGGTGCCCATTCCCTTTTCCAAGGTGATTTTTTGAAGTGCTTCGCCCTCCAAATTCCACTTCGCGGTCACGTTTTTGAGTCCATATTTTGTTAGGTCGCTATTTTTTTTGGAGACTCTGGCCTTTGATCTATCCATCGTTCAATTTTTAAGGTTGTTTTTACGAATACATTCAAAGGTAAGCATCGATCCCAGCCCAGATTATGACGATCGTCATATCTTGATTGAATCATTGACCGATGTAAATCCCTACTTTACATAACCCAACTTTTCTGGATAACGAACGATACCATGGCATAGTAGAAAATGCTTAGCAAATGTTCCCGGTTTGAAACCGGCTTGCAACAACCTGACAAATATCATGGGGCTTGACATTTTTATCATTTAAATTTGTTCCAAACCCTGTATCATGAAAAAAATAATTTTGCCTACTGATTTTTCCGATAATGCGTTCAATGCTATTAGATACGCGGTGCAGCTATACAAGGATATAGAAACGACCTTCTATCTGTTGCACACATACACCCCTCCGGTATATCAGATGGAATACGTCATGCAGAGTCCTGCGCAGTTCGGCTTGGGCGATCGCCATCGTCAGGAGGCCGCGAACCGACTAAATGGATTGCGCGATAAGATCAAATCGGAATTCGGCAACCAAAAGCATAGTTTTATAACCCATGTCGCCTTTAATACACTGATTTACGAAATTCTGGAAACTATTGAAAACGAAAAAGCCGATCTTGTAATAATGGGTACACAAGGTGCTACCGGGGCCACAGAAATTCTTTTCGGCACCAACACGGTGCACCTCATTAAAAAAACGACCTGCCCGGTCATCGCAGTTCCTTCGGAATTTGAATATGAAAATCCGAAAGAAATTCTTTTTCCTACCGACTATATACCGGATTATTCGCAGGAGCAATTGCAGCAACTCGTGGACATTGCCGAGAATCATAAGAGTCACCTTGAAATCATCCACGTTTCTTCGGGTTTCGAATTGGCCGATATTCAAGAAAGCAACAAAAAAAAGCTGAAAGTCATTTTCGCGGAAATATCCCACTCATTTCATGATTTGCCCGATCAGGGAGTCATTGCGGCCATCAACAATTTTCAGAAGAAAAAAGAAATTAAAATTTTGGCCATGATCCGAAATAAGCACACGTTCTTCGAACGCATGTTCATAGAACCGGTCATCAAAAAATTAGGGTTTCATGTGAACATCCCTTTTATGGTCATCCCGTAATTTGCCTCTTCCATCTTTTAATCGTAATTTTGCGATGAATCTAATAAGGATAAATGGGCGCAACAAAAACCGAAAAGTTTTCGGACCTTCAAAATGAAATAGCTGTTTTCGCCAAAGCTTTTGGACATCCGGCGCGGGTAGCCATTCTACAACATCTTTTCGAAATCGACACCTGCGTATGTGGCGATTTGGTCTATAAAATCGGACTTGCACAACCTACTATTTCCCAGCATTTAAAGGAATTGAAACACTTAGGTCTCATAAAAGGTACTGTGGAGGGCACGAGTGTTTGCTATTGCATCGACCGAAAAAACTGGACCGAGATGAAAAAAAGGATGCATCATTTTTTGGACCAGGACCTTCCAAAGGAAACGTGCTGTTAAATACACATCATCGAAAGGCCACGACCTTCGGGGCTTTCCTCTTAAATTATGATTCAACGTTCACGAACCATGAAACGAGCTTTAACGAATTTCGAAGATTATTTTATAGCACGGAGCGTCAAAAATGTTTCGTACACATTTCGAGCGCACGGGTAAGATGGCGCGTGGAATTTAAAACTTTTAATCAAAAGCATTCAACATGAAAGAAGAACAACAACTAAAAAATATCGTAAAGGAGCGGTACGCTAAGATTGCCGAGCAGGGAAAGGTGGAAAATGCAGCGTCTTGTTGCGGTGCGACTACCCCCTCGAACAAAGTGTACAATATTATGATGGACGATTATTCCGAAACAGACGGATACGTATCCGACGCCGATTTAGGATTAGGCTGTGGACTCCCGACCCAGTTTGCCCAGATTAAGAAAGGGGATACGGTAATCGATTTGGGCTCCGGCGCCGGAAACGACTGCTTCGTCGCACGGCACGAAACAGGCAGTGAGGGCAAGGTAATCGGAATTGATTTCACCCCCGTAATGATCGAAAAAGCCCGGGGCAACGCAGAAAAGTTGGGTTATAATAATGTAGAATTCAGGGAAGGTGATATCGATGCCATGCCCGTTAACGAAAACGTTGCGGATGTAATCGTGAGCAATTGTGTGCTCAATTTGGTTCCCGTAAAAGAAAAAGTGGTCTCCGAGATTTACCGGGTACTGAAACCAGGAGGGCATTTCAGTATCTCGGACATTGTTCTGGTGGGAGAGCTACCCGATGCCTTAAAATCGGATGCCGAAATGTATGCAGGCTGCGTGGCAGGAGCCATGCAAAAAGATGAGTACCTTGGGATGTTAGAGGATAAAGGATTTCAGAACATCAAAGTACAAAAAGAGAAACCCATCGCCATACCCGATGATATTCTTGGCAAATACCTCTCCGAACAAGAACTACGACTTTTCAATAAGGGTGGAACAGGCATTTTCAGTATAACGGTTTATGCAGAAAAAGATGGCACTGACGCGGTGAGGCACAATACAGATGAATCAGAAATCAAAGCTTCCGGGTCCTGCGATCCATCAAGCGGATGTTGCTAGTAGACAAGGGTCCCCAATGGGAATCCATGGTCGCGGACAGCAAGTTTAGCCGGTCCGCAGACTTTCCCTATTTGGGGGAAGCACGATGGCACTATTCCGGCAAGCATGAAAAAAGATCGATTTGCTTTCAAGACCATCCCGGCAAAGTCTATTTCAAAATATCAAGATTATGGAGCTCGAATAATCCGATATGCCTGTTATCTACAATATGATTTAGATGCCCTACATGTTCCGGGGCCTTTCCCCAATTGCCGAAGGTCAATGAGTCCAAAGGCGAATATGCCCGTTCTTTCCACGAAGCTTTTAAATCGGTCAAATTCAAAAGAGATACTATTTCATCGTTTTGGACTATCAAAATGGTTGAACTTTACGGAGATTTAAAAATTGTGAAGAAAGTTAGGCTTGGCAAGGTTCAAGTTTATGATAATTTGGGAATTTAATCCACTTTCAGAGCTTATATTGACCAGACCGAGATATTAACCAAACACGAAATTTAAGCCAGTACCAAGTTGATTACCGAGTATACTAAAGCCCATAAAAATGAAAAACGTGGTTATTATTGGAGCCTCCGGACACGGCGGCATGATTATGGACTGTCTGGAAAAGGAAGGTAAATTCACGCTCGTCGGATTCGTCGATTCCTTCAAACCAAAAGGGACCTATATCAATGGCTATGAAATATTGGGCTCGGAAAATGAACTGCCACTTTTGATGGACAAGTTCGGGATAGATAATGCGATAGTTGCTATCGGCAATAATTTTACCCGCAAACTGATGGTGGACAAAATCGCGGAAATTGCGCCTTCGTTGCACTTTGTAACCACCATTCATCCATCGGCAATAATCGGTAAAAATGTATCGATAGGAAAAGGGAGCGTCATAATGCCAGGTGCCATTGTGAACTGCAATTCAAGAATTGGAAACTTCTGCATTGTCAATACTAACTCTTCGCTTGGGCATGATGGAAATATGGCGCTTTTTTCAAGCATCTCTTCCGGTGTGTGTACTGGTGGCAATTTAATTTTAGGACCATATTCCGCCTTGTCGTTGGGAGCAAGAGTCATCGAAAACATCAGCATTGGCGAGCACAGTGTCGTTGGTGCGGGATCATTGGTCGTCAAAGACGTCGGCTGCCATGCGGTCGTCTATGGTTCTCCGGCCCGTTTTGTAAGAAGCCGTGAGCCACACGATGCCTATTTAAGCGGAGACCCCGTTTCGAATCAGTGTTCTCCTGTGATCCACGGTATCTAAAGTTCTGAGTGCCATCGAACATCCCGAGGTCAACTCCCTCGGGGCAGGTCCATCAGGCATGGACCCAAACTCCGCCTTTCGCCAATACTATCCTATTTTCTTACCTACAAGTCCAAAAATAAGATTGACCACCAGCACAAGTCCGGTAAACAATGCCAGATCTGTCACCAGATAAAGTGCCGCTATACATCCCGCCGCCGCACTGCACCAGACCGTGGCGGCCGTGGTCAGGCCCTGTACCGTATTGTTCTTTTTTAAAATCACCCCTGCTCCCAAGAAACCGATTCCGGTTACGACCTGGCTCAATACCCGGGTCAGATCTATGAACTTTCCGCCCTGAAATTGTAAGGAGAGTATTACAAAAACACAGGCGCCGACCGAGACCAGCATGTTGGTTTTTAGTCCCGCATCCTTGCCCTTGTATTCCCGTTCAATACCGATGAACAATCCAGCTATCGTTGCTAATACTATTTTGTAAAAAAAATCGGGAGAGAATCCAAAATCAGGTTCTTCGCCGATACCAGTAAGCACCGTTTCACCAACCTGGACAGTAAAAATAAATAGTTCATAGACCATAATCGATAGCGCATAGTTAGAAGTTGATTAAAAAACATCCCTAAAAATCAAAAATATTCAGTGGTATATCTAACTCAATAGATAAAAAAAGTAGTTCAGAATCCAATCCATCCGCCCTATACAGTGCCCGCCTACCGAAACTTCTTATCAAGTCTGGGGGTCCCGCCTGAAAAGTTCAATCAGATTGAACGCCAGAACACAAAAAACGACCCATATGAAACCAGCTATAAATCCTGCGATGATGTCCGTTGGAAAATGAACCCCGAGATAAACGCGGCTAATTCCGATATTAAGAATCAGAAGAATAAAGAATATAATCGCGGCCACTTTTAAAAATCGGTTCATTTTAAATCGGTACAGCAAATAAATAAGAAACCCGTAAAAGGCCATGGCGCTCATCGCATGGCCACTAGGGTAGCTCAAGGTCGCTACTGAAACCAAATGTTCGATATCAGGTCGGGCACGATCTATAAATCGTTTCAACATCATATTTGACAGTGTGGCCAATATCAGAACGATACCAATTTGCGCGATGTACTTCCAGCTTTTGAACACCACGGCAGACAGAAAAATAAAGATGCCGCCGATGATCAAATATCCATAAATGTCACCCACGTGGGTCAACCATATAAAAAACTCGGTGCGGGCGGGAGTGCGGAAAGAGATGATATAATCTGTAATTTGAGAATCGATGGCGGACAATTCTCCCTCTTTCAGTCCATCCGTAAGTTCAACAAACAAGTTGATACTGCCTACTACCACGACCAAGGCAATCGCAGTTGTGATAATATAGGGTAGATGTCGGCTATACTGGTCAAAAGCAGGGGCCAAAACAGCTTTTAACCGCTCTATTGACCCCTTTACGATTTGTTTTATTGGCATGGAAGACTCACTTGTTTTGCTAAAACCTAAATGTAAGCAATTTGAAGGCAGTTCACTTTAAGAAAACGCCATATCGGTAAGTTGCCTCAAGACAGTTCGTTACTCTGGCCCTCGTTATCTTCCGGCATGCATCTTGGATTGGAGGCTATTTTATCGGAGTACATCTAGTTCAGGGCAGGTGGGGACCAAGCTGGTATATACCTTCAAATGAAACACTTACGAAAAAAAAAAGGTTTAGGGTTTATTTTGGCTATCCGACTAATAAAACTACGTTTTGCGATAACAAGGCGGACCGCTAAATTATAATTTTACCAAGAATATGAACATATAAAAGGACAAAACTATGAAATCATTAAAAGTATTAACGACAGCAATACTGCTGACCATGACGGTCGGAATTTTTGCGCAAAATTCAGATGAAAAAAAAATCATATCCGATGCCGATAAGGCAAAACAAACGGTAATCGCCGAGGCCGAGGGTCTTGAAGACTACTTTGACAACGCACAGGGATACGTAATTTTCCCCAACGTTGGTGAAGGCGGTTTTATACTAGGGGCCGCATCGGGCAATGGTGTCGTCTATGAAAACGGAGCGATTGTTGGGATGGCTGACCTAAAAAAAGTGGATGTTGGTTTCCAAGTCGGAGGCCAAGCGGTCATCGAAATTATTTTCTTTGAGACCGAAGATGCCCTGAACAGGTTCAAGACAGGGGACTTTGAGTTCTCCGGTGAAGTTTCGGCCACCGCTGTCAAGTCGGGCGTGTCCGAGAACCTCAATTACAACGATGGGGTAATTGTTATCGTCAAGCCCAAGGCGGGCCTGATGGCCGATGTTTCCGTCGGCGGACAGAAATTTAACTTCACCGCTATGGAAAATGTAAACTAAATTATTTAATTGTTCAAAATACACACAGACCTTCTCAGCATCTTGAGAGGGTTTCTTTTGTAATATTGGCGCTAATACTCCGCTAGAACGATCAATCTACCGTATCATGCAGGATTTTTTAAGAAGAAACTTTTTTCGATACAGTCAAATATCAACTGTATTGGAATCTTAAGCTTATTTGGAAAAAATTATCTTGCCGTAAAGTTCAAAAAGGGCGTATACGCAATTGTTCAATCCGGTGTTCGGGAATCCGGGCTGCCGCAAAGATCATTTAACCATGGATAGAAAAGAAGACGATAAGGATACGGAATTCATCAAGGAAGAACACGACGAGAAGAGAAACTATATATTCCAAAAATCTAGGGTGACCAAAGTGGCGGCAGTCATAGTTATAGTTTTTTTGATTATAATTATCATTGGCCTAGTGGTATCGGGGACTACCTTTTTTGATTCTTCGGTCTAAATCGTATTATCGTTCTCCCATTTTAATCTGATATCGCAAAAAAAATTACGACATCCGTTCTTTAGATCACGCTTTACAGCACCCATCACTCCCCATTCGCTTCTTCCTCAGATTCGGCCAAAGGGTGGTCGGTCATGCCCAGCCCTACGATTTTAATGATATTGACGATGGTATTGTAGAGCATAAGAACCACGACCACTAGGGCCGCGCTCAAGAGCGAGGTCACACCTAAGGTAATATAGTAAAGAACCTTGAACCAGTCTTGAGGGATATTTTCGCTTTCCGTAACCGGAAGGTTGAAAAGTAAAAAGAAGACCAGTGCTACTATGAAGATGATCGTGTCGAGCTTGGCCAATTGCATAATATGTTCATAGTGGTCTTTCTTCAAGGTAGAAGAAGTACTAGCACTTACTCCCAATAGGGTGAGCATCAATGCCAGAATCGTAGCTGAGGCCAATACAATTGTATTACTCAAAGTGTTCAATCCGCCCAGGCTCGATTTGATTAAAACCTTCGCTTCGTAACCACTGAGATGTCCCATTAAAAACGTACCTAAGGCCACCACGCCCAAGGCGAGACATCCACCTAAAATAGCCCGTTTAGTATATCGTGATAAATTCATAGTTCTTGTTCTAAATTGCAGCTGCGATAAAACTAGGATCTGGAGCCCGCCATCATGCTGAATGTTCTATTCCGCTAAAATAAAACTCTTGCCTCTAAACTTAATCATTGAAAAAATAGTTTTACGGTTTAGGTGCAACAATTAGCGGAAATGGAACATCAAGAGAAGGGCTAGTAATCGCTTCACTACAATCAATGAATGAAATTTCGATATCGACTTACCGAACTTATCTCGATATTGTCAACTTTTGGTGGAATTGAGTCCGCCATGCAAAAATTTGTGAGAAATCCATCCAATCTTTCTAAGAACCATTTTTAATATAAATAACAATTATAGGCATGGATTATTATCGGCAGCCTTATAAAGTTGGAGTCAGTTTTGCCAGTTAACGATATTATCATGGCTCCAAATTTCTCTATGGCGATTTTTGCACAAGTAGTAATGGCGTTGGCCTTACAGTTTATACTGACCGCTGTTTCCGCTGCTGCTGGGGTTTCGGCAGTAGGCAATTAAAAGAAGTTACGTTGGCTCACAGGGCGATCGTCACTTGGTGAAGAACGCTCTCTACCGATAAGAGCGGAAACTTCACCAATACCAACTCATTAGGACCAAAGATTAACTCATTGCATTATTTCTATACAATTTGCGGTCAAAACTTTTATATTGCTTTCTACATAAAAGGGGTAGTGTACATCATGCCCTTTGTAAATTAAATCATATCAACATAAACTGCAATTCGAAATGAAATCAAAACTATTCGGCTTAGCTGCCGCCATCACAAAAAGTCGCAGGATAACCTTGGCCCTTGTGGGTGCCCAATTTCTTTATTTGGGCTATAAATATCTGAAGGACAAAAAGAAGAAGAAAAAAATTGAGGGATAGTCAAATTATGGGCGACCCCACTGATCAAAACTTCAAATGGCGGGATGTACCTTCGCTGATGGTCGAGACTTACAGGGAATGGATTGCAGACGAACCGTTTCGGTTGAGTGCCATCGTGGCTTATTACGCCGTATTATCATTACCCGCACTATTGGTAATTATCATAAATATCGTGGGAAGTATTTGGGGCACCGAGGTAGTACAGGGCGAGATGAACGAAGAATTCACCGCGGCCTTGGGAGCGGATACGGCCGAAGCCATCGCCAACATGATTGCGGAAGCCGGCAATGAAAAAAAGAATACCATATCGACCATAATCGGAATCGCAACCCTGCTCTATGGCGCAACCGGTGTTTTTTATCAATTAAAAATATCGCTGAACCAGATATGGGCAATTAAACCCGATCCGAATGCGGCCGTCAAAAAGATAGTCATTGACCGGGCCAGAAGCTTTGCCTTTATCTTGGTTATCGGTTTTCTATTGCTTATTAGTTTTGTAATGACTACCGCGGTTTCCGCACTAAGCAGTTTTATCACCTCGAACTTTCCGGATTTTTTGGTCTATTTGGCCTATGCTATCGATACCATCGTCTCGATAGGGATTATAACCTTGCTGTTCGCACTCATGTTCAAGTACTTGCCCGATGTCAAGATCAAGTGGGAAATTCTATGGAAAGGCGCATTCTTGACCGCATTGCTTTTTATCATCGGTAAATCGCTATTAAGTCTTTATTTTTCCCAAATGGAGCCCGGATCGACCTATGGGGCCGCAGGATCTATAGTACTCATTCTACTATGGGCCTCTTACTCCTGTTTGATCCTTTTTTTCGGCGCGGAGTTCACCTACGTTTACGCAAAGAGATACAGCAATGGCATAAAGCCTAGCAGTATTGGGACTAAGGATAATGAAAATAAGGGGGATTGACTCGTAAGCGCGATTAAACCACAACATGCGGCAGTTGAAAGGTTCTCCGTAGGGAGAGATTTTTTACTAGGTGTTGTACGGCTCCTTCAAATTTAGTCCCTCATCCGGACGAAATTTTCTCTGCTCTTTATCGCGACGAAATTCCGAGGGAAGCAAACCGTAATTTTCCCGGAACATTTTGGATAAGTAACTTTGGCTTTTATAGCCCACCCTTGCCGCAATTGCGCTAAGGGTATCATCGGTATTGAGCAGCAAGGTTCTGGCCGTTTCCAATCGTTTCTCGCGAATGTATTTGTTTACGGTCTTATCATACATCTCTCTAAAACCCTGTTGCAGCTTATTGGCATTAAGGCCGACTTCGGAAGCGAGGTCATTGATAGTCGGCAAATCTTCCAAGCTATCCTCTATAATTTCCACCGCCTTCATCAGTTGTTTCAGCTCGGATTTCCGGAGCAAGGTCTTTTTGCCCTCCGACTTGATATCGTCTTGAAATTGGGTTATTTGCAGGGTTAGAATCTTATAGGCCAAACCCTCTAGGTACAGCTTCATTAGAAAATCGGTACGATCGTACAAATTCCATTCCTCGAACAGTCCCGATAGTTTCAAACTGTAAAATCCGTCGTGGTAGAATGTTTTTTTGGCGGTGACGTCATTGAGCATGTCCCGCCATGATTTGGCGATGGCATGGGGCTCGCAACTGATCTTGCCTTGAAATTTTCTGCGCTCCAGCTCCAAGCTGTTGTACAGGGTACGCTGCCCGGCCCGGAACCGCACAGAATGACCGTGGTAGGCCGAACTGGCCACAATGGCATTCTTGTACTTCGGGATTTCATGCCAGTCCGACTCGTTCATAAATTTATGGCTAATATCACCCTCCAAACAGAAAAGGAACTTCACCGGATGGACCTTGTCCAGGGAGTATTCAAAAATGACATCTTCTTTGAAGGTGCAGTCGTATCTGATGAGTCCGAGCCCATCGTCGAAATCAGTACCGGTTATAGTTCCACACCCGAACAACTCGGGAATTTTCACCTCAAAGATTCCACAACTTTCGGTAACATCCGTGCCAAATTCCCTGGCAACATCCGATATCACGTCCCGCAATGGTAACGAACTCACATAGAATGTTTTCATTTTGTACCTCTTTCCGTTAATTCCCTTTTTCCATGATTGTGTCCGACTTCGGAGAGATGTTTCAAGGCAATCGCGCTTCTTTACCAGGGAGGGAATCAAGTAACGCAGCTTTCTTCAGAATTCAAAAAACCTAGAGAACGCAGAAGCCTACAGGTTCACTGATCGTAAAGCGCCAAATATATCCCCATCCTAAACAGGAATATAACAGTTTTGCTTAAATAATAAGCATTTTACGCATTTTATGGCGAATGAAAACCTCATTCTGCGTCTTCAATTTTTTCGTCGGCCCATCGCTTTTCCTCGTCATCGGCCTCAGGAGCATCCTGCTTCCATTGCGCCTCAGGCGTGTAATTCAGTTTGATATACATAGGAAAGTGGTCGGAACCGATATTTCTGGCCCGACGGAGATCCACGAGGGAAAAGTCGTCCGTATGAAAAACATGGTCCAAAGGCCATCGCAGCAACCGATAATCCGCATGGTAGGTATTGTAGAAACCCCTCCCCTGCCGCGGGTCGAGCAGTCCGCTTATTTTTTGGAACAGCCGGGTCGTTCTGGACCAGGCGACATCGTTAAAGTCTCCGAACACCAGTCTAGGTCCCGCCTCCGGATCGATTTCACGGGCGACCAACAATAGTTCCGCATCGCGATTTGTCGAGGTATCGCTTTCGGTGGGACTAGGAGGTCTAGGATGCAGGCAATGAATGGCGACCTTCTTACCACCGTGAAGTTCCAACGTACCATGGATGGAGGGAATATCATCCTTGACCAGATATTTGACCTCCATATTCTTCAAGGGAAGTTTTGAATACAGGTGCATCCCGTACAGGTTATCCAACGGAACCTTTACGTTATGGATGTATGTATCTTCCAAGGGTTCCAAAGCCTTCTCCCATTCACTATCCGTCTCTAAGGTGAGAAATAGGTCAGGATCTTCATCCTTGACAAGTTCTTTCAGTGCTTTATAGCCCCGGTTCGGGGTCAGCACGTTGCACACTAAAATGGAAATATTTTGGTCATTTTCCGGTCCGTCATACTCTATCACCTGTTTATTGGCCAGAACGGTATAGGGAAAAATTAGCCTGAACTGATACATCAAGCTAAAGATTAGAGCTCCAATTACGATAAAATGCCAGGTCTCGGTGAAATCATAGACAAATAGGGCAAGGATAATATTCAATAAGATCAAGACGGATATTTGAACCCTTGGAAAGTCGAACCCCCTGACCCACCACATATCTAAGGTGGTCATCGAAGCCAGCGTAGGAACACAGAACAACAAATTGAGAATCAACGTTGTTATTTCAAGCCAGCTCATTATTGGGGACGTTGTTTAGGATGCCCCAAGATATACAAAATTTTAAAAACACCTGCAATCCCATCTATCTATACCGAATCACCAAAGTTCGCGTTATCATTGAAGCTAGTAATAAAAGAACTGTATGAAATCTCCCAAAACAAGACGCAAACGCCGACATTACAATTTGTTTATCATCTTTATGCTACTTCTTACCTTAGTTTTTGCCATCATGTCAAATGGATAAGGTTGCAGGCAAATCGAACTACCTCGGTTTAGGTATCCAAGGCTACCCACAAATTTCAGGATGCCGATTATAATCGGGTCAATAAAACTTCGGATTGGGTTACACCGATTCTGCACCCTTACCTACTTTCAAGGTCTATTACTTAAACCCAGTAATGGGAGCTACAATCGTATAGTCAAACCTAAAGACAGGAAAAATGGCCAAGGACAAATCCCAATCGAACCAAGACAATGCAAAAAAAGAGCAACTGGACAAGTTTACCGTTGACGGTAAGGACAAGCCTTTGACCACGAGACAGGGACTCAAGGTAACCGACACCAACAATTCGCTAAAAGCAGGTGCTAGGGGCGCTACGTTATTGGAGGATTTTTTGTTGCGGGAAAAAATCCACAGTTTCGACCATGAACGTATCCCCGAACGAATCGTACATGCCCGCGGAAGTGGTGCCCACGGGTATTTCGAGCTCTACGAAAGCATTGAAAAGTATTCGAAGGCCGGTATTTTCACCGATACCTCGAGAAAAACACCGGTATTCGTTCGCTTCTCCACCGTGGCCGGATTTAAAGGCTCCACCGATTTGGCCCGCGACGTACGCGGGTTTGCGGTCAAATTCTATACCGAGGAAGGCACGTGGGACCTGGTCGGAAACAACATGCCTATTTTCTTTATTCAGGATGCCATGAAATTTCCCGATTTGGTCCATGCGGTCAAGCCCGAACCCAATAACGAAATACCCCAGGCGGCATCGGCCCATGACACCTTTTATGACTTTGTATCGCTGACCCCGGAAACCTTGCACAACCAGATATGGCTGATGAGCGATCGGGCCATTCCCCGCAGTTTTCGGATGATGGAAGGTTTTGGTATCCACACGTTCCGTTTGATCAACGAAGAGGGAAAGGCCCATTTTGTTAAATTTCATTGGAAGCCAAAGTTAGGGGTACATTCCGTAACTTGGGACGAGGCCGTAAAAATTAGCGGCGCGGATTCCGACTTTCACCGTCGGGACCTTTGGGATGCCATAGAGGCAGGTCAGTTTCCGGAGTGGGAACTCGGCATACAGGTCGTTCCCGAAGCCGATGAGCACAAATTTGAATTCGATCTCTTAGATCCTACCAAACTGATTCCCGAAGAAATGGTGCCCGTTCAGCGTATAGGAAGGATGGTACTCGACCGGAATCCGGAAAATTTCTTTGCCGAAACGGAGCAAGTAGCATTTCTTCCCGGAAGCATCGTCCCGGGAATCGATTTCACCAACGATCCCTTGCTACAGGGGCGCTTGTTTTCGTATAGGGATACCCAACTTTCGAGATTGGGCTCTCCCAATTTCCATCAAATTCCCATCAATAGGCCGGTGGCACCCGTTCACAATAACCAAAGGGACGGTCATATGCAGATGGATGTTCCGAAAGGCCAAACGGCTTACTTCCCCAATACGCTGGGCGGCGGTTGCCCCCATCTTTCTTCGGTTGACAAAGGGGGCTTTGAAAGCTATCAAGAGCGGATCGATGCCAAAAAAATCCGAACCCGCAGCGAAAGCTTCAGCGACCACTTCTCCCAGCCGGCACTTTTCTACAGAAGTTTGGCCGATTGGGAAAAGAAACACGTTGTCGAAGCCTATTCCTTCGAACTCGGTAAGTGCACCCATAAACATATCCAACAACGGATGCTGTGGCTTGTGGCACAAATAGACGAGGATTTGGCGGAAGAGGTGGCGGCGAATTTGGGACTGGATATTCCCGAGGATATCGAACGCCCCATCAATCAGGCCATAGGGGCCGATGCCAAGGTGGAAGACCATCAACCGGGGAAGAAAAAGAATTATCTGGACAAGGCTCCCGCCCTGAGCCAGGCGAACAACGAATTCGATACGATCGCCACGCGGCAGATCGCCTGTTTGGTGGGCGACGGATTCTCCATGGAGGACTTTGACACGATGAAATCCGCTTTGGAAAAAGAAAATGCCATGGTCAAGATTATCGCTCCCCACGGTGGTACGGTGACTTGTGATACCGACATGGAACATGAGGTAGATGCCTCCATCATGACCACGGAAAGTGTGCTATACGATGCCGTGTATGTTCCCGGGGGACAAAAATCCGTCGATGCCCTGCTCAAGAAATCCAAATTCGTCAAGTTTGTCAACGAAACCTTTAAACATTGTAAGGCGATAGCGGTGGATAACGAAGGGGAGCAAGTTCTGGAGAAATGTGCCTTCGCGGATAACAAGGAGGATAAAGCCATTCTCATCAACGGCAGTGTTGACGATTTCATCAACGCCATAGCCCAGCATCGCAATTGGGAAAGGATGGACAAGACCGACAATATTGCGGTATAAGGTCTTGCCCGTAGGCCATGATAGGTTGACCTAGCACTAGAATATATTTTATCCGAAATCCCATTCGAATAAAAGGCCATACCGCTATCTTTGCCATCGAAAAATTCTCTTCATGAGCAAAGCAGTGTATATTGCCACTACCGAACCCGATAGCGGTAAATCCATCATCTCATTGGGGCTGATGCAATTGTTGTTGGGCAAAGCCGCCAAAGTAGGTTATTTTAGGCCGATTATCGATGATTTCGAGCCTGGCGGCATCGATAACCATATCAATACCGTCTCCACCTATTTTAATCTCGACATTCCCTTCTCCGATGCATATGCCTTTACCCGCAGCGAAGTCATACAAAGAAAGAACGAGGACCGGGATGACGAAATCATCGGCAAGATTATCGAGAAGTATAAAGCGGTCGAGGAGCGTTGCGATTTTGTGCTGGTGGAAGGCACCAGTTTTTCTGGGGAAGGCACCATCATCGAGTTCGACATCAACGTAGTCATCGCGAAAAACCTGGGCATTCCCGCCATCCTCTTGGCCAGCGGGGTGGGAAAAACCTTGGAAGGGCTGGTCGGCAATCTTCAAATCGCCTACGATACCTTTAAGGATAAGGGCGTAAAGGTGTTAGCGGTTATCGGGAACAAAGTACTTCCGGAAAATGTTGACCTTGTGGTTACCGGACTGCGAAACCAACTTCCTAGCTCGGTTTTGGTCAATGCCATCCCCTTGAATCCCTTATTGGCGAACCCTTCGGTCAAGGAAATCTGCGACAGCCTGAACGGAAAGATCCTTTTTGGGGAAAACTACGTCAACAACCAGGTCAACGGATTCAGCGTCGGGGCCATGCAGTTGCGCAACTACCTCAAACACCTCAATGAAAACGGGCTTGTAATCACTCCGGGCGATAGGGCCGATATTATTCTAGGGGCTTTACAGGCGAACCTTTCGGCCAATTACCCTGCCATCTCCGGCATCGTGCTAACGGGGGGCATTGTTCCCGAGGAACCCATACAAAAATTGATCGAGGGCCTTTCCGAAGTGGTCCCGATCATCTCGGTCAAGGGCGGCACCTTTGCGATGGCAAACCGCATCGGTGCCATCAAATCACAGATGTACGCCGAGAATACCGATAAAATCAGGACATCCATTAGCGATTTCGATAAATATATCTCCACCGATGCCTTGGCAGAGAGCCTGGTCACCTTTCAGGCAGATGGCATTACCCCGAGAATGTTTCAGTACAATCTGCTGAAGCGCGCGAAGACCCATAAAAAACATATTGTACTGCCCGAGGCTACGGACCCGAGAATCTTGACCGCCGCCAAGTTGCTGACGGATATCGATGCCGTAAAGATCACATTGTTGGGAAATCGCGAACTGATTGTGGACAAGATGGGGAAACTGGAGCTGGTCTTGGACTTGGAAAAAGTCGATATTGTTGATCCCGTTGCCTCCCCCAATTTTGAGGATTACGCTAGAACCCTCTACGAGCTGCGGAAACACAAGAACGTGGATTTGACCATGGCCCGCGACCTGATGGAAGATGTCTCCTATTTCAGCACCATGATGGTCTATCAGGGCCATGCCGATGGGATGGTCTCAGGAGCTATACACACCACCCAGCACACGATTCTGCCCGCCTTACAGTTCGTAAAGACCAAACCGGAGGTCTCGTTGGTATCGTCCGTGTTTTTTATGTGCCTACCCGATCGGGTCGTCGTTTTCGGTGACTGCGCCATCAACCCCAACCCGAATGCGGAACAGCTGGCGGAAATTGCGATAAGCTCGGCGGACACCAGCACCGCCTTCGGTATCGAACCTCGGATTGCCATGCTCTCCTATTCGTCCGGGGCATCGGGCAGTGGCGAAGATGTCGACCGAGTGCGGCAGGCGACCGAGATCGTCAAAAGAAAACGCCCCGACCTAAAGGTCGAGGGACCGATACAGTACGACGCCGCCGTAGATCTTAAAGTGGGACAGAGCAAGTTGCCGAATTCACAAGTAGCGGGTAAGGCCACCGTGTTTATTTTTCCCGACCTTAATACCGGCAATAACACTTATAAAGCGGTACAGCGTGAAACCGGGGCCCTGGCCATTGGCCCTATGCTTCAGGGCCTGAACAAGCCGGTGAACGATCTCAGCCGAGGCTGTACCGTAGATGACATTTTCAATACAGTGGTGATTACGGCAATACAGGCGCAGGGGATTTGAGTAATAGAAAAGAGAGAAGAGAAACAGAGAAGGGTGACGGATGACGGAGGACCTGCGAAAGAGCCAAGAATCAAAAGATAAGTGAACGGAGAGAAGAGACCGGGGACTGATGACGGGTGACGGGTGACAAAATCGGTTGTACTTCTTAATTTTGTGGAAATTTGAGAGAGGCGCATTGGAAAGCCTCGTTGATGGAAAAAGTAAGGAAAATAGCGTGAACCCTGTCCTGAAAATCCGAAAAAGGCAGGCCCATGCCGAAAGCACCCCTGTGCCCTTTCATAGTTCTTGTTCCTTCCTTTCGTCCTTTGATCTACACTGCATCCCATCCGTTTTATTTCAAAGGAATAATGGTAAAACCAAAAAATCAAATTATTGCGACCCACTTTAACCCTTAACCAACTGCCATGAAAATCCTGATTATCAACGCTGGGAGCTCCTCCATAAAATTCCAACTGATGCAAATGCCTTCCGAAAAGGTCATTTGCTCGGGGTTAGTAGAGCGTATCGGAGCCCCTAACGCCCTGATTATCTACCGGTCAGACTCCGCACAGATTAAAGAGCAGGAGGCCATTGCCACCCATAGCGAGGCGTTGCAACGAATCGCAGGGTTGCTGCTCGATCCGGTAAAGGGCGCTATAACAAATACGGATGAAATAGATACCATAGGCCACCGGGTCGTGCACGGGGGCGATTCCTACGCAGAAACGGTCGTTGTTACGGAAAAGGTCAAGGAAGAAATACAGGAATTCTCGGCCTTGGCGCCTTTGCACAATCCCCATAATCTAAAAGGTATCCAGATTGCGGAGATGCTATTCCCAAACGCGAAACAAGTCGCCGTATTCGATACGGCCTTCCACCAGTCCATGCCCGTGAAAGCACGTAAATACGCCCTCCCGAATTCCTACTTCACGGAAAATAAGATCAAGGTGTATGGCTTTCACGGCACGAGCCATAAATATGTGTCCGAGAAAGCGATAGCATATCTAAAGCGGGAATCCCCGAAAATCATATCCATCCATCTAGGAAACGGCTGCAGTATGACCGCCGTCATCGACGGAAAAAGTGTGGATCACAGCATGGGATTCGCACCTACTACGGGCTTGATTATGGGCACCAGAAGCGGCGATATCGATCCTTCCATCATTTTCCATCTCATAAATAGGTTGGGATATACTTCAGAGGAAGTAAATATCCTTTTGAACAAAAAAAGCGGCATGCTCGGGCTGACCGGATTTACGGATCTCCGGGACATCCAAGCGGGAGCTGAAAAAGGGGACGCCACCTGCCTGCTGGCACTTGACATGAACGCCTACCGGATCAAAAAGTACATCGGGGCCTACGCCGCCGCCATGAACGGACTCGACGCGGTGGTCTTTACCGCGGGAATAGGCGAGAATTCGACGATGCTAAGAAAATTGATCTGTACCGATATGGAGTACTTCGGGCTTCAGCTTGACGATGTCAAAAACGACAAGAGGTCCGACATCCTACGGGAAATAAGCACAGTGGATTCCAAGGTCAAGGTGTTGGTAATCCCCACGAATGAAGAGTTGGAAATCGCAAAGCAGGTTTACGGACTGACCGATTAACTACTTTCGCGCTGTTCAGAACGCCATTTGCCGCCGAACATGACCGATATCATGTTCTATATCTAAGTTTACCCATAGCTTTGTTCGTTAAATCGAGAAACAATGAAAACTGTGCGTATTGCTACCGAAAGAATCGAAATTTCGGTATTGATGTTGTGGATTGTATATCATATGAACATTCGATTCGGGAACTTCTTCCCGACCGTCGATGTTCCCCGATTGCAGCCGGTCACGGTTGGGGGTATCCGACCTTATCCGAGCTATAGAGGAATAGCTGGAATTCATTCTTGATGACACCTAAAAGCTGATTGTATGCAAAACATCTTGGTTCCGACGGATTTTTCCAGAAATGCATATCATGCCCTGCGGTACGCTACAGCCCTTTTAAAGGAGAGGGACTGTACCTTTTTTTTACTGAACGTATATGAAAACCAAAAGGGTTTTAAGAACAAAACCAGGGGAAGCGCAGACGGGCAGGTTTCCGACAAAAGGAAGAAGGCATCCGAAGCCAAGTTGCAGGTCACCATTGATCGGATCGAAAAAGAGAACATGAATGGCAACCATTCTTACGAGCTGATTTCGGAAGCTTCAGACCTGAACAGTACCGTACAGGGTCTAATCAAGGAGCTGAATATCGATTTGATCGTACTGGGCAATAAAGGGGAAACTAGCAGCATTCCCCTATTTCTGGGAAGTACCACCGCATCGGCAATACAGTCCGTGAAGAAATGTCCGATATTGACCGTTCCCAACGACGCCGATCTCGAAGTTCCTCACGAAATGGCGTTCGCGACGGATTTTAAAAAAGAATTGAGTCCAGAGGTCTTGAACGCCCTGAAGTCGATGGCCTTGCTCTGCGGTTCGGCCGTTCGTATTGTGCATATCGACGAAGGCACCGGCTTGAACCATGCACAGAAAGCGAACCTCGATGTTCTTCTAGACCATTTGCACCCCATGGCTTATTCCGTCAATAAAATTCCCAACTTCATCAGTAAGGCTAAGATTATCGAAGTTTTCATGAAAAATTCGGATATAGAAGTGCTTGCCATGGTACAAAACGAACACGGCGAATTGGAAAAAATGCTTCGCGAACCCGTTATCGAAACCATGGTTACGAAAATCAACGTACCATTTTTTGTAGTTCCGGAAGCGTCGTAAATATGCGTTCCTCAGGTCTGAAAAAAAATCGAAGTGACTGTTTTTGTCTTTACGATGTGGTGGCAACTTCAACAATAGCGTCAAAAACATCATCGTTTTAGCTCAAAATCCTCAAACTAAACCCATACATTTACTAACTAATTTAAAAACGCAACTAATGGACAAGAACTCAAATATTGGTCTGGCACTCATCACTGGTGCTGCCTTAGGCGCGGCATTCTCGATTTTATATGCCCCCGCCCGAGGTGTCGAGACAAGACAAAGAATTATCGATAGTACGGAAAGCGCAGCGGATGCTTTGCTGAGGGCTGCCGATCAACTTAAGAACTCCGCCACCAATGTGGTTGTGGAGAAGAAGGGAAATCTGGAAGCCCAGTTGAACTCCGTCTTTTCCAGAACCGCTCACGAGCAGGACGAACTTATTGCCCTACTCGAGCAAAAGCTGGATTCCCTTAAAAAGAAGGGACGTAAAATCAATAAGAAAGCAGCAAAAGCGTAAAGCGCAAGGCGGACAGGTTCTTTCAAATTCCAACGATTAAAAAAACCCCGAGAATTCGGGGTTTTTTCATTGTCGGATACGCCAACTCATTCTTGCACTAAAGTGAATTACCTCAGGGACTTCATGCCGAATCGGTCACTGACCGCTTTCGAACATAACCTCAATACCGATACAGTGCGTTGACCCGAGAATGCGAATTGGGCATTTCATCTTTTTCCAACAGGTAAACCGAACCGCCGTTCAAAAACGTGGTAATCGCCGCCCTGTTCAATAGACATTCGTTGTTTGGCGTACTTTTTTCATCGACCCGAACCTCGTTAGTTTCAGAATTGTAAACTCCCCATAGATCCATCCTGTTTTCGACGAATAGCACTTCGACCTGGCCTCCCAGAGCCTTTGGTAGTACATGACTGATTGAAGATGATGTTTTCCCCGAACCCTCGTGCTCCTTGAATTCCTTTATTTTTTCGACCCGTTCGCGATTGAAAATGGGAGCCACTTTGTCCCAGGCCATTTCATGCAGGTCGAACTTGTTTACATTAGAGGGACTGGTGGAGATAAAATCCTCCGAAAGATGGGCATACGTATTCTCCCTTTGATAAATAGGATATAGATAATCGTGCGTTGCGAGAATCATAGGAGCGGTCTCATCGCGGAGCAATGTCTTCAATCCCTTATCGATAGCCCTAAAATAACGGGCAATCTCCGATTGTCGACCGCGATCTGCCTCTGCGTGCCCGTGGTACATAGCACGGCCCTGCGAATCGCCAAGACCCCTATATTGAAGGTTTTTCGGTTCATAATCGTGCCCCACTTTATCCTGAAGCGAAGCAGGCACCAGGTCGTCGATCTCCACATCGGTAATACTGTGCCGCGTCTGCTCGTAGAGCTTGACATAGTTTTGTTCCAGGGCCAAGACATAATACGTACCATCCCCAGTAAACATGGGCATCAACGGTTTTAGATAAAAACTGTTCCCCATATAGTGAAACTGTTCGAAATAGACGGGCAAGGTAAATTTCTTGAAGAACCCGTCGCAAAGAAACAGGGCCAAACCATCCGACCGCTGGCGCCAGAAGCCGGTATCGTTTAACAAGTCTTGCACCGGGGCCACCCATTTGTCGACTTCGACAGGGCCCATTGAAGCCGACAATTTGTGCCGTATCGCTTTTAGTTCGTTCTTAAGCTTTAAGGCATCCTTTCCATCGTTGACCCCTTCCCCAGCCCTATGGGTGGGTATAAAAATAGACACACAATTTTCAGCTCGAATCGTATCCAATGCCTCAACATCCTTTTTCGTTATCAACTTCATACGTACAGTTTTAAATATTAATAGTTTGAAGATAAGCTACACAGGTACAAGATGACATGATATTGATCAGGATTCGGTCAACATTATAAAAACTTTACCATACCAGGATGCATTGTCGCAATCGGGAAATTAATACGATGCTTATCTTTTTTCATTCCATCCAAACCAAAAGCTTTATTTTAGTGGGGCAAACTGTGGGGCCTTATGGAAATAAATCTAATTCTTACATTCTGTATCATCGGTATCGGGGTGTTTCTTTTTGTAAGGGATTATTTTTCGATAGATACGACCTCCGTCTTGATCATGGCGCTCTTCATTGTGGCGGGGGTTTTAAGTCCCGAAGAAGGCTTTTCGGGCTTCAACCATCCGGCCACCTTGACCTTGGGCTGTATTTTTGTGGTCAGTGGGGGCATCTTCAATTCTGGAATTTTAAACGGATTGAGCCATCGCATTATAAAGCTGGCCAAAATCCACTACTCGGTCGCCTTGGTTACCTTTTGCCTGCTCGCTGGGATATTTTCAGCTTTTATCAATGATACTGCCGTTGTCGCCCTACTCTTACCCATTGCCTTGACCGTTTGCAGGGAGACGGGCATTAGCCCGGGAAAGCTATTGATGCCTATCTCGTTCGCCGCGCTGTTCGGAGGCACCTGTACCTTGGTCGGGACATCGACGAATATTCTGGTCAGTAGTTACGCCAAGAAATTCGGACTGGAAGAGTTCGGGATGTTCGAGTTCAGCGCGCCGGCCCTCTGCTTGTTAGTTGTAGGTTTTGTCTACATATTCTTGGTGGCTCCCCTTTTACTACCGAAAAGCAAAGAGGACGAGCTTCTGATCGAAAAGGCAGAGGAATACATTACGGAACTTGAAGTTGCAGCCGATAATTCCGACCGCAACGGCATGGTAGTAGACTCTAGGTTGGTGGCAGATTTCGATGTGCGCATTCTATCTATTTTGAGGGATGGCATCCTCAACCATCAAGTGGGACCCGAGACGCTGTTGGTTGAAGGGGATATTCTAAAGGTAATTGTTCCCCCATCCAGATTTAATCGGCTTTTGGATGCAAAAGGATATCATATTGTCGGCGACAAACGCAAGGAAACCGATCATGAGGATGACACTTACCATTTGTACGAGGTTATCCTGCCTTTCGGCTCTCAGCTGACCGGGAGCTCACTGTTCAACCTTAGGTTCAGTCAGAAATACAACCTGTCGGTGCTGGCTATTCGTCAGCGGAATGAAATCATTATGGACAAGCTGGCACGGGTGGCATTGCGGTCAGGAGATATGTTATTGGTGCTGGGAAAACAAGAAAATATCGACCGTCTCGAATCCCAGAAACTTATCGTCACCCTTTCCCAATACGACGAAAAAAAGACGAATTACAAAAAGGCGATTCCCGCGATCTTAATTGGCATTGGAGTCATCCTGGCCGCCGCCGTCAACTTGACCACAATTTTGATCAGTGCTATGATCGGGGCGCTGCTTATGATCTTGACCGGGGTCTTGAAACCCAACGAAGCGTACAAAGCGGTAGAATGGCAGGTTATCTTTATGATGGCCGGGGTACTTTCGATGGGGGCAGCCCTCGAAAAAACGGGAGGTGCGGAGATGATCGCCTCATTTACGCAGGACAACTTGGGGCAATACGACCCGCGCATCACCCTGAGCATTATTTATCTGGTCTCGTTCGTTTCTACCAATTTAATTTCAAGCAAGGCGACCGCCGCCCTGATGGCACCGATCGTCATCAGTCTTGCCGCGGCCATGGAAGTCAGTTACAGACCTTTTTTGGTGGCGGTCATGTTCGCCTGCTCCTTAACCTTTATGACCCCTATGAGCTATCCCACGAACACCATGGTATATGCGCCCGGCAACTATAAGTTCAACGACTTTTTGAAATTCGGCACGCCCCTGAACCTGATTACCTGGGTAGCGGCATCTTTTGTTATTCCGTATTTTTTTCCATTTTGATGGACCCCGATAGCGGACAAACAGAACATACAATGAATGAGAAGGAAGCAGTAAGTTTACACGGGTCACAACGATTGGCGCCTACCGCTGTAGCAACCTTCGGACAAAGTAACGGTCATCGCACGATTAGTTGTTCCGTGCCTTGTGGTTATCCAAGACGTCCAAGGTTTCCTTGATAGGAAGCGCTTTGACCGCCCTACCCTGTTGTCCCACCATATCTTCTGCCATAAACAACGAATTGTATATCGATTCCTCGGTGGCTTCTACAACCGCCAAAAATAAGGGGGACATAAAATCGTTCAACACCCTCGGAGCATTGTTTTCAATCGAATTGGGACTATAAGGTACCCTGGTTTCTTTATGGGTACTGAACGCAATACTGTAATCCCCGCTACCGTTCGATGAAAACGACCCTACCCTACCGAAAGCGAGAAAAGAACGCCGAGCCAATCGCTGTAAATTTCTACTCGAAAGCGGGGCATCGGTTGCGATGATGATCATACAGGAACCGTCGACCACATAAGGCACGCCTTCCGCCATATAAAAGTTGTTCAATTCCCGGCCGACGGGAGCTCCGTTGATCCTCAATATACCACCGAAATTCGTTTGTACCAAAACACCTACCGTATAGCCCCCTTTATTCTTGGGGAGCACTCGCGAAGATGTCCCAATTCCCCCTTTGAACCCAAGACACCGGGTCCCGGTACCGGCTCCGACGTTGCCCTCGTCCACCTTAGTGTTCGAAGCATTTTGTATGGCTTCCAAAACATCGGACGATTTCACATGGCGCCCCCGAATATCGTTCAACCACCCGTCATTGGTCTCCCCCACTATGGGATTGAGCGACCGCACGTCGGAATTTTCAGGAATATCAAGCATATAATCGATCAAGGCATTGGCGACAGTAAACGTATTCAAGGTATTGGTAAGGGCGATAGGGGATTCGATATTTCCTAATTCCTCAATTTGGGTGGTACCCACCGACTTGCCGAACCCGTTGCCGACAAAAATGCCGGCAGGAACTTTTTCCTTAAAAATGTTTCCTTGATGTGGCAGAATCACTGTTACCCCGGTGCGGACCGAGTCGCCCTGGATCAAGGACCTGTGACCTACCGACACCCCCTCCACATCGGTGATTGCATTATTGCTGCCCGGGGTCAAAATTCCAGAAACGACCCCTATGTCCCGTGCCCTGGCACGTTCTTGGGCAGAAATTATCGTAGGAAGATAGAGGAGCACTATTAAAATGCAGATGTATCGTATCATCTCAAGGTAGAATGTGATTTCTGTGGAGCAATATACAATTTTCGAGCTACTTTTTATAGCGATAACAACGGAGGCGTGCCTTGTTGCCTGCTCGAAAATTTCGTATTTTATAGCATGAAACAAGCACTAAAAAATTTTAAAAATTTCTTCAAAAAAGGTAATGTTTAAAATTTTTGATGCGAGAGCGCAGGGTTTGCACGCGTTCTTAATTTTTCAATTAACTAAGCTTCTCTTAATTAAAAAGATTTAAACGCATGAAAAATTCAGCTATGTTTTGGGTGGTGTCCACCACGCTAGTCCTAATTACCGTAACGATTATGTCCACCATGAACTTCGCGTTCAACTGGGTATTCTATGTTACCGTGGTCGGGCAGGCGATGGTCGTATTTATGGTGTATCGGGTCTTGCGGGATAATTATACAACGTATAAGACCTTTGCCGACTTTTATGAAGACCATCCTATCGGAAGACAGGAATAAGATGCGCTACGAGATCGTAGCGTCAATGTGAAACCGCATCCGTTTCGGAGGATTTCCACCGCGGAGACACCCCCATACCCAGCTCAGGAATTACCAGAAGGGGAATTTGAGTGTGAAACGCAACACGTTTGACCACGGGTTCCCTGGTCATACGCTCTACATAGCTGTGCTGATAATTGAGCATGGCCAGTAAGTGTATGTCCAATTCGTCCGTAAACATCTCCAAGGTCTTGGAAACTGAGTTCAACTCGGAGACCGTATGCACGTAATGTTCAACGGGCCTTAGATATTTACGCAACATCCCGAGGTTAAACTGCTGAAGTTCCGTTAGGGCCTTTATTTCATATTGCACGTGTACAATTCGAATGACCGCATTGAACATTTTTGCCATATCGAGAAGGGGCCGCAGTTCAGAAATGGTGTAAAATCGGTTGAAATCGGTGGCAAAGGCAATTTCTGAAGGAGCGGCGAACTCAAAGGATTGAGGTATGGCCAACACGGGACAATTCTTGATGGACTTTATGATGCGGACCGTATTCCCACCCATGAACACTTCCTTAAGGCCTGACGCTCCCTTTGTCCCGGTAATTATTAAATCGATATCATGTTTTTCCACCGTATCACGGATCGCATCGACCAATAAACTAAAAGAGGAAAGGGTTCTATAGTGGTGGCCACTAGCGCTGTCAACGTTCTTAATCCGCCGTACCATCCTCTCAAGTCCCCTTTCGGAATGTATCCGCGCGCCGTCCTCAAAAGTACCCTGTTCAAAACTGGCGGCCATAAATCGACTACTGGCAATGGCAGGTGTATATACGTTCAGTAAATGAAAGGTACACTGCTCCCCCTTGAAAAGCGCCAGGGCATACTTAATGGCATTCCACGAGTTATTCGAAAAATCTGTTGGCAATAGAATATTTTTCATGGCAGCTTGGCTATGGGATAGGAACACAAACTTAGAAGTTGAGACTGGCGTAAAAAATGATAATTGTCAGCTTTTCCTTAAAATCCATCGACCACGTTCCGAAGTCCCTCTTCATCAATAATGGCTACCTTCTTACCGGAAGTCTTTAAATACCCCTTTTTCTTGAATTCGGAAATGATACGGATGCACGATTCCGTAGCGGTACCGACCACATTGGCAATGTCTTCCCGAGATAGTTTCAGGAGCAGAAATCCGTCTTTATCCTCTCCAAAGTTGGCTTTGAGATAGAAAAAGGCTTCGGCAATACGTTGTTTGACCGTCTTTTGG
The DNA here is from genome assembly GCF_032248455.1 of Pricia mediterranea. Lineage (NCBI taxonomy): Bacteria > Pseudomonadati > Bacteroidota > Flavobacteriia > Flavobacteriales > Flavobacteriaceae > Pricia > Pricia mediterranea. Next base: position 499,343 of record NZ_JAVTTP010000001.1, read on the forward strand.
CCCATATTGACGATGACATCGTCGGCCTCCTTCAGATCATGGGCCATATGACGTAGCATTTCCACGGCAAAGTCAGGATTGGAATTCAAGCTGTTCACAATCGTCTCCTTTGGAATAAAACATACCTCCATATCATCGACCGCCGTAGCGCTTAAATTGGTATTCTCGTCTACGATTACCGAGCGTTGCCCCAGTACCTCGCCCTTGGTGGCCAGTTTGACAATCTGATCTTTACCGTTCGCACTTAGCTTCGAAAGTTTAGAAACCCCGCCCCGCACACAGTATACACCTTTAAGCTTTTCCCCTTCCTTAAATATGGAATCTCCCTTCTTGACGAGTTTGGTGGTCTTACTTTCCGAAACGCGCCGCAGCTCTTCCTTGCTCATCGCCCGTAAAGAATTGAACTGCCGTACGATACACTGCTCACATCGGGTTGGTATTCCGTCTTCCATTGTACCCTATTTTATTGTAATCTTGCGAATATATCTTTTATGGGGAACATACCACATGACAATTGTCATGTTTTAAACGGTTAGGCGTCCGCATCTTTGCCAATCCTGCGCTAATCGCTGTTCGCTTTAAGCGTTGTGCATTCCGTTGCGGCTCTTTATTAGGCCCAATGGAAAGACAAAATGGAGCGTCGGGCAGAAAATTTTGTTCGTCTTGACGTGGAATTTTCTTAGATTCGTGGAACAAAATTTACCTTCCGAAGTAAATTTAGAAACTAGTGCCTGAAAGACCAAACATGCAGAGGATCGAATGTTATCATTGCGGTGACGATTGCGGCAAACATCCCATGGTATTCGACAAACGCCAATTTTGTTGCAATGGCTGCAAGACGGTCTATGAGATCTTCACCTCGAACGACCTCTCCTACTACTATGATCTACAATCTGCCGCCGGTGCCACCCCGGCAACGGTCGAAAGCAAATACGACTTTCTCGATACCGACACGATTATCGAACGCCTGACGGAATTCAACGACACCGACCTACAGATCGTCGATCTCTACGTTCCCCATATCCACTGCAGTTCCTGCATATGGGTACTCGAAAACCTGAACAGGCTGAATCCCGCTATAAGCGGTTCGCAGGTCAATTTTCCAAAAAAAACACTGCGGATCTCCTATAATCCCAAGAAAACCACCTTGAGACAAGTGGTGGTGCTACTCGCAAAAATCGGGTACGAGCCCTACATCTCCCTAGATGATTTTGATAACGAAAAAAAGGATACCGACCGCAGCCTTATCTACAAATTGGGAGTAGCGGGCTTTGCGTTCGGTAACGTTATGTTCCTGTCCTTTCCGGATTATCTCGATCTGTCCGCAAGCCAAACATCCGGGGGGGAATTCTGGCTCAACCAGTACGAAACGGTATTTCGCTGGATGATGTTCGCCTTCTCCTTGCCCGTGGTCTTCTACGCCGGAAGCGGATATTTTATTTCGGCATATCAGGGTCTCCGCCATCGTTTTCTGAATATTGACGTACCTATTGCCTTAGGTATTCTGGTGCTCTTTCTTCGAAGTACAATTGAAATCATGTTCAATTGGGGAAATGGATTTTTCGATTCGCTCACGGGATTGGTCTTCTTTTTATTGTTGGGAAAATTCTTTCAACAGAAAACCTATGCCTTTCTGTCATTTGAGCGGGATTACAAATCGTATTTCCCCATCGCGATTACTAGGATAACATCCGAGGGAAAAGAGGTGTCCACGCAAGTCAACGAAATCGAAAAGGGCGATCGGTTGCTGATCCGCAACGAGGAACTGATTCCTGTTGATGGAATTCTTATCAACGGGGACGCCCGAATCGACTATAGTTTTGTGACCGGAGAATCGGAGCCGGTACGCAAACAGTCGGGGGACAAGTTGTACGCAGGCGGGAAACAGCTGCGCGGTGCCATTGAAATGGAAGCCTTGAAATCGGTATCACAATCGTACCTGACCCAATTATGGGGCAACTCCGTTTTCCAAGGCACGTCCCAGAGCAAGTTCAGGACGCTCACCGACGGCATAGGCAAACGTTTTACCATCGCCGTGCTGACCATTGCCTTTACGGCGACCGCTTTTTGGCTTTATCTTGATCCCAGCAAGGCCTTGAATGTCTTTACTGCGGTACTTATCATTGCCTGCCCCTGTGCTATTGCCCTTGCGGCACCATTTACCTTGGGTAACCTTTTGCGCATCTTCGGACGTAAAAAATTATACCTAAAAGATACGCGAACCATCGAGCAGCTCGCCCTGATCAATACCGTGGTTTTCGATAAAACCGGCACCATAACCACCTCGCAGAAAAGTACGGCGACCTACGAAGGCATGCCCTTGACCGCCGAAGAGGAATCTCTCTTGAAAAATACCCTCAGAAGCTCGAACCATCCCCTGAGCCGTTCGTTATACGATTTACTCGCCGAACAGGACATTATCACCCTCGATGAATACGAAGAACATCTGGGCAAAGGCCTACAGGGCTCAAAAGATAACGACCATATGAAAATCGGTTCCCCCGAATTTGTGGGGAATCGGCAACCAACGGATGCGCTCGATACCTCGGTACACATCAGCAACAACGATTCATACAAGGGTAAATACGTGTTTCATAACCACTATCGCGAGGGAGCCGATGTCATGTTCCATGCAATGTCGGAATCGTTGGATCTTGCCATTCTTTCGGGGGACAACGAAGGTGAAAAAGGACGTTTACAACAAATGCTTCCGCGAAATACGCCTCTGCATTTCAACCAAAAACCCGAAAGCAAGCTCGAATTTATAGAATCACGCCAAGAACAAGGAAAAAAGGTAATGATGCTGGGAGATGGATTGAACGATGCAGGGGCATTGGCCCAGGCAGACGTGGGCATCGCCATTTCGGAAAACGTAAACGTTTTCTCACCGGCCTGTGACGGCATACTCGATGCAACCAAATTTCAGCAGTTCTATACCTACATTGTGGCGTCACGTAAAGCAATGCATATCGTCAAGCTTTGCTTTATTCTGTCTTTGACGTACAATGTAATCGGACTCTATTTTGCGGTGACGGGGCAACTACGGCCCGTAATAGCTGCCATTCTAATGCCCTTAAGCTCCGTCAGCGTGGTAGCTTTTGCTACCCTAATGACCAATTTGCTGGGAAGAAAACTGAAATAAACCATAAAACCTGACAAATGTCATGTTCAGTATAATATCAGGAACGTAGTTTTGGGCCAAATTCAATGAGGGCATGAGTGTCATTTACATTTTATTAGCTATCAGCCTTGTCGTTGCGATCATTTTCTTTGTAGCCTTCATCGTTTCGGTAAAAAACGGACAGTACGATGATTCATATACCCCCGCGGTACGTATGCTGTTCGACGACGAACTAATTCGGGAAGGCAAAGAGAATTCAGAAATTATTGAAGAGCAGACAGGGGCAGAGAGCAGAGACAGCCAATTCAGGAGCCAAGTCGAGAGAACAGAGCTAAGAGAACAGGGAAAAGAGAAAAGTGAACAACCGGGAAGAGAACAGTGACAGGAGTCAAGAGCAGAGGCTAGTCGCTAGTGACGGCCACAAATTTTAAATTCGAGCGAAACCAATCCAACTAAAAAAACAGGGTGAAAAGCATAGAGGTCAACAAGATAGCATGGGTGTAACAAAAAACGTCAATTTCCTTTAATGCTATTCTCGCTTTTTCTCCCTTACTGAAAAACGATCAACTATGGAAGTACAGCAGTTCTATTACGATAACAAAATCGTAAAAAAGTTCCTCTACGCAACGATGTTCTGGGGCATCGTGGGAATGTCCGTCGGCCTCTTGTTGGCTTTTATGTTTATGTTCCCCAACCTGACCGATGGTATTTCGTGGTTGAGTTTCGGGCGGTTGCGTCCGTTGCACACCAATGCGGTCATATTTGCCTTCGTCGGGAACGCCATCTACGCCGGGGTCTACTACTCCACCCAACGCTTGCTCAAAGCGAGGATGTGGAGCGATGCGCTTAGCAATTTTAACTTTTGGGGGTGGCAGGCGATTATTGTGGCGGCGGCCATTACCCTTCCGCTGGGCTATACCACCACCAAGGAATATGCGGAGCTGGAATGGCCCATCGATATTGCCATTACCTTGGTCTGGGTTGCTTTCGGCGCCAACCTTATAGGTACCATGCTCCGAAGGAGACAGCGCCACCTGTACGTGGCGATCTGGTTTTACCTTGCCACGTTCGTAACGGTAGCCGTACTTCATATATTCAACAGTCTGGAGTTACCGGTCAGTGCCTTGAAAAGCTACTCGGTTTACGCCGGGGTTCAGGATGCCCTGGTGCAATGGTGGTACGGCCACAATGCGGTGGCATTTTTTTTGACAACTCCCTTTTTGGGCCTGATGTACTATTTCGTACCCAAGGCGGCCAACAGACCTGTCTATTCCTACAAACTGTCCATCATACACTTCTGGTCCCTCATCTTCATATATATCTGGGCCGGCCCGCACCATTTGCTGTATTCGTCCTTGCCAGACTGGGCGCAAAACCTAGGGGTAGCTTTCTCCATTATGCTGTTGGCACCCTCTTGGGGCGGAATGATCAACGGCTTGCTTACCCTTCGGGGCGCGTGGGACAAAGTTCGAACCGACCCCGTGCTTAAATTCATGGTCGTGGCGATTACGGGCTACGGTATGGCCACCTTTGAAGGGCCCATGCTATCCCTTAAAAACGTCAACGCCATCGCGCATTTTAGCGACTGGATCATTGCCCACGTACACGTCGGCGCCTTGGCATGGAACGGATTTTTGACCTTTGGGATGATTTACTGGCTGATTCCAAAAATGACCAAGACCCGATTGCACTCTGTAGGGCTGGCGAACTTTCATTTTTGGATAGGGACCTTGGGGATCATCCTGTACGCCCTCCCTATGTACGTCGCCGGATTCACCCAAGCCTTAATGTGGAAGGAATTTAACCCAGATGGCACCTTGGTCTACGGTAACTTCCTAGAAACCGTGAACGAGATCATGCCCATGTACTGGATGCGTGCCATTGGTGGCAGCATGTACATTGTCGGTGCCTGTGTGATGATCTATAACGTGGTACAGACCGTACGCGCAGGCAGAGCGATCGAGGATGAACTGGCCGAAGCACCGGCACTTACCCGGGTTTCAAAGAAAAGAACCGCCGGTGAAACCTTGCACAGTTGGTTGGAGCGCAAACCGATTCAAATGACCATTTGGGCAACTGTCGCCATCCTTATCGGGGGTATCGTACAGATCGTACCGACAATTTTGGTGAAATCGAACATACCGACGATATCCAGCGTCAAACCCTATACGCCGTTGGAACTTGAAGGTCGCGACCTATATATCCGCGAAGGTTGTGTCAGCTGCCATTCGCAGATGGTACGCCCATTCCGCAGTGAGGTCGAACGCTATGGGGAATATTCCAAGGCAGGGGAGTATGTGTACGACCATCCCTTTTTATGGGGCAGCAAGCGTACCGGTCCGGATCTGCACCGCATAGGTGGAAAATATTCGGATAATTGGCATTTCAACCATATGTATGACCCGCAGAGCACCTCTTCAGGCTCTATTATGCCCTCCTATTCCTGGTTGATATTCGACGAACACGATCGAAGCGACGTTAAAAAGAAAATGGAAGCTATGGTAACGCTCGGCGTGCCCTATACCGAAGAGGAAATCGCCAATGCGGAGGTCGCTATGGACGAGCAGGCGACCCAAATCGAGAAGAACCTCTATACCGACCCCGACTTCGCCAAGAGTTATGAGGCGGACAAGAAATATGCCGCTGAAAACGATGAGGAGTTCGTAGAGATGCGCGACCGTGAAATTGTATCGTTGATTGCCTATCTACAACGCTTGGGCACGGATATCAATGCTAAGGGGGCGGATGAGATGGTCTCCGGAAAATGAAGATGAGAACAGAGACGTTGGACGCAAAATAAATAAAGATAATACACCGGCAATTAGGATAAATTTGACCACCTACTTGCCCTTGACAAAAGAACCAAGAGTATAGGACCAAGAACCAAGACCCCAAAATCGAAATTTGTGTCTTGTATCTTGATTCTCCCCTCTAAAATCTTTAAAATGCCATGCTAAAATTCGTAAAAGGGTATATGGAAAGCATCGAGGATGTAGCCACCTACCCGATGATATCGCTGCTTATTTTTTTTATATTCTTTGTTCTGCTATTTTGGTGGGTGTTTACGACATCGAAATCCCATATCAAGGAAATGAGCGAAATGCCGTTGGAAGAGGATAACCATACCAACAGCGATTAGCATTTATTATTTCGAAACAAACACGACCCAACCCACAAATTACCGACATGAAACACAACAGACTTTGGTGGCTTCGCATTCCCGTCCTATTTTTCGCAGTACTCGGGCTCATGGAACTTTTTATAGATTCAGGCAACCTACCGGCGATTATCGCGTATCCGATGGCCCAGGTTTTTATGCTGTTCGTTCTTTTGCTTCTAATAGCGATAGAGGGCATTCTGGCGGCCATTGAGAACGTGATGTTCCACACGCTCGATGATGCGGCCAAGGAACGCTATCTCGCATCGAAACAAAAACAGACCACTTGGGAATGGAAATGGGCCAAAAATACGTACAAGAAATTATTGGGCTCCAAACCCGTTGAGGCGGAAGGCGAGATTATCCTTGACCATAACTATGACGGTATTCGAGAACTTGACAACAAATTGCCGCCATGGTGGGTGTATCTGTTCTATGCCACCATTATTTTCGCGTTTGTCTACATGTTCCGCTTTCACGTGTTCGGCGGTTATGACCAAGAACTGGAATACGAACGTGAAATAGCGGCGGCGCAAGCGGAAATCGAGGAATACAAAAAAACGGCCAAAGACCTGATCGATGCCAATACGGTAGAACTGTTGACCGACGCCTCTGACCTAAAGGCGGGCGAAACTATTTTTGCCGGTAACTGTGCCGTTTGTCATAAGATAGACGGCGGAGGATCAATCGGTCCCAATCTCACCGATGATTACTGGATTTTAGGCGGAGGGATAAAAAACGTGTTCAACACAATTGCCGAAGGGGGCCGGGCCGGTAAAGGCATGGTCGCTTGGAAATCAAATCTCAAACCCTCCGAGATGGCGCAGGTCGCAAGTTACGTAATGAACATGCATGGCACCAACCCTGCCGATGCCAAAGAGCCCGAAGGCGAAATCTGGATGGATCCCAATGCTCCGGTCGACAATGTGGATGTAGAACAGATCGACTCTACCGAGATCGAGGTCATCATCGAAACGGATAAGCCGAACCCCTTGGAAGCCGGAGAAAGTACGGAATAGGTGCGTGCCACGTAATTTTTCGTGACGCGCATATTCAGCAAACGAAAAACTTTGTATCAACTTCGCAGCAATGCGGCACCAGTCAATAGGTTCATTTCATGTCACAAGATTCGGAACATTTTAGGGACAGCATCGGTACCGTCGATAAAGAGGGCAAGCGGACTTGGGTATTTCCAAAAAAACCTAGTGGTAGGTACTATGAATACCGTAAGTATGTCAGCTACGTACTTTTGGCCTTTTTATTCGCTGCCCCGTTCGTTAAGATCAACGGCAACCAGTTCTTGATGTTCAATGTACTGGAACGCCGGTTCAATGTATTCGGACTCCCATTTTGGCCACAAGATTTTTATCTGTTCGTGGTACTGATGATCATTGGGGTAGTTTTTATCGCTTTCTTTACCGTGGCTTTCGGCCGTATTTTCTGTGGATGGATGTGTCCCCAGACCATCTTTATGGAAATGGTCTTCCGCCGCATCGAATACTGGATCGACGGAGATCGGGGTGCCCAGATCAAGCTGGACCGCCAACCATGGAACGCTGAAAAAATAAGGAAGCGGGGGCTAAAATGGACTGTTTTCTTTTTGATCTCGTTCTTGATCGCCAATATCTTTCTCGCTTATCTCATCGGTAGCGATAGGTTGATTCAGTATATTATGGAAGGACCACTGCAGCATCTCAGCATCATGGTCTCCCTCTTGATCTTTACCGCGGTTTTCTTCTTTGTATTCGCTTGGTTTCGGGAACAGGTCTGCATCATCGCCTGCCCCTATGGTAGAATGCAAAGTGTACTGCTCGATAACAAGTCTATCGTAGTAGCCTACGACCATAAACGCGGGGAAGATGAAAACGGAAGAAAAAAATTCCGTAAAAATGAAGATCGCGAGGCGTTAGGCCACGGCGATTGTATCGACTGCTTTCAATGCGTGAACGTATGCCCGACGGGCATCGATATTCGAAACGGCACCCAGCTTGAATGTGTCAACTGTACCGCCTGTATCGACGCCTGTGACCATATGATGGAAAACGTCAATCTTCCAAAAGGGCTGATCCGCTACGCCAGTGAAGATGAAATCGTAAAAAAGGAAAAATTCAAATTCACTCCCAGACTTAAAGGGTACAGCGCAGTACTGACGATTTTGATCGGCCTTCTGATAGGCATGCTCTTTTTGCGCAACGATGTCGAGGCCAACATCCTGAGACTGCCCGGACAGCTCTACGAGCACAAAGGCGAAACCATCATCAGCAATGTATTTACCTATAAGCTGGTCAATAAGACGACAAGGGATATCCCAGATATACACTTTGAACTTATATCTCACAAGGGAACAATAAATGTAGTGCGCCAAGGTGAATTCAAGATACCGGCGCAAGAACTGGCCGAAGGAACCCTGTTCGTAGAAATCGACAATGGAGCGCTTGACAGTGATAAGGAAAAAGTGAAGATTGGCGTTTACAGTGGGGATGAACTCATTGAAACGACCAATACCATGTTCATGGGACCGCGAAGTTTTAGGTAAGTTCAGAAGTTTGAGATCTGAAGATTAGAAATTTGAAATAATATGTTATGAAACTGAATTGGGGAACATCTATTGTTATCGCGTTTGTCGCCTTCATTAGCTTTATTCTTTTTTTCGTAGTGCGAATGAGTACCGATTACCGGGCCAACCATGACCTGGTTACCGAAGACTATTATAAGGCCACGCTCGAATATCAAGATGAAATCGATGCCGAACAAAATGCGAACGCGAGCGCCCCGTTACAGCTTGAAAAATCGCCGGATGGTGTGCTGTTGACCTTTCCCGAAAACTTCGCCCCGGAGGGCGTAAACGGTACCGTCTCCTTTTATCGGCCTTCCAACAAGAATTTTGATTTTGACCTGCCCATCGACCTGTCCACCACACAGTTCCTCGTACCCGACAAACGCCTGCTAGATGGCCGATGGGATATCAAGGTAGCCTATGAGTACGAGAGCGAAATGTATTTGCACAAAGAAAGTATAGTTTACTAAGTTCGAAATGTTACCATCCGCAATCATACTGGGTCTAATGGGAAGCCTGCACTGCGTTGGCATGTGCGGGCCGATTGCCTTTATGCTTCCGGTGGACCGTTCGAACAATCTTAAAAAATTCGGACAGGTATTCCTCTACCATTTTGGAAGGCTGATGGCCTACGGCATTATCGGTCTGGTGTTCGGGTTGCTCGGAAAGGGACTCTATGTCTTTGGGATGCAGCAAAACCTGTCCATCGCCATCGGATTCCTCATGATCCTGATCGTACTGATCCCCTATAAAACCCTCAACCGGTACAACCTTTCCAAACCCGTTTATAAAATCATTTCAAAAGTCAAAAACCGGCTCGGCAAAGAACTCAAAAAGAAAACTTCCGATACCTTTTTGACCATTGGTTTTTTAAACGGATTTTTACCATGTGGCCTTGTTTATATGGCTCTTTTCGGGGCCATCGCTATGGGCGGCGCTTTACAGGGATCACTCTATATGATGCTATTCGGACTAGGTACCATCCCTTTGATGACCGCTGCCATATACTTTAGCAGCGTATTAAAAGGCGGACTCCGGCGCAACGTTCAAAAATTGATCCCGGTATTCGTCGTATGCATTGGTTTGCTTTTTATATTAAGGGGATTAGGACTGGGTATTCCCTACGTCTCTCCGAAACCCGTGCTGGAAGTCACCTCGAATGCCACGGAATGTCACGAATGATCTCTCACGTATAAAATCCCGATTCCATGAAAGCGCTATCCAATGAAATCGCCCTCCGGCCCAGGTTTCAGCTGGAGCTTGCCACTACCAAAGAAACCCTGCTATCTGCATTTGAATCTTCCGAAAAAGAACCATTTTTGGTCAAACGTAGCGACGATCATATTTTTATCAAGTTCAATGACGAAAACACAAGTTTTTGGTCACCGCAATTGCAACTTGAAATCGTAGAACCGGACGATTCGGACACCAGCGGAAGCATGCTTTACGGAGTGTTTGGTCCCAATCCTACGCTATGGACGTTCTTTATGTTCCTACATTTTGGGGTGGCCACCATTTTTGTTATCTTAGGTATATGGGCGTATTCAAGCGCTTCGTTAGATCGGCCATACGGACTTCAATTGGGGCTGATGAGTTTTATGGTCATGCTCTGGTTCGTTCTCTATGCCTTTGGAAGGGCGGGTCGACATAAAGGCAAACCACAGATGCAGGAACTCTATCGATTTATGAGGGAGGTTCTTGGCCGATAAAATTATAATCTGCGGCATATCTCCGGTCAAGAGGCCATTTAGATCATTGTGCCGATCGGGCCAGTCCGAAAATTCACTCCCATTAGAACGGAACGGGCTGGCGGGCAAACCTAGAGACGGGATCATTGTCAGGTCGAGTACAGTCGAGACCTCTCGAAAACAAATGTCAGGTCGAATACTTCCCCTGCCTGCCCGACCTTGTCATTCATGCGGTCGCTCAGCACAGGCAGACCGTCGAGACCTCATCAAAACAACTTTCGCCATGGAAAAAAAAGAAATCGAAACTAGGGACGACGTACAACTTTTGGTAGAGACATTCTACGGAAGAATCAGGAAAGATAAAGTCCTTGGTCCCATTTTCAACGGAATAATTTCGGATTGGAAGGAGCACTTAAGCCTGTTGACCGATTTTTGGGAGACCCAACTGTTTTTGACCCGCAAGTATTACGGCAATCCCGTCACCGCCCACCAGGAAGTCGATGAAAAAATGGAGGGTAAAATTACCTCCGAGCACTTCGGATTATGGCTCAATATTTGGTTCGCGACCATTGACGAACTTTTCGACGGCGAAAGGGCGTGGATCGCCAAGAACCGCGCCCGTAAAATGTCCACCATGTTGTATATGCAAATCTATCAGCATCGTTCTCCATGAGCTACCTCTAAGCGAGCAAACCCCCTCCCCCTTCCCACGTGTGCTCAGAACTATTAGTTGATAGAGGCGTAGGATGCCGTTAAGATTTTGCTCAAACCAGCTAGCGACACTGCAAGGGAATGCCTACAATTGATGCTTTATAGAGTAGAAATCAAATTTAGGACACCATGAAAATCAAAACGAAACGCATCTATGACGATCCGGCCAAGAACGACGGACACCGAATATTGGTAGATCGGGTATGGCCTAGGGGCGTATCAAAAGAGGATGCCGAGCTGGACGATTGGCCAAAAGAGATTGCCCCGTCCGATGAATTGAGAAAATGGTTCGATCACGATCCGGACAAGTTCGAGGAATTCGCCAAAAAATATCGAAAAGAACTCAAGGACCACAAAGAAGAGCTCGATAAAATCCGTAAGAAAGCCAAGGACAAAACGGTCACCTTACTCTACGGGGCCAAGGATACGGAAAACAATCAGGCGGTTGTACTGCAAGAGCTGTTGAACAACTAAAAATGGAATGACCGCCGTTGCTATCCGTCCCTGTTATTCGGACCAAACAACACAACAATCAAACTCAGGGGAATCAAAAGGCTTCCTACAGCCAAAGCATTATAATAGGCCTCGAAAACGGGAAAGCCTCGCCAGCCGGCTATCCCTTTGTAAAAAATCAATGCTTCCGTGACCACGAAGCCCATAAAATAAAGCGCAAAGGCTATCTTTGAAATATGCATCATCCCAAAATAATCCAACAAAAAGAAAAGCGCGATCGTCACTACCCCCAAGAAGGTCAAATGCAGGTAGCCGACAGTAAAATTCAGGAAGGTAGCCGCCAAATCCGAGAAGTAGGGAAAGGCGGTCAGCAGTTGTAACCCCATTTTTATAACCAACAATACCGCCACAATCCCCAGGAAGATCCACTGCCATTTTGAGCACATGGTCCGTAATCTATCCCTGTAGGGAAACAAAAAACGGGCCAACAAGATAAAGGCAAATAGCTGAAAAATAGCCCCTGCCCCGCCCATCAGATATAACAATACCGATGGTTCGGCGAACAGCGTGGATAAAAAGAAAGACAGTACAATCCCGAAATTGATTCCCCAAAAGAATTTCCGGAAATTAGTGAGGGACATTCGAATATGCCGTAGTTCCAGCACATAGAAAAACAGACCGACCAAGGCCATGATCATCCATCCGTTGTAGAGAAAATGCAGGTAAAAATAAATGGCCAGACGGTACCAAACGGATTCCGCCCCCAGCGTGCCCATGATTCCGCCCAGGGCCCAAGGACCTAAACTGGAGATTACCAGGTACCACAAGGCTGCGACAATGCAGGCATAGGCATTCGTTTTTCTAAATTCCCTTTTCGCATGCGTCTTGAAAAACCAAAAGAACCAGTACGAGACGAACAGGAAAAGCGTAGAAAAAACGATGGAAAAAAGCGCGTACCCGGTAAATGGGAAGGTAAGCAACATCCCTATCAAACTGAGCTGTGTCGCCCAAAAAATACGACGGTACTTCCAGTCCGTCATGGAGCTTTGCACGAACAATTTGTAAATCAGTGTAGTCAGGGCGAGGTACACCCACCCCAAAAGTGCGATGTGGGAATGGGTGTGGACAATATACCTGTAATTAAAAGGAATGTCGATAGACGGAAAGGACCGTAACAAAACACCCAGCAAGGCCGCTATCAGAAAATAGGCCAATGCGACCTTAATATGAGGTTTCGGACTTTTCATTTTCAGGATTGCAATTTAAGGAAACAAGAGGGACTTACCGCTTTCAAAGTACCAAGCGGGAGCTCGGATTACGAATCTTTTAAAAACCTAACAAATATCATATTCTAAGCCAATATTTGTTCGGTATTTTACGCAAAATTAGCATCAAAATCATGTGCGGCACCCCTTAGATGATGTGATGCCAGGTTGTCAATACGCACAAATGCATATCTACACAGCACACAGTGGGTCAGATTATGGTTTACAGCATTAAAAACCGTATTCACGGCCTTTTGTCCAAATGATTATGTGACTCCCCTTCCTTATAATGAACAGTAAATCAAAAATCATGTTAAAAGCACATTCCTTCCATATCCCGGTAATGGGGATAGGATTTACCATTGACACTCCCTTAAAAGTTTCCCGGTTCGGAATCGACTCCGTTATTTCCTTGGTAGACGACATCCTATTGGAAAAACTGCGTAAAATGTATTGCGATAAATTTGATATTCGCTATACCGAAATCACCGATAAGATGGAGGATTTCAGGGCGAAACGAATCACCTCGTACCTCAACCTGATCCAAGAGCTCTCTCAAAAGAAATTCGAGGAATTCAAAAATTCTACGAGCGAAACCGCGAACACCATCAAAGGTTATTTCAATCGGCTGCCCAATACCTCAAGCTTTAAACAAGAGTTTCACCGGTTGACCCAGAATCGTTTTGATCTGGAAGAAATCAGGATTTGGGTCATGGAGAACATGCCCATGGGCAGTATCGACGTAAATATCATGACCAAGGTGGATAAGGACAATTACATCGGGAAAGAAAAACTTTCCACCGAATTCAACGATGCCCATGCCGCGTTAAGGGGTTTTGCGAACAGTAGTCTAGCTTCGTCAGTTGTTCTCTCCGCTGGCATGAATCCGAGATTATACAGTTATATAGAGCAGTTCGATGACTTCTATCCCGATACGGACGCATATCTTAAAAAGAAAATTGTTCTGAAAGTCAGCGATTACCGTTCCGCCCTGATTCAGGGTAAGTTCTTGGCCAAAAAAGGTATTTGGGTATCCGAGTACCGCATCGAATCCGGACTCAATTGCGGCGGACATGCCTTTGCGACCGATGGCTATCTGATGGGTCCGATTCTGGAGCAGTTCAAATCCAATAAAAAGGCATTGACCACCGAAGTGCACCAATTGATGATCGGAGCCCTGGAGAAAAAAGGACGCCCGGTTCCTAAAAGCCCTTTGCCCCTGACCATTTCGGCGCAAGGTGGAGTGGGAACTTCCGATGAACACAACTTTATCCGGAATTATTACGAAGTGGAGTCCGTGGGCTGGGGCACTCCATTTCTACTGGTTCCGGAAGCTTCCACGGTAGATAAGCGAACCTTGGACCAATTGACGGCCGCTAAGGAAGAAGACCTATACTTGAGCAATATTTCGCCACTAGGCATCCCATTCCACAGTTTGAAAGGTAATACCAAGGATATGGAAAAAGAAAAGAACTTGGCCAAAGGGAGGCCCGGAAGTGCCTGTCCGAAAAAATTTGTCGCCTTGAACAAAGAGTACAAAGCGGAAGGCCTCTGTACCGCCTCTCGCCAGTACCAACACTTAAAAATATTGGAATTGGAAAAAGAGTCCGTTTCATCCGAGGAATACCAAAGACGATATGCCAAGATTACGGAAAAATCCTGTACCTGCGTCGGACTTGGCACTTCGGCACTCTTGGCATACGGATTGGACACCAAGACCGAAGGGGAAGGCGTTTCGATCTGTCCCGGTCCGAATATGGCCTATTTTTCCAAAATTGCTTCCCTATCGGAAATGCAGGACCATATCTACGGCAATGAGAACCTTATCTCCCGCAAAGACCGACCCCACATGTTCGTCAAGGAACTTTCGATTTATTTAAACTACCTGGAAGATCAAATTGAGGAGACCCGGAGAACCATCACCAAAAAGCAAAAACAATATTTACTTAAATTCGCCACTAATCTGCGTGAAGGAATCGGATATTACGAGGAGCTGTTTACCAGTTCCGCTAAGGAGTTCGCGTTCTCCAAAGCGAAAATTCTATACGACTTTCTTTGCGGAAAAGATGCTTTGAAAGAATTGGTGAAAGCGATAGAAAAACTTGAACCCGCCAAGGTATAAACCCTACAATATGAGTTTTATCATATTTTAGGATACTAGTCCACACTATCTTCGCATAAGTAAAAGATAAAAGGGTCTTTTTATCTATAAATAACTAAAATCAAATTAATATGAAAGTCAATCAACCACAATCAGCAGTATTATTGCTCGTCACAGCATTCGTGCTGTTGTTTTCATCCTGTAATAACGACGAAAACAAGGAAATCGCTAGTGCCGACATACCGGCCACAGTAGAAATGAAGGCTATTTTGACCTCCCCGCCCCATGTGCCCCCTCCAACCGGAAAAAGAAAGGCTAAAAAACTGATTGTCGATATGGAAATCCTCGAGCAGGAAGGCGAAATGACCAATGGGGTAAAATACATGTACTGGACGTTCGGTGGTACGGTGCCCGGTAGTTTTATCCGAACCAAAATCGGAGATGAGGTGGAATTCCACCTTAAAAATCATCCGGATAATAAATTGCCCCACAACATTGACCTTCATGCAGTTACAGGCCCCGGTGGGGGAGCGGAATCTTCTTTCGTGGCACCCGGGCGTGAAAAGGTGTTTTCCTTTAAAACATTGAATCCAGGACTTTATGTCTACCACTGTGCTACCGCACCGGTGGGTATGCATATTGCTAACGGCATGTACGGATTGATTTTGGTAGAACCCGAAGAGGGGTTGCCCGATGTCGATAAGGAATATTACGTGATGCAAGGCGATTTTTATACCAAGGGCAATTACGGAGATCGTGGCCTACAGCCTTTCGATATGCAAAAGGCAGTAGATGAAGATGCCGATTACGTAGTTTTCAATGGGAAGGTAGGGGCCATGACCGGCGACAATGCCATTACGGCAAACGTAGGCGAAACCGTTCGTTTGTATGTAGGCAACGGCGGCCCGAACCTGGTATCATCTTTTCATGTGATAGGCGAAATTTTTGATAAGGTACGGGTCGAAGGCGGTGATATGGTCAATGAAAATATACAGACTACCCTAATTCCCGCCGGGGGTGCGGCCATCGTGGAGTTCAAGGTCGATGTACCCGGAAGCTTAATATTAGTGGACCACTCCATCTTTAGGGCCTTCAACAAAGGTGCCCTGGCCATGCTAAATGTAAGTGGTGAAGAAAATAAGACGATCTATTCCGGCGAAATAGAAGAAGGTATCTATTTGCCCGAAGGCGGTGGCATACAACAAATGCCGCTCCGCGATGGCATGGAAGGAGGCGAAATTCCTGCAAAATCTATGGCCGAAAAAATGGAATTCGGAAAGCAGACCTATATGCAGACCTGTTTCGCTTGCCATCAGGCAGAAGGACAGGGCATACCGAACGCCTTTCCCCCATTGGCAGAATCGGATTATCTGAACGCAGACGTAAACCGCTCGATCGATATCGTCTTGCATGGCTTAACAGGTGAAATAACGGTCAACGGAGAAAAATACAACAGTATAATGACCGCTCAGACGCTATCCGACGAAGAGGTCGCCAATGTGCTTACCTATGTGTACAACAGCTGGGGAAATTCTAAAAAAGAAGTAACCCCGGCAATGGTAAAATCCGTTCGCGCTAAGTAATCCACGAAAGCTATGCATTCCATTTTAAAAAATGTTTTCGTATTGGTAAGTTTCGCTGCCATCCATACCATCACTGCGCAAGACGATATGGTGCATATCAAAGGGGGAACCTACACTCCCTTATACGGGGTAGATTCCACGGCCGTTACAATAGACGATTTTTCCATGGATGTCTATCCCGTTACCAACGCAGACTATTTGGAATTTCTTAGGAAATTTCCGGCTTGGCAAAAAAGTAAGATAATACCCCTGTTCGCCGACGGCAGTTATTTGGCCGATTGGGAGAACGACCTCTCCTATGGAAACCAGCTTTCGGCCGATGCACCCGTTACCAACGTTTCGTGGTTCGCCGCAAAAAAATACTGTGAATGTCAAGGAAAAAGGCTGCCCACCATCGATGAATGGGAGTTTGCGGCAATGGCCGATGAAAAGACCGCCGACGCCAGAAAGAAAGAAACCTACAACCAAAAAATATTGGATTGGTACGAAGCTCCCAAAACCTTTAATAATGAGATAGGGTCAACCTTCAAAAACTATTGGGGTATTTATGACCTGCACGGCTTGGTCTGGGAGTGGACAATGGACTTTAATTCCGTTTTAATCTCTGGAGAATCAAGAAAAGATGTGGATAAAGACAGTAATCTGTTCTGCGGAAGCGCCGCCGTCGGCGCATCAGATCTCATGAACTATGCCGCCTTTATGCGTTATGCCTTTCGGGGAAGTATGAAGGCCAAGTATTCCGTAAAGAACCTAGGCTTTCGTTGCGCAATGGACGTTCCTAAAATTTAGAGGATTCCCTGCCTGCTTCCAGGCACAGTTAAGAAAATAGCAAAGTACTACCTCGATCCCGGCATCCGTGGTATCAAATTCCAAAAAATGGAAAATACGATGCGAGCATCCGGGAATTGGGCCCAACGGATTAAAAACTACCAAGCATGAAAAAATTAGCCTACATCTTGTCCCTGTTTATCTCTATTACAAGCCTTACGTCTTGCCATCCAAAAAAGAAAGGGGATCTGGCAATGATGGAATACCAATGTCCCATGAAATGTTTGGGGGACGAGACTTTCGACGAACCTGGAAGTTGTGAAGTCTGCAAAATGGACCTGCAAGCCCTGGGATCCAAAATTAAGGAAACCGATGAGATTTCGGACCTCTCCATCTACAACCTGCCCTCGCAATGGAAAACCCAGCACAATACCGAACTCGAGCTAAAGGATCTAAAGGGCAATGTGGTCGTCATGGTGATGATCTATACCACTTGTCAATCGGCATGCCCCAGATTGGTGGCCGATATGCGAGGCATCGAAGCAAAGATACCCGCAGACCAAAAAAATAAGGTGAAACTGGTGATGGTGAGCATAGACCCTAAGACCGATACGCCAGCACGGCTTAAAGAGTTTTCCGTAGAAAATGAAATGGAAACGGACCAATGGGTATTTCTAACGGGTTCGGAATCGGATACCCGTGAGTTTGCCGCGGTTCTCGCCGTAAACTACAAACAAATCTCGCCGATGGACTTTTCCCATTCCAATATCATCAGCGTCTTTGACCAACAAGGCGAACTGGTACACCAAAAAGAAGGGCTGGGTGTAAATCATGAAGCGACCGTTTCAAAAATTTTAGAAATGGCGGATTAGGTCATCCTATTTCGTATCCGAAAATAATAATTCAAACTTTTTGTTAACTTTTTATTGTTGATAAATTATTATAGTGTTGATTATCAGGGTATTTAAGATGTTTTGATGTGCACTTTATGATTTTTGTCATAAAACAGTTCGTATATTTTTGTCTAATTTTAGCCTAAGATTAGCAACGTGCCTACCCTCAAAAACATGTCTAAAATGCAAACGATCCAATTCCCCGCGCCCACTACGACCTACACTCAAGAAGAAGCTTTTGAAGCCGCCCTGACCTACTTTAAAGGTGACGACCTGGCCGCCCGTGTTTGGGTCAATAAATACGCACTTAAAGATTCCGATGGAAACATCTATGAACGGAACCCCGATGATATGCATCGGAGAATCGCTCGTGAAATTGCGCGAATTGAGGCCAAATATCCAAATCCGATGGACGAGGAAGAGGTCTTCGCCCTGATCAAAAACTTTAAATATATCGTACCACAGGGCAGTCCCATGGCGGGCATCGGCAATCCATTCCAAATCGCCTCACTATCAAACTGCTTTGTAGTAGGTACCGACGGCAAATCGGATTCCTACGGGGGAATAATGAAAATCGATCAAGAACAGGTACAATTGATGAAGCGCCGGGGCGGGGTGGGGCACGACCTATCGCACATCCGACCCAAGGGATCACCGGTCAAGAACTCTGCACTGACCTCGACGGGCCTTGTACCTTTTATGGAACGGTATTCGAATTCTACCCGCGAAGTGGCCCAAGATGGCCGTCGGGGCGCGTTGATGCTATCCGTTTCGATCAACCATCCCGATGCCGAGGATTTCATCGATGCCAAAATGGAACAGGGCAAGGTAACGGGCGCCAATGTTTCCGTACGGATGGACGACGACTTTATGAAAGCTGTTGAAACGGACGGCAACTACATTCAAAAATTTCCCATCCACAGTACCAAACCCAAGTACAAAAAAGAAATTAAAGCCGGCAAACTATGGGAAAAAATAGTCCATAACGCCTGGAAATCCGCCGAACCCGGAATCTTGTTTTGGGATACGATCATCAACGAATCGGTACCGGATTGTTATGCCGACCAAGGCTATAAGACGGTATCCACCAACCCTTGCGGGGAAATCCCCCTTTGCCCCTACGATTCGTGCCGTTTGTTGGCCATCAATCTTTTAAGTTACGTAGAGGATCCATTTACCGAAAAGGCATCCTTTAATTTTCCACTTTTTAAAAAACACGTGGCAGCTGCGCAGCGCATTATGGACGATATCATCGATCTAGAGCTTGAAAAAGTAGATGCCATCCTAAAGAAAATCGACGATGACCCCGAACTGGAAGAAACCAAAATGGTGGAATACATGCTCTGGCAGAACATCAGGAAAAAGGCCAAAGAAGGGCGACGTACGGGAATCGGGATCACTGCGGAAGGTGATATGTTAGCAGCCCTTGGGTTACGCTACGGCAGTGAAAAAGCCAATGAATTTTCCGTTGAAGTACATAAGACCATTGCGCTGGAAGCCTATCGCGCATCGGTATATACGGCACGCGACCGAGGGGCCTTCGAACTGTTCGACGCAGAACGTGAAAAAAACAACCCTTTTATCCTCCGCTTAAAGGATGCCGATGAAAAATTGTACTACGACATGCTCGAATATGGACGGCGGAATATCGCCCTTTTGACCATAGCCCCGACCGGCACCACGAGCCTGATGACCCAGACCACCTCGGGCATTGAACCGGTGTTTCTCCCAGTTTACAAGCGAAGAAGAAAAGTGAATCCCAATGACAAAGAAGTACGGGTCGATTTTGTTGACGAAGTGGGCGACTCTTGGGAAGAGTACTTGGTATTCCACCACCAATTCAAAGCTTGGATGCTCACTAAAGGTTACGACACCGATAAAAAGTATACCCAAGACGAGATCAACGCTATTATTAAAGAATCGCCCTATTACAAAGCTACTTCGAATGATGTGGATTGGCTGAGCAAGGTCCGGTTGCAAGGGGCGGTACAGAAGTGGGTGGACCACTCTATCAGCGTTACCATCAACCTGCCCAACGATGTACCTGAAGCCTTGGTAGGCCAGCTGTACGTGGAGGCTTGGAAAGCGGGATGCAAAGGCGTGACCGTCTACCGTGACGGGTCTCGGTCAGGCGTCCTATTATCCAACGATGACAAAAAAGAAGAGGGCAGAGATACCCTGACGTCGTTCCCCACCAAGCGCCCGCAGATCTTAGAGGCCGATGTGGTACGTTTTCAGAACAACAAGGAAAAATGGATTGCGTTCATCGGACTTATTGACGATAAAGCTTACGAAATCTTTACCGGATTGGCCGATGATGAAGACGGTATTTTAATACCCCGTTGGGTGGACAAGGGATTGATCATTAAAAACCGAAATGAGGACGGGTCTTCCCGATACGATTTTCAGTACAAGAACAAGAGAGGCTATAAGACCACTATCGAAGGCCTATCCCATAAATTCGATCCCGAATATTGGAATTATGCCAAGCTGATATCCAGTACCCTTCGCCACGGCATGCCCATCGAGAAAATCGTCGATCTTATTGGTAGCCTACAACTTGACAGCGAGCAGATAAACACTTGGAAAAACGGGGTGGCCCGGGCATTGAAAAGATATGTAGCCGATGGTGCCATAGCAAAAGGACAGCAATGTAGCAACTGCAACTCGACCAACCTGATCTATCAGGAAGGATGTTTGACCTGCACCGATTGTGGGTCTTCGAAATGTGGATAATGCCGACACCTGACCGTAAGGAAGAACGAACGAGTGGTGGATTTCGAATAAAAGACCTAGACGGAGGTGGTTCACCTTAAGGTTTGTCTAAAAATCCTTTTTCTTGGAGACAGCGACCAACCGCCATATGGGCACGACCGTCCACAATACCAACATGAGCATTGAGACCAGAAAGCCTTGGTTCGTACCGAAAAATTGTTTGAAGACCGCTCCGGTATATCCTAAAAGCGCGGAAATATCCAATTTTAACAGGATGAGCGTACGGGAAAGGTCGATGGGATTGAACATGGTGGCCACCAATGAAAACGTATCCAACGGATATTTCTCGAATATAATCAGCGACATCAGAAAGAGTCCGTCGTAAATCACCGCCAAAAATAGCCACACCAATACGGCGTACCCAAATCCCTTGATCTTGTTTTCGTTCGAGAGGGCAATATTGAAACTTAAGGCGGTAAAGATAAGGGTCAAGAAAGCGCCCGTGACCAGCAATAACGAAAAATCGAAGATGGCGTCGCTGCGGAAGAGTCCATATACCACGAAAGGAATCCCTAGACCCAGTACAAGGCTCAGACTCAACGAACCCGCCACCCCTAGGTACTGTCCGAAAAAGATGGAAGACCTCTTAACGGGCTGGGCCAGTAAAAGTTCGGTAAATTCCTTTGAGTTATAAAAGTACATCACCCCAAAAATGGTCCCGATCAGCGGCACCAATACGATAATGACATTCATCAGCGTGATGACGGCCTTCGAGACATCGTTGTTCAAGAACAACAGTACAAAGCCCAGCGCCAAGTAGAACAGAAAATAGACGTAGCTCCATCGGCTACGGATAAGGTCGTAAAAGCTGTATTTAAGTATCTTAAGCATGGGCCGGGGGCGTTGCTATGGCCGCAATGGCCTGTTCTACGGTTTTTTGGCCCGTTTGCTCCTTGAGGGCGGGCACACTCCCCTTAAAGTAAATTTTGCCTTCCAAAAGATATACGATCTCGTCGGCGATCTCCTCTACAAACTGCATGATGTGCGAAGTTACCAAAATCGTTTTTCCTTTGTTCTTTTCCGCTTCGATCAGCTTCTTTAGGCGAATCAAGGCCATGGGGTCCAGACCGGTGGTAGGCTCATCGAGAATGATCAAGGGGTTATCGAACATAAAGGTAAGCACGATATTCACCTTTTGTTTGGTGCCACCCGAAAGTGTCGCCAATTTTTTATCCAAGAAGGGTTCGAGCCCGAAATGACGTACCAATTGTTGTTCGTCACTCGGATTTTGCCGGAGGTCTTTAATCATTCGAATCAGCTCCTCTACCTTTAGATTACCGGGAAAATTGGCAATCTGGGGTAAATAGCTGATATCTTCGCGATATTTCCATTTATTTTTGATGGATCTGCCATCGATTGAAATGTCGCCCTCATTGGGCACCACCATCCCCAAAATACTTTTGATCAAAGTAGTCTTGCCCGAGCCATTGGGACCCAGTACGGCGAAAATCCCTCCGCTTTCAATTTGGAGGTCAAGGCCAATAAGGACTTCGTTCTTGCCGAATTTTTTATACAGGGATTCTATATTAATCATTTATGTGCTGTTTCTATTCTTACCGAATTACAAGGTTTTAACTTTCATCTTGCCCACTCCCCTACTCCCTGCCATATTACTGCAGTTCAAAACCCAAAATACATCATGCTACTACCACTATTCACAGTTCACAATTCATCATCCTACCACTGTTCATTCCCACTGCCACTGCACCTGCTTACTGCTACCGTCGCTGTCACCGTTCACTGTTCACTGCCGCCGCTACTGCTCAATGCCCACTAGCCCCGCCTCCCCATTGCCGCTCACCCTTTTCATCAGGGGATTATCATCCGACAGATTGTCGGGCGTAAAAACCGGGGATACTTTTTCCGAAAAGTCGATAATGTCCATAAAAAGGCTACGCAGCAGAATAATGGTCTCCGGGGTCCGATTAACGATATACGAAAACAATTTGACCGGACGGTAGGGCACGTCGCCAATGCCATCTCTATCGAGATCGTAGCCCGTATATTCGCTCCAGTAATTTTTATCGAAGACGTTATCGTTCAGATTACTGTTATACGAGAGGTCGAACGAATTATACAAAAAATTATTCTTGGTGAACGTATTACCGTAAATCGCGCCCCTGATCCGTAAAGCCCAACCGTTGCCTATAAAGTTGTTTTTACTATACTCGATTCGGTTGGTTCCCTCTACGCTGATGCCGATGGTATTTTCTTCGAACGTATTACCGACGATCTGGGCATCGTTGATTTCTTTCAACAAGAGACCGTAGGAAGCCGTACCCCAATTTTTTCGAAATACGTTATTATGCATGTCGATAAATTTGGAGAACATAACGGCCACCCCAGCCCCATTGTTCTCGAAAACGTTGTTTTCGTACACATCGTGGTTCGAAAACATAAAATGGAGTCCGTACCGCACGTTGTCGTGGCTATAATTATTTTTGATAGTACAGTTGTCGGCGAACTCAAAATAGATCCCGTCCCTTACCTGTTGGATGTCGTTGTTTTCGATATCAATGTTCTTCGAATACCAAAGATGGATGCCGTTGCCCGAGCCGAATTCATCGACTGCGTCACCCTTTATTCTATTATTTATGATTTTTCCGCCGGTGGCTTTTTCAAGATAAATACCGAAAAACATTTTTTCAAGCACCAGGTTGCGTAGCTCGAAATCTTTATTCTTAACCATTCGAATGGCCGCATTGTCTTTGGTGTAACTGGTGCCGACGTTCATTATCTTGAGGCCATCTAGCACGACCCCATCGGCGGAAATGGTTAAAATCTCGCCTTTGTTCCCGCCATCGATTACGGGAAGGCCCTTGCCCAAAAGGGTCAAGGTTTTGTCGATATATATCTCGGATTCCTTATAGATGCCCTTTTGAATCAAAAGCGTATCGCCCTCGGTAGCGATTTCAATTCCTTTTTTAATGGATTTCACTTCGCACGAAGAACAGATGGTGATTGTTTGCGCCTGCAGCGAACCGCCAATGGCCAAATATAACAACAAGAATATTCCTTGCCAAAATCTCATTTGATTGTAAAACTTAAGGTGAAGATAACCGGTGACACACGTCAGTTGTAACTGTGAACCCACCCAGCGTGAATTTCATTCTTGATCTCTCCTAGACTTTCCGACAATATCCGTAATATGGATGCGATACACAATGGGAATATGCCGCTCTTGAAGTCGGCTCGAAAAATCCTGAATAAATTTTGGGGTCTCCCCGTCTTTCTTTGCAATGGTTCGCTGCACTCCTTCTGCGAAACGATGCAGCTGCTTCTTTGCGGTACTTCCTTCAAGTTCCTCAAAATTGCCCTGTACCAATACGGAGCGCCACTCTTGTATGGACCGGATATCGTCAACTTGTAAAGCCACCGGCCTGTGTTTTTTCATCGCCTGAATTTTGAATCCCGGGGAGGAATAACTTAAAATGCACTTTTCCTCGGCATCGTGATAAAAGGTTATCGGGTTGATATGAGGCGTTCTGCCCGAAATATATGCCAAACGACCGATGTAGTTCTCACTCAGCAATTGCAGACATTCCGAAGTAGTCATGTTCTTTATGGTCGTGCTTTCTGGTTCCCTTGGTTCCATAGGTCTAAATCTTTTAGTACTTGAATAAAATAATCAAAAAAAATCGAAAACGAATGTAATCCTATCGGCGATAGGCAGACACTACGCACATGCATTGAAAACTTTAAAGGCGACGCCTTGAGGGAAGTTTTTAATCCCGGTCAAGAGGGGGGATTGCTTTTCTTTTTTTCCTCAGTGATTCCAATTGGTCTTCCCACCTTCCCTTGTTCCCTTGTCCCTATTGGTCTTTAAACCGTTCTTTTAGCTCCAGCCAGGTAAAGAGTTCTCCCGATTGTTCGGATTGTACCATGGCAGCAGCTTTTTCACTAGAGAAAGCGGACAGGTTTTCACCCATCGGGCTAGAAATATTCGCGCTTATAAGATAGGTCGCCTGAGTAGCATCGATCAATTCACCGGGATGGCTGAAATCGTTGACCAAAAGTAGGCCAATCTCATCATAGCCCGTATTTTTCAGATCGTTCAACATACACTCGATGGCGTCGAACTTATAGGCTCTCCCCTTTTCGGTCACGTACTGTGCCGCATGCTGTCGGTCAACGATGGTCATGCTGCAATAGTGGCAGACATCGGAACCGTATGCTATGGGTTCGGGCTCCACCTTACAGGAGGCCAGTACCAACAGGAGAATAGATAGGAAGCTTATACATTTCTTCATTCTTTATTTCGTTTAAAGGAATGGTATCGGTTCTCCGTTTGTCCAACCCTTTCAGTCAACTTGCCCAAGGCTCTTGCCTTTGTACTTCGTTTGTCTTTCTTATATATCTTTGAGCTTTGTTCTTTCTTTATTCCTCTTTGTTCTTATTTTTTGGTTATATCCCTACGATGCTAAGCCCTCTTCTCTCGCTTTCGCCGTCCTACAAAGAAGGCCACCACTGTCAACGACATACCCACAAACATCATCCAAGCCCCGGTGTGTGGCAAGGAAGTCACATCAAAGTTCAGCATTTTTTCATGTCCGAGCAGTGGGGGACTATAGGTCATGGGCGTACCGTCGGGATGGGTCAATTTCATAATGGCATTCGGATCCAAGTTGCTTCCATAGTCCGTCAACCAAGCATTAAAATCATACATGCCCAAAACCCCTAAAACGGACATCAATACGAACCAGCCCAAAAACCAATTGTAGCCTACTTTTCCGATAAAACCTAAAATGCCGATTAACACCCCTAAGACGACCATAGCGATAATCACTAGAGGAAAGACCTCGAACTCCCACATTTCTTCCGGTTTCGGTATCGTCCGCATACCAATATAGTGGTTCAGGCCATCGATGTTCTGTATATCGAACTCTTCTTCTCCCTGAATTCCCTCAATAAAAATGTGCATACCCAAAGGGTCGGGATATTGAGGCGCCTCTAACTGAATGTGCCAGAGCGGAAATTTGAAGAGTCCCAATAAAAGCAATGAACCGATAATCATTATTAGGCTTGCTTTTTTCATGTGGATTTTTTTTCTGTTAGTGTCAGCATTTACTTTAATCAAAAAAGCTGGAATCCGTTAGCTGAAGACAATCGTAGTCCGATTGCTCGATCGATGGAATAGGCAGTAATTAAAAAAGCGGGAGGGCCCTAAAGCCGACCCGCTTTTCGTCTGAAAAAATGAAACGTTTAGGTGTGGACTACTCTTCGCCCAGGGACCATTTGAGCTCGGTATTCGAACCTTCGGGGGACACCCGTATGTATCCGGACATTTCTTGGTGCAGCGCCGAGCAGAAGTCGGTACAGTAGAAAGGCCAGACACCTACTTTTTTAGGCTCCCAGACCAAGGTTTCCGTCGATCCCGGCATAACCAAAAGCTCTGCATTCTCTGCCCCGATTACGGCAAAACCGTGAGGCACGTCGAAATCCTGTTCCAGGTTCGTCAAGTGGAAATACACCTTGTCGCCTACTTTGATTCCTTCGATATTATCAGGATTCAAATGGCTACGTACCATGGTCATGTACACGTGTACTTCATTTCCGTCACGTTCTACCCTGACATCGGCAGGGGAAGTGGCCGCATGGGGGTGCTTGTTCTCACTGAGCTTGTAGATTTTCTTGGAATTAGGCGCAATCAGGTCAGCAGGGGCCATGGAAGCGTAGTGGGGCTCCCCGATAGTGGGGAAGTCCGATAACAATTCCATCTTCTCGCCAGAAATATCATATAACTGGGCAGAATGGTTCATCTCAGGTCCCGTTGGCAAATACCGATCTTTAGTGATCTTGTTCATGGCCAATACATATTTGCCCCATGGTTCTTGCGAGTTTCCACCGGGAATACTCAGGTGACCAGGAGAATAATAAGTAGGCTTTCGGTCTAGGACCTCCCAGGTACCAACGTTCCATTTTACGACCTCTGAAGAGATAAAGAACGTGGTATAGGCATTGCCCTTACCGTCAAATTCCGTGTGCAATGGTCCGAGCCCCGGCTGTTTGACCGTACCGCCCAAAACATCCTCGAAATTAAGGATAGGGATGTTATAAGCCTCTCCATCGAACTTTTCGTTCTCGATGGCGTCGAGCATTTTGCTAAAGGAATGTACCGTAAGGTCTGCGGATAATTTTCCGTTACCAATGATATATTCACCCGTGGGATCTACGTCACAACCGTGTGGAGATTTGGGCGTGGGCAAAAAGTAAACCAATCCAGGCAGTTCGGAAGCGTCCAAAACCCGTACCTCATCTTTAATGGTCGAAGTGGCCATATGCGTATCTTCATCGAAGATGTTGTGCGCATACTCGGCTTTTTCAGTTTTGAATTTACCTTCCTTAATATATTCCTCGGCCTTTTTCCAGTTGACGGCGGCTATGAAATCCTTATCGTTCTGGGAGGCGTTCACTTCCTGAAGGGTATGTGCTTCCTCGGTGTTATAGGTGGTTATAAATATCCAACCGTGGGATTTGTCCCTTCCAGGATGCGCTAGATCATAGTTAAAACCGGGCAAACGTATCTGAAAGGATAAATCCATTTCCCCCGAATCTTGATCTACGCTCAAGAAGGAAAGACTTGCCTTGAAATTTCCTTTATAGTCCTTAATTGGCATATCCTTTTGGGGAATCGGAACGGAAAAACGGGTTCCTGCAACCACATATTCGGTATTTTCGGTCACGAAAGCGGAGTTATGGTTACCGGCACTGTTCGGAATTTCCATGATCTCCTCGGTTTCAAAGGTGCTCAGACTGATCCGGGCTACCCTGGGCGTGTTGTTTCCGTTCATAAAAATCCACCGGCCGTCCAATTTGCCATTGGTCTGCGACATATCGGGGTGGTGGGTATCGTCCCAAGGGATAAAACCGTGAGTGGTATTCAACATCGGTTTAGTTTCCTCGTTGTAGCCGTAGCCTTTCTCGGGATCCTGTGAAAATACGGGCACCACTTTGAGCAGTCGGCCCGACGGGATACCGTAAACGGACATCTGACCACTGAATCCACCTGATAAGAAGGCGTAGAATTCATCGTACTGTCCGGGTTCGACATAGACCCTTTCCGCCGCATTGGAGGTCAGGGCCCCGTTCGATTTGTCGCCTTGGTCCTTGCAACCGGTAAAGACCGTGGCAAGGGTCATAAATAAAACTGTTGGTAAACTTAATTTTTTCATCGTTTTTCTATTTGATTGTTGTGTTGGAGCCTTACAAAGTCCTGAAATATTCAAGCACCGCCCTAGCTTGGTCTTCCGTAAGACCTTGATTTGCCATAGGAGAGCCGTTAAATTCTTGCAATAGATCTTTGGCCAATGGATCTTCCTTGACCATGACCTCGGGATTCAAGATCATGTTCATGACCCATTCGGGAGTCCGACGCTCCAAAATTCCTTTGGGGGCAGGGCCGATAAATTTCTTTTCCGTTCTATGGCAAGCGAGACACATTTGATCATAGACCTCTTTACCTTGATCTGCCAAGGCCTGATCGATATTGTCATCCAAGGTTACCGACTCAATTGGGCCGACCCCCTTGTTGGTAAGGTCCACCCGCTCGGAAGCTGGGGTTCCACTGTCGGCAGAAGCCTCAACGGGTTTTTCGGTGGTCGTCTTTTGGCGATCGACGCTAAAACCTTCCTTTTTCTTTTCCTCTTTCCCCCCGCATGCCATTAGCAACAAGGAAAAAAGTACGGCGGCACTCTTAACTTTAATATTCATTTTTTCAGTGATTTTAAATTATTGCACAAAATTATGAGACAAGAACCAGCGAAAACATGATATTCGTCATGTTTCGGATAGAATTGTCATTTATTTCAAACTAGGGGTAATATACCAAATAATTTGGAAGGTAACCAACTACTACCGGTTTCGTTCGTATGACCTTGTAAAAAATGCCATCTGTTTCTAGGGGATGGCTGTCATCACACTAGGGGACATCAGATCAGAACTCTATCCCAAAAAAGAGGCTGCTTTCCTCGTTTTCTTCGGTAACATCTTCCCCCATCAGGACCTCATCGGCCTCGTTCATTAATTTTAGATTTATTTTCCAATATCCTGTCATGGTCAGGGATACTTTACCCATATACCTTTTAGAGACGGCATCGAAGCTCAGATCGACATTGT
This sequence comes from Pricia mediterranea, assembly GCF_032248455.1. Classification (NCBI taxonomy): domain Bacteria; kingdom Pseudomonadati; phylum Bacteroidota; class Flavobacteriia; order Flavobacteriales; family Flavobacteriaceae; genus Pricia; species Pricia mediterranea. The sequence goes on from NZ_JAVTTP010000001.1 coordinate 528,530, forward strand.
TCGGGGAACTATGGTTGCCCATCCCTGGCATTCTGGGGTCAATGCCAATGCTGTAATCCTCCACAGGGGGAAAATACATCATAGATTCCATCTTAAAAAGCATGGCCGAAAAATCATTGACCTTTACCTCGGGCGCGAACGGCATCATGGCCAGAACGTAGCGAGATCCGTCACTTCCCATAAAACTGTTAACGGTCTTCCTCCCGTCTGCGGGAGCCTTGACCTCGATGCGTTCAGTGGCGTTATAGGTCTGGCCGTTTATGGAATATTCCAGGGCAAGTTCCCAATACTCCTCCGGGTTACCGGGCATCTGAAAAACGACAAAGCCATTGTACACGGAAGCATTTTCGGTGGTCGAAATTTCGGAATTGGGACAGGAATGCATCTTTTCGAGCATGTGCATCATCGGGATCCACGTAATCTCGGCGTTTTCAATGTAGCTATCCGTTGACGCGTCCTTGATTCGGACAAAAAGCTCGTTATAGCCGATGGTAAATCCATCTTTTTCGGAATATACTTCGATAGCATGGCTATTGGCCTCTATACTCGTCAGCATATTGTAATCCGCCATAGGGTTTTCCCCGACCAATAGCGGTGAATTGTCATCGTTGTTTGAGCATGACGTTAAAAATGCCGTCACGGCTAGGGTTGCAAATAGAAATTTAATATTTTTCATGGTCTATAGATGTATAGTGTTAATTAATGGCGTACGAAATACTTGCGTGAAAATTTCTTCCCATTCTGGGGATGTTCTTCCAGTCGGAATAGGTCGAATAGTAGGTGTCGAAGATATTTTCAACCCCGAATTTAACGTAGAGTTCGTCAACACCGATGGCAATATTTTTGCCCATGTTCACAGAAAGTACAGTATAGGCATCGGTGCGGTCTTCGCCGAAGGCGGGGTTGAAATCGACCTGCGCTCCCGCACCCCGCATCGCCAGGGATCCAGAAAAGTCCTTATGGGTGTATTGCAGCTTTGAATTGTACGCAAAAGGACTTATAAACGGAAGGTTGCGTCCGTTATGGTCCGTGCCCCGGTGGTACGAAGCTGCACCCGACCACTTTAAGGAAGTAATAATCGTGTAATCGACTTCTAAGGATACATTATATAGATGCGCATTCTTAAGGTTTTTATACACCTTGACGCCCTCCGCCCCGATGGTCATCACGCTTAGGGACGGATCGATTTCCCCGATGATATAATCGGCCATACGAAAATAGTTTCCTACCACTCCAATGCTGAAATCATTTTTCCGATAGGATAATTTGGCATTGCCCTCCAAGGCTTTTTCGTTCTTCAAATCGGGATCTCCGATATAATCATGGTTATCGAAACTATTAAAAAGGTAAAAGCCAAAGCCTTCGGAAACGGAAGGAGCCCGATCGCCATAGGATAGTCCCCCATCAAACTGCCACGCCTTCCAGTTCGTATGGTAGCGTGCGGAAGCACTCTTCAAAAATCGGGTTTGTCGTTGTGCCATATCGGGATAAAAGATCAGCAGGCTGTTTAGTCCGAATTCATCGGCAACATTAAAATGCTGTATCGCCAATCGCGTGGCAAATTTCAAGGAACTTTTCTCAAGTTTAATGACATCCTCGGCATAAAATCCAGAATTCAAAGTGCGCACATCGGGCCAGGTCAACATGAACATCGCATTTTCGTTCGGATCGTTCGGGTACATGGTCATCTCGGCGAGGGATCGGTTATAATACCCATCGATCTTTAACAGCAGCTTATGCCGTTCATTTTTCCACTTCGTCTGGGAATAAAAGCCATAGGTATCGCTCCATCCGGGCATATCCATATGAATCGGCACCTCTGGGCGCTGGGTGTCGTCCATAACGTGGGTGACCGTATTGGCATAGAGCTTGGATTCCCAATCGGTAAATCCTCCTAAAAAATCATCTTGTAACCAGCTCACGGAACCGATAAAGGCCTGCACCAACGACACGTCCATCGGCAATGCCGGATAGCCCACGTCCCGGGCCTCATCGAAGATAAAACTGGCGGATAGCTTTTGGCCGTCCGCAATACGATAGCCCGTGTTCGCGGAGAGATTGTATTTTTCGAACTGGGAAAAAGGGATCTCCGCTCCCCCACCGGCGGAATAATTGTCGGCCTTGCGGTAGATGACATCGGTATCGATATACCATCGCTCATCGGAAAAATTGAGTTCGCCCCCGACAATTCGGGCATTGTTGCCCGATTCCCCACCCATTTCGACCGAACCGATCCATCCGGTCGGCTTGAAATTACTTTTTTCGACCTGCAGGTCGATAGCGCCACCTATGACAGCACCGTGTTCAGCGCCCTGTTGTCCGCTAGAAACGTGTGCCTCCGACAGATTGGAAACATCTACATACGAAGTGACGGGATCCATTTTATCGGTACAGGCCCCGAAAATACGCATCCCATCGATGGAAACAGCGAGTCTTTCAGACGTCATATCGTTCAGAACAGGCTCCCAAGCATAGGCCCCGCGCTTGATCATATTGACTTTTTGCGAGGTCTCTAAATACTCTTCCAAGGTCGAGAGCGGTTTCGCATGTGCGTTGTGCTCTAAATTCTCTTTATAGGAAGAGATTACAATGACTTCCGAAAGATCGATGGGGAGCACGGAGTCTTGTGGCATGTCCACTTTCCCATCCTGGGCAAAGCTGCCTGATGTCCATAATAGGCAGCAGAGCATGCCGAAAAGATAGGACAATCGTTTCGGTCGCGCCACTATCCCAAGATATGACGGACCCTTTATTTTGGTTTTCATTTTCTATATTTAACCTGATTAAACATCCAAATTCCACGTACGGCATCCATACGAGGTAGTAAAAGGATAATAGCATTTTCCCAAACCTTAACGGGAACTAATTCAGAAATCAGGCCTTTTCCGGGGGTTGTAGAATATCGGAGGTGAAAAGCAATTTGATGAAGACTTGCGAGGTTTTAAAATTATCCAGGTCGGTTTCCAGAAAGTCCATTCCGAAATCGTACAGGTCAGCAAGTTCATAAAATGTCATCGGCTGTATCTCGCTGACGGACCGATTTTCACCAAAGGGATTTTTATCGTTGCTTTCCGATTCCTTGGCCAGTTGCTCGACAAGGTAACACTTGCCATTGCATTGCAGCTCCGGCCGATCTTTATTCTCGCAAAGTACGTTGACGATGTAATCGTAGTTCACCACGTATTCCGCTATCGGCCAAAGGGGCTTGACCAGCATTACCACAGCAACGGATAACACGATGAGGTGTTTCATATCTCAAAATTAACGCAGATGGAAGAAACCCGACATGACTTTCGTCATCTTTCGGACAAAAATATCCGATAATTGGGCGCAGTTGAACCTTGGTCGGCCTAGGATAGGAATACCATATGCACAATTTGCAATAACTTTGGCACATCAAATCAGTTTACAAGAAAAAAGGGAACCCCTTTTCTCAAAAAGATTCCCTCAGTATCCGGTAATTACTTATATCAACTACCCAATTTTGAACGTAACGACCGGAATTTTAGCGCGGTTGGTAATGTCTTCGCCAATACTTCCACTGAAGAAGTGGGCAAGTCCTTTTCGTCCGTGGGTCGAGATAGCAATAGCATCGGCAGCATTCGTCTTACTGTAGTTTAAAATGCCCATTTCTACACTGTAATCATTGTAGATCTCGACCTGATCGGCAATGTTGGCCTTCGCTAAAAAAGTATTGATCCGGGCATAGGCATCCTCGGTACTTAAAAAATCGCTGTAGGGAGTATTGATATAGACGAGGTCGAGTTCGGCGGAAACCAGCTCGGCGAACGCCTTGGCCTTTTCAAAAGCTTTTAGTCCCTTTAACTTAAAATCCGACGCAAACACCAAACGATCGATCTTGAAATCCGTGTGTTCGTTTTTAACCACAAGCACCGGAACATGGGAGTGGCGCACCACCTTTTCGGCATTCGAGCCTACAAATATTTCTTTCAGGCCCTCACTGCCGTGGGACCCCATGACTACCATATCGGCTCCATGCTTTTCGGCAATTTCGTTCAACTCGCTGAAGACTTTGTAATGTTTTATTATAGGAGTTACCTTGACGTCCTTTAGATAGGGCCGGTTTAAAAATTCGTTAAGTTGCTTCTCGGCCGTCTTGATCAGAAACACGGTGTATTCTTGATTTATCATCTCGGGCGAAGCGGTCAGGCTACGATTCAGCTCTAACATGTGCACGACCAAAATCTCGGCATCGTGTTTTAAGCTCAATGAGGCTGCCGTCTTCAGGGCGTATTCGGACTGTTTCGAAAAATCTACGGGAACTATTATTTTTTTCATGATTTTGATATTAATCGTTAGTCGTTAGAAAATAAACTCATAAACTTATAAATTCATATAGTCATCGAAAACAACCGGGTTTCCGGCGCCTTGCGGTACAATAGCACGTCAAAGGCCATACAGATATTCCGAACGAACGGGCGTCCCTTTTCGGTTATTTGAATGTTGTGCGTATTTATCTCTAAAAGTCCGTCGGACTCCATTTCCCATAATCCGTCGATGACCCGTGGCAAGTCTTCAAAGTACATATTTTCGTTTTGCCAAGAAGTGCGCAACCTGCACATCAGATTGAGGATATGCTTTCGAACGATTTGGTCTTCCCCGTTCAGGATATGGCCTCGATAGACCGGGATAGTGTCTTGTTCTACCCATTGGGTATATTCTTCGATGCTTTTTACATTTTGGGCAAAACCATACCAGCTATCACTGATACTCGATGCCCCCAGACCAACCATCAGCTGGGTCTTCGAGGCCGTGTAGCCCATAAAGTTCCGGTGCAAACGATGGTTTTTCATCGAGACATATAAGCTATCCGTGGTCAAGGCGAAATGGTCCATCCCGATTTCTTGGTATCCGGCCTGGGCCAATAGTTTTTTTCCTTCTTCGTACTGCCTTCGTTTCTCCTCGCCCTTGGGCAGGTCGGTGTCCTTATACCCCCGTTGGCCGTTCCCCTTGATCCATGGCACATGGGCATAACTATAAAATGCAATACGATCGGGCATCAACTGTTTGGTCTTTGCGATGGTTTCCTCGACGTGTTCCAGGGTCTGGTGCGGCAATCCGAAAATAAGGTCGTGGCCTACGGAGGTGTATCCTATTTCCCGGGCCGTTTCAGTGGCTTTTTTTACGTTCTCGAAGGGCTGTATTCTATGGATGGCCTTTTGTACGGTCGCATTGTAATCCTGCACCCCGTAGCTGACCCTTCTAAACCCGACATCGTACAAGGCCTGAAGATGTTCACGGGTGGTGTTGTTCGGATGGCCCTCAAAACTGAACTCATGATTTTCTGCCCTATCCGCCTTTGCAAAAATGCCGTTGATAAGCCGTTTAAGATTTTCGGGAGAGAAGAAGGTAGGGGTTCCCCCACCCAGATGCATCTCCTTTATTACGGGCCTTCCGGGAAATAGATCGCAATACAGTTCCCATTCCTTTAAAACTGTGGTAATATACGGAGCCTCGACCTCATGTCTTTTGGTGATGCGCTTATGGCAGCCGCAGAACGTGCAGAGGCTCTCGCAAAAGGGCAAGTGGATGTAGAGGCTGATGCCTTCGTTGGCGTTACTTTCCAAAAAGCTTCGGCGTACCGTGGCTTTCCATTCTCTAGCGGAAAATCCATCCAAATTCCAATAAGGTACCGTAGGGTAACTCGTATATCGTGGACCGGGAACATTATACTTTTGGACTAAACTTTGCATACCGCTATCATTTTAATACAAAAATACCGAAGCATGCGCGCTATAAACATGATATTTATCAGTTTAGGGTATCCAAGGCGTTTAAACGGGCTGCTCGGTCGGTGCGTCGCTTTTTCATCCAATGCCTAGGTAGTAATTTCAAATCGGCTCACCAGGGGCTTCAAGATGTTTACGTAACAAAGGTTACCTATCACTTGTATCGTTTTAATTACCTTCGCCGATTCATGGAAATCGAATCTGACACTACAGCCCTACTAATTACCGCCCCTCGGTGCTATCTCAGGAAATTTAATCTCTCAGATCTAATTTTTGCTAAGTAAACGATATGAACATGGATAAAGACCAAAGAAAAAGCTGGATTCAATACGGGGTCATTACCGTAGTGGCCATTACACTTTACGTCACGGGACTACACACCGAGGTCATCGGTTTTGCCCAACGGGGACTATTGGCTACCGGCCTGATGAACCCAGATGTGGAGCATATCTCGCAGGCCGCGACCGGCGAAAACATAAATGGGAAGTCCACTTCATCCGATCGACTGCCCGTGGATTTCAACCTAAATCTGATCGATGCCAACGGCGCCACTAAATCCTTGGAAGAGCTAAGAGGTAAGGTCATCTTTATCAATAAATGGGCAACCTGGTGCCCCCCGTGCATCGCCGAAATGCCGAGTATCGACAAACTACATGAGACCATCGGCGATGAAGTCGCTTTTGTCATGTTATCGCTTGACGAGGACTTCGAAAAGGCCAAGGCGTTCGACAAGCGGAAAGGCTACGGCCTGCCGATCTACACCCTAGCCAGTAGTCTGCCATCTATGTTCCGTTCATCGGCCATACCTACTACCTATGTAATCGATGCCGATGGAAATGTGGCACTTGAACACGAAGGAATGGCAGATTATAACACCAAGGAATTCAAAGCGTTTTTACGCGGTCTTAAGTAAACCACGTCGGGAAAAGCCCAAGAGGCATTCGTAAGCAGATGACTAAATACGTCGTAGCAAGCCTCGGATCGCTTACATCTGGACTATCGCGTAAAAAAGTTAAAATGTATCTTTGTACACTTTGATACGGGCAAAACTCACAAATATTGAGGTAATGGATGACGGGGTTTATCGCATACTCTACAACTATCTTTTAAAGACAGGAATGGGTGAAAACTTCGCCTCCTATCTTAATCTACTCCTAGTCTTGATTGGCGCTATAGTTTTGGCAGCACTGCTGGATTTCATTATTTGGAAAATACTGCGTTCCCTATCGGTTAGGTTGGCCCGGAGATCCGCGACAAATTTTGATAACTTTTTGGTGGCCCACAAAGTACCAAGGTATGTGGCCCATATCATCCCTCTTTTGCTGTTGTTCGAGCTTGTTCCGATTGCATTTATCGGTTTTGACTATGCAGGCAACCTAGCCATGAAACTACTCCAAATCCTGTTTGTGGTTCTTAGCCTCTATACCATCAAAAGTATTTTTAGGAGTACCATAGATTATTTGAAGACCAAGTCCAGGTTTAGGGACAAGCCGATGGACAGCTATGTTCAGGTTTTTACGATCTTCCTGTGGATTATCTCCATCTTGACCATATTCGCTATTATCACCGGGGTTGAAATTTGGAAATTCTTTACCGCCCTAGGTGCCGGGTCCGCCATCATCCTATTGATATTCAAGGATTCCATTCTCGGTCTAGTGGCAAGTATACAGGTCAGCATCAATGACATGGTCCGTATCGGCGATTGGATCACTTTCGAAAAATACGGGGCCGATGGCGATGTGGTCGAGATTACCTTGGCTACGGTCAAAGTACAGAATTTCGACAAAACAATCACCACCATTCCCACCTATGCGCTGATCTCCGATTCGTTCAAGAACTGGCGGGGCATGCAAGAATCGGGCGGAAGGCGTATCAAACGGGCGCTTATCATAAGTCAAAAAAGCATTCGTTTTCTGTCGGATGACGATGTTGCTGCGCTTCAGAAAATTCAGCTCATTGAACCGTATATCATCGATAGAAGTGAGAATATAAATACCTACAACTCGGAGAACGGAAGAAACAAGGAGTTGGCCATAAACGGTAGAAACCTTACCAATATCGGCGTATTTCGAAAATATGTGACCGATTACCTGCAAAACCATTCCGCTGTCAACAAGGGTATGACCTTAATGGTTCGGCAACTGGCCCCGACCCCGCAGGGTATTCCCATGGAAATCTATGTCTTTAGCGCGGACAAACGTTGGCAGAACTACGAATATGTCATGTCAGATATTTTTGATCATCTTTTGGCCGCCCTACCTTATTTTGACCTGGAGGTGTTCGAGTTGCCAACATCCCTGACAACAATAACGAAGTAGCCGTATGCTGAGTCGTCATAACATACCGGAACAAACCCCAATGTTCCTTAGGTAAAGTCCTTTATCTTCTCACTGAGGTCGTAAACCTTGACATCTTCGAGCTTCCCCTCCAAAATACTACTACCCGCCGCGCTGCGGTATCCGCCGGCGCAATGGACTACGATCGGTTTATCGACCGGGATTTCGGAACTCGTTTTCCGGAGTTCGTTCAACGGATGCGACAAGGCATTTTCGAAGAACTTGCCTTCGGCCACTTCTGACTTGTTACGGACATCTACAATAGTGTATTTGTTCGGATTTTTTTCAAAATCCTGCACATCAAGTTCTTGCATTGCTAGCAATTCCTTTTCGTTGAGCGTCAGTACTGTTCGCAACTGCTTTTCATAACCAATTTTTGCCACGCGGTGCAATAGTGGCTCTAAATCTTCGGGACTCTCAATGACCAAACTGAACTCCTCTTGAGGTTCGACAATGGCACCTAACCACGTTTCAAAGGTCGCGTCTTGGGAGCTTGCCTGAATATTGATACTTTGCTTGAGATGACCCTTTTTATATTTAGCTTCATCACGGGTATCCACGATCAATCCTTCTGCGGAGGCGCCCAATTTAAAGGGTATTTCCGCCATGGCGTTACGAAGGGTTTCCGCACCGGTCTTGTTTAAGCCTACATTATAGCTAAAATACGACGGGATGAAAGGCTGTCCATCGAGCAGCACCTCCATAAATTCTTGTTTCGATTGCTTTTTGAAAGCCCAGTTGCCCATCCGCTCGTTGCCCAAAGTGCTGCTGGCCGCGTCGCTCAAATTCTTCCCGCAGAGCGTTCCGGCCCCGTGCGCCGGGTATACGATAGCATCATCGGGCAGCTCCGTAAATTTATTTTTAATGGTGCCGTACATCATTTCGGCAAGTTCTTCCCGCTTTGCCTTCATATTACCGGCTGTTTCCCTTAGATCAGGCCGGCCTACGTCGCCTATGAACAAGGTATCTCCCGTAAACAATACAGTGACCTCCCCTTCTTCGGCGACTATGGTAATACTGTCCGGCGAATGACCAGGGGTATTCAGAGCCCGCAGAGTGGCGTTTCCGATGGAGATACTATCCCCTTCGTCAAAGGACTTATGTGGATAATCCCCACCCAATTTGGCACTGTTGTAAATTGTCGCTCCGGTTTCCTTATAGATCTGCAAATGCGAACTCACGAAATCAGCATGCGGATGGGTCTCGAAAACCGCAACGATGTTGGCATTATGGGCCTTTGCAAATGTGTAATACTGCATCGGATCGCGTTCGGGATCAACTATGGCCATTTCACCTCCACTTATCAAGGCGTAAGAGAAATGGGCCAGAGGTTTGTATTCAAATTGTTTTATTTTCATAATTTCTTCTTTTAAAGGCTTAAAAATACGAAGCATCCATGATCTGTACGGTAACCTGAGTTACATAGTAAATGTAACCCTTGTTACCGAACAGTCTTTCGCTATGCCGTATCTTCGCAATCTGAAATGTCGGTTATGATCGAATATCTAGAAGCATTCGGTAACGGTTTTATGGGCATGTTGCGGTGGACTTGGAAGTCCATTGTCTTCGAAGTGCCTTGGTACACGAATTATTTTTGGGGCCTCATCGCCATTTCCTTGGTAATTTGGTTGTTGGAGATTCTTTTTCCATGGCGAAAGGATCAAAAGATTTTCCGTAAGGACTTTTGGCTGGATGCATTTTATATGTTCTTTAATTTCTTCATCTTCGCCATTGTCATCAGTGGGTTTTACAAGGTTTTCGAGATGGTCTTTGCAGATTTTGGGATAACCATCGAAAGCTTGGCCCTGATCGATATGAGCGCTTGGCCCATGTGGACGCAACTCTTGCTTTTCTTTGTCATACTCGACTTCGTACAGTGGTTCACCCATATTCTATTGCACAAATACGAGGTGCTGTGGCGATTTCATGCCGTGCACCACAGTGTTAAGGAAATGGGGTTCGCCGCACATCTGAGGTTCCATTGGATGGAAAATATCCTGTACAAGCCCCTTAAAACCTTCGGGGTCATGATTTTGGGTGGATTCGAGCCCGAGCAGGCCTATATCGTACATTTCTTCGCCATCGCTATCGGTCATCTAAACCATTCGAACATCAAGCTCACTTATGGACCTTTGAAGTACATCTTGAACAATCCGGTCATGCATTTGTACCATCACGCCTACAACTTGCCCAAGGATAGGCGAAAAGGCGTCAATTTTGGAATCAGCCTAAGCTTATGGGACTACCTCTTCAAAACAAATTATATTCCGGATTCGAACAATGGGAAAATCAAACTGGGCTACCCCGGCGACGAACAGCTGCCAAAGGATTTTTACGGACAAGTGATTCATGGCTTTCGACCGGAACGCAAACAAAAAGAGACTAGATCGAAGGAAAAACAAGTCTAATATGCGTTGATGCGCAGTTATTTAACGGATTCTCAGGTTGCCAGAATAAATTCGGCCGCCCGATGATTATTCCTTGTTCCCTTCAACAACTATCGCCCAGATACCGCGTACCTCATTTTCGGTATATCCGATCGCTTGATCTTCAGGGTACAGGTCTTGCAGCTTGGCCATCGTAGCAGGCTCAATTTGTTCTTCAGGTTTGCCATGACATTGCAGGCACATGGTATTTGTGGTAATCGGGTAGTAAAAATCGACTTGATCGTTTTCTTGGTTGACAATGGGTTCCACCTTCTTGCCAGAAGCTACCGTACTTTTGAAAGCCTCGATATATTCCAGCTCTTTAGCGTTGGCTTGATTGTTCGGATTACGCGGTTTGTCTGAAACCCGTTTGATTATCGCCTTATGCGCAACGGCCATGCTATCGGTCAACGGCATCGCCTGTATATTACAAAATTCCAACGCGCCGAGCGTACCTTTCTCCTGAATGGCCCCGACCAGATTTTTGCCCAGTGCGGCTTTCGTCGAGACGGCATATTCCATACCGATTTCGGCGTAGTCTTTTGAAGGGGATCCTACGGTTTCTACCTTTTTATCCGATTTCGAGGCTTCCTTGCATCCGGTAAAAGAGAACAAGCCGGCAAGTGCTATCACCGGCAAGATTTTGGTACGTCTCATAATAACATGCTTTTAGTTTATTTCATTCCTGGCGCAGCTCACAAAGGATTTCGCTTTCGATAAGACCGAGTTTTCGCGTCTAAGTATGGATATCCAACCGGGATAAATTTTTCAAGACCACCGCATATATCCGCCTTTCAGATCATAAATTTCCGAAAAGCCCATACCGACCAATCTCTTGGCCGCTTTTCGGCTTCTTGCCCCGGAACGGCAATAGAGATACACGGGTTTGTCCTTGTCCAGTTTTTCAAAGGCTTTTTGAAAATTCATCGCATCCATGACATCGATATTGACGGCTTTTTTGATATGGCCGCCATGGAACTCGCCCGAGGTACGTACGTCGACCAATTGTACCTTTTTGCCGGAGATGGCATTGGCATACGCTTCCACATCCAATATTACAATTTTATGCGAGGTTTCTTTTTTTGTTCCGAAAAGTGTACTTAGAAAAGAGATATTTTATGCTTTTTTTGATGGATGGATGGGTTTTGAAATATTTTTCAATCTATGTGGCTAAGTTAGCTGAATCGTTCAATTGGTGCAGTAACCCAGGTTACACAGCAAAATAAAATGTTCGCGCAAGCTTGATTGAAGATAAGCTTTGAGCCGGGAGGTAGAAACAAGCTCCCCGACATTGATCGCTACCGTTTTCTGAAACCGCAAAACAGAAAATTTTGCTCGGTACCGAAGGGGGTTGCATGGTCTTCCGCCACACAACGGATTTTATCGAATCCGCCCTTGAATGCCGTAGTCAGCTTTTCTTCGCTGTATTGCCGAATCTCAAGTCCACTACATTTTTCCGGTCCATTCTCTGAAAATGTGCCGACGGTCAAGAAGCTGCTTACCGCTCTTGTTGCTATTGCTATATATTTTGCTACTTCCTCGGGTTGGGTCAAAAAATGGAATGTAGCCCTGTCGTGCCAAACGTCATAGGTGGTATCGGGCTCGAATTCAGTAACATCACTTGTCAGCCAAGTTACGTTTTTCGCTTTATCCCCGAGTCTTTTTTGCGATTTTTCCAGAGACTTCGCAGAGATATCCAAAACGGTAATATTCTCATAGCCCTCGTCCAGTAAAAAATCTACAAATTTACTGTCGCCGCCACCAATATCTATAATCTTGGCGGTTTTGTCGACTTCGAACGAACGTATAAAATCAAGGGATATTTTCGGCACCTCTTGTGTCCAGCTTACCTCATTCGGACTTTTAGTTTTATATACGTCTTCCCAATGGTTCTTCCTATTCAACTTCATTTGTTTTTTTAATTAAATGCTTGTCTGCCTTTTTACCTAATCGTCAAATAAGACATTAGACGGTAGGATCTAAGACGTAAGACGGATAAGCATGTTTAATTAAAGGATTCAATAAGCGCCCAATTTCGGGACTACATCAACGGCGAGCAGCTTACACTATCCGTGGTCTACTATTATTGTTGGCTCCATTCGCCGTAGCCGCCAGAGTAGTCGAATATGGACTCAAATCCCATATCCTTCAACAGTGTCGCGGCGCGTTCGCTTCTGCCGCCCTTCTGACAATAAATATACACGGGTTCATTCTTGTTCAGCTTTTCAACTTTTTCTTTGAAGTTCTGGCTGTCCGAAATGTCTATATTGATTGCATCGTCAATATGGCCCGCTTCATACTCCTGCGGGGTGCGGACATCGACCCATTGTACATCTTTTCCGATTACATCGGCCTTGACAGTTTCGATATCGATACGCTGCACCTTTCCGCTGTCCTTAGAAGTGCAGGAAACCGCGGAGACGAACAAAAGTAAAATGATAAGGTCTTTCATGCGTTTAAATCGTTATAATTCCTTGGAAATTAACTAAAAAAATTGAGAATCCCGATAGCTATAGGGATAACCGCTCAGCGCTCCATCAAAAAGTTTAAACATCACCTTTGGTGAAGAAATTTTTAAAATTTGTCGATGCTCGCCTCGTATTCTTAATTTTTCGATCGAAAAACAATTCGTATTGGGTTTAGAGCGTAGTCGAACTAACGTATTCGGAAACGGGCACTTTCGATTTCCTTATAGCGCCAAAGCCTCCGATTACCTCGATGAGATTGTGAATGCCCCTGCTCTTTAAAATAGAAGCGGCGATCATACTTCGATAGCCTCCGGCACAGTGAACGAAAAAGGGTCGGTTTTCTGGAAAATCGGCCAAATGGTCGTTCAGAAGATCTAATGGGGTGTTCTTTGCAGCATGCACATGCTCGGATTGGAATTCACTTTTCTTTCTGACGTCGAAAATTGGGGCATCGTCTCCCTCAAGAACCTCGCCCAGGGCTTCGGCACTTGTTTGACTGACCGTATCGTATTCCATCGCTGCCTCTTTCCACGCCTTAAACCCTCCTTCAAGATATCCCAAAGTATTATCAAAACCGACCCGAGAAAGTCTTGTAACGGCCTCTTCCTCGCTTCCTTTTGGGGCGACCAAAAGAATAGGCTGCTCCACATTGGCGATTAGGGCACCGACCCACGGAGCGAAATCACCGTTCAGGCCGATAAAAATCGAACGGGGAACATGACCTTTGGCAAAATCGTTTTGATGGCGCACATCGAGTACGACGGCCCCGGTCTCGTTCGCAGCGGCTTCGAAGGCATCTGGCGAAAGGGAACGGGTACCCCGTTCCAATACTTCATTGAAATCATCGTACCCTTCTTTGTTCATTTTAACGTTCAGGGGAAAATACTGAGGAGGCGGCAATAGTCCGTCCGTAACTTCTTTTACAAACTCATCCTTAGTCATATCGGCGCGTAAAGCGTAGTTCATCTTTTTCTGGTTACCGAGCGTATCTACGGTTTCCTTCATCATATTTTTTCCGCAGGCCGAACCCGCTCCGTGCGCCGGATAGACGATGACATCGTCCGCCAGGGGCATGATTTTTTCACGTAGGCTGTCGTATAGAAGCCCTGCCAGGTCTTCTTGGGTAAGCACGCCCATTTTCTGGGCCAGATCCGGGCGGCCAACGTCACCGAGAAACAACGTATCACCACTAAAAATTGCGTGATCTTTCCCGTCTTCATCGCGAAGTAGATAGGTTGTGCTTTCCATTGTATGTCCGGGAGTATGTAAGGCGACGATAGTGATATTGCCGAGTTTGAACTCCTGGCCATCCTCTGCGATGACCGCATCAAAAGACGGTGCTGCATTGGGACCATAAATAATCGACGCACCGGTTTCCTTGGCCAAGGTGACATGGCCGCTGACAAAATCGGCGTGAAAGTGGGTCTCGAAAATATAGGTTATCCCGGCGTTGTCCGCCTTGGCGCGGTCGATATAGGGCTTGACCTCCCGCAAGGGGTCTATAATGGCTACTTCGCCCCCATTTTCGATATAGTAAGCACCCTGGGCAAGACATCCCGTATAAATTTGTTCTATTTTCATGATCAAGCGATTTACAATGAGATTTCAAAGGTATTGCTTTTGCAGAACGTGCAGGGTAACCTTTGTTACTTAAACCTTTTTACTCGATAATCGAGATTTAAATGCGTCGAGGCTTGCCTCGAAACACTAATGCTTTTTCCTTTCCAATGCCTCGCAGGCTTGCCCCGAGGTAGTTCACTTTACCCTTTTTCAGCTCAAGAAAAGCTCTTTTACGAAGATGAAAACGCCCATAACGAGCACGAACCATCCGAATGCCTTTTTCAGTTTTGAACCATCGATAAACTTGTTTAACCAAATTCCGAAAAATATACCGATGATGGAGAGTACGCTGAATACCGATAGAAACTTCCAATCGATCTTGAGGTTCTGCACATCCCCTATAAAACCGATCAACGATTTAACTGCAATAATCAGTAAGCTCGTGGCAACCGCTTTTTTCATCGGTAGCTTGGCCAATAGTACAAGGGCGGGAATGATCAGGAAGCCCCCACCGGCACCCACAATACCTGTAAGCACCCCGACTACGATACCTTCGAGCACGATCATCGGATAATTGTAAACGATTTCGATGGTGTCATTATCGCAGTTTTCACACTCCTCCCGTATCATGGAGTAAGACGCCAACAACATGGTGATGGCAAAAAATAACATGATACCGATATCTTTTGTAACCAAAAAACCGCCTACTGTAAAGAGTTCTTCAGGTATTGCAGGCATTACATACTTACGGGTGGCATACACCGCAATGAAAGCCGGGATCGAAAAAACGATGGCAGTTTTGAAGTCCACCAATTTTTTTCGAATATTCTGAATTGCACCTACCAAGGAGGTCGTACCGACGATAAACAGAGAGTATGCGGTCGCCATCACAGGGTTTATAAATAAAAAATAAACCAAAATCGGTACCGTAAGAATAGATCCTCCCCCGCCGATCAATCCTAAGACTATGCCGATGACAAGGGCACCCAAATAACCTAGGGCAACAGTTACCTCCATGTTCCGCTCCGTTTAGGAGGCTAAAGTAACCGGATTAAGTAAAGCGTACGGTAACCTGGGTTACAGAGCCCTCACAATTCCAAGATCTTGATATGGTTTCTGTGCAGTTCTATCTTGCCCATATCCTCCAGTTTTTTGAGCAGTCTAGAAATTACTACCCTTGAACTGTTCAGGTCATAGGCAATTTCTTGATGGGTACTGCGGATGCTATCCTCTTGTGCGATACGGGCCTTTTCCTTGAGGTATCCGACCAAGCGCATATCCATCTTATCGAAGGCGATACTGTCCAAGGTATTCAACAACTCGTTCAAACGATCATGGTAACTTTGGAAAACGAAATTCCGCCAAGATTTGTATCGGCCCGTCCACTCCTCCATTTTATGGATGGGCACCATGATCAGTTTGGCATCGGTTTCGGCAACGGCGCGGATCTCACTTTGGGCGTCCCCCATACAGCAGCTCAAGGTCATGGAGCAGGTATCACCCTCTTCGAGATAGTAGAGCAAGAGTTCGTTTCCGTCATCGTCTTCGCGAAGCACTTTGATGGCGCCCGAAATCAAAAGGGGCATCCCCCTGACATAATCACCGATATCCATCAACTTGAAACCTTCCGGCACCTCTTTAAAGGTTCCTACCTGTACAATTTCATTGATAAGGGCATCCTCGAAGACCTGTCCGTATCCTCTTTTTAGTTCTTGTATCATCGAATTCCATTTAAGAACATGATTTTCTTACTTCCCTTATGCTTCAGGTCCATCCTTTTTTTTCTTATCAGTGGACATCATAGCGATTACGGTTCCTACGAGAACCACGCACACGACCGCAAAAATGGCCATCATTACGGTTCCGTTTCCCCACGAGACCAAAGGTAACATCAATTTTGTAATCATTGCTTTAGGTTTTAAGATTCAACTTCGTAAATTTAGTGGAATATAGCCTGTTTGTGGTCCACAAAAATAGGCATGAAGGCCCACGCTGAATATGACAAACGTCATTTCGTAACGAAAAATTTAACAGAACCCTTGCGAATTGCGTAAATGATCGTAAATTAGCTTACTATGGATGTAGTTGCAGGAATAGATATCGGAGGAACCAAAACTAAAATAGGATTGGTCGATCACCATGGTGTGTGCCATAAACAACTTTTTTTTAGAACCCGAAAATACGATGATTTCGATGCCTTTCTGGATAAGATCAAGGAGAGCATCGACCAATTAATGTCCGACTTCGATTTCCCGGTCAATCTAATCGGATGTGGAATCGGCGCGCCGAACGCCTCTAGTCGAAACGGTACCATAGAGAACGCCGCCAATCTAAAATGGAAAGGTTCGGTACCCGTCCTGGAAAAATTAAAAAAGCGTATCGACCTCCCCATGCGGATCATGAACGATGCCAGTGCCGCAGCCTTGGGCGAGATGCTCTTTGGTAACGCCAAGGGTATGTCAGACTTTATCGTCATTACCCTGGGAACCGGACTAGGGGCCGGCATTGTCGCCAACGGCAAATTGATAGAGGGGTACGATGGGTTTGCCGGTGAACTGGGCCATGTCGATATGACCCTGGGTGATGGTCGGTTGACCGGGCTCGGCGTTCGTGGGGGACTGGAGGCCTACGTTTCCGCCACAGGCCTGAAACGCACCATACTCCATATGTTGTCCAAATACATGATCGACAGCAGGTTCCGTGACGTGGCCTTCAACGATTTGCACGGGGAGGATATTACCAAGGCCGCAGAAGAAGGCGATCCCATCGCCCAAAAAGCTTTTGATTATACGGCGAATATATTGGCTTTGGCCATGGCCAACTTTACAGCGTTCTCGCAGCCCAGGGCATTCTTTTTGATGGGAGGCCTGCTCAATAGCGGCAAATGGATCTTGGACCCCTTACAAGAATATTTCGAAGAAAAACTGTTGGAAGTCTATAAGGACAAGGTCGAAATACGAACCTCGGGCATGGAGGGGAAGACCGCTGCCATTTGTGGTGCGGCCGCATTGATATGGGAAGGAAGGCAGCCGACAACGGAATGAATTGTTAAATGAAACCCAATTCATAGGCAGACACGCCGAATGCAAAGCTAAAAAGGTATTTTTATTCCATGCGGGTCTTCGAGAAAAACAGCAATATTTTCCGGCTACTGTCCGAAGCAGTTTCCGAGGGGATAATCGTGGTCAACGATAAACAGGACATAGTGGCTTCCAATAAAAGAGCCAATGAATTGTTCGGCTACGAAGACGAAGAGCTTGTTGGCCATTCCTTGACTATTCTGATTCCCCGCTCCCTCCGAAAGGTCCATAACAACCATATGTCCTCTTTCTTCGAGCAGCACGAAAAGCGCCGTATGGCCGCAGGCCGAACGCTTTCCGGCCTGCGCAAAAATGGCGAAAAATTCCCCTTGGAAGTCGGCCTGAATCCCTTTTCTTTATACGGAAACACCTATGTACTGGCCTTGGTCATAGATATCACCGAGCGTAAAAAAAACGAGGAGGAACAACTATTGAAAACTGCGGCCTTGGAAGCCGCCCTGAACGGTATTGTTATTACCGATGCGCTACAGCCTGACAATCCTATCATCTATTGTAATCCCGCCTTCGAGGAAATGACCGGATATTCCAAAGGGGAAATCATAAACAAAAACTGCCGGTTTTTACAGGCCGACGATAATGACCAAGAGGGAGTGCTAAAATTACGCAATGCGGTAAATGCGGGCCGAGGGTGCCACGTTCAGCTGCGTAATTATAAAAAGGACGGTACCTTGTTCTGGAACGAGGTATCCATAAATCCCATAACAGGTCGAGATGGACAGACCTCCCATTTCATTGGGATTCAGAACGACATTACGCAGCGGAAGGCCGCGGAACAGGAAATAGTCCACCTAGCCACGATCTTCGACGAATCGTTCAACGAGATTTACGTCTTTGATGCCAATTCGTTGCTTTTTGTCAACGCCAATCAGGGTGCACGAACGCGTACCGGGTACACCTTGGCCGAGTTCAGGGAAATGACCCCCGTGCAGATGAAGCCGGAATTCACCGAAGCTAAATTTAGAGCCCTAATTGCTCCCTTACGCCAAGGTACCAAGAAAAAAGTCGACTTCGAGACCGTACACCGTATGAAAAATGGGAAGACCTACCCGGTTGAAGTACACCTCCAAAGCTCGACCATCGGCGACCAACAATTTGTCGTCGCTATTATCCTCGATATCTCCGACCGAAAAAACTATACGAAAAAATTGGAGAAAACCGTTAGGCAGCGTACCAGGCAATTGCAAAAGGCCCTGAAAAAAGAAAAGGAGCTAAACGAGTTGAAGACTAAATTTCTCTCTTTGGTCTCTCATGAGTTCAAAACGCCCCTTAGCGGTATATTGACATCGGCGGTCCTGGTGGAGAAATATACTCTGGAAGACCAACAACCAAAAAGGGAAAAACATTTGAAAACCATTGCCAGCGGGGTACATTATCTGACCAATATACTCAACGATTTTCTCTCAATGGAACGGCTGGAGAAAGGAAAGGAAATGTATTCCTACTCCTCGTTTTCCCTAAGCGGACTTGTCAATCACGTTATTTACAACGCCAACATGCTGCTAAAAAATGGACAACATATCAACTACCCGGACAATATCGATGACGTCGAAATCCATCAAGATGAACGAATTGTAGGCTTGACCCTGACCAATCTGTTAAGCAACGCCATAAAATATTCCAAAGAGCATACTGAAATCGACCTCAAAGTGGAACTTTTTGAAGAGAAAATTATCTTTCACGTTAAAGATAGGGGCATCGGCATTCCCGAAAAAGAGCAGCAATACACTTTTGACAGGTATTTTAGGGCCGAGAACGTATTGACCACCCAAGGCACGGGAATCGGACTCAACATTGTGAAAGGTCATGTGGAGAATCTAGATGGAAAAATATGGTTCGAAAGCCAAGAGCATGTGGGAAGTACCTTTTCGGTAGAATTCCCCTTAGGAGTTTAGTTCTTGGGCACGGCGCTCACGGGTCTTAACTAAATTGTGAATTATGGAGAAAACAATACTTTTGATAGAAGACGATACCGTTCTCCGTGAGAATACGGCTGAGTTACTGGAACTTTCAGATTATGCCGTACTTACCGCTTCCAACGGAATGACCGGGGTACAGCTGGCGAAAGAAAGTCTGCCAGACGCCATTGTGTGCGACATTATGATGCCGGAGTTGGACGGTTTCGGGGTATTGGAAGCCTTATCTAAGGATAACCGTACCAAAACAATACCCTTTATTTTCCTGACCGCCAAGACCGAACGCCAAGACATGCGTCGGGGAATGGAAATGGGTGCCGACGACTATCTGACCAAACCTTTTGAAGAGGACGAACTGATAGGAGCCATCGAAAGTCGATTGGCCAAGGTAGCCATTTTGAACGAAGGTTCAGGCGAGACGCCTACCGGCCAAATGTCAGTGAAAACGATACACGACCTCAAAAATTTTATTGACGATAACGGACAGGTACAGCAGTTTAAGCCGGACGAAATCGTTTACCGCGAGGATGCTTACTCCAGCACCGTCTATCTGGTGACCCGCGGCATCGTCAAGTGCCATAAATTAAATCGGAATGGCAAGGAATTGATTACAGGTATCTACAGACAAGACGATTTTTTCGGACTAGGTTCGTTCGTACCCAACACAAAACACGGGGAAACAGCTACCGCAATGGAAGATACCGAAGTGGTGGGGATTCCGTCGCTGACCTTGAAAGACCTGCTGAGACAAAATCATGACCTGACCATGGAACTGATGCAATTTCTCTCGGAGAACCTCACCGAGACCAAAGATCAGTTATTGGAAATGGCATACGGATCAGTACGGAAAAAAACGGCGAGCACCCTGCTGAAATTCGCTGAAAAGCTGCCAAAAGATGCTAAAGGAAATTTTCATATTCTTCGCAGTGACTTGGCTAGCGTTGCAGGTATGGCCACCGAAACACTGATACGTACCCTTTCCAGCTTTAAGAAAGATAACCTTATCGATATCGAGGACCGCAATATCCGCATTTTGAACTTCAAGGAACTGAGCCGCGTGGAGTAGTGGCGCAGACATGACCAATATCATTTCACACCTGCGGGCACTGCCTTACTTTTACGTTCGTAAACCAAAACAAAAGCGAAAACGCCATGAAATGCGCCATAAATCATCATCATGCTCATCGAGATGATTATTGGCGAATTACATCTGACATTAAAAAAAACTAAAAAAACAAACAGATGAAACATATTTTACTTCCTACCGATTTTTCTGAAAATGCATGGAATGCCCTTAAGTACGGGCTCGAGATGTTCAAGAAGACCGAATGTACTTTTTATCTCATGCACGTCAATCCCATTCCGACCTATTCAGGAGCCGGAACTTCGTTAAGCGCATCTGACGATAATTTTAGGACCCAGATTCTGAAAAACAGTAATGAAGACCTTCAAGAGCTACAGGATCGTATCAAGACAGAACTTCCTAAAAATCAGGCTCATCGATTTGTGCCATTGGCCTTCTACGATTACTTCGCCGATGCCGTAAAACGAGAGGCCAAAGCTAAAAATGTCGATATGATCATAATGGGCACCAAAGGCGCATCGGGTCTTAAAAAGGTAACCGTAGGAAGCAATACCGGCGATGTCATCACCAAAGTGGCATATCCGCTATTGGCCGTTCCCGAAAATGCGCAATATACCGATGTTGCGGAAATTGCATTCCCCACGGATTTTCAGATAAGCTACGACCTGAAGGTGTTGGACACACTGATTGAGATCGCCACGATGAACGATGCCGATATCCGTATATTGAACATAACGAAAGAAGGGCGAGAACTGACAGAGGAGCAACAGAAGAACAAGGACTTTTTAGATGATTATTTTGTCGATATCGACCATAGCTTCCACTCCTTGACGGGCCTAAAACTTGAAACCGCGGTTCAGGCCTTTACTGAAAGCCGTGATATCGATATGATTGCCATGGTGGCCAAAAACCTTAATTTCTTTCAACGGATTTTATTCCGGCCCGATGTGGAGAAAATCAGTTACTATACCCAAGTACCATTTTTGGTGTTGCACGAATAACTTAAATCAATAGAACATTTCAAGAAAATGAGGTCTAGGCGATCTGGAGTTAAAAAAAAATGCTTCCAGGTCAATTGTCTATCAGTACGGTATTTAGATTTGTGGTTTCCCGGTAAGGTGCTAGCATATAATTTTATACAGGATTTCTAGTAACTTTTAAGCGCAACCCTCTATGAATTCCATTCCTCCCAAAGTAGTAAGACAGGTCTTGTTGGCTTTTCTTATTCTGCTTCTTGGAGGTCTCATTTTTTACCAAATGCTGCCTTATCTTGCCGGGGTGTTGGGCGCGGTGACGCTATACGTCATCCTGCGAAGGCCTATGCTTTTTTTGATCGACAAAGGGTGGTGGCCCTCGCTAGCTGCCGTATTTTTAATGATATTGTCGTTTATCTGTATTCTATTGCCCGTGGCAGGCACCGTGCTAATGCTCGGCAATCAGGTCGGCAGGGTGGTTCGAAATTTCAAGGAATTTATCACGGCAATCAACGATCAGATCGATAATTTGGAGGCATTGATCGGTTACGAATTTTCTTCCCAAATCGATGCCACTGGAATCGCAGGGGGCCTTGCCAAAAGTTTAGAGGGCTTCGCAGGGGGTACCTTTAATACTGTGATTGCCATTGCGATTATGTATTTCTTGCTTTTCTACATGCTCACCAACCGTCGGAAATTACGGGATTCGTTGCGGGAATTTATTCCGACCAGTGTTGATAATCAACAGGTTATTGGCGATGAGATAACAGCAATGGTCAGATCAAATGCCCTCGGTATTCCGATGGTGGCCTTCGGGCAGGGATTGGTAGCCTTGATCGGCTTTTTGATATTTGGCACCGACAATCCATTTTTATGGGCAGGAGTGGTGGTAATCGGGTCCATGATTCCCTTTGTGGGCGGTTTGTTGGGCATCGTTCCCGTTTTTATCATCATGCTTTCGCAAGGCGAAACTTTTCAAGCATGGGGGGTCTTACTGTACGGAGTAATCGTCGTTGGGGCGACCGATAACCTCATCCGACTTTACATCCTTAGAAAACTCGACGATGTACATCCGCTGATTACCTTGATCGGGGTCATCGTAGGTATTCCACTTTTCGGGTTCATTGGACTTATTTTCGGGCCACTTCTTATCAGCCTCTTTCCTATCGTGGTGCGCATCTATAAAAAGGAGTTTGGCTTGACCGATGATGACGACAATTAACACCGGTGTCTGCTCTTACTTTAATTTTAAATGCTTATCAGTTTCGAAACCTGTACCGACGTAGGGTCTATAAGACTTAATATAAAGGACTGAAAAGTCTAAAAAACGGCCTCTTCGGTGAGAAAATAAACAGTCTTACGTACCAAGGCCTAACGTCTTATGCTTTTTCGACATCGAAGTCGATATGCGGACGGCTCTCAATCTTATAACGTCAATTTTCGGTGGAATCCAGTTAATCAATATTGGTTCTTGTACCTACTTTAGATATGCACTTAAAACATTGGTACATGAATTTCTCAAAAAGATTTTTTTTCATAGGGCTATCGGCAATAATGGCCATATCCGTAGCGCGTTGTCGCGAGACCAACGAAGACGCTAAAAAACCGGCGGAAATGGAAGATAAGGAAGGTGTTAAGGAGCAAGGGAACGAGCTTATGGAAAAAGAAAAGGAGCGAACCACCTCTCCCTACCCTATGGACAATACAGATAGCATCCCCAAGGATAGTGCCAATTAAACATCTTCCCTATACTTCGTTGAACTTTAAAATTATTTAGAAATGGAAAAACAAGAATCCGAATCCGAATGGAAAGCCGATGATAGCGCGCCTATATCTTCAAAAGGAAGAAAAGGGGCGGACTTCATCAATCAGACGACAACCACCAACCAGAATCGATTCCCTTGGATCACCATTGCCGTTGTTGTCATATTACTGATTATCGTCAGCTTCTTTTTGCTACAATAAAACAAGGAGACTATTTATCTGAGGCAATTCTGTAAATGCTTAGTTTGATTCATCACTTATCATAAAAGCCGGGCGGCTCCGCTAAAAGGGCTTTGACCTTGACCCAAAACATAATACCGCTTACCTTCGAGGGTCTCGAAAAACCGGCCAACAGATTGATGTTATTCCTGAATTGTTTTAGCTCATTGGTATTTATCTTGCCCTCGTCGATTGGAAAATAGGCCATTCCCCATTCGGGAAACGTCCTCTCCGAGGTACTGTTTTCCGCTATTAACTGTATTTCTTTATGCCGCCTGTCCTCACAAATTCTTTGATAGGTCTCCTGTACCGCCGCTTTACTTCCTTCAATAATCTGGATGAACCGTCGATTGTAGTAAATTAAACAACCCGTGACACCATTGATTTTATTATGCCGTCGGGCACTCTCCAATATTTCTATAATATCTTTTTGGGTGACCTTTTTTCTGGCTTCCGATTGATATGTCAACTCATACATAGGGTTTGCAAGTATTGGTAATGGACGGCAAATTAAGGGAAAGCCCTAAGACCGGGTCGGAATTTATTAACATATTTGACACAACGTATAACACTATTGCCACTTATCGCCGGTGCCGGTCCCCAGTTTAGTTTTCGGGTTACTTTTTTAGCCGATAAAAGGCGTTGCACCCTACCGATCCAGTTAAATTTACACCCATATAATCATACCGACTTTTCTTACCAAAAGCGTGATTTCGCTTACCGATACATCAGATTGAGGACCAAATTATGTCCTATCTAAAAATAGGTCGATCTAAAATAGTTGTATCGATCATAACGAGATGAACGCCTATTCCTAATGAATTAAAAAGACACAACTATGAACGATGGTATGATCACAGAAAGCAATTCATCAACCGGCAAAAGAAAACAAGAAAATATCCGCCATGTCAGAAAGGCGGACTACCTCCCAAAATTAAATGTTCAAAAGCAGATTGACCGATTACTGAACGAAAAAGGTGACCGGGACGAAATTCTAATGCTTTCTTCCTTCCCGCCGCGGGAATGCGGTATCGCCACCTATTCATTAGACCTACAGAAAGCGCTTTCAAAGGCTTTCGGCGATACCTTCAAGTTAAACATCTATCCTTTAGAGTCGGGCCATTCCACGTTCCATTATGAGCATCCCGTTCAAGGTATCTTGAATACCGATTACGCCCTCGATTTTTTACAGGCGGCCTACTATATCAATGCCAGAACAGAAATAAAATTGGTTATGGTGCAACATGAGTTCGGGCTGTTCCATGCCAACGAAGCCTCTTTTTTAGAGTTTTTGGAATATTTGGACAAGCCGGTACTGGCCACGTTCCACACTGTATTGCCAGAACCCTCCGAAGAATTAAGGAACAAGGTGAACCAGATGGCTGCGTCGGTCGAGGGTATTGTAGTAATGACCCGGAACTCAGCGGATATTTTGGAACGGGATTACGGCATTGACAGCGATAAGATTACGGTCATATCGCATGGTACCCATTTGGTGGAATACGGGAGCAGACGAAAGCTCAAACGCAAGTATAATCTAGAGGGAAAAACCGTGCTCTCTACCTTCGGATTGTTGGGTCCGGGAAAAAGTATCGAGACCACGCTCGATGCCCTACCGAGAATCTTAGACGAGCATCCCGACGTCGTCTTCTGCATTATAGGAAAGACACACCCCTCCTTGGTCAAACAGCACGGGGAAGGCTATCGTGATTTCCTTGAACAAAAGGTAGAAACCCTCCAAATTCAAGACCACGTACGCTTTATAGATGAGTTCGTTCCCTTAGACAGGCTTTTGGAATACCTTCAGCTGACCGATATTTATCTGTTCACCTCAAAAGATCCCAATCAGGCCGTCAGCGGCACCTTCGCCTATGCCCTCAGCTGTGGATGTCCCGTGATTTCAACCCCCATTCCCCACACCCTAGAGGTACTACAGGATAACGGGGCCGGGGCCATCTTCGATTTTGAGGATTCCTGGCAATTGGCTTTGCACGTTAACGATTTATTGAACCACCCTGAAACCCTTGATGAAATGCGTCTCAACGGGTTACATCACGCCGTTTCGTCGTCTTGGGAAAATGCGGCCATCGGCCATGCCGAACTCTTTAGCAA
This sequence comes from Pricia mediterranea, assembly GCF_032248455.1. Lineage (NCBI taxonomy): Bacteria > Pseudomonadati > Bacteroidota > Flavobacteriia > Flavobacteriales > Flavobacteriaceae > Pricia > Pricia mediterranea. The sequence continues at coordinate 554,237 of NZ_JAVTTP010000001.1, forward strand.
GACCCTGGGCGGCGAGCTGCCCCTTAAGTATAAAAAGCCCGAACTGAGCGTAAAGCACATCAAAAAAATGACAGATCACATGGGCATCATACAATTCTCCAAAATCAATGCCCCCGATATTGAGAGTGGTTACACCCTCGACGATAACGCACGGGCCCTTATCGCTATCTGCCAGCATTACAAGTTGACCCGAGATTTCTCGGACTTGAAATATATCAAGATTTATTTCGACTTCGTTTTCTGCTGTTTCCGCCACGACAGTACCTTTTTGAACTATGTGGATAAGGAGTACCGGTTTACCGACCAAAACTACTCGGTCAACCTCGACGACGCCTGTGGAAGGGCGATATGGAGCTTAGGATACTTACTTTCCATGGTCCGATCCCTGCCCGATAAGTACAGGGCAATGGAAGAGAAGGCCAAGTTCGTTTTGGAAGAATCGATTACGGCCATGGACAAGTCCCGATCCCCACGGGCACTGGCTTTTATGATCAAGGGTCTTTATTATTACAATCACTACGAGGAAAGGGATTGCGTCAACGAGAAGGTCAGGCTGTATGCCGACCGTCTGGTATCGCTCTACAATAAGGAGGCCGATGATACCTGGCTATGGTTCGAAAGTTATTTGACCTACGGAAATGCCGTGCTGCCCGAAGCTGTTTTAATGGCCTACGCCATGACTTTGAACCCGGAATACCGCAAAGTGGCCCGAGCATCATTTGACTTTCTTTTGTCCAGAATAATGCTGGATGACAGCATCAGGGTCATATCCAACAAAAATTGGCACAAAAAAGGAGAGCCTATACAATCGGAATTTTTAGGAGGTGAACAACCGATCGACGTGGCCTACACCATTTTAGCCCTACAGTGCTTCGATACCTTCTTCCCCAACGCCGAATACGATACCAAGATGGAACATGCCTTTGCTTGGTTCTTAGGGAAAAACCCCTTGCACCAATCGGTTTACAACCCCTGTACGGGAGGGTGCCACGACGGCCTCGAACTTGAAAACATAAACCTGAACCAAGGTGCCGAATCGACGGTCAGCTATCTTTTGGCCCGAATGGCGTTCGAGAATGATAAGCTGTGATGCGGATCGCCATGTTATCGCCCATTGCCTGGCGGACACCTCCACGGCAGTACGGCCCGTGGGAGCTGGTCGCATCGAACCTGACCGAGGGCCTGGTTGCCCACGGCCACGAGGTGACTCTTTTTGCGACGGGCGATTCGCTCACCTCGGGTCGCTTGGACGCGGTCTGTCCCTCCCCCTACGCCGAGAATCCAAATGTCGATGCCAAAGTCTGGGAAAGCCTGCACATCGCCAACCTTATGGAAAAGGCAAATCAATTCGATATCATCCATAATCATTTCGATTTTTTACCGCTAACCTATTCAAAGCTGATATCAATTCCCATGATAACGACGATACACGGTTTTTCGTCGGAGAAAATCCTTCCCGTCTATAAAAAGTATAATGAAACGAACGCCTACATATCCATTTCGGATGCCGATAGACATTCCGATCTAAAATACCTTCGGACCATCTATCACGGCATAGACGGCAAAAAATTTACGCTGCGGGAGCAAAAAGACGATTACTTGCTGTTCTATGGCAGGATACACCCGGACAAGGGCACCCGGGAAGCGCTCGACATTGCGGCAAATTCTGACGCTAAGCTTATTATTGCGGGCCTAATCCAAGACCGGGGCTACTACGACGAACATGTCCGCCCCCGTATCGATGGGGACAAAGTCGTTTATTTGGGCAATGTGGACCAAAGGAAGGGCAATCAACTTTTGGGGGACGCCAAAGCCCTGCTACATCCCATTCTATTCGATGAGCCTTTCGGGTTGAGCGTGGCCGAAGCCATGATGTGCGGAACGCCAGTCATCGCCTTCGATCGAGGAAGTATGCCCGAACTGATCGAGCATGGCAAAAGCGGTTTTTTGGTGAGGGACGTGCGGGCCGCCAGCGAGGCCGTAATCATGGCAAGTACCTTAGACCCGCGCTACATCAGGCACTACGCTCGGGAAAAATTCGATATCGGCAGGATGGTGTCAGAGTATATCAAAGTTTACGAAGAGGTTCTCCATTTTTAGTATTGAGTACTGAGTATTATGTGGTGTAACTCGTGGCGGTTAGGGCGTATCGCGATGTTTGTCTGGCGATCCCCGTTTTTTTTATTCAGGTTCTACCCTGAATTTTGTGGATAATTCCAGGATTCCGCCGGCAATCGCAAGATACCCATGTCTCTTTTATTTTCTTTTTTCCTTCTCCCTTTCGTCTTTTGGTCAAATCAAATAGCAGCTGTATTCACAGAAATAATGGTAGAACCTTTGTCCATTCGATAATGTAAGGTCAGAAGCGGAGTCCATAAAAATTTAGATAATGGTCAGCTCTCAATACATTTTCTTCGTCTTCGTAAACTCTTATCTATTCGTGCATCGATATTTAAAAATCTTGTGGGCGATTTATCTTGTATTGCCAAAAAGTCCGTTCAAATTGTTGCCACACCCTCAATATTAAGTACGCAGTACTTAACAATCAACACGTTATACTTAATACTAAATACTCAATACTACTAACCCCGCAACGCCTGCATCAAGTCCTCCATCTCGACCGTAGCATACGACGATGAATAGTCGGAAACCGCATAGGGCAGCACCAAACACCCATTATTGATCATTGAGCCGCACGAGTAAACCACGTTAGGCACATAACCTTCTCGTTCTACTTCCAGGGGGGACAGCAAAGGCTCCGTCAACCTTCCGATTTCCCGGGTGGGATCATCGAGGTCGAATAGCGACGCACCGATGCAGTAACGCCGCATAGGGCCCACCCCGTGGGTAATGATCAGCCAGCCCTCTTCCGTCCACAATGGGGCGCCGCAGTTGCCGATTTGGGTGAACTCCCAAGGGTATTTTGGTTCCTGGATTTTGATAGGGTCGTTCCACAACGTATTTCTATCGGAGAACATAATATAATTATTAACCCCATCGACCCGGGCCAAAACCGCGTATTTCCCTTTTATTTTTTTGGGAAACAACGCGAAATTCTTGTTCTGGGCCGCATTACCGTGCATGGGCATGATCCGAAAAGTTGTAAAATCCTCCGTCGATAGCAACTTCGGCAGAATGGTACGCCCATCATAGGCCGTGTAGGTAGCATATATCTTCTCGGAACCGTCGTCATCGGTAAAACGGACGAACCTGGCGTCTTCGATACCTTTGCTCTCCGATGGGGATATCGGGAATATTACCCGTTCCGAAATATCGGAATCAAGACTGAACTCCACATCGTAATACGAATCGACCAGCCATGTCATTTCTTCAAGGGCAAGCCTGTTCTCGTCGCTGATTCCGTTGGCCAAGACATTACCGACGGCGGACTTTAACTGATGGTATTCAAAATGATCGGGCAGATCGTCCATGATCGTCGACGAATACCGCGGCGATATTTTCATCTCCTTCATCTTTTGAACGAACCGGCCCTTATCGTATGATTTTTTTTGTCCGATTCTCGGTAAATCGATGTAGTTCCTCACCTTGTTCGAATGGAAATCGTTGTTGGCATCAAGAATACCACGGCGAAACACAATGGAAGAAAGGTGGCCCTCCCCGGTCGCACGAAAGGATAGGATTACCCTTTTTTCGCCCTTGGCCAGAAAGGACTGATCAAAATCCTCAATAATCGAGGGATTGAACATCGCCGCAGATTCGATGGAATATTCCATAGTCGCGTACGACCCGATCAGCAGTTTTTCCTCCTTCGAAAACTGGTCCGGATCCATTTCCAAATGCTCAATCAAGCTTTTGTAGTTCTCAAAGTGACGGAGAAAAATTTGGGAAATATTCCGGTGCCGTCCCGCGAACTCCCGCAAAGTACGCTCAAGCTCGTTATTTACCGTAGCCTCGTCAAGGTCCAGTACCCGACGGATCAACTGCGAGGTACGCTTGTCGCCGTTGCTGAAGAAGCGGGCAACAACCCGACTGGAATCTGGAAAAAACTGAGTATTTCTTCTTTGAATGGGTACGTACATTATCTATCTGGTGTCGTTGATTTTTAGTCTTTGGTTCGGTGCAGTACTACGGGGCAGCAGTGCTACTGGGCAAATGTACTACTATTTCATTTTTGTAACGAAAGAGAGCTACAAGTTATTGTCTTGTCAACTCCTCCGCCAAGCGCATCATCTTCTCGCTCATCGAAAACAACCAATGCATCTGCTCTGCAATCAAATGGGCCTCTTGGTGGTTGCGTTCGGTGGCATAAACGGCTGCGGAATATCCCGAAACCAATCCCTTCTCGGGAATTTCATTCAATCCGGTCGAAGTTCGATTTCCCAATATCTGAAGCACCTGGGCCAGATTGGCGTCGATTTTTCCTGCGCTTTCCCGAAAGGTTTGCGAGGCTTCCGTGGTATTGTGATTTTGGATGTAGGTGCTCAGGGAAGACAGTGACGCTAAAAAGGTGTGGTTCAGCACGACCAGCTCGTAGATTTTATCGAGGTTCTTCTGTTTTGAGCGGGGCTCCTGGGCCATACGCTGAAAAGCCGAACTCAGGTTCGAGGTCTCAAGGAACGCTTCCTTGCGGGAGATCTTAAATTCCGTAGAGGCCTCCCCCTTCCGTTGGTAAAACTTTGAGATGCAGTTGAAGAAAGCCTTATTGGCCTTGACACTGCTCTTAATATCTTCCCCAATTTCCAAAAAGCTCCAGGCGGGCCATAAAAAAAGTAGCGCTACGTAAGACAGTGCGGCCCCTATCAGCGTGTCCAGCACCCTGAACTGGATCACGGTCAACACATCGGGACGCATGATGGCGTAGATAAAGATAATGCCCAAGGTAATGAACGTCGCCGCCGCCTTATAGTTGCGCTGTACCATTGAAAAAGCGATGACCATCGAAAGAATGCCCAAACCTCCGTATAAATAAGGGTCATGAATCAAAAATACCAATCCCGAAGCGATGGCCCCGCCGATCAGCGTACCGATAATCCGGTCTTTGGTCCGGGATTTGGTAAGGCCGTAGCTAGGTCGCATGATGACGATGATGGTCAAGAGAATCCAATATGGGTTCTGAAAATCAAAAAACACCCCTATGCCGTATCCGATCATTACGGTGACCGCCAACCGCAGCGCATGCTTGAAAATATTGGACTCGAAACTCAGGTTTCGCAGCAGCAATTTGGGATGATACTCTTGGGAAGTGACAAAGCGTCTTAGATCATCTTCCTTGATGATGTCTTCCTTCCGCAGAACTGAATTTCCTAACAACCACTTTATCCGTTTTAATTTTTCAAATTGTTTTTCTTGGTATTCATACAGGTTTTGTAAAATGAGATGGTCTTCAACATCATTCGGCTTGACATCTTCAGTGAAGGTCACGATCTGGCGGCCTACGCTTTCAAAACGTTTCGCAAGCTTTTTATGGGATGGATATTTACGGGTATTTTGACCTGCTTCCCCGATGATGCGCAGCTGCCGTGCAATTTCGAAAATCAGGTCTTGAAAACCTTTGACGTATCCGGGATGCTTTTCTAGCAGAGCGTCCATTTTATCGTAGTGAACCGGGTTCGCCATGGCCGTTTCAAGGATTTCTACCAATTGTACGAAAACCAATAACCGCTTCCCGGTATAATACGACCGGCCGGAACGCTGCCTTGATTGGAGGAAAATCTCCCGAAGGGTAGCATGATTTTCGGTCAGGTCGCTCTGTAGTCGCAAGAGTCGGGACTGTAGTGCCTCACGATCGCCTTCGGGACCGACCAGTTCGCCCCGGGTCTGTAAAAACTCTGAAGTGAGCCGAAAAGTTTCCGACAATATCTCCTCGGTCGGTGCCTTCGGGTCGAGCCGGTACCAAAGCGTTGACAGCAACAAATACCAAAGCCCCCCTACCCCGATCAAAAGGGCATACTGATATATTTCAAGCGTTTCTACCGTATGGGCAAAGCTCAGTACCAAGGCCAATAGACCGGAAAAACTGATTAACGAAGCCCGAAAACCATAGACGGCGATAAAGGAAATGGCAAAAACCAGTACCCCCAGTACGGGAATCAGAAATAACGTCTGAAAATGCAGGTATCCCCCGATAAAAGTGACTACCGTGGCCAACAGGGCGGATAACAAGATGCCATATTTCTTGTGTCGATAACTGCCACTGGTATCACTGGGAGAACTCCAAAATGCTCCGAAACAAAGGGCCAACCCAATTTCAAAATACCCTGACCAAATACCGAGAACTACCGGTATGGTTGCAGAAACACCGATCAGCACTGCTTTTGAAAAGCTTGTGCTTTTTAAGAACAGTAACAGCTCTTTCCTTTTTTCAGGAAGCATGTCGGCCTTTCGATTCAAAATGATGCTTTATACAGTTAGTGCCCATCCGACAAATTACCCATCCCCGAATAAGACATTAAGCAGTAGAACCTAGGTTTCGAGCCGGCTATACCTAAAGATCATCGGAAACTACACTGGGATGACAATCCGCCCAGCAACCATGGCTTAGGGCCTACCTTTCAACATCCCATCTACCACCCGCAGTTGATACTCACTCTGGCCCCTATTTAAGATATTTTAAATATGGGAAATGCGACTGCACGCGGCCGGCTCTTCCCTATTTCATGATCCGGGTCAGCTGGTAATAGCGTTTGTAATGTTCGGGGATAGTATCGATCTCCAACAAGGACCCTTCCTCCATATACGGATAGATCTCGTCATAGGTCTGCACATTGTACATGCCCACCCGTTTGCTAATATGCCCCCTTGTCAGTTCGCTTGGGTTATCGAGGCCCGCTGCAGCAACCAATTCCAGAAGACTGTGGATGGTGGCTTCGTGATATTTCTTGATTCGCGGGGCCTTCTCATCGACCACCAGCCCCCTGACCAGCGACCTGTTCTGGGTAGCGACCCCGGTCGGGCAAGTGTTCAGATTACATTGAAGGGCCTGGATGCATCCTACCGCCAACATCATGGCCCTCGCGCTGTTACAGCCATCGGCCCCCAGGGCGATGGCACGGGCAATATGGAAGCCAGAAATGATTTTGCCCGCCACGATGACCTTGACCTGGTCGCGTAGGCCGAAGCCCACCAAGCTATCGTGCACGAAAATGAGTCCTTCGCGCAAGGGCATGCCCATGGTATTCGAGAATTCCACGGGAGAGGCCCCCGTACCCCCTTCCCCACCATCCACGGTAATAAAATCGGGGGTAATGCCGGTGTGGATCATCGCTTCACAAAAATCCATGAATTCCTGTTTTCTGCCGATACAAAGCTTGAAGCCGATTGGTTTTCCATCCGAAAGGTCGCGCAGTTTTTTAATGAAATGCATAAACTGGATCGGATCGGCAAAAGCGGAATGGGATGGGGGCGAGTGCACCGCTATACCCGGTTTGATATGTCGTACCTTGGCAATTTCCTCGGTGTTTTTGATTGCGGGCAGAATACCGCCATGGCCCGGCTTGGCACCCTGCGACAATTTGATTTCGATCATCTTTACCTCGGGCCGGATAGCATTCTCGCGAAAGGTCTTTTCGTTGAAAGTGCCATCATCGTTGCGACACCCAAAGTAGCCCGTACCGATTTGCCAAATCAGGTCCCCCCCATTTCGAAGGTGGTATCCACTGATGCCCCCCTCGCCGGTATTGTGCGCAAAGTTACCCATTTTGGCACCCTTGTTCATCGCTAAAATGGCGTGGTCGCTCAACGAGCCAAAACTCATTGCGGAAATGTTCAGCAAGCTCGAGGAGTAAGGCTGTTTGCAATCTTTTCCCCCGATCAACAATCGAGGGAACTCCCCGATCTCCTTAGGGTTATTTTTGGCATACATGGAGTGTTCCATCCACTCATAGCCGGAATGGTACAGATCCATCTGCGTACCGAAGGGCTCGGTATCGGTGGCGCCCTTCGCCCTACGATAGACCAAGGATCTAAGAATACGGTTCAACGGTCTGCCCTCTGTATCGGTTTCGACGAAATATTGTTGTATCTCGGGCCGGATGGATTCCAGCATATATCTGAACCGACCGACCAGAGGAAAATTACGCCGAATGGTATGCTTCTTTTGAAAGATATCGATAAAGCCAAGCATAATCAAGGGACCCACTATAAAAAATAGCCATAAAATAGGCGCCCAAACCAAGGCTATGGCCACAATGATAATGACCGAACCGATTGAGGTGAGAATGAAAAGTTCACGGACTTTCATGAGGTTTGTTTTTGGATGCGACAAAGGTAATAATAGGTTCTATATTTTACCAACATCCCAAAAATTTAATGGAATTCCGAGAATCTTTTATCGAAGTCGGATTTTTTACTAAGGTTTGGATAAGAACACCCTCTAAAACCTTACTTTTCTTTGAATTTGTTGCGAAACTTGAGATGGCAAGCCTTATTTCTTGCCCCTTTTATCCCACCAAATGTAGATGACAAAAATTAAAAGACTGATCAAAGACCCCCAAAGCAGACCTGTTTTTAGCCTATCGATATTTTTTCCCAATATCGCGATAAACACGGTAAGTGGCGCAATCCCCACCAAGGTAGCTCCCATGAACTTCCAATAGCCCATACGCAACAGGCCGCCCACAAAACTAATGGCATCATTGGAAAGAAAGGGATTGAGTCGGGTAACTATTACGGCCCAAAAACCGTAATCATCAATAAAATCTTCCACTTTTTGTTCCGTTTTTTCACCCAGGATGCGGGTGACGAAGGTTTCCCCCAAATAGCGTCCGATAACATAACCTACCGACGAAGCCGCGAAGACTGCTGCGAAAATGATAAGGCTTCCCCAGACCGGCCCGTAAGCCAGTACGGATACAACCATTAACAAAATCGTAGGAATCACCAACAGAAACATTTGTACGATCATCGTCAGAATCAAAAGAAGGGGACCGAACCCTCCGAAACCACTAACCCATGATGTTATGCGTTGCTTATCATCACTGGTCAAGACCGACCAGGCCTCATCGAAAAAATCGCCCACTTGCGGAATAAAAAAATAGGCGGCAACAAGGCCACCTACCAGGCCAAGGGAAAGGTACAGTGGCAACCGGCTCTTATCTGGCGAATCCTGCTTTTTTGAATTGTCTCCCACTCCCATTAGTTTTCGGTCAACTTCATTTCACTGATGCTCGCGTTGTTGCCATTTTTGCCTTCGCTCGAGATAAAGAGCCTGCCGTCGGGACTAAAGGTGATGCCTTCGGGCTGGGGAAAGAGACGGTTGTCCAAGACGTGGGCACTCTTCAAGCTTCCATCCGAATTCATTATGAGCAGTTTTGGCTTGGTGCCTTCGATTAAATACATAAGTCCGTTAACGGGATTGATTGCCATATCAGAAGGACGAAAAGTCTTGTGAAGCTTATTTTGCCGAAATCGTTTTAGAACCTTATCCGTCATCTCGATCTTAAATACAAATCCAGACTGCATTTTTTTTGTATTCAACGAAAAGGCATAGATTCCCTTGTAATTTTCCGAGTTTTGATCGTAAGCCTTGGGTGCTAACAGCAAGCGATTGCCGTCGGGGTCAAATTCCAAGGTTTCCACGTCTTGTTCGGCCGTGAAAAAGGTCTCGTAGGTTTTGACCGTCCTGCCTGAACTCCTAAACTCGGCCACCTCGTAGAGTAGTCCGTCGCTACGCAGAACATACGCATCCGTATTGGCAACGGCAATACCCTCGTAATCCCCCGATCCGGCAAATTCTATTATTTCCTCAACACCTTTGTCCTTTAGGTTATAGATAAAAATCAGGCCATTTTCATCTTGAACGGCGGCCACCCTATCCTCATCCAACCAGTCAATCCCGGATATTTCACGTAGCTGGGTAGGAAGTTCCCACCGCTGGGAGACGGTATAGTGAATGTCACCACGTTTTCTCTGCGGCGCCTTCTCCGTGAAAGCGATTGCGATTATCAAAATGCCGAGGGCTAGGCCCAGCAGTGTCCATAGCTTTGTTCTGTTCATAATCAGAATTAGGTTTTAAGGAAAACCGAAAGTGAAAAATAGTCATTTTTGCTCTAATCGTCAAAGCTCAGACAGCGCTCAAAACGCCCCAAGAGCAACCATCAACGACGCAACGACGTATCGATACATAAAGCGGCGAACCGTTAAACTAGCCTTGAACCTATAAAAACTGAAAATTTCGGCCCTGAAGACCATAAAAGGATACTGGCCGTTCAGTCGAAACCCAATACCGAGGGCTCCACATCGCCCGAAACAACGAAAACAAGTAGTAGAATATTGGCATCGGCTTGAAGCTCGACCTGCATCACAGCGCAAACCTATACCATGAATCTGTAAGGAATCTGGAACGGAAACAGTAATCGCGGTTTACGCTTTAGGAAACACCAGCTCGAAGACGTGCCGCCGATCGGAATATTTGTATTGCAATTGCACTCCGTAACGGTCTGCAATGGCCTTGGAGATGGAAAGACCAAGACCGGTAGACCGGTGGTCGGTCGAAGTTTTATGGAACCGGGTAAAAAGCAGTCCGCTGTCCAGTTCGCTTCCCACAGCATAATTACTGACTATGATCCGGTCGAATGCGATGACTACCTCCACCGGGCTGTCCCCCGTTCCGTGCACGATGGCGTTCTTGATCAGATTGGTCAGCAGCACAGAGGCCAAATCGGGGTTCATTCGAAACTGCAAGCCGGACATCGGTCGCAGGTTCAGTTCAATGTTGCGGTGCGCGGCAAAATCCGAGAAATCCGCAACGATCCGTTCCGCGAGGCCGTTCAAATCGATGGATTCTCGATCGATATGCTGGCGGTTATCTATCTTTGAGAGTAGCAGCAGGGAACGGTTCAAACGGGTCAAGCGTCCGAGGGTTTCAAGTACTTCCGCCATTTCCTGGGATTGTTCCTGGTTCAATTCCCCTTTTTCGAGCAATAGTTCAAGTTTGTTGATGCCTACGGCCAAAGGAGTCTGCAACTCGTGCGCGGCATTTTCTATAAACTGCTTTTGGGCCTTATAAGTCTGCCGCGATGTTTCCGTCAAACGTTCCACACTCTTGTTCAGCAGGGCGAATTCGACGATTGAGGTCGGTTCGGGGGTTATGGGGCCGTCCCTTTCAATTCGGAAATCCCTCAATTTTTCGATAAGGGCGTAAAAAGGGCTCCACACTCTTTTCAGCACCAGATTGTTAAGCACAACTATACTGATGACCAGCAGCAGGTATAAACCGATAAGATAGTAGATAAGATTTTCGATCTGGTCGTCTTCCTCGACCATTGAGGTCATCAATTTGATTTTATAGTAGGCCCCGTCTTGCTCGAAAACGCTCTCCAGAATCCTTACGGGTTCGTAATCGTTTTCGTTCTGCATATAAACCAACGTATCAAGGTACCTGTCCTTAAATTGGCCATGACTTTTAGAGCTTGTTTTTTGAATGGTAAAACTCCCTATCCCAAAATTTTTCGTCTCTAAAAGGGAGGAATCCTTTCTTGCCTCCTGGATGATCAGCATCTTTTGATTTTCCAGACCGTCATCCAAACTGTCGTAAACCTCATCGAGCATCGCGAAATAAAAAATGATGGCCCATACGGAAATCAAGAGCACCGACAACAGGGCGAAATAGGTCGTGGTGTAGTTTAGAAGTTTCATGGTAAGGGATTTAGGCTACCGACAGCTTGTATCCGACTCCGTAGACCGCTTCGATTTGGACGGTCGCTCCCGCCTCGGTCAGCTTTTTGCGCAGGTTCTTTATTTGGGAATAAATAAAGTCAAAGCTATCGGCCTGGTCGATATGGTCGCCCCATACGTGTTCCGCCAGGGCGGCCTTGGTGACCAAACGTAATTTGTTAGCGATCAAATAGGTCAGCACGTCGAATTCCTTGCGGTTCAAGGCCACCCCATCGTTCCCGATTTCGAGGCTGCGTCCCTCAGCATCGATGCGTAGGTTTCCGATCTCGATCAAACTGCTTCCTTCAAAACTCCGTCGGCGTACAACCGCCCTTACCCGGGCGCGGAGCTCGGCCATGTGGAAGGGTTTTGACAGGTAGTCGTCCGCCCCAAGGTCAAGACCTTTAATGCGGTCATCCAAAGAATCCTTTGCCGATACGATAATGACCCCATCGGCCTTTTCCATTTGTTTCAATTGCTGCAAGAGTTCGAGTCCGTTGCCGTCCGGCAGGCCAATATCCAAAAGGATGCAATCGTAATCGTAGGCCCCGATCTTATCGTTGGCCGTTCTAAAATCTGGTGCCGTCTCTACCACATATTGTTCCCGCTCCAAGGTCTGCCGCATCGTATCCCTCATCTGCGGCTCGTCTTCAATAATCAGGATTTTCATAAGGCCTGGATTTGGAACAACAATATAAAGTAATTCTAGAAAGAAACGGTAATTGTTGCGTATTCCAACCTCTAAACTTGGCATGCCGTTGACGCCCGGCTTGATTATTAAGACGGTTTGGTCCGATAAAAAGCTCTAATCTTCAACAAGTCGATTCACTTCACCCATCAAAATTGGCGGTTCACTTGCCGTTTTGGTCGTTTCACCCAGAAAGTCCCCTTTCGAGGGGCGTTACGCCCGTATATTTGCCCCAGTAAACGAAAGGAAATAGAATTAAGTGAAGTATAAATACCATGAAAAAAGCAACAACATATATAGGAATTGCTCTTCTAGGGTCGATTATGATGTCCTTTTCCGGAACGCCGGACTGTAAGACCAATTGCGAACCCCTGCCGATCGATGAGATTATCTATATTGAACCACAGGAAGATCTTGAACTGGACTTCGATACCGAAGAGTATCTACCCGAAGACTTTAATGCCTACGAAGGCATGGGCACTGACCTAACGGACATCGTTTTTATTGAGGAAGAGGAAGAAATAGATCTCGGATTTGATCCCAAGGCCTATCTACCGATCGGTTTTGACGCCTATAAGGGTATGGAAATCGATTTGGAAACTGTCGAATATATCGAGGAAGATGAAGATGTTGAACTGGAATTCAACGTGCAGCATTTCCTTCCAGAAGATTTTGATGCGTACTCCAGCTAATGCGGATCACCGATTCCGATGTAAACAACAAGCCGTCCCAGGAATTATGGAGACGGCTTTTTTATGTTTGTTTTACCAGTATCTATGAACTCATTTAAACTTTTTATTTGGAACCGATAATTTCGGCTTTTGTGCCCCAATGAAGGCTTTTTTGAGCAGCATAGCCATAGCACTGGTGTGATAAAAAGATAAAATTAGAGCGCAAAATGTGAAATTTGCAGGTAAAATAGAAAGTCTTAACGGGTTCAAAGTAAGTTGGTCTTTCTTCCTTGCTCTTTCCGTCCCTTTTTTCCGTTGGCAAGCCTTTCAATGGCTGGCAAGGTCATGATTGCCCATTTCATCTGTGGCAGAATCTTTTTGGTCTTCCCTTCAGGAAACCCGATTTCTAAATGACTCACTTAAAGTGTACTTTTGAACATCGCGTGAAACATCCTATCAAAGAATTTGTACATCCCATGATATATTTTTTGGAACATCCCTCTAAAAACCCTTTTCCATGCCCTTAACCCAGGTCAAACAATCCGCCATCATCAAGATAGCCGTGCTGATCGCCATCTTGGCCTCCTTACCGAAGACTATTTTATTATATGAAATGCTCATGGACGGCGACTTGGGACTTTCCACGATTTGGATCATGGATATGCTCTACCGTCTGATCTTTTTCTTTCTGTTCTCTTGGGCCATATTGGAGCTGAACGCCAATATCGGTTATGCCAAATATAAGTGGCCGACCAAAATACGCTTGGCCGTTTTGATCTTGGTCAATATTGCCATATTGATGGCGGCATTGGCCCTCTTTAGAATGCTGTACCCCGTCGTGCTAGGTATCGAAATCTCAGAGCGCGATAACGGCTTTTTAAACTTCACCTATATCAATCTGTTGATTGCCCTATTCTTTATCGGGAGAATCTTACGCTTGCGGACCGATAAGCAGGAAAGCCGGATAGAGAACGAGCGGCTGAAGCAGCAAAGCCTGCAGAACGAGCTCATTGCGCTTAAGAATCAGGTCGATCCCCATTTTCTTTTCAACTCCCTTAATTCCCTGACTTCCCTGATCCGTGAAAATGAAAAGGCCACACAATTTGTCAAAAAACTCTCCCACATGTACCGCTACATTTTACAAAGCGGCGAAAGCGACCTGGTAAGCGTCAAAGAAGAGCTCAAGTTTACGGAAAGCTACACCCACCTGATTCGCACGCGCTATCGTGACCGGTTCACCATCGATATCCAGATTGCGGAACGATATCTCGATCGTGAGATTCCGCCATTGGCTTTGCAGCTGCTAGTGGAAAACGCTGTAAAACACAATGAAATATCCACAAAAAACCCGTTAAAGGTCTATATTTACTCCAAAAATGGATCTCTCTACGTCGAAAACCCGATACAGCTGCGTACCGTCTTGAAAGAAGGAACGAAAAACGGACTTCTTAACCTGAACAAGCGTTATGTACTACTGCTCAAAAAAGAACTCAAGGTGAGCACCGAAAATGATACCTTTGTCGTTGAACTGCCTTTGGTCAAGGGTTCGAAATAGTGATAAAAACTAGGCTAAGATCTTGATCGCGACAATACGTCCGATTGCGATAGCACCCGAACGACGATGAATTCCGAACTAAATGAAAGTACTGATTATAGAAGACGAGCTAGCGGCCAGTGATAACCTTGCGTATTTGCTGCAGTCCATCGATAGGAATATCGAGGTAATAGCCGTTTTGGATTCGGTAAAGGCTTCCGTAGATTTTTTCTCAAAACCCCATGAAGCCGAACTGGTGTTTATGGACATCCACCTCGCCGACGGTATTTCTTTCGAAATTTTTGAACGTACGTCCATTGACGTTCCCGTAATCTTCACTACTGCTTACAACCAATATGCCTTAAAGGCCTTTAAGTTCAACAGTATCGACTACCTATTGAAACCCATCGACAAAGACGAGCTGGCGGATGCCCTGCAGCAGTTCAAAATACAGAACAGCGAAAAAAGCATCGACGACCGACAGGTGAAAGGTCTGCTCGATTTGATCCAGACCGAACGCAAAAATTACAAGACCACTTTTTTGGTCGGGCTGCGCGATCAGCTGATTCCTCTGAAAACGGATAACATCGCCTATTTCAGAATCGATACCGGTATCGTTAAAGCTATCACTTCGGATAACAAATCCTACACGGTCGATGAAAAACTTGAGGATATCGAAAAAGAACTGAATCCCGAAAATTTTTACCGGGCCAACAGGCAATTTATTATCCACAGGGAGGCGGTGGTCAACCTCAAGGCCTATTTTAACGGCAAGCTTATCGTAGAAGTAACCCCGGTCTGCGATGAACGTATCGTGGTCAGCAAGGCCAAGGCCTCCGAATTCAAGGAGTGGATGGAGAATTAGATTTTTGGGATTTTACCCGTATCTACCGCAAATGGACCATAAGCTGAAAATATTTAGGGAGGTCGCTTTGGCCAAGAGCTTTACCAAGGCTGCGGAGCACCTGTTTCTCTCCCAACCCGCCGTGTCAAAGACCATCAAAAATCTGGAAACGGATTACGGGAAGGCCTTTTTTCTACGTCAGGGCAACACCATCGAACTGACCGCGGAAGGGCGGGTGTTTTTGGAATACACGGAGAAATTGTTGGATACCTATGCGGCTATGGCGGACGAATTTTCCTCTGATGGGCACAAGTTGCCGTCTCAGGTCAAAATAGGCGCCAGTACGACCATCGGGCAATACGTGCTTCCCAAAATAATGGCGAAAATCCAAAAAAACCACCCGGCGATCCAATTTAATCTTATCTGCGGGAATACGGACAAAATTCAGTCCCTCATCCTTGACGGGCAGCTGGACTTCGGAATCGTCGAAGGCGACAACCATAACACCCGTCTTCACTATGAGGTGTTCGTTAAGGACGAACTGGTCCTGGTCACGGGCACCGGAAACGACAAGGTCAAGACAGAGACCACCGACACCGCCCACCTTCAGGAACTTCCCTTTGTGGGACGGGAGCTCGGATCAGGTACCCGGGAGGTCATTGCCAATACCCTCGCAAGGCAAAATGCCGGCCCCCTGAACATCCAATCCGTTTTAGGCAGTACGGAAAGCATCAAATCTTATGTTCAGTATTCCGACCGCTACGCCTTTTTGCCCATCCATGCCATCGACCAAGAACTGCTGGATGGCAAGCTAAGGGTTATCGATGTCGAAGGCCTGAGTATCGAGCGCTGGTTCTACTTCGTGAACCGACAAGGATATCAGTCCAAAATCGATAAAAAACTTCAGCAGCTTTTGGTGGAATGGTATAACAAAAGGTAATACCCTATCGCTTATTGCTTTGCATTTCTGTTATGGAATCTGCCGTTCTTTGTAACATAAAAATTAAAGATGTTATGAAGGCACACGGACCCATAATCACAAAAGTTATTTTTGCGACCGGAATCCTGCTCTGTATGAGCGGATGGATCAGCAGTCCCCTTGCCCTGATCTTGGGATTTGTCTCAACCCTGTTTTTGGGACAGCCGTTCGAACGTTTTATCCACGGAGGAATCCAGTACCTGTTAAAGATTTCCGTAGTGGGACTGGGATTCGGCATGTTCTTGATAGAAACCCTAAAAACGGGCAGGGAAGGTCTTAACCTGACCATTTTGACCATCGCCTCGACCTTGATCCTGGGATGGTTTTTGGCAAAATTCTTAAAAATAGAAAAACATTTAGGGCATTTGATATCCTCGGGAACCTCTATTTGTGGGGGAAGTGCCATTGCAGCGGTATCACCGGTCATCCACGCCAAACCCAAGACGATTTCCGTATCGTTGGGGGTCGTTTTTCTGCTCAACTCCTTGGCCCTGTTCATTTTTCCCGCAATCGGACACTATTTCCATATGACCCAGCACCAGTTCGGAATGTGGGCGGCCGTCGCCATCCACGATACCAGCTCCGTCGTAGGCACCGCGGTGGATTATGGGGAAGAGGCCCTGCGGGTGGCCACTACGGTCAAACTGGCGCGAACCTTATGGATAATTCCGGTTTCCGTACTCTCTATGTTCCTATTCAAAAGCAAGGACGGAAAGATCAAGATTCCCTGGTTCATCCTCTTCTTTATCGGGGCCATCCTCTTGAACAGCTACCTGCCACTGCCCGACACCCTGACCCGTGGCATTACCGATCTCTCCAAACGGCTGTTGATCGTCACCCTGTTCCTGGTCGGCAGCACCCTCTCGATAAAGGACATCAAACAGACCGGTTTCAAACCCTTCGTGCTGGGCGTTTCTTTATGGGTATTTATTTCGGTGGCCTCGTTGATGTTCATTCTTTACTAGGAATGCAAAACACGGCATTTAAGGATGTCTTTATTCTTACGACTTCTTTTCGGTAATTTCGGTTTATAAGGGCGGATGGATTTCTTTCCGCCCTTGGTTTTACAGAAAAAATGGAACTCCTCATTTAAAAATGTGTAACTTGATCCAAATGACCTGTACGGATATGCTAATCGACCTGAGCCATACCATAGAAGACGGACTGACTACCTACAAAGGACTGCCCGCCCCGATTATCTGTGACTATCTGAGCCGGGAGGAATCAAAAAAACACTACGCTGAGGGTACGGAATTTCAAATCGGAAAAATAGAAATGGTCGCCAATACGGGAACCTATCTCGATTGTCCGTTTCACCGATTTGCCGATGGAAAAGACCTCTCCCAGATCAAACTTGATAGCTTTACCGACCTCGATGCCATCGTAATCCATGTGCCTTTTTCCGAAACCTTGGCCATCACGGAGGAATTCATTAAACCTTACGACGTAAAAAAGCGGGCCGTGCTGATCCACACGGGATGGGACAAGCATTGGAACACAGACAAGTATTTTGAAAACAATCCCCATCTGACCGAAAAAGCGGCCGAATACCTAAAAGATTCCCAAGCAAAATTGGTCGGTATCGATTCCGTTAACATCGATAGTATGGAAAGCAACGCGAGACCCGTCCACACCGTTCTTCTCGGCGCTGAAATTCTGATCGTCGAACATCTTTGCAACTTAGGATCCATACCGGACATCAACTTTAAATTTAGTGCGATACCCCCAAAATTTAAGGGGGTAGGTACTTTTCCGGTAAGGGCCATGGCCAAATTGAAAGGGGAGTAGGACGAGAACGGGCCTGGCGTTACATCGAACATAGGGAAGAAGAGATATGGAGCGTACCAAGATCATCATGGCCCACATTGTGGCTACGGCCGTCGGCACCCTGACAATAAGCTGCTTTTTTATTTTTTCGTTGATTGTCGAGATTATGGGGGAAACCTTGTTCATCAAACAGGTAAAAACAGGTATACTCTGCTGTTTGCCCATTTTGTTTATCGCCATGCCCGTATTTGGACTGACAGGCAAAAAACTAGCGGGAAACTCCAAAAATCCCTTAGTCCTGCATAAATTGCGGCGGATGAAGCTAGTGGCCCTCAACGGCGCTATCTTGATATCGTTGGACACCTACCTGTATTACCACGCCATCTAATGGAACCATCGACGCCACCTTCTTGTATGTTCAAATCGTCGAACTCGTTATCGGCGCCATCAACCTCGGCCTGATCGGCATGAACATCAGGGCGGGAATGAAGTTGTCGGGTCGTTTGGCGAAAAATGGGATATGAATCTCGCTCATGATTTAAGCGAACATCCTGTACCCCATTTACTATACCGAGCAAGGCACACCACTCAACGAAGCCGGAGGAACAGCGATTCCCGAATACATCGGACTCCACAACTCCTTCCGACCGACCTGACCCCTGTAACGGTTTTTATTGAATTTCTACTCCCCATTCCGTCTGGCCGCCTCCCATCCGATCAAGGCCGATTTTCGGGTGTCTCCCCACATATAGCCGCCCAGATTTCCCGACGCCCTGATTACCCGATGGCAAGGGATCAAGAAGGCTACGGGGTTGGTTCCGATGGCGGTCCCGACCGCCCGGGAGGCCTTGGGTTTTCCGATTTCCTTGGCAATCGTGCCATACGTGGAGACATCTCCCATGGGAATCTTCAAAAGGGCCTCCCATACTTTCAATTGGAACGGAGTAGCATTCAGGTGCAATTTTATTTGATCCAATTGGCTCCAATCGTGCTGAAAGATAAAAAGCGCGTTTTGTTGGATGCTGTCCACAACTTGTCGATAATTTGCGTTCGGAAAGCGTTTTTGGAGTTGTAAGAGCGCAGCGTCCTTACTCTTTTGATCATCTTGCCTGTCACCTCTCCGCTCATGATCATCCTCACTGGCCCACGTGTCATTACAAGTACCAGCCAAATTTTTTCCTCTTCCCTTAGAATTATTACCACTCAAATCGTTCTCCCCATCCCCATAAAAAGCCATATGGCATATGCCCTTCGAGGTCGATGCGACTATAATGTTCCCGAACGGACTCTCGGCAAAACTATAGTTAATGGACAGGTTTTCGCCCCCGCTCTTGAACTCCCCCGGGGTCATGCCCTCGATATTGACGAACAGGTCGTGTAAGCGGCCCGTTCCCGATAGCCCAGTTTCTAAGGCCGTGTCGAAGAGAGTGGCCTGTTTGTCCTGCAACAACCGCTTTGCATATCCGATGCTGAGATACTGTATGAATTTTTTGGGACTGACCCCGGCCCAGTCGGTAAACATCCTTTGGAAATGATAGGAACTCATGTGTAGGTATTCGGCAATTTCGCCGAGGGAGGGTCGGGACTTGTAATGGGTCTTGATATAGGCTATCGCCCGGGCAATCCGTTTGAAGTCTATTTGTTCTTGTGCCGTCATTTCTACTGTTCTGTTTTCCAAAAATAGGACGGTTTCAATGGTTTTAAAACCCGATTCTTGCTAAAGGGCATCCCTGAACTTGAATAATCGTACATTCATTGCTTACCGTGGAAATCGATGACGACACCTTCATCGTTTTCTTACCTCTGTTCTTGTACTGCATCATCCGGACATATCGTCGTTTTTCTCAATTGGCGGATATACAATTAAGCGGGCAATCAATTAATCCTATTCCTTCTTCCGCAACAAAAGCGCATAGGCCTCCATCCCTTGCGTGTGTTCGAAAATCACCTTCAAAACCCCGACCACCGGCAGCGCGATGATGGCACCCACCAAGCCCCATATCCAAGAGAGAAGGATGACCCCGAAAATAGTGACAAAGGGATTGAGGTCGATCTCGTCCCCGATGATCCACGGCGTCAACACATAATTTTCGATGACCTGCGCTGCCGCGATGACCCCGATCACGATAAGGGCAGGGGTCGCACCCGAATAGAGATAGGACAAAATAATGGCGATACCGCCTCCAATGATGTTTCCCACATACGGAATGATGGAGAACAGCGTGGCGAACAAGGCTAGAAAAAGCGCAAAGGGCACTCCCCCGACCTTAAATCCGATAAAATAGATAATAAATAGGAAAACCATCATCTTTCCCTTGCCGGCCAAATAGTTGGTAATGACGTCAGAGGATTCCTCAAGAATATTGCCCATTGCGGATTCGTTGGATGCCAGCCGTTTGAAGAAGCGTACGAACAGGGACTTCTGCATCAACAGCAGTATCACATAAATTAGGATGATAAAGGACTGGGACAATACAGTGGACAATGAGGAAGCGAACATAGAAAGCAGGGTTTCTAATTTACCCATGAAATCAATGTTACTCCTGACGTACTGTTTATAATCGACGTTTAAATTATCGTTTAACCATTGGGTAATACCCTCCAAACGTTGGGAGGCCTTCTCTTTTATGGTTTCCCATTGGTCGATCATATTGCCGAATTGTGTGCTGATCAACCACGAGAGCAGCAGAAAAATGACGATCGACAGCAGGATGGATAAGGTTATGGCCGCCCAACCGGGGATGCCCCATTTCTTGAACCTTTCGGTGGGGCCATTCAACAGCGACGCTAGCATCACTGCTACCGTCAAAGGAAGCAAGAGGGGGGACCCGAAATGCATTAGGGCCATGATGCCTACGACCAATGCTAAAGTACTTAGCAGTTTGTTGCCATCGATATGTATCTTTTTATCTTTCATAATCTTACATGGTTCATACAAAAATGATGTATTTCCTAGCGCCATCAAAATGAAGGTACCCTTAAAAGCCCCATTTAAGACTGGATGGGCTAAAATGAATTGCGATTGCGACACGCTTTTCCTGCGATGGCATTCCTCCCGGTATTGTTTGGTTTCGATTGGTTTTTATTGCTATAATAATCTTCGCAATAGCGTCAATTTCATGTAGGAATCCTCTCTATGTTTGCCATTAAACTTAAAACATAAAACCTATGAAAAATTTTAAACACACAGATAGTATTGCTTACAGGCAGAGCGAAACTCCCGGGCAAACCCATCCAGTAGATAAGCGTTCACGAAATTCCGTGAAGCATGTGATTTTAATGACTTTGGCCATGGTTTTCGGAGCGATGGGAATCTCCAACGCGCAATTAAGCGAAGGCGATTTTATGCTAGGTAGTGATTTAGGAAGCGGCCTGGTCACTTCCCCGGGCAGCGGCCTGTTGGGATTTAACTTCGGTCTGAACGATGGTGCGGGCTATAATATCGGACTTAGCCCCAAGGTAGGTTATTTTATCAAGGATAACTTTCTAATCGGGGTTACAACTAATTTGGGTTTCACCAAATCGCCCGAGTCCTTGGGCGAATCGACCAAGACAACGGTTTATGGAGTACAGGCGTTGTCTAGATATTACCTTTTTCCTGGCCAAGTAGGCGTTGAAAATCTATTGAGAAAAGGTCGATTTTTTATTGAGGCCAACGGAGGTATCTCGGGGGTCAATGTGGTTGATGGACCATCGACCAACGGCTTTGCACTTGGATTCGGCCCTGGATATTCGTACTTCATCACCGATAACGTAGCTTTGGAGACCTCGTTCAAGTACAACGGACTCGCTGGGGGCGGCGATACGAGCTATCAACATAGTCTCGGTCTGAATTTGGGGATACAGATTTTCTTACCCTCCTCACAGGTCGAAAACAGAATCGATCGTGAAATCGATAACTAATGGAATTATCGTCCGGACATTACACTGGAAAATTTAAAAAGGAGATATCTTTAGTAGTAAGATCCCTTCCTAAATTTCCAAAAGCATAATGACTATCATTCCCAAATGATTACAGTTTTGGCTGTTATATTTGACCCAAATTAATAATTCGAAAAAAGTATGAATATGAAAAATTTAAGTGTAGCACTAATCGCCCTGTTGGGCACCGCGGCCGTTTCGGCACAGGATCTGAATCCTGCAGACGTACCGCAAGATTTAAGGGATACCTTTGAACAAGCCCATCCTAACGCTTCCGATGTGGAGTGGGAACGGGAAGGTGACAGCTATAAGGTTGAGTTCGAAGTCGATTATCAAGATCAAGAGGTCTGGTACTCTGCCGATGGCCAGACAAATAAAATGGAGAAGGACATCAAGGAAGACGAACTTCCCCAGGCCATCTCCTCGGCTATCTCGGACAAATACGCAGATTACAAAGTAGATTCCATAGAAATGACCGAAGAAAACGGCAAAACCACCTACGAAGTGGAGCTCGAAAAAGGATGGGACGACGAAATCAACGTGGTCTTCGACGCCGATGGGAAGGTCTTGAACGAATGGAAGGACTAAATAGTAATTTTCATTTGATAGTTGGTTGGTTGGAAGGGACCGGAACATTGTTTCGGTCCTTTCTTTTTTTCTCCAATCCCATGACAAAAATTTAAGACGCTAAAACATAAGACAAATACGTTAACGGGGTCACTCCGACCCTATGACTTGCCTCATCCCATCGACCGTGCCCTGAAAAATTGGGTCCCATACACTTCGAACTAAACGCAAAACTGCACCCTCCGGTCCATTACTTCTCATTTCGAATCATAGGCGATATCCAAAATCTCGAAAACCCGATCACCCCTAATCAATTTTAAAACCACCTTGTCCCCCACTCTTTTGTTCGTTAAAAGTTTGGCGATCGGCGAAACGAAAGCAATCTTGCCGTGGGCGATATCCGCCTCATCGACGCCCGTAATCTGATAACTATGGGTTTTTTTTGAGCCATCGATTTTCAAACTTACCGTGGCCCCGAAGCGTACCTCATCATGCGGTTGACCCTTCGGCTCTACCACTTTTGCGCTCCTGATTCTGTCGTTCAACAGCTGTAATTTCGCATTGAGGTGATTTACCGCTATACGCCTTTCGCTCTCGTTGTCAAGGTCGATGGCTTCCCGTTCCGAAATCATACTATTTTTCTCCGATAAAAGTGCTTCCATTCCCCTTGGGGTGACATAATTGGTCGCTCCCGCCGGTAAATCCGCCCGAGGTGGTACAATGGGTACTTCCTCTTGGTCATCCTCTTTAACAAAACCCCTACTCATATCCGAATTATTATTAAGTTGCAAAATTGAGCGCATTGCATAATCCTACCCAAAAACCTTGGTCAGTCCATCTTGCGACTGACCTTATTCCCCCAACCCCCAAGTTATTCTGCCATCGCACGTCGGAAGCCAAGCTTTTACCCGTGAATTCCCAAGTTAAGAATATTCTCAAAAATAAGAACCGCTTTGAACCGGTTTTGCTTATATTAACATCGAATTAGCGCCTATCATTCATCGTACCCGCATGAAATATACCATTACCTTACTTGTTCTTTGTCTTGCCGTTCTCTCATGCAATGAAGAACCTGGCAAACTCAGCTCGACCGATGCCGTAAACTGGGAAAAGCGAAAGCTTGCGGAACCCGTTTCGGACTCATTGGAAATCGGACACACTTTTCTATCGATCTATTCCTCTATCTATATGCGCAACGACCAAGAGCAGTCCGACCTGACCGCTACCGTTAGCCTGCACAACCCGAACCGGAACGAAGACATCTTTATCGATAGGGCGGTATACTACAACACCCAAGGAGAGCCGATCCGTACCTATTTCGACCATACTATTTTTATAAGGCCCTTGGAAACGGTACAGATCGTCATCGACGGTACCGACAAGGAGGGAGGCACCGGAGCCAACTTTATTTTCGATTGGAAGAAAAAACCAGCCAGTAACGAGCCCCTTTTCGAGGCTGTAATGATCAATACCTTTAGCTCACAGGGGCTATCCTTCCTGACCGAGGGCAAACGTATCAAGTAATCCGGATCTGACCAAATCGTGAAAGCACATACATCAAGATGTTTATTTTTCCCAGTATTATATTCATCTCGTTTGTAAATTTGCAATACCGATCCAGAAACTTAAACGTATAGCCTATGGTAGCAGCAATAACCTTATTTCTGGTCGTTTCCCTATCGGCCCTTATCACGAAAATAGCGGCAATCGCCCTTATACATACCGGGCTCTCTACCGATATCGCCCGCTTTCAGGCGCGCTCGGCCTACACCGGGGCGGGTTTCACCTCGAACGAGACCGAAAATATCATGAGCCATCCGGTGCGCCGTAAAATTATTTTCACATTGATGCTCGTGGGCAACGCGGGTATCGTAACCGTCATGTCATCGCTTATCCTGACCTTTGTCCTGCCCGACACGCTGCTCAATCGGTTATATGGTCTGTTGATCGTAATTGTGGGTATGAGCATTCTCTGGTGGGCGATCAGAAGCAAGTGGATCGACCGCGGATTATCTAAAATTATAAATAGGATGTTAAGGCGCTATACCGATCTCGAAGTCAAGGATTTTGCCGCTGTTCTACATTTAAAGGACGATTTTAAGATCAGTGAAAAGAAAATAGCTCCCGATGATTGGATGGCCGACCGGACGCTTATAGAGCTCAACCTTCGAGAGGAAGGTATTACCGTGTTGGGCGTAGACCGCATTGGCCACGACTATTTCGGATCGCCTTCCGGAGAGTTCAAAATACTCCCCGATGACGTGGTAACCATCTACGGCAAGGCCGAGGGAATCAATAGTGTGTACAACCGTAAGAAAAGCTACAAGGCGGAGCACGAGCACGAAGAGCATGTTAAAATGGAAGAAACCCGCCAGCAGATGCAAAAACAGCGACAAAAAGAAAGCAAGCCCGCGGACTGATCCGGTACCGCTGCCGTCCGATACCTTGAATGGCTCGGTGACCCCCTTAATTTGAAACGTTTGCAACAAAGGTCCTGATACCGCCTATACCTCCAACTGCCCCTCGGGGAACACTTGAATTTCCGTTACGATGCCAAAACTTTCCGATTCCGTACTCTACCTTATGAGCATTTCAGCGGGACTGGTGGTCGCTAATCTCTATTACAACCAACCGCTATTACATCAGATATCGGTCACTTTTGAGGTGAGCGAATCCGCCGTAAGCAATGTGGCACTTGCTACGCAGCTGGGGTATGCATTGGGACTGCTGTTCGTCATTCCATTGGGCGATAAGGTCTCCAACAAAAAAATCCTCCAGTTCGATTTTTTGCTCATGGTGGCCTCGCTGCTTGCCGCCGCTTTATCCCGCTCCCTTTGGCTGTTGATTTTGAGCAATTTACTTATCGGGTTTTCCTCTGCCATCCCGCAGCTTTTCGTACCCATGGCCGCTAAGCTTGCCGATGAAAAGGATCGGGGCCGTGCCATTGGTATCGTAATGAGCGGCCTGCTGATCGGTATTTTGGGAAGCCGGGTCATCAGCGGCCTGGTCGGCGAACGGTACGGCTGGCAAATGATGTACTATGTGGCGGCAGTTTTAATGGTGCCCCTGTTAATCCTACTACAGCTAAAATTGCCCAAGATCGTACCGGAATACAAAGGCAGCTACGGCAGCCTGCTCAAATCTATCAGGTACTATTTTAAAACGGAACCCTCGGTGCGACTGGCGGCGCTCCGCGGGGGACTGGCATTTGCCGGCGTCAGTGCATTCTGGACCACCTTGGTGTTTCTGATGGAAGATTCCTTCGGCTATGGTAGTGATATTACCGGGGCTTTCGGACTTTTAGGGGTGGCCGGAGCTCTGGCCGCGGCCTATGTTGGGAAACTGAGCGATAAAATGGATAAGGGCAAAATAATTCTGTATTCGACCCTGCTACTGATCGGCTCTTGGGTAGCTTTGTTCTTTTCGGAAAATTCCATGGTAGGGTTGATCATAGGGGTCATTTTGGTGGATCTAGGGTTGCAGGCCCTGCATATCACCAATCAAAATATAATATTCTCAAAAAATCCCGAGGCCCGGAACCGGGTGAACACCATTTATATGGTAGGATTTTTTGCCGGAGGAGCGCTTGGAACAAGCCTCGGGGCCTACGCTTGGGAACACTTCAAGTGGACGGGCGTTTCAATATTAGGCTTTACGCTTTCCGCAGCCATCATCTGTGTGCACCTGATATGCAAGGAGCGTTCGTGATCAAGGGGTGCATCGACAGGGCTGTATGAACAATTGGAGCAGACCGCCCATTTATTTTTTTTTGAATCTACTATCTATATTATGCACGACCTCTTTCTTAAAAATGCACGAATACACGATGATAAGGATCCCTCTGACATAGTTGTTGACAAGGGTAAAATCGTAAGCATCAGAACAGCATCGAAAACCCCGGCGGAACCGGAACAGACAGAGGCATACCGTAATATCTATGACGCCGCGGGACAATGGGTGTGTTCCGGATTCTATGAAAGCCATATTCATTTGGATAAAGCCTGTATTCTCGACCGCTGTAATCTAGAGGAAGGCACCCTGGACGAAGCGGTCGAGGAAACCGGAAAGGCGAAGTCTGATTTTACCGTAAATGACGTATTCGACCGTGCATCCCGCGTTGTGGAAATGGCCATAAAAAAAGGCACTGTGGGACTCCGTACCTTCGTCGAGACGGACCCGAAATCCGAATTGCGTTCGTTCGAGGCCCTCAAAAAGGTCAGGGAAAAATACGCGTTTGCCATAGATATCGAAATTTGTGCTTTCGCCCAAGAAGGATTGACAGATCAAAAAGAAACCCATGAACTGCTCGAACAGGCGTTACAAAATGGTGCCAACTTGACCGGTGGTTGTCCTTATAAGGATGAAAATCCCGAACGCCATATCGAAATGATATTCGATCTGGCACAGAAATTCGGAGTGCCCGCGGATTTTCATTTGGACTTTGATCTAGATCCCGAAAATTCGAGTATCCCAAAAATCAGCGAGGAAACTGTCAAGCGTCACTATCAGGGAAAAGTATCCATCGGTCATGTTACCAAACTATCGGCCATGTCGCCCGACCAACGCCACGCGATGTCAACGCTTTTAAAAAACGCCGAGGTTGCCCTTACCGTTCTTCCCGCTACGGATATCTTCCTGAACGGTAGGGACTATGAATCTTTAATACCCCGTGGCATGGTGAACGCCGACGAACTTACCGGGATGGGCATTACCGCCACCCTGGCGAGCAATAACATTCTCAATGCATTTACTCCTTTTGGAGATGCTTCATTGCTACGTATGGCGAATATGTACGCAAATATTGCCCAGCTTTCAAAAGACGAGGCAATCGCGCGTGTATTCGATATGATTACTATAAATGCAGCGAGATTACTTTCCAAGCGGACCGGGATAAAAATAGGTGCCCCCGCAAATTTCGTGGTATTGGAAGCAAAGAACGCCGTTGATGCAATTCGGACCGTAGCGCAGCCCCTAGCCGGTTTTAAGGGCGGTAGGCAGACTTTTTCCAATGCGCCGGCCACAATATATTTTGAAGAATAGAAACGGATACACCCTATCGTGAAACTCAAATCTTTCATAAAAAATCGCACCTCCGACCGAACAAAAAAGGCTTATCTCTATCTTGATACGATCATAGAAACGATACCAGATGAAAATTAAAGATGAACTATCCCAGAACGACATTAGGCATCTTGAACATTGCCTATCCCTTGCTGAAGAGGCCTTCAAGGCCGGCGATGCCCCGTTCGGCTCCATCCTCGTGGATGCGGATAATGAGGTTATCGCCACCGCCCGCAACCGAATCAACGAACTTACGGCGCTGGCCCATCCAGAACTAGAGCTGGCGCAGTGGGCCGCGGAAAACCTAAGTACCGCTGAACGCAAACGCACCACCATGTACACCAGTGGCGAGCATTGCCCCATGTGTGCCGCCGCCCACGGATGGGCCGGCCTGGGCACTATTGTATATTTAAGTTCCGCAAAGCAGTTGGGCGAATGGCTGGGCAACGTGTCGATGCCGATACGGTTCGTGCCTGCAGAAGAAATCGTTCCGGACATCATCATAAAAGGGCCCGCATCGGGACCGATACTAGAAAGCATAAAAAATCTTCAACTGGAATATCATGGGGGTCGATTCCCCGATGCAACTTGAACATTTTATTCGGCTCACTGTAGCAATATATCCGAGAGCTGCTCGACGTTCAGGTATTGAAAATACCGCCCAGTGGGATCGAAGTTCTTATCCATAAAGACTAACGCCGGTACTGAAAAGGGTTTATTTTTCTGGCGGCCCATCAACATGGGGATTTGATGGACAGGATTTCTCCTGTTCATTCTTTCGTTGACGAATTTCTGATTTCCAAAGACAATCGTATCCCGGCTCTCCACGTCCATTTTAACCGCGTAATATTCTTTGTTCAACCGGTGTATGATTTTTGGATCGGTAAACACTTCCTTTTGCATCCGAATACAAGGACCGCACCAATCGGCATAGAAATCGATAAATACCTTTTTAGGATGCACTCTTAGGGAATCCTCCAATTGTTCGAAGTCGAGCCAGCGCACCGTTTCCTCTTTTTGGGAATAGACGATACCGCCCAACAATAGACTCAAAATTAAAAATATACGTGTTAGAAAAATATTCATAGTTTATAAGGATGAGATCTTAATGCCCGCAAACACCGTACGCGGTGCCGCGGGTCCATAGACGTAATTACTGTCCCGGTTCTTACCGAGATCAAAATCGTTTTGATAGCTGTTGGTTACATTTTTTACGCCTCCAAAAAGTTCAAGTCCAGTTTTGAGTTGGGGCACATCGATGGTGTAGCCTGCGCGTAGGCTCAATTCCGTAAAGGTCGGGGTCACGTCGTATTCATCAACATCTTGCCCGGTTCCCTCTCCCGCGAAATGAATTATATCCATCTTTCCGGTGTAGATTAAATTGGCACTTGCAGTGAGCTTTTCGAGCGGGGAATAGGTCAGGGTCGCGTAGCCATAATCGTTGGGGGTACGTAAAAACTCTTTCTTTGCGGGAAGGCCCTCGATATTCTCCACGGCATCATTGAACCGGCTGGATTGCAGCGTAAACCCTGCTTCCAGTTCTAAAAGATAGTCGTAGTTCGCCCGTGCCTCCAAGGTAATACCCTTGACGGTTGCCCCCGTCCCGTTACGTTTTTCGAAGCGTTCCCCGAACTCGTCCTGTCCCAATGGAAATTGGTAAAAGGCATCGTTTAAATCGGTGTAGAAGCCTTCGAGGGTAAAACCTCCGATAAAATGCTCCGAAGCCTTGTCGAAATTGATGGAGGCCGTATAACTGTTTGAACGCTCCTCTTCGAGGTCTTCTGCCAGTGAAATACGGGAAACACCACCTCCCGCAAAGGCGATGTGCAGGTCCGTATCGAAAGCCTGCGGGGCCCGGAATCCGGTACCCCATCCTAAGCGGAACTGGGTGGTCTCCCTCAATTTATAGAGCAACGACAGCCGGGGACTGAAAATGGCATTATCGACCAGGTTGTGCTTGTCGATGCGAAAGCCGGCCAGAAAATTAAGATCAGGGGTCATTTCCCAGTCATTCTGTAGGAACACCCCTAAATTTTTGGTGGTTTGATCGATCAGGTAGTTATACGATTCGATCTCGTCAAATACATCATCATATACGTATTCGGCACCCCCGGTCAGCACCGTTGTGCCGTCTAAAAATTCATCGAACCTTTGGTTATATTGTGCTCCGCCCTGATGGGTAACGACTGCGGATATACCGTATGGCGGAGCGGCGAAAAATTCCTGCTTTTCGATTTCGCCATCCGGTACGATGCCCGTATAATGGTCTCTATCGGTACGTTGCCCCCCATAATAGAGAATCAACGAACTTCGGTCAAAATTCAATTGGTAGTCCAGACTCCCCATCAGTACATGATGGTCCCTTTCTTCGGACTGTTTGGCCAAATAGGCCGGTTTATCGACCATCTCCCCCCCATACCGATATTCGTACATACTGCTTAAACTGGCTTCCAATTTTGAATTTTCGTCCGGCAGAAAGAAAGCGTTGACCCCAAAAGAATTGTCCTTCAATTCCGGCAGCTCCGAAAAATTATCGCCGTTGGCGTCATAAGTTGTCCGGGCACGATGGCTCACAAAGAAATTAGCGCCGGCATTGGCCTCCTCGTTGACTATGGTCGCATTGCCGTTGATCAAGTTTTGTATGGCGCCCCCATTGATGTCCTGATAGGTATAACCTAGACTGTACCCGTTCTTTTTTGGGAGCTTGGTAAGTACGTTTACCGTTCCCCCGATGGCACTCGACCCGTACAGGGCAGAGACCCCGCCCCGTACTACCTCGATACGCTCGATCATGTTTACGGGGATTTGCTCCAATCCATAAAGGCCAGTAAGGGGACTGAATATGGGCCGCCCGTTGATCAGCACTTGCGAGTAGCCGCCCTGCAGTCCGTTCATCCGTATTTGCGTATAGTTACAGGTTTGGCAATCGACCTCTACCCGTAATCCGGGCTGAAAGCGCAGCCCTTCGGAAAGGTCGGTAGCAGTTACCTGCTCTAAAGTTTCGCTATTGACCAAATTGACGATTACGGGGGAATCGGTTTGTCGTTTTTCGGTTCTCGTACCTGTGATCACCACCTCCTCCAAGGTTTCATTGCCATCGGCGAGTACGAAATTTACGACGTGCTCGGTACCCTCATCGAGATTGAGGGGTTCGGTTTTGGATGTATAACCTTGCGACTGCGCCACCAATCTCATCTTTCCGCTGGGAACGGTCAATCGATACCTGCCGTCCGAATCCGCACTTGCACCTATAGTGGTACCTCTGACGTACACACTTGCGTAGGGCACGGGCCCGTCTTTCGAAGATACCGTTCCCGAAATTCGGACCTCGGTGTCCTGGGCTTTGGCCACAGTAGCCAGAAATAAAAACGTCCAAAGTAGTTGTTTCATAAATCGATTTTTTAAAAATAGGTATTATTAATTAAATTTTTAGGTAAAGCTAATAATTATTTATAAAAAGATAAAATGTATCTTTGCAAAAGAATTGAAACTTATGTTTACCCAATCCGAAGAAAATTATTTAAAGGCCATCTTCCATTTGCAACAGGAAACGGATGGCGGCATCTCCACGAGTAGTCTTTCCAACCTGTTGAAAACCAAAGCGGCCTCGGTGACCGAAATGGTCAAAAGGTTGGCGGATAAAAAGTTGGTGGATTATCAAAAATATTATGGGGCGCAACTGACCGAAAAGGGCATGCAACACGCGCTGCTCATCGTTCGAAAGCACCGACTATGGGAATACTTTCTGGTCGAACGCTTGAATTTCAATTGGGACGAGGTACACGACGTCGCGGAACAGCTGGAACACATTCAATCCCCCAAACTGGTCGAGGAACTCGATGCCTTTCTAGGACGGCCCGCATACGACCCCCACGGCGACCCGATTCCCGATGCCAAGGGGAACCTGCCTGAATCGCCCAGTAAACGCTTGTCTCAATTAGAAGAAGGCGACCTTGGGATCTGCAAGGGATTCAACGACGAGTCTTCCTCATTTTTAAAATATCTGGCCAAACAGGACATCGGCCTGGGCACGCAAGTAAAGGTTGTGAACATCGAGAAATTCGACGAGAGCATGACCGTAAAGTTGCAAGACGGGGAGGTTCAACTGTCAAAGACCGCTACCGATAATATTTATGTAGAGCAAACCTAAAAATCCATGGTTCCAATCGAGGCATCCAAGCAGTTCGGGACAATTCTAATGACGAACCTGCCGATAATCGGGAAGTAGAAAAGAGCGCCTTAAAGCTTTAAGGGATGAAAATGCAAACCAGTTTATGAAGCATACCGTATATTTAATCACCGTCTTATTAGCATTTAGCGCTTGTAAAGACGCACCGAGAACCCAAAACGGGAAGCTCAACATCGTCACCACTACGACCATGATTACCGATCTGGTCAAAAACATAGGCCGTGATTCCGTCAATGTACAAGGTTTGATGGGCAGTGGCGTAGATCCGCACCTGTATAAGGCCAGCGAGGGCGACGTTTCCAAACTCACCGGTGCCGACGTCGTCTTTTACAGTGGATTGCATTTGGAAGGGAAACTGGTCGACGTCTTCGAAAAGATGGGACGCAACAGCAATACCATTGCCTTGGCCGAGGTGCTGGACAAGAAGGGATTGATCGGCTCCGAATATTTTGCTTCCAGCTATGACCCGCATATCTGGTTCAACATCGAATACTGGAAACAAATCACCAACTACCTCACCGAGGAGTTGGGTAAAATGGACCCTGACCATGCATCCTTTTATGAAAAAAATGCAGCCGAGTACCTAAAAAAACTCGATGCACTTGAGGATGAAGTCCGCCAGATCATCTCCACCCTACCCGAAGAAAAAAGGATTTTGGTCACCGCCCATGATGCCTTTAACTATTTCGGAAAGGAATACGGCTTCGAGGTCGTGGGACTGCAAGGGCTGTCCACCGCTACGGAGGCCGGGGTACAGGACGTCCAAAACTTGGCACAACTCATTATTGACAAGCGGATCAAGTCGATTTTTGTGGAAAGTAGCGTGCCCAAACGTACCATCGAGGCCCTGCAACAGGCCGTTAAGGCCAAAGGTCATGATGTGGCCATCGGGGGTACCCTCTATTCCGATGCCTTGGGCAACGCAGGTACGGTGGAAGGAACCTATATCGGGATGTTCCGGTATAATGTAAAGACGATTATCGGTGCGCTGAAGTAAGTAGGCAGTCGCAGTAGTAATGGAACCTTAAACCCAATTGGCGGCAAGCCGAATTAACCATAAGAGATGACAAATCCAACTCCAGCAATCCAGATCGACGACCTCACCGTGGCCTATGACTACAAGCCCGTATTATGGGATATTGACCTCACCGTACCCGAAGGCGTACTCATGGCCATAGTCGGCCCTAACGGTGCCGGTAAATCGACCCTGATCAAAGCGATTTTAGGCATCATCAAACCTATAGCGGGCAGTGTTCAGGTCTTCGGACAGCCTTATAAAAAACAAATAGACAAGGTTACCTACGTCCCGCAGAAAGGGAGCGTGGACTGGGATTTTCCGACCGTGGCCCTCGATGTCGTCATGATGGGCACCTATGGTAGCTTGGGCTGGATCAAGCGTCCCGGGATGAAGGAGAAAAAGATGGCCTTGGAAGCTTTGGAGAAAGTGGGCATGCTGGAATTCCGTGACCGACAGATCAGTCAATTGAGCGGGGGGCAACAACAACGTATCTTTTTGGCGCGCGCCCTGGTCCAAAATGCCTCTATTTATTTAATGGACGAGCCCTTTCAGGGAGTTGACGCCACTACCGAAAAAGCGATCATCCGTATTTTAAAGGAACTCCGCAAACAAGGAAAAACACTGATCGTGGTGCACCACGATTTGCAGACGGTTCCCGAATATTTCGACTGGGTGACCTTTCTGAACGTCAAAGGGATTGCCTCCGGTCCGGTAAAGGATATCTTTAATGACGACAACCTGACAAAAACCTACGGCATTAACTATAAGGTAGCCGTGAACCAGTAGCTTATGGAATTGAGCGATTTCTTTACCGATTACACCCTGCGTACCATCACGCTCGGAACCGCGGTGCTGGGGGCTATCTGTGGTATGCTGGGAAGTTTTGCGGTACTGCGGAAACAAAGCCTGTTGGGAGATGCCATATCCCACGCGGCCCTCCCCGGCATTGCCCTGGCCTTTATCTTTACGGGCACAAAAGATTCGAATTTTTTATTGATAGGCGCTTTGATAAGTGGACTGGTAGGCACCTTCTGGATCAAGGGCATCGTAAAACGGACCCGCCTCAAGAACGATACGGCCTTAGGGCTGATACTCTCCCTGTTCTTCGGTTTTGGGATGCTATTGCTGACGTTCATTCAAAAAATGCCCAATGCCAATCAGGCCGGGCTGGACAAATATCTTTTTGGGCAGGCCGCCACCTTGGTAGAAAAGGATGTTTGGGTCATGGCGACCATTACAGGAATCAGTCTTATCGTACTCCTTTTATTTTGGAAGGAACTGAAACTACTGCTCTTCGATCCCGATTACACCAAGACCTTGGGCTTTAACACTAAGTTTCTGGATATTTTGATTACCAGTTTTATCGTACTGGCCATCGTATTGGGCTTACAGACCGTGGGGGTGGTGCTGATGAGCGCCATGCTGCTCGCACCGGCCGCCGCAGCCAGGCAGTGGACGAACAATCTGGGTTATATGATCATACTGGCTTCCGGATTCGGCGCCTTTTCCGGGGTCTTCGGAACGGCAATCAGCGCCAGTCAGGACAATCTTTCTACTGGTCCCGTCATCGTGTTGGTGGCGGCGGGGTTCGTATTGGTGTCCTTTATCTTCTCCCCGGGCCGGGGACTTTTGTTCCGGGAAATCCGGTTTCGTCGCAACCGGCGTGAACTCCATCAGAGAAAGACCTTGACCTCTATGTACCGTATCGTCAAGGAACATGAGGATATTACCCGGCCACACGCCATTCGTATCTTGAACAACTTTCAGGGCTTCACCCGCAAAACTTTGAACAAACTGGAAGAGAAAGATTTCGTCCGTATCGAGGGCAATCAATGGTCGATGACCCAAAAAGGCTTTGACGAAGCAGAATCGATGTATAACCCATCAGACACTGAACATGACTAGTGCACAACTCGAAATACAGCTTATCGCAGCCTTGGTCGCCGTCGCCTGCGCCATTCCCGGCACTTTTTTAGTGCTAAGAAAAATGGCCATGATCAGCGATGCCATCAGCCATTCGATCCTGGTCGGTATCGTATTGGGTTTTTTTATTACGCAAGATCTGAATTCTCCCCTACTCATTTTACTGGCCGCCCTCACGGGTGTCATAACGGTCGTTTTGGTGGAGTTTATACAAAAAACCGGACTTGTGAAAGAAGATACTGCCATCGGGCTGGTCTTTCCGGCCCTCTTCAGTATAGGGGTCATCTTGATCGCAAAAAATGCCAACGATGTGCATCTTGATATCGATGCCGTACTTTTGGGCGAACTTGCTTTCGCCCCCTTTGACAGGATTGTCTTGGGAGGTTCGGATATCGGACCTAAATCCCTTTGGGTCATCGGTTCGATCTTGCTTATAACCGTTGCATTATTGCTCCTGTTCTTTAAAGAGCTCAAGCTAAGCACCTTTGACAAGGGGTTGGCGGCCACATTGGGCTTCTCTCCGATCGTCATCCATTACGGTCTTATGACGGTATCCTCTATTACGATAGTCGGGGCGTTCGATGCGGTAGGTGCCATCTTGGTCGTGGCCCTGATCATCGCCCCGGCCGCTACCGCGTACCTGCTTACCGACGATTTAAAGCGCAGGTTGTTCCTGAGCTGCTTCTTCGGTGTCTTTGGCGCCATCGGCGGATATTGGCTCGCCCACGCCCTTGACGCATCCATCGCCGGCTCCATGACTACGGTGCTGGGAATCGTTTTCCTTCTGGTATATCTATTTGCACCAAAAGAGGGTGTCTTTTCGGTTTTCCTAAAAGAGCGGCAGCAGCGCAAAGAAGTCTCCCTACTCGTGTTCCTATTACATCTGCAAAACCATCAGGACCTTAAAGAACGCCATGTAAACCACCTACGCGAGCACATCAACTGGCAGAAAGTACAGGCGCAAACGGTGCTGGACCTCGCCAAAAAGAACAATTTGATCCAAATCTACGACGACATCGTTTCCCTGACGGACAAGGGAAGGGAGTTTACGGACGAGGCCTTGCGCTATATTACCACGAACAAAGAAACCGCAATCGAGGAGTTGAAGGAAAGGTATTTTTTGTTTCGGGGATAAGTTTCCCGTCGTACCGTCTCCTAGTGGGGATGCTCCGCTTCTCCTTTTTTCATTTCCGCCATAAGATAGTACGCATTATTTTGAGCGTACCGGGCATCGGAAGCCTGGGTCTCCAAAAATGTAACCTCGGCCCAATTCCCATCCTGCATCCCCAGCACCACCTCGGTCGGCACAAAGCGCCAAGCATCAACTTCCTGTACGGCCATGAAAACAAAACTCCGCTCCCCATCGGAGGCAATAGCGCTTTCTGGAATTGCCTCTGTCATGGCATCGTTCGTTTGAATACGGCCCTGAATGTACATGCCGGGGATTAGATTGCCCTGCTTGTTCTCGATTTCGGCGTGCACGTGCAAGGCCTTAGCATCTTGTTCGAAGGTTTTTCCCACCGAATATATCTCGGCGGTCAGCTCCTTTCCGGGAACCGATTGTACGCTAAAAGTGACCTTTTGACCCTCTTCGATCTTGTAAACGTCCTTTTCGAACACCATCAAGTCGGCATGTACATGGTGGGTGTCCACCACCTGCATAAGATTGGTCTGAGGTTCGACGTACTGCCCGGTTTTTATGTTGACTTTTTGCACGTGGCCGGCTATCGGGCTGCGCAAGGCGATCCGCTGATAGATGGTGCCTTCACGTACCCCAGATGGACTTATACTCAATTGATGCAATTGGGCCGCCAGTCCCCGGGCCCTGCTTCGGGATGTCTCATATTCCGCTTCGGACTTTTGGAAATTGGCGCCGCTACCTACTCCGGCCCCGTAGAGCCGTTCTTGCCGGTCGAATTCCTTTTTTAGATAGCGGCTGTTGCTGTACGCATTCAAATAATCCGTCTGCTTTTGAATGATATTCGGATGCGACAGATAGGCGACCGTCTGCCCTTTATCGACCTTATCGCCCTCGATAACCTCGATGGCGACGATGTTCGCCCCTATGACAGATGTAATGGTCGCTTCGCTCTGGGGCGGGACCTCAAGTTGGCCGTTGGCTTCGACGTAGCCGCCCATTTTGCGCATTTGCAAGGGACCGACCTCCATTTGTAAAGCCTCAAATTGTTGAGAGGTCAACAGCATGCCCTTCGTTTCCCCATTGGAACCATTTTCCCCTGTAGGGTGGTCGTTGATTTCTCCAACGGGGTCATCTTCGCGGTTTTGATCCGTTTCTGATACGGAATCGCCGCAGGCCATAAGATTGAAAAGCGTCAGCGCTACTCCTATAATCATGTATTTGGATAGAATATTCATTGTTATAATTTTTAGTTTGTAATTACTGTTAGTCCCTTGTTTCCGGAGTATCTGGTACAGCTCTAAAATAGTGTAGTTCGAATACGGATAATAAATAATTGTCAAGGGCCTCCAAGGCGTCGATCTCTGTCTTTATGGCATCCCGGATAATTTGCGTGAATGCGGGATAATCGACCGCGCCTTCGGTATAGGCCAGCAAGGCCCCTTCGCGTTGTTGCTCCGCCAGCGGCAAGGCTTCTTGCTCGAAGAAATGCCAAGCGGATTTCCACGTAGTATAGGACTGGACGGCCGCTTGATAGTCCGAGTGAAGTTGGCGACGGGCGAAATCCGAATTGACCGTGGCGATGTCGATATCGATCTTCGCGGCCTTCGCCCGGCTTCGTTCCGTACCGGAGAGGAGGGGAATTGAGATGCCTGCCTGATACTTGTAAAATCCTCCTTGATCGTTGATTTTTTGAAATCCCGCCTCCAGGTTGAAATCAGGTAACAGATCGGCACGGGCGGCCCGATAACTGGCTTCGGCCTCGGCCTTCCGGTTACGGGATATTTCGAGCTCGGGATGGTCCTCCAAACCCATTTCCGTCTCCAGCAATCCCATTCCATCATCGTCAAACGTATCGGGCACGGAATAATAGGTTTGGGTATTTTTCCCGTCGCCAGGCAAGACCAGCCAAAGGTTGAGTTGCTGCAGGGCAACGGCGAACTCTTTTTTAGCCAGTAGCAGCTTGTTCTTGATCTGTAAGGCCTGATTTACGGCGGATGAACGTTCCAATCGTGAGATGGCCTCCACCTCGTAATTGAGTTCGACCGCCTTTTCAAACCGGGTGTATATCGAATCCAGTTCCTTGTACAATTCCCATGTCCGGCGTTTACGATGGGCTTGCGACCATGCCCTTTTTACTTCCCGTTCAACCTGTAGCATGGTAAGATCAAGGGCCGTCTCTGCCAAAGCGACCCGTTGTTTTTGCAAGCGTTTCTTAGCCCCGATACCGAAAAGATCGATATTATTTTGTCCTACCCCGACGAGCGTGTACGTGCCCCTTTCATCGGAGAGTTCCTCGCCACCTGTAAATACCCGGGTAGTGCCAAGGTCGTAGGCGGTTGCGTCAAAGGCGTTTTGCCGATGTACTTCCAAGCGCTTTGTTTTAAGCAACGGATAGTTCGCTTTGGCCATTTCAACGGCCTTATGCAGGGAAATTTCGGGCAGGGCCTCCTGTTTTCCGATCTCTTGTGCGGGCAGTAGGGAGGGACAAAGGAAAAGCCCGGCCACGACCACGGCGGTTACAAATTTAGGATTGCTATTC
Organism: Pricia mediterranea; assembly: GCF_032248455.1. Taxonomy (NCBI): domain Bacteria; kingdom Pseudomonadati; phylum Bacteroidota; class Flavobacteriia; order Flavobacteriales; family Flavobacteriaceae; genus Pricia; species Pricia mediterranea. The sequence continues at coordinate 592,692 of NZ_JAVTTP010000001.1, forward strand.
GCCTTCCGCTCCGAACGCTTCTCGACATACTGATAAAAAATAGGAAGCACGAAAAGGGTCAGCAGGGTGGACGTAATCAGGCCGCCGATCACAACAGTCGCCAGGGGCCGCTGTACCTCTGCTCCTGCAGACATCGAGATCGCCATGGGCATAAAGCCAAGAATATCGGTCAGTGCCGTCAACATAATCGGGCGAATCCTTCGTTTGGTGCCCTGTACGATACGGTCTTTTAGATCGGCTACGCCCTCTTCCTTGAGCTCGTTCAAGCCGCTGATCAGTACCAATCCGTTGAGCACCGCCACCCCGAAGAGCACGATAAATCCCACTCCCGCCGAAATACTGAACGGCATATCGCGCAGCCATAGCGCAAACACCCCGCCAATGGTGGCCATCGGAATGGCCAAATAGATCATAAGGGTCTGCGATAGCGACTTTAGGGCGAAGTAGATGAGTATGAATATGAGGAACAGGGCAATGGGTACGACCGTTTGCAACCGATTACTAGCCCGTTCCAGGTTTTCGAACGCACCCCCGTATCGAATGTAATAGCCGGCGGGAAGATCGAACCGGGCTTCCAATTTGGTTTGGATATCCTCCACGACGGATTCCACATCGCGGTCCCGGATGTTGATCCCTACGTACGTACGCCGGTTGGTATTGTCCCGACTGATCTGCATCGGACCGGGGGCATAATGGATATCGGCGATTTCCCGTAATGGGATGTGAGCGCCGTTGGGCAGGTTGATGAAAAGATTTTCCAAGTCCTCTATGCTCTCACGGTTTTCTTGGTTCAACCGGACGACCAGATCAAACCGTTTCTCTCCTTCAAAAATCACCCCCGCCTTCGCACCGGCGAATGCGGCTTTCACCAAAGTATTGATTTGATCGATATCAAGGCCATACTGCGCCAATTTGTTCCTGTTGTATTCAACGTTGATCTGAGGTAGGCCGGCGGTAGCTTCCACCTTAAGATCGGCCACCCCGGGCACCGTCGCGATGATCCTGCCCATTTCCTCCGCCTTTGCGGCCAGCACGTCGAGGTCTTCCCCGAACAGTTTAACGGCAACATCTTCGCGTACCCCGGTCAGCAGTTCGTTAAACCGCATTTCGATGGGCTGGGTAAACTCATAATTTACGCCGGGAAGAATGCTGACCGCAGTTTTGATCTTATCGACCAATTCTTCCTTGCTTTCGGCGGAGGTCCACTCATCGCGAGGCTTTAGAATGACAAAGATATCGGCGATGTCCATCGGCATGGGGTCCGTAGGTACATCGGCTACCCCGATTCGACTGATTACCGATTTCGCCTCTGGAAATTCCGCTTTGACGATCTGTTCCACCTTTGTGGTGACCTCAATCGTCTCGGAGAGGGAACTACCGGGTTTCAACAGGGCGTGGAAAGCGATATCCCCTTCATCCAACTGGGGAATGAATTCACCCCCCAACTGGCTAAGAACAAGAATCGCCAAGGCAAAAAGGGCCAGGGCAACCCCGACTACCCTTTTCCGATAGCGCAGCGACCTGACCAATAATGGCTCGTACTTGCGGCCAACCCAATTCACAAAACGATCGCTATAGTTTCGCTTCGGTTTGGCTTCGTCTTGAGTGAGAGTCCCTCGTGTTTCATTTTTCCCAGGGATCGCTTTACTCGATGGCAACCTCAAAAACAGGGCGGATACCATGGGCACGTAGGTCAGGCATAACAGCATGGCCCCGATCATCGCAAAGATAAAGGTCAGGGCCATCGGGCGGAACATCTTGCCCTCGACCCCTTCAAGGGCCAAAATGGGTAAAAACACGATCAAAATGATCAACTGGCCGAAAAAAGCGGTGTTCATCATTTTTTTAGAAGCTTTTGCGGCGATTTTATCCTTTGTGGATTGGATATTTAAAGGGCCCTCCCCCTCGGTCCGGCGTTTTTTAACGTAACCCATCATCATAAATACCATGGCCTCAACGATGATGACCGAACCGTCAACGATAATACCAAAATCGATGGCGCCCAGGCTCATCAGGTTGGCCCACACATCGAACACGTTCATCATGATAAAAGCGAACAAAAGAGACAAGGGGATGGTGGAGGCTACGATCAGGCCGCCCCGCCAATTGCCCAATAGCAACACCAGAACGAAAATTACGACCAGGCCCCCTTCCATTAGATTTCCGGTCACCGTGCCGGTAGTTTCCGCAATCAGTTCGCTCCGGTCCAGAAAAGGTTCGATCCGCACCCCTTCGGGTAGGGATTGTTGGATCTGTTCCATTCTTTCCTTCACGTTCTCAATGACCTCGTTCGAATTGGCGCCCTTCAACATGAGGATCATTCCCCCAACGGCCTCGCCTTGTCCATTCTTTGTCAGCGCCCCGTAGCGTACGGCGCTGCCGATGGTAACCTCACCGACATCCTTTATCTTGAACGGAACTCCCGCCTCGGACTTGACCACAATACTCTCGATATCCGATATGCTTCTCGCCAGGCCCTCGCCGCGGATAAAATTGGCCTGATGGTTACGCTCGATATACGCCCCGCCCGTATTTCGGTTGTTATTTTTCAAAGCGGAGAATACGTCGGAAATCGTAATCCCGATAGCACGGAGCTCTTGTGGGTCAACGCTCACCTCGTATTGCTTTTTGTTCCCGCCGAATGCATTGACCTCCACGACCCCGGGCACCATCGCCATCTGCCTGCGTACGATCCAATCTTGCATCGTACGCAACTCGGTAGCATTATACCCATAGCCCTCATCCACTTCAAGCGTATATTGGAATATTTCACTCAAGCCCGTTGCAATAGGACCCATGGAAGGCGTTCCGAAGCCCTCGGGAATCTCTTCCCTGACCTCGATAAGCTTTTCGGAAACCAATTGTCTCGGAAGAAAGGTGCCGACCGCATCATCGAATACAATGGTAACTACAGAGAGCCCGAACCGCGAGACGGAACGGATTTCCTTGACGTCGGGCAAATTGCTCATGGCCACTTCTACGGGGTAGGTGACAAATTGCTCGATATCTTCGGTGCCCAGATTAGGGGCTTGGGTGATGACCTGTACCTGATTGTTCGTGATGTCGGGCACGGCATCGATGGGGACCTGGGTCATGCTCCAAATTCCCCCTACAATGAGCACTAAGGTAAGGAGCCCGATACTAAATTTATTGTGAATGGAAAAATCAATGATTCGATTGATCATGGGTAGAATTTTAATTCAGTTGACATAGCGTGAGCCGCCCGAGGAACGGTCCACGCACTTTAGACCTAGGCAAAGAAAGCATAGGTCAAGATAGGATGTAGCTATCCTATTAAAACTGAATTAAGCCCGGGGAGGTTGAAAAAGTGAATGGGGAAAATCGTTGCCCGCACTATCGAAATGGGCGAAGTCCGCTTGTGGAAAAGCAGGTTGGTAAGGGTCATAACCGACCAGCTCGAATTTGGTACTATGGGTGTGGCAACAATGGCATCCGCAGAAAGGAGAGCAGAGATCGGAAGTACAGGGGCTATGATCATGACCGACACCCTGATCTTGCACCAGCTCGGTCTGGGTCGAATCTTCGGTTACCGGTTCGTCTTGACAGGGCAGCACATTGAGCGCCAAGAAATATATAGACAAGATCAGGCCCAACATTTTCATGGCACAAAATTAAGGGGATCGAAGTACGTCGGCAAACTATTTTTAAATTATTGTCAATTTTTTTAGGGGAGCCTAACAAAAAGATAGATCAATCCGGTCGTTGAAAATCCCGGTCGGGCTACTGACATTACGGACGTAGGGAAGGCGGCATGATTTTTTCTACGGCACAACGTCCATTAGAGCAGTTGGAAAGAGGATAAAGGCGTATTTCTTGTTTGGGGATTGAGGGTTTTGTAATCTTGTAAAGCCCCGTGAAAAAAAGACCTTATGGCAAAAAGAATACAGCGTAGCGATGAAAAAGAATCCATATTCGGACTAAAGGTCAACGGTCCCGTTTTCTTTATTTCTACCTTCATCATCGTTTTGAGTGTTGCCCTCACCCTTATATTCCACGACGGAGCGGAAAGTACCTTTGCCTACCTGCAGCAAGCGGTCGCAGAGAATGCGGACTGGTTCTTTATTCTATCCATAAACATTTTTTTGATTTTTTTGATTTTTCTTGCCTTGGGAAAATATGGGGCGATTCGGATAGGCGGACCCCGGGCGAAACCTGAGTTTAAGACCCTGTCCTGGTTTGCCATGCTTTTTAGCGCGGGCATGGGAATCGGGCTCCTGTTCTTCGGGGTGGCCGAACCGGTACTGCATTTTTCGAATCCGGCCACTACGGAACCCGGCTCGGTCGCGGCTGCAAGCGAAGCCATGGATTTCACTTTTCTGCACTGGGGCTTCCATGCCTGGGCAGCCTATGCGCTGGTGGGGCTGGCCCTGGCCTATTTCACCTATTCACGGGGCCTTCCATTGACGATCCGCTCCGTTTTTTATCCTTTCTTAGGGAATAAAATATACGGGTGGATAGGGGATGTCATCGACATTTTCGCCGTCTTGGCCACCTTGTTCGGCCTGGCCACATCGCTAGGCTTCGGAGTACAACAGATCGCCTCGGGGATGAATTTCGTTTTTGGGATGTCGGACGGTATAATCGCCCAAATTACGCTTATCGCGGTGATTACCGCTATCGCCACCATTTCGGTCGTCTTAGGGGTCGACAAAGGGGTAAAGGTATTGAGCGAGTGGAACATGCGCATTGCGGTGCTCCTGCTGGTTCTTGCCGTTGTCTTGGGGCCCACTATTTTTATCTTTAGGTCCTTTGTGGAGAATACGGGCAGCTATCTGTTCAACTTTATAAAGACGGCGACCTGGAGCGAGACCTATTCGCAAAGCAACTGGCAGAATGACTGGACGGTTTTTTACTGGGGCTGGTGGATCGGCTGGTCGCCCTTTGTGGGCATGTTCATCGCCCGTATCTCGAAGGGGCGTACCGTGCGGGAGTTCATTCTGGGCGTTCTTTTGGTGCCTTCTTTGGTGACCTTCTTCTGGATGTCCGCCTTTGGCAGTGTATCCATACAACAGGCCATGGCCGGGAGCGGCATTGTGGAAGCCGTAAACAGCGACGTATCGACGGCCCTTTTCGTATTCTTTGAAGATTACCCATTGGCGGCGGCCATCAATATAGTCGCCGTCGTCTTGATCGCCGGATTTTTTATTACTTCCTCGGATTCCGGTTCCCTGGTCATCGACAGCCTGACCTCAGGCGGTAAAATCGAGGCCCCTGTGGGCCAGCGTATCTTCTGGGCCGTCATCGAGGGGGCGGTGGCGGCGGTGCTACTATTGGGCGGGGGCCTACAGGCATTACGGAGCGCCTCGATTATATCGGGACTGCCCTTCGCCTTGATTCTATTGTTGATGTGTTTCTCGCTGTACAAAGGTCTGAAGGAAGATTTCTTAAAGTTGAAGGAAAAGGAATCCGAGAAAGAACGGGAGAATTACGAAGAAATTCTTTCCGAAATCATTACAAAAAGAAATCGCATCGGCGAGACCTCGGAGAAGAAATCGGCATCGGCCAAGGGGGAATAAAGAAGGGATTGGGCCTCATAAAAATATAAGGGTGCCCTTTCGGACTGAACTATTGAAACAGGAATACTATGAAGCATATTTTGGTAGCGCTGGACCTCAGTAAAATGGATGAAAGCCTCATCCGCTATGCCTCGTTTATGGCGAAAACCTTTCCCCTCGAAAAAGTTTTTTTCGTTCATAATATCAAAAAATACGAGCTATCGGAGCTGTTTTCCGAACAATTGAAAGACATTGATCTTGATAAAGTGGTGGGCGATGAGCTCAACGAAAAAGTAGAAGCACTGTTCGAGGCCGAAATGAATTGGGAGGTGCTGATATCCGAAGATCCCTATACGGAATCCCTGATTAACTATATCGTAAATAAATTTGACATCGATGTGGTACTCCTAGGTAACAAAAGCAGCCTGAAAAGTACGGGTACCGTAAGCGGAAAGCTGTTGCGCCTGCTCAAATGCGACCTGTTGGCGGTACCTAAAAATGCTGAAACGGCAATGAAAGAGATATGGGTCGGAACCGATTTTTCTCAACGGTCGAAAAAGGCCTTGCGAACAGCCCAGACCCTTCAGCACATCGTTTCCGCCAAGCTTACGGCAGCGCATGTTTTTAATGTGCCTATCCATTTTTCACCCTACCTTACAACAGACAGCATGGCCTCAAAAATAGAAAGGCATGTTACCGATAAATGTACCCGATTCATACAAAATCTGGAACATCCGGAGGGCATTCGGCAGAGGATTATCCCCGGACGGGAGCCCGGAATCGCCAATAGCCTCATAACGCATGCCCAAAGGGCCGGTGCGGATCTGTTGGTAGTGACCGACAAGGGCAACAACCCCTTCTCCAATCTCTTGATCGGCAGTGTCACCGAAGATCTTTTCAACCAGATTTCGGATATTCCACTTTGGATAGCTAAGTAATTGTAACAAAGAATTGGGATTAAATGGTTCGTCACGTTGTAAACTAATACTATCTTTATGATAAACAAAACAACCATGTCCACCTCCGACGAAAAAAAACAGCTCATTGAAGAAATCGGCCAGATCAACGAAGAACGGCTGGGACTATCCCCGTTGGCCGCCCGCATCTATGCGTTATTGGCATTATCTTCTTATGACGGACTCACTTTTGATGAAATCAAGGACAGTATTCAGGCCAGTAAGAGTTCGACTTCGGTCAACCTCAATGTACTTACCCAGTTGAGCCATGTCGAATACTATACGAAATCGGGTGATAGAAAACGCTACTTCAGGGTGGCCAAGAATTACCACAAACAGGCCTTGGAACGCTCCCATCAAGCTTTGGAAAGGGATATAGCCATGTTGGACAAGCTCAACAGCTTCAACAAACTCCACTATCCCGAAAAATTCAAAAAACAGAAATCCATCGGCAGCATCGTACAGCAGTACTATAAGGAACAGCAAAAATTGACGAAGAAGACCATCGAAAAGTTGGCCGAATTTGGGAAAGGGTGAACGATAAAAGTCAGGAAAGGCGCTAATGAAGGTGCATCGTAGTCGCGTTGCGAGACGACCTAATCCAGAAGTAGCTTGTTAGGGTAATTGAAATTATCCCTTATCATGAACGTTAACAATACTTTAGCTAAAATTAGTTCGGTTTGTTACGAACAAAACTTATATTTGCAGAACTATTCAATGGATAACATTATGAAAACAAAATTCGCTACCCTAGCCGCCATCGCCCTAACGATGGTGAGCTGTACCACTACCAAAAAGATGAATCAGCAAAGCACTGACGACAAAACAATGGCTTCAAACGATATTACCAACAGTACCTGGCAACTTGTCCGGCTGGAGGGGGACACCATCGATCAATCCAATCATGACGGAGAGAAAGTCCGTTTTATCCTGAACGCTTCGGGTCAGACCGTCACCGGTTATTCCGGATGTAACTTTTTCAGCGGTACGTACTCCTTACAAAGCGGAAACCGAATCGAATTCTCGCAAATCGCCAGTACCCGAATGGCATGTCCAGATGCCGAAATAAACGAACAAGGCGTATTGGAGGTCTTCAATTTGGCGGATAACTATACGCTAAACGGAGATCAGCTTATGCTCAACGTTGGAAAACGCGCCCCGCTGGCCGTATTTAGAAAGATGCCGGTCCGAGACCAGATCGTTGAAAAATACTGGAAACTCAAAACCTTGGAGGGGCAGGATATACAAATGGCCGAAAATCAAGAACGTGAGGTTTATTTTACCCTGAAGACCGATGAAAACCGGGTCCAAGGTTTTGCCGGGTGCAACACGCTATCCGGGGAATACCAACTGGAAGAAGGCAACCGAATCAGATTTTCAAAAATGGCGACTACCATGAGAGCGTGTCCCGATGTGGAATTCAACGAGTCCAAGTTCCTCAAAGTCTTTGAACTAGCGGATAACTATACCATAAACGGTGATACGCTATCCCTTAATGTAGGCAGACGCGCGCCCTTGGCCGTTTTCGAGGCGGTTTATTTTTAGTATATTAACAATACTGCGGACCGAACTGATAGATATCATATGAAAACTTCTTTCGGACCTGTACCTTACATTGACCAATAAAATAAATAGCGATTCCTTTAGTAGTATATTTCCGCTGATGATATCGGAAAAATCTATTAGCGAAAAAGGAATAAGAATTTATCTGTACGCATTAATGGCTTTTCCAACAAAGAACTTACTTACAGAAAGAGTATAAATTCTTTGTTAGCGTCGTTGTTACCACTTGCAGAAGGCGTTTATATTTTCCATTCCAATCCGAATTCAACGATTCTATCGGGGTACCTTTAGAAGACTACCTCGAACAGCCATTGACATGTCTTAACATGAGACGGTGTCCCTATAAAAAGAACAATAAACATCTAAATTATACTACTATGGAAACACAATTATTAAAATCAATTAAAGACGCGATAAAACATTGGTACGTTCCTTTGCTGGTCGGCATTTTTTTCGTCATCGTGAGCATCGTAGTATTCTCGTCGCCAATGACCTCTTTGCTCACCTTGTCTATCCTCTTCGCCATTTCCTTTTTGTTAGGGGGCATCGCGGAAATCGTTTTTTCCGTAACCAACCGACATCAACTGGACAACTGGGGGTGGTCCCTCGCCTTCGGTATCATTACGTTAATTGCCGGGCTATTACTATTTATGAACCCCGGGCTGTCGGTTATCACCTTGGCCTTTTACGTTGGCTTTGTCGTACTCTTCCGTTCCGTCGCGGCCATCAGCTTTTCGCTAGACCTCAAAAGGTATGGGAGCGATAACTGGGGCTGGCTCCTCGCCTTTGGTATTCTTGGGGCCATTTTTTCCTTTATCCTATTGTGGAATCCTCTTTTTGCGGGAATGGGTGCTGTGGTGCTCGTTGCTCTAAGTTTTCTTTTCGCGGGATTGTTCAGCATCTTATTCGCCCTCCAGCTCAGGAAACTGCACAAGGCATCCAAAGAGCTCTCCCCAGAGCTAAGACAGCGCTATGAGGCTTTGGCCGAGGATATTCGAAGGGAGCAAGGATAATAGAGAAAATACTGTACAAGCCGGACGGTGTCTAGCTCCCACGACACTTTATAGCATATTGGAATTCAATAGTAACACTTAAAAGTACGTATAATGAAAACGATTAACGAATTATTCGATTTTCAAGGAAAGGTCACCATCATTTCCGGGGGTGCGGGCGCCATCGGTAGCGAGGCTGCACGGTTTTTCGCCTCCTTGGGCGCCAACGTCGTCGTGGCCGATCTCAATGAGGAAGGGTCCAAAAAAATAGCGGAGGATATTACCAAAGAATCCGGAAACAATGCCTTGGGCATCAAAATCGATGTGACCGATGAGAAACAGATCGAAAAACTGGTACAGGCTACGGTGGACAAATTCGGAAAAGTTTCCGGGGTGCTCAACAACGTCGGTTGGGGTGCCTATACCGACCTCTGGGGGTCCAATACAGAAAAAATGGTGGATGCATATAAACTGAACACCTTGGGCGCCTATAACCTGACCCGTTTGTGCATGCCGTATCTGAAGAAAGAGGACAACGCTTCCGTAGTATTTTCGGGTTCCATGGTCGGTAATACACCTTCCCCGGAGTTTATCGAGTACAGTACCGCCAAGGCCGGACTGTTGAACATGGTGCGCAGTATGGCAGTGGCCTCCGGTCCCGAAGTACGCTTTAATTCCATCATCATCGGGACGGTAGATAACGGGGAATCTTCAAAAGAAGCGGGCTACACCCAAGAGATGATCGATAACGTGGTCAAAGGGATCGTTATGAAACGACGCGGACTTCCCGAAGATATTGCCTATGCCATGGCCTTTTTGATGAGCGATGCGGCTTCTTGGATCACAGGTGCCGAATTGACCGTGAACGGTGGCGGGGTCTATAAAAGTAAAATGCCCACCTCGTAATTATGGGGTCCACTTTTAAAATAGGAACACTGAGGGTATCGGGCGGGCTTTTCGCCTGCCTGATACTCTTTTTCTGCTCCTTTCCGGTTTTGGGGCAACAGACCCAGCGGGTCAACCCACAACTTGCCAGGGGTAGCTTTATCAACGATGTCCGTATCGTTCTGGTACAGGATTCGTTACAGACCCCTGCTACACAAAAAGAGCTGGATAATTTCTACAATGCCTGCTTTATTAAACCGGGAACGACCTTTAATCCCTTGATCACCGATCTGGCCATCAGTCGCATCACCCAACAAGACAATGTTAAGAATGCCTATTACGAACTATACGATGCCGAAACGGGAAGCGGCACGGTAAACCGACCCCTGACCATAATCATTTATATTGAAATGCTGGTGGAGGGCGAAGCAGGTCTCAAAGAAAAAGGGATGCTGGCCTCTAAAAATATCAGTGATTTTCCACTGCTCTATGAGACCCCCCAATCGCAATTCAAGTTTTTGGTCAACGGCGGAGTGGGACTCTATAATGACGAGAACGCGCTATTCGGCCAAGGTACCGCCTTTACCCAAGGCAACCCCATCGCGGACAATCCCGCGGGAAAAGGCAATCGGTTTGGGGCGAGGCTTTTATAGAGCCCGGAATTTCCGCGATTTCGAAATTTGCAAACCGAGGTACGCCACAGCTACGGGAGCTTTTCCCAAAAGGGCATGTACGTCATCAGTCCGAAGTTATGGTTGGCCAAGATCGCCGGCACCGGACTGGAAAGACATTTCATAAACCGATAAAAACAATTTGATGAAGAAAATTATTCTATCCCTAGTATGTATCCCCTTGTTATTCGCCTGTAAATCCGATGGAAAACAAGACAGGACAGCTACCGCGAATTGCCAAGTGTTCCATAACGGCACCATAATCACGATGGAAGGCGACCGACCGGAGATAGTAGAAGCCATAGTCGAACAAGATGGCAAAATCGCCTTTGTCGGGAACCTTGCCGACGCGGAAAAAGATTTCCCGACAGCCGAAAAAGTAGATTTGGGCGGACGGACCTTATTACCGGGCTTTATCGACCCCCACAGTCACTTCGATATGGTATCGAATACCATGGGGCAGGTCGATTTGAATCCCGAACCGGTGGGCGATGTTACCAATATTCCCGATATCGCCGAAAAACTTAAAAACTATAAGGCGGATAACAACATTCCCGACGACGAATGGATTTTCGGATGGGGCTATGACGACGGGCAATTAGAGGAAGAAAGGCATCCCACCAAAAAGGAAATCGATGCCGTTCTTCCGAACAATCCCGTTTACTTGGCACACACCAGCGGACACATGGGGGTCGCCAATTCCATCGCCCTTGCAAAACTGGGCGTGACCGCGGCAACCCCCAATCCCGATGGCGGAAATATCGGCCGCATGCCCGATTCCCAGGAACCGAACGGCCTGGTGCAGGAAACCGCCATGTATCCCTTTATGGGAAACATGTTGCAGATACTGTCCGTCAAGCAAGGGGCCTTCTTCGAAGGCACTCAAAATTACTACGCCTCCAACGGTATCACTACCGCGAACAACGGAATGACCGATCGCAACGGACTTGCCTTTTTTAAAGAGCAGGCCGCTGCCGGCAAGTTAAAGATCGACCTTATCGCCCTGGGCGGAAACCACGATATAGAGGCAAATATTAAGGATTCCACCCTACAGTTTAGAACCTATAACAACGGGTTCAAGGTACAAGGCACGAAGATAGTCGCCGATGGGTCGCCCCAAGGGAAAACGGCCTACTTTACCGAACCCTTCCTGACCCCTGTATCTGGATGCGAAAGCGACTGCAGGGGACTGCCCAGTCTGTCGCAAGAGGAACTGAACAAGCTCTTTGTAACCGAATACCAAAACGACAACCAACTGTTCATTCACAGCAACGGCGACGCCACCATAGACATGGTCATCGCCGCCCATGAACACGCCTGTGAAGCATTGGGACAAGCATTGGACAAAGACCGGCGTACTATCGTCATCCACTCCCAGTTCGCACGGCCCGATCAATTGGAGATCTTTGTCAAATACAAGATGCAACCTTCCTTTTTTACGAACCACGCTTTTTTCTGGGGTGATGAACACGTAAAAAATCTGGGCAGGGATCGCGCCGACTTTTTGAGTCCCATTGTCACTGCTGACAGCCTAGGCCTAAAGCCTACCAATCATTCCGACGACACCGTTACCCCGGTGAATCCGCTCTTTGGCATTTGGTCGGCGGTCAACCGGGTGTCCCGCTCCGGAGCGGTCATCGGCGAAGCGGAAAGGGCGTCCCCCTACCTCGCCCTCGAAGCGATTACGAAAAATGCCGCCTACGAGTTTTTTGAAGAGGATACCAAAGGCACCTTGACCGAAGGCAAATTGGCTGATTTCGTGATTTTAGATAAAAATCCGCTATCGGTCGAACCCATGGCCATCAAGAATATTCAGGTGGTGGAGACAATCAAGGAGGGGAAAACAGTTTTCGAAAAAGAATAAGAGCTGCGCTAAGGGCAGCAAAATAAAATTAGTGTTAGTCCTGTCCGCTTTAAATTCTAAAGCAAGTTTTTGTCCCCTTGAGCGCAGTCGAAAGGTCGAAGCAAAGCGTCTCGACTGCGCTCGACGTGACATTTTGGATTTAAATTGATTGATTAGGAGATATTCCGGACAAACATTTATTATTTATTAACCTTTTAAAAGAGTAGTATTATGAACACTAATGAATTATTCGATCTAACAGGAAAGACCGCCATCGTCACCGGCGGCGCGAACGGTATCGGCAAAGCGAGCTGCGAGATGTTGGCCGCTTTCGGCGCGAACGTCGTGGTTTCCGATTACAACTTGGAGGACGCCAAAAAAACATCCAAGGAAATTAACGATAACGGCGGCAAGACCATAGCCGTGGATTGCGACGTCACCAAAGACGAGGCGCTGGTCAATCTGGTGGACAAGACCGTTGAGGAATACGGGGGAATCCACATTCTGGTCAACAACGTGGGGGGTGGCGGTGCCGGTAAGGAAAGTCCCTATGACATCGAGGTCGAGCAGTTCAAAAAAGTCTTCGAGATGAACGTGTTCAGCATGTGGCGCCTGTGCCAGTTGGTCGCCCCGCACATGAAAAAGGAAGGTTACGGCAGCATCATCAACATGTCATCGATGGCCTCGATCAACAAGAGTCCCGCAATCAGTGCCTACGCCTCCTCGAAAGCGGCCGTCAACCACATGACCCGCAACCTGGCCTTCGATTACGGTCCCGATAACATCCGGATCAACGCGATTGGACCCGGAGCGGTCCGAACCCATGCCCTGGAGACGGTGTTGACTCCCGATATTGAAAAAGCGATGCTGAAGCACACCCCCATCCATCGACTGGGCGAAGCCCAAGACATTGCCGGCGCGGTATTGTATTTCGCGGCCCCGATATCGAGCTGGACCAGCGGACAGGTCATCTTCGTAAATGGTGGCGGGGTACAGACCCTAGATCAATAACAGAATTTTTTGATGGTAACTGGCCGTTTTACGCCTATGGATTACGGCCTTCTTCTACCCCCAAAGGAGGTGGGTTTTTTAGAAAAACAAAAATGGAAACGACAAAAAAATAGCGGTCTTCGGCGGAGGCATCTCCGGACTACCCCGTCTATCTCAAATACACCGACACAAGGCAACAACATACGGATTTAGAAACGACGGAACTAGGCATCTTGCAAGAGAACGGACATCGATAAATCAATTTTTCACAAATCTACGTCCGTAATGCGGAAGGAAATCGAGGCAAAAACCGGAATGGACGGCATGTACTTGGCCGGGGAAGTAGTCAGTGTTCACGGGCGGTGGAAAATCCCGACTATGGAACAGACCGCCATGTCAGGGAAACAGGTGGCGCAAGAAATTTTCGATTATCTCAGGGACATTCAGAAGTTAAATAACCTATTGATTATCAGCGTAATAATCCGTATCTTAGAGTAAACAAAACCCCGAGAATGAGTCGTTAGCTCGAAAAACGGGGTTTTTATCTAAGATGTTATGTCCAAGATACGAAGAATCCGCGATTTCCAGCACACTTTTTCATTTTCCTCCCAACAGGAACAGTTGGGAGTTTTCTTTGACCGTTTTTTGGAATCCGATCTGGGCAAGATCTACCGGGCGGTGCCCTGGGACGACATGGTGGCGGCCCTCGGTGTGAAGGAGGCGAAAAAAGGCCCGAAGGCGATCTTCTCCCCCCGGGGCAAGGTCGCCCTGATGTTCCTCAAGCACTATGCGGATTGCTCCGACAGAAAACTTGTCGAAGGGCTCAACGGCAACCTGGACTGGCAGTTCTTCTGCGGCATCTATATCGGTGCCGATCGTCTGGAAAACTTCAAGATCGTGAGCGAGATACGGTCGGAACTGGGGGGAAAGCTCGACATCGACGCCCTGCAGAAGGCCCTCTACGGACACTGGTCCCCGCACATGGGGGACAAGGGCTCCGTCACGATGGACGCCACCTGCTACGAGAGCAACATGCGGTACCCTACAAATGTAAAACTGCTCTGGGAATGTACCGACTGGCTGCACCGGCTGCTCAAAAAGGTATGCGGGGAAAAAAAGGTCGCCATGCCGCGCAGCAAGTACCTGAAATGGAAAAAGCGGTACGTGTCCTACAGCAAGATGAAGAGGAAGACCAAGAAGAAGCGGGATGCGCTGACCAGGGCCCTGCTCCTGCTGACCGAAAAGTTCTCGGCGGAACTGGACCGTATGGAAGGGGAGCACGGCCTGGCGTTCACCGTGGACCAGTACGTGCGCAGGGCCGCGGCCAGGAAGGTACGGGAACAACAGTACGCCCTGTTCCACCACGGCGTGCGGCCCGAGGGCCGCATCGTCAGCCTTGACAGGCCCTATGTCAGGCCGATCGTCAGGGGCAAGGAGAAAAAGCCGGTGGAGTTCGGTGCCAAGGTGCACAAGTTCCAGGTGGGCGGCATCGGCTTTATCGAGCACCTATCCTTCGACGCCTTCCACGAGGGGATACGCTTCCGCAAGACCGTCCTGGACGCGCAGGGCCTGACCCGTACCAAGGTCAAGATCGTAGGGGCCGATGCCATCTACGCGACCAACAAAAATCGGAAGTTCGCCACCGGGAACGGTATCCGTACCGACTTCAAGCGCAAGGGAAGGGCCGGCAAACACGAGGGGCACCGTAAGAAACTGGCGGCGGCCATCACCAAGGAAAGGGCCGCCCGCCTGGAGGGCAGCTTCGGCAACGACAAGGAACACTACGGCCTCAAAAGAATAAGGGCCCGCACCAAGGCTACGGAGATCCTCTGGATATTTTTCGGCATCCACACCGCCAACGCCCTTGAGATCGGCAGGCGCATGGCCTCGGCCCGCCTGGCAAAAGCAGCCTGAGCCTCCAGCAGCCAGGAGGCCCGAGGGAGACCTATGTCCCGACGGGACCGGAAGGGCCCGAAATCCGTCCTCCCGAACCGAAAAGACCTCAAAGGCGACACCGGAAATCGAAAATGCCGCCCGACCTCTACGGTCGAACGGCACCGACTTTAAATTTTACCGAAAAAAGGGCTTACTCCTGAATATCCCTATCTCAAAAGCGAAAAAAAAGTAAATATGGAGTTCGCGACCTTGACCAGCACCAAAGGCTATAGAATCATGGAAGGCATCCTAGCTGGCCTTACGGGTATTTCAAAATTTGTTCCTAATCTAACAAAAAATAATGGATTCAGAACCTCAAAAGAGAGAAATCGTACTTTCAGAACATCCTTCCGGGGTACCCGATGAAAATACCTTCGGGTTCAACGACATTAAAATACCCGAAATTCAAGAGGGCGGGGTATTGCTTAAAAGCCTATACGTTTCCATCGATCCGGGAATGAGGGGTTTCATGGATAAGGGGAATGACGATGCGGCCGGTAACAAATTTGAAATCGACAAACCCATTATCAGTCGTACCGTGGCACAGGTCGTCAAAAGTAGAAATAAGGATTTCGAAAGGGGATGCATCATACACGGGCGATTGGCCTGGCAAAAGTATCAAAGTGCCGAAGCGGACGGCCTTGAAAAAGTCAACCCCGACCTTGCACCAATTTCCACCGCGGTCAGTATGCTGGGCGTACCAGGATTGGCCGCCTATTTTGGGATGCTCAAAATCGGTCAACCTAATGAAGGGGAAACCGTGGTCGTCTCCGGAGCGGCGGGTTCCGTGGGCAGTATCGCTTCCCAAATTGCCAGGATCAAAGGCTGCAAAGTGGTGGGCATTGCCGGATCCCCTAAAAAATCGAATACCTGGAGAACGATCTGGGATTGGCCAAAGGCATAAACTACAAGAAAACCGATGATATGAAAGCGGCGATAAAGAAAGCCTGTCCCGATGGCGTCGATGTGTTTTTCGACAATGTCGGTGGGGAGCTCTTCGATGCCGTCTTCGCGAACTTAAACCGGCACGCCCGGATTGCCATTTGCGGACAGATAGCGGACTACAACGAATCCGACCCGCCCCGAGGCCCCCGTCCCATGCATACCTTAATCGCTAAAAGCGCCCGGATGGAAGGCTTCGTGGTCTTCGATTTTAAGTCGGAATTCGATACCGCCAAAAAGCAGCTCGCAACGTGGTACAACAAGGATCAGCTGACCTATCGCGAAAATCTGGTCGGAGGTTTCGACCAGATTCCCTCCGCGTTTATCGGCCTATTTTCCGGAGAAAACATCGGGAAACAGATGGTCAAGGTCGCGGAGGCCGAATGAAACAATAAGAAATGTAAACCGACACCGAAGGTGACCCAAATCAGCGTACCTTGAATTTTAATCGTACAACAACTAAAAATCATTGGAAATAGAAGACTAAAAGAATTTCCAATAAAGTTGCTGAACAAGCAAGTGATGGTCGAAGCTTTTCAGGCGCAGGTGTACCTTTCCTACGCCTCATGGGCCGAAGTGAACAGCTTTGCAGGTATCGCCAACTTTTTATACGGTCATATGCACGAACGGGAGCATATGTTCAAAATTTTGAAGTACATCAACGACCGCGGGGGGGGGAAAGCCAAGATCGAGGCCATCGACAAAGCACCGGAAAATCCCAAGGATATTGGGGACTGCCTCCAAAAAATATTAAAACACGAAATCGACAATTCCAAGAAAATAGACCAGATCGTCAACCTTGCCCACGAGGAAAAGGATTGGGCGACATTTAGTTTCGGACAATGGTTCGTACAGAAGCAAATCGAGGAAGAGAGCTTGGTTAACGGGATTATCGATAAATACAACCTCGCCTCCACCGAAGTGGACGGAAATACAAGTCTGTACGAAATGGACCGGGACCTGACCAACGCCTCACAAGAAGCGGAGACCCCTAGGGAAGAGGAATTCTAAACCCTCAATACAACAGAAAACTTGCGGCAGGTTGCTCCGTTATCCCCAAAAACAAATGTCGTACATGTGCTGTACATAATGTGGAAAAGATGCGCAGAACATTAGGAAAACTTTTGTTCTAAAAAGTTCGTAATATTACGAACCATTTATACTTTTGTGGTGGAATTATTAATCTTATTCACCTAAATTAAAATTAAACATCATGAAAAGAGTTATTAAAAGTTTTAGTGTGTTGTTTTTGGCCACCTTGTTTTTAGCGGCATGCAGCAACGATGACAATGGCAACGACAACGGCTTGGAAGGTACCGAAGTGGCCGTCGGCGTTTATAAGGGGTATGTTGGGTATAGCAAGAACGGAGAGCGGATTGAAAACCTACAGGGAACCGTTGAGGTCACCCGCGAGGGCAATATCTATGACTTCGATTTTTCAAATGATATACCCGATTTAGAGGACATAGCCATGAAAGCAGAGGGCAATATCTTGATCAATAGAGATAAGACCATCAAAGGTGTGCTTAAAATAGTACAGAACGAGAATAAATTAATTATCGATTACAAAAGTGCCGGAGAACGTTGGGATGCCCAGGCTGTCAAATAGTACGCGCCCGTACCATTGGCCTTAGGCAATCGATACGTTTTGGTTAAAAGCTATGATACCATATCGATTATTCGATACGGGCAGTTGTCTTCTTTTGGAAAATTGCCCGTATCTATTTTTAGAACTGCAAACGCGTCCGTTCTAAACTTTTTATAAAATTGTAAATTAGCAGCCATGACGGAAAAGAAAATGAAAAAATTAGGCTATCAGGTCATCGACGTCATTGTAGATCATCGTCACAACCTTTCGTCAAAGCGCGTGTTCAATAAGCCGGACTTCGAGTTTCTCGATAGTATGATAAATCCGACAATGCCTTTGGAGGCTGACGATCCGACTGCGGTATTCAAGGAACTGAACCAAATGGTTTCGGAGCATGTCACCCATATAGACCATCCACGATTCTTTTCCTTTATTCCCGGGCCCAGCAACTATTACAGCGTACTGGCCGACACCCTATCCACCGGCCACAACGTCTTCGCCGGCCATTGGATGGGCGGGGCCTACGCCTCAATGGTGGAGACCCGTACCTTGGACTGGCTCGCGAACATCATGGAATATCCAGAAGGAAGCGGTGGCATCTTTACCAGTGGCGGTTCTATGGCCAATCTTACCGCCCTCGTGGCGGCACGGGAGAACAAACTGCCGGAAGACCATTCCAAAGGCACCATCTACTATTCGGAACAGACCCACTCCTCCTTGTCAAAGGCCCTCAGAATATTGGGCTTTAAACCTGAAAACATGCGCAAAATCGATTCCGACGAACAGTTTCGGATCGATACCACGGCACTGCTTACGACCATTGAAAAGGATGTAAAAAAAGGATTTAGACCCTTTTGCATCATAGGTAATGCGGGCACCACCAATACCGGGGCAGTGGATGACCTGAACGCCTTATCACAACTGGCCAAAGAACACCAGCTTTGGTTTCACATTGACGCCGCTTACGGCGGGGCCGCGATGTTATCCAAAGAACACCAACACAAGCTCAAAGGCATCGGAAAGGCCGACTCGATTACATTAGACCCCCATAAATGGTGGTTTCAGCCTTATGAAATGGGATGTCTTCTCGTACAGGACCGGCAAACCCTGAAGAAAGCGTTCAGCGTGCAGGCCGAATATCTGGCCGACACTGTCGGGGATTCACGCGAGATCAATTATTACGAACACGGGGTTCAGCTATCCCGTTCGTTCCGAGCTTTAAAACTATATACGTTTTTCCGTTGCGTAGGCCTGAATAAGATCGGGGAAGATGTATCCCGAGGGTTCGAAAATGCCGCTTATATCGAAACGCTGTTACAACAAAAGGACTATTGGGAAATCATTACTAAACCTTACTTGGGCATCATTTCGTTCAGGGCGAAGCTTTTCGAAAGCGAGGACAAAAACGATGCACTGAACGCCAAGTTATCCCAACACGTACTCGATAACGGCTACGCGATGATCAATACTACCCAACTGAAAGGCCACACCGCTTTGAGAATGTGCCCCATTCATCCGGAAACGACAACGGCCTTTTTAGACAAGACCTTTGAAATCATGAACGCGTTTATCGAACGTAAAAATGCCAATTCTTTGTAACTTGATCGTCCATCCTTGAGCGCCTGCTTCCAAAGACCCGATAAATGGGTAATGAAAATAGAGTACCAACCTAAGACCATCTTACATGAACTGGTTACTACTTTTCGAAATAGTTTACATCATTATCGTGCTCTTGGTCAGTTTACGGGTCGTGTACGACACCCGAAGTAGCGTAAAGGCATTGGCCTATATCCTATTTATTGTTTTTGTTCCCTTTATCGGAATCATTTTCTACTTTTCTTTTGGGGTTAATTATCGCAAGAGAAAGTTATATAGCAAAAAAATAGTACATGATGAGCAACTGCGCCAAGAAATTCGGTCCCGTATGTTCAGTTATTCCGATAAAGTGTTCAACTCTGGGGGGATCGGCGAGACGCACCACAATCTGGCCGAATTCGTAAGACGGTCCGCAAGTAGCCCACTGACCTCGAACAATGCCGTAAAATTGTTGTTGAACGGGGAAGAGAAATTTCCGGAAGTGCTTAAAGCATTGGAAGCCGCCCAACACCACATCCATATCGAATATTACATTTATGAAGACGATACGACGGGAAATTCGATAGCCGACGTCCTCATTAAAAAAGCGAGGGAAGGAATCGAAGTCCGATTTATGTACGATGCCTTTGGCAGTAACAGTCTGCAAAGAAATTTTATACAAAAACTCGAAACAGCGGGCGTACAGACCGCGCCCTTCTACGAAATTAAACTGCTGGCCTTCGCCAACCGCCTGAATTACAGAAACCACCGGAAAATCATTGTCATTGACGGAACGACAAGTTTTATAGGCGGAATCAACATTAGCGATAAGTATCGAAATGACGGAGTTGGCAAAAGCGAGCTGTTTTGGCGCGATACCCATTTGATGCTCAACGGCCCGGCCACGGCCTTTCTGCAATACCTCTTTCTTTGCGATTGGAATTTTGCAAGCCAAAATTCCCTCATCTATGACGAGATCTATTTTCCTCCGCCCACGCTCAAAAAGGAAATTGGGAAGGAAATTGTACAACTGGTGCCTTCGGGACCCGATTCGGACCTCCCCGTTATTCTATATTCCCTCTTGGAAGTCATCGGTGCCGCGAAAAATAAGATTTTAATTACCAGTCCCTATTTCATACCCGGTGAAAGCCTGATGGACACCTTGGTCATCGCGGCACAAGGCGGACTGAAAGTACAGATAATTGTCCCCGGGATTTCTGATTCTAAAATGGTCAATGCGGCGGCCCGTTCGTATTATACCGAACTTTTAAAATACGGGGTAGAGGTATTTTTGTACAACAAGGGCTTTGTACACGCCAAAACCATGGTCGTTGACGACAACTTGGCCATCGTAGGTTCCGCCAATATGGACTACCGCAGCTTCGACCTTAATTTTGAAGTCAATGCCCTGATTTACGGAAAGGAGATTGCGGGACAATTGGAATCTGCTTTTCTAAAGGATTTAGAAGAGTGTTCGCAAATCGACGTTACCACCTGGTTGAACCGGCCCACCTACGTGCGTCTTTGGGAAAAGGTCGTGCGTTTGCTGTCTCCCTTCCTGTAATCAATCGCTCAACTCGAATCGACAAATTTTGACATCAAGTTTTTGAAAATGAATAGGTTATGCGTCATCTGCTTGCTAAGTATTTGTTTTACGGCCTTTGCCCAGCGTTCTTCGGGGGATGGCAAACCCGATAAATTCCGGTTACAGAGATCAGACCCAAATTCGGCAGCTACCTCTACACGGGTTCTGCATTGAGCGATGCGGGATTGTTAGATGCCGGATATGGGGTATTGAGTATTAAAATGGGATGGCAATCGAGCAATACGGTAAGCTGGTCGAGTCACTACAAATAACCCGACCGACAAAAGGGTTTCCCCCTCCGAAATCGAAGCGGACCGCATTGCGTTCGACCGTCCCTACGCCGGACTGCTCTATGGCCGCTTCGAGACCGTCTATACCTTTAATCGGTCATTTCTTAAAGGGACGCTGCTTCTCGGCATCATGGGTCCCGCTTCGTTGGCAGGAAAATTTCAGGATTGGTTTCACGACGAGATAACCCATGACCCCATCTTCGACGAATGGAAATACCAAGTGCCGAATCAATCCATTTTTAATGCCGATCTCACCTATGGTTATGATTTTTTACCGAACCGCAAATGGTTCGATGTGTACAGCGCCATAAACGCCCGCCTCGGAAACCTGTACATCGACGCCTCCCCTACCCTTGGGGTACGATTCGGGAAGTTTAACAAACTGGCACATTCCTTGGCCACGGATAATGCAATCCTTTTGAACCCGGCGGATTGGGAACTTTTGGTCCAAGCTACTATCGGTGGCAGCGTAAACCTATTTGATGGCACGGCCCAGGGAAGCCTTTTCCGTCGCGATTTCGAATACGCCGTCGATGACTTGAAACTATTCAATGCGGTCACGACCCTGAGCCTCTATGCTACTTTCAAACGCATTTCCTTGGGTATCGAACATCATTTCCTATACGGAAAGGTGGTCCCTACAGAACGGCATGTCTATGCCAGAACGATTTTCAAATATCGGTTTTAAAGCGAGGTTTTGGACCGGTGCCTCCCATCCTCAGATATTGGAAGTCAAAAAGAGGCTTGTTTATAAATGTTATTGCAATCCCGAAAAGCAATATAATTCCCCCGAAAACCATTTGCAGGGTGATGGCCTCACCGAGAAGCGCCCACGCCAATACGGCAGTGATAAAGGCCTGCGCCAACAGACTCAGCGACACCCGGGTTGTGCGAATGTGCCGGATGGCATAGTTGAGCGCAAACCAGGCCATCAGCTGACAAACAACGGCCTGGATGCCCAACACCGTCCAAGCGGCAGGTTCGAATCCGTAAAACGCTTCCCCCGCCAAAAGATTGATCACCCCCAAAAAAATAGAGGAAGCAAAAAGATTGATGAGCATAAAGGAAGGAATGTTCATTTGCGCCAACACCTTTTTGGAGACCAAGAGGTAAGCGGCATAAAAAACACCCGAAAGTATCCCGAAGACAAAGGCCCGATCGAATTCCAGTTGCGCAAAAAAGTGAAAGCCGACGATCACGACCATCCCCAATAGGGCCACCAAGGTGCCGATCCAAAAATTAACGGTCGGACGGTCCTTTAAAAACAAGAACATTCCCATCCCCACCCAAATGGGCGAAAGATTGGTCAGGAGGGAGGCTTGGGTAGCGGTAGATTCTTCTATGGCTATGTTCCAGACCGCAACGTCCGAACCGAACAACACCCCGCTCAGGACAGCCAGTAAAGTCAATGGCACACCGGGCCACCGCCACTGCTTTTTTAGGAGCACGATGGGCACCAGTAAGACAAAAGCGATTGCCATCCGATAAAATGCGGAAATCAGTCCCGAAGTATATCCCAATTTTACAAGGACGGGAAAGATGGAGATTCCGAGGATTCCCACAACCAAAGCGATTCTAGGTTTTGTCATTTGTGAACTCTTAGAACCGGCTAAATTAATCCTTATTCCTATTGGGCCATGTTAAGTATTCCTCAAAATAAACACATGATAAATATCAGGGGACGAACGCGGTCACTTCAGTCCAACTCCGACCATACCTTTTCGATAAGTTTCTTTGTCGCCCGGATTCCTTCCGGTTCGGCCATTGTCTCTCCTTCGAACTCGATACCGATATAGCCGTCAAAACCCGAATCCTTCACCAACTGAAGCATTTTTCGGTAGTCGATGATGGTTTCGTTTCCCTTCTCATCGAAAGCATAGGATTTTGCGCTGACCCCTTTGGCATAGGGCAAAAAGTCCGCAACGCCCTGATAAGGGTCGTACACTTTTTCACAGTCGTCGTTCTGGATGCTGCCCCATTGCTTGCTCAAACACCAATTGCCAAAATCCGGTAATGTACCCAGAAAGGGACTGTCCACTTGCTGCAGGATGTTTGCCATAAATGCTCCGTCGGACGTATGCAATCCATGATTTTCCACTAGCACGTTGATGTCCTGTTTTTCCCCGTACCCGGCCAAACTTCCCAGGCCATCGACCAAGGCGGCCTGTAATTGCGGCTTGGTACCCTTCCCAAATGCATTGACACGGATGGAATGGCATCCTAAAACTTTAGCGGCATCTACCCATTTAAAATGGTTGGTTACCGCGGTTTTCCGATCGGTAGCCACCGGATTTCCCAAGTCCCCTTCATTGTCCACCATAATGAGCAGGCTTTTAACACCAACATCATCGGCCCGACCTTTCAATTGAGACCAGAATTGGTCGTTCAACGCCTTATCCATGTAAAACTGGTTTACGTATTCGACCGCTGAGACGTTGTAGTCTTCCTTGGCAATCCGAGCAAAATCGACGGCCTGCACCTCCCCTTTTTCCAAGGCCCGGTGCAGGGACCATTGGGCCAGGGACAGCTTTAGATCATTGTTTTCCGGTTTACGAAATCCCTTGGCCCAAGACATGGCCGGAAGAATGGTAGCGGCAGCTGTAGCCAGGACCGACTTTTCCAAAAAATTTCTTCTTGTATTCATATCGTTAAAGATAAAACATTTGGCATCATCCACCTGTATTATAGACCTTCTCTAAACAGCGGCACTGGCCGCCGCCACTTCTTTCTTCATTTTCTCCTTTTCCCGTACCTCGCGGTTGTGGCCCAAGACATTTTTCTTCGGATGCATTCGCGCAACTATTGAAAATGCCTTTATTCGATATACCACCCCTGAGGCTAGCTTACAGGTTGGCAATCGACTTTTTGACGCTCTCGAATTCTTCCATCACCTCCGATACGATTTCAGCGGCAGGTTTGATTTCATGGATAAGGGCGGATACCTGTCCGATTTCCAGTTCGCCCTCTTCCATATCGCCATCGAACATGCCGCGTTTAGCCCTAGCGCGGCCCAACAGCGTCCGCAGCTCTTTGGCAGTAGCGCCACGAGCGTATGCATCCTGAACATCGCGATAAAATTTATTCTTCAGCAGCCGCACGGGCGCCAACTCTTTTAAGGTCAAATGGGTATCACCTTCCCCTGCTTCCACTACCTTTTGTTTAAACAGGGCGTGGGAGGAAGCTTCGGGACTGGCCACAAAACGACTGCCGACCTGTACTCCATCGGCCCCTATAACCATGGCTGCCAGCATGGCGCGGCCCGTAGCGATACCCCCGGCAGCAATAAGCGGAATAGCAATGGCCTCACGTACGGCGGGAACCAGGACCAACGTAGTAGTTTCTTCCCGTCCGTTATGTCCCCCCGCTTCAAAACCTTCGGCCACTACGGCATCGACCCCCGCGTCCTGGGCTTTCAGGGCAAATCTGACACTACTGACTACGTGCGCCACGCGTGCTCCGTTCTCCTTTAAATACGATGTAAAGGTTTTGGGATTGCCGGCGGAAGTAAACACAATTTTCACCCCGAGTTCGACGATGATTTCCATGAGCTTGTCCACATCCGGGTACATTAAAGGAACGTTTACCCCAAAAGGCCGGTCCGTTGCCCGTTGGCATTTTTCGATATGCTCGCGCAATACTTCGGGGTACATGGAGCCGGACCCGATAATGCCCAGGCCCCCGGCATTCGAAACCGCCGAGGCCAAACGCCACCCACTGGCCCAGACCATCCCGGCCTGAATAAGCGGATAGTCGATGTCGAAAAGTTCCGTGATACGATTGTTCATAGTTGTACAATGATTAAGGAAGGTAGTACTGGACCAACTACTCTAAGGTGATGACCTAAGGCAATGACGTAGCACAATAATACTTAAGACGTAAAACGGGAAAAATCGCAAATAGGCCATCATAATTTTGTCCTATGTCTTACATCCTACAGTCCTATATCCATTCGTGGTAATGGATCCTTCAACCCGACAGTTTCAGTTGTCTATCAACGATCTTCAATCCGGTTTTCAAGAGATAACCCCTGACCCCACCAGTTCGTCTTCCAAGTACCAGGCGACAAACTGTCCTTCGGTGATGGCCGACTGCTTTTCCTGAAAATCCACATACAAGCCGCCGTCAATTTTGTACAGGGTAGCTTTTTGCAAGGGCTGCCGATAGCGGATCCGCGCCATTACCTCCATAGTCTCATCGACTCTAAGTGCCAAATCCGACCGGACCCAGTGCAACTCGTCATCGGTAACGAACAGCGTTCTTCGGTAGAGGCCGGGATGCGCTTTGCCCTGCCCCGTATAGATGATATTTTCGTCCACGTCGGTATCGATCACGAAAAGCGGTTCTTTGGTGCCCCCGACATTCAGACCCTTACGTTGGCCCTTGGTATAAAAGTGGGCACCTTGGTGCTCGCCCACTACCCTACCATCCTCTTTGTGGTATAAAGGCTTTTGGGCATGGTAGGCCAGTTCGTCCGACGTTCCCTTGAATTCCGGAGCGCTAGCATGATACCGAGCGATATCTGAAGGCACCTCGACGATAACCCCTTTTTTGGGCTTCAGTTTTTGCTGTAGGAAGTCCGGAAGCCGCACCTTCCCGATAAAACAGAGTCCCTGTGAGTCTTTCTTATCCGCCGTGATCAGGTCGTTGTCAGCCGCAATCTGCCGTACTTCGGGTTTGGTCAGCTCCCCGATGGGAAACAGCGTTTTGGCTAGTTGCTGTTGGGAAAGCTGGCACAAAAAATAGGATTGGTCCTTATTGGTATCCTTCCCTGCAAAAAGTTGGAAAGTCTCGGTTCCGTCAGAATTTTTCAGGATTCCTTTCCGACAGTAATGTCCCGTAGCTACAAAATCGGCTCCCAACTGCAGCGCGATTTTCAGAAAAACGTCGAATTTTATTTCTCGATTGCATAGCACATCGGGATTAGGTGTGCGCCCCCTTTCGTACTCGGCGAACATATAATCGACGATCCGCTCTTTGTATTCCCTGCTTAAATCGACGGTCTGAAATGGAATACCCAATTTTTCCGCGACGATCAGCGCATCGTTACTATCCTCCAACCAAGGGCATTCCTCGGAAATCGTCACCGAGTCATCGTGCCAATTCTTCATAAAGAGCCCTATGACCTCGTACCCCTGTTCTTTTAAAAGATACGCGGCCACGCTGGAATCTACCCCTCCCGAAAGTCCAATTACCACTTTTTTCATTTCCCTCCAATTAAAGTGCAAAATTACGAAATCTATTGTATCGACTGACCTAGTGCATGCATCGGTATCCTTACCAAGTATGAACTAAAGAATCTCACCTATTGTCAAGGATTTTTATTCACTTCATCTCAAATCTTTATGCTTTGATAAAGAAATGCTAAACCAATCGCATGGACAGACTTGGCGAAGTATGACTATATTTTATGTTTATCATTTATAATAAAAAGTTAAACAAAGTAATTTTCATGGAGAATAGCCTGCTATAATGTATCTTCCGATTGTTAAAGAGTTAACACTTGTTTTCTCAACTGCTAAAAAAGTTACTATTAACCTTAAATTCTATTAAATGAAAAGTGTAAATTTAAAAACGTTGTCGGCATTGTTCCTGACGCTATTCTTGTTCGTTTCCTGTAGTAATGATGACAATGGTGCACCCCAGGTCAAACCTGTCGACCCAACGCCACCCGTGGAAAGCAACACCATTGTTGATGTGGCCTCGGATACCGATGATTTAAGTACCCTTGTCGCAGCGGTGACCAAAGCAGGATTGGTAGAAACACTTCAGGGCGATGGTGCCTTTACCGTATTCGCTCCCACCAACGATGCCTTTCAAGCCTTCTTGGATGCAAATGATGATTTCTCAAGTTTGGATGACATTCCTGCCGAAGCACTCAAACAGGTGCTGCTCAATCACGTTGTGGGCGGGGAAAACAAATCATCTTCGCTAGCGACCGGTTATATCGCTTCGTCATCAACGGCCGGAGTCGATGGCAGGGCACTTAGCCTTTACGTGAACACCGCCGATGGGGTCATGGTAAATACCGCTACCGTCGCCACCGCCGATGTCGAGGCATCGAACGGGGTCGTACATATTGTCGATCAGGTTATCGGCCTACCCAATATTGTCGATCACGCGACGTACAATCCCGGGCTGACGGAACTTGTAGGGGCCCTCACCGCCGACGGCAACACGACGTTCACCGATTTACTAAGCGCTTCCGATCAAATGTTTACGGTCTTTGCACCGGTCAACGACGGTTTTATGGCCTTCGAGAATTCCGACGGTCATGAAATCAACAACGTGCTGTCTAACCACGTAATTTCTGGAGCAGCCCTAGCTGCAGCAGATCTTTCCAATTCGTACGGGAATACCTTAGCTGCGAACGACGATGGTGACAACTTGAGCATCTACTTCAATACGGATGACGGGGTTACCCTAAATGGGGAGAGCACGGTCGCCATAGCCGATATTGTTGCTACCAATGGTATTGTACACGCAGTGGATACGGTTATCGACCTTCCCACAGTGGTGGATTTTGCGGTTGCCGATAGCGGTAATTTTTCTGCCCTGGTAGGTGCCTTGACCGCTGAAGGACAACCCGATTTCGTTTCCATTTTAAGCACCCCCTGGGGAACCGATCCTGCGCCATTTACAGTCTTTGCACCGGTAAACGGAGCTTTTGAGGCATTGGATGCCGTACCAGAAGGTGCTGCCCTAACCGCGGTATTACAACACCATGTCATTGCGGGAGCGAACGTTGTGTCCGGAGACCTTACGGACGGACTTACAGCTGCTACCCTTGAGGGGGATGAGCTGACATTTAATGCTTCGGGGGAGACCTTTACCATCACCGATGGTGCAGGGAACGCCGGGACAAATATCGCTGTAGCGAACGTGCAGGCCATCAACGGGGTAGTGCACGCTGTCGATACGGTCTTGATTCCTAATACTACGGAGGAAGATTAATGCAGTTCCGTATCTGCCTTTAGTTGGAACAAATCCCGTCCAGATTTCATTTGGACGGGATTTTAATTTTTAAGGATAACGACCTCTTCATGGTACAAGGAAACCGATACCGTAACAAGTTTCCTACCCGGATTAACACTACCCACTTCATAAATTATTAAAATTATGTTAAAGAATGTAAATGTTTTTTCTGTTTACTTATCTTGTCCATAGCTTAAACAAAATACTTGTTTTGCAAATCAGCCGTTACGAATACTGCTGAATACATGAAGGGCCTTCCGGGGTCTAAATACTACCAAAAAACCACTTAGTAGAGGTAATGGATTTTTTTAAATGAGCTTTTTGTTTGCGACAATAAAAAAGAACTCATATCGAGTTTATTAGTTGAACACTTTATTTAAAATTATTTATTATGAAAAAATTGTACTCCTGGAAAAGCATAGTGCTTTCCACAATCCTGTTCGTCGGACTATGGTCTTGCAGCGACACTAATGATGACGCGCCCGAAGTCGAAGCCCTACAGAAAAATATTGTTGAAACCGCCCAAGCGACCGATGCCCTTAGCAGCTTGGTCGCTGCACTAGCCAAGGCGGACGAAAGGGAAGGTACCGACCTGATCGGAACGCTGAGCGGAGAGGGTCTCTTTACGGTCTTTGCCCCCACCAATGATGCCTTTGCCGCTTTGTTAGGTGGGCTCGAAGGTTTTGATTCCCTTGAGGATTTCGAATCCGACCAAGAAAAAGCTTTGTTGGCCAATATCCTTACGTACCACGTAGTAGGTGCCAAAGCCCTCTCCACGGATCTTTCCGACGGGCAACGGCTTACGACCGTTCAAGGGGAAGATGTGGGTATTGACCTCGACGGCAGTGTGTTCTTGGAAGATGCTACTGACGAAAACGCCCAGGTCGCCCAAGCGGATGTTATGGCCAGTAACGGTGTAGTGCACGTCATCGACAAAGTCCTGGTTCCGCAGGCGGTTCTTGATGCCCTTAACGCTGAAATGCCTTCGGAAGACCTTCAGACGCTCACCGAAATCGTTGTGGAAGCCGAAGTCCTTTCCGTATTGGAAGCGGCGGTAATTAAGGCCGGATTGGCCGAAACCCTGTCCAGCGAGGGACCGTTTACTGTATTCGCGCCTACCGACGATGCCTTTTTAGCATTATTGGATATTCTAGGCGACAACTACATGAGTCTCGACGATTTTGACGAAGAAGCTGAAATCGATCTCCTACGCGATATTCTGCTTTACCATGTGATTCCCGATGCGAAAGTAGAAGAGGGTGACCTTTCGGAATTTTCAGTAGGTACCGCCCTTGCCGATAATTCTATACAAGTGATCGCCTCGGGCGACACCTTTGTGCTCGGCGATGCCTCCGATACGAAAGCCAACATTGTCGATACCGACATTCAGGCCTCCAACGGGGTGGCACACACCATTGACAAAGTGCTGTTACCCCAATCTGCCCTTGATTTTGTAGCCTCTTTGCAGCTTGATAACATTGTGGAGCTGGCCGTTGCAAACGACGATTTGAGCCTCTTGGTCGAGGCCCTACAACAAGCCGATGCCGGATTGGTCGAGACCTTGGGCAGCGAAGGTCCCTTTACGGTTTTTGCCCCGACCAATGCCGCCTTTGAAGACCTATTGAACGCCTTGGGCGACGAGTGCAACAGCCTCTCGGATTTTGATACCGAAAGCGAAAAAGCCCTCTTGGTCAAAATATTGACCTACCATGTTGTTGCCGGCAAGGCCGCCTTTTCGACCGATCTTTCGGACGGACAAATGATCGAAACCCTTCAGGGTGAAAGTGTGGCAATCAGCCTTGGCGACGGAACCGTTCAAATAGAGGATGCGACCGATAGCGACGCTAGCGTGGTAATTGCAGATGTGGAAGCCAGCAACGGTATTGTCCATGTTATCGACAAGGTCTTGTTGCCACAAGAAGTAGTGAACGCGCTTGAGCCTTCGGAAGAACTCAACATCGTGGAAACTGCACAAAGTGTCGATGACCTCAGCTCATTGGTCGAAGCCCTTATCCAAGCGGATGCCGGTCTGGTAGAAACCTTGTCCGCGGATGGCCCGTTCACGGTCTTTGCCCCTACCAACGAGGCGTTTGAAAACCTGTTGGCCCAGATTCCAAATTGTGGTTCGATCGATAGTTTCGATACGCCCAAGGAAAAGGCGCTCTTGGCAAAAATCCTCACCTATCATGTAGTCGCGGGTGCAGCGGTAGCATCGGGAGACTTGACCGATCATCAAACGATAGAAACGGTGCAGGGCGAATCCCTGACCGCTATTTTAGGGGATGGTGTCTCCATTGGGGATAAAACGGATACCGATGCTAACGTGGCCTTGGCCGATGTGATGGCAAGCAATGGAATTGTCCACGTGATAGACAAGGTCTTATTGCCACAAGAGGTGTTGGATATTTTAAATCCTCCTTCGCATTAATAAGCTCATACATCCAAATCTGAAAAAACCTTCCCCAAATTTCAGGGAAGGTTTTTTAATAGGATAGGACACCTATGTTTCTTCAAACATCAAAATTGAGGGGCTTGGCATACAGGAAACGGGACTTGACAACTTCCTTTTTTCCCAACGGGATGTAATCCGCATCTTTACTATCCCAAATCTTACCAAACCAATCTAGTTTGATGTATGGAGCCCTGGTGGAAACATCAGGGCTTTTTGTTATCGTTTCCCAACTTTCTTCTGCTCCTCGGCCTGCTCCATCATCTCGCGCATTTTACGCTGGAACTTGTTTTCCTTTTTCGGTTTCTTCTTGTTCTCCTGGATTTGGGCGTGGATCTTATCATTATCCAGAATAACATTTTTGATGACCAACATGATACCGATCGTAATCAGGTTCGATACGAAGTAGTACAGACTCAGGCCACTGGCGTAGTTGTTAAAGAAGAACAACATCATCACCGGCATAAGGTACATGATAAACTTCATGTTCGGCATCCCAGGCTGGGTCGGCATGTTTTGTCCGGTGGTCATCATCATATAAAAGAAAATGGCCACCGACGCCAAGATCGGGAACAGGCTCACATGATCCCCATAAAATGGAATCTCAAAAGGCAGGTTGGCGACCACATCGTAAGAAGAAAGGTCATCGGCCCATAGAAAAGGTTTCTGCCGTAGGGCGAACGAGGTCGGGAAGAACATGAACAGCGCGTAGAAAATCGGCATTTGCATTAGGGCCGGCACACATCCACTCATGGGGCTTACGCCCGCTTTGCTGTACAGCTTCATAGTGGCTTGCTGCTTTTTCATGGCATTGTCGCCGTACTTTTCCCCAAGTTCGGCAATCTCCGGTTTCAGAACTTTCATCTTGGCCTGTGACAGATAAGACTTATAGGTAGCCGGCGACATGGCCAGGCGTACCAAGATGGTCATCACGATAATCGCGATACCGTAGGGCAAAAATGAGCTGAGAAATCCGTAGAACGGGGTAAAGACGTAGCGGTTTATCCACCCGAAGATACCCCATCCGAATGGGATGGAATCAGCCAAGGCCATATCTTCATATTTGCTTAGAACGTCAACATCGGTGGGCCCGTAATACCAGTGCATATTTTGTGAAAGTTCCCCGCCCTCCATGGCCAAGGGCATCGTGGCCTTGAATTCTTTGGTAAAGCCCTGGGTATGGCTTTCCCCGTCGACCAAGTTCTTTGAACTGAGCTCGGCCGTTTGAAACTCGTCCATATTTACAAGAATCGAACTGAAAAAATGCTGTCGATAAGACAGCCACCTTACCGATTCCTCGATTTCTTCATCATCGCTACTTTCGGAAAGCTTGCTGACGTCGCCATCTTCGTAATTATAGGTAAGACGGGTATAGCGGTTCTCGTATTCGATACTTTTGGAATGGCGGATACCCTTCAGCTTCCACTCCATATTTATGGGCCGGCTGCTATCGATTGTCCCGTTCATACCCTGCGAGCGCACGGTGAAATCCACCAGGTAATCGTCCGGTTTCATTTCGTAGCGGTACTCCAAATATTTATTGGGACCTGCCTTGGCCTTCATGCTCAGCACCTGATTGCCATTGCTTTCGCTCAACGAAGGCTCGAAATAAAGATCCTGCGTATTCATCACCCGATTATCGGAGGTCTGGAACTGCAACCCGAACGAAGCATTGCCATCATACACCATGTAAACGGGTATAGAATCGTAGGTATGGAACTGCTTCATCCGCGCCTCGACAATCTGTCCACCTTTATTGCTGATTTCCAAATAGACGAGATCGTTTTGCAGCTTCGTAGTACCGTCGGTGGGCTGGGTAAATCCAAAGGCCCCGATCTTGCTCTTGTAATCGGCTACCGCGGAGGAATCTTGAAGATTGACCTGGGCGGGCTTGGGAGCGGTCGTGTCGCCGGGCACCTGCTGCTCGGCTTCTTCGACCACCTGCTCCTGTTTTGCCTTTTCCGCTTCAAGCTCTTCTGGCGTGGGCCGGTTTTGATAGAACATCCAGATCAGGATACCGAATATCAGTACGAAACCGATGATCGACTTGCTATCTACTTTCTTTTCTTCCATGTAATATTTAATAATTAGGCTTGCGTAGTACGGGGACAATTGATGTAACCTCCATAAAATTTAATACTGCGGTCAAGCGCGTGCAGGGCCGAACCCCATCGGACTGCAATCCACAAATATATATCCAATTGTCGAGATTATGCCAAACTGGCATGCGTTTTAGCTTGGCACCGTCTGGGTTCGTTTCAACTTTTGTGCCAGGGCGGCCTTTACGAAGGCCACGAACAGGGGATGCGGATTGGCGACCGTGCTCTTGTACTCTGGATGGTACTGCACCCCGATAAACCACGGATGGTCTTTCAGTTCGATGATCTCTACCAGACCAGTTTCCTTATTGATTCCCGTTGCCATCAATCCGGCTTCCTCCAATGCATCCTTATAGGCATTGTTGAACTCATATCGGTGACGGTGCCGTTCCGAGATGGTGGGTGCATCGCCATAGACCTTGCGCACTTGACTACCTTCCCGCAGTTCACAATCCCACGCCCCCAGACGCATGGTACCGCCCTTGTTGATCACGTTTTTCTGTTCTTCCATCAGGCTTATGACGGGGTCGGCCGTTGAGTCTTCCATTTCGGTGGAATTGGCATCCTCCAACCCGAGTACGTTTCGGGCAAATTCAATGACCGCCATCTGCATTCCCAGGCAAATGCCCAAAAAGGGGATACCGTGTTCACGGGCGTACTGTACCGCCCTGATTTTCCCGATGATGCCCCGCTCTCCAAAGCCTGGGGCGACAAGTACCCCGTCGAGCAGGCCCAGTTTGGCAACGAGGTTCTTTTCCGACAAATGTTCGGAGTGGATCGACCGGATATTTACCCGCACTTCGTTGGCGGCCCCGGCGTGAATCAGGGATTCCAAAATGGACTTGTAGGAATCCTGCAGTTCCACGTATTTCCCGATCAGTCCGATATTGACCTCGTGCTTGGGATTTTTATGACGGTTCAAGAAAGCGTTCCACTGGGTCAGGTCGGGCTCGGTAGTGTTCGGGAGTCCCAATTTTTTGAGCACCACGGTATCCAAGCCTTCCGTTTGCATTAAGACCGGTACGTCGTATATGGTCGATGCGTCGATGGACTGAATGACCGCCTCGCGTTTTACGTTGCAAAAAAGTGCCAGCTTGTCCCTGAGGTCATCGGGAATTTCATGTTCCGTACGGCAGACCAGTACATCGGCCTTGATACCGCTCTCCATCAGGGTCTTTACGGAATGTTGGGTAGGCTTGGTTTTCAGTTCCCCTGCGGCGGATAGAAAGGGCACTAGGGTCAGGTGAATGACAATAGCATTGTTCTCCCCCAGCTCCCACAGCAGTTGACGTACAGCCTCGATATAGGGCAAAGATTCGATATCGCCGACCGTTCCGCCGATTTCGGTGATGACCATATCGTATTCGCCGCTATTGCCCAACGATTTTATTCGCTGCTTGATTTCGTTCGTGATGTGGGGCACGACCTGTACGGTCTTTCCCAAAAATTCGCCCCGGCGTTCCTTTTCGATGACGCTTTGATAGACACGGCCCGTAGTCACGTTGTTCGCCTGGGAGGTGCGTACGTTCAAAAACCGCTCGTAATGGCCCAGGTCGAGGTCGGTCTCGGCCCCGTCGTCGGTCACATAGCATTCCCCGTGCTCGTAAGGATTCAGCGTGCCCGGATCGACGTTGATATAGGGATCTAGCTTCTGTATTGTAGTCTTATATCCCCTGGCCTGCAGCAATTTGGCCAATGAGGCGGCAATAATTCCCTTTCCCAAGGATGAAGTTACCCCCCCCGTAACGAAAATGTATTTGGTATCTGGCATGATAGCTTGTTTGTTACGGGATGCGAAGGTACAAAAGGAAGGGGGAAATTATGGGGAATGCCTTGGAAAATCTTTTTGTAGCCTGCGGATGAGCGGCTCGAGTCCGTTTACCTTTATTTCAAGCATGGACGCCATCAGGCTTCCCAGTTTGCCATCGGGAAAACCCTTTTGCTTGAACCAGACCAGATAGGCTTCCGGAAGCTCTACCAAATAACGGTCTTTAAATTTCCCGAAGGGCATCCGGTAATGGGCCAGTTCAATGAGTTTTTCTCTTTCGGGGGATATATCCATAGAAGCGGTAAAATTAATATCATTATATTTAACGGGGAAATGGTTCAAAACTTTTTAATCGTTGTTGGAAAAAAAGGATAATATCATAGATAGCATCGTTGACATTGCCGACAGAAATCATCCGGATTCAGAAATCTTCCAGTATGGCTCAAGGGCACAAGGTGACGAGAAGGTGCAGTCGGATTGGGATCTGCTCATACTTTTAGACGACAACGACATCACTTTTGAAAAAGAAATCCAAATCATGGACGATTACTACGACCTTGAATTAGAGACAGGGGAAGTATTTTCTCCTCTCAGCTATGCAAAGAAAGATTGGATCGACCATTATCTTTTCTCTCCACTTTATAACGCTATTGAACAAGTAGGCATAAAATTGAGATGACAGGCAACCAGAACAAGGGGTCATTGCCAAGGAACACGGCAAACTGTACTCCCAGCTTTTCACTTGGAGATATAACGGCGATTACGACGATTTTTTTGATTTTGATGAGGAGCAGGTAAGACCTTGTATTACTCCCGTTAAGGAACTGATCGATCTGATAGAAAAGTTATTATAAAAATAAAACCCTAAGAACATGAAACGAAGGAACTTTATAGGAACGACCGCCGCCGCATCGGTCGGACTATTGACCGCCAAAACGGGGAACGCAAATGCCGTAATGGCATCTGAAAACCTTCCGTTGGAACTAAAGAACAACATCAATCACAGTGCCTGCTTTTGGTGCTATAGCCCCATGCCCCTCGATGAATTCCTCGGAAATCTGAACAAACTCGGAATCAAGGCCATTGATCTGGTCGGGCCGGAAGATTGGCCGCTATTGAAAAAACACGACATCCACGCCTCGATGTGCTGGGGCGCAGGGCTGGGCATCGAAAAAGGATGGAATGACCCAAAGCTGCACGAAGAACTGATCGCAGATTACAAACGGGTGATTCCCCTGGTCGCAGAGGCCGGCTACACCAATCTGATCTGTTTCAGCGGCAACCGAAATGGGATGGATGATGAAAGGGGACTGAAAAACTGTGTAGAAGGACTAAAACAGGTGATGCCCCTGGCCGAGAAAAACGGCGTGGTTCTGCAAATGGAACTGCTCAACTCCAAAGTCGACCACAAAGATTATATGTGCGACCGTTCCCAATGGGGCGTCGAACTCTGCAAACAATTGGGCTCCGAAAATTTCAAACTGCTCTACGACATCTATCATATGCAGATTATGGAAGGAGACGTCATCCGCAACATCCGGGACTACCATCAGTATTTCGGACACTACCACACCGGCGGCAACCCCGGTCGACACGAGATTGATGAGACCCAAGAGCTTTACTACCCCGCCATCATGAAGGCCATTCTTGAAACCGGGTATGAAGGCCACGTGGCCCAAGAGTTCATTCCGTCATGGAGCGACAAGATTTCGGCCCTAAAGCAAGGCGTTACCATCTGTGATGTTTAGTTATGGAACGAGCATTAAAAAATTTTCAAATACTTCCCGAAAAACGATTTCTAATATTTTAACGCCAAAGCGTAAAGTCGACCTGGTGGTCCCGTTTTTTCAGGAAGGATGCAGGTACCATATCGAAATGGCAACCGGAACTTTAGGATTTTCCCATTAGCCTTTTTAAAAACTCTTCCTTCCGGCGAACGGCGATCTCTACATGCGAACCATCGGTCATAAGAACAAGCCCTCCCTTCCCCTTTTGGTATTTATCGACATAGATCAGATTGATAAGATGGGAATGGTGGGTTCGATAGAAATGATGTTTTTCCAACAAGGTTACAAAGTATTTTAAGGTCTTTGCAACGGTCAACCTTTTGCCACCGATCAAAAACAGATGAGTATAATTGCTATCCGACTGAAATCGGAGTATATCATCAATAGAAATCATCGAAAGTCCATCAACGGTGGGCACGGCTATTTTTTGGAAGTCCCCCGTTCTGTTCTCTTCCAAATTTTGGAACAGCACCTCTAACTTTTTGCAGATTTCCTGTTGCGAAATTTTCTTTTTTAACTTTTCCAGAGCAGCAATCAAATCCTCCTCGGCGATAGGTTTCAACAAATAGTCCAATGCCGAAAACCGAAAGGCCTCTACGGCATAGCGATCGAAAGCGGTGGTAAAGATGACCTCGAAAGAAATATTGGGTATCTCCTTTAAGAGTTCAAACCCAGTGCGTCCCCGAAGCTGTACATCCAAAAAAACCACCTCGGGCCGATGTAAGAGGATGGCAACCTTGGCATCCTCGACCGTAGAAGCGGTGCACTCCAAGACGAGGAAATCTTCATGTCGCCGAAGCAGGTGCCGCAACCGGTCTTGGCAATGTCTTTCATCCTCTACAAGAATAGCTCTTAGCATAGCGTTAAAATTGAAGTTCGAGAGGTAGTTTCAGTTCGATGTGCAATCCTTCTTTTTTATCGAATATCCCGATACTACCGTTTTCCTGCTTCAAGCGATTGATGATATCAAGCCTGTTCTTGGTAATCTTGAGCCCCATCGATGATTTGGCTTCTTTCGTGCCTATGGTTTTTTGGCGGCCTACCCCGTCATCATCGACGCTACAGACCAAAAAATTCTGATCCCTTCTAATGGAGATGCCGATATGACCTTTGGCCGACTTTTTTGAAATGCCGTGCCAGATGCTGTTCTCTATGAAAGGCTGTAGTATCAGCGGGGGTACCATCGTATTCCCGATGTCGATATCGTCGGCGACCTCAAAGGAGTATGTAAATTTATCCTTTAGGCGCAAGGCCTCGATTTTCATATAAAGTTCGGTCAGTTCCAGATCTTCGGCCAAGGGAATCCATGTTTTTTCCGAATTTTCCAAAATGGATCGGATTAGCTTTGAGAACTTGATTAAAAAATTTTGGGCCGTATGTATGTCATTCTTGGCCATATAATCACTGATGGAATTCAGGGCGTTGAAAATAAAATGCGGATTCATTTGCGCCCTTAATGCCTTAAGTTCGGTCTCCGCCACCTTCACCTTGAAATCCGCTATTTTTTTCGTTTCGGCAATATCCCTCCGCTTTTTATAGATGAGGTAGGCGATCAGTCCCGCCAGACACAGAAAGCCGATTGCGGCCACGGCCCTATTTTTGTTCATAGTCTGCTCGGCGATAGCGGCTTTAGAAATAGCTTGCTCCCTATCATGTTCGGCATTTAAGATCGATTTCTCCCTGTCGTATGCATGCTTAGTCTCCAAGCGGGCGATTTCTTCCTTTTTGTCTATAGAGGCAAAGCTGTCGCGAAGCACAACTGCCGCCGACTTGTTGGCATAGGCATCTTTATATTCGCCCCGTTCCGCCTGCAGCTTCGCCAGGTTTTCAAGGGCTTTATACTGAAGGTTCAGGCTTCCCGCCGCCTTGGCATAGTTCAGGGATATGCGGTAATGGTCTTCGGCTCTTGCCAACCTATTGTCCCAAGATAGGTTTTTGTGGCAATCCCCGAGATTTTGATGCACTATGGCAAGATTGTTCGTGTTTTTAAAACCTTCGTAAATGGTCTTGGTCTCTTCGAAATAGGGGATGGCCTTTTCATATTCTCCCATATCGGTATAAGCAATGCCCATATTGGTCAGTGCGCTGGCCATGCCGCGTTCGTTATGGTTTTTTTCCATGATGGTATACGACTCCCCATAGAGCCCTATCCCTTTTTCGGGATGGCCCATACCCTCATAGACCCTTCCCAAGTTGAGCAATGCGTTCGCCTCCCCTTCCTGAAAAGCGAGTTTCCTGAAAAGTTGTAATGCCCTTTTCTGATACTCATGGGCTTGGTCCAATTCTTCTAACCGGGCGTACAAAAGTCCTATGTTGGCAAGGAGATTCGCATAGGGCTGGTCGTCGGTCAGGTTGAGGTCTCTATAGAACTTTTCGGCCTCTAGATAGCTGGCCAAAGCTTCCGGATACTGGGTGAGGTACATTTGGTTTATTCCGATACTGTTGAGCATTTTTGCCATCAATAACGTATCCTTTTCCTTTTCAAAAACCGTGTAGGCACGTAGGTTATGGTCATTTGCCCGGCGATAGTCCGATTGGTTGAAATACACCAGGCCCTTGTTATAGGTCAGGCGGGCAATACCATTTTTATTCTTGTTTTTTCCGTGCAACTCGATCGCTTTGTCGTAAGTTGACAATGCCATGGAATCCATCCCTTGGGCACTGTAGTTATGCCCCTTATAGGAAAGGGCCGTCGCAATACCCTTATCATCTTTTAACCGTTTTGCCAACATTAGGGCCTGATCGGCAATTCGCACCCCTTCTTCGGGATGTAAGGAATAATAGGTATAGGAAAGTTCGGTCAAGGTGGCCAAGCGAACCGTATCATGGAGGTCCGCTTTTGTGAGAAGTACTTTGAGGGAATCCACTTTCTCTTCCTGTCCTCTTAGATATAATACCCCACAACTGAAACAGAATACAATAATCCATTTAATCTGTTGGCGGCTAGGCATCAATAGGTCGATTATAATATATCAAATGTAACTTTTTTGACCGAACCCGTAGCAACGATTTCAAAATATATAGGATAGATGGAGCCGTAATCCCTATTTTTTACTTGGAAGGAAAGCCTTACTACACGCCTAATAAACAAAAACATACTTGTAGAGAGAAAAAGGCTACGTTTAATAAACGTACAATGACTTTTAGATTCAACAAGAGTATATTGGTGTATCATTTTAACATTCTGCCGAATGTAATAATCTGCCCCATTACTTAATTCGGCCAAACGGAAATCATCCCATCTTTTTGACTTTTAGACACGCCTGCGGTTATTAACAAGTGGACCTGAGCCTTTGATGATGCCCAAAAACGACGACCTTGATGCATGGAATGATGTCGTTTGTGAAAAAATAAGAGAATCGGAAAAATTGTGAGTTTTCCCAAAATACAGTCCGATACCGATAAAGTTTCGAATCATTACGGAACTTTTGAACGTGGACGAGAAGGAAAAATCATGAAGTTATAGAAGGGATACAATGCCGGGCATTGCGTCAACCATAACCGTCAATAGCTCAACTTTAATTAACCCACATCACACTCAAACTGAATACAAACCAATAAAAATCAAAAAAATGACGCGAAATTTTACTATAGCCTTGATTATGGTAGTTGGTACACTATCGCTATCGGCCCAAAAAATCATTACCGTTGACAACTCCGAGGGTAGTGCGGCGCAATTCGACGACTTGCAGACCGCCATCTTCAGTGCCGAAGATGGAGACATCCTATATATCCATCCTTCTGAGATCGACTACGGAAACATTATCGTAAATAAAGGTTTGACCCTGATCGGTTTTGCCCATAGCGACCCCGATAAGGAGACATCCATAGCGAGGATCAATCTTGACGAGAACAGCTCCAACAGTAGATTTAGCGGATTGCACGTTAAAGGGAATTTTTACGTCGGGGAATCTAGATCAAGTGCAACTCTATCAAACATTACCATTGAGAACTGTCGTATTGACGGTACGATGGACTTTCCAACAGCCAATGTGGACAATGTAACTATCCGGGGAAGTATATTTTACCATCTCGGAACTACTAGTAACTATACCAACGCCCTGATTACCAACAAC
The DNA here is from genome assembly GCF_032248455.1 of Pricia mediterranea. Taxonomy (NCBI): domain Bacteria; kingdom Pseudomonadati; phylum Bacteroidota; class Flavobacteriia; order Flavobacteriales; family Flavobacteriaceae; genus Pricia; species Pricia mediterranea. The sequence continues at coordinate 633,174 of NZ_JAVTTP010000001.1, forward strand.
ATCATTACAGGAAATCTTTATGTGAAAAATTATCAATCCGTAAACATTAGGAACAATCTCTTTCTTAATGGATCAGTACGGAATCTTGGCTATAGAACGGGGACCATAACGATACAAAATAGTATCCTTTACACCTCGGGAGGTTCAAGGAATTGGAACTATGATGGGGTAGTTTTTGAAAACTGCATGACCCATGCCGTAAATGGCAGTAATCACGTTCCGCTAGCCGGAACCAACAATATCGACAACATCGACCCGCAGTTCGTCGATGATACGGAAAGACCCGGTTACTACAATGAACTCACCGATGATTTTCATTTGAAGCAAGGCTCCCTGGCCATTGATGCCGGCGTATCCGGAGAAGACATCGGTCTCTACGACGGTAGCGGCTTTACCTTTAACAACTTTGGCTATACCGGAGGCATACCCACCGTAAAAATCACGGCCATGACCACAACCGTTGCCCCAGGAAACAACATCAACGTAACCATCAACGCACAAAATCACTGATCCATGAAACGAATTATCATTTTATTCGCTGGGTTGTTGTTGTGCATCCCATTTTCGAGGGGTCAGTCCATAGTGTCTGCCGAATACTTTTTTGATGGCGATCCAGGGATCGGCAACGGCATCGCGCTGTCGGTCAATGACAATGCGGGACAACTGGCACAGGAATTTTCCATTCCGACCACTGGCCTGTCCGAGGGCTTTCACAGTTTATATATTAGGGTCAATGGCAACAACGGCAATTGGAGTCTATATGACCGCAGTATCTTTTATGTGATGTCATTTACCGACGCCAGCGAACCTATCGCCAATGCAGAATATTTCTTCGATGAAGATCCCGGTATAGGCGAGGGAACGGCTTTGGCCGTGGATACCAATTCGGGGCGATTGGTAGAGAACATGACGATACCTATCGAGGGACTGGCCGAGGGCCAGCATGTGCTTTACATCAGGGTGCAATCTCAAAGCGGAAATTGGAGCCTCTACGACCAGCGGAATTTTGGAGTAACGGCAGACGCTTTGGATAGCACCGTCACCCTGGACGAAACTACCATTACGGCAAACTTGGCTGATGCCACCTACCAATGGCTCGATTGCAACGATGAAAATTCACCGATCCAAGGAGAAACCGACCAAAGTTTCGAGGCCTCGGAAAGTGGAACCTATGCCGTTCAAATTACTAAGGGAGACCAGACCGTGGTTTCGGCCTGTACGGAAATCTCCATTGATTCGGAACCCGGTGACAGTGAAGACGATCAAGACAGTGAGAACGATCAGGAGGGTGAAAACGACCAGGACAATGATGGTGTACCTGATGCGCTTGACCAGTGCGACAACACGTCGGCAGGGGCAGTAGTCGATGCCAATGGCTGCCCTGTTTTTACACTTCCAGCGGATAATTTTATCATCACGACCGTAGGGGAATCCTGTATTTCCAGTAATAACGGTAGTATTGAAATTGCCGCCGAAACGTCTTTACCATATAGCGCGTCGCTGACCGGTCCCAATGGTACGTTGAACCAGGAATTTTCGGATGTCACTGTTTTTCAGGATTTGGTGGCCGGCGCTTACGGACTATGCATTCAAATAGACGGGCAGCCGGACTATGAACGATGTTTTGATGTTTCGTTGACCCAGCCCGAGGCCCTATCGGCAAGTTCAAAGGTGAACGCGATGGCCAGAACGCTCAACTTACATCTTAAAGGAAGCCAAACCTATACCATTACCTTGAACGATGAAATAATTACCACCTCCGATAATGAAATTACCCTGGCTTTACGTAAAGGCGGCAATACAATTACTGTCGTAGGGGATGCCCGTTGTCAAGGCATTTATGAGGAAAAAATTGTTCTGGGTCCCGGAACGTTGGTGTATCCAAATCCCATTGCGAGTGGCAATCTTCACGTGGACCTAAGTTTTGCAAACCTATCGCGCAAAGCGGATATTTCCCTATTTAACCTGAACGGTGCCTTGATTTCCGAAGAAGAACGCAGCATTGAACAGGGCCGTATTCTTCTCGATATGGACGGATTGCCCAAGGGCGTATATATTTTGAGCGTGAGAACCGACGAGGCTTTGTTGAACCAAAAAATAATAAAACGATGAAAATACGATCAGCATCCGCTATATTAGCTTTCGGTCTATTAGTTCTAAGTGCGTGCGGTGGGTCGGACGACACCGTCGACGGTCCCTCAACCCCACCCCCACCAGAGCCGGCACCGCTCGCGGCCACCCTTGTATTTCCGGAAAACAATACAGAGTGTAACGAAGGGGAAGTTATCAGCGACACAGAAAGTAGCGTCACCTTTCAGTGGAACGCATCGCAACATACGGATAGCTATACCGTGAACCTAAAAAATCTCGATACGGGAACGGTATCCCCTACCGACGCGCAGTCCAATAGTGCCGTCATCACCCTCCTCAGAGGCGTACCTTACCAGTGGTCCGTGGTATCTAAGAGCAAGTCTAGTACGAAAACCGCTACGAGCAGTGCTTGGAAGTTCTATAACCAAGGGCCGGGAATCGAGAGTCATGCCCCATTTCCCGCCGAAGCGGTAAGTCCGAAAAGAGGGATTACCGTTGCATCGACCGATGCCATAACGCTGACATGGGCGGGTAGCGACGTTGACAATGATATTAAGGAATATGAGGTATTCTTTGGTAGCAATAAAGATGCTATGGTCTCTTTGGGTATGACGTCAACAACCGAAAAGCAAAACGTGGCGATCAGCCCTAAAACAGTTTACTATTGGAAAGTAACCACCCTTGATAAGGCCGGCAATTCCTCCGGTTCCGACCTCTTTGACTTTCAAGTGGAGTAGTATTATAGTGGAATGATGACTTAAGATCAGAAAAAAAATCTTAATTTTATTCTAAGAACCTTGTTCCAAAAACAACTTTTTGCAAAAAAACACAATCAAAATGAAAAAAACTTTTAAACTCCTAGCCATGGCGGTCATCACTTTTTGTACCGCACAATCCATTTCAGCCCAAGAATTCGATCAGGGCACCAATGTCATCAATGCCGGTATCGGCTTTGGTGGTAACTTCAATTACGGCGGTATCGGTACGTCGTCCCAGGGCCTGGGCCTTAGCGCAAGTTACGAAAGGGGTATTTGGGAAACCGGGGACTTCGGGATTGTCAGCCTTGGAGCCTATTTGGGCTACAAATCCTATACTTCGAAAACTGTGTTCGGAGGTAGCAGATATGATTTCAACTATACCATTATCGGGGCACGTGGTGCGTTTCACTATATCGGACTCGACGTCGAAAATCTCGATGTATATGGGGGCGCCATGCTTTCGCTGAACATCGCTTCTTATGACGGCAATTTTGACAACGACCTAAGCACCCGGCCCAGTGGTACAATTTTCGTTGGCGGTCGATACTATTTTACCGATAGTATCGGAGTGTTCGCAGAAGCCGGATATGGAGTATCGTTCCTGACGATAGGAGCCGCTTTCCGGTTCTAAACCGAATTCCAATTCCTATTATTTCGAACCCTTTCAAGAATCATTTTTTGAAGGGGTTTTTGTTTGTTCAGAAGCTAGCAGCTCTTCGGCAATAGTTCGGTTCCATAGCCGCTGTTGCCGCACATCTTTTGAGAAGTCGGTCTCCCGGTCGTATTTGTTCTGAAAGGCGATAAGTTCCTTAAGGATTTGCTTGTAGATCGCCTTCACCTCGTCTTTCACATCAGATGTAAAGCTTGCTTCCCCCAAGCGCTTTCGGAACAAGCGCGCATATAGCTCCGCAATATCGAAATGCAATTGCTCATGCCCCAAAGTGTTCGCATCGCAGACCTCGGGACGGTACCACGAGCGATAGGGGTAGAACTCACAGCGGACTTCGATTTCCAAAAATTGCCGGCCGTTTTCTTCCGTTGTCGTAAAGGCATAACTGATTCCTGTAGCCGTGGTCGCCGCGGCCCATTCCGTCTTGAAATAGCTTCCCTTAAAATCGGACCATTGCAGTTTGCGGTCCGCGCTCCAGGGAATGGCTTCTTCTTTCTGCGCGGAAACAAATAGCGGAAAAAACAAGAAAACCAATACGGTTATATAATAGGCGCTCCCTCTAGCATCCATAATTTGAAGATCGGGGTATGTTCTATTTCACCAAAAAGTGTACTAAAGTTCCCAAGAGAACGTAATTGACTTCTCGATATCGGGATGCAGACTATAAAGTACGGGACAGGTTTTGCCGGTATTCTCCAGAATTTTGCGGTGTTTCTGCGAGACATCGGCCGGAAGGTTTAGCTTGGCCTCTATTTTTGATATCCTTCGGGGACCCGAAGCCATATGTTTGGTAATGGTTACGGTGGCCCCATCGAGGATAACACCTAAATCCCTGGCCTTAATCCCCATTACCGTAATCATACAACTTCCCAATGCCGTAGCTACGATGTCGGTCGGCGAAAACGCCTGTCCCAGTCCATTATTGTCGACCGGGGCATCGGTCTTAAAAGAATCCCCCGAGCGGATATGCTCGCATGTGGTTCGCAATTCGCCGTCGTAGATAATTTTTGCGGTCATCCCAGTTTAATATTAACTCCGTTTTCAAGTTTTAAGATGTCCTACCGTATCCTTCAAGGCTTAATTCCGCCGTCAACAGGTTCAAAGTTTAAGGCCATCACTTGTCACATTAATCCTCGAGCTAGGTGCAGCGATTGTATCTGAAACCACTTAGGCACATTTCATGTCATATACCCCGCATTAACTGCCCTACACTAAATACTTAATACTCAATACTTAATACTCAATACTATCTTACTGTACCTGCTTGATCCTGAGATCCTCAAAAGTCATAATATACGAAGCTTGGTTGAAGTACCCCGTCACGGGATCTCGCTCATAATCGAACTTGTTGCCCGAATATTCCGTTTCCCCGATAAATTTCGAAACTTCCATCAAGTTGTTCTTGTAGGCCAGTTTCAGCAAGAGGTCCATGGTCATATCGAAGCCTCTTACGGCATAGCGGTCGGGCAGGCTGCCGAAGCGCTTTTGGTAGCGCTTCGAAAATGCACTGCTTTCTGGCATTTTATAGACTGACGGATAGGTGAAATTCAAATTGGAAAGGTGCGTACTTGAAATAACATCGTTCTCAAAGGCGGGATTCTTATTAGTGGTGAACATCCGCAATTTCAATTTGTCCCGCTCCGGCTGCTCGATGTCCAAAAGCGTATTTTCAAATGAGTTCAAAATGGAGCTTACACTTGCTACTAGCTTAAAGTTTTCGGTCTCTACGAACACCCAATTTTCCACCTCATCGGAAAGCCGTGATTTCAGGCTGTCAATTTTGATTCCAATATTCTTTTCCTCCTCGATGACGCGTTCTACTTTGGCATCGGGAAATCGGGACAAGATAGAATCCTTTGCCGCCACGTGCATGGAATCGGCGATGATGACCACATTCTGGCCTTCGTACTGCGCTTCCGCATAATCGAGCATGCGTTCCCGTAGAATCTCTTTGGGAGTATAAGAATAAAATACATTGGACAGACTGACATCGGTTTTCATGGATATCGGTGTCACCAACGGCACCTGTGCACGGCCGGCCCTAACAGCGGTTTCCTTGAAGGACGGTACATCGACCGGACCTATGATGGCAGTATAATCCTCAAGATTCTCGCCCTGCAGTATTTCCCTAGTCCTGGCCAAGTCCAGTTCGTTGTCAAAGGTACGTACGTCGACCGAAACCCCGAGATCGGCGATGGAATCCAACGCGACCAATGCCCCGGAATACAGCCCCATACTCAGTTCGAGGCTCTTTCGTTCTACCATAAGATCTGCGACCTCCGATTGGTCCGACATATCCAGCTTGTTCAAACGAAAAGGCAGTAGAAACAGAAGTTTTGGTCGGTTCGCCACATCGATACTGTCCACCAGGTTGATTTTATCCAGAACGAGGGCATTCCGTACATCGAAATCTCCTTTTTGGTCCTTTGGCAGCTTTAAAACCATCCCCGACTTTAAACCCTCGCTCAAGCTTGGGTTCAGGTCCAACAGCTCCCTATAGGTAAGCCCTAGTTTTCGTGTCAGCGAAAAAACCGTTTGCTTGGGCTTGACCTCGTAAAAATTATAATTTTCCGTATTGACCTCCCCGGCATCCAACTTGACCTGCGGAATACGAATGACCATCCCCTCTTTCAAACCGCCTTTATCGGTTATCTCTGGATTCAAACGGACGACTTCGGAAGGTTCCACCCCGAACTTCTGCTCCAGCCTGTAAAAGTTCATCTTGGGCGGTACGGTATACGATAGGTAGAGCTGTGTTTGTTGGTTTTCCACCGTGCTTCCCGCAGGGCGCGGTAATTTAAGTTCCTGCCCCACCGCTAAATAATCGTCGGTTTTTGACAGTTCAGGGTTCAGCCCTAGCATACTATCGATGGTAATACCGTATTTATTGGCAATGCTCCATCGGGTCTCCTTAGGGGCTACGGTATAGGTTTCAAAATTATCCTCGCCAATTGCTTCCCGTTCCACCTTGGTTCTTCTGTATTGGGGAATTTTCAAGGTCATGTTCCTCTCCAACTGTGATGAATACAGCTCTGGATTATATTTCTTGATCTCATTTTCACTGACGCGAAAACGTTGGGCAATACCGTAAAGCGTTTCTCGTTTTCTTACCCGGTGAGAGGTGAAGCCGATAGGTTCATCGCTTTTGATGACGACGTCATCGGACTGCTTGTTTTCGGTGGACCGCCTTTCGGAAGTAGATTTCGCCCCTCGTGGAATGACCAAAATCGTATTGGCCTTTACTTGATCACCACGTTTGAGTTCTTTGTTATATCGCAGGATGGTAGCAGTATCAACATTATACTGTCTCGAAATACTGGACAAGGTCTCGCCCCTTTGAACGGCATGCGTCGTAAATTTCTGGGCCTTACAGCTCGACAGGGCGATCATCAATAAGATGAAAGCCACAATATGTTTAAAAAATTGGTCCATTACAGGCTATTGGGTTAACACTACACTGAGAACTCGTCTTAAGTTCTACTACTTTATAAACGCAAATTACATCACAAACTTATAAACTCATAAGCATATAAACTCAACACTCACTCCCACTCAATCGTCGCCGGCGGTTTTGAGCTGATATCGTACACCACACGGTTCACCCCCGGCACCTTATTGATAATATCGTTGGAGACCTTCTGTAAAAATTCGTAGGGCAGGTTCACCCAGTCCGCGGTCATGCCATCGGTACTCTCTACTGCACGCAAAGCTACGCATTTTTCGTACGTGCGCTCGTCGCCCATGACCCCAACACTATCTACGGGCAAAAGCATGGCCCCGGCCTGCCACACCTCATCGTATAACCCCCAATCGCGGAGGCCTTTGATGAAAATATAGTCCACCTCCTGAAGGATCGCCACTTTTTCACGGGTGATATCGCCTAGAATGCGGATGGCGAGTCCGGGTCCCGGAAACGGATGTCTTCCTAGGCGTTCGTCGCCAATGGCCATACTCTTTCCTACCCTTCTGACCTCATCCTTGAACAACATCTTTAACGGCTCGACCACCTTTAATTTCATAAAGTCGGGCAAGCCACCAACGTTGTGATGACTTTTTATGGTGGCGGACGGCCCACCGGTAACGGAAACGGATTCGATGACATCGGGATAAATAGTGCCCTGTGCCAACCATTTGACGTCATCGACCAGATGCGCCTCATCGTCGAAGACCTCGATAAAGACCCGTCCGATAATCTTGCGTTTTTTTTCGGGGTCGCTCTCGCCGTTCAGCGCACTCAAAAAACGTTCAGAAGCATCTACTCCCTTGACGTTTAATCCCATATCATGGTATTGTTCAAGGACTTCTTCAAACTCATTTTTTCGCAATAATCCGTTGTTCACGAAAATACAGTACAAGTTTTTACCGATAGCCTTATGCAGCAAAACGGCCGCAACGGTGGAGTCCACACCGCCTGAAAGTCCCAATATCACCTTATCGGTTCCAATTCGCTGTTTTAGTTCGGCCACGGTGACATCGACAAAGGTGTCCGGGGTCCAGGTCTGTTCCAACCCCGCAATTTTCACCAAAAAGTTTTCGAGCAGTTTTTTCCCGTCCTTCGTATGGTAAACCTCTGGATGAAATTGTATGCCGTAAGTACTCTCATTATCAAATTTGTACGCTGCATATTCTACGTCTTGGGTGCTGGCCAGGACACTGGTGTTTTTCGGAAGGTCCTTTATGGTGTCGCTATGGCTCATCCACACCTGGCTCCCCTCGGAAATGGACTCAAAAAACGGATCTTCGGAATTTATATAGGATAAATTGGCTCGTCCGTATTCCCTGGTGTTGGACTTCGCCACGCTTCCCCCGTTAAAGTGTACCAAATACTGTGCCCCGTAGCATACGGCAAGCAGGGGCTTATGCCCCTTGATTCGGGATAGATCTGGATGTGGCGCATCTTCGGCCCGCACCGAAAAAGGGGAACCGGAAAGTATGACCGCCTTAAAGCTCGAAAGGTCTTCGGGCAGCTTGTTATAGGGTTTTATCTCGCAGAAAATGTTTAACTCGCGAACGCGCCGGGCGATAAGCTGGGTATACTGCGAACCGAAATCAAGAATCAGAACGTTATTTTGCATGCGCAAAAATAGGGAATTACGAATTTTAGGGAAGAATCTTCGCCCATATTTATGATCAGGTTTTTAACAAGTCGGAAAAGAGCACCCGGGAGTACCCGGTAAAATTACGGTAAACAGGGATCACACTACCAAAAATCTGATAGCATAATCCGGACTTCCCGTTATAAATCCGCTTTGGAACCTGTTTTTCATCGACAACTTCCAATAAAATGTAAATATAAACTATTTATTTATGTAATATAATATAAACTACTGGTAAACAAAAACAAAAGCCGTTTCCTACAAAGTGTTAAAAGCTAGTATTCGCTCTTCGATTTTTGTAATATGCCCTTAGATTTTCCATTCAGAACCGGTAAGAAGGCCGGCCCTACGAAAAACGGATCCTAGGGAACGAAACGGGAAGAACTACGGACCAACGGAAACCTGCAGACGAAAACGGGATGGAGAAATCCTAATAAAAGAAGGATACAAAAACTGGAGGGGAATTGGTTAATGGGAACCGGTTGGACGGAAAAAAATGGTCCTGTCGGCAGAGCTGGAATAGACTTTAAGGCTTGCGGGTCGAAGAATGAAAGGAATTTGAAGAGCATCTAAAAAAACAAAAGTCCGGGCTACCAAACCCGGACTTTTCATCAAAATCAAAAAACCAACCTAAACACATGAACTTATTAAAGCTTTTTCATGGCGATTTAACTATATAACAACCAAGTGTTCGCTTACCCTACTCCAAAAATTGATTTTTTAATTTTTAGGGAGCTTTATTAAATCCCCGATAGTGTCAAGAGGAGATCGCGGGTAAAACGTCGGTAGTGCTTTCGTTGAAAAAAGTAAAGGGCATGTCCCCACATACCCTTTACCATACTATAAGTGCTTTGCTAACAAAGCACCTAACCTACTTATGAGATACAAACATAGACACAGGGCTCCGTTTATTTTGACCCAAAAAACAAGTAGTTTAACCATATCGATTTGCAGCGCCGATCGTTTTATACCGGTTTTAGGTTTCGGGCTAAAATTCCAATGTTACCAGCTAAAGCCTTAGATTGTTTTCCACTATTTTGTAGCATAGTCGGGTGATTAATATATCCTACCGATGATGACCTTAAATTGAGCCCTATGCGATCAAAAAAACTATTGGTACCCGTAGATTTCAGTAAAGTTTCTAAAAACACCGTGGCTTTCGCCCTTGATCTGGCCAAATTGTGGAACGCCAAGATTCTTTTTGTCCATGGGTTCCGGGTGGCATTTGCCACCTACGAGCGGCCATCGATGTCCCCTACTGTAGAACCGATCTCGACTAGCGGACCTTCGGAAGAAGAGTTAAGCCGGGAAAAACTTTCCAATTTTCTTGGAACCTTTCCACACCTCGATGCCGTAGCGCATTCCGATATTGTGGGCCTGGGTCCTGCTGTCAACATTATTGAACAGACTGCCGACAACGAAAATGTCGACCTGGTTGTCATGGGCACCACCGGCGCCAGTGAGGTAGAGGGGTTTTTTATCGGGACGAACAGCGAGAAGGTCAGCCGTAAATCGCCATGTCCTGTATTGGTAATACCCGTTGATTTTAAAAAGCATACCATCAAAACCGTCTGTCTTGCGTTGGACGATCCCAACAACAATGATGTGCCACTGAAAATTTTAATTGACCTACTTTCGGCATTCAATGCCAAACTGAGAATTGTTCATATTTCCACCAACGACGAGACCGCGTTCAGCAAAGAAAAGGTGCTACAGCGCTATCAAGAGCCACTGTCAAGGATTGAACATTCCTTTCATGTTTTTTACAACGAAAATCCGCAGGAGGGCCTGAAGGAGTTTCTCGATAAGTATCCCATCGACCTTATGGCCTTGATGTATCGGCAACACAGTTTTCTCGAGCGATTGTTTCAACCGGGAACACGAAAGAAGATGGTATTCAAAACCGAAATTCCGCTACTTGTTCTAAAATAAGAAAACTTCAAGTAAAGGAATGAGTATCCCTATAGAAGCCGCGTTGAATGCGCTATTCCCCCTGATAGCATTCCAAGGCATCTCTTGGTTGACGAGAAAAGGGTTCTGCCTCCAATTTTGCGGACAATCAAGAACCTCGCCAACCGTTGAAGCGGCCCGCTAACGGAAAGAGGACGGAAGAAAGACAAATACTCTTCTTAACATTCTAAAGGGAAGGCCAATGCCCAAAGACACACTTTAGTCCTCGGCAATCTTCATTACTTCGTCCTTTTGTCAAATTAAATGTCATACCCCCCACAGGACACAAGACGTAGTGCTATTTTCGATGCCATTTGTTTTCGAACCACCGAACGGCCACTTGTAGATAAACCGTAGCCACAAAAATCGGTAGCGCATTTCTCAAGGTACGAATGGCATTCAGCATGTTTTTGCCATAGGGGCGTTCCGAGAGGTCGATATGCCGGAACAGCTGATCGTTATAATGGGCAAAAATGAGGAAGGCCACGGTCAGGTAGGCATAGTTGAACCAAAAGAAAAAATTACGTTTTTCAGTCCATTTGTAATACACGGCGATAGTTGCAGTAATCAGCCAGCAGCTCCAAAGCCCGATTAGAAAGTCAACGGAGGCCCTTTGCAAAGCTTCCCAATCATTCTGGTTTACACCGGTTTGCATTTGCGTTATCAAATAAATAGGTATGGCCAGTATCAGGGTAAAGGTCACGGATAGAACAGAGTGCCTTCGAGAATTCATTTTCACTTTCTTTTATTCAAATGTAATGTCCGGTGCCTAAAATTCAAAGCCCTTTTGACAGATCGGTCTGGAAAGGTTGGCTTTATCCGTACGGTAGTTCGGACTATTAAAGTCTCTTATGATGCCGCCATACGATTCCCTTTTCTGTATATTTTGGGACTGCAGTTGTATTTGTTCTTGAATATTTTAGAGAAATAGCTGCGACTGGTAAAGCCGATACTATAGACAATTTCGGAAATGTTCATATCGGTGTTTTTGATCAGTTGTTCGGATTTTTGAATACGGACTTCCCGAATGTGGTCGGTCACCGTGCGCCCGTGCATCAGTTTGAATCCCTCTTGCAGCTTTGAAGGGGAGAGTCCCGATTTACGGGATAATTTTTTTATGGGTAGATCCGTTTCGGCGTAGTGGGTAATAAACTCCGAGAGCTCCTTTACCCTTTCCATTTCTTCGCCGGTCAAGCTCCCGTTAGTATTCCGGTTATTGTGTAGGTCATCGCGCTGCTGCTGTATTTCAAGCCCCAGAATCATATGTACCGTACCTTCGACAAGCAAATTTTTGGCGATACCCTGGTGTGATATAAACCTCAATTGCTGGATTTTTTCCGCAATTTGTAGGTTGTACGAACCAACATACGCAAAACTTTCTGAGTTCCGGTCGCTGAAGAACGATTTTCGCAGGTTGTGGTAGAGGTGGTTGGTACCGTGATCGGTTTGTGCGCCCGTAGCATTGATCACAATGAGAGAGGCCTTGAGACGTCGTCCTTTTTCAAAATAAAGGATATTGGCCTCCGAGGGTTTACAGAACAATATGCCCGTCTGAAAATTTTGAAGCGTACGCCGCTCTTCCTCACTTTCGAAACGGTGTTCTATTTGGCCTTGCGAACAATAGGCAAAATAGAAGGGGGACGAGTGTTGCGTATTCCAGCTCACCCTAAAATTTTCAGAAAAAGTCATATCGAATTCTACGAACGATACTCCCCCCTTAAAAGCGAACCCCTTGATTAGACCTTGGCCCAGGCCGTTGTCCAGATCCAGTTCATATTCGGTGGATTCCCGGTGAAGCTGGCCCCCGAAATTTTGATGGAGCTGTTGAAACATGTTGGCGATTTTAGTCGTCTTGAGGGAAAGTGTTTTCATAGTGTTCTCGGTTTTAAAACTCCCATTATCTGATAAGGCAAAATCAAACCATTGACAGACAATGGGAAAAAGTTTCTATTATTTTCATGGTATCCGTCGGTTAATTTGGACTACAAGACAGTTACTTAACCTCGGTTGTGGATTTTCACCAAGAGTGTCATTTCTTGTAAGTCAAAGATGGCAATTTGATGGGTGGATGACTTACAGTTTGTGCCGAATATGTTTTAAAATTGTCCTTTTAGTGGGGTAATGGGTTTGGTGAAGAAGAGGCGGGCAATCAAATAGTAACTGTTTTCACAGAAATATGGTAGAACCAAGTAGAAGGTAAGCCTAAACTACGTCCGAAGTAAAAAATTACTCCGGTTCAGATTAGAGGTATGGTACTGCCAATTGACCTGTAATACCTTCTTCAAGACTTTTTTTAATTTTTGCAGGTCTTCGGGTTTCTCGATATAGATGTTGGCACCTTCCGAAAAGGTATTCTCAATGAGGTCTTCGGCGGTAAAGTTGGAATAGATAGCTACGATAGCGTCTTGCCATTCCGGGGTTTTCCTTATTTGCCTTAGACACTCCAACCCGTCGATTTTTGGCATTTTCATGTCAAGGAATATAAGATCGGGAATGGTATCGGTTGCATTCAAATGCGCTATAAACGCTTCCCCGCAGGCGAACAGTAACAGCTCGGAACGTATCTCGAAAGAAGCTATGGCCTCTTTGAACAACAAAAGGTCATCGGGATCGTCATCGACCAACAGTATGTGCAATGGGGATACCGCCATGTAGGTTTTATTTATTGTCTTTCAAGTTTGTTGTATATTCTTAAGATTTCGGCCTTTTAGGGTTGTGTTTTCAAGATTCTCCCTAAAACTTAGGTATTTCTAGTTCAATACGTGCCTTTTAAATTTCTCTTTTCGATAACTTTCAAGAAAGCGGTGGGCGTCATTCCCGTAACCTTCTTGAATTGGGAAGAGAAATGGGCGAGACTGCTATAATTTAGTTTGTGCGCTACTTCGGTCAGGGTCAGGTTCTCGTCGACCATAAGGTTTTTGGCATAATCAATTTTTTTTAAAATGACGAAACTCTCAATGGAGACATGGGTCATTTCAGGAAAAACGTTGGAAAGATGCGCATAGGAATAATTCAGTTTTTCTGACAGATAGGTAGAAAGCTTGTAGCGTACCGCCCTATCGTCGTACACCATTTCGGTAATGGCATCCTTGATGCGCTGGACCAGTATCGTTCTATGGCCGTCCAAAATCTCTATGCCGTATTCTCCGAGTGCCGATTTCAGCTGCAACAGTTGTTCGGATGAGATGTCTTCTTCCAATTTAAGTTGGCCCGAACCGCTTAAGGTATATGCCACATCCAATTTCTCTAGTTGCTCTTTAATAACAGCACTACGGAGACATTGAAGATCGTATTTTAGGTAAATATTCATCTATGATTTAGGTTGAAGTCACATCGACTGGTTTAAAGTACAGCTTCCTATCTACAAAAATGATCTTGCTTGAAACTAAATTTGACTCTTTTTTGTTTTTACAGGGACTCGTAAACAATGTTCATGATGCACACCATTAAAACTACACACCTATGTCTCACGGTTATACAAATAGAAGTCTTACGTCTTAAGTCCTTTCGTCTTATGTCAAATTTTAGGAGGCTTTGGCACCAAGCCGTCTAAAAATATTGCCGTAATGATAATGGTCCCCGCCTTCGAGCTTGTTGAGTTCGCCCCACTCCACGGGTGTGGCCACTCCGGCCTTTGGGGTCGGGCGCAATGAAAAGGGACATATAGCGGTCTGTCCGTAGGCGTTGCGAAGGTAATCGAGAAATACCTTCTTGCCCCTTTTGCTCTTTCGCATTTCCAAGGTCAGCAGTTCGGGATGCCTATCCACAAGCTTTTCGGCCATTTTATGGGTCGCTTTCCGGACTTCGTCAAAATTATCGGCTTTTTTAATCCCGTAGAATACATGCAGGCCCGATTTTCCCGTGGTCATGAGCCGGGCCTCAATCCCTTCTTCCCGGAGCTCGTCGCCCACGATCCGCGCCGCTTTTTTCACTTTGCTAAAATCGGTAGCATCGGACGGGTCCAGATCAAAGACCACCTTATCGGGCCGGTGCAGGTCATTTTTTCGTGAAAGCCAAACGTGAAAGCTGATCGCCCCTTGATTGGCCAGGTAGATCAAACTCTTTTGGGAATTGCATATAATCTGTTCGCTCGTGCCCTTTTCCGTTTCGATCGTAATCCGCTCGATAAAATCCGGATAATAGTCTTGGGCATGTTTTTGAAAAAAACCTTCTCCATCGATGCCATCGGGAAAACGTTGTAAGGTCAAGGGGCGATTTTTGAGAAACGGCAGCATGCGATCGGAAATCTTATGGTAATAGGTTACCATATCGGCTTTGGTAATGCCCTTATCGGGGAATAACGGTTTATCGGGATGGCTTATTTCGATGCCGGAGATTTTCATGTTCTTGGAATGTTATAGGTCAAAAATTGGCGCCCAGTCTGAAAGGCCGCGTTCACATTTCCTTTTTAACCGCTTTGGGATCTTTATCGTCCCGGATGCCCACAAAACTGGGATGCCTTAGTTTATTGGAATCCGTCCATTCGGTAAACTCAAATTGACCCACATAATCGGGAGCGACCCAGTGATTCTGTCCCCCATTATCATCTTCATAATTGGAAAAGGGACTGTCCGATTGTTCAATCTCATCGAAATTTGTGCGCCATTCCTTTAAGAATTCATCGGAAAAACCCGTGCCGACCTTACCCGCGTATTGCAGCTTTTCGCCCTCATAAAATCCGACCAACAGGGCTCCGAACCCTTTGCGATCGCCCTGGGGCTCGGTAAATCCTCCGATAACAAGTTCCTGACCGTTTACACATTTGAACTTTAGCCACTTACGGCTTCGGGTATGGCGATAAGTCGAGGTACCGTCCTTGGCAATAATGCCTTCCCAACCCTTATTGCAGGCTTCCTTGTGAAATTTCTGTCCCTTTTCCCGCCGATGCGGGGTATAGCGTAAGGGAACCTTTTCGTTCCAATCAAAATTACGTTTGAGCAACTGTTTGCGCTGTACCAGCGGCAAATCGTGCAGGGCATAGCCATCGAAATAGAGCAGGTCAAAAATATAGAGATAGGTCTTGACCCCGATGCTTCTTGCTTTCTCGGAGTCGGCGACCTGCATGCGTTTTTGCAGTTTCTTAAAACTGGTAACCTTACCCTCGAATGCCACAATTTCACCGTCGATCACGAAATCACGTGTAGAAAGGCTGTTCATGGCTTCGGTCAGTTCCGGAAAACGCGCATTCGCTTTTTTTCCGTTGCGCGAATACAAGTGGGGACTGCCGTTCACCATATAGACCAAACAGCGCATCCCGTCGAGTTTTCGCTCATAGATCCAATCGGGGTCGTCAAAAAAATTTTTGGTCAGGGTAGCGAGCATCGGGGAACGGAACTCGGGAAAATCGGTCTTCTCGATGCTGCCGTCTCCAGCCAGGTCCTGTATGGTGGTTGCGTCCATCAGGTTGCTGCTTTTTCGATTTCTTGCATCGTACGCCCGCTGGCGACGCTTTCGTTTTGGGTACTGATAGGGTTCCGGCGGGCGTCGGCGGCATCATCGTCCATCTTGATCAAGAGCCAGTTGCCTTCCATTTTTCCGCCCTTCATTTTTATCAAGGCGTATCCGCCCTGGAGCTTTTCCCCCTTGAGCCGCACCTCCACGGTTCCCATTTGATAACTCTTTTTCAGGGATATCGATTGACCGTCGTCATCTTTTTTAATATTCTCGAATGCGCCCCGGTCCCATATCATAACGGTACCGCCGCCGTACTGATCTTCGGGAATGACCCCTTCGAACTCGGCGTATTCGATGGGATGGTCCTCCGTGGGAATGGCCATCCGCTTTACACTGGGATCGGTGCTGGGTCCCTTGGGTACGGACCACGATTTGAGGGTGCCGTCGATTTCCAGCCGAAAGTCGTAATGCAGGTTGGTAGCATCGTGTTTTTGGATGACAAAGATCGGATGTTCTCCCGATTTTTTATTGCCTGTAGCCCCCTCTGGCTCCTTCGTTTGGTTAAAATCCCTTTTTTTACTGTATTCTTCAGTGCCCATGGCTGGATTGATGTTTATTTAAAGAAAATGAAACTTCCGGTAAGGCATTACCTCTTTCGCATTCATTGTTGACCCCATTGGATTGTGTCGTTTCGAAGGAAATCTTGTCCGGTGACCGTTACTGATCAAGGTATCATCCGAATTGTTTTTATCCCGTAACGCGCCCCATAGCAGGAAACCGCCCGCTATCAAGCCGATGGCGCCCCATATTTCTTTGTGTTTGGTTACGCGGTTAAATACACTGTACTCTAAAGCCTGGGCACCGAAATCACCGTGTGCCCCGTGGTTTCCCGGCACCGGCTCCCACAGATTGTTTTTTCTATTGGGGTCTTCCGGCACCTCGGTCAATTGGCCCTCGAATCCATGCTCCGCCATATAATGATCCAGATATTCCGGCACCAGGCGATTGCCCCATACCGTTTTTACGGTAGAAAAGGCGACCATACGTTCGCGGACGTCTTCATGGGCTACCTCGAAAATGGCCTGTGAGGCCACCTCGGGCTCGAAGATGGCCCCCATGGGTTTGGGCTTTCTGTCCATCCGGGATTTGACCCACCCGAACTGGGTGGTATTCATGGCGGGCAGGTGTACGATAGAGAGTCCGATTTTAGAACCTTCGTGGAAGAGTTCGGCCCGGAGGGACTCAAAAAATCCCTGAATCGCATGTTTGCTGCCGCAGTAGGCGGATTGGAGCGGAATGCCCCTATAGGCCAAGGCCGATCCGACCAGGATGATCTTGCCCCTGTTCCGCGGCCGCATATGTTCCAAGGCGGCCAGGGTGCCGTACACCTGCCCCAGGTAGGTCACCTCGGTCACGCGCCTGTATTCCTCGGATTGCATTTCCGAGACCTTGCTGAAAACGCTGACCATGGCATTGTTGATCCATACGTCAATGGCCCCGATGTGTTCTTCGGCAAAAGCGGCCGCATCCTTCATTTTTTGGGCATCGGCCACGTCTGCAATATACACCCAGGCTTTTCCGCCCCGGGCCTCCACCTCATTTTTGGTGGCTTCGAGCGCTTCTTCGCCCCGGGCGATCAGAAAGATATATGCCCCGCTCTCCGCAAAGCGCCAGGCAGTGGTACGGCCGACCCCGCCCGAGGCACCGGTAATCACGACCACCTCGGGCCTTTTACCGGCGGCCGTTGCCAGATTGGATCGGAAATGCGGCTGCGAGGGCGAAGAGGCTTCCGCCAAGGGCACTGCTTCCTCGGAAGTCAGCCAGGTGACCGCCTTCTCCCTTTCATCAGTGTTGAAGGTCTTGGTCTTCAGGTCCGGGGCAATGGGTCCCAACACCTTTACCGCATCCTCTACCCAATCGACGTCACTTACCAATGCCGCTTTATCGATGGAACCAAAATATTTGAGTCCCGCTTTAAAATCTTTCCACATCGCGGTGATACTGGCGTAATCGTACTCGTGAACAACGGCCAGAAAATTGAAATTGCCGTGTTTTCTCTTATAATCCCTCATTTGGACGTCCATCGTCTTCAGATTTTGTTCGGAAATTTCCCCGGAAATCTCGATTCCAAAGATACCGTCGGCGGTGTCTTCTATTTTGTGAACGGATATGAAGAAAACGGCCAGACTTGTGGCAATATGCCTCTGATCAACCGATGAAAGAACCGTAACGAAAATAATTTTGACCCGAAGGAATAAAATGAAAGCGATTTTGAAAATGCGGAGGTAAGGAAAAAGACAATTTAATTATCTTGTAGCCATGCACGCCAAAAAAAAAACGTATGAGATCAATATGGAACGGTTCCGTCAGTTTTGGGCTGGTTTCCATCCCCATTAAACTGTTCTCCGGCTCCGAGGAACGCGCTTTGGACCTTGATATGCTGGACAGCCATGACCATGAGCGAATCCGGTACAAGAGAGTGAACGAAAAAACGGGCGAGGAAGTCGAATGGAAGGATATCGTCAAGGGCTACAAGAAAGACGACGGCTATGTCATCTTGGAAAAGGAAGATTTCGAGAACGCCAATATGAAAAAAAGCAAGACCATCGATATAGAACAATTTATCGAAGAGGCCGAAGTGGCCGACGTTCTTTTTAAAAAGCCCTACTTTATAAAACCACAAAAAGGCGGTGAGAAATCGTATTCCCTTTTGCGAAAGGCCCTTAAGGAGACCAAGAAATTGGGAGTGGCTACCTTTGTAATGCGCCAAAAAGAACACCTTTCCCTAATAGGTGTTTATGAGGATGCCCTCGTTTTACACGTAATCCGGTTCGAGGAAGAAATAAGGGATACCGGGGAGCTGGAGCTGCCCCAGGAGAAAATCGGGAAAAAAGAACTCGAAATGGCCATTTCCCTAATCGACCAGTACACCGAAGCCTTCGACTTTGGCAAATTTGAGGATGTGTACAACGAACAATTACTGAAAATAATTGAATCGAAGGCATCCGGGCAACTGCCGAAACCCGAAAAATTCGAATCCGAACCGACCCCCGCCAAAGATCTCATGGCGCAATTGAAGGCCAGCCTGGAAAAGCGGAAAAAAACGGCATCCTAAAAAGTGAGTCTAAAAGCATACAACAAAAAACGGGATTTTTCAAAAACTCCGGAACCTTCAGGGAACGCTGGGGATTCGCCGAACAGTGTTCACCGCTTTGTCGTTCAACGACACAAGGCCAGAAAACTGCATTACGACCTACGTTTGGAAATCAACGGTACCCTTAAGAGCTGGGCCGTGCCAAAAGGACCATCGATGAATCCCGCCGACAAGCGCTTGGCGGTCCGAACCGAGGACCATCCCCTTGAATATCTTCATTTTCACGGTACCATTCCTAAAGGAAACTATGGGGCCGGAACCATGACCATCTGGGATTCGGGCAGCTTTGATATCGATGGCGCCGAAGACAATCCGGGGCTGCTGCCACAGTTCCGGAAGGGAAACATGAAGCTTATACTTTCCGGTCAGAAACTGAAGGGCCGTTTTGCCCTGGTCCGGACGGGAGAACGCAGCGGAAAGGAAAGTTGGTTGCTTATCAAAAAGAACGACGGCTTTGCCACCGACCTTTTCTACGATGCGGAGACCTTGATCGAACCTTCCCAAAAATCTTCCAAAGAACCCCCGGGGAAAATTGCTCCCGGAAAAATCGTGCCGCCCATGCTCGCCGGGTCCGCCAAGGAGATATTCAACAATCCCAAATGGATCTACGAACTAAAATGGGACGGGTATCGGATCGTGGCGCATATTTCCGGGGATGGGGTATTGCTGCAATCCAGGAACGGCATTACTATGAACCAAAATTTCCCCGAACTGGCCAAGGAACTGGAATCGGTGGGGCACGAGACTATAATGGACGGTGAGCTAACCGTATTGGACGAAAACGGGGTCTCACAGTTCGGGGAACTGCAAAACTGGCCCGACACTCGAGGCACTTTGCGATATTACGTGTTCGACATGTTATACCTGAACGGGCACAGTATGCTCGACCTGCCACTTTTGGACAGAAAAAGCTTGATCCAAGAGGTTATCGAGGGATTGCGAACGGCGCATTATTGCGACCATGTGGAGGGTATGGGGGCGGCACTTTTTGAAAGAGCCGTCGAGGAAGGTATGGAAGGCGTAATGGCCAAGGCCGGCGATTCCAACTATGTCCCCGGGGCCCGCACCGAAAAATGGTTGAAGATCAAAAACGTCGAAAGCGAGGACGCCCTAATATGCGGCTATACCGATTCCGTGGGCGGGGGCGTGGCCTTCGGCTCCCTGATACTGGGAAAACGCGAAGAAGACGGGCTCAAATACGTCGGCAACTGTGGATCGGGATTCGGCGAAGCCGACCGGAAAGTCCTCTTAAAACGTTTTGCACCCTTCCGCACCAAAAAAAACCCGTTCGGTAAAAAATTGGCGTTAAAAGGGCGAAAACCTAACTGGATGTTGCCCAATTTGGAATGCGAGGTCCACTATTCCGAACGTACCAAGAACGGTCTGTTGCGGAATCCCGTATTCAAAAGACTGCGCAAGGCACCCGAAGTACCCCGGAACGCCCCATCCCCAAGCCCGAAACCCACAGGGAACGATGCCAGGGAAACCCTGGATATCGATGGGCTGCCCGTGACCATCAGCAACCTCAACAAGGTGTACTGGCCAGATTCGGGATACACCAAGTACGACCTCATCGATTATTACCTACAAGTTTCCGACATCCTTGTACCCTATTTAAAGGACAGGCCCGAGAGCCTCCATCGGCATCCGAACGGGATTATGGAAGAAGGTTTCTATCAAAAGGACAACGAAAACGTGCCCGAATGGATGCAGACGGCTACCATCTATTCCAAATCTTCCGAAAGGGACATCAATTATCTGCTCTGTCAAAATACGGCCTCGCTGATTTATATGGCGAACCTGGGCTGCATCGAAATCCATCCCTGGAACTCCAAAACCGATAATTTGGACAGACCGGATTACGGCATTATCGACCTCGATCCGCCAGAAGGAACGGATTTTAAAAAGGTAATAGAGTCCGCCTTGGCGGTACACCAAGTCCTCAACGAAGGGAAGATCGAGGGCTATTGCAAGACCTCGGGTGCCAAGGGCCTACATGTTTATCTGCCCATGAACGGCGAATATACCTATGAAGAAGTCCGGAATTTTACCAAACTCATCTGTTATTTTGTACAGCGACGAATTCCCGAACTTACCACGATGGAACGTCGTATAAAAGATCGCAACGGAAAGATATATCTCGATTACCTGCAGAATCGGAAAGGGCACACGGTCGTATCGCCCTATTCCGTACGTCCGGTCAAGGGCGCCCAGGTTTCCGCCCCTTTGCTTTGGAGCGAACTAGAAGACGGCCTTCTACCTTCCGATTTCACCCTAAAAAATATGCCGGACAGGCTTGCACGTAAAGGTGATCTATTCGTTCCCATATTGCAAGAGGGCATCTCCATGGAAAAGGCTTTGGAAAGGCTCGATAGAATGTCGGCGGAGACATAGGCATTCTCGGCACCCAAGCGGCATACCAAAAAATCTCGCAGTCCGATAAAGTTAAAAACTTATTTCAAACAGCTTCCCTAAGCCTTGGACCAACAATATCTTTACTCTAAGCCTTAGGCCGACAATATCTTTACAATATCCTTGAGACTTAGACCAGACGATATGGCGGATTAAAAAAAACCGTGGAAAAGAAAATAATGCGCGACCTTTTCGAGAGACAATTGCAGAACCTCTACAATTCTGAACTTCTCATATTGAACATCTTACCGGAGATGCTCAAATATGCGACGGACAAAGAATTGAAGGAAATCATAAGGCGCTATACCGAACAGACCTATGACCAAAAGCAAAGGCTTGTGGAAATAGGCGAATATCTCCATATCAGGTTCAAAATAAATGATGGAAAAATCATTCTAGGGCTGCTCGAAGAAACCAGGGATCTGTTCGCGGATTTTCCCGGAGGTTTTTTAATGGATGTGGGAATCATTTCAAAAATACAACATATAGGCCATTTTCAAATCTCCGCCTACGAGACCGCCCTTCTTTATGCCAAGGCGCTGGACATTAAAGAGGTTGCCGACCAGCTCGATGAGACCTTATGGGAAGCCTACGAGGGAGATGAGAATTGCGGCGATTATGCAAGAAATTTAATATTTAACAAAAACTAATGCGATTCGCCGCTTCTGCACATCAAAACTCCGTGTCGTCAAAAGGTCGCTTTCCCCTAATCCAGATGTTCTGAAAACCGGCTGTTTTGTAAAAAATAGGGCCCTATACCCCACAGGATCGCTGGGAAGAAGAAAGCGGATTTTCACCCTTTACCATGGCCGTACAAATAGCAGCCTTGTTGGCCGGGGCGGACCTGGCCGACGAAAACAAGGAAGATGATCTGGCCCGCTATTGCCGGCAGACGGCGGACAGCTGGAACGACTCCATCGAATACCGTTCCCACGTCACGGATACCCCCGATGGCCCGAGAGAACGGAGTGGCCGGATACTACATTCGAATCAATCCACATGTGGATATTCCCGCCGACCGGCTCGGCATGAACTATTTGATCCAAGGAAAAAACCCTGTTTCAGGAGTTAAATACATCCCGAAACAGAGTATTTGAGAAACAAGGCATTCTCTTCTGTACGTTACACTAAGGCATCACGTTCTTTAGTTCATGATATCGCCAGTGGGTTGCAGTACATTGTCCATGATCTGTATTACACCGTCGGACGTCTTGATATCGGGCTCAACAATCTGCGCTCCCCCGATGCTCACGGTATTGCCGGTAGTGGAAACACGTATTTCCTCTTCGCCTTCGGTATCCATGATATCGGCATCCTTAAAATCGCGCTTCATTACCTTTTTTGGCATATAGTGTCGCTTTACAAAGTTAATCAACTTTGTTCTGTTTTTCGGATCTGTCAACTCAGCAAACTCCTCGATGGTCATATCGGCAAAAGCTTCGTTGGTAGGCACAAAAAGCGTGTGAGGGCTGTCGGCCAAAGTCAGCGAAACCTCAAGATTGGCCAAAGCGACCAAATCCGAAAAAGTCGATACCTGCCTGTCCATATGAAGCAGATCTAAAGTAGAATAGGATTCGGGATTGTCGATTCCCTCAAATACTTTCCCGTCGTTACCGGATTGCGCTGTGGCGGTAAAACCGATCAGGATGGCGCCGAAGGTCAGCAGACAAAATTTTGTCAGATAATTTTTCATGGTGTATAAGTTGAACTATTAATATAAAACCGGATGGACCGGTATCCGGACCTTTGTTCGGACAGTTCAATTTTATAAAAATCGGAGGATAGCCCGTGACTTAATCCATAGCAACTTTAACTGTATAAAACATTGCCAGCCAACCCCTCACAAAGATGATCGATATCGTTAAACTACTCTTTTATACGACTAAAAAGTCTGCCCGTCATTTATCAATTTTATCACGAGCCTTCGGTTATATCCTCTCAAGGCAAGAAGATGTAGACCGAAGATTCAATACCGTATATAATGTTAATCCTTAAAATGTAAATACCATGAAGAAAATGTTAGTTCTCAGTTTATGTATGTTGGCTTTAGTCGGACTTAGTTCGTGCGACAATGATGACAGTTCCGGTACCAATTTCGAGTTTAGGGCCCTAAAGGTTACCGATGCCGAATTGCCGGATTCCTTTCAGTTGGGCCGTACCTATGAAATCGTCGTCACCTATGAACGACCCGATGCCTGTACCTATTTTCAAGGTTTTGACGTGTATCCCGAAGACACTGCGGTGCGGGAAGTCACGGCCATTGGTTGGGAAGACGTTGACCGCGCCTGCACCCAACAGATCATAGAAGGCACCAACAGCTTTCTCTTTCGGGTCATCCATGAGAAAGACTATACCTTCCGGTTTTGGCAAAGCGAAAATGCCGACGGGGAGCCCCAGTACCTAGAGATGACCGTACCTATAGATACGACCTCCAGCTGAATCTAAAGGCCGAAACTCAAGATCGATGCCGGATTCCGCGACCGCCAACAAACAAGGGACAACAGATTGTTGTCCCTTACCTATATAATTATATCCAAAAGAAAAATTAGGACATAGCTTCCTTGTTCAGTCGGCCCTCAGCAAGTTTGTCCAACTTTTCGTCCGCCACATACTCCTCGTCCAAGGTTTCCTGAAGTTTTTTGGCAATATCGGAATGTCCCAGCTCCTTGGCATAGCGTACGGCCGTTCCGTACCCCGAAATCTCGTAATGTTCGACACGTTGGGCCTCGGCGATAAGACCCGCATCCATGACATCATCGTCTTCGGCCTCCTCGATAAAGCTTTCGGCCTCCTTGACCAAGCCTTGCATCGCCTTGCAGGTTTCGCCCTCGGGATCGATATCGAGCTCCTTGCAAATATCCTCCAAGCGCGTCTTATGATTTTTGGTCTCTTCCAGATGGCTTTCAAAAGCACCCTTCAGTTTATCGTCGTTGGCTTTTGATGCCATTGTGGGCAGGGCCTCGGTAAGCTGCTTTTCGGCACTGTACAAGTCCTTCAGTTGATGCTCGAATAATTCTTCCAAATTTTTCATTTCTATTTTATTTTTGAGGTTAATATCACTGCTAAACTAGCGAAACTACTAGCTGAAAATTAATCCGATTAGGTGTAATCTTAACATTAAAAATATCTTTTACCGGTTTGTTTCTTAGAGGGTTGTAGTACAAGTTAGTTTCATATCGATTCGGTTAATTTTAAGTTGTAATGGGATAATCCAGTTGCACATCCGCGTCTAATTTTATTCTTATTAACCTTAAAAATTACTGTTATGGACAAGAATAGAAAGTATAGGGAAGAGGATGCGAAAAACGATGAGTTTACCGGGCAGTCGAATTTAGAAAAAAAGGACGCCGACACTGCATACGTGACTGCGGACGAAGCTGGCCGCAATGATGCTGCCGCTAGGGACTATGACGATTCCGATACGGATTATTACGACGATTCCGATACGGATTACGAAGATTTGGAGGATCAATGGTACGAGATCGAGGATGAGTACCGAACCCGTTATTCCGATATTACGGACGAGGATGTAAAGGTTGAACCGGGTCGATTTGACCGCACCGTAGATCGGATAGCGCGCAGAAGGGGTAAAACCCCCAATGAAATCCGCGACGAAATCGATAATTGGTAATTACAGGCGACTGTACCGCCGCCCCAACGGCGGCGGTTTTTATAATTTTTAAACATTTTGTTATGCCAAATCCACAAATAAAGGACGAAGAAAAATATCAAGCCTTGCGAGACAAAGGCTACAGCGAGGAAAAAGCGGCCCGCATCGCCAATACCCCCGATTCGGGAAAAAAAGGCGGAAAGTCTGAAAAATACGAGAAATGGACCAAAGAGGATCTCTACGAGCAAGCCAAGAAAGTGGGCATTGAGGGCCGCTCTAAAATGGACAAGGGGGATCTCATTCACGCCTTACGGAATAATTGACGTATGCTGCGATGGATTCTCGGTAAGTCGGTCCCACAAGGTGCGGCGAAGATTGCCTGCTAACCGAATGCGGTTTCCATCGAACCTCCATCGATGCGTATGTTGCTGCCGTTTATAAAACTGGCGTGTTCCGAACATAAAAAGGCAGCCCTTGATGCCACTTCTTCGGGTTGCCCCCTACGCTGTATGGCGATATGCGGTCTTTTAGTCTGATTAATAGTACCCGTCTTATAATTTCACATCAATAAAGGCCGAACCTTTGGCATTATTTTTCAAATTGTATTTCCTGCAAGTGCACCTTGACAGCCTTCAGTTCGGCTTCCAATTCGTCATTGTCCTTAAAATCCGATTTCAAAAGCAGCCTATATTCAAAGTTTAAGCTGAACTTTTGTTTTTCAAAAGGCCAAGGAGACACCGATATCGAATCCTCCCCACCCTTAGAAATAAAATGGGGTATATCGCCAAGCGCAGCATTGATCTCGAGTTTGCGGCCGAGCGTTGGAACCTGATCTTGGCAGAGGATGAGGGAGCAACGGTCGCAGAACCGCATCAGGTCATAAACGGTGCTTGCGGCTTCCTTATCAAGCCCGTACAGGTTTCGTTGTTTTACCCTTTCCTCCCTTACATTTTTGAGGAACTTTTTCAGGGGCTTATAAGCTTCGGCGAGTTCCGAATAGAGAAAATCGAGATGGTGTCCGACCAACATCGCGGTGAACTGCGATTTTTGGGTCGCGTTGCGATAGACGCGTTCGGCATGTTCATAAGCCTCCTCGTCCGTTTCCCCTGCCATTCTATAGTCCAACGGCATTCCTATTTCGGTAAGATAATCCTGTTCCCCGAAATCCAAAAGATAATCGTCATGTTCGATAATGGCGGTCAAAGTGTCTAGCCATTGCTCCGGTCTGAAATCAAGTTTCAACTGCTCGGCCAATTTTCCCGCGAAAAGCCCGTGCGTATAATGGGAAATAATTTTCCATCCAGTCTTACGATGTACTACGATCATGCTATTGCCGATTAGCGGATTTAAAACCAATGTTATGTTGAATCAAAAGCGACGCACCAGAAACTGGTTATTACGAAATTCTAGATTAATAAGGCAGCGTCTTGCCCCAATTGGAATAAAAGTTATCCCTTTTCCAATTTACACCGGATGCCAAAAGAACCAGTTTCCTTCCCTTGCCGTGCAATAAGGTTAATATCCTTCCTTTTTGGGATATATAATTTCGACAGGAGAAAATATCTTTACTCCCAAGGTAAAATCTAAAAATAATACACATGACGACCGATAGAAAAAACGAAAAAGAGCATCAAAATGACCAACCTGGAGCACAACATAAAATGCAAAGTATCCCCGAGACCATTCGTGACGATTATAGGGGAAGCGAAAAACTGAAGGGGAAAATAGCCCTGATTACTGGCGGCGACAGCGGTATCGGGAAAAGCGCTGCCGTTCACTTCGCCCGGGAAGGGGCCGACCTCGCCATCATTTATTTAGAAGAGGATGCCGATGCCGATGACACAAAACGGATGGTCGAGGAAGAAGGTGGGCAATGTCTCCTGATCAAAGGCGATGTTAAGGATAGAACTTTCTGCACAGAGGCCGTTGAAAAAACCCTCGATAAATTTGGGAATCTGAACGTAGTGGTCAATAATGCAGCGGTACAATTCCCGGAGGAAAGTTTAGAAGATATAGAAATCGACAATCTGCATCGCACCTTCGAGACCAACATCTATTCTTATTTTTATTTGGGTAAGGAAGCATTGAAACATTTAAAGACCGGGGACGCAATCATCAACACCACCTCCGTCACCGCTTATCGCGGATCGCACCACCTGATCGATTATGCCAGCACCAAAGGGGCTATCGTCTCCTTTACCCGGAGCCTATCTAAACTTCTGGCAAAGAAGGGAATCCGGGTTAACGCTATCGCACCGGGACCGATATGGACGCCCCTTATCCCCGCGACCTTTGGCAAGGAGAAACTCGAAAATTTTGGGAAGAATGTTCCAATGGAACGCCCCGGGCAACCTTCGGAACTCGGTCCGGCCTATGTATTTTTGGCATGCAAAGACAGCAGTTACATCACCGGACAGGTGCTACACATCAACGGGGGTGAAATTATTGGGGGATAGGATAGCATTCCACCTTTTCTCAAAAAATAACGCGACAAAAAAAAGACCGTGGGAGCACGGTCTTTTTTTGTAGGATAAAAATGGGGACTGTTTGTTTGAAGGATTACATATACTATTGATTCACGGGCTTCCCATCCTTATCCAAATGCAAGGTTTCGGTGGTTTTCACCTCGATTTTATACTCACCTTGTTCGTTTCGGTGTATCTTTTGAACGCTGGCATCGGGATATTTGCTGTCAATCGCATCCCTTACCTTGGAGGGTAATTGGTTTTTGCCAATTTTGCTGTATCCTAGGTCTGAATCGGAAGACATCTCGTGCATCTTCTTCTTCTTCTTCATCTTCCCACTATCGTCGGCCGACCTATCTTTCATGTTCATATCCCGGACACCTTCATCCGACATTTTTTGCATGTTGTCTTGTGCATCCCTTTGATGCAAAGAATCGGTCTCGCCCTTCATTGTAGCCGTCATTTCTTCGTCCATGGTCGGGGCACCCTCTTGTACATTTTGGGTTTTCTCGTCCATGGCATCGTTGGCCTGTTGACGGACATTCTGTTTTTCTTGGTCCATCTGATCCGCGGCACGCTGTTCGACGGCGTCCGTATCACCATATTTGGAGGCATCTTCGTTGTCGCCATCCTGTACCGATGGATAAGACCTGTCGTACATTTCCTTTGGAGCTGCTTGCTGGGCATTCTGGGTTTCCTCGTCCACCGCATCGTCAGTTTCCTGTTTGATGGCATCCGCATCTTCATATCTTCTGGCGCGGTCGGTATCCTCATCCTGCTCTTGCACCTGGGGCTCCTGTTCCTGTTCCTGTGCCCGTGGGGGCGTGTCATCTTCTTTCATCGGCTGGACGTCCTCCTGTTGCACGTCTTGCGCCCCTTCGTTCACAGGTGCGCCCGACTCTTGTTGGTCTGCATTTTGTGCTTGTTCGTCAATAGGTTCGACAGCTTCCTGTTCCTCAACGTCGCCATCCTGATATCGTTCATGGGCTTCCGTTTCCCGTTCCGTAGGAGTCAGTCTTTCGTTTTCCGTGGGATCGTCCAGTTCCTGCGTGGGATTATCGGTTATGCCTTGCGTGGGGTCTACCTGTTGCTCGGTGGGCTCTGTCTGTTGTTCCGTGGGATCTGGGACTTGCCCGTAGGCAGTCACACATCCTAGCCCGATAAGGGCCGTAAAAATTAGCTTTTTCATACTACGTGATTTAGTCTTAATTTTATTAATACATTTATTTTACTCCTTTAAATATATAACGTTAGCACCCTAATAACGGTCGCTATCCATGGTATTATTGACCCGTTTCCGTCCAGCTCAACATTGAGGTAGTAGTAAGGGGCAAGGCGGATTATGCCCAACCCACGTCAAGTCAAATTACCATAATGCTATTACGAACTTCTTTGATGCAATAGCGGGTAAAATGGGACTGTATAAAAAAACGTTCGTATATTGCACATGCAGAATTAACGTAACAAAAAATAATGGGCGTTTTGAAAAAGGATGAAAGAAAATTGAGCTATATCTATAGTTCGCAATCAGATCTGGGCAAGAAAGTATTGGCGTATGTGGAATCGATCGATAAGGGAATCGTTACCACTGATATTTCCCAGGACAAGCTCGGGGATACTATTTGGACGGAGATATTGGATGCGCTGGACATGACTTTTGAAGAACTGCTTAGTACGGACCGGCCCAATACCCGGGAAATCGTCCCCGATGGCGATTTCGACACCAACGATTGGCTTAAGATTCTGGATAAAAATCCTGTGCTACTGCAACACCCCATTGCCATCAACGGCGATAAGGCCAAACTGATTCAATCGCGAGCGGATATCCTTCCGTTCTATGAGGTCGATTCCGCGGGAATTGAACAAAGTCCGACTGAAGGCCAACCCGATATTTCACGACGTACAAACGGGGAAGGCTTTGTGCCCGACACCGACGAGAACCAAAAATAAAAACAAGGGCCTGAGTAGTAATCTACCTTTTTAGAAGGACATGCTTATCCTTTTCGAAACCTAAACCTTACGTAGACAAACGCCTCCCAATCTCAAAACAGCGGCCCATTATTTAGAAAGGCCAATGGTTTTATGTTTTAGGTCCCAACGTCTTAGGTCCAAATTTGATGTTTATTGATAAGGCGGATATCCATTTATAAAAAAGTATGTCCCGACAACTGCCTTTTTTTGACAGTCGTCGAGACACCGAAAATCCGTAAAGCGTGCCGGGCTTAAGCCGCGTATGCTGCACAGGCCTCCGCACATTTCCTACAGGCTTCGGCACAATCCTGACAATGCTGGTGCTCATGTTTTGAACATTCTTCCGCACAAGCTTCACATATTTTCTTACAATAATCCACCAATCCCTGAACATCGGAATAGGAGGTGGCGAGTACCTGTGAAAGGGTGCTGCACACTTCGGCACAAACCCTATCGGTCCGGATGCAAGTGACCATCATTTTGACGTTGTCCTCGTCTAAACAGGCATCCGCACAATAATTACAGTGATTGATACAATTGCCGAGGGCGTGGATTAATTTTTCATTTCTCATGGGAACTGATTTATAGGTTACACTCTTAGTTCGTTTTTGTAAATCCGAATGCTTCGAAATCTACATGGCACAAATTAAACTTAAGGCCTGCCACGGAATGACCTTATCAAACAAAAGATTGTTCCATATAGGAAGTGGGACCCATTCATAAATAGTCCATGCCCATTCACAATCCATTTGCTTTCTCAGTTGGCCCTACTTTTCGTCGATTGAAATCTGACGGGGCGGTTTTGGACGTGCTTCCTCTTTTTTAGGAATGGAAAGCTTTAAAATTCCATTTTCGTAATTGGCCTTGATCTCCTCATCGTTTACGGAGTCGGGCAACGAAAAAGACCTTCTAAAGGAACTATAGCTGAACTCCCGCTTAGTGTATTTACCGCCCTCATCCTGTTCTTCGTTCTCTTTTTTGATTTCGGCAGAAATGCTTAGGACATTGTTCTCTATATTAATGTCAAAATTGTCTTTTTGCATTCCAGGGGCCGCGACCTGTATTTCAAATTGTTCGTCGGACTCCTTTACATTGACGGCAGGAATTTTCGTTCCCGTATCGAACATATTGCCTTGACCGGACCATTCATCATCGAAAAAATCTTCCATAAAAGAGGGATACATTCCTCCTGTTCTTCTAACTAAACTCATGACAAAACATTTAGGTTAAACTTCATTTTCAAGCTTAAAATTTCAACTTTTCGCCAAAAAAGATCAGTTGTAAAAATTATAAAATTACTCCAATCGATACGTTCGATAGAGTTGCAGGAAATACCGATCGAGTTACTTTACTCCGAATAATTGATGATGGCCTGACCCCCTAATGGATTTTTACGGACCGACTCGATGGCCTTTTTGAGCGCGTTCTTCAGCACTCTAAACGACGAAGGTTTTCTAAGGTATCTTTGGACTCCGGAGTTGAACAGCGCCTCTACCCTGGAAAGGTTCATTACCGTAGAATAAATGACCAAGCTAATGGAATCGAATTGTTCTTCGGTGCGGATATGCGAAAGACAGGTTTCTCCGCTCATTTCCGGCATATATAGATCCAGAAAAATGATGTCCGGTAGCGGCTCATCGGAATGCAGGTGGGCGAGCAGCTCTTTTCCACTCGAAAAAAGAATCAGTTGTACCTTGGCATCAGCTTCCTTTAAGGCCTCTGCAAAAAATTTTCGGTCATCCTCATCGTCATCCACCAAAAATACGGTGCAGTCGTACTCGTAAGGATCAAGTGTTTCGTTCCCTGTCATAGCATTTTGTTTTGATCATTGGTAGGCCATAGCACTACTCTAGCGGTATATACTCACTGGGAACTATTCGCCTACCTGTTAGTTTTAGGTATTGAACAGTTTTCCATTCTTGATACAAGTTAAAACTATTGTCGGGCTATCATTGTTCCTATTCGATCGGGTTTTGTCTCTAAAAAGTCCGATCCTGATAAGGTTCAAGGTTCAACCTTTTCCAGATGGGTGGCTAAAGACTTTGCTTTTCCCTAATCTTCAAGGGTATCTAGAGGTAAGGGAAATTCTTTGTGGACGGCCAACTGTGCCTCCCAAAGCGTCTCTATCCATGAAATTAAGGTGCTGGGTTTATAATGGTAAAGTTTTTTGCCGAGCAAAAGCGCATATTCCTGCAATTGTTGGCGATGGCCTTCGATAAGTGTCGAGAGCAGGTAGGGGTTGCCATCGACCTCGGCATAGGGATGGTCTTCCGTCTGTTCTAAAAATTTGTTCAACATATACAGGTCTCTATCGGTGCCAAGGGCATCGGAAAGCCGGTGCAATTCATCCTCCCAGGTCCTGAGAACCTCGGGCCAGATCGGGGCTATGGTCAGCATTTGATAGCGCAGGTATTTGACCCGCTTGCGCCATTCGTGGAAGGCGTCGGGGGACCGGGATTCTGCAGCTTCCCAAAAGGCTTTTCGGCCCCTTTTATAGGTGCGCTTGAGACCCGGGCTTATCGATTCGTGACTATCGATGTCCATCGGCAGTACGGATAAGGCCTCGCACTTTTCGGATGTGTTTTTACGGATTTTTTTTAACATCCGATTGTCTTGTAATACCTTCTTCGCCAAATCGTCACGGTAGGCCAAAAGCAGTTTCCGCGAATCGGAAAAGGCATCTTTATATAGTTTGTCCTCGAACTGTTTTTCGATCAGGCCGACGGCCTCAAGCATCGCCTCGGCATCGCGAACTTCCGAAATAGTCCGTGCCTCGTCCCTGAAAAATTGGTTTTCTTCTTGGTATCGGTCCGTCGTATCGCGCACCAACCGCAGCACCGCCCTGATTTTCTTAAAGTGCTTTCGAATCTCGTGGACGGTTTCGTGCGGGTCAACTTCCGATTTTGTTTCAATAATCCGAAGAGCTTCTTTACATTCACTTTGTAAGATTTGGCGAATACTCTCCGTTATTGCCTCGATAGTGTCAAGTTTCAATTCCATATCCTATTTCGATCTAATTTAAATATATGGAATATAGGATATGGCATTTGTCTCAAACCAAACAAATTATAGAACTATTCAAACGAAAACGTTTTAAAACGCAATCGAGTTAAACCAGCGAGCAATCGAACTCATTCATCCCTCAATTTATACGTATCTTTAATCTACCAATAAAGATGAATGTATATTTCCGCTTTGAACGCTATTGAGTTTCGATCATAAAGCGGAGTAATAAGGTTCAAATGATCAAGACGAAAGAAGTACGTTGGTTTTTTAAGGAGGATAAGAAAGCTATTAGAAGTTGGTTCGAATCGCAGGGAATGGACCTCTTCCATCAACGCGAGGATTTGTACCTGCAATTGGATAGCGAGAACGTGGGCGTAAAGTTACGGGAGGGCTTGGTAGAGATCAAGCATCGCGTCGGTAACCGCGCTAGGGGGCAATTGATTTGCGATAAATCCGGATATTTCGAGAAGTACATCAAATGGAGTTTAAACGCGGATGAACACGATCCGACAGTCGCCGAAATTCTCCAGGGCGATATGGAAAGATGGGTGTCGGTGAACAAAGCACGATGGGCGGTACTGATCGTGGAAAACAACGGAGAGTTGGAGCAACGCCCCTTGACCTATGAGGCCGATTGCGGATACCAGATCGAATATACCAAAGTACATGTGTACGACTGTGAATGGTACACCTTCGGGGTCGAATGGTTCGGGAACAGACTTTTGGAACCGGATACCGCGATGATGTCCGATATAATCGAAGATACCACCTTGAACATGAAGGATTCCCTGGGATATGCCGAGTTCCTGAAAAGGTTGAACCCCGAACGGAAAGGCTGCCAGGTCTTGGAAGAGACCGTCCATAATGGGTTTTAGATGTTGACATAAAGATAAAAGGAAGATGGAGCAAGGACAGAAGAGGCGATTTAATAACGGCTTTTGACAAGCTGCCCGAATCCTTTAGTTCAGGTCGAGAGATAAATCATTTTTCCCGTTGCTTTTGATTAAGATGGATCCTTTCAAGCTAAAACTTCATTGTTTTGAACCGATATGCCCCCCCCAAAATCCCTTAGCTTGGGAGAAATCTTTGAAAGATAACCTCAAGTCTATGGCAAAAGCGAAAAAAACATCGGAAACCCGGAACGGCCCCTCGGATATGCAACTTGAAAATAAAGAATGGTTGGCCTCTTTTCGATGGGTGATGGAAAACGAATCGAGAGAAAGGGCATCCGAACTGCTGCAACTGCTCCAAAGCGAGGCGGGTAAATCGGGCATCCGGCCCCAGCAACCTTTTACTACACCCTATATAAATACCCTGTCCACCGAAGCGGAAACGGCGTACCCCGGTCCGCTCGATATCGAGGAAAAACTCATGGGCTATATCCGATGGAACGCCATGGCCATGGTCGCCAGGGCCAACCGCGAACACTCGGGTATCGGGGGGCATATTTCCACCTACGCTTCCATATCCAATCTATGGGAAGTCGGGTTCAACCACTTTTTCAAGGTGTACGAAGACGGTTCGGCCGATAACATCTACTTTCAGGGCCATGCCTCTCCTGGCATCTATTCCCGCGCCTATCTGGAAGGTCGGTTGGCCAAGGTGCAGCTGGAAAACTTCCGGAGGGAAATCCATTCCGAAAAGGGACTCACCTCCTACCCTCACCCCCGCCTGATGCCCGATTTTTGGGTCCACCCAACCGTTTCGATGGGCCTGGCCCCAATCATGGCGATCTACCAGGCGCGATTCAACCAATACCTGCATCATAGGGGACTCACCGAAACGAACGATAAAAAAGTATGGGCCTTTCTGGGCGACGGCGAAATGGACGAACCAGAAGCCCGTGGGGCCATCAGCATTGCGGCGCGCGACAAATTGGAGAACCTCATCTTCGTGGTGGATTGCAACCTACAGCGGCTCGACGGCCCCGTACGCGGAAACCATAAAATCATTCAGGAACTGGAAGGACTGTTCCGCGGGGCGGGATGGAACGTCATTAAGGTTTTATGGGGAAGCGAATGGGATGCCCTTTTCGAAAAGGATAAACAGAACAAGTTGATCCAGCGCCTCAATAAAATGCCGGACGGGCAGTTGCAAAAACTGGCCTTCGAAGGGGGCGAGTATATTAAGGAACAGTTGTTCGGCGACGATGAAGACCTAAAGGCCGTTGTTGAAAACATCTCCCCCAGCGAGTTGGAAAGATTCCGGAGGGGCGGCCACGATCCTTCCAAAATTTACAATGCCTATAAGGCGGCGGTCGAACAGAAAGGCCGGCCCAGCATCATTCTGGCCCAAACCATTAAAGGATACGGTCAAGGAGATGCCGGTGAAGCCAGCAACGTATCCCACCAGACCAAGAAAATGGACGAAGAGGGACTCCGGTATTTTCGGGACTACTTTAATGTGCCCCTTTCCGACGACGACCTGGAGGACATTCCTTTTATAAAACCCGAAGAGGAAAGCGATGTCCACCAGTACCTGCAAGAGCGACGAAAAGAACTCGGCGGTTACATCCCGCAACGAAAAGACCGAAGCGATGCCTTGACAGGACCGGATCCCGCAATTTTTGAAAAATTTTTCGAAGGTTCGGGCGATAGCGAGGTGGCCACGACCGGGGTACTGGTAAAGATCCTGAGCCAACTGCTCAAGGATGAAAACCTAGGCCATTTGGTAACGCCTATCATTCCCGATGAATCGCGCACTTTCGGACTCGAACCCCTGTTCCGGCAGGCGGGCATTTTCGCACCCGAAGGTCAGAGCTACGAGCCCGTCGATAAAGAGACCTTGCTTTACTACAAAGAGGCCAAGGACGGAGCGGTTCTTGAGGAAGGAATCACCGAGGCCGGGTGTATGGCGGAGTTTATCGCGGCGGGTACCGCTTATCTGGACCACGGACTCAATATGATTCCCTTTTATTTTTTCTATTCCATGTTCGGCTTCCAACGCACCGGCGACCTGATGTGGGCCGCTGCCGATGCCGGGGCCAAGGGCTTTTTAATCGGAGGCATCGCCGGCCGTACCAGCCTGCCCGGCGAGGGTCTGCAACACCAAGACGGCCAAAGCCAGCTGTACGCCTATGCCTTTCCAAACCTGATGGCCTATGACCCCGCCTTTGCCTATGAGATGGCCGTCATCGTGCAGGACGGCATCCGGCGAATGTACACGGACAAGGAAAATATTTTCTATTATATTACCGCGGGGAATACCACCTATAGTATGCCCGAGATGCCGGAAGATTGCGAAGAAGACATTCTAAAAGGTCTGTACCGCTTTAAAAAATCCACCCAGGAAAAGGAAAGAAAAGCCTACCTGTTCGGGAGCGGAGCGATTATGACGGAAGTGCTCTCCGCCGCCGAGCAGCTGGAACAAGAATACGAAGTAAGTACGGATGTGTGGAGCATTACCAGCTACAAACGACTTTATGACGATGCCATCGATACCGAAAGGGACAACCGGACCAAGGCGCAATTGAACCCCCGGCCCAACTATATCCAAGAATGTCTCCAGGGCGAAAAAGGGGTGTTCGTCGCCGCCTCCGACTACGTAAAGACCCTGCCGGAATCGATTGCCAAATGGTTCCCCCATAAATTAACGGCCTTGGGCACCGACGGCTTTGGCCGCAGCGATACCCGCGCCGAACTGCGAAAATTTTTCGAAGTGAACGCCGACCATATTTGCTATGCGGCATTGTACGACCTCGCAGCGCGCGGGGATTTACCGACGGAAACCTTGCAAGAAGCCGCCAAAAAATTGAATATTGATGCGAATGCGAAAAACCCGCGTACGAGGGACTTGTAAGAGACGAAGCTACTAGAACCATCTCCTTTGCCCGGCCCTTGATGGGTTTTATAAATTATGGATTTGGGAGGTAACGGCAGGCGGCCACGCTGGGGAGGGATAGGTCGCCGAACGGACCATCAAAAAATCTTAACAATAAAAATCAGTTATGGCTAAAGAAATAAAAGTACCCCAAATCGCGGAAGGCGCCGATACGGCTACCGTAACCGAAGTTTTGGTCGTGGAAGGGGATAGTATCGAGAAAGACCAAAGTTTGATCGTGGTGGAATCGGATAAGGCCTCGGTCGAAATCCCCTGCCCCGAAG
Source organism: Pricia mediterranea (assembly GCF_032248455.1). Classification (NCBI taxonomy): domain Bacteria; kingdom Pseudomonadati; phylum Bacteroidota; class Flavobacteriia; order Flavobacteriales; family Flavobacteriaceae; genus Pricia; species Pricia mediterranea. Next base: position 669,854 of record NZ_JAVTTP010000001.1, read on the forward strand.
CCGGTACGGTACAGTCCATCAAAGTGGCCGAGGGTGATGAGCTACACGTGGGCGATGTCATTCTCAGTCTCGAAACGGCGGATTCCGAAGCGTCCGGCGATGATGGGGACAAAGCGGACGATGCAACGAACGCCGAATCAGACGGGGATTCGTCTCAACAGGATGAGGACAAGGATGATGACGAAGCAACCGAGGACTCTTCATCCCAAGAAAAAGCGGACAAAGGAGAAAAGCAAGCCAGTGACTCCCCACAAAAGGAAACCGGGAAGAACGATGACGAAGGAGCAGGGGATGCCTCAGCGGAAGGTCAAGCCGGTGACCCCGCAACCCAGGGGAAAGCGGACAAAAAGGAAAAGCAGACTGACAAGACCCCGACCCAGGAAAAGGCCGGAAAGGAAGATGCCGAAGCAACTGGGGGCAGCTTCTCAAATGATGAGGCCGACCAGACCTCGCCCCAAGATGAAGCCAAGAAAGACGATGGCGGAAATAATGGGAATACGGAGACCCATAAAGATAAGAACGATGAGGGAGCGCAACAAGACGGGGACGACTACGACGTCGATTCCGATTCCGACGTCGATTCCGATTCCGGTCGTGAGCCGGAAACGGCCGCGGAGTCCAAAAAAGAAACAAAGGCTCCTGAAATTGGCGCCGCCCCGGGGGTACGCCGTCTGGCCCGGGAACTGGGCGTGGACCTCAGCGCGGTGAAAGGCAGTGGCGAGACGGGCCATATCAGCCAAAAAGATGTAAAGAACCATATAAAAAACAGCGGTGGAAAACCGGCGAAGTCCGAATCCCTATCCTTGGCGGACTTCACAAAATGGGGCGAGATAGAGACCCGACCACTCTCCGGTATCCGACGTGCCACGGCCGAAACCGTTTCGGAATCATGGCGTAGCATTCCCCACGTGTTCCAGTTTGAGGAGGCAGAACTATCGGGCATTGAGGAGTATATCGAAAAACACTCCGAAAAGGCAGAAGAGGCCGGCGGCAAGCTCACCCTTACCGCGGTGCTGGTAAAAGTTGCCGCGGCGGCCTTGCGTCAATTCCCTAAGTTCAATGCGAGTATTGATATGGCTCGGGAAGAGCTTATCCTTAAAAGCTATGTGAACATCGGGATTGCCGTGGACACGGAAAGAGGGCTGTTGGTGCCTGTGCTGAGGGATGTAGACCGGAAATCCATTATCGACCTTTCCCTCGAAATCACCGAACTCGCCCAAAAAGCGCGGGAGGGTCAACTTAGTCCAGATGCGATGCAGGGCGGCAACTTCACCGTTTCTAATCTAGGCGGAATCGGCGGCACCGGCTTTACGCCCATTATCCTTCCTCCGCAAGTAGCCATCCTCGGGGTGTCGCGTGCCAAGAAGAAACCCGTTTTTCTGGACGGAAAATTCGGGGGGCGCACCCTATTGCCCCTTAGCCTATCGTACGACCATCGCCTGATCGATGGGGCCCAGGGCGCCCGCTTTCTGGACTGGATCGCCCGAGCCCTCGAAGACCCGTATTCCGCTTTACTGGAAGGATAAAAACTGCTACAGGGCTGCTATGCTTCTTCGCTACAGCTCACCATCCATTTGATACCGAACTTGTCGGTACAACTGCCGAAGTAATCGCCCCAGAACTGCTCCCTCAGGTGCAGTTCGATTTCCCCGCCTTCGGAAAGGGCTTGGAAAAGACGGTCGGCCTCCGCTTTTTTCTCAGGTTCGAGTAAGATATGCACGTTGTTCCCCACGTCAAGGCTCGAAGCGGCGCTTGTCAGCACATCGGAAGCCATTAAGACGGTATTTTCCGCTATGGGTAAGGCAATGTACATGATACGGTCGTGGTCTTCCGAGGTGAGGTTGGGGTTATCGGGGCCGTCGGCCATCCTTTGAAGGGTGAGAAACTCTCTCCCGAATACAAATCGGTAAAATTCAAAGGCTTCTTCCGCCTGACCGTCAAAATTTAAATAAGGGTGCACTTTCATAAAATTGGATTCTAAGAAATACGTTAGGGCCTGTTAGTACTGACCATTGGATAATTGACTACTTTAAATTAAGATATGACATTGGTAGCAGGGCAACTGTTGGTAACGCCATAAATTTTAACCCTAAACCAACTTCATTTTTTTTCACCTGCTACATCCATTAACGTCAATATTCATGCGGAACGGGTCAATGTCTTTTTCCATAAACTTTATCTTTAACTTATCTAAATAATACACCATGGCAGAAATCAAAATAAGAAAGAAGCGTCCCGTTTGGCCCTGGATTCTTGTGGTGCTGGTCATCTTGGCCGTAATCGCTTTCTACATTCTTGGCCAGAACAACGAAGAGCAAGGCGAACCTCCGAAAATAGGACAGGATGAACGGATGGAAAATGATACGGTACAGCAGTCCTCCCTATCCAAAAATGGAGGCTTCAATTTCATTGGATGGGCCTAGTCAGAATAATAGCAGTTTGGATGGCCCGTAATTCTAAATCAAACCCTTAGCATGAAGAAAAAAGAAAAATATTTATACTATTTAAACGAACTTTCGGACTACAAGGTCGATGACAAGTATGCTGATGTACGCGACTGGGTCGTCAAGGATGCGACCATGCGGCCTATCGGCACGGTCACGAATCTTTTGGTCAACAAAATTTCCGAGCGGGTGGTCTATCTCGATGTCGAGGTCGAGCCATCGATTATCGATGCTAAGCATGACCCGTACAAAGGGCCTGCGAATAGCGAAGTTCGTGAATTCATCAATGAAAAAGGGGAGAACCACATCATTATTCCCATCGGACTTGTCGATATCAACATGGCGGAAGAATATGTCTTTACCGAAGAGATCGACCATAAAACCTTTGCGGAAACCAAAAGGATTCGGAGGGACACTCCCATCGTTAGAGATTACGAAAATGCTGTTTTGGATTCCTACGGGCGCAGGTACGTACATACCCCTGCAAACCGGAAAGCCGACGCCGCCGAAGGCACTGACGAAGTGGTCCGGGAAAGCCGCATGGATAAAATCAAAGACCGACATAGCATCGGGGAGTATCGCGATGATGATAGTTTTGATAAAAATTTTAAAGCAGGGACGCAGCAGCGTTCTAACGAAAACGACAGGGACCAAGCCTACGACGAGCAGGCTGAAAGGGAATTTTATGGCAGAAGCGAGTTTGACGATTCCCGATTCCATCGAAAGAAGGAATAACCACTCCATCGTATTATCGATCGTATTATCATATGCCAAGAGACTAACCTCCGAGTATTAAAGCTCAGGTAATTGCAAGGCGAGGCAGACAATTCCGGTTGCTCCGTCAATGCGACGTTCGAACTCTTTGCTTCCATCATGCTGAATGCGGAAAAACAAAAGTGGATGCAATCCATCTTTTGCGACAAACATCTCATTTTTTACGTCAAATTATTTTCGCAAATCAAGCTATATTTTACCCAGTTATTTACAATAATTAAAATCACAACGCTATGATTCACAGTAAACTATTTGGCATTTTAGTGCTGGTCGGCATCTTCGTCACATCTTGTGGGGAAAAGAAAAAAGATGTCGATGCGGCCGAAAAATTGGATGAGGCACTAAGCGTAGAGGCCTACGAAAACAGTAAGGAAGACAGCATACAGTCCGCCGTGGACGCGATAATCGATCGTGAAGATTTTGCGACCCTGACCAAGGGGCTAAAATCCGCCGAACTTATTGAAACCCTAGACGGTAAGGATTCGATCAGCCTGTTCGCCCCCACAAACGACGCCTTTTCAAAACTTCCGGAAGGTAAGGTCGCCGACCTGATGCAGCCCGCCGGTAAAAACACCCTTATTTCTATCTTGAAGTATCATGTTGTCAAGGGCAACCACAGCCTCGACGACTTAAAGTCACAATTAAACGAAAATAACGGGGCCTTGGAGCTCGAGACCCTTGAGGGCGAAGTACTGAAAGTTTCAATGGAAAACGACGAACTGCTGCTGACCGACCCCAACGGTAACACGGCGAAAATCGTCAAATCGGATATCGCTGCAAGTAAGGACGCCATCTTCGGTATCGATAACGTGCTGAAGCCTGATCAATTATAGGGCTTGGAAGGGTTGAGAATCGATTCCATACCGTTATGTTATGAAGGCCAGGTTAAACGATAGCAAATGTTTCAGCGTATTCGTTTCTCCTAAAGAAACAGTCCATGAAACTTGTAGCTGTGGCATGCTTTAAAAGCGTTAAAACGGATTTTAATTCCGACGCCCTCAGCGACTATGAGGCCTTGAGCCGCTCGATTTCCCATCGTGCCGTAGGCGTGCTCTATCGACCGGAATATGAAAGCCTCGGCCATTATGTGCCGACCGCCGTGCCCAAGCGCTACGACCATTTCTTGTTTTTCGATACCACCGAGGCCCTGCATCCGATGGATGTGGATGTCGAAAGTTCAAAAGTTCCCGAAACTTTTCCCTTCGGAATATAAAAAATAGGGCTGTCGCGTGTTAGGATGCAGCATTCTTACTCACAGAATTAAACTACTATTGCCATAAGGCGATAGGTTTGGAACCGATAAAAATCGGCTCAAGCGCAGATAAACCAAAACCCAATAACAATTAACTCAATAACCCGATAACTTCAATATATGGACGAAATTATTGAACATTCCGAAAAAGGTGCCCGTACCGGAGACGAAGAAGTAATCGTTATTACCGGCAGTAGTGGGCTGATCGGTTTTACATTGATCGAGCGGCTGGCAAAAAAGTACAGGGTGGTCGGGCTTGATAGGCTTGGTCCCCCCTACCCGCCCCTTCAGGCCGAATGCGTCAATTTCGATATTACCGATGAAAAGGCCATTGATGCCGCGATGGAACGTATCCGTTACGGGTATGGCAGCAAGATTGCCTCGGTCATACACCTCGCCGCCTTCTATGATTTCGGACAAAAAGATAGTCCCAAATACCAGGAAATTAACGTGGAGGGCACCAAAAAATTTTTGGGACAATTGCAGGATTTCGAGGTGGACCAGTTTGTATTCTCCAGTTCGAACCTCATCTATAAACCCACCGAACCCGGGAAAAAAATAGATGAGGACTGCCCCGTGGAAGCCCAGTGGGGCTATCCGGAAAGTAAGATCCAGACCGAAGGCCTCATCAAAGAGAACAACCACGATATCCCCGCTGTATTTTTGCGTGTCGCGGGAGTCTATACCGATTATGGACACTCCATTCCCATTACACAACAGATCAAACGGATTTATGAAAAGGAATTTGTAAGCCACTTCTATTCGGGCGATTTGGACCACGGCGATGTGTTCGTACACTTGAACGACGTGGTCGATGCCGTTGAGAAAACTGTGGAAAGACGCGGGGAACTGCCCGATGAGCTTGCCCTCAACATCGGGGAGCCGACGACCCCCACCTATCGCGAACTGCAGGATAACATCGGAAATCTCTTATATGGAAAGGAATGGGAAACCTACGAAGTGCCCAAGCCCCTGGCCAAGGCGGGGGCGTGGACCCGCGACCTCTTTGGCGATCCCTTTATAAAACCTTGGATGATCGACCGCGCAGAGGGACATTTCGAACTCGATATCGGTCGCGCCAAAAAGTATTTGGACTGGGAACCCCAACACCGGGTGCTGGATACCCTGCCCAGAATGATCGATAACCTCAAGACCGATTCCAAGAAATGGTACAAAAAAAATAATTTGGATTGACTATGGCCGAACTGACTGAACGTATACCACCGGGTTGGGACTATAATCCCGCGACCTGGTCGCAGCGAATACCCATAGTGATACTGGCCCTAGTAGGCTTCGTCATCGCTACCTACCTTTCGTTGTACCAGCTCGATTATATCGACACGGTGTGGGAGCCCTTTTTTGGCGATGGCAGCGTTACCATCTTGAATTCGAAAATCTCGCACATTCTACCGATTCCGGATGCCGCCCTTGGGGCTTTCGGATATTTGGTCGATGCCGTAACGGGCGTAATCGGCGGCACCTACCGCTGGCGCAAAATGCCCTGGATAGTCATTGTTTTCGGCCTGGCAGTGGGGCCCTTGGGCTTTGTAAGCGTTATGCTGGTTGTGTTCCAACCTGTACTTTTCTCGGCCTGGTGCTCCCTCTGCCTGGCCTCCGCCATCGTTTCCATCGCCATGATCGGCCCCGCGATGGACGAAATGCTGGCCAGCCTGCAGTTTATGCAACGGGCCAAAAAAGCGGGGGCATCGACCTGGAAAATTTTTTGGGGCGTGTCCTCCGAAATTGAAAAAGTGAAGTGAGTTTTGGTGGCCGACGATAGACGGTGGACGGTGGACTATAAACTGTAGATGAAAAACCAACGAGTAAGAACTAACGACCAAAGACTAAAGACTAACGAAATGTGGGCTAAAATTTTAAACATCATTTTGGGACTGTGGTTAATGACGGCACCCGCGGTCTTTTCTTACGGGAAGGCGGCCTCGGACAACGGCCATATCATAGGACCGATCATCATCACCTTTTCGGTAGTATCATTGTGGGAGGCCACCCATGTGGTGCGTAAATGGAATTACCCCTTCGCACTGTGGTTACTGTTGTCACCATGGCTACTAGATTATCAAGCCACAACCGCCATTTCGAGCGATATAATAACGGGCGTCCTGATCATGATATTATCCACTGTCGGACAACACATAGAGAATCGATACGGAGGTGGATGGTCCGCACTCTTGGATAAAGAGCCCGAACATATAGAGCACGCCCAAAAACGAAAGATCGAATAGGCGCCGAATTCCCCGTATAGCCAGTAAGATACGGTTTAGAAAGAAGTTGATTTTTCGATATTTTTTAATTATGTTTTAACTCAATATCAGAACCTATGCAGATACAGACCCTAGTAGTACCCGTTGATTTCTCCGATACGGCCGAAAAAGCTGTCCATTACGCGACGGCCCTGGCCAAGAAACTAAATTCCGAGCTTATTTTCGCACATGGTTATACCCCGGTGCAGGCTCCCAATGCCAGTGCCAGTATGTCTTCGACCAATATTCCGCCCGCCCAAAATGTAGTCACTCATGAAGAATTGGCGCGTCAGAGGATGGAGGAATTTTTAGACGGATTTCCGGAAATTTCGAACACAAGACATACCGTATCCGTAATGTTGGGATCCATTACCGATGTTGTCCGTGAGACCGTCCGAGAAAAAAAGGTGGACTTGGTCGTAACGGCTACCGAGGGTGCCGACGAGCTAAAGGGTTTCTTCGTAGGCACGAACAGTGAAAAACTGAGCCGGGAAGCTCCCTGTCCCGTACTTATCGTTCCCGATGACGTGAAAAATTACAAAATCGATACGGTATGTTTGGCCCTGGACACTAAAGATCCAGAAAATTCCGTAAGTCCGGAGCTATTGATGGCACTAGTGAACGCCTTCGACGCCAAGCTAAGAATCATTCATATTTCAGAGGATGAGGATACCACGGCCAAGAAGACAGAGTTGATAGACCAGTATCAAAATACATTGGGGAAGACTCGCCACTCCTTCCATGTATTCCATGGCGATAATCCCCAAGATGGTATCACCAAGTTTCTGGACGAAAACCCTATCGATCTTCTAACTTTGGTACACCGGGAACATGGGTTTTTCGAGCGGATTTTTCAACCCGGCATCCGAAAGAAACTCGTGTTTTCTGCCGATATCCCCTTGCTCATCCTAAAATAAAAATCCATACCTGATAACATCGCAGTCCCTACTTTCGATTTATGAACAAAATTACACGACAGACCCATTGGGAAAAATTCAAGGGGGCCATCGCCCCCATTTTCTCGGGTGATCTGGTTTCGGGCATCCTTATGGTAGCTTCCGTCATCATCGCCCTGGTATGGGCTAATTCGCCTTGGTCGGATGCCTTTCACGAATTTTGGGAATATCCACTGAAAATTGAATTCAACGAGGCGCAACTGAGTATGACCTTGCACCAATTCGTGAACGATGGCCTGATGGCCATTTTCTTTTTTACGATCGGACTGGAAATCAAAAGGGAAATCATCGCAGGTGAACTCTCGAACCTTAAAAAGGCCATGCTACCGATTTTGTGCGCTATCGGCGGTATCGTGTTTCCCGCCCTGATCTACGTCGTACTTAATTACGGGGATCCGACGGTGACCGGCTGGGGTATCCCTATGGCCACCGACATCGTCTTTGCCTTGGTCTTATTGACCCTGGTAGGCAGCAAAAAAGTGCCGCTTGCCCTAAAAGTCTTCGTTACGGCACTTGCAGTGGTCGACGATCTTTTTGCCGTCGCCGTCATCGCCTTCTTTTATACCGACCAAATTGTCCTTGTAAGCTTGCTCTGGGCCTTTGTCTGTTTCTTTATTTTGGTAGGTGCCAATAGAATCGGGGTCAAAAATCCTATATTTTACGGGGTAATCGGGATTGTGGGAATTTGGACCGGCTTTTTTCTTTCCGGGGTTCATGCCACCCTTGCAGGCGTGATAACCGCCATCGCCATTCCGGCCAAGGTAGAGCTGGGGGAAAATCAGTTTGCCCATAACATTCGTAACCTGCTCGATACCTTTGAACGCACTCCTTCGACTGGCAGCGTGTTTGTCAAGAAGAAACATGTTGAACTCGTAGAGATCATCAGAAAGGCCATCCGGCAAACGGTGCCTCCGCTACAATCTATTGAGCGGGTGCTGCAGCCGTTCGTCAATTTTATCGTGCTACCGCTATTCGCTTTTGCGAACACGGGTCTGACTCTAAAGGCCGAAGATATCGGACGATTGGGCGACCCCCTGTCCCTTGGTATTATATTGGGACTCGTCGTCGGCAAGTTCGCCGGTATCTCACTGGTAGCAAGAGGGGCGGTGGCGCTGAAAATCGCCAAATTGCCGAAAAATGTACAGTGGCCGCAAGTTTACGGTGCCGCTGCCTTCGCGGGTATCGGCTTTACCATGTCTATTTTTATCAGCGACCTGGCTTTTTCCGAAGAAGCTGTCGTACGCGAGGCGAAACTGGCCATTTTGGTAGCTTTCGTACTCGCAGTGGTTTTGGGGACCTTAATTTTTAAATTTTTCGTGAAGACAAAAAAAGGCCAAGATGTAAAGGGATAAGAATGTCGAAACTCCTTCTTAATGCAGCTAACAACTCGAATAGCGAATATGGCCATTGGGTCGGAACGTAGTCTGGATGAGTGGGTCGGATAGATTAGTAGCTAGTCTTACGTCTTAAGTCATATAATCTTATGCCATTTTTTCGAGCCGGTCGGGTAATTATGCGGATAGGCATTATAGAAAAACCTTATACGAAAACAAGGATCAACACTATAATCCCTACCAGGTAAAAGACCCAATAAGGTTTCGGTTTGTTCGGGTCTTCCCCGAAAAAAGCTTGGGTCAGGTTGTACATAAAAGGGCGATGATCGGCAACATAGCTGTAGCCGAGATCGCTAAGCGTCCTAAAAAACTGCGATTTTTGATAATACCCATACAACCGATTCCACGTTTTAGAATATTCCAACGTACGATAGGCCGCACCGGCACCGCTGATCACCCTTCCATCCGATAAAATCAAACGGACCGCCTTTTGAAATGCCTCCTTAGGGATATCGGGAATTTCTTCGTGGATATCCTGATAGGGAACATATCGAACCGCGTCGCCAGTGATCTTTTTCCAACGGGTGACCCAATACTTGCAAAATCCGCATTGCCCGTCCCAAACCAAGAGGGGCTTTTCGGGGCGGTAAGTGGTGCGATCGGGCTCTGCTGTCATAGTTCTTGGACTACTTCTAAGATTGAATTGAAAGGGTTTTGAAACTTCAACCCGATCTAGACATAAGACTTAGGACTTAGGACTTAGGACTAAAAAATCTCGAAAAAATAATCTGTTCTGGGAAAAAAATTACAGTCTTACGTCCTAAGTCTTACCGTCTTATGTCTTTTTGGTGTTCAGGTAATTATGAGGACTATAATTTCTTCTTATTGTCCCGCTTCTTCGGTTGCGCCACAGGCAAGATGACGTGGAAGGCCGCCCCCTGCCCCTCCTTGGATTCGGCAAAGATATCCCCGTGGTGGTTTTCGGCGATGCGTTTGCAGAGGGCCAGGCCGATGCCCGTACCGAGGTACTGGCTAGAGGGGTTCAGACGTTGAAAAATGGTAAAGATCTGTTCGCCGTACTTCTCGCTGAATCCGATGCCGTTGTCCCTAAAAACAATTTCGTAATACGATAGGTCCGGGTCTAGCGCAGGCCGTTCCTTGACTTCGGTTTTGGAATATTTTCTGGAGGATATGGAAAGTAGCGGGGGCACGCCCTCCTTGGAAAATTTTAGCGCGTTGCTGACCAGGTTGTAGAAAAGTTGGTTGACCTGTAGGGGGATGGCCTCGATGGTCGAAAGCTGCCCCACCTGCAGTTCCGCTTCCTTTTGTTCTATCAGCAGTTCAAAATCGGATAAGATGTCATCGAGCACGTCGTTCAGGTCGGTCTGCTCGAAGAGTTTTTCGTGGTGGGCCAGACGGGCGAAGTTCAGTAAGTTCTTGATCAAGGAGGACATCCGGGCAGAGGCCGATTTTATCTTTTTAAGATAGGTTTCCAAATCCTCTTGGTGAATGTTGTCCCCCTTGTCGGTGATACGGCCGGCAAACGTGGTGATCTTACGCAGGGGCTCCTGTAAATCATGGCTGGCGACGTGCACGAACTGGTCCAACTGCTCGTTGGTGCGGTTCAGCTCCTCTATGGTGGTCTGGTAATTTCGCTCCACCGTCTTTCTTTCGGTAATATCGGCAATTTCCAAAAGAATCAGTTTTTCCGAATCCTTTTCCCGAATGATTCGTCTGGCGTTGAACCGAAAAATACGTTCGCCGTCTCTTTCGGTCTCTACCACCATTTCCTCATCGACAACTTTTTGCTCCTTGGGAAGTATTTTTTCGAGCATGTTGCGCAGTTCGTCCCGGTTCCATTGCCCGTTCTGTATCTCGAGAAAATGCTGGCCTGCAACCTCTTCTTCATCCATATCGAATTTTTCGATAAAAGAGCTGTTGGTCTTTTGGATACGCAAATCGGAGTCGAGCACTAAAAACGGCTCCCGGACCGCGGCGATAATATCTTCGGAATAGGCCAGGGCATCGTTCAGCTCTTCCTGCTTCTCGGTCAGCTCGCGGTTGACGACCACCAGTTCTTCGTTGGTAGATTCCAATTCTTCCTTCGAGGTTTCCAGTTCCTCGTTCAGGCTCTGCATCTCCTCGTTACCGCTCAACAGTTCTTCGTTGGCACTCTGGAATTGCTACATTTGATTGGACATAAAGTTGAGGGACGTCACTAACGTTTTAACTTTACCCTATAATGAGAAGAAAAGCAAGACATTACACTGATGAGTTCAAGCAAAAGGCCGTGGAACTGACCTATGCACGCGGTAGCATCGTTGAGATCTGCCGTGAACTTGACATCCCCAGATCTGTACTGGGCAGATGGAGAAAGGAGATGGGCGAACTCGGCCCCAACAGTTTTCCGGGCCGTGGCAACGCGAAAATGACCGATGAACAAAAAGAGATAGGCCGGTTGGAGAAACGCCTGAGGGACGCGGAACTTGAACGCGACATCCTAAAAAAGGCCATTGGCATCTTCTCCGCGAGCGACAGGAAATCTACCGGTTCATAAAGGACCACAAAAAGGAATTCCCTGTCGGGAAGATGTGCAAAGTCTTCAAGGTAAGCAGAAGCGGATTTTATGCATGGCAGAACCATATGCCCTCGAAGCGCGACAACGAGAACCGGATGTTGCTTTGCGAAATAATGCGTGTGCACGAACGGAGCAAGGCCAGTTACGGGAGCCCCCGTATGACCGATGAGCTCAGGGCCCGTGGGTTCGATGTGTCCAGGCCACGGGTGGCCAGGTTGATGAGGAAAAACGGGATACGGGCGGTCCACGCCAAAAAGTTTGTGGTAACGACCGATTCCAAACACAGGTATCCGGTGGTGGAAAACAAACTGGACAGGGACTTCTCCGCCGGGGAAAGCGGCCGGGCATGGGTATCGGACATCACCTATGTAAAAACGGCCAAGGGGTGGCTTTACCTGACCGTTGTCCTGGACCTTTTTGACCGTAAAGTACTGGGCTGGTCGCAAAGCGACGATCTGTGCGCGGAGAAAACCACGGTGGCAGCATGGAAAATGGCAGTTGTCAACCGTCCGCCCTCAAAGAAACTGATCTTTCATTCGGACAGGGGCATACAATATGCCTGCCATGATTTTGTCAATTTACTGGACAGCTACAAATGTGTTGAAAGGAGCATGAGCAGAAAAGGAAATTGTTGGGACAATGCCGTGGCCGAGAGCTTCTTTAAGACCATAAAGGTCGAACTCATCTATAGAAACGGCTACCGGGAGAAAAAGGAAGCTGCGCTATCGATATTCGAATGGATCGAAACATGGTACAACAGGAACAGGAGACACTCCGCTCTTGGTAATATGACAATCAATGAATTTGAGAAATCAATGCAACTTAAAAATGTAGCTTAACTAAATGTCCGTTTTTTTGTTGCAAGTCCACTCTGCAGCTCTTCGTTGTGGGCCTCCTGTTCTTCGCTGATGCCGCGCATGTCTTCCCGCAGCTGTTCCAGTTCCTTTTCAAGGGCCTCGTTGCGTTGCCGAACCTCGCTTTTTCCCTTAACGGGGAACACGGGCTCGAGCATTTTTCTGACCTCCTCGTAGAACGACCGGTCTTCCGAGCTCTTCCAGAACAGAATAAGGTAATGGGGTTCCACGATATCGATAAGCGGCACAATCTCGAAATCGACCGAAAATTCCTCCCATTCTGTTTTAACCGGCACTCCTTCTTTCCGGACTTTCTTCTCTGACTCTTTAACTTTGCGCAGGGCGTTGCGCAGTTCAAAGGCAAGTTCTTTGCGAGCGGTCTTCAGCAGTTCGTGGGTGGGCCGGCCCGATTGTGGTGTCACGAACGGCTCGATGTGCCCGTTGATATGCACGATTTCGTAATGGGCGTCGACGATGAGGCTCGCCGGGGTATACTCGGTGACCAGCTTTCGATCCGCGCTCTTTCTAAAATCTGTTTTCGCGGGCGGAGAAATTTTCTCTTTTTTGTCCCCAAGGTCGAGCAAAGGTTGCTTAGTGGCGGTTTGAGCCGGCTCGAACCGCCCTTCGCCCGCCTTGCGGGAATATATTTTTTCATTTTTCGAGTACGGGACGAAATAGTCCGTCGGCTTGGCGACACTCTCCGATTTTCCCATGAGCAGAAAACCGTTTTCCTTGAGGGCATAGTGAAAGGTAGAGAGTGCTTTCTTTTGTAGAAAGGGTTCGAGGTAGATAAACACGTTGCGGCAGCTGATCAGGTCCACGCTCCGAAAGGGGGGGTCCATTAAAAAATTATGGACGGTAAATACAACGCTATCGCGAATCGACTTGATAACCCTAAAATTACCGTCGGTACGGTTAAAGTAGCGGTTCCGCCGTTCTTCGGAAACCGTTTCCAGTTCGCTTTGGCTATAGATACCGCTACGTGCCTTTTTGATAACGGGCTCCGAAATGTCAGAGGCGAAAATCTGTATTTTTGGCCCCTTATAACGCCCTATGCCAGATGCCTCCAGCGCATCGAAAAGACACATGGCCAAGGAGAACACCTCCTCTCCGGTGGCGCAGCCCGCCACCCAGATACGGATGGTATCTTCCCCGGACCGTTCTTTCAGGAGTTTGGGGAAAATTTCCTCCTCTAGTTTTGCGAAAATCTCGGGATCCCTAAAAAAACTGGTGACCTTGATCAACATGTCCTGAAACAGTAGTTCCTGTTCTTTGGGGTCGTCTTTGAGCAGTTCGTGGTAATCTACGTGGTGGGCCATTTGGTTGATGGCCATTCTACGGCCGATTCGCCTTGAAATGGTAGGTTTTTTGTAATAGTTGAAATCGACCCCGCTTTTTTGTCGTACCACCGAGAGAATTTTTTGAAGTCCTTCGCCATCAATATGCCTTTCCTCCCCGTCTTCATGGTCTGTGCCACCCTCAAAGTTCGCCCGTACCTTGACCAGCTTGGGAGGAATGTCCTCGGACGCGAGAATAAAATCGACGACGCCGGCTTCGACCGCGCTGCGGGGCATCCCTGGCCAGGCGGCCGACTCGGGGTCTTCGGCAAAAGTAATGCCTCCGTGTTCCTTGATTTCCCTTAGGCCTGCCGTTCCGTCATTGGCCGTACCCGATAGTACTACCCCGACTGCCAGCTTACCGTGCCTTCGGGCCAACGAGCCAAAAAATTTATCTATGGGCATATGGTGTTGGCCCTCTTCCCTTGGCACCAAATTCAGGGAATGGTCGGTGACCTCGAGCAGCTTGTTCTCGGGAATCACATAGACATGATCGGCCTCTAAATGACAATCGTCACTGATTTCCTGTACGGGAAGCCGGCTGGTGCGGCGAAGAATCTCCGGCAAGATACTGTCGTGCGAGGGGGAGAGGTGTTGTACCAAAATGTAGGCCATCCCGGAATTGTCTGGAATCGCGCCCAAAAATTTTTTGAACGAATCGACACCGCCCGCAGAGGCTCCGACGCCGACCAGGGGAAATTCTTTTGAATAATTTGCCTTGGCCATATAAGATGCATTTATTTTCGTACGTATTTTTGCGCTAAAATGTAGCGTTTCCCTTTATTTATTCGTTGAGATACCTTTTTGTATGGATTAAATGTCTATCTTTCTATTACCTAACAGAATAACAAAACAATTTCCCCCCCATGCACGAACACCAAATATACCTTATCGTTGACGACGATAGCGATGATATCGATTTTTTTTGTGAAGCTATTGAAAAAATACGGCCTAAAGCGAAATGTCTCATCGCCCTGAACGGCGAAGAGGCCCTACAACTATTGCGCGAAACTGACAAGCCGTTGCCCGATTATATCTTTTTGGACCTGAACATGCCCCGAATGGATGGCAAAACTTGTTTGGGAGCGCTGAAAACCGACAATACCCTTAGCGATATCCCCGTTATCATCTATACCACCTCCGGACACCATAAAGACAGGGAGGAAACGACCAAGCTTGGGGCAGATTATTATTTGGTCAAACCCACTTCTTTTGACCAGTTATGTAAGGCCATCGAAAAAGCGGTCAAAGCAGTAGGAAAAAGTACGTCTTCCGAAACCGTGTAAAACGAACTACCCCGAGGCAGAGCTGTTTTGGTATTAGAACCAAGATTCGAAAACCAAGAAGGTGGACTTTCGGCCTTGCTCGTGGTTCTCTTGGCTGCTGTTTCCCCATGGTACCGGCCCAAGTCGCCTCGATGCCCCTACCAGTTACGGATTTCCGCTCGTATCTCCTTCACTGTCATTTCCCGAACTTCGGCTATCCTTTCCAAAAGACCCTCGAAGCCACCACCCTCAAAATACAGGTCCTCGGTCTCTAGGTCCGGATATTTTTTGAGGTACTCTTCCTGAATGTCGTTCCATTTATCGTGTAGGTTGCCGTACTGGTTTAAGTCGGAAGTCCCATCCTTTTCGGGGTCGCCGCCTTGATCCAGGTCGTCGGCGAAGTTTCTCTTGATTGACATTTGACACTACGTTTTAAAAAGTGATTACGGAAATCGACGGACTAATCGGCCTGACAATCCCTTTTGGCGACAGTCGAGAATCTCTCGTCAATTCAATGTAGGTCTCGACTGCGCCTGTGCCGAGCGGAGACGAGGTGCTCGACCTGACATGAGAATCTGACATTTAGTTTCCCACCCATCGCCGATTCACCGATGTGAGTTTTTTACCAACTGCCTTATGACCAAGCGTTCTACGCCATTTTAGATTTTTGGGTCTCGATACCGTCCAATAGTTTATTAAAGGGCTTGTTGAATTTTTCGATACCCTCGTCCACCAGATTTTGGGTGATCTTGTCGATATCGATATCGTTTTCCTTAAGCCGTTGCATGATTTTGTCGGCATGTTCCATATTCTCGGTCAAGCGGTTGGCCACTTTACCGTGGTCACGGAAGGCATCCAAGGTGTCCATAGGCAAGGTATTAACGGTTTCGGGACCGATAAGCGCCTCCACATATTTAACATCGCTGAACGAGGGGTCTTTGGTGCTGGTACTGGCCCAGAGTACGCGTTGCGGCTTGGCACTGCGCTCCTCCAAGTTCTTGAACCGGTCGCTTGAGAATACGTCCTTATAAATCTGGTAGGCCTTCTTGGCGGAAGCGATGGCTACTTCGCCTTTTAGGTCGTCCAAGCCCTTTGCCTCTAGCATGGGATCGACCATCACATCGATACGGCTTAGGAAAAAGCTGGCCACCGAGGCCACGCCTCCTATGGGCTTCCCGTCGTTGAGACGGTCTTCAAGACCGCTGAGATAGGCATCGGTCACCTCTTTGTATCTGGGGAGTCCGAATAACAGGGTCACATTGATGTTGATGCCTTCGCCGATACACTGGCGGATGGCGGGCAGGCCTTCCTTGGTACCGGGAATCTTGATCATCACGTTCTTGCGATCGACCTTGTTCCACAGTTCCCGTGCTTGTTCCACGGTGCCCTGGGTATCCCGGGCCAAGAACGGGGAGACCTCCAAGCTTACGAAACCATCCTGGCCCTCGGTCTCTTTATAGATGGGTTCGAAGAAATCGGCCGCCCGTTGAATATCCTTTACGGCCAATTCAAAAAAGATGGCCTCGTTGTCCTCTTTTCCCTCCGAAATTTTGGCCAGGTCGTCATCGTAGTCCGAACTGTTGCTGATCGCCTTTTCAAAGATCGCGGGATTCGAGGTAACGCCCCTCAGGCCATCATCATCGATAAGGGATTGTAGTTTTCCGGAATCCATCATATTCCGATCTAGTAAATCGAGCCATATGCTTTGGCCTTGTTGCAGTATTTCCAATAGTGGGTTCATCGTATGCTGTTTTAAATGTTACCCATGAAGTTAAGACATTCCGCCGCCCTAAACAAGTCATACTCCGTTCGAATCAATATTAAAATGGATTGTATTAAAACGCGGTCCCCTACTCCATCGTCCTTAAAATGGCGGCGACATCTTCTTCCGTGGTATGGGGATTGATAAAGCAGAACCGGGCCACGGTTTCGTAGGTATCGCCTTGTTTCCATTTGGTCGGGGTCACCAGGGCAAAGCCGTCGCGCTGGTTTTGGTAGGTCCAGTTCCGATAGGCTTCGGGCGACCAGCCTTTTCGCCGGAAGAGCACACAGGAAAGGCTGGGTTCGCGGACCAGCTCCACCGCGGGGTTTTCTTCGATAAGCCGACCCGCCAAATTGGCCAACCGAATGCCCTCTTCCACGGCCCGTTTATAGATATCCGTGCCGTGCATGGCCAGGGAAAACCAAAGCGGCATACCGCGAACGCGCCGGGTCAACTGAATCTGGTAATCCGCGGGATTAAAGCCTTCCGCGCCTTCGTCCTTAAATATATCGAGATACGATCCTTCTTGGGCGTGCGCATAACGGGCCTGTTCGGGGTGCTTATAGATGACCGCGCCGCAATCGTAGGGCGAAAACAGCCATTTGTGGGGATCGATGGTAATACTGTCCGCCCTCTCGATGCCGTTGAACAGATGGCGCACGGAATCGGCGGCAAGGGCCCCGCCCCCATAGGCCGCATCGACATGGTACCATAAGTTTTCAAATTCGCAGACCTCGGCGATGCCCGATAGATCGTCGATGATACCGGCATTGGTGGTGCCACCGGTAGCGACGACGGCAAAAAGCCGCTTGCGCTGCTGTGGATCCAAGGTTTCGATGTGTTCCTGAAGCGCGCGGCCCGACATGGCATCTTCAGTCTCCACCAACAACATGTCAACGTCGATGACCCGGGCCATGGCCTTGATGGAGGAATGTGCCCCGATGGAGGTCAAAATAAGTCCCTTTTGATTTTCGTTTTCGGGGTCTCTGCGCCAGTGCTCCCGAGCCGTGACCAAGGCCGAGAGATTGGCGGCGGTGCCCCCGCTGGTAAACACGCCAAAGGCCGGTTTCGGGAGTCCTGTTAGCGATACCAGCCACTTCATGGCCTCATTCTCGCAGTAGATTCCCCCGGCACCCTCCATCCAATAGGCGCCGTGGATGCTCGAGGCCGAGGTAACCAGATCGAACATGATCGCAGCTCGGGAGGGTGCGGCCGGCACAAAGGCCAAGTGCCGCGGATGGTCGATGGGAACGGTCGCCTTGACCAGCACATCGCGGAACAACCGAAAAGCGTTCTCGCCCCCGATACCTTTATCCGTGATAGTCTCCCCGACCAATTCGCGGAGTTCCTCCTCTTTTTTCGGACGGCCCATTTGCGGATTTCGATTTGTAATCCGGTCAATGGCGTATTTCATGACATCAAGGGTCATCTCAATAGAGGCAAAATCGATCTCGTGCATGGCACCTTTATGATTAGGCAGGGCACTTTCTTTCGATGGAGTAGTTTTTTTATTCATAATAGTCTTTTTGTGATTTTAAATGGACTGTTCAAGGCAAGCCATCGAAGTACCTGTCTTTGCTGAGCATAGTGATTGGGCTTTTCTTATGTTCGAATTAGGCCTCGACTGCGCCTGTCTGGGGCGAGGTCTCGTCTGCGCCCGTCTCGAGCGAAGTCGAGAGGCTCGACCTGACTTGAGAGGCTCGACCTGAGGTTTTTAATTTAATGCTTGTCCTAGAAGCCTGAAGCGTGTTTTGTCACCTTGGGCGCAGTCGAAGGATCAAACTAAAACGTCTCGACTGCACTTGACGCGACATTTTAACCATAATTGTTTGATTGGGTGTTCTTTAAGACAAGCTTTTCCAATTTAAATCGCTGCCAATAATTCTTCAGTCTATACCTCCAACAGCGTAAATTCCAACCGCAAGGGATCCAGGGCCTCCATCAATAGGGGAATCAGGTCATCGCCCAGTTCCAGATAGAGCTCGGAGAAATTCAGATGGCGCTCCTGTAAAGACTGATTGGGAAAAAGCGCGTTCTGGATTTCGGTCATCCGCCGCACCTGGTCTTCGAGCTTCCGCTTTTGGGCCCGCAGCAGCCGTCCCTCGAGATTATCGAGGCCCTTTTTCTGCTTGACCTCCTGCGCCTTGACTGCGCCGAGAAAGGACTTATCAGTCTGCTCCGCCAAATCGTAGAGGTCTTGGAACTGCTCTTCCAGATAGCGTTTTTGGGGGGAGAAATCGATATCGATGTTGGAGATTTCCCGGATTTTTTTATTGATAAGGCTGCTTTGCTTGAGAAAAAGATCGACCACCTTAAGGTTCATCCGCTGCAGTTTCTTCTTTTGCTTTTCGGTGATGACCAGGGCCGAATTACGTAGCAGCAGCACGGGAAAGGGGACTTCCAGGGCCTCGAAAGTGGATTTCAACTGGAGCCAATAGGCAATTTCCCCGCCCCCGCCGATATAGCAAAGGTTGGGCAGTACGACTTCTTGATAGACCGGCCGGGTGATGACATTGGGCGAAAAACGTTCGGGGTGCCGATCCAATTCCTGCTGTAGGTCATCTCTTGAAAACCGGATTTCGGTATTATCGATAAAATAGGTGCCGCCTTGCTCTATGATCCGTTCCCGAAACCCTTCCTTTAGATAAAAATAATTGATTTCACGGGGATTGACCTGAATCGTGTAGTTTTCGGACAGCCCTTCGAGCTTGGCGATGGCCTCCGAAACTTTTTGAAAGGGAATACGTTCGAAAATGTCCTTTTGGGCGTAGGGAATCATCAACTTCTTCAACGCAGGATGGTCCCCATCCAAAATGACCAATCCGTAATCCCCAAAAAGGGCATTGGCCAGATAGCGGGTGGCCGCCGTGAGGGTATCGTGCTCGAGATAGGCCATCCGGAACAGCGTTTTAAGCCGGTCGGCATTGTCGCTGCCTCCAAGGGCATTGGCGAATGCGTCGGACACGTCGGAAAGTCCCACTGTATCCAGATCGCCTACCGCCCCCGAAGCCTCCTTGTTCCACTGAAGTTTTTTCCCTTTAAAATTAAAAAAATTGATTTCCTCGAAGTCATGGTCCTCCGTCGCCATCCAATAGATAGGCACGAAATTGTACTTCGGATAGGCTTTTTTCAGGGACTTGGTCAGCTTGATGGTCGAAATAATCTTATAGAGAAAGTAAAGGGGGCCGCTAAACAGGTTCAGTTGATGGCCGGTAACCACGGTAAAGCTGATTGGCTCCTTGAGTTTTTTGAGATGGCTTTCGGTTTCCGGCGTCATCTCCGTTCCCTTATATTGTTCCCTTAGAACGTCATACAGGAGCGCCCTGTTGGCATCGGGAAAATGCGCCGTCTTTTCGGCAATCTGACCTCCAAAACTGTCAAGTTCAGGATAGCGGTGGTACAGGCCCTTTATGTTTTGGTCTTTGGCGAGGTAATCGCAGATAAGCGGCGTAAAATACCCGGTACGGTCAAAAGCAAGGTGGTCGATATCCATAGACGGTAAATATAAGGACAAAAGGAGGAAAGACGAAAGGAGCAATGGTGGAAAGAACAAGGACAAAAGGAACAAGGACAAAAGGAAGAAAGACAAAAGGAACAAAGACAAAAGGAGCAAGGACGGAAGGAGCAAGGACGGAAGGCGCACAGTCTTTATTCCTTCCTCCTTTCGTCTTTTCGTCAAAGTAGCGGATGCCCTTGAACCCGATAAGCGGTCGATGGTAGAAATAAAAGTCCTTTTCGACGAATAATCCTTAGATTTACGGGTCCATTTCCCCGCTTTGCCCGTGGCTTAACGGAAAAAAGGCATCCTAACTAAAACTGAACACTTTATGAAACGTCTTTTACTACTATTCATCATTTCCCTATCCTACGTAAGCTTTGCCCAAGACCTGAAATCCCCCGCCGAATTCCTAGGATACGAACTCGGCACCCAATTTACCCGGCACCATGAGGTGGTGGACTATTATGAATACTTGGCGGAAGCGGCATCCGATCGGGTGCAAGTGCAGGAATACGGACGGACGAACGAACGCCGGCCCTTGTTGCTGGTCTACCTGTCATCCCAAGAAAACATGGCCGACCTGGAGAACATCCGGCAGGCCCATCTAGAGAATACCGAAGGGAAAGGAAACGCCTCACAGGCCATCGTCTGGCTGAGCTATAACGTTCACGGAAACGAGAGCGTCAGTACCGAGGCCTCGATGCTGACCGCCTATACCCTACTGACCGATAAAAGCGATTACCTTGAAAACACGGTGGTACTCATCGATCCCTGTATCAATCCCGATGGGCGCGACCGCTACGTGAACTGGTACCATCAGTTCAAGAACTCTCCCAATAACGTGGACCCGAACAGTAAGGAACATCACGAACCTTGGCTGAACGGGCGGCCCAACCACTATATGTTCGACCTCAACCGCGATTGGGCATGGCTGACCCAGGTCGAAAGTCGCCAGCGGATCAAAATGTTCAACCAATGGCTGCCCCACGTGCATGTAGATTTCCACGAACAGGGCGTCGATGCCCCCTATTACTTCGCCCCGGCAGCGGAACCCTTTCACGAGGTGATCACCGATTTTCAGCGGGATTTTCAGGTATCCATTGGAAAGAACCACGCCAAATATTTCGATGCCAACGGATGGTTCTATTTTACCAAGGAAATTTTCGATCTGCTCTATCCGAGTTACGGTGATACCTACCCCACCTATAACGGCAGCATCGGGATGACCTACGAACAGGGCGGGAGCGGCCGGGCCGGACTGGGCATACTCACTGGTATCGGGGATACGCTGACCCTGCAGGACAGGATTGCGCACCATTTTACAACGGGACTGTCCACCGTCGAAATTTCTTCCCAAAACGCGGAACAGTTGAACTCCGAATTCAAAAAGTTCTATCGGGACAAGGATTACAACTACAAAAGCTATGTGCTTAACGGGGATGTCGATAAGATCAAGGCCCTGACCCGGCTTTTAGAGCAACACGAGATCGAATACGGATGGGGCAAAAACGAAAACGTCAGGGGATACGACTACAGAACCAGTAAAAATACCAACTCAAAAACAACGGAGGAAAGCCTTGTCATTTCCACGGACCAGAAAAAGGGCACCCTGGTGAAGGTACTGTTCGAACCGGATGCCAAGTTGAGCGACTCCCTCACCTATGACATTACCGCTTGGTCGCTGCCCTATGCATACGGCCTTGATGCCCTGGCCTCGGAAAACAGCGTGGATACGGATACAGGCAGGTCCGATACGTCTGAAAACCGAACCGCAGCATCGAATTTATCGCCGGATGCCTACGCCTATCTGACCGATTGGAACAGTTTTAACGACGCGCAGTTCTTGGCGGCACTGCAAAGACATGACATTCGCGTACGCCACGCCAACAAGCCGTTTACCATGGACGCGGTGGACTATGGGAGGGGCAGCCTGATCATTACCCGTGCCGACAACCAGAACAATCCCGATTTTCTAAAAAAGCTTTCCCAGATTGCCTCAAATCACGACGTCCTGTTGACGGGCACCAATACCGGCTTTGTCGAGGGGGGTAAGGATTTCGGTTCCGGATCGGTAGCGATGGTACCAAAAAACAAGATTGCCCTGCTCTCCGGCGAACCGACCTCGACCTTGCGGTTCGGGGAGATCTGGCATTTCTTTGAACAGCAATTGCAATATCCAGTCACGGTCATCGATACCGAGTATATGAACGGGGTAGAGCTATCGAAATACGACATCCTCGTTCTACCGGATGGATACGGCTATGTAGATTTTATGGATGCGGATAAGCTGGAATCCCTCAAGGAATGGGTGGGGCACGGCGGCAAATTGATCGCGATGGGCGATGCCCTAGAGGGACTGACCGGTGAAAAGGGATTTGCCCTCAAGGCCAAGGAAATGGAAAAGGACAGTACGATCGACCCCCAGATCTATGACGATTCCGAACGAGAGCGAATCAAACAGGCCATCACCGGGGCCATTTTCAAGACCAAGGTCGATACGACCCATCCGTTGGCCTTCGGCTACGACGACACCTATTTCAGCCTCAAGTTGGGCGATAGGGCCTACGGGTATCTGGAGGGTGGCACCGTTGTCTATCTGGAAGCCGACAGCACCAAGCCCGTCGCCGGATTTGCGGGAAGCGAGGCCCAAAAGAAGATTGGAGAAACCCTCGTTTTCGGGGTCGAATCCCACGGGGACGGGCAGGTAATCTATATGGTCGACAATCCGTTATTCCGGGGCTTTTGGGAAAACGGAAAGTTGTTTTTTGCCAATGCGCTATTTATGGTAGATTGAGGGCAGATCAATTGTATAGCACCAATATCCGATTCGGATACTAGACCTAGCTAAATGAATACGAATACAGTCATTAATTTATCTGTCACTTTAAGATTGTCGGTCGTTCCGTTCCACGGAAAGTGGGGACGGGCGATTCCCTTCTTCGCCCTGTTCTTTTTGCTTCCCCATCAAGGCCGGGCGCAGTGCCTATCAACACCCTTCCCCGATCAATGGGCGGTGCACGAGCTGCAAACCAGCGAACTACCCTACCGCTCGGTGTATATCTATGCGGATTTCGATATCGACGGCGATGGACGAAAAGACATCGTTACCGGCCAATGGTGGTACCGTAACCCCGGTTCGGCCTCGGGGAACTGGACCCGGAATACCATCGGTGGGTCGTTTAGGAACTTGGCGCATATTTATGATTTCGACGCCGATGGCGATTTGGACCTCCTCGGTACTACAGGCGACTATGAAGGTGCCGATATGGTCTGGGCCGAAAACGACGGGTCGGGGAACTTTACGATTCATTCCAATATCCCTTCGGGAGACACCGACTTCTATGAGCCCTTTTTAGCGGGCATAGCCGGCGCCCGTTTTCAAAACGGTGGACCCTATCAAATAGCCATCAACTGGAACGGGGCGGAATCCACTGGCTCCCCTGTGCAGCTATTGACCGTGCCGGCCGATCCAGTGAATACGGAATGGCCGCTTGAGGATATCAGTTCAAGTTCCCTGGGCGAAGATCTGCAGAAAGGGGATATCGACGGAGACGGGGACCTTGACCTGTTTCAATCCAAAAACTGGCTGCGCAACAATGGCGATGGCACCTGGACCACGGTGGATACGGGAATCGACTACGTAACCACCCCAGATCGCGCCCAATTGGCCGATTTTAACGGGGACGGGAATCTTGATGCCGTGGTCGGGCAGCTGACTATCGGTACGGGCAACCCGGCGCGAATGGAATTCGCTTGGTTCGAGGCCCCGCCCGATCCCAGCCAAAATTGGGTACGACACGTCTTGGCCACCGATATCAACGGAAGCTTGAGCGTCTTCGCAGAAGATATCGATCTTGACGGGGATGTCGATATCATTGTGGGCGAATGGAAGGGCGACAACCGATTGATCGCCTTTGAAAACGACCTTTGCGATTCAGGGGAATGGATCCGGCATACGCTCAACGCCGGCGGCACCGGATTCGACCACCACGATGGGGCACGGGTAGTCGATATCGATGGCGACGGGGATTTTGATATCGTTTCCATAGGATGGGATAATATCGTCCCCCGGATATTCGAGAATACGACCGCCATTAACAGTACCGAACCTCCCCTTGCCGATGCAGGCAACGATAAGGAAATCACATTGCCCAATAACTCGGTGACCCTGACCGGTTCGGGAAGCGACCCCGACGGCGGGGAAGTGAACTTTTTGTGGACACAGGAAAGCGGACCGGACACCGCGGTCCTCTCGGTGGATACGACTGCGGAACTTTCCGTCAGCGAACTGGATGAAGGCAGCTATGTTTTCAGACTGACCGTTACCGATGATGAAAACGAGACCGCCTTTGACGAGGTGACGGTGATCGTTTATCCCGCCGAGGTCGTTACGGAAGTCCCCGTGGTAGAGGTCGGTGCCGATCAAAGCATCACCCTTCCCGAGAATACAGTGGTCCTGACCGGTTTTGGGAGCGACCCCGATGGCGGGGAAGTGAGTTTTTTGTGGACACAGGAAAGTGGTCCCAACGCCGCTACGCTCTCAGGAGATACGACCGCGGAACTGTCCGCCGGCGAACTGATCGAAGGCAACTACGTCTTTAGACTGACCGTGACCGATGATGAAAACGAGACCGCCTTTGACGAGGTGACAGTGAGTGTCGATCCGGCCGTAATCGATCCCGAAGATCCCGAGGACACGGAGAACCCTGAGATTCCCCCCAATGAAGCGCCCGTTGCCCTCGCTACGGCTACGCCCTTGAGCGGAACGGCACCCCTTGAGGTCCAATTTGATGCTTCCGGTTCCACCGACGATAGTGCCATCGTTAGCTATACCTGGAATTTTGGGGAGGAAGGGACATCCTCGGAAATAAATCCCCGGTACGCTTTTGAATCCCCCGGTACCTACAAGGTCACTTTGACCGTAGCGGACGCCGAGGAACTGACGGATTCGTTAGAGATCAGCATTGGGGTTACCGAGCCAGAACCCGAACCAGAACCTGAGCCGGAACCACAACCCGAACCAGGACCTGGGCCAGAACCCGAACCAGAACCTGAGCCGGAACCCGAACCCGAACCACAACCCGAACCGGAACCCGAGCCTGAGGCCGAAGCTGCCGCTATCCGGCTTGAAACCAATCCCGGTAAAAACGGGGTGGCGAAATTGCTATTGATCGGCCAATCCGAAGATGTTCAAGTTATTTCCCTCCACTTGCACGATGCTACGGGACGGTTAATCAAAAACTTTGACCCAAAAAAGTTATCCGGGGAAGCCAACAGCTATACGATTCCTGTGGCCACCTTACCTGCCGGTATTTACCATATCGGCATAAAAACAAACAAAGGGAACGAAGAAACGATTTCGCTGGTGGTGAGGAATTAGAGAGAACCCTACAGGCAGTTGAAAAGGCTCATGACTCGCTATATAAGAAAGGCGTCCAGACCTTAATTGGGGCCTAGGCTATCCCTAGTGGGCGACTTGCGTAATCAAAAATATAATTGAGATCGCCGAAATTCCCAAGGTCAGCGTGCCCAAGGTATGTACCTGGTTACCCTGTTTGACATCCATGCCGGTAAGTTGAGTCAGCACCCAAAAGAAACTGTCGTTGGCATGCGAGACCACGGTCGATCCCGCACCAATGGCCAGTACGGTCATGGTTTTCATAAAAGGGTCTTCCAAGCCAAGAGCGGGCATCATCGGGGCCACGATCGAGGCCGTAGTGATCAGGGCCACCGTGGAAGAACCCTGGGTAGTCTTTAGACAGGACGCCAACAAAAAAGGAAAGAACAGACCGATCGTCATTCCCGAAAAGCTTTCGGTGATGAGTTCCGCGAAACCCGAATTCTGTAGCATCGCCCCAAAAATACCCCCCGCACCGGTAATGAGGATTATCGGCGCAGCGATCAACAACGAATCGCCTAACCATCCCGTGGAGGAATAGACTTTAACATCCAACTTTTCGGGCAACAACAACGCCAACAGTACTCCGATCAAGAGGGCGATGACCGGCTCTCCCAAAAAGGCGACGACCGGATAGACCGGCGAGGTGGTCAAATTAAGCTGAGGATAATCGAAAACGGACTTCAATACGATCAGTACGATGGGCACGACGATACACAAAAGCGACAACCTCAATTTCGGTTTGTGCAGTGCATCGGCTGAAGATTCGATGGTGATGGGAATTTTCACCTTGGAGGCGATTTTTGTCGCGAAAAAGTAACAGGGCACCAGCGAAAGCATACTGACGATCACCCCCCAAAGAATTACGCTGCCCAGTTCCGCCCCCAGAATTCCCGCTGCCGCAATCGGGCCCGGGGTCGGGGGCACCATCACGTGGGTGGCGGTAAGCCCCAAGGCCAAGGCCGCCGTCGTACCCGCATAGGAGACCTTGGCCTTATCGGACAGCGCCTTGTTCAGCGAATTCATAATGATAAAGGCGGAATCGGCAAACACGGGAACGGACAATAGATATCCCGTTATCATCATCGCCAGATGAATCGATTTCTCGCCTATCCAGTTGAGCATTCGGGTAGCGATCACCATCGCCCCGCCCGATTTTTCAAGGATGGTGCCAATCGCGACCCCGAAGAAAATAATGAGTCCGATCTTCCCCATGATACTGCCAAAACCCGTGTTGACCGAGGAGATTATTTCCGTCACCCCCATCCCCGTAATAAATCCGTATCCGATTGCCGCCAACAGCAGCACAAAAAAGGGATGGATTTTCCATCGGACAATCCCAATGATTATGAAGGCCAAAGCGATGATCAGGGCGATAACGTGTATCATGTAGTAGGGTTAAAGGGTTAAAGTTTAAGGGTCGAAGTTTAAGGTTCAAGGATCATGGGTTAAGGCCATAGGTTCAAGGTTAAAAAATATCCTTGAACCTTGAACAGCTGCGAAACAGCAATTGAATCTTGAATTACGGCCGACGTCCACCCTCTTATCCTAAAACTCGTTCTGTAGACTACAGATTGAATTTTCAAATTTTCAAAAGGCTTCATTCTCAACTTAAAATCACATTTACGTGGTTTCATTTCTACATTGATTCCATTTCCACCATAATTTCACCATTCCGTAAGGCTGCCGTCTTCGTTTCTCCAGATAGGATTGGTCCAGTCGTGGCCGACTTCTTGTCCCTCTTTCAGCTTTTCTTCGTTGATGCTCACGCCCAGCCCCGGGTTTTTGAGTAGGTCGACATAGCCATCCTTCACCGTGAAAACCTCGGGATTGTCCATATAATCCAAAAGATCGAAACCTTGATTGTAATGGATGCCTAGGCTACTTTCTTGGATGACCGCGTTGATACTGGCAAAATCCACCTGCAGGCACGACGCCAAAGCAACGGGCCCAAGGGGACAATGCGGTGCCACGGCTACGTCATAGGCTTCGGCCATCCCCGCTATTCTCCGTACTTCGGAGATTCCCCCGGCGTGGCTTACGTCTGGCTGGATGATATCCACAGTGCCCCGGTGCAACACTTCCTTAAAATCCCAGCGGGAATACAGGCGCTCGCCGGTAGCGATCGGAATTCCCGTATAGGAATAAATTGTATCGAGGGCCTCGTTGTTTTCGCTGAGCACCGGCTCTTCGAAGAACATGGGACTGTAGGGTGAAAGTTCATCGATCAGGCGTTTGACCATGCCCTTGTGGACCCTTCCGTGGAAATCAAGTCCGATATCCAAACCGTCGCCGAATTCCTCCCGTAAGATTCTCATATTGTTGGCCACGGATTTTATTGAATTCAGGGAATCGATCCATTCAAAAGGACCGGTGGCGTTCATCTTGACGGCCTTGTAGCCCTGTTGCACCTTTTCCCGGGCCTGTTCGAGCATGACTTCGGGATTATCTCCGCCTATCCAACAGTACATTTTCATCTTTTGGCGTACCGCCCCGCCCAGAAGTTCGTAGACCGGAACGCCCAAATGCTTGCCCTTGATATCCCAAAGGGCTTGGTCGATGCCGGAGATGGCACTCATCAAGATGGGTCCTCCTCGATAAAACCCACCGCGGTATAGGGTCTGCCAAATGTCTTCGATGTCGTTTGCCGAGCGGCCGATGACATACGGCGATAGCTCCCGGACACAGGCTTCAACGGTAGCCGCCCTGCCTTCGACTACGGGTTCGCCCCATCCGACGATTCCGCTTGCGGTCGTCATTTTCAGGAACAACCATCGCGGTGGCACCTTAAAGAGCTCTATTTTTTCGATGCGGGGTTCCTTCATTTTGAATTAGGGTATTTTACATTGATAATGGGCATTAGCGTTGGCTGTTACTTTGTTTCGACAAGCGGAAAATGTCAGGTCGAGTACTTCGACTGCGCTCAGCATAAACTGCAGTCGAAAACCTCGAAGCGGCCTTCCTGTCGGGTCGAGCGCAGTCGAGACCTCAAGGGCTGGAAGCAAGGAGTTCTCGACTGCGCTCGAACGGACATCCCGAACATTTTTTATGTTTTTATTATCAATTATTTAAACTAGTGCTAGGTTCATTATAGGATTTTGACTACTGACCTCTAAAACTCTCAGTTGCAGATCGCGTTAGCGCTAAATCACAAAGATCGAAAGCTCAAAAACTTCTCCGCCAAAGCGGTAATTTCCTTAAAATCCGCTTCCGTTTTGACACCACTTTTGACCAGACTGCTTCCCAGTCCCACTCCCCCGATGCCCGCCGCGAACCAATCCCGAATGTTGTTTTCGTCTATGCCCCCGACCACAAAAAAGGGTACGGCGTCGAAAGGACCTTTGAGGGATTTAAAATAGGAAATCCCCAAATTTCCCGCCGGAAACAATTTTATGATATCGGCACCATAGGTAAGGGCATCGGCGACTTCCGTGGGCGTCACGGCCCCCATCACTACGGGGACGCCGCTGGAATTGGAGACTTCCGCCACCGTTCTATTGGTATTCGGGGTCACCAAAAATTGCGCTCCGGCCGCTATCGCCTGTGTGGCCAATTCGGCGTTGGTCACCGTTCCCGCGCCAATTGAGACTTGCGGATGCCTATCACGTGCGTTCTTGATTTCTTTTGCAAAACCCGGGGTATTGGTGGTAATTTCCAATACCTGTACCCCGCCGGTCACAAGGGCATTTACCGTAGGGGCTACGGCCTCTTGTTCCTCCAACCTTATCACGGCTATCAGTTTTTCACTGAGAATGCGGTCGATTGTTGTTCCCATCTTGCAATTAAGGTTTTTATGCTCGCTCATCGTATAACATGTCCCGATATATTTCCGGCGACAATGGCATCGATTTCGCTTTCGTCGCTGGTGTGGATGTCCCCCGACATCGTATGTTTTAGGGCAAAAGCGGCCGTGGCAAAATCGATACATCTTTGTTGGTGCCAGCCTTTTTCCAACGCATGGAGGAAGCCCGCGGCAAAGGCGTCCCCGGTGCCGAAACGGTCGGTAACTTCGATGTCGTACGCATTCGAGATTATGGGATTGTTTTCCGAAATACAGGCACCGCTCAATCGATTTTGAGAGGCCGAGCTGTGGTCGCGCACGGTAAAGGCGAGCTGTTCCGTGCCGAAGAGGTGTCTCGCCTTCCGAAGGGCATCGAGGGTTTTGTCCGTCGGATTGTTTCCATTGAACACCAGACCGTAAACATCTTTTAGCACGCCGATATTTCCGAAGACCAGATCGGTGTGCTCCAAAATCCCATCGAAGATGGCTTTTGCCTTTTTGGGATAGTCCCAAAGGCTCCTTCGATAGTTTAGGTCAAAGCTTACTTTCACCCCCATTTTTCCGGCTGTCTTTACAGCCAGTACACACGCCTCGGCACATGGCTTCGAGAGGGCGGGGGTGATTCCGGATACATGCAACCATTTTTGATTTTTGAGGATGCACTCCCAATCGAATTCCCCCTTATCCATCGTAGCGATCGCCGAACCGGCGCGATCATAGACCACTCGTGAGGGACGGATGGAACTTCCCAGTTCGATGAAATAAGTTCCCATTCTTTCTCCTCCCGTGATGCAGTTTTCCGTGGATATCCCAAATCGGTCGAGGGACTGTCGAGCACCTTGTCCCAATGGATTATCGGGCAATTTGGTGATAAACTGTACGTCATTGCCCAAACAGGCCAAGGAAACCGCCACGTTGGATTCCGAACCGGCATAATCTACGGCAAAAAGGGATGAATTTCGAAGACGGTCCGCTTGTCCGGAGGGAACAAGGCGCAACATGATTTCGCCGAACGTGGAAAAGGACATCGATTGGTTGATTTATCCCCTAAAAATAGGAAAAAAATCCAATCTTTCCCTTCACACGCACGAACGGAGGGGAAATTGCGGCTTTTGACTCCTTTCAAGGTTCGGACCCGACTTCGTCGCTGTTTGAGTTTCAAGGCCTATAGCACCCCTCAGCGGGATACTTGTTCCGGCTCGGCGTACAGGTCAAAATCCGCGGCATCTGTTATTTTGAGGTCGGTGAATTCCCCTTGTTTCAGGTAGTGCTTCGAGGCATCGACCAACACCTCGTTATCGACGTCGGGGGAATCGAACTCCGTACGGCCTACAAAGTAGTTGCCTTCCTTTCGGTCGATGATACAGCGAAAGGTCTTCCCGATTTTCTCCTGATTGAGTTCCCAAGAGATTTGGGACTGGATTTCCATGATCGTATTGGCACGTTCCTGCTTGACTTCTTCCGGAACATCGTCCTCCAGCGAGTAGGCATGTGTATCTTCTTCGTGGCTATAGGTGAAGCAGCCCAGGCGTTCGAAACGCATGGCCTTCACCCAGTCTTTCAAGGTCTGGAAATCCGCCTCGGTCTCACCGGGATATCCTACGATCAAGGTAGTTCGTATCGCCATTCCGGGAACGGCTTCGCGGAATTTTCGCAACAACTTGGTCGTTTTCTCCTGGGTCGTACCCCGTCGCATACTTTTAAGGATGCTATCGGAAATATGTTGTAAGGGAATGTCAAGATAATTGCAGATTTTCGGTTCCCGCTTCATCACTTCCAAAACATCCATGGGAAAGCCGGTAGGGAATGCATAATGCAATCGAATCCATTCAATACCCTCGACCTGCACCAGATTTTCGAGCAGTTCGGCCAAATTCCGTTTTTTGTACAGGTCGAGGCCGTAATAGGTAAGGTCCTGTGCGATCAAGATCAACTCCTTGACCCCTTTTGCGGCCAATCTTTCCGCTTCCCCGACCAGCTCTTCGATAGGCTTGCTCCTGTGCTTACCGCGCATCAGGGGGATGGCACAAAAGGAACAGGGCCGATCGCAACCTTCGGCAATCTTTAGGTAGGCATAGTTTTTTGGGGTCGTGGTCAGGCGCTCCCCGATCAGCTCGTGTTTATAATCGGCACCTAGGGCCTTGAGCAAGCTGGGCAGTTCGCTGGTCCCGAAGTACTCATCTACATGGGGAATCTCCTTTTGCAAATCCGGTTTGTAGCGTTCGCTCAGGCAGCCCGTGACGAAGACCTTATCTACCTCGCCGGCTTCCTTCTTTTGCACGTACTCCAATATAGTATTTACACTTTCTTCCTTGGCATTGGCGATAAATCCGCAGGTATTGATGACCACCACATTGCCTTCCTCTTCGTGGACCACCTCCTTTTCGTTGGCCCGCAATTGGCCCATCAGCACCTCGGAATCGTAGACGTTCTTCGAACAGCCCAAGGTGACCACGTTGATCTTATTTTTTTTAAGGGATTTTGTACGCATTGCATATGGATTGAAGACTTCTTATCGGCGAAGCGGGCGCAAAGGTACGATTTAATGCTGTGTTATTCGTAATCTGCGGGAGGCCTCCTTATCTCGCTGGTTTCCTCAAAAGCCTTCGCCATTCGTAACAACTTATCTTCCTCAAAAGGTTTCGCGATAAAGGTCAAGCCGATGGGCTCCCCGTCTTCCTTATATCCCATGGGAACGGTCAGAGCAGGATATTTGGCGACCGCGGCATAGCCTGCATGGTAGTTATTGATGGATAGGATAGCGTCGAGATTATGCGCGTTCATCGCCGTATCGAAGAATATCCGGCCGTTTTTTTCCAAGGTGGCCTTGATTTCCGCTAAGCCTTCGGAAGAAGTGGAATCGGCCAGGATGCCCCTGAAGAGGGATTGCCCGTAGGGGATACGTACCGTGGAATCGGCATTGTTGAACGCTACGGCATCTTTTACCGAAGCGATTTTGACCGCATCCCTGTGCTTTACCTCTGTTTTCAGGTATTTCGGAAGGTCGTTGCGCATATCGATGTTCAGGATGGTCACAAAGCTGTCCATTTCAACTTCGGGCGGAGCGAATTGGATAATCGCTGCTCCCAAGCTCTTTATATTTTCTACGGTAATCCTGTACAAGGAATCTTCTTCCATCAAGCTTTTCATCGCCCCGAACCTTTTTCCTTCGAGGGATGTTTTTTCCGATACCGATTTCAGAAAGTCCTTGTCCGTCGCGATCGAGGTAGCATCTTCGCTGTCCTTCCCGGTCATGGCCGAAAGTAGGATGGCGTTGTCCACCACGTTTTTGGTCATCGGACCGGATGTATCCAAGGTACTTGAAATGGGTACGATGCCCGTTCTGCTCAACAGGCCGATAGTCGGTTTAAGGCCGACGACGGAATTCTGGCTGCTGGGCGATAGAATCGAACCTGAGGTTTCCGTTCCCACAGCGGCGACCGCGTAATTGGCGGCCACGGAGGTTCCACTACCGGAACTGGAGCCGCCGGTCTCGAAAATCGTTCGTCCGTATGGATTCAAGGTCTG
Source organism: Pricia mediterranea (assembly GCF_032248455.1). Taxonomy (NCBI): domain Bacteria; kingdom Pseudomonadati; phylum Bacteroidota; class Flavobacteriia; order Flavobacteriales; family Flavobacteriaceae; genus Pricia; species Pricia mediterranea. Next base: position 702,877 of record NZ_JAVTTP010000001.1, read on the forward strand.
TCCCCCAACGGCACTATATCCCACGGGACATCCCTCGCACAGAAAATAGGCCCATTCGCTCAGGTTGACCTTTCCGAGGATCAGCGCCCCGTTCCTTTTCAGTTGTTGGGTTATAAAAGAATCATCGACCTCGTTGTCCATGAGCGCAATGGAGCCGGCCGTGGTCTTCATACCCGAGGTGTTGATATTATCCTTTAACAGAATGGGCATCCCGAAGATGGGATGGCGTTTTTTCAAAGGCTCCGTCCGGAACAGCGAATCGCGTTTCCTGGCCTCGGCGACCACATTTTGGTTCAGTGCCAAAATAGTGTTCAGGGTCGTCTCGTTGTCCAATTCGTACCGGTAGATTCTATGGAGGTAGAAGAGAACGAGCTTTTCATAGCTCAATCTTCCGTCGGCAATGTGGGACTGTAGCGTGGGGATATCCTGTTCCAGCACCAAAGGTTTCAGGACTTTATGTTCCGCACCGGAGATTTTGGAAACCTCGTTGTAAAGGGGTCGAAACACCTCATTTTTGTCGAGCACCTTGCTTTGAATGAGCTTATACCGCATCCGCTCGATTTCATGATCGCGGTTGGCGGCTACTTCGGCGGAATCGTTATAGGGTTGCCAAAGAATGACATCGGCTGCAACCTCCTTTTTATCTTCCCTACAGGAAAAAAGGAACAGCACGGCAACCGTCGTAGAAAGCACAATTTTCATCATATGCTATCCAAAAAAGGAATCTACGAATTCGTACTTGTTAAAGACCTGCAGATCTTCCACTCCTTCCCCTACCCCGATGTATTTTACAGGAATCCGGAATTGGTCCGATATTCCGATGACCACTCCGCCTTTTGCGGTACCGTCCAACTTTGTAACGGCCAAGGCGGTCACTTCGGTCGCCTTGGTAAACTGCTTGGCCTGTTCAAAGGCATTCTGGCCCGTGGAGCCGTCCAGCACCAATAGGACTTCGTGGGGCGTATCGCCGACGACCTTTTGCATCACGCGTTTGACCTTTGTCAGTTCGTTCATCAGGTTCACCTTATTGTGCAACCGGCCTGCCGTATCGATAATTACGACGTCAGCGTCGTGTTTCACCGCGGAGCTCAGGGTATCGAAAGCCACCGAGGCCGGATCACTGCCCATTTTTTGCTTTACGATGGGTACATCGACCCGATCTGCCCAGACTTGGAGCTGGTCGATAGCGGCGGCCCGAAAGGTATCGGCCGCACCCAAGACCACTTTGAGTCCCTGTTTTTTAAATTGATAGGCCAATTTTCCGATCGTAGTGGTCTTGCCGACCCCGTTCACGCCGACGACCATGATGACATAGGGTTTTACATTTGTGGGCACGGTATATTCCGCGGCTTCTCCCGAGTTGGTTTCGGAAAGCAGGCCGGCAATTTCCTCCCGTAAAATGGAATTGAGCTCATCCGTGCCCATATACTTGTCCCTCGCTACGCGGGCCTCGATACGTTCGATAATCTTCAGGGTCGTATTCACGCCCACATCCGAAGTGACCAAGACCTCTTCGAGATTGTCGAGCACATCATCGTCCACCTTCGATTTACCCGCAACGGCTTTGCCGAGCTTGGAGAAAAATGAGGATTTGGATTTTTCAAGACCCTTGTCGAGGGTTTCCTTTTTTTTGGAAGAGAATACGTTTTTGAATAGGCTCATGCGTGTACTGTATTGATTGTTCCAAAGATACTAAAGTATGCGGCAAGTTCAGGTACAAAAAAAGCCCCTAACTTTCGAAAGGAGCTTCATGATGCTGTTCGATTAAATCCCTACTTCTGCGATAACCATTCGTTAACGTGCTCGGGTGCCATAACCGATTCTACAAAAGTATAAGAACCACTTTTAGGAGATTTGACCATTTTAATGGCCTTGGTCAATCTTTTTGAACTTGTCTGTAAGGTTGCTACCGTCTTCTTTGCCATGGATACTAGTTTTATATATCATTATCGCGAGCCTGCCAAGGGACAGAAAGGGCGAAAATCTACCCGAACTCGAAAAATATTCTTACTTAATTTCTTTGTGCACCGTCATTTTCCTTAGAATGGGGTTGAATTTTCTGATCTCCATCCTTCCAGGGGTGTTCTTTTTATTCTTGGTGGTAATGTACCGCGAAGTACCGGGCTTACCGGATTCCTTATGCTCGGTACATTCCAAGATTACCTGTACTCTATTGCCTTTTTTTGCCATCTTACATTGAATTTAAACGGATGATACGAACCATCCCCTTATTTTACCAATCCCTTTGCCCTTGATTCCTTTATTACAGCGGAGATGCCTCTTTTGTTGATGATTTTCAATGCCTTCGCGGATACCTTCAATGTGACCCAACGGTCTTCTTCGGGAAGGTAAAAGCGTTTCTTGGAAAGATTCACATTGAACCTTCTTTTGGTCTTGTTGATGGAGAACGATACATTATTGCCGAACATCGCTTTCTTTCCCGTGACTTGACAAACTTTTGACATTGCGCTGATTTTTCTTTAAACAGGCTGCAAATTTATATCATTTTTGTGGATGGACAAAACAATACTTTAGAATTTTAGAATTTCTTTTTGGAGCAGCTCAAGTGCCTTGTGCACGGACTTTTGAACGATCCGCGTTCGGTGGTTGCCCATATTGAACTTCTGGGCGAAAACTCCGTTCTCGGATGCAATGGCAACAAACACCGTACCGACCTCGGCATCGGAATCCCCTTTCGTGGGACCGGCGTTTCCGGTGGTAGCGATGGCAAAGTCGGTATGCAACAAATGCCTCACATTCTCGGCCATGGCCTTAGCTACTTCGGCACTTACCACCGAATGTGCGTCGATGGTCTCCCGCGGAACCTTTAGGACATTGATTTTGGTCTCCGTGGCATAGCTTACGACGCTCCCCTTAAAATAGGCCGAGGCACCGGGCAAAGCGGTCAATTGCTGTGCAATCTTGCCTCCGGTACAGCTTTCGGCAGTAGCCAAGGTCAGCTTTTTTCTGGTCAACATTTTGGAGACGACTTTCTCTAAGGTCTCTTCGTCCTCTATCCCGTACATGATATCGCCGATAAGGGCGGGCAACTTTTGAATTTCCCCGTCAATGGTATCTTCCAGTGTATCTTTGTCCTTGCCTTTGGCCGTTAGTCGCAGGCGCACCCGGCCCAAACTTGGCAAATAGGCCAGTCTTACAAAATCGGGAAGTTCGTTCTCCCAAGATTCGATTTTCGCCGCAACCGCACTTTCGCCCAACCCGTAGGTGACCAAGGTTTTATGAACAATAACGGGACGCTCGAATTGTTCGATGATTTTAGGGATGACCGCGTTCCTTACCAGGCTCTTCATTTCGAACGGCACGCCCGGAAGGGACACGAACACCGTCTCACCGGATTGCATCCACATCCCAGGGGCGGTGCCATGCGGGTTGTCAAGTACGGTGGCCTTCGACGGCACCATGGCCTGCCTTCGGTTGATATCGGATATAGGGGTGGAGGTAATATATTTTTTAAAAAGATGCTCAACGTTGGCCAAAACCTCGGCGTTCTCGATCAAGGTATCATTGAAAAACTCGCAAAAGACCTGTTTGGTGATATCGTCTTTGGTCGGGCCAAGTCCCCCGGTCACGATAACGATCTGAGCATGCTCTTTGGCGTCTGCCAGAGCTTGTAGCATATGTACCCGGTCGTCCTGTACCGAGGTAATCTGGTAGACCGCTACCCCAATTTTGGTCAGCTGTTTGGCAATAAAAGCAGCGTTGGTGTCCACGATCTGACCGATGAGAATCTCATCGCCTATGGTAATTATCTCGGCGTATAGTGAATCCATATCAGCCGTCCTACAATGGGTCGAAATCCGTTTTAAGTTCGGCCACAACTTGCTGAATATCCTTTTTTAAACCTGGAAATATCGCCGCAATTTCAGCAAAATCGGCTTCGTTCTTGGCCAGGGTCTCCATCTGTAACGCAGAGGCACGGGCCTGTTCCATGCCCAACAGATCGACATTGGGTTTTATCTTATGGGCCAATTCATAGACTTTACGGTGATTTTTTTGGTCGAGTGCAATTTCAAGGTCCTCTAAATCTTGAGGGACTTCCTCTAAAAAAACCGAAATTACGGAGTTGATAAAATCTTCATCTCCATCGGCCATTTCATTTATTTTATCGAGACTGTAAATCATAGTGTGGGGTTTGGTGCAATGGAGTGAAAATCAATCATTTCACCTTGACGGAGAACATTTCGCGTCCCTCCAAAGTTCCCGCAAGGTAATCATTTGCCGCGATTCTGCCAACTCCTGCAGGGGTTCCTGTAAATAGGATGTCGCCCTTTTTCAAGGTAAAGAATTTGGACACGTAGGCCACCAGTTCATCGATTTTCCAGAGCATCAGTTCCGTATTTCCACACTGTACTTCCTCTCCATTTTTAAAGAGGGAAAAATCAAGCGCGTTAATATCCTTAAAATCCGATTTATGCCGCCATTTTCCGATGATGGCCGCGCCATCGAATCCCTTTGCTTTTTCCCAGGGCAATCCTTTTTCCTTAAGTTTCGATTGCAGGTCTCGGGCCGTAAAATCGATACCTAGACCGACCTCGTCGTAGTAGGTAGGCGCAAATTTTTGATGGATGTGTTTTCCTACTTTTTTGATCTTTATCAATACTTCTACCTCATAGTGGACTTCATCCGTAAATTCCGGGATATAGAAATCCTGTTCTTTAGGGAGGATGGCAGAATCGGGCTTGATAAAGACCACCGGCTCTTTGGGCCTCTCGTTCTTCAGTTCCTCGATGTGATCGGTGTAGTTTCTTCCGATACAGATCAGCTTCACGGTTTTATTATTTCTTTATTAACGCTTGTCCGCTTAAAACGCTAAAGCGGGTTTCTTTATCTTTGGGCGGTTCTATTGAGCGCAATTGAGATACAGGTCAACGGCCGAACCAAAACCTCTCGACTGCTTACAGGCAAATTACCGAATCCAAAACCAATCTCGACACCCTCGTTGGTTTTTGGTCTTTCAAGTCGGAAACTTGCTTTGCAGTTTGACCTGGGTCAGCACTTTTTTGGTGTATAATGGAAAATCGGCGTTGAGTATCCATCCGAAATATCCGGGTTCCTTTTCCAATACGTCGAGCACCTTTTTGCCCTTGTGTTTTCCGAAAGAAAAAATCTCGATACCATCTTCGTCATATCCCAAAAATCCGGCGAAGTCCGCAAACCGGCGGTGCGTAGAGAATTCGGCCAGTTTTTTAACGTTGTTTTCCAGTTCGGGATAGCGATCTAATTGGCATTTCAGCACCTCGTAGGTCGCCAGCGTATCGGCCTCGGCACTATGGGCATCGATCAACTCCTTCCCGCAGTAAAATTTATAGGCCGCGCCGAGAGTGCGTTTTTCCATTTTATGAAAAATGGTCTGGACGTCGATAGCCACCGTGTTCTTCATATCGAAATCGATATCGGCCCGTAGCATTTCCTCTACCAATAAAGGAATATCGAAGCGATCGGAGTTGTAACCGCCTAAATCGCTGTCCTTGATCATAGCGTATATTTCCTTGGACAGTTCCTTAAAAGTAGGTTCGTTCGCTACTTTTTCGTTGGATATCCCATGGATGGCAATCACCTCATCGGGAATTTTCATCCCCGGATTTACCAACCATGTTTTGCTTTCTGAGGTACCGTTGGGATGCACCTTCAGGATGGCGATCTCAACGATTCGGTCTTTGGCGATGTTGGTTCCCGTGGTTTCCAGGTCGAAGAAGCATATCGGCCGTGTAAGTTTTAAATCCATCACTGTTGTTTCGGACAAAGATAGGGGTTGGGAAGGTTCTGAAAAACCAATGTCAAATTTTATTCCCGAATTAGGTCGAAGGGCCGGCTTCCGCCTCCCTACAACCGGGTATTGATAACATTATTGAAGGCAGAGCCGAAAGTATAGCTCAGACCGACACTGAAGCGCAGCTCAAAATCGGTGGCGATCTGCTTCTGCTGTAGCAGCACGTCTTCGATAGAGGCATCGCCCCCGGGTAGGTTGATCTGGTCCCGAATAATCTCGAACCGGCCGGAAAACCGAACGGACAGCCCCTTGAACACACGGATGGACAGGCTACTGTTCAGCTGGATTCTATTCTTTTCGAAATCATCGAGAAAGGCAGAGCCCAAGAGTCGCGTATAGACGCTGCCCCAAGGCTGGCGATAGCGCACCTGCATGTCGAGGGAATGCCTGAACACGTTTTCCTCGAGCTTTCCGTAAATGGTCGGTTCGATATAATCGTTATGTAGATATCCAATTTTATAGGCGAAGGTAATTTCCCGGCGGAGCACCTCGCGATAGGGAAAAATATTGAATTCAATGGCGGGTTCGAAGTAATAGCGGAAATCGAGGTTGGTAAAGGTGTCGTGGCGCGCCCCTGCAAAAAGCCCGGTTGACCATTGATCGGAAAGACTTCGTACCACCGAGCCGTTGCCCAGGAATTGGTAACGCTCGCTGGTAAAAGTTTCGTCGTTTCTTTCATATTCGCTGTTGGACTGATACAAGCGAAAATTGCTGCGTATCCGCCATTTCTCGGTTACATGGTCGCTCTCGAAACCGGCGCGATATTCAAATTCCCTTCGACTGGATTCCTTATCGAGTTCCGCGGAAGCATAGACCTCAAAGATCCAATTGTTCCACGGGTCCGTAAAATCCACTTCCTGAACTTCTCCCGTACCATCGCTATTTACGGTATAGGTCACCTGATCTGCCAGTCCCGATTCGAGCACATACTTCAAGAGCCCCGACTGCACTTTTTCAAGCAGGCCCTTTCTGACCTCGTCACTCGTCATGCTCGCAGTAGTATCGTAGGACAAGGTTCCGAAAATATCCTCATAATCTCCCTTGCCCTCGAACTCCAAATTATATTTTCGGCCACCGCTGGCGTTGGCAATGTCGTAAATGAAGAGTTTAATGTTCGCCTGCGACTGGTCGCGAACATGGCCTACATATTGAATTTCTTGCCGTAGATAGTTCTTATCGCAATTACAATCGATATATAATCGCATGGGTGCCTTCTCATCGCTCTCATCTTCTTGTGCAAAAGCGGATATTGGAAGCAGTAATAGAAAAAAATAGAAAAGGTACCCTTTATGCGTAAGGGAACGTATTGCGACTTGTCTTGGCATTTTTTGGTTTGGAAAGCATTAAAGATAGGCGCAAAAATAAAAAAAAAGTGTTATCAAGATGTTAAGAGACTATTTTGGTTTCTGAAAACCCACAGATGGAGAACCATACTACCTATACTCTTTTTTGGATGCAATCGGACTCTAAAGGGTCTGAGCTCTTTTCACCCGATGACGTTCACACCTCCCGGTTTGTGTCCCAGGCCTCCAAGTAATCGGCAACGGCCTTAACGAACATACTGCCCAGGGCACCATTTACGACCCGGTGGTCGTAGCTGTGCGACAAGAACATCTTACTGCGGATCCCGATAAAGTCCCCCGCCTCGGTTTCGATAACCGCCGGCAGTTTCCGAATGGCACCGAGGGCCAAGATGCCTACTTGGGGCTGGTTGATGATCGGGGTTCCGAATACGCTGCCAAAGGTACCTACGTTGGTCACTGTATAGGTACCGCCCTGCACTTCATCGGGCTTTAGACCGTTTTCCCTGGCGCGGGTAGCCAGATCATTGACCACCTTGGCCATCCCGACCAGATTGAGCTGATCGGCGTTCTTGATGACCGGCACGATCAGGTTGCCGTCAGGAAGTGCAGCGGCCATCCCGATATTGATGCTTTTTTTCTTGACCACGGTATCGCCTTCCACCGAAATATTCATCATCGGATACTTCTTGAGGGCCTTGGCGACGGCTTCTAAAAAAATAGGGGTAAACGTCAGTTTTTCGCCTTCCCGCTTCTCAAAATCCGCTTTTACCTTGTTGCGCCAATTGACGATAGGGGTCACATCGACCTCGATAAAGCTCTGAACGTGGGCCGAGGTCGAAACGCTGTCGACCATATGTTTGGCAATCATCTTGCCCATACGGGTCATCTCGATTATCTCGTGCCCATCGGAAGAAGATACGGTCGACGCGGCCGGTTTTTCTGTCGCCCGGGCATCTCTCTCTGGCGTCGACACCCCTTTTTCGGAACCTTGTCCGGTTCGGTCCCGTTCCGTGGCAGCTTGCTTGCCCGCAGCCTCCGTGGCCGGTGCGGCCCCCACTTTTGGTCGGGAACCTGCTTCGGCGGGGGCATCGGTTCGCTCCTCCACATATTGTAAAATATCGTTCTTGGTGACCCGGCCTTCCAGGCCCGAACCGGTTATTCCATCCAATTCGGCCAAGGAAATCCCTTCCTGTTTGGCAATATTCTTGACCAAGGGGGAATAGAAGCGCTCCGAGTCCTGCTGCGGTGTATCAGGACGATGCTTCGGGGCACTGGCCGTTTCCTTGGCCATTTTGACCGATTCCTCAACCTCTGCGGCCGCTTGCTCCCCCGATTTTTCCTTGTCCGCAGTTTGGTCTTCAGCATCCGATCCTGAGAATGCCTTACCTTGGCTTCCAGGGCTATCAGAAGCCCCGCCTTCGATTTCGATTACGGCAACGGTCTGACCTACCTTGACGACATCATCCACTTCAAAATGTTTTTCTATCAGTACGCCTTCGACTTCGCTGGGGACTTCACTATCCACCTTGTCCGTCGCAATCTCGAAGACCGGTTCATCGAGCTCAACGGTATCGCCTACATCCTTCAACCAGGTGGTCAAGGTCGCTTCGGCAACACTCTCCCCCATTCGCGGTAATTTCAGTTCGAATTTTGACATATCGTTAGATGCTATTTTAAATTAATGGCGTTGTTTAAACTGTTGGATAAAGCTACTTTACGACCAGTCCATTCCCAGTATTCCGCTTTCGAAATGCATTCGCTCGTACCCTATCCATTCCACCTCAATTTTGCTTATCAGTTGGCCTTTAGCGATCTCTCAAAGGGAACCCGGTTCAGGATGCTCCGTCCAAGGGTCACCTCGTCGGCGTATTCCAGCTCGTCGTTTACGGCTATGCCCCTGGCGATAGTCGAGATGTTGACATCGAGCCCGTCCAATTGCTTAAAGATATAGAAATTGGTCGTATCACCTTCCATCGTAGAACTCAAGGCAAAAATAAACTCTTTGGTTTCGCCCTGCCGGGCCTTCTTGATCAGGGAGGCAATATTCAGGTCGTGGGGGCCTATCCCTTCCATAGGCGAGATCTTTCCTCCCAAAACATGGTACAAGCCTTTGTATTGACTTGTGTTTTCAATGGCCATCACATCGCGGATGTCCTCTACGACACAGATGAGACTTCTATCTCTTTTGGGGCTTGCACAAATTTCGCAAATCTCCGCATCGGAAATATTATGACATTGGGAGCAGAACTTGATATCCTTTCTGACAGCGTCCAGGGCACGGGCCAATTTTGTCGTGCGGTCTTCCGGCTGCTTTAATAGGTGCAATACCAAACGCAATGCCGTCCGCTTGCCGATTCCGGGCAGCTGCGACATTTCATAAACAGCGTTCTCAAGGAGTTTAGAAGAAAATTCCATCCCACAAATTTACAATTTTACTGTGATTACCGAAGCGGTTCATAAAACGGTTTTAAAGAACTCGTCTCGAGTTCCTCTTTTACCTGCGATTCGTCATGGGCCCATCCGATGCTTACATAACCGCCGTAGTGGCAGTTGAAGATTTTTCGTCCGTTGAATCCGGTCTCTACCCTTGGCCCGTACCGAGCGCACAGCTGAACGACACAGTCGTGCCGGCCAGCCGAAAGATTCATTCTGGCAAGCAAACGAAGTACACTACCAGACGTTCTTTGGTGTCAACGAACAAAGCTGTAGATGGCAATCTGCCTACCTCAACCCTATTTTCATAAAACGCAACAAAAGTCAACTACGTCGGGGCAAGCTCAGGAGGCATTCATAAGGAAAGAATATTAGCATTCCGAGGCAAGCCTCGGAGCCTTCAAATCTCGATTATCCTGTAAAACCCCGAAACTTTGCCCCGGGGTTTATAACATCTATACTACATCCTTAAATAAGAATGCATCGTTCTTGATTACAAGTAGGTATAGTCGATTTTGAATACCTTTGTTACTCCGCTCGACATCGATTTTACGGTGACCTGAATCGGATAGTCATCCGCGTCATAGGTATAAATGGTATCGATTTCATGCTCGACCTCCCCTTCCTCGTTTTTATAAGTAATCTTGGATAGGTTATTGTTCGGTAAAAGGGCCTTTGCCTTCAGCATTTCCTTGGCCTGCGGTTGCATGTTAAAGTTCAGTTTTACTTTATCGAGAATCTCGATCAGACCTGCGGACTTCAGGGTGTGAAAATAAACGTTGGGGGTGGCTTCATATGCCAGTTCGGCCGTATATTGTTTTTTAATTGGGTTGTCTGTACCATAATCATATTCCTTTTCAAAAAAGATGATTTCACTGGGGTTGCCATTTGCGTCATAGGCGGTCACATCGCCGGTCTCAAAGGCATCGTAGGGGGACTTGTACAGCTCTTCTATATTGAAATTATCGTTTTCACTATCGCCGGTAACGTCGGTCAGACCTTTGTCATCATAGACGAACTCGCTGGTACCCGTACCGTCGGAAACACGGGTCAGTTTTTTATCGACATCGTAGAAAAATTCCACTTTTTCGTTTTCTTCCGGGTCCTGTGCCGACGCAAAGGCAATGGAAGATAAACGCTTTTCCACGGTTTTGCCGTTGACCTCCTCGAATTCGTCGGATGACGATTTTTCACAACTTGTGCCGAGCGCCAACGCCATCGACGCCAGCAATACATACTTTGGTTTACCCATAATCTGGTTCAGTTTAGGTTTGGAAGTATTTTAACGGAACAACCGAGATATTTATTTTGTAAACCGATGATTAATCGCATGAAAAAAGCGGAGCAATGCCCCGCTTTTCAACCAACTCAAAAAAAAACTAACTCAAAACATAAACTAACTCAAAACATAAACTCTTTCTCAATATCCGGGGTTCTGGGTCAGATTCGGACTATTTATAATCTCCTGTTCGGGCAACGGAAACAACAGATGTTTTTCTTGTAACGCCTGATCGGAATTCAAGTTCACGTGTCCGACAAAATTATCAAAGCCACCAGTGGTGACATTGTACACTTGTCTTAACCGTACCATGTCGAACCACACCTTCATCTCAAAAGCGAGCTCGTGCCATCTTTCGGTCCACACGGCCTCACGGAAAGATTGTTGGTCGAAGGTACCCAAAGCCGGGGTATCGAGGGTGGCTCGGTCACGGATCGCCTTCAAGGCCTCCCAGGCTTCTTGGGTCGGCCCGCCGACTTCGTTGGAGGCCTCCGCATAGATCAAGAGCACCTCGGCATATCGGAAAATCATCAGGTTCAGGTTATCCTTGGCCGTACCGGGAACGCCTTGGGTTCCGTTGGCGGCACGATTAAAATATTTGAAAATATACGGTTTGCCCAAATCAAAGAGTTCGCCGCTACCGTCTTCGTAATAACTGGTATAGAACCAGCCTTCCCGATTCTCTTTTCTTAAATCGTCATCATCATATGAATTGTAGAAATCGATATCGGGTATCGTACTTCCGGTTCCCGAAGGCCCCCGGTAGGTGACAGGCTGAAAGTTCGGATACATATTGCCCATCGGGTTCGCGGCCACAAGATCGTTATACTGTAGGCTAAATATATGCTCTCCCATGTTGTTAAAACTTTCGTCGTGCAGTTGTCCGTAGGTTTCGAAAAGTCGGATGGTACCGGCATTATCGATAACCTCTTTCGCCTTGGCGGCTGCATCGGCATACCTTGCCGTTTCGTTCAGCGGATTTCCGGCCATGGTCAGGTACACTTTGGCCAATAGCGTCTTGACGGCAGCTTCGGATACCCTGCCGCTCTCATCGGTCCACGGAAGGCCAGCATTTTCCGCTTCGGTCAGGTCGGTAAGGATCTGGGCATAAACCTCCTGCTGCGGTGCCCTTTCAGGGAAAAAGTCCTCGGAAGTGGCACTTTGGGGCTGGGTAATCAGGGGAACATCGCCCCAGAGCCTGACCGCGTAGAAATAGGCCCAGGCACGCAAGAATTTTGCCTCACCCAATATCCTATTCTTTTCCGCTTCTTCCATGTCGATACCGGGTACATTTTCAAGCACCAAATTGGCATTGGCGATAACTTCGTAAATACCGCCCCACCAATTTCTGACGTGCAGGTTATTGTCATCATAGGATAGGGAATACAGGTTGTTCAGGTCCGAATTTTGGGCCGTCTCCGTTGTGGTGGTTCCCGTCGGGGCCATTAAAAGTTGCCAATTGGACGAGAAAATACCGGCACCGTCACCCACAAATCGGGCATCGGCATATACTGCCGCGATAGCTGCCTGGGCGTGCGTGGCGGTGGTGTAAAAACTTTCAGGCTGTAAATTGGACGGATCCTCTTCGTCCAAAAAATCAGAACACCCTACCGTACCTATTAACAGCATCGATAATCCTAGAATCTTATTTATATGTTGTTTTATGAAATTTTTCATGATGTCTATAGTTTAGAATTAACCAATGATTAAATACCCACTTGAAGTCCGATGACAAATGTGGTCGACCTAGGGTATTCGTGCCATTTCATTCCTTGGGAGAACACATTATTTCCTTGCCCACCACGAATGGGTATGACCTCGGGGTCTCCAATAAGCTCTTCGCTCGTCCACAAAAAGAAATTTTGGGTAGAGGCATATAGACGGAGTTTGTTCAGGTATAGGCGTTCGAGCAGCTGTGGACCGAAAGAATAGCCTACCATCAGGTTTCTGCCCCGTAGGAAGGAGCCGTCCTTGATCCAATGGGAATCTACATTGGTCACGTAACCCGCCCGGGTATCCCGGACCTGTGCGATGGGAGTGTCCTGATTATCTGGAGTCCAGGCATTCAATACCGTCCTATAACTGTTGGCCAATGCCTGTCGGTCTTCGCTGGAGTGTAGGTTCATGTCCATCACATCGTTGCCCCAGGAATATTGAAGGTCCAAGGTAAAATCGATACCCTTGTAGGTGATATTGTTGATCAGACTACCCGAAGCGGTAGGATATCCGTTTCCGATGATTGTCCTGTCTTCATCGTTAATAATCTTGTCGTTATTAAAATCCTTGTACTTAATATCCCCGGGCAATATCGTAAGTCCGTTACGATAGCTTACAAAACTGGCTGCCTCTTCGGCCTCGTCGGTATTCCAGGTACCCAAACGGGTCAGGCCCCAGAACGATCCCACCGGTTCACCGATACGTATTACGTTGGTCGGGTTGGTAATGCCCGGTCCCCCGACCCCGAAAATATCGGAGGGAGTGGCCAAGGTGAGCACTTTGTTCCGATTCATCGAAATATTGAAGGAAGTGTCCCACATTAGGTCTTCCGTAACAATGTTCTTCGTATTCAACGAAACCTCGAGCCCTTTGTTTTCCATGGACCCCACATTTCGTCGGATGGTCTCGTACCCACTGGATTCGGGCACAGGGGCATCTAATAACATATCGGTCGTCTTCCTATAATAGACATCGGTCTCAACGCTGAGGCGATTGTTGAACAGGCCCAATTCGAGGCCTACGTCGTATTGTGCAGTCTTTTCCCATTTTAAGTCGGGATTCGCCAATCGGTTCAATCCCGTACCCCCTACGCGATTTCCGCCCCAAATGGTCTGATAGCCGGAGCCCAATAGGGATAGCGAGGAATAGGGAGGTATTTCGGAGTTACCGGTAACTCCATAACTGGTTCTGAGCTTTAGATTGGATATCGTTTCGTTATCCCTTAGGAAGTTCTCTTCAGAAATTCTCCAGGCAAAAGCTGCCGATGGAAAAAAGGAAAACTTGTTGTTCTCACCGAATTTTGAGGAACCGTCTGCCCTACCGGTAAAGGTGAACAAGTATTTACCGAACAGATTGTAGTTGAGCCTTCCGAAATACGAATTCAAGGCTTCACGCTCTGCGTTGGAATCAACTCCTAAATTATCGGAACCTGCGCCCAAATTATTGTATTGAAGATAGTCGGTAGGGAAATTATTGGCTTCCGCATTAAAATAGAGCGAATTCGATTGTTGCCAAGAGATACCTAATAGGGCGGTCAAGGAATTGTTCTCGTTGATCTCCTTGGTATAGGTAACGTAATTTTCAATGGACCAGAACGTTTCCCTGTTACTACTGATCGAGGCAAAAGCCTGATTGTTGCCCGCCAGGGTAGCATCACGGAATTCGGGATTTTCTTGGGTAATCATATTGGCAGCTACCACCGTACGCATTTGAAGGTCTTGCGTAAAATTGATATTCGAGTAGACACTTCCGGTGGCGGTCTGGGTATTCAAAATATACTGTTGCCCATCTAATCGGTGGACGGAGCTGTAAGTACCTTCCGCAAAAGGGTAATCCCTATTATCGGCAAAAATCCCTGCCCTTGGATGGCCGTCGGGATAACGCACCGGTAAAAACGGAAAATCCTCGACCATCCTTCGCGGTACCTGGTCGTTGGTATCCGCCAGGTTTTCGGTCTGGTAGTTGTAGCTGAGCGACCCTCCGATCTTCACCCAGTCCTTGATTTGGTCATCGATATTAAAACGACCGGAATACCGTTTGAGATAGGTATTCTTGAGCAGGCCCTGTTCATCGTTGATTCCAACCGAAATGGCATAGGTAGTTCTTTCGTTGCCTCCCGAAAATCCAAGTTGATGGTTCTGCGACAGTCTGTGTTGCTGTGTTTCCCCGGGCCAGTAGGTGTCATAAAGGGCATTGCCGTCGCTATCGAACAACGGGGCAATCAATGGATCTTGTCGCTTCAATCGGGGTTCATACTGGGCATAGTTTCCCGCGGCCCATCCTTCGGGGTCGAATTTGGCGGAATTTTCCCAGGCCAGCTGCTCGACCCTTGCATATTCTTCGGCATTGAGCACTTCGGCGAAATTAGGACCGAATTCCTTGACGTTGTACTCCACATTATAGCTGATCCTGCCTTCCCCGGCCTGTCCTCTTTTGGTCGTTATCAAAATGACTCCGTTGGCACCCCGCGCCCCGTAGATGGCGGTGGAAGAGGCGTCTTTCAGCACTTCGATGGAAACCACGTCGTTCGGATTTAAAAAGTCAATGGCGGAACTGTACTGGTCTAGGTTACCTTGTGGTAGTTGCACTCCATCGACTACATATAAAGGGTTGTTCGACGAATTGATCGAACTGAACCCCCTGATACGTACGTTGGTCTTACCGCCCGGTCGGCCGGAGGTGGTATTGACCTTCACCCCGGCAAGCCGTCCTGCCATAGCCTGATTTAACGATTGTGCCGGCCGCTCCTGGATCTCTTCGGTACTGACCTGCCCGACTGCCCCGGTAAGGTCGGATTTTTTCGTACTACCGTATCCTACGAGCACCACTTCGTCCAATTCTGCGGCATCCTCTTCCAAAGTGACGTCAATCCGAGACCTACCTTCGATGGGTATTTCCATAGTACTGTAACCAATGTAGCTAATGACCAAGGTCGCATCTTCGGCTACATCATCCAACGTGTAATTCCCGTCAAAATCGGTCTGTGTACCATTGGTGGTGCCCTTGACCAGCACATTGGCCCCGGGCAAGGGCCCCATTGCATCGGAAACGGTACCGCTTACCGTCTGTGCCTTGGCGAAGCCTAGACATAAAAATGCCCCGATCCACAACAAATTTTTCATCAGTGTTCTCTTCATGATCTTGATTTTAAGTTAGAAGTTAAAGTTAGCGTTGATCAAATAATGCGTTCCCCAATCTGGCCTTGCGTCTTTTTTGCCATGGTCGAATATGTTATACCAGCCGGAAGATTTCTCAATGGCCTGAACCACAAAGACTTCGCAAATTCCACGCAGGCTAACAGTTTCTTAGGAGACCCTTAGCATAATTTAACATTATGAAAGTAGTCCGAAAACCAAATGTCACCATGAAAATTATATTAAATTAAAGTTAATGTGCGCGATATGATCGTTAAAGCGAGTTATCAAGAAGAAAAATAGTACAAAAGCCATATCGTATTTTTGAACGTTGAATCTTTACTATTTGGGGGTTGGGAACCCGTTTTTTACACCTCTTCCAAGAACCCATAAAACGGCAAAACCTTTTGATACCGTGAACTTTGCGTACTTGCTACCCCTCTATATTATCTTTAATCTTGGCAGCCCTAATATCGACCAGTAGCGTTTCTTTTGATTATGCATCCTTCCTTCGTTGGAAACAGTTCCATAAAGATTCGATCCGGTACACTGATCCCAATTCATCCAATCAGCTTTTGGACCATAGAAAATATTAGAGCTAGTTTCCCAACATTTCCTTAACTTCCGCCGGAAACCATATCCTACTTAAGTATGTCCGGAAAAAGAACGTCCGAATCGAAGCGCCCTGTCCGTAAAACCATCGGTCCAGAAAAGACTAGCGCAAAGGTTCTCTGCAAATACAACTGATTCTAAGCCAACGACCATATAGCCTCCATCCAAACTAAGCACCCCACCTGTGAGCATCTACCTTGTTTTTTCCGTTATCGCCGCCTACTTCGTCCTTCTGATGATCATCTCGTATTTTACATCGCGCAACAGTAGCGACGAATCCTTTTTTACCGGCGACCGCGAATCGCCCTGGTTCTTGGTGGCCTTCGGGATGGTCGGGGCGGGCCTATCTGGGGTGACCTTCGTATCGGTGCCGGGCATGGTGGGCAACAACTTCCTATTTTTCTTTCAGTTCGTATTGGGAAACGTGGTCGGCTACCTTTTCATTACGTTTGTACTCGTGCCTCTCTACTATCGATTGCGATTGGTCTCGATCTACGCGTACCTCAATGATCGTTTTGGCCGCTACACGAATAAAACCGGTTCCCTTATCTTTTTGATCTCGCAATCGTTCGGGGCAGCGCTTCGGTTATTACTGGCTGCCAAAATACTGCAGTTCGCTTTTTTCGACCGGGTGGGCATCCCCTTTTTCGTGACGGTCGTCATTATTTTATTGCTCGTGTGGCTCTACACCAACAAAACGGGCATTAAGACCATTGTGTGGACGGACACCATGCAGACGCTGTTCTTGATTACCGGGGCGGTGGTGACAATTTACAGCATTACGCAGTCCCTCGACCTCTCGCTGGCGGGGTCGATCCAAGCGGTCACGGAACACGAATATTTTCAGGTCTTCAACTGGGAGGCGCAATCGGCCAACAATTTCTACAAGCAGTTTATCGCGGGGATATTGATCGCCATCGCCATGATGGGGCTGGACCAAAACATGATGCAAAAGACGCTGACCTGCAAGAACCAATGGGACGCGCAAAAAAACACCCTGACCTATAGCATGATCCTTGCCGTGACCCAGTTTCTGTTTCTCGGGCTTGGCGTGCTGATGTACATTTATGCCGAAAGACAGGGCATAACCCTCCCGGTCGGAGCCGAGGGACAGTTTTTGGATACGGACACCCTCTTTCCCGAACTCGCCTTGAACCACTTGGGACTGATTACGGGAATCAGTTTTTTATTGGGGATAATCGCCGCGTCATTTTCTAGTGTGGATTCCGCCCTAACGGCGCTTACGACCTCCTTTACCTATGATTTTTTGGATGTCTCGAAAAAAACCGGAAACGAAAAGAAGAAATTCAAGAATTGGGTGCTCATCGGGTTCTCGGTAGTGGTGTTTATAATCATCATGGCATTTTCCCATAGCCGGGGCGACGTGATCTCCTTGATCTTTAATGTGGCAGGATATACCTACGGTCCGTTATTGGGACTCTTTCTTTTCGGGATGTTCACGCCGCTCAAGGCTAAGGATAGACTGGTGCCGATCGTATGCATCGCCGCTCCCGTGCTTACCTTTGCACTGAGCTGGTTCAGCGCCTCGCAATTCGATTTCGATTTCGGATTTATCAGCATCGCCGTTAATGCGGGGCTGACGATTTTGGGGCTGCTGTTAATCCGACCGAGATAGTTGTTGGCCTGTAGTCGTTGGTGGCTGTATTAAGTTAGAATTTAGGTGCTCAGAGTTGGTCGGGCGTTCGAAGAACCTTTAGGTCCGCCCATAGTTTTTGCTTCAGTACTGCCCCGTTGCCAAAAGCACTAAGGTGCAGGCTACTTCGTACTCAACATTCTCGTTTTCCAGAATTTCGTACAGCTCAGGGTTTTCCGTTCCCGGATTGAAGATGACCCGCTTGGGTCGAAGTTGTAAGAGGTTGTCAACGTACGGGGATTGATGCTTGGGCCCAACGTAAAGGGTCACCGTGTGGATATTTTCAAAGTCCTCAAAATCGGTCTTGATTTCTACGCCGCGGATTTCCCCATTTTTGAGTCCGAAAGCCTCGGTTTCAATGTCGTGGTCCAACAAGCGGTTGACCGCCAAATTGCTAAATCGGCTCGATTTTAGGGATGCCCCGAGAACCAGTGTTTTTTTCATATTGGAGTTGTATTGAAACTTTACCAAAAACGGTTTCCCTAATTTCCGACCCTACCAGGCCAAAGTTTATGGGGAATACATCTCTAAATCAGAACTAGCATTCTGAAAGTGGCAGCCTGAATGGCTGGCAAGGCTAGACGGTCACGTCCTTACCAACGTATAACTGCGCTCCCCCAGGTAAATCCGCTACCGAAAGCGGCCAAGACCACTAGGTCGCCCTCCTTAATCCTGTCCGCTTCCCAGGCTTCGGTCAGGGCGATGGGGATGGATGCGGCGGTCGTGTTCCCGTATTTCATGATGTTATTAAAGACCTGATCATCCTTTAACTCGAATTTCTTTTGGATAAACTGGGAAATTCGCAGATTGGCCTGATGCGGTACCAAAAGGTCGATATCGGATTTGGAGAGTCCGTTTGCCTTCAAGCCTTCTACGATCACCTCACTGAAACGTACGACCGCATTCTTAAAAACGAACTGGCCGTTCATATGTGGATAGTAGGATTCATCATCGGGGTCATTGTCCTCGAGAATATCGGTCACCCAACGTTCGCCCATGCCCGGAGCCGTGAGCGCAAGCTCTTCGGCGTGCTGCCCTTCGGAATGCAAATGGGTCGATAATATGCCTTTTGAGCTGCCCTCTTCACGACTTACGACGGCAGCGCCCGCCCCGTCACCAAAAATGACGGATACGCCCCTGCCCCGGGTCGTCATGTCCAAACCGTGGGAATGCAGTTCGGAGCCTATGACCAGAATATTCTTGTACATGCCGCTTTTAATGTACTGGTCGGCCACCGAAAGCGCATATATAAAGCCGGAACATTGATTTCTCACGTCAAGGGCACCAACAGTCTTGATGCCGAGGTCGCGCTGGACCAGGACCCCCGGACCGGGGAAATAGTAATCGGGACTCAAGGTAGCGAAGACAATGAAGTCGATGTCATCTTTGTCGATACCCGCCCGTTCGATTGCAATCTTGGCGGCCTTGACGCCCATGCTGGTCGTGGTGTCTTCCCCTTTAATCACGTGCCGCCGCTCCTTGATTCCGGTACGCTCTTGAATCCACTCGTCATTGGTATCCATCATTTGCGCCAAATCGTCGTTGGTCACAGTATTGTCGGGTACAAAATATCCAAGTCCCGTTAATTTTGAACTGTACATGGTTTCGATTATTTAGGATGAAGACAGGCCCAAACTTTTATCGCAGCCTTCTTGACAGGAACAATATTAAGAAACGAATCTATTCGGAGAGAAATTTTTGGTAACTATTTACGTCCACTGTGGCTTTTAGGTCGTGCAATAGGTTGTAAAGTCCGAAAAAAGTCCGGTTCATATATAAAAAATGTTTGGAACCACGATTTCCGTTCATTTTTCGGATTTGGCTGTTCTTGGCGTAACGTTCACTCAAATCGGCAATCCTATTCCAAAAATCATCCGCGCCAAAATCAAAGCGCTCTTCGTTGAACGGCGAGGTGAACAAGGTCAGCATTTCCTTGAAAAGCGCTTTAAAGAATTTGAGCTCTTCTGGAGTATCGGTCTCGGTAAGAATCTCCAATTCGTACATTTTTTCGGTAAAAATGGCATCGTTCTCAATGCTCTCTTTCTTCGCCAGTTCAAAATACGGAACGTAGAAACTATCAGGTACTACCTTTATGCACCCAAAATCGATAGCGATCAAGGTTTCATTATCGCTGACCAAAAAGTTGCCGGGGTGGGGATCAGCATGCACTTTTCGCAACCCGTGAATCTGATACATGTAAAAATCCCAAAGAGTTTGACCTAGGGAATTACCGAGTTCTTGGGAAAAGTCCGTTTTTGCAAAGTCACTGAGATGCTGCCCGTACATCCAATCCATCGTAATAATACGCTCGCTGGACAGTTCCTTATAGTATTTCGGAAATTCCAAATTGGGAATAATCCCACACTTTTCGGTAATCTCTTCGCTCTGTTCAAGCTCGAGGATGTAATTGGTCTCCTCGATAAGCTTATTCTCGATTTCCTTAAAATATTTGTCCGAGTCTTTCCCTTGAAGGTTAAACATTCTGATGGCTATCGGCTTGACCAGCGCCAAGTCACTACTTATACTTTCGGCGACCCCGGGATATTGGATCTTCACGGCCAACTCTTTCCCGTCTTTGGTCGCCTTATGTACTTGTCCGATACTCGCGGCGTTGATGGAGTCGCTTTCGAAAGTATCGAAGAGGTCTTCGGGGTACTGATCAAGATATTTTTTAAATGTCTTGCGCACCAAGGGAGCGGAAAGTGGAGGCACCGAAAATTGGGAGAGCGAAAATTTTTCCACATAGGCCCTCGGCAAAAGATTTTTTTCCATGCTCAACATCTGGGCTACCTTTAAGGCACTGCCCTTAAGACTTTTGAGCCCATCGTAGATATCTCCGGCATTGTCCTCATCGAGTTCGGTGCGGTTCAAATCGGGGTTGACCAAACGCTTGCCGTAATATTTCAGATAGTTACCACCGATCTTGGCACCGGTCTTCACCAGTTTGCCGGCGCGTTCAATTTTTCCGGTCGGTATGTTGTCAAGGGTCTTCATAGGGTCGTACTATCATTAGCGTTGTTCGTAATCTGGGATGAGAAGATGGGTCAGCGTTCAGTACATCTATTTGCATCCCCACTTCCTAATATCGGTTTTCTTCGCTCTAATCTTTGCTCTCCGTGCTCTCCCCATCTACCGTTTCTCAGGCAAAGGTCTCCTTGTACAAAAACTTTCCAAGATCGATCACATTCTCAAGGGGCGTATTATCGAACACGTCGAACACTGTGTTAATGGATTTCTCGATAACCATATCGGTTTTTTCAAAGCCGGGCGAACCGTCCTTCATCCAAAATTTGAGCACGAAAAGGAACTGCAGCCATGCCCCTTCCGAGAAAAGGGTGGGACTATGTTGAGTAATTTTCGAGTTTTTTTCCGCATTTCCCTCATCGATCAGATCGGTGGCAAAACCCTTGATATGATTTCTAAGACCTTTTAATTGCCGCATATTTTTTAACCCTCCGTTGTTCTCTTGCAGCGCAAAAAGCACATAGCTCCGATTCAGGGTCATCATCTCAAAGAAGGTAAAGAAAAATGTGAGCATTTTATCCTTATTGGTAAAACCCTCGTACTCTTTGTTTTTGAGCAACAAGCTTTCCGTATTCGTATAGAACTTGTTCCAGATTTCTTTTTGGATACCTTCAATCGAGCCGAAGAACCGATAAAAATCCGCTTCCTCAATGCTGTTCTTTTTACAGAGCTTGTAGATGGATTTGGGCACCGTTTCATGCTCGAGCACATAATCCATATACAAGGCTATTATCTCATCTTCAGTAATCTTTTTCGCCTTGGTTCTTGTTTTCGCCATCTCGTTTTTTTTAGTATGTTGGATCTGATTTTTCAATGTTGAACCAGCATCATTTAAAAGTAGATATTTTCGCCTTCGATTCGTGTTAAGGGCTTACCAATTAATATGCGATTCTCGCCCATGGCAATTGTAAAGACTTTCTGCAAAACGAAAGGAGACCCTATTATTCTTACGGATCTTCAACCTCCTCGGCCTGCCAACAAAAACGTGCCCCCGTTGAAAAGGACACGTTTTCACAACCTAACCAATAAATAATCAAAACATGATTATGTGAAAAAAATCTTTTTCATAGCATTCTTCCCATAATCGATTCAAATATAATAAAAATGTTTAATTAATTATAATATTCTTTAAACAAATAAATGTTAAAATTGATTTTACAAGCTGATTTTAGTTCAAATTCCTTTTGTATGGTCCGAGAAACAGTATGATAGCGATACTGGGGCTTAAATCAATATGTCAGTTTGTCACTATCATCAGGTGTGGTATTTTTTTTGACCCATTGCATTGAATCGAGTAAAATACCGCGCAAACCAGGTTTTTTTGCAACACGCGTTTTCCATCGGTATTTAACCATTCACAAAAGTCCTGCCGAAGTGCAGGACAGAGGAAGAGTACTATAATAAATAAAACACAATTTTATGGCAACAGGTAAGATTAACGTTTCAGTGGAAAATATTTTTCCGCTGATCAAGAAGTTTTTATACAGCGACCACGAGATTTTTCTGAGGGAGTTGATTTCCAACGCGACCGACGCAACGCTAAAACTGAAGCACCTCGCCGCTATCGGAGAAGCGAAGGTGGATTACGGCCATCCCATCATAGAGGTCAAGGTCGATAAAGAAGGGAAAAAATTACATATCATCGACCAGGGTATAGGTATGACCGAGGAAGAGGTCAAGAAATACATCAACGATATTGCTTTCTCCGGGGCAGAGGAGTTTTTGAACAAGTATGAGGACGGTGCAAAGGACTCGGGGATTATCGGACATTTCGGCCTCGGATTCTATTCCGCCTTTATGGTCGCCGAGAAGGTCGAGATATTGACCAAAAGCTACAAGAAGGATGCCGAGCCGGTACATTGGAGCTGTGACGGGTCGCCTAATTTCACCTTGACCGAAGGAAAGAAAGAGGACCATGGTACGGAAATCATTCTCCATATCGCGGAAGATTCTACCGAGTTCTTGGAGGATAACCGCATCAGCGAACTGCTTAAAAAGTACAATAAGTTTATGCCGATCCCCATCAAGTTCGGCACCAAAACGGAAACGCTTCCCAAACCGGAAGACGCTAAGGAAGATGATCCCGCCCCTACCCAGGAAGTCGATAATATTATTAACAATCCCGACCCGGCGTGGACCAAACAGCCCACCGAACTGGAGGAAAAGGACTATAAGGAGTTCTACCGCGAGCTGTATCCCATGCAGTTCGAGGAGCCTTTGTTCCACATTCATTTGAACGTGGACTATCCGTTCAATTTAACGGGAATACTGTATTTCCCAAAGTTGACCAATGACCTCAACATCCAGAAAGACAAGATTCAACTCTATCAGAACCAGGTCTTTGTGACCGACAATGTCGAGGGCATCGTTCCCGAATTCCTGACCATGCTGCGCGGGGTCATCGATTCCCCTGACATCCCATTGAACGTATCTCGGTCTTATTTACAAGCCGATGGGGCGGTCAAGAAGATAGCATCCTATATCACCCGAAAGGTGGCGGACAAATTGAATTCCCTCTTCAAAGACAACCGGGAGGATTTCGAGAAGAAGTGGAACGACATCAAGATCGTTATCGAATACGGGATGCTCTCCGAGGATAAATTTTACGACAAGGCGGAAAAATTTGCGCTTTATCCGACCGTAGATGGTGACTATTTCACCTTCGAAGAGTTGCAGGAAAAAGTAAAGGACAAGCAAACGGATAAGGACGATAAGCTTGTTATTCTCTATGCATCCGACAAGGAAGCACAGCACAGTTATATTCAAGCGGCCAAGGCCAAAGGCTACGAAGTGTTGCTCCTCGATTCGCCGATTATCGGCCACCTGATGCAAAAGATGGAAACCTCGAAAGATAAGGTTTCTTTCGCCCGCGTCGACGCCGATCAAGTGGACAACCTCATCAAAAAAGAAGATACGGCCATCAGTAAACTCTCCGACGAGGAAAAAGAAAAGTTGAAATCCAACCTCGAAGAGGTCATCGAGAACAAGGGCTACACCGTACAGCTTGAGGCGATGGACAGTGATGCTTCACCCTTTATTATCACCGAACCCGAGTTTATGCGCCGTATGAAGGAAATGCAACAGACCGGGGGTGGCGGCATTATGGGGATGGGCAATATGCCCGAAATGTACAATCTGGTCGTTAATACCAATCACGAACTGGTCGGGGAGATCCTGAACACCAAGACCGCCAAAAAACGCCAGCGTCTCATTAACCAGTCCATCGACCTTGCCCGGCTTTCGAAAGGCTTGCTGAAAGGCGAGGAACTGACGAATTTTATCAATCGAAGTTACGAGATGGTGAAGTGATCTTAGACGTTAGACGCTAGACGTTAGAATGTAAGAAAAATCCGCTTCCAAAATTTGAAGCGGATTTTTTTATGGAATTTCTAGCAGGTCGGACAAAGCAATAGCCAAGTTCGGGTATTCTATTGTCATCCAATGGTGAGGTACACAAAAACCGCGTAGCTGGATACCAGCACCAGGCCATCGCGCCAGTTGAGCCGGAGGCCTTTCGGAAAAAATACCAGAGGCAGGATCAAGAACGAGATACCGAGCATCCAAAAGATATCGCTGGTCAACAACCTTTGATCTATCACGCGAATGGGTGTTATGATGGAAGTGATGCCTAGAACGGCCAGGAGGTTGAAGATGTTCGATCCGATCAAGTTGCCCAAAGAAATCGCTTTTTCCTTTTTGAGGACCGCGATAATCGAGGCCGCCAGTTCGGGGATGCTGGTGCCTATAGAGACTACCGTTACCCCGATTACCCGTTCACTGACCCCGAAAACGGTCGCCATGCCTACCGCACCGTCGATAAGCAATTCCGAACCGCCCCAAAGCGCCGTGCCCCCGACACCTAGAAGCAGCATCGTCTTCCATAACGGCAGAAATTGATCATCTCCGGGCATCTCATCGACAACTGCCGGTTTTTGGAACCGCAGCAGATAGATCAAGAACAAAAAGAGCGCGACTACCATAATGATGCCCTCGTATTGCACCAATGTTCCGTCGAAAAATATGAATATGAAGAACAGGAGTGACGCCAGCATCATGACCGGCCAATCCGTCGTATAAAAACTTCGGTTCACCTCGATGCTTCCCAACAGTGTGGTAACACCCAAGACCAGACCCAAATTGGCTATGTTGGAGCCGACCACGTTGCCCAAGGCTAAATCCGGAAAACCCTGTAAAGCGGATTTGATGCTCACAATAAGCTCAGGCGCTGAGGTGGCGAGGGAAACCACGGTCATGCCAATAACAATTTTAGGAATGCTCAGTCGCATCGAAAGCGCTACCGCAGATTTTAAAAGCCAGTTACCTCCTGTAATCAAAAGCACTAGTCCGAGGCCTATATAAAGAAAGTTTTGCATTAAAAAGATTGTGGAAGCCTCCGCAAATATAGGTGAAGATTTTTGTTCTTTGTCAGTGTCTGTTCGAGGAAGAGAATATGCGGACATGAAATTCGATGTGCCAATGCACTCCATTTAGGTTCGCTATATTTGTATAAATTCAATGGGATGAAAAAAGCTTTCTTTCGATTCTTGGCCAAAATCAATAAAACCCTTCTTCCCTCCTACTCCAAAAGAAATCTGGATTTAGCAAAAGCATCGAAATTTCAGATGGCCATTATCGGATGGAGGTATTACGTAACAAAGAACGCGTTGGGCTAAAGGCAATTGTACTTCTCTTTGACACGGAAACGAACCAAAAGCGCCAAACCAGACCATGCAGGGCCAATCTCTCCACATCCATTGCCTTATCGATAGCGCATTAAGGTCCGAATTTCGTATCCATTGAGCTTCTCCTCACCGTTCAATAATTCCAGCACCATCAAAAAATTACATTGTACGACCTCGCCCCCTAAACGTTCTACGAGTTCACAGGTCGCCTTGGCCGTGCCGCCGGTAGCCAACACATCGTCGTGAACCAAAACCCGGTCTCCCGCTTGGATAGCATCTTTATGTATTTCCAAAGTATCCGTGCCATATTCAAGGCCATAAGTGATACTGATTTTGTCCGCGGGCAGTTTCGCTGGTTTGCGTACGGGCACAAAGCCGGCCTTCAATTTTAGCGCCAACAGGGAGGCGAAGAAAAATCCGCGACTCTCCATGCCGACCACCTTATCGATCTTTTGGTTCCCTACGAGCTCCATTAGCGCATTTGCAGCCTCCTCCATAGCAATGGGACTGTTCAGAAGTGGGGTAATATCCTTAAAAACGATTCCTTTGGACGGAAAGTCAGGGATTTCGCGGATGTATTGTTTTAAGTTCATTTAAACGGCTCGGTTATTTTGCGGTAAATGTAAAAAGAAATATATTTGCAGCCCCATTAAACTAGGGGCCACTAGGGTCCTGTGGCGCAACTGGATAGCGCATCTGACTACGAATCAGAAGGTTACAGGTTCGAATCCTGTCAGGATCACGACACTCGACAGACCACGTCCCTTTTTCGGGGGCGTGGTCCTTTTTTTGCAAAGCCCTCGAGCCAAATCTTGAAAGGTCGCAACGGAACAAAGAACCAAAGGCGGTAGCCCGTGGTCTGCCATTTGCAACCTTGAGGCCAAAAGGAAAACCGAAGGTAATCCTTTCAAGATTGCGACACTCGACAGACCACGTCCCTTTTTACGGGGCGTGGCCGCACTGTCTTTTCGGGCATTGTACAAGTCTAAATACTTCCCCCACCTCAATTATTTCATATACTCCTGCCATTGCACGATGACATATTTATACTTGCCGTCGCGTTGTACGGAAAGAAACCCGTAATCATAACAGAAAAGATAGACATCGCCCTTCTTCGTCTTCCAATAATGGGTGAAAAAATTCGGGTTGAACCCCAGGGCGATCAATTCGGACTTTCTTATGGTCGTATACCCTGACCTGTTATACCGCTTCAGCAGTTTTCGGTTTATTTTCAATTGTCTATCCACACTTAGGAAGAACTTCTCGTTCTCTCGGCGGTTCTCGTATTGGTTTATCGATTTGCACTTTGTCGAACAGAACAATTTGTCAGAGCGCCCCGCTACCGAAGACCCACATACGGGGCATATTTTGGAATTGGCCATAACAGTATATTATACGTATAAGATACCATTAAATTCCATAAACCTAGCTAATATTGACCATGACCACATTAAAATCCATTACCCTATATCACTTGATGATTAACGACTGCAAAATGATCGGTATCAAGTTCTCGCCCGATAGTCTTATTCAAAGTTTGATAAAAGGGTTGCCGAATGTTAAATGGAGCAAGAAGCATAATATGGCCTATATACCCAATACCAAGGGGAATCTAGGAATTGTATTCAACACCTTCAAGGGCCATGTTTGGATAAATTATAATCGGTTTCTGACCAACAGGCCCGTCAAGGCCGGCAGTCAAAGGTCCGACGTAGCGTGGTTCAGAAAAAGAAAACCGGTGCCCGGACATAGACAATGCCCCGAGGAATATCTTCTTAAGCTTGAACTGAAAAGATATTCAGACAGCACCGTGAAGACCTATGTTTCCTTTTTCGAGATGTTCATCAACCATTACCGTGACAAGGATCTTCTCGCGATAAATGAAAGTGACGTACGAAAATATCTTCAACATCTCATAAAAAGAAGTGTGTCCCGTTCCTACCTGAACCAGGCCATAAATGCAATAAAATTTTACTATGAGGTAGTGATGGGGATGCCAAATCGATTTTATGAGATAGAACGGCCAAGAAAGGAATCGAAATTGCCAAAAGTAATCTCAAAAAAAGAGATTTTGTCCATAATAGGGCACACCAACAATATAAAGCACCGTTGTATCATCGAACTTTTGTACGGTTCGGGCCTGCGCCGAAGCGAACTCGTGAACCTGAAGCTGGGTGATATCGACAGTGAAAGAATGCTGGTGCGTGTCGAGAATTCCAAGGGCGGCAAAGATAGGCAGACCCTTCTCTCCAAGACCGCTCTGCTCAATTTGAGAACGTACTATCGTGAATGGCAACCGAAACACTATCTGTTCGAAGGACAAAAGGGTCAAAAATATAGCGGTGAAAGTGTCCTGAAGGTCGTCAAAAATGCAGCTAAAAAGGCCGGTATACGTATCAGGGTCACTCCACACGTGCTGCGCCACAGTTTTGCCACCCATCTTTTGGAATCGGGGGTCGACCTGAGGCGGATACAGGTACTGCTCGGCCACGGTTCGAGCAAAACAACGGAAATATACACCCATGTGGCAACAAATACTTTCGAGAACATAAAAAATCCTTTAGATTAGTGGTGTGGACATAAAAGAAATATAAGTACCGGTACGGATATACAATTGTTGGCAACAATTTCAAATTCCGTAGGGACACACTTCAACGAGGTGTGCGGGAAAAGGGAGGGATACGTTTTTTTGTTGCCCGTACAGGGCCCGACATTGGAGGGTTCTGTGCAAGTAGTCCGGCTTACAGCGTTGAGAGCTCGCTATCAAAACGTTGTCACGTTATGGACTACTTGGTAAAGGACGGTGAAATTTTGGACAAAGTCAAGTTTACCGGCATTTATGGCAAAAAAAAACGTGCGGGTCGGTCCCTGCGGCCACGTTCCTTGCCATTTACAAAAAACATGGCCTTGGGCCGGCACGTTGAAGTATGGACCCGATATGTTCGGAATCCGAAACGGTCCCGGTCACTTTTATCCTTAATTTTGGCGAAAGCCCAAAGATTAAAATAAAAACCGTTGCCAACAGGTATTATAGGCAATGGCCCTGAGCACCTTTATGAAAAGGGGCCACTACCTATACACCAGGCGTTGGCAACAATTTCAGGTTCCGTAAGGACGTTCCGTCCCGAGGTGTGCGGGAAAAAGGGGCCGGGGGATACGTTTTTTTGTTGCCCGTACAGGGCCCGACATTGGAGGGGACTGTGCAAGTAGTCCGGCTTACAGCGTTGAGAGCTCGCTATCAAAACGTTGTCACGTTGGGACTACTTGGTAAAGGACGGTGAAATTTTGAACAAAGTCAAGTTTATCGGCATTTATGGCAAAAAAAAACGTGCGGGTCGGTCCCTGCGGCCACGTTCCTTGCTATTACAAAGAACATGGCCTTGGGCGGTCCCGGGACGAAACGGGGCCGTTTATGTCCGGCACCTGAAACTATAAATGGTTTTCCGTAAGAATCAATCGGGGACGGGGACCAAGCACCGGAGAAAACCTTTGCTAACAGGTATTATAGGCAATGGCCCAGAGCAAGGTTATGGATAGGGGCCACTACCTATACACAGACGTTGGCAACAATTTCAAATTCCGTAGGGACACACTTCAACGAGGTGTGCGGGAAAAGGGAGGGATACGTTTTTTTGTTGCCCGTACAGGGCCCGACATTGGAGGGTTCTGTGCAAGTAGTCCGGCTTACAGCGTTGAGAGCTCGCTATCAAAACGTTGTCACGTTATGGACTACTTGGTAAAGGACGGTGAAATTTTGGACAAAGTCAAGTTTACCGGCATTTATGGCAAAAAAAAACGTGCGGGTCGGTCCCTGCGGCCACGTTCCTTGCCATTTACAAAAAACATGGCCTTGGGCCGGCACGTTGAAGTATGGACCCGATATGTTCGGAATCCGAAACGGTCCCGGTCACTTTTATCCTTAATTTTGGCGAAAGCCCAAAGATTAAAATAAAAACCGTTGCCAACAGGTATTATAGGCAATGGCCCTGAGCACCTTTATGAAAAGGGGCCACTACCTATACACCAGGCGTTGGGCGTCATTGAAACAACAACCAAATGAATAGAACAATACTAAGTCTTGCAATAATTAAAACCCATTGGGATAAGAATAAGGCGGACTACATTGACAATTTCATTCCATTAACAGCCAACCTCTTAAAAGAGAACCAATATAGTGAGGTTGACTTTAACCAGTTTCAAAAAGACTTTCAAGAAAGATATGGCCTGCATATTCCCATCAATGCATTGGTAACAATTTTCAATAGAGCCAAAACCAAGGGACTGGTTTATCGGGAGCACGGTAAAATCTATGTTAAAAAAGAAAATTTACCCGACCATGATTTAGCAATTGCTTCAAAGGATATTGAACGAAAATTTAACCGATTAACTGATACAATTCAAAAATATGCCAAAGACCAACTTGAGACTGACCTCCATAATACTGAGATTGAAGAAGGGCTCTTAAGTTTTTTGAAGGAACATGACTTGGACATCTTATTTGCCGCAAAAGACAAATCTGTGCTCCCTGACGTAAAGCCAAAAAATAAAATAAAATATGTCATTAGTAAGTTTTCCATTCATGCGTATGAAAGTAATCCTCAGATCTTTCAATTTCTATTGGATGTATCCATCGGTCATGCTCTCTCCGGTGCAATTCTCTATTCAGAATTCAATTCCTTTTCTGGGAAATTAAAAGATCTGAATATTTATTTAGACACTCCGATAATCTTGAATCTACTTGGGTTTAACGGAGAATTCAAACAGCAATCTGTTCAGGAATTAATTAACATTCTCGTAGAAGAAAAAGCCAATGTATTTATTCTTGATACTACTCGTGGGGAAGTTGATTCAATTTTATCAGATTGCCACAGGTGGTTAGAAAAGGGAATATACGACCTTGAAAAAGCTTCAAGAGTTTTAAGATATTGCCATAGAAATGGAATAAGTGCAAGTGACTTAGAGCAAACAATGGTAGGTCTTGACAGGTTACTATCCGATAATCAAATTACTTCTACTCGCGTACCTTCTTATGATGAAAAGGAGTTCGTAATTGATGAAGAAAAGCTATCAGATACAATATTTAAAACCTACGGTTCAATTATCGACAATTTTGATTCGGTCCTTGCCGAACAAAAAGGTACAATACAACGAGATGTCAAGGTTCTTTCGGGAATTTATAGGTTCAGAAAAGGACACAATCCAAAGTCTATTAAGGACAGTAAGGCTCTTTTCATAACTTCAAATACTGCGTTAGCTTTTGCAAGTAAACGATTCGAATCGCTTCAGAATGGTTCAAGTTTTACAATCCCAAGTTGCTTAACAGATGTTTTCCTGGGCACGGTAATTTGGTTACAATCACCGCAAAGAGTTGAAACAATAAACTCAAAAAAATTCATGGCCGAATGTTATTCGGCAATTCAACCAAGTGATAAGTTAATCAAGAAGTATTTGGCTGAAATTGAAAAACTAAAATCTAACAACAAAATCAGCAATGACGATTATTACCTATTAAGATCTCATAGGGTTTCAATAAATCTCTTGGAGACTAAAACAATGGGAGACCCTGATGCAATTGATGCAAGTTCGACAGAAGAGATACTTGATGGTATAATTCAGTCCATTAAAGAAAAGGAAGCTAAGAAATTATCTGATGAAATTGAAACCCATAAGCAGACAAAGAAAAAACTTGAGACGCAAGAGGAAAGGGTAAAGACTATCGAGACATCCTTAGAACGGAAATCACTGAGGGTAGCAAGGCTAATTTGGAAGATCTTATTTGGCTTTACCTCATTAATAGTTGCATTTTGCCTGTTTGCAAACTTATTCCCCGATTATTTCAACATTAAGGGAGGAATGAAAGTATTTTTATGGGTTTTAATTGGACTTATGACTCTCTTGAACCTTTTGACAGGATTCAATTTTATGGGTTTAAAGAAGGTGATCATAGGGAAAATTCAGACAAGAGTGCTGAAATGGTTGAAAGAATAGAAAACAACGAACGCCCAACAAAGGCTATAGGCAATGGCGGCTGACACAGTAAAAATGAACATTCAAATACATAACGAACATTCCGTTTCGGTCGACAGTGACGAACTTCAAAACCGCCACTGCCCATAGCCGAGACCGTTACCGAACATATCGCCGAAAATGAATGTTCGGGCGCAATAGAAACGGATAAAAATTGAAAAAAGAGTTTGGTCGGGTGCCGGGGGGCTCCTTTTCCAAGACCGTTCTAGAGGCCGAAAGCGTTGCGCAAGGGACGGGCAGGTGGATTTTCCAAGTCCGCCCGGGCCGGTGCTGTCGGCAGGCCTAAAATGCAGCTCGGCGGGCGCAGGTCGGGGGATTTATACGAATGGCCTTGAAAAAGGGGTTTGGGCGTAAAGCGAAGGCCGGGGCCTTCCGAAGGATCGGGCAGCGACACGTTCGGTAACACCATATATAATCAATGCTCGGGATTTTCCGGTGGAAAATCCACGTGCATTCGCTATCTTAAGTGCGCCGGGGGAAATCCTGCGGATTTCACCAACGCACTGATCATATATTTAACGTTGGCATGCATATCGCCAAAAGTGAATTTCAGGGCGCAATGGATCGCGAGGGTTGCGCTGGAAAAAATCGAGCGGCGCCCGGTCCGGTCCCTCCTTTTCCAAGACCGGCCGGGGTACGCAATCCTATCGCAAGGGGAACGGGTGGACGGACCGGCTTCGTTCCATTTTTGTTTTGGCAGGTGCGGGCTTGCCGCACATAGGCCGATCCGAGACGTCGGGCCGGGGGGACCTGCATCGGCCGGCCTCGGAAAAGGTGTCCAGGCGTGCAGCGAACGTCGTGGCCTATCGCAGGGTTCGGGCGGCGACACGCATGCCAACACTACCTATAATGCATTGCGGGGGATTTCCCTGCAGGAAATCCCGGCCTGTTTGCTAGCTTGGGTGCCGGGCGGAAAAGTCCTGCGGACGTTTTCCGCAACGCATCATAGCTTTACCGTTGGCAACAATTTCAAATTCCGTAGGGACACACTTCAACGAGGTGTGCGGGAAAAGGGAGGGATACGTTTTTTTGTTGCCCGTACAGGGCCCGACATTGGAGGGTTCTGTGCAAGTAGTCCGGCTTACAGCGTTGAGAGCTCGCTATCAAAACGTTGTCACGTTATGGACTACTTGGTAAAGGACGGTGAAATTTTGGACAAAGTCAAGTTTACCGGCATTTATGGCAAAAAAAAACGTGCGGGTCGGTCCCTGCGGCCACGTTCCTTGCCATTTACAAAAAACATGGCCTTGGGCCGGCACGTTGAAGTATGGACCCGATATGTTCGGAATCCGAAACGGTCCCGGTCACTTTTATCCTTAATTTTGGCGAAAGCCCAAAGATTAAAATAAAAACCGTTGCCAACAGGTATTATAGGCAATGGCCCTGAGCACCTTTATGAAAAGGGGCCACTACCTATACACCAGGCGTTGGCAAAAATAGCTCCAAAATCAAGTTTTGTAGCGAAAAATCGACGATGGATTTTAGATGGTTCAAGGGCGAAAGCCCTCGAATTTTTTTGGGATTTTTATAGAGTTGCGGACGGACTTTTGAGCCTGGTTGCGCAGATGGACCTTACTCCGGCGCAATCGTTGCGGGGACGGACCTTTTACTCGGGCGTGTTCCGGAACGTGCCGATCTGCGCAATCGTTGTGCAATCCAAACGGGATCGTAGCGGAATCGTTGCGGAATCTGCGCAAGCGGAACGTGCTTACTGTTGTGTGTCGCTACTTTTGCCAACAAAACCTATGGGCAATGCGGGGTTTGGGCTTGGTCCGAAAGCCTGGGCTTGCCGAGCGGCACCGCAAAATCTTTTGGATTTTGCTCTTTCGCGGGACAAGGTAAAAAACGGAACCAAAATATTTCGCTAATTTCAAGGCCGGAGGGCAGGTGCGCACACGCCGCACTGCACATAGCTCGGGCGTTGGCAACAATTTCAAATTCCGTAGGGACACACTTCAACGAGGTGTGCGGGAAAAGGGAGGGATACGTTTTTTTGTTGCCCGTACAGGGCCCGACATTGGAGGGTTCTGTGCAAGTAGTCCGGCTTACAGCGTTGAGAGCTCGCTATCAAAACGTTGTCACGTTATGGACTACTTGGTAAAGGACGGTGAAATTTTGGACAAAGTCAAGTTTACCGGCATTTATGGCAAAAAAAAACGTGCGGGTCGGTCCCTGCGGCCACGTTCCTTGCCATTTACAAAAAACATGGCCTTGGGCCGGCACGTTGAAGTATGGACCCGATATGTTCGGAATCCGAAACGGTCCCGGTCACTTTTATCCTTAATTTTGGCGAAAGCCCAAAGATTAAAATAAAAACCGTTGCCAACAGGTATTATAGGCAATGGCCCTGAGCACCTTTATGAAAAGGGGCCACTACCTATACACCAGGCGTTAGCCCGCATATCGCCAAAAATGGACATCGGGGCGCAAGGCAGCTAAAAGGGCACGTTGAAAAATCGAGCGGCGCAGGGTGCCTTCCCTCCTTTTCCAAGACCGGCCGGGGTACGCAACCGTATCGCAAGGGGAACGGGTGGACGGACCAGCCTCGGTCCATTTTTATTTTGGCAGATGCGGGCTTGACGCATAAAGGCCTATCCGAGACGTCGGGCCGGGCGGACCTGCATCGGCCGGTCCCGGAAAAGGTGTCCGGGCGTACAGCGGAGGCCCGGGCCTGCCGCAGGGCCGGGGCGGCGACACGCGGGCTAACAAAGCCTATGATCCATTGCTTTGGATTTCCCAGCGGGAAATCCCCGCCCATCCACTGGCTTGGGGCTTGGCGGAAAAGTCCTGCGGACGTTTTCCGCAACGTATCATAGCCCGGGCGTTGTAAGCAATTTAAATCAGCATTTTGAAAATAAATAAAATTCTTATTTTGGTCCTTTTTGCCTTCGTATTTGACACTTACGGACAGGACTTCAATACTGAATATTGGGATTTAAAAAAGAGCCTTTTGGAATCCCAAGCCGAATTTGTCGTGGAATTTAGTTCAGATTGTATTGGAATGGAGTTTATCAATATTGAGAACCCCGAGGACTGCGTTTCCCAAAGACCTTTTTACCTGCTTTGGATTAAAAATGGAAAATATTTCAAGCGTAAATTTTCTGATTGCTCCGTTTTCAAAACCATAGAAATGGAGAGGTCTGACTTTTTAATGATGTCTAATGAAAAGCTGCATGAAATTAAAAACGCAAAGCTTTTACCGGTAATCCATAAGTCGAAGAAAAATCCTAAAGGCGAGCAGGAAATTGTGGAGTTGGACATTGACCACTTTTGCGAATCAAAATTCATTTTTCATAAAGGTACCGAAAAAATCGAAAAATCTATAAATCACTTTTACTTGGGAACGGAGATGATTGATGAAAATACACCTAATGACAATTACAAATTGAACCAAAAATCAATTCTCGGTACGATACATAAGTTAATTGGACAGGAGACGATGGAGTGAAAACTGCTTACAACAGAACCTATAAGTAATGCGGGGCTTGGGCACGGTCCGAGAAGTCTGCGTATATTTACGGGTGCCGCAAAATCTTTTGGATTTTGCTCTCGCCAAAAAAAATAGAACAAAACAAAAAGATTTTGCTAGGTGCGTGTCGACGAAGTAAACGCATATTTGCTCCGCACTACTTATAGCTCAAGCGTTGCAAAAAATGTTGAGCAGGTTTAAAACTGTACTTGACCGCCAAAATGAGCGCAAGTGGACCTGAGCGTTGGTGCGCGGATGGATTTCGGAGCGGTACGGAGGATTATGAGAAAACCTTCCCATCTGGGCGGAGCGGAACGAAAGCAGTACGCAGGCTTCCCCCTACCGGGGCGGCAGTGCGCAGGCTACGCCCGCGGAAGGTCAGCACGGCGCAAGCAGAACCCCAAAAAACACTTTTTGCAACAGAACCTATAAGTAATGCGGGGCTCCGGGCCGAATACGAAGGTCTGTGTATATTTACGGGGCCGCAAAATCTTTTGGATTTTGCTCTCGCCAAAAAAAGATAGATCAAAACAAAAAGCTTTTGCTAGGTGCGAGGCCGGAAATTCGGCGCCTGTCCGCTCCGCACTACTTATAGCTCGGGCGTTGGCAAAAATAGCTCCAAAATCAAGTTTTGTAGCGAAAAATCGACGATGGATTTTAGATGGTTCAAGGGCGAAAGCCCTCGAATTTTTTTGGGATTTTTATAGAGTTGCGGACGGACTTTTGAGCCTGGTTGCGCAGATGGACCTTACTCCGGCGCAATCGTTGCGGGGACGGACCTTTTACTCGGGCGTGTTCCGGAACGTGCCGATCTGCGCAATCGTTGTGCAATCCAAACGGGATCGTAGCGGAATCGTTGCGGAATCTGCGCAAGCGGAACGTGCTTACTGTTGTGTGTCGCTACTTTTGCCAACAAAACCTATGGGCAATGCGGGGTTTGGGCTTGGTCCGAAAGCCTGGGCTTGCCGAGCGGCACCGCAAAATCTTTTGGATTTTGCTCTTTCGCGGGACAAGGTAAAAAACGGAACCAAAATATTTCGCTAATTTCAAGGCCGGAGGGCAGGTGCGCACACGCCGCACTGCACATAGCTCGGGCGTTACCTGCAAGCTGAAAAAAAACTATGGGAATTTTTGGAGTTAAGAAAAAGCAAGAAAATAAGAAATCTACCAATCAAGTGGAAAAAACAGAAACAAAAATTGTCGAACGCCCAAGAATTTGTTGTATCGATACTGATCAAGAAGTCATATCTACCTTAGAAAAAGCTGGAATGAATTTATCAATAGGTTCTTTGGGTTCTAAAATAAAAGTTCCGAATAGTACCAGAAGGGAAAATCATCAATTATTACCAAATCACAATTTTCCTCTAAATCTTCACGAACTTGATATATTCATAATGGATTTAGATAGCTTTGAAACTATAGCCTACAATGAAGAAGAGCATATTAGAGAAATGCATACAGGTAAAAGCTCATATTCTTTATTAAGCAGTTTTCCTGAAACTTTATTTGACCCAAGACCAATTGCATCTTCTTTCTTAAGAAAAGAGTTTTATAAAATAACCAATAGAGAATACTTGGTCATAGCTTTTTCCTCTTCAAACTATGAAGTTGATTACGAACCTATAATGGTAACCGAAGGCAATGCAAGAAGACAAGGAATTGAAAAGCATAGCATATATTCATTTTGGGACTATATTCCTTGGCAAGAGCCTAAATATGGTAAAGAAATAACCGTTTGCAAATCAATAGATGACTTACAACGTTTACTAGAAAAGTATAAATCTAACGCCTACTATAATCAAACGTTTGAGCATCCCACTCGATGGAATGGTGGTAAAAAGGAAAAATATGAAAATTATTTTCCTTTAATAACTAACATTAATGGAGATATTGTTTCTTATGTTGAAGTAAATGAATTTAATAATCTAATTGTTTTTCCTCAAATTGAGGATAAAGCAAATTTTCTTTTAGAATTTCTATCTAAAATTGCACCATCAATTTTTCCAGAATTATTTCCCTACTCGACAACTTTTGATTGGAGGAAACAAGAAGAATATTGGTTACCAAATTTTGCCGAACTTTTAGATGATAAAAAAGTAATTGAAAAGGATTATAAAGAAAAGCTGGCTAGAAATGAAAGCGAAATTATTACTAACAATAAAAAATATGAATTTCTTCACGAATTAATTACAGAAACTGGCGATGAGTTAGTTAATGCTGTAATTAAATTTTTAAAATGGTTAGAATTTAAAAATGTACAGGATTTTGATCCTGCAAATGGTTCTGCAATATTGGAGGAAGATATTCAAGTAGATATACCAGAGGGTCTACTAATTATTGAATGTAAAGGGATTGGAGGCACATCAACGGATGGAGACTGTAGTCAGATTTCAAAAATAAAGCATCGTCGATGTAAACAAAGAAACGCATTTGATGTGTTTGCATTGTATTTAGTAAATCATCAACGTTATCAACCACCATTGAAAAGACAGAATCCACCTTTTACTGAACATCAAATTCAAGATGCAGTAAACGATGAAAGAGGTTTGCTCACAACTTGGCAACTTTATCAACTTTATGATTTAGTTCAAAAAGAGATTTTATCAAAAGAAGATGCTAGAAATACTTTCAAAAACTATGGTCTTGTAGAGTTTAAACCTCAGAATTTAGAATTTATTGATGAACCTTTGGAATTATTTGAAAATGGAAAAATATGCATTGTAAATATTAAAGATTGTTCACTTTCAATTAACGAAGAAATTCTAATAGAGAAAAATGGAAAATTCTATAAATCAAAGATAATCGATATTCAATTAAATGGTAGTTCTGTAAAAAGTGCCAAAGAGGGAGAACTTGGTATTAAACTAAGTATTCCGATTAAGAAAAAATCAATACTTTGGAAAAAAGCCAGCAGGTAACAATGTATATAAAAAATAGCGCAAGTCATTGCTAACACTAAGGTTTATACATTTTGGAAAACCACCAAATTTTTAAATTAGACGATTTCCAATAAAGAAGATAAATAGTAAAATTTAAAAATTCGGCTTGTGTTAATCCGAAAAGTTATCGCTTATTTACTGCGCTACTTTTCATATACGGAGCCGTTACCGAACATATCGCCGAAAATGAATGTTCGGGCGCAATAGAAACGGATAAAAATTGAAAAAAGAGTTTGGTCGGGTGCCGGGGGGCTCCTTTTCCAAGACCGTTCTAGAGGCCGAAAGCGTTGCGCAAGGGACGGGCAGGTGGATTTTCCAAGTCCGCCCGGGCCGGTGCTGTCGGCAGGCCTAAAATGCAGCTCGGCGGGCGCAGGTCGGGGGATTTATACGAATGGCCTTGAAAAAGGGGTTTGGGCGTAAAGCGAAGGCCGGGGCCTTCCGAAGGATCGGGCAGCGACACGTTCGGTAACACCATATATAATCAATGCTCGGGATTTTCCGGTGGAAAATCCACGTGCATTCGCTATCTTAAGTGCGCCGGGGGAAATCCTGCGGATTTCACCAACGCACTGATCATATATTTAACGTTAGCAAAAATTTCAGGTTCCGTAAGGACGTTCCGTCCCGAGGTGTGCGGGAAAAAGGGGCCGGGGGATACGTTTTTTTGTTGCCCGTACAGGGCCCGACATTGGAGGGGACTGTGCAAGTAGTCCGGCTTACAGCGTTGAGAGCTCGCTATCAAAACGTTGTCACGTTGGGACTACTTGGTAAAGGACGGTGAAATTTTGAACAAAGTCAAGTTTATCGGCATTTATGGCAAAAAAAAACGTGCGGGTCGGTCCCTGCGGCCACGTTCCTTGCTATTACAAAGAACATGGCCTTGGGCGGTCCCGGGACGAAACGGGGCCGTTTATGTCCGGCACCTGAAACTATAAATGGTTTTCCGTAAGAATCAATCGGGGACGGGGACCAAGCACCGGAGAAAACCTTTGCTAACAGGTATTATAGGCAATGGCCCAGAGCAAGGTTATGGATAGGGGCCACTACCTATACACAGACGTTACCTGCAAGCTGAAAAAAAACTATGGGAATTTTTGGAGTTAAGAAAAAGCAAGAAAATAAGAAATCTACCAATCAAGTGGAAAAAACAGAAACAAAAATTGTCGAACGCCCAAGAATTTGTTGTATCGATACTGATCAAGAAGTCATATCTACCTTAGAAAAAGCTGGAATGAATTTATCAATAGGTTCTTTGGGTTCTAAAATAAAAGTTCCGAATAGTACCAGAAGGGAAAATCATCAATTATTACCAAATCACAATTTTCCTCTAAATCTTCACGAACTTGATATATTCATAATGGATTTAGATAGCTTTGAAACTATAGCCTACAATGAAGAAGAGCATATTAGAGAAATGCATACAGGTAAAAGCTCATATTCTTTATTAAGCAGTTTTCCTGAAACTTTATTTGACCCAAGACCAATTGCATCTTCTTTCTTAAGAAAAGAGTTTTATAAAATAACCAATAGAGAATACTTGGTCATAGCTTTTTCCTCTTCAAACTATGAAGTTGATTACGAACCTATAATGGTAACCGAAGGCAATGCAAGAAGACAAGGAATTGAAAAGCATAGCATATATTCATTTTGGGACTATATTCCTTGGCAAGAGCCTAAATATGGTAAAGAAATAACCGTTTGCAAATCAATAGATGACTTACAACGTTTACTAGAAAAGTATAAATCTAACGCCTACTATAATCAAACGTTTGAGCATCCCACTCGATGGAATGGTGGTAAAAAGGAAAAATATGAAAATTATTTTCCTTTAATAACTAACATTAATGGAGATATTGTTTCTTATGTTGAAGTAAATGAATTTAATAATCTAATTGTTTTTCCTCAAATTGAGGATAAAGCAAATTTTCTTTTAGAATTTCTATCTAAAATTGCACCATCAATTTTTCCAGAATTATTTCCCTACTCGACAACTTTTGATTGGAGGAAACAAGAAGAATATTGGTTACCAAATTTTGCCGAACTTTTAGATGATAAAAAAGTAATTGAAAAGGATTATAAAGAAAAGCTGGCTAGAAATGAAAGCGAAATTATTACTAACAATAAAAAATATGAATTTCTTCACGAATTAATTACAGAAACTGGCGATGAGTTAGTTAATGCTGTAATTAAATTTTTAAAATGGTTAGAATTTAAAAATGTACAGGATTTTGATCCTGCAAATGGTTCTGCAATATTGGAGGAAGATATTCAAGTAGATATACCAGAGGGTCTACTAATTATTGAATGTAAAGGGATTGGAGGCACATCAACGGATGGAGACTGTAGTCAGATTTCAAAAATAAAGCATCGTCGATGTAAACAAAGAAACGCATTTGATGTGTTTGCATTGTATTTAGTAAATCATCAACGTTATCAACCACCATTGAAAAGACAGAATCCACCTTTTACTGAACATCAAATTCAAGATGCAGTAAACGATGAAAGAGGTTTGCTCACAACTTGGCAACTTTATCAACTTTATGATTTAGTTCAAAAAGAGATTTTATCAAAAGAAGATGCTAGAAATACTTTCAAAAACTATGGTCTTGTAGAGTTTAAACCTCAGAATTTAGAATTTATTGATGAACCTTTGGAATTATTTGAAAATGGAAAAATATGCATTGTAAATATTAAAGATTGTTCACTTTCAATTAACGAAGAAATTCTAATAGAGAAAAATGGAAAATTCTATAAATCAAAGATAATCGATATTCAATTAAATGGTAGTTCTGTAAAAAGTGCCAAAGAGGGAGAACTTGGTATTAAACTAAGTATTCCGATTAAGAAAAAATCAATACTTTGGAAAAAAGCCAGCAGGTAACAATGTATATAAAAAATAGCGCAAGTCATTGCTAACACTAAGGTTTATACATTTTGGAAAACCACCAAATTTTTAAATTAGACGATTTCCAATAAAGAAGATAAATAGTAAAATTTAAAAATTCGGCTTGTGTTAATCCGAAAAGTTATCGCTTATTTACTGCGCTACTTTTCATATACGGAGCCGTTAGCCCGCATATCGCCAAAAATGGACATCGGGGCGCAAGGCAGCTAAAAGGGCACGTTGAAAAATCGAGCGGCGCAGGGTGCCTTCCCTCCTTTTCCAAGACCGGCCGGGGTACGCAACCGTATCGCAAGGGGAACGGGTGGACGGACCAGCCTCGGTCCATTTTTATTTTGGCAGATGCGGGCTTGACGCATAAAGGCCTATCCGAGACGTCGGGCCGGGCGGACCTGCATCGGCCGGTCCCGGAAAAGGTGTCCGGGCGTACAGCGGAGGCCCGGGCGGGGCGGCGACACGCGGGCTAACAAAGCCTATGATCCATTGCTTTGGATTTCCCAGCGGGAAATCCCCGCCCGTCCACTGACTTGGGGCTTGGCGGAAAAGTCCTGCGGACGTTTTCCGCAACGTATCATAGCCCGGGCGTTGTAACACATACTACTCAAGTACAACCTCCAACCTCCATTCATCGATAAATATTTTGTAGATAGTAACTTTTAAGTTACATTTGAGCAATGGAAAAAGTCAGGGAGGTAATCCAATACAAGAATTATTTCGAGGAATTCTTGCTCAAGCAACCGAAGAAGGTCCAGGACAAAATATTCAAGGTCATCGAAATAATAGAAACTTACGAAAGAGTTCCCTCGACCTATCTAAAAGCAATTGTCGGGACCAAAGGACTTTACGAGGCGCGAATCAAATTGGGCTCCAACATTTGGCGTGTGTTCTGCTTTTTCGACAAGGGAAAACTGGTTATCCTGCTGAACGGATTTACCAAGAAAACGCAGAAAACACCGAAAAAAGAAATCGACAAGGCGGTCGGACTAATGAACTCATACTATGAAGACAAAAAAAAATAAGATGGACACCAAAAGCTGGAAGGACATCAAGGACACCGTTTACGGAAATAAGGGAACCGAACGCAGGGACGGACTGGAACGGGATTTCGAGTCCTTCAAGATCGGACTGCTTCTGCGAAAGGCACGCGAAGGAAAAAACCTTACACAGGAGCAATTGGGAGATCTGGTGGACAAAAAGCGGACCTACATCTCGCGGGTCGAGAACAACGGGAGCAATCTGACCTTAAAAACATTGTACGATATCGTCGAGAAAGGACTGGGCGGAAAGGTGAAGATCTCGATCGAGGTGTAAAAAAGTACGTGTTACAACAGAACCTATACGCAATGCGGGCTCAGGTGCCCAGCTGAAGGGCCTGTGCATGTTTTCGAGTACCGCAAAATCTTTTGGATTTTGCTTTTACGCGGGACAAGTTAAAACCGAAACAAAAAGATTTTTGCTATTGCGTGGCGGAAAGTCAGGTGCGTGCCGGCCCCGCACTGCGCATAGCTCGGGCGTTGGCATGCATATCGCCAAAAGTGAATTTCAGGGCGCAATGGATCGCGAGGGTTGCGCTGGAAAAAATCGAGCGGCGCCCGGTCCGGTCCCTCCTTTTCCAAGACCGGCCGGGGTACGCAATCCTATCGCAAGGGGAACGGGTGGACGGACCGGCTTCGTTCCATTTTTGTTTTGGCAGGTGCGGGCTTGCCGCACATAGGCCGATCCGAGACGTCGGGCCGGGGGGACCTGCATCGGCCGGCCTCGGAAAAGGTGTCCAGGCGTGCAGCGAACGTCGTGGCCTATCGCAGGGTTCGGGCGGCGACACGCATGCCAACACTACCTATAATGCATTGCGGGGGATTTCCCTGCAGGAAATCCCGGCCTGTTTGCTAGCTTGGGTGCCGGGCGGAAAAGTCCTGCGGACGTTTTCCGCAACGCATCATAGCTTTACCGTTACCGAACATATCGCCGAAAATGAATGTTCGGGCGCAATAGAAACGGATAAAAATTGAAAAAAGAGTTTGGTCGGGTGCCGGGGGGCTCCTTTTCCAAGACCGTTCTAGAGGCCGAAAGCGTTGCGCAAGGGACGGGCAGGTGGATTTTCCAAGTCCGCCCGGGCCGGTGCTGTCGGCAGGCCTAAAATGCAGCTCGGCGGGCGCAGGTCGGGGGATTTATACGAATGGCCTTGAAAAAGGGGTTTGGGCGTAAAGCGAAGGCCGGGGCCTTCCGAAGGATCGGGCAGCGACACGTTCGGTAACACCATATATAATCAATGCTCGGGATTTTCCGGTGGAAAATCCACGTGCATTCGCTATCTTAAGTGCGCCGGGGGAAATCCTGCGGATTTCACCAACGCACTGATCATATATTTAACGTTGGCGGTAATTAAAAAGAAATAAATGAATCCGAAAGTAGATTGGTTTTTCGATAAGGACACAAAGTGGCAAAAGGAATATAAAACCCTTCGAACTCTTGTTTTAGACTGTGGATTAACTGAAGAGTTAAAGTGGGGAGTGCCATGTTACACATTCCAAGAAAATAATATTGTACTCATTCATGGTTTTAAAGACTATTGTGCTCTACTTTTTCATAAAGGAGTCTTGCTAGCCGATCCCGAAAAATTGCTCATACAACAAACCGAAAATGTTCAATCAGCTCGACAAATGCGATTTACTGATGTCAAAGGAATTAACAAACTAGAGTTAATTATCAAAGCATACATTTTTGAAGCTATTGAAGTAGAAAAAGCTGGAGTGGAAGTAAAAATGAAAAAGACTTTCGAATTTGAAATGCCAGAAGAACTTAATCAAGCTTTTGAAAATAATTCTGAGCTAAAAACTGCCTTTTATGAATTGACACCTGGCAGACAAAGAGGTTATTTGCTTTTTTTCTCACAAGCCAAACAATCAAAAACACGTGCATCAAGAATTGAAAAATCAATGCCGAAAATATTTGCGGGAAAAGGATTGAATGATTGACAAATACATTTAAGGTAAGGTTACAACTATCACCGATGCCATACCATAAAAACTATTTTTATAAAATAAAAAATCCGAATAGAATTACATAAGTTTATTTAACAAGAGAAAAACATGAAACCTAAAAATCCAGCTGTTTGGTTCGAAATATATGTAGATGACCTAAAAAGAGCGCAAGACTTTTATGAAGAAGTCCTTAACTTAAAGTTAAATGAATTACCAACACCAAAAGATGTTCAAGGTGAAATGAAAATGATGGCCTTCCCAATGGATATGAATGGAGAGGGAGCAAGTGGTACATTGGTAAAAATGAAAGGTTTTGATGCAGGTAATAATTCTACCATAGTATATTTTCAAAGTGAAGATTGTGCAATTGAAGAAAGGAAAATT
This sequence comes from Pricia mediterranea, assembly GCF_032248455.1. Lineage (NCBI taxonomy): Bacteria > Pseudomonadati > Bacteroidota > Flavobacteriia > Flavobacteriales > Flavobacteriaceae > Pricia > Pricia mediterranea. Next base: position 747,208 of record NZ_JAVTTP010000001.1, read on the forward strand.
AGTAGTGCCGGTGGTAAAGTATTTAAATCAAAACAATCTTTAGGAGAATATGGGTTTATGATTTTAGCTATTGATACTGAGGGAAATATGTTTGGCGTGCATTCTCAAAAATAAAAGGCAAAGAATAATAAAGATTACCATGAAAAATGGATTCAGTTCAATTTCCCTTGAATAAGCCACTTACGCAAAATCTCATTGAACGAATGATAGCCTATGACTGCTCAAGAATTTATTGCTACTCTAAAAATAATTAGCCAAGAATATCCAAAAGGAATTCCTAAAAGGGAGATTTTTTCTCTAGCCAAAGAATTTCAATACATTCCAGTTGAAGAGGTTGTGAAACTGATTAGAAACAAAAATTCCGATTACCGACTTGGAGCAATTTCAATTTTAGATTGGAAGGCTCGAAATAAAAAGACTACAACAGAAGAGAAGTACAAAATTTACACAGGCTACATTGAAAATCATGAATATATTGATGATTGGGGAATGGTAGACAGAGCAGCGCCTTATGTAGTTGGTGGTTATCTGTACGATAAGAACCGAAAGCCATTATATGAATTAGCGGAATCCACTAATCCAATGGAACGAAGAACTTCTATTGTAAGTACTTATTACTTCATTAGGAAAAATGAAATAGAGGACACATTCAAGATTGCGGAATTGTTAGTTAATGACACCGAACATTTCGTGCAAACGGCTGTAGGTAGTTGGGTTAGAGAAGCAGGAAAAAGAGATGAAAAGAGATTGAAAGCCTTTTTGAAAGACCATGCCGCAACTATGCCGAGAGTCACTTTAAGACTCGCAATTGAAAAGTTTGACCCTGAAACACGAAAATACTATTTGGGTTTAAGCAAACAGAAATAATGAAAAAAACTACCGCCAACAATGTGTATAGTGCATAGCACCCTGCGGGATGCTACGACACCATACACCGAGCGTTAGCTGTAATTTTAAAACAACCTTTTATGTATAAAACAGACCTTAATTTTAAACAATTTTTATCCTCAATCAATAAATGTTACAGTAAGGAATACCAGGACAAACTGCCCAAATTGAATGACTTTAAATCTGAATTATTCGGTTCTGAAAACAATTTAAGCTACGATAGATTAATTGAATTTGTCAAAAAGACGAATAATGTCTATTTAAAATCCGTTTCGCTAAGAATGCTTGCAATTATCAACATTCAAAATGCAAGAGAAAAAGAGAAGAATTTAGACATCGAAAAAACTTGGGAACTCATAAGGGAATCAATACAAATTTTACCGAAAGAATGTACGATATCATCGATTGGCTCTCAAGGTTTCTTATCTATTCCATTATTTAAATATGAAGAAGAAAAAACACACTTTGATTTTATTAGACTTCATATTTGGGATGAAGATTTATCTAAGTATATAGACACAGAAAAGTGCGAGAAATTTTCGATTCATACCCACTCTTTTTTTGCAGAAAGTTGGCCCATATGTGGAAAAGTAATAAATGACAGATATTCCGCCAAGATTAGCGATTCAAAAACAGAAAACTCTCTATTTACAGTAGAATATAACAAGTCACTCAATGAAGTAAATCAGCACACATCTAATGCAATCAATACCGGCAAAGATGTTGACTTAAAACAAATAAGTCACGAGGTTCATATGAAAGGTAGCCACTATCAAATTGATGCAGGAAAATACCATAAATCTGGTTCAATAGGCGAGAATGGCATAAGTGCTACATTCTTTAGTTTTACAGCAGAAAATGGTTTAGTTAACCAATCCTATGTAGTTGGGGCAAGCGATATAAAGAAATCGGAAATCAACAGAAAAATGTATATCGACCCTACACCCTTTTTAAAGAAAATTAGCAAAGAAATTTAATATGAACGAAAAGCTAAGAAGAATGCTATTGGATTGGATGAGAAAAATTCATCAATTGGAGTATGCCCATTGCTATCAATCAATTTTCTGGGCAAACTTTGAAAAATGGATTGGAATCGGTGCCTTTGTCATTTCAACAATAGTTGCTTTTTCATACCGCTTTCCCCAGATAGACATTCCTTGGATTCAAGACATTCTTTTACCATTTATACTTTTAATTGTAGCAATACTAACTGGTCTTCAAACATTTTTAAAGCCAAGTGAGAAAGCAGAAAATCATAAACGAATAGGTTTTAATTACGAGAAACTAAGACACAGCATCGAATTAATTTTGAATACACAAATGACAGATGAAAAATTGAATCGTGAGATTGAAATAATTAAGAATGAATGGGCAGATTTGAAGTCGGTATATGTAAGTAACCGAAAATTCATAAAGGGAAAACAAACGGTAAAGAAATTGAAAAAATATCCAGAAGAGTTAAGTTTTTTAGACACCATTGACCCATAAAACTACAGCTAACAACGAATATAAAACATAGCTACATCAGGGCTTCCGAGACACTTCTTGCTTGGAAAGACCGCCGAATTTTCGGATTCGGCTTTTTAGAGTAATAAACGTAAAAAGCAGATCCGAAAATTCGGCTACATCCCAACACCAAGAACCCGCGTCCCGAACACACGCTACGTTCCATATTCGAAGCCGTTAGGTGCAATTTGAAAAACAAACTGAAAAATGATTAAGATTAATGATTCTGACAAAGAAAATTCTTGGCTAAAATGGGCTATTGAGCTTCAATTTATTTCACAAGCTGGAATTACCTATTCAAAAGACCCATTTGATTTGGAAAGATTTGAAAGAATTAGAGAAATTTCAGCGGAGATAATGAGTTTAAAATCTGGATGGAATTTGGAAAAAGTAAAAGAAGTGTTTTGTAATGAAACAGGCTTCCAGACACCTAAACTTGATACGAGAGCTGCAATTTTTCGGAATAATAAAATTTTGCTTGTAAAAGAAAAAAATGGAACGTGGTCCTTACCAGGAGGTTGGGTTGATGTCAATGAATCAATAAAATCAAATACGATAAAAGAAGTAAAAGAAGAATCTGGATTTACTGTAAATCCTTTAAATATAATTGCAGTTCAAGATAGAAATAAACACAATGAACCCTTATATGCATATGGTGTTTGTAAAATTTTCATCAAATGCGATATTTTGGAAGACAATGTAGAATTTATTCCAAATATTGAAACAACTGAACGGAATTTCTTCACTGTAGATAATTTACCTTTACTCGCAACTGAAAAAAATACCGAAGAACAAATAAGGTTATGCTTTAAAGCAAATTCTTCAGAAAATTGGAAAACGACATTTGATTAATAAAAAACAGCACCTAACAACGCACATAAAAAATTGCTTATTTCTAACTAAATATGAAAATTAATACAAATAATAAACTAAATTTAAACATCGGAAAATTGCGTATTTAAACCCGCAACTTTTCATGTCCAAAACCGTTGCAAAAAATGTTGAGCAGGTTTAAAACTGTACTTGACCGCCAAAATGAGCGCAAGTGGACCTGAGCGTTGGTGCGCGGATGGATTTCGGAGCGGTACGGAGGATTATGAGAAAACCTTCCCATCTGGGCGGAGCGGAACGAAAGCAGTACGCAGGCTTCCCCCTACCGGGGCGGCAGTGCGCAGGCTACGCCCGCGGAAGGTCAGCACGGCGCAAGCAGAACCCCAAAAAACACTTTTTGCAACAGAACCTATAAGTAATGCGGGGCTCCGGGCCGAATACGAAGGTCTGTGTATATTTACGGGGCCGCAAAATCTTTTGGATTTTGCTCTCGCCAAAAAAAGATAGATCAAAACAAAAAGCTTTTGCTAGGTGCGAGGCCGGAAATTCGGCGCCTGTCCGCTCCGCACTACTTATAGCTCGGGCGTTGGCAACAATTTCAAATTCCGTAGGGACACACTTCAACGAGGTGTGCGGGAAAAGGGAGGGATACGTTTTTTTGTTGCCCGTACAGGGCCCGACATTGGAGGGTTCTGTGCAAGTAGTCCGGCTTACAGCGTTGAGAGCTCGCTATCAAAACGTTGTCACGTTATGGACTACTTGGTAAAGGACGGTGAAATTTTGGACAAAGTCAAGTTTACCGGCATTTATGGCAAAAAAAAACGTGCGGGTCGGTCCCTGCGGCCACGTTCCTTGCCATTTACAAAAAACATGGCCTTGGGCCGGCACGTTGAAGTATGGACCCGATATGTTCGGAATCCGAAACGGTCCCGGTCACTTTTATCCTTAATTTTGGCGAAAGCCCAAAGATTAAAATAAAAACCGTTGCCAACAGGTATTATAGGCAATGGCCCTGAGCACCTTTATGAAAAGGGGCCACTACCTATACACCAGGCGTTGGGCTTAATTTGAAATAAAACAAGATGACTGATAAAAAACTCAAAGAATTAGAAGAAAACCAGATGTATGAAGACGAATATAATGAGCTTCCGCCATCTGACATTGTTGCATTCAACGAACTACGTTCCTGCGCTGACCTTCTTAGGTTGTATACTTCTAATCAACTAGAAATTCAACCTGATTTCCAAAGAGATGTTGTGTGGTCAAATCCTGACCAAACTAGGTTTATTGATAGTCTAACCAAACAGCTACCCATACCGAGTATGTGCATAAGCTTAGACTACAAAACTGATAAGCGGTTAATAATTGATGGTCTTCAACGTATGACTACTATAATAAACTTTCTATCTGAAGATGAATGGAAATTATCTGCTCTTGATGACATAGACGAAAATTTGGCAGGAAAAACTGTACATACTATAAAAACCAAACATCGTGAACTTTATGACAGAGTTCAAAATGTCTCTATTCCAATAACAGTTATCAGGTGTGACTACTCTAAACCAACACACAACGAATATCTATTCACTATTTTTCATAGGCTTAATTCCGGTGGATTAAAGCTAAATAATCAAGAAATTAGAAATTGTATTTATAATGGAAACTTCAACACCCTTCTGAAGCAGCTTTCAAGGAAGAAGAACACACAAAAGCTTTTTGGCAAAAAGAAACGTTTCGCAAATGAAGAAATGATTTTAAGGTTTTTTGCCTTTTCCGAAAAGCTTAATGAATACAATGGCAGACTTTCCAAATTTCTTAATGATTATATGTTTGACAATAGAGCATTGGATGAGTCCGAAATAGCAACGAAAGAAGAGTTTTACAATGACACAGTTGAACTTATTGTTTCAAAAATATTCAATGAATCTGCTGTTTCATCCTTGGGTAAAACTTATTTAGAGGGCCTACTTTATGGTGTATCTCAGAACTTAGAAAACCTTAAGAATAAAACTAATGATGAGCTTCAAGAACTTTATCAATCTTTTAAAGATTTAGATGAATATAGCGTTGAAAGTCTTAAAGAAGGGTTATCGGCAAGAGAAAAGGTTAAAGATAGACTTACCGCATCTAAAGAAGTATTTAGCAATTAAATAAGTTCTTATGCAATCAAAAGATGCCATTGAGTCGCTAATTCAAGAGCTTCAATTGTTATATGACAATTGTGAAGACACAAATCAAAAGCCATATTATTCCAAACTCGCTTTATTAGAATTGTGTGGATGGTTGGAAGCAGTTCAAGATGAAATCGCCTTAAACTATGGTCAAAGCAAACTTGCAGAGGAAAAAAACTTAGAATTTCTTGAGAAGACCATAGTTGGCAAAACTTTTGGATTTGACTACAAGTCTCAATTTCGACCTATGTTAATCAAAATAATTGGATTGACAAGGGTCGAGACAATTGAAAATGAACTTAAAACTCAAGGCACTTTTCCTATTCTTGTATCACAACTTGGCTCACTGTACTCACTCAGAAATTCAGCAGCTCACACAACAATAGCCGGAGTAATGCCTACCTACAACGCCCCATCTACTATGTTGACTTATCTAAATTCCTTACACCCTATACTCTCCAAACTAGAAGAAAAATTAAATGAGATATAAAAAAACTAAGCCCAATCGAGTAGACGGGTCCGCCCCTAGTTAGGAACGGACTGCGCCTCTCACACCACCGTGCGTACGGGTCTCGTACACGGCGGTTCGTTATATCAGAACTTTACACTAAGGTAGTACGCTAGCATACTTTGATAACCTCTTTTGCCTAGGCGTTTTTCAGTAATAGTAGTTCTAAGTATAGGACTTTGAGCTACTGCCCATCCTCCCATTCTTGTCCTGCTCCAAGCATATGCTTGTCCCTGTTTTATACCTAGACCTATGAGATTCTTTCGTTTGCGCTCTGGTTTCTTCCAATCGTGCCATATGCAGTATCGTAGTCGGTTACGTAACCATTCATCCAGCTTTTTAAGTTTGGTATGTATATTCCCTAATCGGAAATTGTTCAACCACCCTTTATAGATGAGTTTTAGCCGTTGTAACCTTTCCGCTAATGACCATGGCAGCGTTTTCTTGGTAAGATACCTGAGCTTGCGTTTAAGTGTTTGCCAAGCCTGTCCGCTTACTACTAACTGATAATGACCCTTTACGCCTTTCTTATATACTGGCGTAAACCTATAACCCAACACCTTGAATGTAGAGGGTCTGCGGATACCGCTCTTTGCTCGGTTGACAGGCAGATCCAGTTTCTCTTTCAGGAAAAGAAAAACCTCGTTCCCTATCGCTCGTGCAGCTGCTTTTGATTTGTATCCACCCCACCAAGTACATATTGCTAGATCACGCTCCTGACTTTAGCTTTGCCCAAAAATAGATAAAATGAGCAAGGAACAGGAAATGTTCGCCCTGATCGATGAATTTGAGAACGGCGTCCTTAGCGGGAAGGATTTCTGTAGGGCCAAGGGCCTTGTACCCTCCACCTTTTATTACTGGAAGAAAAAGAAGGCCCGGATAGATACCGGCAGTAGCACAGGGTTTGTAACTATAGGCCCAAACCCTTTGATGGATGGAAATCTGGAACTTATATATCCAAATGGGATCCGGCTACGGCTGGGGGCCTCACAGTTCACTTTGATCGGCAAACTCCTCAGGCTTTACTGATGTTTGCCTTAAGTTCGTTCCATACGTACCACTTTTATCCCAGGCCCTGTGATATGCGAAAATCGTTCAATGGCCTAAGCGGGCTTGTCAACAATGAGCTGGGCAGGGAACCTACCAGTGGCGATGTGTTCATTTTTTTAAACCGTAACCGTACCCATCTTAAATTATTGCACTGGGAGGCCGGTGGATTCGTATTGTACTATAAACGCCTGGAACAGGGCAGTTTTACCCCTCCTGTCCTTAAAGGCAACAATCCCGGTATGACCTGGTCGGAACTGGTGCTTATGGTAGAAGGGCTGCAGGTAAAAAAGGCCCATCAAAAACTGAGGTACCCACGGTGAAAAAAGAAGCAAAAGACTAGTAAAAACAGGGGTTTACAGTAGGTTTAAAAGAGCGGTTTTCGTATCTTTAAGCTATGCAAGAAGCCTTGGAAAACCTTACTAGAGAAGAGATTTTGGCACTCCTTGACAAGGAGACCGGAAGAAGGGCGAAAGCAGAAAAAGAAAATACCGATCTCAGGTTCCAGCTCGCCTATTACAAACGCCTGGCCCTTGGCCAAAAAAGGGAACGCTTCGAAGGTGATAAAAACCAGTTGGGCCTTCCCTTTGAGATGGAGCCGCAAAAGGCGGAAGAACAAGAAGAGGTATTAAAGGAAAAACTTACCTACGAGCGCCGCAAAAGAACTTCCACCCATAAAGGACGGGTAGCCCTTCCCGGGCATCTTCCCGTAGAAGAGATCGAGATCTATCCGAGCGAAGATATTACCGATATGGTCTGTATCGGCAAAGAAGTCACCGATGAGCTGGAATACGAGCCTGCCAGATACTATATCAAACGCTACATCCGCTATAAGTATGCCCCTAAAAGTAAAGAAGGGGTAATCATAGGGGAACTGCCCGGGCGGGTGATCGAAAAAGGCATTCCCGGGGCCGGGCTCCTGGCCTCCGTTCTGGTCGATAAGTATGAGGACCACCTTCCGCTCTACCGGCAACTGCAACGCTTTGAAAGAGCGGATATCCCCATTGCATCCTCCACCCTGGAAGGCTGGACCAGGCAGAGCCTTAAAATACTGGATATTCTGTACCAACACCTTTTGGAGGATACCAGGTCAAAGGGGTATCTCCAAGCGGACGAGTCCCCGATAAAAGTAATCGACAGGAACAAAAAAGGCACCACCCATCAGGGGTACTATTGGGTGTACCATAACCCTATCGATGGGACCGTACTCTTCGATTACCAGCGTGGGCGTAGCCGTGGGGCTGCCGATTATGTGCTGGCCGATTTTAAAGGCTACCTCCAAAGTGACGGGTATGCGGCATATGACAGAATAGGCAAACGTGAGGGGGTTACCCACCTGAACTGCTGGGCGCATGCCCGAAGGGAATTCGATAGGGCCCTGGACAACGATAAAGAGCGCGCCGAACAAGCTTTGACCTTTATCCAAAAACTCTATGCCGTGGAAGCCCGTGCAAGGGAACAGAAGTTGACCCCGGAGCAGCGTAAAACCCTGCGCCTGGAAAAAGCGCTGCCCGTAATCAATGAATTCGGGAAATGGATGTCCCGGCAGATGGAGCACCGGTCGATCCTTCCCAAGAGTCCTATCGGGAAAGCCTTCCGGTATTCCATGGATCGATGGGACCGGCTCAGCGCCTATCTCTATGACGGCATTCTGGAAATCGATAACAATTTAATAGAAAATGCCATTAGAAAATTGGCACTGGGGCGTAAAAACTACCTGTTCGCAGGTTCTGATGATGCAGCCCAACGTGGTGCAATTATGTATTCCTTCTTTGCGATCTGCAAAAAACACGGGGTAAACCCATATGAATGGCTCAAGTACACCCTGGAGAACATAATGTCCATCAACCATAGGGACATCCGCAACCTGTACCCCCAGAATTACAAGAAATTACGGCAAGAACAACAGGGCTGATCGACCTCACAACAAATCCGTACTGAAAATCATACTAAGTTACAAGATGTAGTTAGTGGGCTGGATACTTTGATTTTGTATAAATACTGAAATCATCGGCATAGCGGATAAACCTGAACCCTCTTGTTCTTAAATGTTTGTCCAATTGGTCCAACATGATATTGGACATTAATGGACTTAATGGGCTGCCTTGTGGCAATCCTTTTCTGCGCTTATGCAATCGTCCATTCTTTAAAATGGGCGCGCGTAACCATTTACGGATCAGCCATAAGGTGGTCGGACATTTAACCTTGTTATAAATAAGCTGAAGTAGTTTATAGTGTTGTACTTCATCGAAGAAACTCTTTAGGTCTATATCTACTATGTCTTGGTAGCCATCATTGATGTACCCTTGACTTTTCAATACTGCCTGTTGAAGGTTCTTCCTTGGGCGGAAACCGTAACTCTCCATCTCGAAATCAAGTTCGAAATGAATCACCAATTGTTGGCTTACCGCTTGTTGAAGCCATCTATCCACTACCGTGGGCACTCCCAGTAATCTGGTCTTGCCGTTCGGCTTGGGTATCTCCACCCCTTTGATAGCCTGTGGTATATAGCTTTTGGAAATAAGTTGGTTTACCACATTTGAGCGGTGGGCATCCATAAATGCCTTCAACTCTTGTGTGGCCATACCATCTACTCCTGCCGAACCTTTGTTGCGGACTACCTTTTTACAGGCGTCGCTCAGGTTTCTAGCGGCTACTACTTTTGCTATCATTTAATTTACTGTTCTTGTCCTTCTAAGTATAGGCTATCCGATTAACGGATTCCTACACGAATCTAGACGTGATCTGACGTTCTGTCCTTCCTTACTTGTGAGACCTCTAGGGTTCTGCCCTAGCTCGTTTCCTGCAAGTACTATGACTTCTGCTGACTTCTCCATATAACTACACGTAGTTTTGGAGACCTCCCCAGGTAAGAACATCTTCTTTCACTCAATGCCTGTCGTATCTACATAGCTACCCTTTTGGTAATCGTTGGGCGTTACAATGATGTGCTTGCTTACCCAAGTAACTATGCCTCCGTATACGATTCCTGTTCGTCAGTACCGAGTTTTGTAGTCTCGCTTTCTTCAGATGTAACCTCACGGTTACCACCCTTGCGACTTACTAATGCTTCCAGACGTTACTCCAGCGCATAAGGGACTTACACCCTCTAAATAAATCCTTATATTGCTATAAGGTAAAGATGCCCATACTGGGCACACACAATGTATATAAAAAATAGGCGAAACATCAGTAAAATCAAGGCTTGTGGCTTCTATCAAACTTTGTGCTTAACCGAAAGTTTGGTGCTTCGGAATCGCCTACTTTTCATATACTAACCGTTAGCGTTCATATTGCCAGGAACGAGGATATTAGCGCAAGGGAATACGAAAGAAAAAAATGAGCGGCGCCGGGTTCGGTCCCTCCTTTTCCAAGGCCGGCCGGGGTACGTAACCGTATCCCAAGGGGAACGGGTGGACGGACCGGCTTCGGTCCATTTTTATTTTTGGCAGGTGCGGGCTTGCCGCATATAGGCCGATCCGAGACGTCGGGCCGGGCGGACCTGCATCGGCCGGCCTCGGAAAAGGTGTCCGGGAGTGCAGCGAACGCCGGGGCCTATCGCAGGGTCCGGGCGGCAACACGAACGCTAACATGACCTATGATCGATTGCTCGGGATTTTCCGATGGAAAATCCACGCGCATTTACTATCTTCAGTGCGCCGGGGGAAATCCTGGCGGATTTCACCCACGCAACCAATCATAGCTTTACCGTTGACAACAAGCTGAAAAATCCCACAAAGTTACCCTAGTGGTAACTTTTTGATTATATTTGTACCAAACGAAAAAAGGTGAGGATTTTTGCGAAACGGACTTTAAGGGAATTTTGGGAGAGGCACGGAGATTGCGAACTGCAGTTAAAATCCTGGTATCGGGAAACGGAAAAGTCCAATTGGAAATCCATCAACGAACTAAAAGCGGAATATCCGAGTGCCAGTATTTTAAAGGACAACCGAATTGTTTTCAACATTAAGGGAAACGATTATAGGTTGATCGTGAAATTCAACTTCGAATACCAACTGTCATGGATACGGTTTATCGGAACCCACGCCGAATACGATAAAATTAACGCAAACGAAATTTGAGATGAATATTAAACCTATCAGAAACGAAGCGGACTACCAAAAAGCACTTGAAAGGCTCGAGGTGATTTTTGACGCGAAAAGAGGAACGCGCGAAGGAGACGAACTGGAAATCTTGGCCATAGTCGTTGACAACTATGAAAACGAGAATTTCCCGATCGGAATGCCCGACCCAATCTCCGCAATCAAGTTCCGAATGGAACAAATGGGAATGAAACAAAAAGATCTGGTCGAAATGGTCGGATTCAAAAGTCGTGTAAGCGAAATAATGAACAATAAGCGAAAACTGACCTTGGACATGATCAGAAAACTGAGTGCCGATTTAAAGATACCAACAGAGGTACTAATTCAGGAATACTAGAAGACTGTGGGAAAGCCAGTTGTCAACAGTGGCTATAGCAAATAGGGCAATAAGCCCTATGCCCATTGGCCTGGGCGTGTTTGCTGGCACCGCCAAATCTTTTGATTTGGTAACTCAGAAAAAAAGATAGTCACAAAATGCAAAAGCTTCGGCTAATCGCTAAGCGGAAAGGCCAGTACGTGCCGACCGCCCTACTTGCCATAGCCCAAACGTTAGCAAAAATGCGCCTGCAAGGAGCATTTGAGATAAAATAAGTAACTTGCCTTAAAAAGAAACAATGGGAAGTCTGACCATATCAAATAAAATCTTGGACAAGTATTTCGGATATTTGAAAAATTTGGACAACAAAGCGAAAAAGAGCCTTATAGCCAAATTGACCAACTCGATAGAAACAAAACCTAATAAGGAATTTGACCCAAAATCAATCTTCGGAGCTTGGGTTGACAACAGGACTTCCGACGAAATAATTGCGGACATAAGGACTTCGCGTGTCGAAAAAGATAATACCGAAATCCTGAAATGAAATATCTGTTGGACACTAATATCTGCGTCCATTACTTTAGAGGACAGTTCAAACTTGCAGATAAAATACAGGAGGTGGATTTAAGGAACTGCGCCATATCCGAAATAACTCTTGCCGAACTTGCCTATGGAGCGGAAAACAGTTCCGACCCCAAAAAAAATTTCAAGCTTATCGACAAATTTGCGGAACAGGTCAAAATACTTCCGATCTTCAATGCCATAAACATTTATGCACAAGAAAAGGCCCGATTGCGGAAAAAAGGCACAATGATAAGTGATTTCGATATTTTGATCGGTTCAACTTCTATTGCGAACGGACTGATTATGGTTACGGAAAATTTGAAGGACTTCGAAAGGATTTCCAAAATCAAAATTGAAAATTGGGTCAAGCGGTAGAAAGCACTTTTGCTAATCGAGTAGACGGGTCCGCCCCTAGTTAGGAACGGACTGCGCCTCTCACACCACCGTGCGTACGGGTCTCGTACACGGCGGTTCGTTATATCAGAACTTTACACTAAGGTAGTACGCTAGCATACTTTGATAACCTCTTTTGCCTAGGCGTTTTTCAGTAATAGTAGTTCTAAGTATAGGACTTTGAGCTACTGCCCATCCTCCCATTCTTGTCCTGCTCCAAGCATATGCTTGTCCCTGTTTTATACCTAGACCTATGAGATTCTTTCGTTTGCGCTCTGGTTTCTTCCAATCGTGCCATATGCAGTATCGTAGTCGGTTACGTAACCATTCATCCAGCTTTTTAAGTTTGGTATGTATATTCCCTAATCGGAAATTGTTCAACCACCCTTTATAGATGAGTTTTAGCCGTTGTAACCTTTCCGCTAATGACCATGGCAGCGTTTTCTTGGTAAGATACCTGAGCTTGCGTTTAAGTGTTTGCCAAGCCTGTCCGCTTACTACTAACTGATAATGACCCTTTACGCCTTTCTTATATACTGGCGTAAACCTATAACCCAACACCTTGAATGTAGAGGGTCTGCGGATACCGCTCTTTGCTCGGTTGACAGGCAGATCCAGTTTCTCTTTCAGGAAAAGAAAAACCTCGTTCCCTATCGCTCGTGCAGCTGCTTTTGATTTTGTATAAATACTGAAATCATCGGCATAGCGGATAAACCTGAACCCTCTTGTTCTTAAATGTTTGTCCAATTGGTCCAACATGATATTGGACATTAATGGACTTAATGGGCTGCCTTGTGGCAATCCTTTTCTGCGCTTATGCAATCGTCCATTCTTTAAAATGGGCGCGCGTAACCATTTACGGATCAGCCATAAGGTGGTCGGACATTTAACCTTGTTATAAATAAGCTGAAGTAGTTTATAGTGTTGTACTTCATCGAAGAAACTCTTTAGGTCTATATCTACTATGTCTTGGTAGCCATCATTGATGTACCCTTGACTTTTCAATACTGCCTGTTGAAGGTTCTTCCTTGGGCGGAAACCGTAACTCTCCATCTCGAAATCAAGTTCGAAATGAATCACCAATTGTTGGCTTACCGCTTGTTGAAGCCATCTATCCACTACCGTGGGCACTCCCAGTAATCTGGTCTTGCCGTTCGGCTTGGGTATCTCCACCCCTTTGATAGCCTGTGGTATATAGCTTTTGGAAATAAGTTGGTTTACCACATTTGAGCGGTGGGCATCCATAAATGCCTTCAACTCTTGTGTGGCCATACCATCTACTCCTGCCGAACCTTTGTTGCGGACTACCTTTTTACAGGCGTCGCTCAGGTTTCTAGCGGCTACTACTTTTGCTATCATTTAATTTACTGTTCTTGTCCTTCTAAGTATAGGCTATCCGATTAACGGATTCCTACACGAATCTAGACGTGATCTGACGTTCTGTCCTTCCTTACTTGTGAGACCTCTAGGGTTCTGCCCTAGCTCGTTTCCTGCAAGTACTATGACTTCTGCTGACTTCTCCATATAACTACACGTAGTTTTGGAGACCTCCCCAGGTAAGAACATCTTCTTTCACTCAATGCCTGTCGTATCTACATAGCTACCCTTTTGGTAATCGTTGGGCGTTACAATGATGTGCTTGCTTACCCAAGTAACTATGCCTCCGTATACGATTCCTGTTCGTCAGTACCGAGTTTTGTAGTCTCGCTTTCTTCAGATGTAACCTCACGGTTACCACCCTTGCGACTTACTAATGCTTCCAGACGTTACTCCAGCGCATAAGGGACTTACACCCTCTAAATAAATCCTTATATTGCTATAAGGTAAAGATGCCCATACTGGGCACACACAATGTATATAAAAAATAGGCGAAACAGGAGTAAAATCAAGAGTTGTGGCTCGTATCAAGCTTTGTGCTTATCCAAAAAGTTTGGTGCTTCGAAATCGCCTACTTTTCATATACTCACCGTTGTAACACATACTACTCAAGTTCAACCTCCAACCTCCATTCATCGATAAATATTTTGTAAATAGTAACTTTTAAGTTACATTTGAGCAATGGAAAAAGTCAGGGAGGTAATCCAATACAAAAATTATTTCGAGGAATTCTTGCTCAAGCAACCGAAGAAGGTCCAGGACAAAATATTCAAGGTCATCGAAATAATAGAAACTTACGAAAGAGTTCCCTCGACCTATCTAAAAGCGCTTGTTGGGACCAAAGGACTTTACGAGGCGCGAATCAAATTGGGCTCCAACATTTGGCGGGTGTTCTGCTTTTTCGACAAGGGCAAACTGGTAATCCTTTTGAACGGGTTTACCAAGAAAACGCAGAAAACACCGAAAAAAGAAATCGACAAGGCGGTCGGACTAATGAACTCATACTATGAAGACAAAAAAAAATAAGATGGACACCAAAAGCTGGAAGGACATCAAGGACACCGTTTACGGAAAAAAGGGAACGGAACGCAGGGACGGACTGGAAAGGGATTTCGAGTCCTTCAAGATCGGACTGCTTCTACGCAAGGCACGCGAAGAAAAGAACCTAACTCAGGAGCAACTGGGGGAACTGGTGGACAAAAAACGGACCTACATCTCGCGGGTCGAGAACAACGGGAGCAATCTGACCTTAAAAACATTGTACGATATCGTCGAGAAAGGACTGGGCGGAAAGGTGAAGATCTCGATCGAGGTGTAAAAAAGTACGTGTTACAACAGAACCTATACGCAATGCGGGCTCAGGTGCCCAGCTGAAGGGCCTGTGCATGTTTTCGAGTACCGCAAAATCTTTTGGATTTTGCTTTTACGCGGGACAAGTTAAAACCGAAACAAAAAGATTTTTGCAATAGCGTGGCGGAAAGTCAGGTGCGTGCCGGCCCCGCACTGCGCATAGCTCGGGCGTTAGCCCGCATATCGCCAAAAATGGACATCGGGGCGCAAGGCAGCTAAAAGGGCACGTTGAAAAATCGAGCGGCGCAGGGTGCCTTCCCTCCTTTTCCAAGACCGGCCGGGGTACGCAACCGTATCGCAAGGGGAACGGGTGGACGGACCAGCCTCGGTCCATTTTTATTTTGGCAGATGCGGGCTTGACGCATAAAGGCCTATCCGAGACGTCGGGCCGGGCGGACCTGCATCGGCCGGTCCCGGAAAAGGTGTCCGGGCGTACAGCGGAGGCCCGGGCCTGCCGCAGGGCCGGGGCGGCGACACGCGGGCTAACAAAGCCTATGATCCATTGCTTTGGATTTCCCGCTGGGAAATCCCCGCCCATCCACTGACTTGGGGCTTGGCGGAAAAGTCCTGCGGACGTTTTCCGCAACGTATCATAGCCCGGGCGTTGTAAGCAATTTAAATCAGCATTTTGAAAATAAATAAAATTCTTATTTTGGTCCTTTTTGCCTTCGTATTTGACACTTACGGACAGGACTTCAATACTGAATATTGGGATTTAAAAAAGAGCCTTTTGGAATCCCAAGCCGAATTTGTCGTGGAATTTAGTTCAGATTGTATTGGAATGGAGTTTATCAATATTGAGAACCCCGAGGACTGCGTTTCCCAAAGACCTTTTTACCTGCTTTGGATTAAAAATGGAAAATATTTCAAGCGTAAATTTTCTGATTGCTCCGTTTTCAAAACCATAGAAATGGAGAGGTCTGACTTTTTAATGATGTCTAATGAAAAGCTGCATGAAATTAAAAACGCAAAGCTTTTACCGGTAATCCATAAGTCGAAGAAAAATCCTAAAGGCGAGCAGGAAATTGTGGAGTTGGACATTGACCACTTTTGCGAATCAAAATTCATTTTTCATAAAGGTACCGAAAAAATCGAAAAATCTATAAATCACTTTTACTTGGGAACGGAGATGATTGATGAAAATACACCTAATGACAATTACAAATTGAACCAAAAATCAATTCTCGGTACGATACATAAGTTAATTGGACAGGAGACGATGGAGTGAAAACTGCTTACAACAGAACCTATAAGTAATGCGGGGCTTGGGCACGGTCCGAGAAGTCTGCGTATATTTACGGGTGCCGCAAAATCTTTTGGATTTTGCTCTCGCCAAAAAAAATAGAACAAAACAAAAAGATTTTGCTAGGTGCGTGTCGACGAAGTAAACGCATATTTGCTCCGCACTACTTATAGCTCAAGCGTTGGCAACAATTTCAAATTCCGTAGGGACACACTTCAACGAGGTGTGCGGGAAAAGGGAGGGATACGTTTTTTTGTTGCCCGTACAGGGCCCGACATTGGAGGGTTCTGTGCAAGTAGTCCGGCTTACAGCGTTGAGAGCTCGCTATCAAAACGTTGTCACGTTATGGACTACTTGGTAAAGGACGGTGAAATTTTGGACAAAGTCAAGTTTACCGGCATTTATGGCAAAAAAAAACGTGCGGGTCGGTCCCTGCGGCCACGTTCCTTGCCATTTACAAAAAACATGGCCTTGGGCCGGCACGTTGAAGTATGGACCCGATATGTTCGGAATCCGAAACGGTCCCGGTCACTTTTATCCTTAATTTTGGCGAAAGCCCAAAGATTAAAATAAAAACCGTTGCCAACAGGTATTATAGGCAATGGCCCTGAGCACCTTTATGAAAAGGGGCCACTACCTATACACCAGGCGTTATACAACAGCTAAGAACAACATTTTGACATCAAATTAGTTTACTATAAAGGAAACTTCTTATCTTTACCGAAACAACCCAATTGATGAGAGAAAAATTTAAGGTCGAGTTCCTTAAAGAGGTAATGGACTTCCTTGACGGTCTCGATGAAAAAGCAAGAACCAAAATACTTTTCAACATAGATAAAGCAAAAGTCAAAAACGACAGTTCACTTTTTAAGAAATTGACTTCCGACATTTGGGAATTCCGTACCCTTTTCAATAAAAAACAATACCGGCTTTTCGCTTTTTGGAACAAGTCCGGTAAGAAAGCAACAGTAGTAGTGGCAACGCACGGGATTGTCAAGAAAACGCAAAAAACACCAAAGAAGGAAATTGACAAAGCTGCCGAAATAATGAAAGAATATTTTAACGATAAAAACAAGTCAAAATGAAAACATACACCTTCGACGAAGTCAAGGACAAATACATCGGTAAGAAAGGAACCTCCGAACGTGATGCCTATGAAAACGAACTACGATTGGACCTGATCGGAGATGCAATCAGACAAGCCCGAAAGGAACGGAATTTGACACAATCACAACTTGGAGAACTTGTAGGGGTCAAAAAAGCACAGATATCAAAAATCGAGAATAATCTGACCGATGCCAGGTTTGAAACAATCCTCAAGGTATTTAGAGCCTTAAACGCAAAAATCAATTTCAATGTGGAATTGATGAATCAAAATGTCAATTTGGCCTGACCAACGGGAAAAGCCGTTGTATAACAATGGCTATACTCAATGCGGGCGTAAGTGCCGAATCCATTGGTCTGGGCGTTCCGATCGGCGCCGCAAAATCTTTTGGATTTTGCCTTTAAGCGAGACAAGATAGGGATATTCAGGAGTAAGCCCTTTTTTCGGTAAAATTTAAAGTCGGTGCCGTTCGACCGTAGAGGTCGGGCGGCATTTTCGATTTCCGGTGTCGCCTTTGAGGTCTTTTCGGTTCGGGAGGACGGATTTCGGGCCCTTCCGGTCCCGTCGGGACATAGGTCTCCCTCGGGCCTCCTGGCTGCTGGAGGCTCAGGCTGCTTTTGCCAGGCGGGCCGAGGCCATGCGCCTGCCGATCTCAAGGGCGTTGGCGGTGTGGATGCCGAAAAATATCCAGAGGATCTCCGTAGCCTTGGTGCGGGCCCTTATTCTTTTGAGGCCGTAGTGTTCCTTGTCGTTGCCGAAGCTGCCCTCCAGGCGGGCGGCCCTTTCCTTGGTGATGGCCGCCGCCAGTTTCTTACGGTGCCCCTCGTGTTTGCCGGCCCTTCCCTTGCGCTTGAAGTCGGTACGGATACCGTTCCCGGTGGCGAACTTCCGATTTTTGTTGGTCGCGTAGATGGCATCGGCCCCTACGATCTTGACCTTGGTACGGGTCAGGCCCTGCGCGTCCAGGACGGTCTTGCGGAAGCGTATCCCCTCGTGGAAGGCGTCGAAGGATAGGTGCTCGATAAAGCCGATGCCGCCCACCTGGAACTTGTGCACCTTGGCACCGAACTCCACCGGCTTTTTCTCCTTGCCCCTGACGATCGGCCTGACATAGGGCCTGTCAAGGCTGACGATGCGGCCCTCGGGCCGCACGCCGTGGTGGAACAGGGCGTACTGTTGTTCCCGTACCTTCCTGGCCGCGGCCCTGCGCACGTACTGGTCCACGGTGAACGCCAGGCCGTGCTCCCCTTCCATACGGTCCAGTTCCGCCGAGAACTTTTCGGTCAGCAGGAGCAGGGCCCTGGTCAGCGCATCCCGCTTCTTCTTGGTCTTCCTCTTCATCTTGCTGTAGGACACGTACCGCTTTTTCCATTTCAGGTACTTGCTGCGCGGCATGGCGACCTTTTTTTCCCCGCATACCTTTTTGAGCAGCCGGTGCAGCCAGTCGGTACATTCCCAGAGCAGTTTTACATTTGTAGGGTACCGCATGTTGCTCTCGTAGCAGGTGGCGTCCATCGTGACGGAGCCCTTGTCCCCCATGTGCGGGGACCAGTGTCCGTAGAGGGCCTTCTGCAGGGCGTCGATGTCGAGCTTTCCCCCCAGTTCCGACCGTATCTCGCTCACGATCTTGAAGTTTTCCAGACGATCGGCACCGATATAGATGCCGCAGAAGAACTGCCAGTCCAGGTTGCCGTTGAGCCCTTCGACAAGTTTTCTGTCGGAGCAATCCGCATAGTGCTTGAGGAACATCAGGGCGACCTTGCCCCGGGGGGAGAAGATCGCCTTCGGGCCTTTTTTCGCCTCCTTCACACCGAGGGCCGCCACCATGTCGTCCCAGGGCACCGCCCGGTAGATCTTGCCCAGATCGGATTCCAAAAAACGGTCAAAGAAAACTCCCAACTGTTCCTGTTGGGAGGAAAATGAAAAAGTGTGCTGGAAATCGCGGATTCTTCGTATCTTGGACATAACATCTTAGATAAAAACCCCGTTTTTCGAGCTAACGACTCATTCTCGGGGTTTTGTTTACTCTAAGATACGGATTATTACGCTGATAATCAATAGGTTATTTAACTTCTGAATGTCCCAAGATAAAACCAAAACAAAAAGATTTTAGCTATCGCGTGGGGGAAAAGCAGTTTCGTGCAGCCCCGCACTGCGCATAGCCGAGACGTTGGCAAAAATATAAAAAAACTTGCTGGTGATGCTAATTTGGTGTAAATTCACATCATTGATACAAAACTTATGGCAAGACAGAGCATCTCTTTCACACAACCAAACGACGAATGGTTAAAGACACAGGTCAACAATCAGGAATATTCAAGTAAAAGTGAGCTTGTAAACGATCTGATCAGACAAGCAAGAAACCAGCAAGTCCAGATCGACTGGATCAAAGCTAAATTGGAGAAAGCCGAAAACAGCGGATTTACAAATGATAGCAAAGAGCAGATTTTAGCACAGTCCAAGTCTGCACTCAATGAATGAATATAGACTGAGTAACGAAGCCAAAGACGACTTGATCCGTATTCATCGTTACGGGGTCAAAAAGTTTGGAACGGCACAGGCCGACAAATATTTTGATACGTTTTTCGAATATTTTGATATTATTGCCCTGAGACCTTATTCATTCGAATCGGCCGAATATTTAAAAGAAGGGTACCGACGCTGTGTATGTGGTTCGGACAGTATTTATTTTAAAATCAACGATAGCATTGTGGAAATAATGGCAATTGTGGGAAGACAGGATCTAAAAAATCTACTTTGAACCTTAGTGCCGAATACCATATTCCGGATTGCCGATCTTGACGCGGATGGACCTGAGCGTCGGTGCGTAGATGGATTTCCAAGCGGAACGCAAGCGTTATGGCAAAACTTTTCTATCGGTACGGAGCGGAACGCAAACGGTGCGCGTACTTTCCCCTAACGGGGTGGCGGTATGCAGGCAGTTCCCTAAAAAAATACTTTTGCCAACAGAACCTATGGGCAATGCGGGCTTAAATGCCTGTCTGAAAGATATGGGCGTGTTTTCAAGCACCGCAAAATCTTTTGGGTTTTGCTTTGGTCGAAAAAATAAAGCAGAACAAAAAGATTTCGCTAAATTCCAGTCCGAAGGCCAAGTGCGCTCGACACTGCACTGCACATAGCTCGGGCGTCAGACTGTCTCAAAACTTTGTTGACAACTTCGCACGGTCTGCCCCGGACCGACCGGGATATTCCCGAACTTGAAGTATGGAATATCTTCAAAAACAGTCCCGTACCCAGCTGACCCTCTACACCACCTGTCTCGACGATATGATCGGAACGGACAACGCCGTCCGTGCCATCGACCTTTTCGTGGACTTGAAAGCTACCCCGTCTTCGTAGTATTCAAAACTAGGGATTTCCAATCATTCGAAATCAGAGGTGGTTTTGAGACAGACTGCCGTTGTAGCGAATGCTAGAAAACTTATCACAGCATTAAATTCCCATTTGCAGAAAAGTAAATTATAGTTTACTTTTGTATTTTAAAAGCAAAGTAGTATTAAATGAAATGTTCCAAACTGTACCGAATCTTGACGAAGGATGGTTGGTACGCGGTCTCACAGAAAGGTTCCCACGTAAAAATGCGGCACGAGACCAAAAAAGGAACTATCATATTTCCTAACCACGGTAGCCAAGAAATGGGTAAGGGACTGGAAAAGAAAATACTCAAGGACGCAGGAATCAAAAAATAGAGCTATGGCCAAGAAGAAGAAAATAACGATGACAGTCGAGAAAACGGACACCGGATTTTCGGCATTCTCGGAGGACTATCCAATATTTACGACCGGACAGTCCATTCCTGAACTGATCAACAATACCTACGAAGCGACGGAATTTTATTTCGAGGAAGAGGCGATAAAGCTGGACCACAAGGACATCAGGTTTGAAATCGACTTCAAACAGTTCTTCAAATTTTATAAAGTGATCAATGCCAAGTTTCTCGCGGAGAAAATCGGAATGAACGCTACGTTGTTGTCCCAATACGTACAGGGACATAAAAAACCTTCGGCCAAACAGACCGAGAAAATACTAAGCGGAATTCACCGGATCGGACAGGAACTTTCGGAAATAAATCTATTGCAGACGGCATAAGTTTGCGGAAAGCACTCGCTACAACACTACCTATGGCAAATAGGGCGGCAAGTCCTATGCCCATTGACCTGGACTTGTTCACGAACACCGCCAAACCTTTTGAATTTGGCAACTTAGAAAAAAAAGATAGTCACAAAATGCAAAAGCTTTGGCTAGGGCTTGGGGGAAAAGTCACGGCGTGTCCCCTGCCCTACTTGCCATAGCCTTGACGTTAGCCACAAGCTTAACACGTATTATTTTAATTTAGACTACACGTGTTATTGGTAATTTTGTCGTATCTTGGCATAAATGTGGCAGAAGATGAACACAAAACTTACATTGACCATAGAACGAGAGATCATCGAAAGGGCAAAACAATATGCAAAGGACAAAAACCGCAGCCTATCCGATATTATCGAGAATTATCTGAAAACCCTCACGGATAAAAGGCCGGACACCGAAAATAAACTGAGCCCTGCGGTAGAATCGCTGAAAGGCTCCTTCAGACCGCCCAAGGACTTCGATTACAAAAAACAGTTAAGGGACCGCTTGGAAAAGAAATACCTGTAATGGAAAAAGTACTGTTGGATACCGACGTCCTGCTCGACTTTTTCTTTGACAGAAAGCCTTTTTCGGACCATACGGCCCAAGTACTGGACCTGTGCGAGAAAAAAAAGATAGAAGGTTTTACGACCCCCGTAATCATAGCGAACGCCTACTACCTGCTGCGCCGGGACTCAAGGCACGAAAAGGTAATAAACAAACTCCTCCAGCTCCTCAACATAATCGACATAGTGAAAATGGACAGGAAGGTCGTCATAAAGGCCTTGAATTCGGATTTCAAGGATTTTGAGGATGCCCTCCAAAACTTCTCAGCGGTCGAGATGGAAAAAATAAAGACCATCCTGACGAGAAACATAAAGGACTTTAAAAAAAGTGAACTGGCGGTCATGACACCGGAGACGTACTTGAAGGGAAGAAAAGCCAGTGGCTAATCGAGTAGACGGCTCTCCCCATAAATGAAGAGAGTGCGCCTCTCACACCACCGTACGTACGGGTCTCGCATACGGCGGTTCGTAAACTGATGGGTTTAGTTCCATATAAAGTTCCAACATGGCTTTGTAACCTCTTTGTTTTAGCCTTTTGAGGGTAATGGTAGATTTCAGGATCGGACTTTGAGCAACCGCCCGACCCCCCATTCCGGTACGGCTCCAAGCATAGGCTTGATCTGGACCTATACCCAACCGAACAAGGTTTTTCCGTTTCCGTTCAGGTTTCTTCCAATGGTGCCAGATACAATACCGTAACCGGTTTCTTAGCCATTCTTCCTGCTTTTTTAAGCTTTCCTTGAACGGAGGCAGGTTTGAAGTAATTTATCCAGCCCCGCAGCAACAGGTCGATTCGTTGGACACGTTCTCCAAAATTAACGGGAATCGTCTTTTTGGTCGGATATTTAAGTTTAGCCTTAAATTCCTTCCACTTTGATACTCCCGTCACTAATTGATATTTCCCTTTTTCCCCTTTCTTGTAGGTCGGCACGAAACCGAACCCCGGTACTTGGAGGTCCAAAGGTTTACGTATGCCACTTTTCTCCCTGTTTATGGGAAGCTGGAGTTTGTCCCGCAGAAACTTGTAGATACTGTTGCCTACCCGTTTTGCAGCTCTCCTGCTTTTGACGTAGACACTAAAATCATCGGCATATCTCACGTAACGATGTCCCCGCTTTTCCAGTTCTTTATCCAGCTCGCCCGGCAGGATATTGGAAAGCAACGGACTTAAGGGAGGGCCTTGCGGAACTCCTTTTCTGCGTTTGTGCAATTTACCGTTAATTAGTACTGACGCCCTAAGAAATGAACGCAACAGCTTCATCGTCGGCTTGCATTTCATCTTTTTATAGATCAGCTCCAGAAGGACATAGTGCTCCACTTCATCGAAGAAGCTCTTTAAATCAATGTCCACTATGTGCTGGTATCCGGAGTTGATGTTCTCAAGGCTTCGTGCTACGGCCTGATGGGCGTTGCGCTTCGGTCCGGCCCCATAACTGTACTGTCGGGAGCTTGGCTCGAATACAGGGTGCAAAGCTTGTTGCAGTGCTTGTTGAAATACCCTGTCCACAACAGTGGGAATACCGAGCAGTCGCTTCTTCCCGTTGCTTTTTGGTATTTCCACGCCCAATATCGGGGACACCTGATATTGCTCCCGTTCTATCTGTTGGACGTATCGCTCACCGTGCGCTTGCAGTATGGATTTCAGTTCCTGTATTTGAACGTCGTCAATTCCTGCCGCTCCTTTATTGCGGTACACCTGCAGATAGGCGGCGTTTAGGTTCATTTTGTTTGTTAATCGTTCAATCATAGATTATTACGATCGATTCGCTGTCCCGCTTGATCAAAGGCTGCTATTTTACTGGAATGCTATCCGTAGCGTAAAACCGCTCCCTTGTTTATTAAAGACCATTATCGTTCTGTCCTTCACCGACCTATCAGGTGGCCGGCTAATACGACGTCGGCTGATTTCTCCACCTGGCCATCCCGTGGCTGTGGAGACCTCCCCGGGTAAGGGCATCTTCCTTCCCCTGATTCCTGCCGGATCTACTGCTTCGGTATCCATTTCGAGAGAAATGTTCAGGACTTCACAATGATGTGCTTGCTCATCCAACCTTGTAGCCTCGTATACGGTTCCTGTTCGTCAGTACCAGGTTTTGTAGTCCTGCTTCCTCCGGTCCTATCCTCGCAGTCAGCGACCTTGCAGCTTACTAATGGTTCAAGGCGTCACCCCTGCCCACAAGGGACTTGCACCCTCTAGATTAATGCCACACCTTAGATATGGTAAAGATGCCCATGCTGGGCGCACACACAGGCTAAAACGTTCATAGCGGCTATGCGCCGCTACGCCGTTTAGCCAAACCATTTTACATAATGCTGAACAAACATTTTGCAAACATTGAAAATCGTGCTGAAAAGCCAACCGCACCAACAGCACATTTATTTTTTTCCAACCGCAAAAGCCATCGCCAAAAAAAATAAAAGAGCTGTTTTTTGCCAACGCTCAAGAATAACTGTAAATTGAAAAACAAAAACCAAAAATAAATGTCAATATTTCAAAAATCAGTTGTCAAAGATTACCTTGAAAAACTTGACCAAGAAAAAGTAGAAACAGCGTATCAAACTTTCCGAAAAAACTACAGTCCTGCCAAAATAGAACAGATAAAGCTCTAAAAGAAGAAGAATACCAAGACGGATTTTTACGAGATATTTTTGTTGATGTTTTTGGCTACAAAAAAGGGAAGGCTACACTTCGGCGTTTGCTAACATAGAATAAATTTTAATTTTAGCACAATGAAGAACATACTATATGTGATTATCTATATAACTGCCTTATTTACCAGACCTTTGGCCGCACAAGACGGTAGTGATATCGAATCTACGTCTGTAGCCATTGAACAAATGCTAGATCAAACTGATGATGCCAGTATAGTACAATTTGTAGAGACCTACATTATCAAAGTAGAAGATCCCCAAACATTTATTGAAAAAATTGAGAATATCAGAAAAGAATTAAGGGGCATACGAGACGATATAGGACTTGACCTTGACGAGGCTGGTGCAATCCTAACATTTGGTTCGGAGGATGTGGAAAAGCGTCTCAGAATAGAATATAGCAACGAAAGTAATAAGATAACGGATCTGTTCATCCTTCCTCCGGAACAAAAATTGAAATTTGAAATTAATGACCTTAATGCTGCTATCCAATTCATGAAAGATCAGGATATGGCCGGGTTATTATACCTTAAATCAAACGGGAAAGTTGTTATAGAAGAACCGTTTGGCATGTCTAATGAAAACTTAGGAGTAGCAAATACTACCGAAACCATATTCGCTATTGGTTCAAGACCAATTGACTTTACGACTGCGGCCATTTTATTGCTCGATCAACAAGACATACTTTCATTGGATGATTCTATAGAAGAACATCTGGTTGACGTACCAGCCGATAAAAAGGGCATTACAATTAAACATTTAATGTCGGGCGAGTCGGGATTACCCGACTTTTTCGATATGGTAGGAGATTGGGATGCCGACCTGCAATGGATTAGTCGTAACGAAGCTATCCTTCGTATGATGAATCAAGATCTATTATTTGAGCCAGGTCAAGGGAATTCACATTCACACGGTGCCTTTGGTCTACTTGCCGCCATTGTAGAGCTCACAACCGGCAAGACTTATATGGACTACCTGAAAGAGAATTTCTTTAGTCCTGCTGGAATGACCAGAACCGGAGAGTACGGGGATGCAAAGGATTTTGAGATTAAAGAATTTGCAGTAGGCGGAGGACCACAACTTGTAGGATTACCTAATATTCCACCTAACTGGGGGCCAACATCATGGCTTGTAAAAGGAAGTGGTGGTATGTATTCTACTTTAGACGATTTATTAAAGTTCTATTCGCTAGTTCGAAGTGGTAAAGTTTTTGATGATGCGCACGTCAAATATTTTAAAGAACCTTCTGCTGATGTAGATGGTTCTATGCGAGGATTTGAATTATTCAGCGTATACAATTCGCCCCAGAGTGAACTATATCTTTTTCTCAACAGCCCAGGGGATAATGATGTAAGGAGAAAGATCTTCAGAGCATTGGAAGAGCTGATAGATTAAAGGTGAGAAAATCTTACAAAACAAAACCAAATAGCAATGAAATACATTTTCACACTTTTAATGCTATTTCTCACTGACATAGCCTTTGCTCAGTCAGATTTTCCCGACTTTTTGCAAGGAACTTGGAAAATGGAGAATAAAGAAAGCTACGAACACTGGGACAAACTCAACGAAAATACCCTTAAAGGTTTCACCTACAAAATCAAAGATGGACAATTACGAGTTTCCGAATATCTTGATATTTCCCGAAATAAAAATCAAATCATCTATACAGCCACCGTTTTAAATCAAAACCAAGCAAAAGGTATCGAGTTTGAACTAACTAAAATAGACAGCACTTTTACTTTCGAAAACCCAAAGCACGATTTTCCAAAGAAGATAGTTTACCAAAAACGAAACGAGTCAGAAATTTTTGTTCAGGTGTCCGATGGCAAAAATGGATTTTCCTTTAAAATGAAAAAGCAGGATGGGCAGGCTATGGAAAGAGACAGCAGTATTGCGAATCCAAACTATGATGCCTCGTTGGCAAACAAATTAGGTGCGGACGATTATGGAATGAAAAGTTATATTTTCGTTGTGCTCAAAACAGGCAGTAACAAAACGACCGACAAAGAACTCATTAGTGAAGCCTTTAAAGGCCATATGAGTAATATAAATCGCCTTGTAGAAAAAAGGAAACTGATTGTAGCGGGTCCTTTTGGCACAAACGACAACGGCTATCGTGGTATTTTTATCTTCGACAATGTGGCAAGTATTGAAGAAGCAAAAGAATTATTACAAACTGACCCGGCCGTTAAAGCGGAATTATTGGATTTTGAACTTTACAATTGGTATGGCTCGGCTGCATTGCCCGAATATTTAAAGTTTTCAGATAAAATATGGAAATTAAATCCTTAAAGTTTATCGACCGAGCGACACAAGTAAGGATTCAAAACCGTATAAAACCGCAGATGGAACAATGCATTGGCATTGTTGGGACGCAAAATTTTACAAAGCTCGAAGAAATTGTAAAACCAAAAAACTAACACGAATTTCCGCAAAGATCTGCCAACCTTCGGGCGTAGCAAGTAAATAAAAGAGATGCAGGTTCTGTACAAAATCAAGTAGATGTAATAACGGGGCTATACAAAGGCAAAGAACCCTTCAAGCCCATATTCGACAAACTCATTTCTATTATCCAGAATTTTGGAAACGATATTGAAATATTACCCCAAAACGCTTACGTGAGTTAAGTTAAAAAAAAGTTTGCAACTTTAAATCCCACGACAAAACCTATTTTCAAATACGGATTAACTTTAAAAAGCAAGAACCCAAAGGGAAATTATAACTTAAAAAACCAAATTGAAAGCTACCCCGTCTTCGTAATGTTGAAACTAAAATTTTCGATTCCAGTCGTCGAGGTTGGCGTCGTTAGCAACTTAGCGCCATATTAATTTGAATCGTCTGATTACCCAGGCCCGTGAAACTAGATCGTCAGCTCGCTTGCGATCTGATAGAATTTAATACGCCAGTGGCTTACACAATCTCCGCACTAAGTCCCGCCTGAAGCAGCCCGCTGCAGCGGGGTTCCAAATCGCTGTATTCGCCGGTCTTGACTGTACACTTGCCGTTGTAGTGGACAATGAGTGAACATTGTTCGGCCTGATGGGGAGTGTGATCGCAAATGTCCATCAAGGTTTCGATGACATGGTCAAAAGTATTGACCTCGTCGTTAAAGAGAACAATTTCGTGTTGTTTTACCGTTTCTTCCTTGAGAAGAACGTCTTCCAATACTTTTTCTTTGGTACTCATGACTGCTGCTTTTCCTTTCAATTTTATTCTCGTTATCAACCTAAAATACATATTTTGCGGCAACCCATCGGTTCTTTTCCAGGTTTTTTTCCCACCGAAGTCCGTTTTCCGCACATTTCGCGGATATCATGGGAATATCTTCCGCGTAGAAACCACTTACAAAAAGTATTCCGTTTTTGTTCAAGTTTTTGACGTACACGGGAATGTCCCGAAGCAGAGTGTTCCGGTTGATGTTGGCTAGGATGACATCATATTTTAATTTACCTAAAAGAGCCACGTCCCCTTCATACACATTGATTTGTGGACATCCGTTTCTGGCCACGTTCTCCTTGGCATTGAGAAAACACCAGGTATCGATATCGATGGCATCGACATAAGTCGCGCTCTTCATGGCGGCAAGAATGGCGAGTACCCCGGTGCCGCTACCCATGTCGAGGACGGACAGAGCTTCGAAATCGTGGTCCAAAATAAACTGCAACATCATGCGGGTGGTCTCGTGGTGCCCGGTACCGAAGCTCATTTTGGGTTCAATGACGATATCGTACTCCACCTCCATTTTTTTGTGGAAAGGAGCCCGTACCGCGCAGCGATTGTCAATTTGGATGGGCTTAAAGTTGCGCTCCCAGTCCGCATTCCAATTTTCTTGTGGAATTTCTGTATAGGATTGGGATATCTTGAAATCCGGATGTTTTAGTATTTGGATGGCATTTAATATATCGTCTCGCCAGTCTTCTTTTTGGATGTAGGCGAGGACACCATCATCGTTTTCCACAAAACTTTCGAATCCCACCTCCCCCAGCTCGGCAATAAGGATGTCGGATGCGGGATGCAAAGGCTCGATTTTAAACGAATACTCGATATATATTGACAAATTTGTAGCTGGTTTATAGGTTACCATGGTTCCCTACGGTTTGACGCCAAAGGGCTGTGATGCGCATTGGTCATTGAACATAGCATCTTCGGCGTATTTTAGCGGCAAATGAAATTGTCTCCAGACAGGGCCGGCTAGGTATCAGAGCCAAAATTCGAAAAACAAAAAACTAGACTTTTTGTCATGGCTCTTGGTTCAATCATCCAATAACACGAATGACACACTGAATATAAGTGAATTGGATTGTAAACTTACAAACCACTAAACTGGCCAATCGTTGGAAAAAGCTGGCGATCACGGGCTATCGGCCCGGGTAAGAAGCTTGGCTCTTATTTCTCTATATTTTGATTGTCCAATTGTTGCATCCGAGCCAGGGTCTGGGAATTCTATGGATAAAAACTTAAATAGCCTTTATGATTTCCACAAAATCATCGGCTTTCAGCGATGCCCCGCCGATGAGTCCCCCATCGACATCGGGCTTGGAGAAAATTTCCTTGGCGTTGGCGGGTTTTACGCTGCCGCCGTACAAGATGGACACCTTATCGGCTACCGAGCTGTCAAAGGCCTCCGTAATGGTCTTGCGGATAAAGGCGTGCATTTCCTGCGCCTGTTCAGGTGATGCGGTCTCCCCAGTTCCTATGGCCCAAACAGGTTCGTAGGCCAGAACGATATGGGTCCACGCCGATGCATCCAACGAAAAAAGCACATTTCTCAATTGGCTTTCGACTACCTTAAAATGATTGTCGGATTTGCGGTCTTCGAGTTGCTCGCCGAAACAGAATAGAATCCGCATCTCCTTCTCTATCGCGGTCTTTACCTTTTTGGCCAAAATCTCGTCCGTCTCCCCGAAAGAGGCGCGACGTTCGGAATGCCCGATGATAACGGTGTCGATATCGATATCCAACAGCATATCCGCGGAAATTTCCCCGGTGTACGCCCCGCTTTCGGCAAAATGCATGTTCTGGGCGATGACCTCTATAATTGACTCATCCAAGGCGCTTACCGCTGCCGTAAGGTTGACGAATGTCGGGGCGACCATGACCTCCGCCTGGGTATCGGGCAACTTTGCGGCCAGTTCGTTCAATAATTCCCCCGTTTCGGTCGAGGTCTTGTTCATTTTCCAGTTTCCTGCTACTATTTTATTTCTCATTTTCTCAGTGTTTAAAAGTTTTATGCCTGTGTTTTAGATATCTATAGGGCATTTTATCCCATTATATTCTCGCCAAATTAAATGTTTCGGGCGAACAGTCGGGGGCTTTTGGCCCAATCGAACTAGGTCTCGACTGCGCTCGACCTGACAAACCTCGACTGCGCCTGTATCGAGTGGGATCTGGAATGCGCTCGACCTGACATGAAGGGGTCGAGGTAACATTTTATTCAAATTTCAATTGATCCAAGTCGTTATAGTGCACCTTCTGTCGTATCGTTCCCTTCTCCAACACCAGCACCCCGGGATTGGAGCGGACGATGGTCTTCAGGGTGGTCTCGTCCGTAAAATAAAACTCAAAATCCAAATTATAATCCTCGACCAAACCGGAGGTTCGTTGTTCGTCGGAAGCGGACATCCCGATGACCTTATAGCCCTCCTCCAAGGCGGCATCGGTTACCTTTTTTATTCCATCG
Source organism: Pricia mediterranea (assembly GCF_032248455.1). Lineage (NCBI taxonomy): Bacteria > Pseudomonadati > Bacteroidota > Flavobacteriia > Flavobacteriales > Flavobacteriaceae > Pricia > Pricia mediterranea. The sequence goes on from NZ_JAVTTP010000001.1 coordinate 777,639, forward strand.
TATGCATCTTCATTGGTCTTTGCCAGGTCATAGGCGATGACCATGACCAGTTTAGGCTCCTGCAAGAGCGAAGCGGCAAAATCCTCACCCTGTTGCTCGATCGTGAAATCGTGAATGGGCGGTTCGTATCCTTTTTGGACTTCCGTGGTCTCCACATCGATGAACTCCCCGTCCACCGAGGGGTAGTCCCCTTGGGTCACGATTATTTTTTCCTCTCCGTCAACGTTGAATCGCCAAGCGTAATCGTAAACCGGTTTTGGGGCATCCTCGGGTACGGCCATTCCCTCCTCGATATTGGCACCGATCTTATAGGGCCTAAAATCGACCACCGGCAAATGGTTCAGCACATGATTGCAATACACGATAGAGAACACGACGGCGAGCAAGGTTATAATCCGAAGGGCTCCCCTGCTGAACAACGGGCTAATATATTTTCTACCAAAAAATAGGATGAGGATCAATACCAAGAGGATGATATCTTTGGTAAACGATTCCCAGGGCGTTAATTTGATGGCATCCCCAAAACAGCCGCAGTCCGTTACCTTGTTGAAATAGGCGGAATAAAAGGTCAGGAAGGTAAAGCCGATAATCATGATGAGCAGGCTCCAAACCGTGAATTTTACCCGATACCCCAATAAAAGTACGACCCCCAGCACCACCTCGAAAATGACCACAAAAATGGAAATAGCCAGCGCATAAGGCTCCAAAAAGGGAAGGTCGAGCACCCCTTGACTGAAATACTCCTCGAGCTTAAAGGAGAAACCTACGGGATCGTTCAGTTTTATCAGGCCGCTGAAAATAAACAGTATTCCGACTAAAATTCTACTAATGTTTACAAGATACTTCATATGGCTAAATTCCTTCGAAACGGTTACTATATTCAAAGATTAGGGTCAAAGGATTTTCTGTTGAGGTCAAACGCTTTTCAAATGTATCAGCGCAAAGACCGCATAGTTGACCATATCTTGGTAATTGGCATCGACCCCCTCACTAACGGCGGTTTGACCCTTATTATTTTCTATTTGCTTCACTCGCAGCAATTTTTGCAAAATGAGGTCTGTCAGCGAACTGACACGCATATCGCGCCAAGCCTCGCCGTAATCGTGGTTTTTGTCCTCCATCAATTTTTTGGTGGCTGCAGCATGCCGATCAAAACGTTCTAGCGCCTCCTCGACCGAAAGGTCCGGCTGCTCGGCCACGCCCTCTTCCAATTGTATCAAAGCCATAATGGAGTAGTTGACGATACCGATAAACTCCGAGCGTTCGCCCTCATCCACCTTTCGCACTTCGTTTTCCTGTAAACTACGGATGCGCTGCGCCTTGATAAACAATTGATCGGTAAGCGAGGGGAGCCTCAGAATACGCCAGGCACTGCCATAATCCCCCATTTTTTTCGTGAAGAGCTCCCGACAAATCTGTACCACCTCATCGTATTGCTCGGAAGTATGTTGCATAAATGGATATGGATTGCGTAAATTTCGTCCGTTTTCAGGAACCGATCAAAGTTCGTGTTTTAAACTTGTTTTATCAAATCGAATCGGCAATACCTTTTTAAGCCTATGACCCTCAACTGCAAAGGCGAACTTATCGACCTCTTTCGAACCAAGGTGATGGGCATTCTGAACATTACCCCCGATTCCTTTTACGATGGAGGAAAGTATAAGGATGGGAAGGCGGTGCTGCAACAGACCGAACGCATGCTGAACGAAGGGGCTACTTTTATCGACGTCGGCGCCTACAGCTCCCGTCCTGGGGCAGATGCCGTTTCAGAGGATGAGGAGCTACAAAGGATATTGCCCATAATCGGGATGCTTCTTCGGGAATTCCCACAAATCATTTTATCCATTGATACCTTTAGAAGCGAGGTGGCCAAAAGCTGTCTGGACGTGGGTGCGGCGATAATCAACGATATCTCCGCCGGAAAGCAGGATGAAAATATGCTTCCGACCGTTGCGCGGTATAAGATACCCTATATAATGATGCACATGAGGGGCACCCCAAAGACCATGCAAAATCAGACGGATTACGAAAATATCGCGGTGGACATGCTGCGGTATTTTTCGGAACGTATCGCAAAGGCCAGAAAGCTTGGGATTACGGATATCATCATCGATCCAGGATTCGGCTTTGCCAAGACCCTGCCCCAGAACTATGAGCTGCTATCGAAATTGGAGTTGTTTCAGAATTTGGAGTTGCCCCTTTTAGCGGGACTCAGCAGGAAATCCATGATTTACAAGGCGCTCGACACGACCGCCGAAAAAGCCCTCAATGGCACCACCGCGCTTCACATGGTCGCCTTGATGAAAGGCGCCAATATTTTAAGGGTTCACGACGTTAAGCAAGCAATGGAATGTATTGCCCTGACAGAAAAATTATTTCGCTAATTTTACAAAAACACCTACAGCTTGGATTTCCTTAATTTTCTAGAGTTCAATATTACCGATGTCATCGACATCGTCTTGGTAGCCATTCTATTGTATTACGTTTACAAATTGGTCCGCGGTTCCGTGGCCATTAATATCTTTATCGGGATTGTCATCATTTGGGCCTTTTGGAAGCTTACCGAACTCCTCGATATGGAGATGATAAGCAGTATGGTCGGTGGCTTTATGCAGGTGGGACTTATCGCTTTGATCATCGTCTTTCAGCAAGAGATCCGAAAATTTCTGTTGATGGTCGGGTCGACCAATTTTGCCAATAAACGGAAGTTCCTCAAACATTTTAAGTTCCTGAGAACGGAAAGCATAGGTCCCGATACAAATGTCGATGCCATTATTGCAGCCTGCGAAAAAATGAGCTTGAGCAAAACCGGTGCCTTGATCGTAATAGAACGTAACAACTCCCTTGATTTCGTGAAATCCTCCGGAGATCAAATGTATATTCAGGTGAACCAACCGATTATCGAAAGTATTTTTTACAAGAACAGTACCCTGCATGATGGGGCGGCCATCATACAGAGCAATTATATCGTAGCGACCCGGGCCATTCTTCCGGTTTCCAACGAACGTAACATTCCCCTTCGCTTCGGCCTTCGCCACCGCGCTGCCGTCGGTATCACTGAAAAGACCGATGCCCTGGCCCTGGTGGTAAGTGAAGAAACAGGGAATATCTCCTATCTCCGCAACGGGGAGTTTGTCGATTACGAAGGTCCGAAGGAACTGACATCCATGTTAAAGGAGGATTTGATCGAATAAAACAAAAATCAATCCGGCGTTTTCATCCCGAAGATGCTGAGCTGGCCACTAGCCTCCGCAACCTTTGAACAAAGACCATTTCACTGAAAAAGCAAGGACAATAGATTAATTGAAAATCAATGCGTCTTTGCTCGATAATCGAGCTTTGCATGTTCCGAGTCTTGGCTTGACATACTTAGTCGTCTCCCTACGAATGCCTCTTGGGCTTGTCCCGAGGTTGTTTACTTCTTATTCTCTAGCGCAGCGGTCTTTTTGTCAAATTTGCGAACGGTTGTGAGTGCTGGCAAGATAATCACGCCACTTCCTCCGCCATAAATTGCGCTTCGTACAGACTTCGATAGTACCCATCTTGCTTGAGCAGCTCTTTGTGGCTTCCAGTTTCCACAATCTTTCCGGCATCCATTACTATAATACGGTCCGCTTTTTTAATAGTGGCCAGGCGATGTGCGATGATGATGCTGGTGCGACCCTCTGTTATTTTTTCCGTGGCGCGTTGTATGAGCTGTTCGGAATAGGTATCTACCGAAGAGGTGGCCTCGTCCAACACCAGAATGCTGGGGTTACTTACATAGGCCCGTAGAAAGGCGATCAGCTGTCGTTGGCCGCTGGAAAGCATAGAGCCCCTCTCCTTAACGTTATAATGGTACCCCCCGGGAAGACTGGTGATAAACTCGTCCACCATGATTTCCTTGGCCGCGGTCTTAATGCTCTCCAAACTGATAGAGGGATCCTTAAGCGAAATATTGTTGGCGATGGTATCGGCGAAGAGAAATACATCCTGCAAGACTACGGCGATATGCGAACGCAGCGAAGCCAATTTGAAATCCTTGATATCGGTACCATCTACTTCGATACATCCGGAATCGATTTCGTAGAACCGGCCGAGCAGGTTGATAATAGTGGATTTTCCCGCCCCCGTGGCCCCGACGATGGCAATGGTCTCCCCCGCCCTCACCTCGAACGAAATGCCGTGAAGCACCTGTTCGTCCTCCAGATATCCAAAATACACGTTCGAAAACTTGATGTCACCTCGGACTTCCTCTTTGTCAATGGTACCGACATCTTGGATGTTGCTATCGGTATCAAGAATCCTGAAAACCCGATTTGCGGCGACCATGCCCATTTGTAGGGTATTGAACTTATCGGCGATCTGCCGCAACGGGCGGAACAGCATATCGATAAGCAAAATGAACGCGAAAATGGTACCGAACTCTTCCCTTGCCAGATTCGTGACATTAAGCAGGCCCCCATACCATACGATGAGACCCACCGCAATCGAAGTAACGATTTCCGCGATGGGAAAAAAAATGGAGTTATACCATACCGTCTTAAGCCAGGCTTCCTTATGTTTTTCGTTGATGACCCTGAACTTGTCGCTCTCGATTTTCTCCCGGGTGAACAGCTGCACGATCTTCATCCCGGTAATACGTTCCTGCACGAAGGAATTCAAGTTGGCCACCTGCGCCCTCACCTCGGTGAAGGCAATCTTCATCGCCTTTTGGAACTGTCGGGTAGCATATATAATAATGGGAAGCAATAGAAACACGATTAGGGCCAGTTTCCAGTTCATATATAGCATGACCCCGGCTGCGACGAACATTTTCAACAGATCGGCAACGATCTGAAAGAATCCCTGACTGAAAATCTCCCCGATCCTCTGCATATCGGCTACGGCCCTCGTGACCAGGACCCCGAGGGAGGAGTTGTCGAAATACTTCATGCGAAAGCCGAGCATGCGACGGAAAAGATCTACTCGAATATCCCTGATAACGGACTCGCCAAGCCAATTGGCGTAGTAATTAAAGCCCAGCTGACTCACGACCTGGCCGAGCAACACCCCCAACATCGCCAAGGTAAGAAACAACAGGCGGTCGGCGTCGCTCTGTTTTATGGCATCGTCGATAATCTGTTGCAAGAGAATGGGAGTCATCACCGCAAAACCTGACAAAAGAATGGCAGCGAGAGCGACACCGAAAAAAGTCCATCGATACGGGCGGGTCCTCCTTAATAAACGGTTGAACAACCGCAGATCGAATGCTTTTCCAGTATCTTTATCCATGTTTGCCTAAAATCTTTTGGGGGTATAGGACCGAGGTCAAATATAAGCCTTTTGCAGGTACCGATGGACCGGCAAGGGAACGGTCTTTTGCATTTAATATCCTTTTAACATCGGCGATTGTCCACTTGTCCTGTCCTACCAATAACAGGGTACCGACCACGGCCCGGACCATGTTTCGCAAGAACCGGTCCGCCGTAATGGTAAATACCAGTTTATCATCACACGTTATCCATACGGCCTTTTTTACATCGCAGCGATATGTCTTAACGTCGGTTTTGGTCCGTGAAAAACACTCGAAATCCTCATAATCCAACAAAAGTGCCGCAGCTTGGTTCATTGCCGGAAGGTTTAAAGGATGCCTTACGTAATGGGCATAATCGGAATAAAAGGGATTTTTTTCCTGAACGATCCAATATTCGTAGGTGCGCTCTATGGCATCGAAACGGGCATGGGCCTCTTCGGGAACCTTGAAAATACATTGTACCGCAATGGCAACGGGCAGATACGCGTTTAACCGATAGATCAGCTTTGGGATGCTTGAATTGAGTGGTCCAACGGCCTCAAAGTGGGCGAACATCTGTCGGGCGTGGACCCCCGCGTCGGTGCGCCCCGCCCCTATCGTTGCTATCGGATGCCCTAAAAGGGTGGACAAGGCCTCGTCGAGCACCTGCTGCACGGTTATCGCGTTCAGTTGTTTTTGCCACCCGTGATAGGGTTTTCCGAAGTAGGAAAACTGGATGAAGTATCTCAAGGGGATTCTTTAGTTTTGTGAAGTTCCAAAGATACTGAAGATCGGACGGATGTCCCGCGTCCGTTTTTCAAGTTTACCGAGGCGAACATTGAACATTGCCTCCTGCCGTAAACTGATTCAAGATCCTAACTCCTAACTCCTAACTCCTAACTCCTAAAATGACCAAGGTCCTACTCCTCTCCGACACCCACTCCCACATCGATGAAAAAATCCTGAAATATGCCCGACAAGCTGATGAAATCTGGCATGCCGGGGATATCGGCAGCCTTGATGTGACGGATACGCTCCGCAAAATAAAGCCCGTTCGTGGAGTCTATGGGAATATCGATGATAAGGATATTCAAATGGAATTTCCCCTGAACAACCGTTTTCGATGTGAAGATGTGGAGGTGCTTATGACCCATATCGGCGGATATCCACCCAGATACAATGCCCGTTCAAAATCTCTCATACTAACAGATCCGCCTAAGCTTTTTATTTGCGGACATTCGCACATTTTAAAGGTAATGTGGGACAGAGAACGCGGTATTTTACACATGAATCCCGGGGCCTGTGGCATTCATGGTTTCCACAAGGTCCGCACCATGCTACGCTTCGTTATCGAAAGGGAAAACATTAAAGACCTGGAAATTATAGAACTGGGGAAACGGGGAGGTGGTGACAACCTTTAAAATGTCGTAGCTTGAACCCATGTTAGTTGAAAACATACCCCAACAACCAGTACAGTATGATAAAGGCGAAAATGGCAAAACAGCCACATTTACCGCCACTTAATTTTTTGGCGCCCCAACCGGCCAACAAGGCCCGTAGTATTTTTTTCATTTTCTATATTTTAAAGGTTGTTACTTCCAATATTTGCCGCTTGATCCACACTACCCATTGGTGGCAAACCCCGGGTAACAGGTCATTCCCCCGTCTACAAAAACAGTGGTGCCATTGATATATTCGCTTTCATCGGAGGCCAGCCAACTCGCCACGCTTCCGATGTCTTCCGGTATGCCGATCCGCTTATAGGGTATCAGCTTTAACATGCCTTCCGCACCTTCCTCGTTGCTCCATACCGCCTTATTGATATCGGTTTTCACGGCACCGGGTGCAATGCTGTTACATCGTATCTTCTTGGGCCCGTACTCCTGACAGATACTTTGCATCAACATGGTCAGAGCGCCCTTGGCAGCCGCATAATTGGCATGTCCCGCCCACGGGATGATCTCGTGTACCGAACTCATGTGGATGATCTTGCCTAGGGACTTGGACACGTCTTTACGCATGCCTCTGCGTAAAAATTCGTTAATCGCCTCACGTGCGCACAAAAACTGCCCCGTTACATTTACATCCAACACTTTTTGCCAGGCTTCCAAGGGCATTTCATGCAGGGGATGATCCATCTGTATACCTGCATTGGCGACACAGACATCCACGGTACCAAAATGCGAAATGGTTTTTTTGAATAGAGCCTGTACCTCACCCTCTTTGCTGACATCGCATTGTACGACGATAGCCTTCCCACAGTCCGACTGCCCCTCAATCCAGTCCGCGACCTCCTCGGCCTCAGCTGCATCGCTGAGGTAATTCACGACAATATTGGCGCCTTCCGTACCCAAGGCCTTGGCCACGGCCTTTCCGATACCGGAACTCGCGCCGGTAACGATACAGGTTTGATTTTCTAATCGCTTATTGGGTTTTTGCATGGTCGTTGTTCGCGGATTACAGCTGCTAAATGTATTTAAAAATAGCTTGGTTTCTTCAAAAAATTCATTAGGGATACAATTTTGACCGTTTGGGTCCATAAAAAAGCCCCGATGCTTCCATCGGGGCCGTACACACTAAATTCTACTAAGTAGATGTTGGTCTTATCGCAAACGATCCACAGATTTTACAAGATCTTCATCCTTCTTGATGGCCCTATTGGCAAGAACCAACAAAACGATAGAAAAAATAGGAATCAGCATCCCAATACCCTTCTCCGAGACGGTAATCTCTCCAGATAAATTTAGCGATCTGTAAACGAAAAATCCCAATAAAAAAAGATTCAATATCATGTTCAGTCGGTTGAGCACAAACTGATTTTTTCTTTTCCTGTAAACAACGATGGCGATAAGGGCCAATACTGCCGAGGCATAAAAGGCCCCGGAAATCAAAATATCGTGTTTGGCAAAAATCTCGTTCCCATCGGCATCGGACCATAAATTGACCCAAAATGGTAGTATGCCCGCAACGAGCATAACAAAAAACAAATATACGGTCTGGATTCTTTGAATCATTGCACGAACAGGATTTCGAAGTGCAAAAGTACAGGCTTTTTAAAAAAAAACACCTTTGTATTGAAAATAATTTGTAATATTGTGCCGTTGTAGTGTTACAACACTTACTTCAACGGAAATCTTTCCCGAGTAACACCATCGAACCCGAGTAACACCATCGAATATACACTTCTTGTTATTCTTATTTAGACACATAATATATTTTACTTAATGTTTGAAATTTCAGATTTAAAAGCAAAAAAGCTTCCTGAACTTCAGGAAATAGCTAAAAGCCTCAATGTACCCAAATTCCGATCTTTAAAAAAATTGGATCTGGTCTATCAGATTCTAGACCTACAGGCGGCAAATCCCAAAATCGCCTCGGAAATCGCTTCCGCGGAAAAAAACGACGAAGGAAACCAGTCCAAACCGAAGCCAAAACCAAGGGCTCAAAAGGCAAAGGCCCCCAAGACAAAATCGGACAAGACCTCAAGCGATTCGTCGGACGATACCAAAGGGTCTAAAGACGCTAAGGATTCCACTGATAAAAAGGACTCCAAAGTAAACAAGGATCCAAAGGTTTCGAAAAGCACTAAGGATTCAAAGGAGTCCGACAACAAATCAAAAGAAACCAATAAACCACGACCGCGTTCGCAAAACAAGAAATCCTCTAGTTCCAAAAAGGATCAAAAAAGCAATTCAGGCCATAAAAGCCAGAACGGTTCCAATAAAAATCCTCGACACCAGAAGAGCGGTCACGACAAAAGCAATTTCGACAAAGATCTCAAGAATCGGTATAAAGCACCTGAATATGAGTTCGATAGCATTATCGAAAGCGAGGGGGTCCTCGATATCATGCAAGACGGCTATGGCTTCTTACGTTCCTCGGATTACAACTACCTTTCATCGCCGGATGATATTTACGTCTCGCAGTCGCAGATCCGACTTTTCGGCCTAAAGACCGGCGATACGGTACTGGGCAATGTACGCCCCCCGAAGGAGGGTGAAAAATACTTCCCGCTGATCAAGGTCAACAAGATCAACGGAATTGACCCACAGGTTGTACGCGACCGGGTATCTTTTGAGCATTTGACCCCACTGTTTCCCCAAGAAAAATTCAATATCGCGGAACGGCAAAGCAATATCTCGACCCGGATCATGGACCTCTTCTCCCCTATCGGAAAGGGACAACGCGGTATGATCGTCTCGCAGCCCAAAACAGGCAAGACCATGTTGCTGAAGGCCATCGCCAACGCCATTGCAGCCAATCATCCCGAAGTTTTCCAGATTATTCTTTTAATCGACGAACGCCCAGAAGAGGTGACCGATATGCAGCGGAACGTACGAGGCGAGGTGGTTGCCTCTACCTTTGATAAAGAGGCTACCGAACACGTGCGCGTAGCCAATATCGTACTGGAAAAGGCAAAACGTCTGGTAGAATGCGGCCATGATGTGGTCATTCTCTTGGATTCCATCACCCGGTTGGCAAGAGCCTACAACACGGTACAACCCGCTTCCGGTAAGGTATTGAGCGGAGGTGTCGATGCCAATGCACTGCACAAACCCAAACGTTTCTTCGGCGCGGCCCGAAACATTGAAAATGGAGGATCGCTATCTATCATCGCTACGGCACTGACCGATACCGGTTCAAAAATGGACGAGGTAATCTTTGAAGAATTTAAGGGCACCGGCAATATGGAGCTTCAGCTCGATCGCAAAATCGCCAATCGGAGGGTCTGGCCAGCTATCGACCTCACTTCCTCGAGTACGCGAAGAGACGATATTCTGCTAGATGATAATACCGTTCAACGTATGTGGATCCTACGCAAGTATTTGGCGGACATGAATCCTGTAGAGGCCATGGAATTTATCGAACAACGGATCAAACAGACCAAAAACAACGAGGAATTCCTTATGACCATGAACCAGTAGTACCGCTGGCGCAGTAAAAACTTCAAATCCCAAGCTCCAATTTCTTGGTAGTTTGGGATTTTTTTTTGGGCAAACCCATGAACTAAACGGATTGATTTCCCTCCACTACACCAAATCGATTCGAACCGCCCCCGACCTCCATTCTCATAAAATTTTGGCCACCTACATCCGATTGTAAATGAATTCTTTACGATTTGTTGCGAAGTATCGGTATTTTAAAATATCTTTATAGTCCAAAGAGAAATTCTTCCCCCGCATTTCTACCCCGACCCTGCCCATCCCCCGCAGGCAGCATTTGCATGTTAACAGTTAACCTTAAAACCTCATGTCATGAAGAATGCTCAAAAATTAACATATAAATTGCTTACCGGATTTTTATTATTGGTCGGCCTTCTGGGTTGCGGCGAAATCAAGGATCGGGTCGACGATGACAAAGCGGTCACGGTGGAAGAGGTAGAGGATATGATCATCTCGGACGCCCAGGCGAAGACCAGATATGACAATTACGGCCAACACCGCGGCAGGATTATCGAAATTTACGAGAACAATGGTAGAGAAATCGGCAATTCGACAAATCAGAAAGCACAAAACAATCGATCTGAAAACCAGAACCAACAAGCGGATAACCAAGGCTCGGATAAAAGCTTCGTGCCAGTCCAGTACACCCATTACGACTTTGAAAAATTCAAAAAATACCTCCAGTTCGTCGAACAGGAAACCAAAAAAGCGGGCGCCGATATATCGGAGCTGCGTATTTACTTCGCCAACTATCCTGAAAATGAGGGTGATCGGGACAAGCAAAAAAGAAATACCGTAATGTTCGTACCTACCATTAATGTGGACGGGAAAGAATCGGCCTATTATATTGATGTCGATGACAAAGATGGACGAATGACACCATTTTTACTTACTGATTCATTGCAACGAACGGACAAAGCAGCTCCCAAGGAAATGTTGAAACGCGCAAACAACACGCAAGAGGCCAACCTACTTCCTAATTTTATCCTCCGTCCTGTAACCGCTCCATTTTATGCAGAGCAGAGTGTAATAGGAAATGAGTGGCACCGCAATCCACCGGCTAGCCAGTGATTCTTAGACTTTTCGTAAATTTTTTTCCTATGATCTGATAGTATGCATTTTTTGTCAACCATTGGATTTCACACCATCTATGCCATCGTCCTTGTGGTCTCGCTATGGCGTTATCCGAAATACTATGACACCCCGCTGCGGTTTTTGCCCATATTGTTCCTGTACACCTTTCTGAATGAATTATTAGGGTATCTTATTACGATTGATGAAGATATCGCATTGGTTTTTAGTGATTTGACTGATAATAGTGTTATCTACAATGTGTATTCGATTATTTCGTATCTCTATTATTTATATATTTTTTGGTCCTGTTCAAAAAATCAGGCTTTCCGAAACAATGTGCTGTACGGGAGTTTGATTTTTTTGATATCATGTGTCGTGAATGTTTTTGTTCAAAGCTTTTCATCGGGTCCGCAAACCCTATCCTATTTGGTAGGGGGGTGTATCTTGCTGTACTGTACCCTATCATATCTTCGGTCTTTCTTTGTACTTCCGCAAGAATTCCAGCTGAAACAGAACCTCCTGTTTTGGTTCAGCCTCGGACTCAGCATTTTTTACATCGGATACCTGCCCATAAAAATTTTACGGTTCTTCTCGAATGAGTTCGTTGTAAGTACCACGGTGCGTAACATTCACCTCAGTCTCATTATCTTGATGTATACTCTATTTATTGTCGGCTTTATTAAGATGAGAAGGCCGCTACGAAAAACCATGGAGCGCTAAAAGGACCGTACCATCTCAAATCCCTGACATTATTGCAGTTCCAAATCGACAATATTACAGGGTACTACCGGACAAGGATACAAATCGATCCGTAACGAAAATGGATCCCTGAAATCGATCGGCACCGCTTAACCGCTTCATCATTGGGCTTAAGGGCGCTCTTAGACGAAAGATATTCCAAAATATCACAAAAAAGCTCAAAATCAGTTTCAATAGTGCACGTCTCTGTACGGTTCTTGTGCCATACACAGCGAAATAAATAACGGAACCTAAAAAACTACGGATGAAAGTATTAGTAATTGGCGCAGGGAATATGGGCTTGACCTACGCGGAGGCGATGTCGAAGTCAAAACTGCTCAAGAGACGGAATGTGATGATCTTGGACAATTCCCCCGAAAAAATTCTATCCCTTCAAAAAGTTTCCCATTTCGACGTTTTCGAAAATATGGAAGATTGCTTACCAAAAGCCGATATGGTCTTTATTGCGGTCAAACCCTACCACAGCTCGGAACTTTTTGCCAAAATGAAACCGTTGCTCAATCCGGGTCAGATTATCATCTCGATCATGGCCGGCATCACCATTAAGGTTATGAAAGAGTCGCTGGGCATCGGCAAAGTAGTTCGGGCCATGCCTAACCTTCCGGCGCAGGTAGGCAAGGGCATAACTTCCTATATGGTATCCGACGAGGTGAGCCGCGTAGAATTGCTGACCGTTGAAAACCTATTGGATACCACGGGGACATCTATTCGCGTGCAATCTGAAAATTATATTGATGCCTCTACCGGGATTTCCGGAAGCGGACCGGCCTATGTGTTCTATTTTATGCACAGCATGATGGAGGCCGCCCTAAAGATGGGCTTCTCCAAACATGACTCCAAAGTACTGGTAAGCCAGACTTTTGCGGGTGCCGTAGAGCTGTTTAACCAGTCGGACCTCTCCCCCAATTCCTGGATGGACAAGGTGGCATCGAAAGGCGGTACCACCCGGGCGGCCCTCGATTCCATGGATGACAATAATGTAAAGGATCTCATTGAAGAAGCGGCGTATGCAGCATTCAACAGAGCCGTAGAACTTGGTAAAGAAAAGTAAACATGTACAAGCAAAGAGTAGTTATTAAGGTCGGCACCAACGTAATGACCAATAAGGATAACCGGATCGTTAGGCCCATCTTAAAAAAATTGGTCAAGCAGATTGCCGAACTCTATGAAAACGATATCATGACGGTATTGGTTTCTTCAGGATCGGTCATTGCGGGAATGGAAGTTTTGGGCAATTCGCAAATTTCGGACAAAACCGCTAGAAGGCAGGTGTATTCGGCAATCGGCCAGCCGCGTATGATGCGACTCTACTATAATATATTCAGGGATTACGGGATGAAATGCGCCCAGGTGCTCGCCACCAAGCGGGATTTTAATCCGGGGGTTCATCGCGAGAATATGATCAATTGTTATGAAGGATTGATGGCCGAAGGCGTCGTACCCATTGCCAACGAAGACGATGCGGTTTCCGTAACAAAATCGATGTTCTCCGATAACGACGAGCTGGCAAGCTTGGTCGCGGAACTGATTCAGGCGGATAAATTTATTATATTGACGGATATAGACGGACTCTACACCGGGCATCCGGACGACGAACATACCGAGGTCATAGAAAATGTGGGGGTGGACGAAAATGTGGAGAAATACGTGAAGGAGGTCAAAAAAGGTGAGGCCGAAGGACGCGGCGGCATGGGCTCGAAACTCAGTATCGCCAAGCAGACCGCCGCCAAAAACATACCTACCTTTATCGCCAATGGAAAACGCGACAACATCATTATTGATATTGTGGAAGGCAAACAGGTTGGTACGCGGGTCATGGCGTGAATGGCGGGCGAAGAGGATGAATGACGAAAAGACGAAAGAAAGAAAGACCGGTGATGGAAAGATGAAGTACGTAAGAACGAAAGGGAGAAAAACGGACGGATGCTTGGTGGTGACGTGACAGATGACGTAAGAGGGCGGTTTGCTGAAGGAAGTTGCCTGCCCGAAGCCGAAGCCGAAAATAAATTGTAAAATCTAAAATTAACAACAGACATGAAAATATTGGATACTGCATTAAAAAATAAAGTACTTAATTCGATGATCTCGATTTTGGATGAGGATCGGAACAAAATTTTGGAAGCGAACAAAAAAGACCGTGATCTCTTTAAAAAAGACGATCAAGCCTTATATGACCGTCTCGTGGTTACGGACGAAAAGGTGAATGGGATGATCGCCTCGGTTAAGGAAGTAATGGGACAGGAAGATCCCGTAGGCAAGACAAAATCCGATCGGAAATTGGAGAACGGACTCGAAATCAAAAATAAGACCGCGCCGTTCGGAACGATTATGATTATTTACGAATCCCGCCCCGATGTTACGATCGAAGCCGCCGTGTTGGCATTCAAGGCGAACAATAAAATATTACTTAAAGGCGGTAAAGAGGCCTACCACAGTAACCGCGTACTTGAAGCCTGTTGGCATCGGGCCCTGCAGGAGAACGGGTTGGACAGCGACTGGATCCAACTGCTCAGCATGGATCGGAAGGAAACCCAGGAATTCTTAAAAAATCCTCCCGAAAAACTCGATCTTATCGTGCCCCGCGGCGGGGAGCGCTTGATCGGTTTCGTGAAGGAGCACGCCCAATGTGCCGTATTGGTCAGTGGCCGCGGCAACAATTTTCTTTACGTGGATAAAAATGCGGATTGGAAAATAAGCCTTGACGTTATTCTAAATGCCAAGACCCACAAAATTTCCGCCTGTAATGCCTTGGATAAAATCCTGATCGATACCGCCATACCCGATTATGCGGAAAAGCTCAAGGAGCTTGATTCCTTCTTGAACGAGAACGGAGTTTCCGTAATGGTGGATGAAAAGACCGGGGAGGTTTTAAAAAACAGACCGGTTATTACGGACGAGTCCGTTTGGGAAGAGGAATTCCTAGCTATGAAATGCTGCATCGGCACGGTGGACGGTCTGGACGATGCCATCGAAAAGATAAACACATATTCCGGGGGACATTCCACAACCATCATGACATCGGACAAGGAAGCGGCGGTTAAATTCATGGAACAGGTCGACTCCGCAGCAGTTTACCATAATGCCTCTACCCGATTTACCGACGGAGGTGCCATGGGCGTAGGCGCGGAACTTGCCATCAGCACGGACAAGCTGCACCACAGGGGGCCATTGGGACTCAAGCAATTGGTCACCAACAAATACTACGTGTACGGTGATGGCCAGGTGAGGGTTTAATATGATCAACGCCTCGTACAGCCACAGAAAAAGCCCCAACGGAAAACTTTCGTTGGGGCTTTTCTATTTTAGTCTGCTAACGCGTTAAGCAAATACTGCAATTACAGGGCGGCAACGTGCTTCGCCAACTTGCTCTTTAGGTTCGCCGCTTTGTTATCATGGATAATGTTGCGTTTCGCCAATCGATCGATCATGCTATACACTCCCGGTAACAAGGCCTCGGCATCTTCTTTCTTTTCTTCCTCACGTAACTTTTTAATAGCGTTACGGGTGGTTCTATGCTGATATCTGTTGCGAAGGCGTACTGATTCGTTTCTTCTGATTCGCTTTAATGCGGACTTATGATTTGCCATTTCTTATAGTTATGAGTTATAAGTTATGAGTTATGAGTGAGCCATGAGAACTCTGAACCCATAACTCCTAACCCTCTAACTTGTTCAGTAGCCCGTAGGGGAATCGAACCCCTGTTACCAGGATGAAAACCTGGCGTCCTAACCCCTAGACGAACGGGCCTTTTTAAAATTGTGAGTTATTAGTCAAGAGTGAATAAAACTCCGCACTCTTAGCCCATAACTCGTAAATAGTAGCCCGTAGGGGAATCGAACCCCTGTTACCAGGATGAAAACCTGGCGTCCTAACCCCTAGACGAACGGGCCCTTTACAGGTACGAAGTTAGAAACATGAAGTACAAATTGCATAGTGTGCAGCAATAAAACCTTATACTTCGTACCTCTAACCTCGTACCTATAATTGCGGATGCAAAAATACAATTATTTTTGACTATCGCAAGACCTGCTGATTATTTTTTGCAACCCTCGTCCGTTTCATGTCAAACGCTAACCCAACACCCTAATTTAGGCCGAACGGCTGCTCCATAATTTGATAACTCTGCAAACAAAAAAGGCGGCTCGCCCCATCATTCCGTGAACATCGTGCTGGCGGAGCATCGCGATGCTCCCATCCAATTTGAACTTGGGTCTGTACTGAATTTGAGCTTGTCAACTTGAAATCAAACCTCAAACTTTGAGCCTTGAACTTTAAACCTTGAGCCTTACACCCTACCCCTCGTCAATACGCCTTTGCGAACAGTACCCGGGTTTCCGACGGGGCTCCCGTCACCATACATTTGCCCGCTTCCTTTTCGGCATCGATGGGTATGCAGCGAATCGTTGCCTTGGTCTCGTCCTTAATGTGGTTTTCCGTTTCGAGTGAACCGTCCCAATGTGCTGAAATGAATCCTCCTTTTTCCTCCAGCACTTTTTTGAATTCCTCGTAGCTGTCCACTTCCGTAATATGGGCATCCCGGAAATCCACCGCTTTTTGGAAGATATGTTCTTGGATATCCTCCAGTAAAAATTCGATTTTGGCGACTATCTCGTCCATCGGAACGATTTCCTTGGTCAAGGTATCCCTGCGGGCCACTTCGTAGGTGCCGTTTTGAAGGTCCCGTTGCCCCACCGCCAATCGTACGGGCACGCCTTTCATTTCGTATTCGTTGAACTTGAATCCCGGTTTGTGGGTGTCCCTATTATCGAACTTGACCGAGATGCCCTTGGCACGGAGCTCCTTGACCAGCGGTTCTATTTTTTGGGAAATAGCGTCCAACTGTTCCGTTCCCTTATAGATCGGTACGATGACCACTTGAATGGGGGCCAGCTTGGGCGGCAATACGAGTCCGTTATCATCGCTGTGGGTCATGATCAGGGCCCCCATCAAACGGGTCGAAACGCCCCAAGAGGTCGCCCAAACATGCTCTTGCTTGCCTTCTTTCGTGGCAAATTTCACATCAAAGGCCTTAGCAAAATTCTGTCCCAAAAAATGCGATGTCCCTGCCTGTAAGGCCCTGGTATCTTGCATCAAGGCCTCGATACAATAGGTCTCGACGGCCCCGGCAAACCGCTCGCTTTCCGTTTTAGTGCCTTTGATGACCGGCATGGCCATATGGTTCTCGGCGAATTCCGCGTACACGTTCATCATCCGTTCGGCCTCTTCCAAAGCCTCTTGTTCGGTCGCGTGCGCAGTATGGCCTTCCTGCCATAGAAATTCCGCGGTACGAAGAAAGAGCCGGGTCCGCATTTCCCAGCGTACGACATTGGCCCATTGGTTGATCAAGAGAGGTAGGTCACGGTACGATTGTATCCATCTTCTATAGGTATCCCAAATAATGGTTTCGGAGGTAGGTCTTACGATCAGTTCCTCCTCGAGTTTGGCCATAGGATCGACGATAATTCCGCTGCCATCTTCGGCATTCTTTAGCCGATAGTGGGTCACTACGGCGCACTCCTTAGCAAATCCTTCTACGTGACTGGCCTCTTTGCTCAAATAGGATTTTGGAATGAACAGTGGAAAATAAGCATTTTCATGTCCCGTTTCCTTGAACATCCTATCCAACTCCCCCTGCATTTTTTCCCATATGGCGAATCCGTATGGTTTGATCACCATACAGCCCCTGACCCCGGAGTTCTCCGCTAGATCGGCCCCCACCACTAATTCATTGTACCATTTGGAATAATCTTCGCTGCGTTTCGTTAACCTTTTACCCATGTGCTGTAGTTTGGCATAAAACTTGTTTCTAATAACTAAAATAATTGGGTAAAACTAGTTATTTTTACTATGTTCAACAACAAAACTCGCACCCATGATATATTCGCTACCCCTTATTAAAATCCGTATTGCGGCCCTTTTCGCCCTGTCAGGGATTGTACTGGCCTCTTGCGGATCATATCAGTCCGCTTCCTACTACGACAACGACGGCATTTACTCCAGTGACAACCAGTCTACTGTGGAAAGACCGCAAAAAAAGCAAGAAGTCGGGAACGAAGCCTATGCCAATTATTTCGGGCAGCAGGCCGACCAGTACCAAGAGGCCTTGGACAGTGAAATCTTTACCGATATCGATTCATACAGCAGCACGGCCGACATGGAAAACGACAGTATTCCTGAAGACCAACTGACGAACTATTATGACAATGGCAACGATTACGCCGGTTATGCCGCTTGGGGCGACAATACCACCGATGTGACCATCAATGTTTATGACAATAGCTGGGGATGGGGCGGTTTCGGTTTCGGTTCCCCTTGGCTTTACAATTCATATGGCTGGGGCGGTTATGGCCTCGGATGGGGGGGCTATTACAACCCGGTATGGAGATATGGTTACAGGCCTTGGGGCTACGGATACCGGCCTTGGGGATGGGGCGGATACTACGGCTATGGCTACGCAGGATATTATGGAGGTTACGGAACCTGGGTACCACATTATGGATATTATCACGGTCACCACAACAGATATTATGGTTATAATAATTATGGACAAAGGAGCTTTGCCCATAACGCTACAAGAAGAGGGTATTACCGCAACACCAATGCGATAACCGGAAACGGTACAAGATACGCAAGCAACACCCGGTCGAACCTTGACCGAACCCGCTCTACGCCCCGGTACACCGCAAACAGCTCAAGGTCAAGTGCAAACCGAAGTTCCGCCAAGGCTAGCACCAATAGAAAAAGTTCGACTACTGCACGGAGAGCCGTCAGTGTGGACAGAAATCGGTCGTACCGAACTAGCAGAAGTACCCGCGCAACGCCCAACTATAATCGTTCATCAAGAAGCGGAAAAACAACCTATAGAAGTTCATCGCCACGCAGCAGTACGGCCCGCTCTACGGCGCCACGAAGTTCGACCTATCGCAGCTCGGGCACAAGAACCCGTAGCAGTAGCGGTACGTACAGGAGCTCGAGCCCCAGAAGCAATTCTTCGTACCGAAGTTCTTCGTCACGACGCAGTAACAGCGGCTACCGTTCTTCCGGAAATCGTAGCTCCAGCCGCAGTAGTGGTTATCGAAGCTCCGGCAGCAGTTCAAGAAGCTCCGGTAGCGTGAGAAGTTCCAGTGGATCTTCCAGGAGTTCGGGCAGTGTACGAAGTTCAGGTGGTTCTTCGAGGAGTTCCAGCGGTTCGTCCCGCTCATCGGGCGGAAGTAGAGGGCACTAAACCGTTCACCGGTCAGACCTAAATCAAGGTAGGTATAATGCTCAAGTCCCTTTTTCCCTGAGTTCCTGTTAAATTTTTAATTCCATCTTTTACCTAAGTAATTGTTGAACATTGAAGATTCAATGGGAAAGTTCTTTTAAAAATTCCAAATACTTATAAAAATTGCTTAGTATGAAAAGACTTTTAACCTTCTTGGCGCTGTCCATCTGCGCAATGACCAGTGCACAGACTATTGACGACGTACTGCGCTACAGCACGGAAAATCTACAGGGCACCCCCCGTTTTCAAGGCATGGGCGGTGCCTTTGGCGCTTTAGGGGGCGACTTATCAGCCCTAAGTGCCAACCCCGCGGGAAGTGCCGTGTTCAACAATAGTGTGTTCAGTTTTACGGGCACTTATTTCGACCGCAAGGCCAAAGCGGACTATCTGGGTAGCCGAACCGATGACAAATCCAACTCATTGGATATTAATCAGGTAGGCGGCGCACTCGTATTCAAGTCCAATAATCCGGATTCAAAATGGAAAAAAATATCCGCGGCGTTCAACTATGATATGATGCAGAATTACGACGATCGCATCTATATAGCGGGAACCGGTAATGAGGGAATCGATAAGTACTTCCTGAACTACGCCGATGGTATTGCGGCCGAGGATATTCGAACCTTGGAGAACGAGACCCTCACCGATGCCTATTTGGATATCGGGGCCACCCCGAATCTCGGCTACAGTGCACAACAGGCTTTTTTGGGCTTTCAAGCAGGTATTATCGACCCCGAACCCAATGATGATACTGAGACCACTTACATCTCGAATGCCGATTATAACGAGCTTTCACAGAATTTTCGCCAGACCGTTTCGGGGCAGAACGGCAAGTTCACTATCAACGGGGCCGCCCAGTACGGCGATAACTTTTACTTTGGGGCCTCCTTGAATTTTTACAACGTATTATACGATAGGCTTGACCGGTACCATGAAGAATATATCGATACCAATTCCAACGTCACCCGTGCCACCTTTGAGAATTTGTTGGAGACCGAGGGCGGCGGATTTTCCTTCGGATTGGGTGCGATGGGAAAACTGGGCGATTTCATTAGACTGGGCGCAAGCTATCAGTCCCCCACCTGGTATCGTCTGACGGACAACCTTTCGCAACGCATTGCCTCGAACTATCCGAACCGTGCGCCGGAAATCGATAGATCACCATTTTTAGGAACCACTATTTTCGATTATCAAATCAAGACCCCCGGCAAATTTACCGGGAGCATTGCCGCAGTTTTCGGCAAGAACGGACTCTTGAGTTTTGACTATGGATATCAGGATTATTCGAAGGCGGAGTTGCGTCCCACGACCGATGCTTTTTTCTCGGACCAAAACGCCGCGATTTCGGAAAATTTGGACGCAGTATCCACGTTTAGGGTAGGCGGGGAATACCGAATTCAAAGACTAAGTCTAAGAGCTGGATACCGCTACCAGCAAAGTCCTTATGGAAGCGGAAAAATCATCGGGGACTTCAACGCCATCTCAGGGGGACTCGGCTACAACTTTGGGGGCAGCCGCTTGGATTTTGCAATCAATCGTACCGAACAGGATGTGCTCCGCTATTTGGCAGAAACTGGAATCAACGCCCCCGCGCTAGTCAATAAAGTCAATATGCACTACAGCTTGGGGTACACCCTTAATTTCTAAAACGCTTGTCTTTTCTTCATAGGGTGTAAGGCGGCCGGTTTGGGTTTCGAAACGGATAATGTCGTGGTAACTGTGGACTCCATCTTACAATTGCCCTGCCCTACCTTGAGAGCGGGAGTAAAAAGTTCTTATTTTAAAACAGCGGATGGATTGGCGAGCTCAGCGCTTCAACGAAAAGTGGGTCCGGGTAGATTTCGCTACCAGTGGACCATCTTCCTGCCCTCCGTGTTCCAGCCGAAACCAGTAATCGGACGAAGGCAACGGAACGCCCATAAAGGTTCCGTCCCAATCCAAATTCACCCCTAATTGGGCCAATAATCTTCCATATCTATCATACACAAAAACCAAGGGATCGGTCAAGGTCTCGATGCCTTTAATGTTCCAGGTGTCATTGGCACCATCGGCGTTCGGCGTAAAGAACTTCGGATAGCCCACCACTAAAAAATCCTGCGCGCTACTGGTTCCGCATCCGTTCTTATCGTTGATAATTACCGTATTAACCCCCGGCGGTACGTTGTCAAAAACCGAGTCATCCTGAAATTCCCCTCCGTTGACGGCATATTCGTAATCGCTATCACCATCTGCAAAAATCTCGATAGAGTTTTGATTCGGATCCAGGCTCAAGTTGGAATTCAACAACTCGACCCGGTCCAAAGCGGGCGTTCCGTAGAACGTAATCAGGATGTCATCCGTGACATGGCCGAAACTGGTAGTAATATCAACATGGTAGCGTCCGGAATTGGGACTTATCACGGTAATATCCGTAGCCGAGGGTCCAGAGCCCAGCGGGGCATCGATGGTACCATCATCATCGTAGTCCACCGTCCAGGCTACGTTAACGATATCGGGTCCTGCAGGAGAGTTGAGGACGGTCAACGGAATGTCGGGATCTCCCTCACACGCAACGATATCCAATCCTAAAAACTCGTCCCTCAGGGTGCAATCCAATGCACTATTCTGATCGGCATCCACCGAACTCCCCGTAAAGGTGAGCCGAAAAGGTTCGACCTCGTCATCGAAATTGGTATTGAAATTATTTATGAGGATGTAATACATCTCTCCCGGCTGCACCTCAAGCCATGGAGCATAGGTGTTGCCATTGCCCTCCGTTACGTCATCGACAAAAACGCCGCCTTCCTGTCCGCTAACAGGGTTTACCCCGATACCTGTAAAGTTAGTAGTATTGACTTCGTAGTTACAGGCGGCCACAGGGGCCGTACCGTTACTGATGGCATTACAATCGGGATCCGGACCGAACACGATAAAGTCCCATTCCGCCGTTGGGGTACCCGAACCACTCACCGGCAAAGCTTCGATATCGAAACCGACCTGCCCGCCCGTTCCGGCACGAAATACGAACCATGAAGCGTTGTTTTCAATATTGGCGGAACTCACACTTCCCTTTTCGAGACAGTCGTACAGGCGTATGACCTCGGGATCGAAATCATCGATATCGCCACTGCCGTCGGCGTAGCCCATGATAGGGGCATCGGCACAGACAGGAATGGCCGTCCGGCAATCGGGGGAGTTTTGCGCCCGTGATCCCGAACAAAAAAGAAAGAGCAAGGTTGAGAAGACCAAGAAGTGATTTCGCATATTAGGGAGACTATCGAAAATTCTACCTAGCTATAACTATTTCAAGGACTATTTAGTATGTTTCAACGGAGAAAATTGGCGGTTGGTCAGGAAAATAGAAGTGAATTTCTTAACATCAATTTATAGAGGGTATCGCCGGGTTGAAACCATAAAGTGCTATATTATGCGTATCTTCGCACCCGTTTAAAAGTGGGATAAAAAACAATGTGCACCAATGGCCATCTTTCCCGAAATTTTCGACGGATCTCGATACTAAAAAAGATGGTAATACGGTTATAGTTTAAGGATGCTTATGAAATTAGACAACACCTTGCAGAAAAAATATGAAGATACGGGCGACGACCATGTCTCCGCTGCCGAGGAAACACCCCTACGGGAAGACGCCTTCGCTTTGGAAGATTCCGAAAAAATTGCCCATATCCGCCAAAATGTGCGTGAGATTATGCTGACATTGGGCCTTGACCTCGATGACGACAGCCTGAAGGGTACACCACAGCGGGTGGCAAAAATGTATGTCCAAGAAGTTTTCGGGGGATTGCACCCGGATAAAAAGCCAAAGGCATCGACTTTTGCCAATAAGTACAAATACGGCGAGATGCTGGTAGAGAAAAATATCACGGTGTACTCCACCTGTGAGCATCACCTATTGCCCATTGTCGGCAAGGCCCATATCGCCTACATTTCGAACGGCACCGTAGTGGGTCTTTCGAAAATGAACCGTATCGTTGACTATTTCGCCAAACGTCCCCAAGTACAGGAGCGTCTGAATATACAGATCGTACGAGAACTTCAAGAAGTGCTGGGCACCGACGATGTCGCCTGCGTCATCGACGCCAAACACCTCTGCGTAAATTCACGGGGAATTCGCGATATCGAAAGCAGTACCGTGACCGCGGAATACGGCGGAAAATTTAAAAACGAGGAAACCCGTCGGGAATTTTTGGACTATATTAATCTGGACACCCATTTTTAAGCCCTACATTACCTTATGCAATCCTACCAGAACCAGACTATTAAAATCCAGAATTCCCTTTCAGGAAAAAAAGAGGTTTTCGAACCGCTGAACGAAGGCCATATCGGCATGTATGTCTGCGGACCGACGGTTTACAGCAACGTACATCTGGGCAACTGCCGCACGTTTATGTCCTTCGACATGATCTTCCGTTATTTCAAACATTTGGGCTATAAGGTGCGCTACGTGCGCAATATCACCGATGCGGGACATCTGGAAGACGACGCGGAGGACGGGGAGGATAAAATTGCCAAGAAAGCACGTCTAGAACGTTTGGAACCCATGGAGGTAGTACAACGCTACACCCTCGATTTTCACAATACGCTGTCAAAATTCAATCTTCTGCCCCCTAGTATCGAACCTACCGCCACGGGGCATATCATCGAGCAGATAGAGATTATCAAGGAAATCTTTGAAAAGGGATATGCGTACGAAGCCAACGGCTCCGTATATTTCGACGTGGCCAAGTTCAATAAGGACTACGAGTACGGAAAACTTAGTGGCAGGAAATTGGAGGATATGATCGCCAATACCCGCGAGCTTTCCGCCCAGGACGATAAGCGAAGTCCCCAAGACTTCGCCCTCTGGAAAAAGGCCGAACCGCAGCACATCATGCGCTGGCCCTCCCCATGGGGCGACGGTTTCCCGGGATGGCACTTGGAATGCACCGTGATGAGCACCAAATATCTGGGAGAAACCTTCGATATCCACGGAGGGGGAATGGACCTAAAGTTTCCCCATCATGAATGCGAGATTGCGCAGGCGGAAGCGAGCTACGGGCAGTCGCCCGTCAATTACTGGATGCATGCCAATATGTTGACCATGAACGGCAAGAAAATGTCCAAATCCACGGGCAATAATATTCTTCCCGGAGAAATCTTTAGCGGCAAGAACGAATTGCTCAGTAAGCCCTTTGCCCCCTCCGTGGTCCGCTTTTTTATGATGCAGGCCCATTATGCCAGCATCCTCGACCTGAGCAACGATGCGCTATTGGCCTCCGAAAAAGGATTCAACAGGTTGATGGAAGCCATCGAAGGTCTGGACAACCTGAACACCGGGAACAAAAGCGATTTTGACGTAAAAGCGTGGGAGGAGCAGTGCTATATGGCGATGAACGACGACTTCAATACCCCGATACTGATTGCGCATCTCTTTGAGGCCGTGAGGCATATCAACCAGATCAGGGAAGGCAAGGAACGTATTACCGTTTCCGACAGGGATGCCCTGCAGCGTACCATCAACGCCTTCGTTTTCGACGTTCTCGGACTGGAACAAAAAGCGGCCAACACCGCCGACACCGGAAAACTGTCCGGCGTGGTCGAACTGCTGATCCAATTCCGAAAAGAAGCCCGTGAGAATAAAGATTTTGCCACCTCGGATAAAATTCGCGACCAATTGGCCGCCTTGGGCATTCAGCTCAAAGACGGCAAGGAAGGGACGACTTTTAGTATTGACTAGGAAACTGTGTTGGAGAACACTCAATTTATCCGTGGATCCAAAATCCCGATGGTGAATTGGCGGGGCGGCCCGAAAGATTCATTCTGGCGGGGAGGGGCGAAAAAAATAATCGTCATCTTTCAAAATAGTCCTTACGTCTCGGACGGTTTTTGCCCTACCGAATCCAAGAAAATCATGAAAAAAATCTTGATCGCCCCCTTTGTTTTTCTTGTCCGCTTTTATCAAGTTGCGATTTCCCCATACACCCCTTCTACCTGCCGCTACTCCCCCACCTGCTCGCAATACACCTTGGAAGCCTTAAAAAAACACGGCCTATTCAAGGGCGGATGGTTGTCCCTGAAACGCATTCTCAGTTGCAACCCCTGGGGCGGAAAAGGATATGATCCGGTACCTTGAAAAAAATTCTAAATCCCAAATTGCAAACTCCAAATCTCAGGATTCACTTTAAGTGTAGGAACGTCTTTACACAATAGACAATCCACACATCGATGCGTCACCCGCCTTCAGTCTTCCGTCATCGGTCATCTGTCTCCTTTCACTTCTCTCTTCTCTATTCTCTATTCTCTATTCTCTATTCTCTATTTTAACTATCTTAGCCGTCTCTAAACCACACCACATGTATTTTTTGGGAATGATATGGAATCCGGACGAAACGCTTTTTACGCTCGGTCCGATACAGATCAAATATTACAACCTGTTATGGATTATTGCCTTTGCGCTGGGCTGGTATCTCATGAAACGGATTTTTCTGAATGAAAAGAAAACGGTCGAACAGCTGGACTCACTTTTCATATATACGGTGCTCGCCACCATGCTGGGAGCACGGTTGGGACACGTATTCTTTTACGATTGGCCCTATTATCAAGACCATCTGCTCGAAATTTTGCTCCCCATTCGCGAAAGCTCCGACGGAACGCTGTTCGGCTTTATTAACGGCTATGAGTTTACCGGTTTTACAGGCTTGGCCAGTCACGGGGCGATTATCGGGGTCATCATCGGAGTATATCTGTACACCAGAAAGCACAAGGGCTTTACCATGCTTTGGCTGCTCGATCGTATGGTGATTCCCTTTGCTATCGGGGCCTTTTGCGTACGCTTGGGCAATTTTTTCAACTCCGAGATCAACGGCAAGGTCACGAACGAATCCTTCATTTTTGCTACCAAGTTTATTCGTGACTCCGACGATATGCATCCCGCAAAGGCCTTGGCCATTACCAAAGAAAAATCGGTGAATGCCGCCTATGATGCCATCGAAAACAATCCCCAGTTTTCGCAATACCTGGCCGAAATTCCCTATCGACATCCCGCACAGCTTTACGAAGGCATCGCCTATATCTTCGTGTTTATCATCCTGTATTATCTCTACTGGAAAACCGATAAAAAGAATGACCGGGGATACCTCTTTGGCCTATTCTTGGTGCTGCTGTGGACCATCCGGTTCTTCGTGGAATTCGTCAAGAAAAGTCAGGGCGGTTTCGAGGAGTCATTGGGACTGCTATCCACCGGGCAGTGGCTGAGTATCCCTTTTATCTTGATCGGACTCTATTTTATGTTCAAACCAGGGCGGAAGGGTAGTATGCAGTAGGTAGTGGTAGTTGCAGTTGACAGTTGGGGTTGGCAGTTGCAGTTGCGGTGGACAGTAAGCAGTAAGATGTAAGCAGTAAAAAGCAAGCAGCAAATAGTGGGTAGTTGGAGGTTGCAGTTGACAGTTGGGGTTGGCAGTTGCAGTTGCGGTGGACGGTAAGCAGTAAACGCTGGGCAGTTGGCGATTGGCCAGGGCAGTAAAAAATTGCGGGAGGTGTTTGCGGGTCTAAGCGGCAGCTTGCGAAACTCGCATTTGATTTTTGCAAGATCAAAATTTAGTTTCATGGGATACTTCAAAGTAACGTGCTTTTTTATTTTTGGATGTTTCATCCTGCACTCCTGCAAGGACGCACCCAAAAAAGAGATCAAGACCGAACCGGTCGCCTTTAAAAAGGAAGGTGAACTGAGCGTATTCAAAGCGGCATCCGATTCGATCATTGCCCGGTTGGACATCGAAATTGCCGATAACGACTACGAGACCGAAACGGGACTCATGTACCGCCAAGGCATGGAAGACCATCAGGGCATGCTATTTGTCTTTCCCGATCAGGCCATGCACTCCTTTTACATGAAGAACACCGAATTCCCCTTGGATATCATTTTTATCAAAAGCGACATGACGGTGGCCAGCATCCAAGAAAATGCGCAGCCTCTGAGCCAAGCCAGCCTGCCGTCAAAGGTCCCCGTACAGTACGTCTTGGAGGTCAATGCCGGACTGGTCGGGAAATGGGGACTTGCGGTCGGGGACAGCGTCACATACGAAAAGCAATAGCTTCTACGGACTCTAATTTTAGCTTTGAATGCATTACAGATTGATAACAGAAAGTATTCCCCCGAAAAAATAGCCGCGGGAAGCCAAACCTAGCAAGTCATACTTCCATTTGGGACATCCCTGAACTTCTCCTAAATTCGCGGTTCAAGTTTTATCTCCTATGAACATAGAACACTGGGCCGTTTTCTTGGATAATACCTCGCAAAAGAGCCAACTCATAACATCAATTTTAAAAGGAACCCCTCCGAAAATCCTTCAAGGATTTCAAGCTGCAAAGGGCGCCCTGTTTTCGAAACTGGCGATTGAACGCTATATCGACGAAGAAGATCGGCACGATACCAAGATACTGACGGCCGACACGGACCAAGCCCTCCGATCGATGTCCAGCGGGGAACAGAAAAAGGCCTTGCTTAAATACATCCTATCGTCGGACTGCGATTTTATCGTATTGGACAACCCCTTCGACAACCTCGATACCGATACCCAAGCGCATCTTAAGATGCAACTTGAAACGGTCTCAAAACAGGTTGGTATGATACAGCTGATCAGCAGAAAGTCCGACCTCCTATCCTTTATCGATAACTTTGCACGACTTAAAGGCGATCAATTGGTCGTTGTCGGAGAAAAGGAAGTGCTTTCCAATTCCCCGACTAAGGAGCGGTTTACGGGTCAAATCCCCCTGGCCTTAAATTCGGGGCTCAACAGCCTTGAGATCGATCACGATGTGCTTATCGAACTCAAAAGTGTCAATGTATCCTATATGGACAAACCCGTACTAAAAGATATCAACTGGAGCATCAAAAAGGGGGATTTTTGGGAACTTCGAGGGAAAAACGGCAGTGGAAAAACGACTATCCTCTCCATGATAACCGGCGAAAACCCGAAAGGATACGGACAGGATCTCTACATTTTCGGACAGAAGAAAGGCAGTGGGGAAAGCGTGTGGGATATCAAAAAGAAAATAGGATATTTCACGCCGTCGATGACGGACAAGTTTACCGGCTACCACTCGGTCGAGCATATGCTTATATCGGGACTCAACGACTCCATCGGGCTGTATATCAGGCCTACCGAGGTGCAGCTCAGAACGGCCGAACAATGGTTACAACTTATCGACCTGTGGCACGTCAAGGATGCGCTGTACCATGACCTCAGCATGGGCCAAAAGCGGTTGGTCATGTGCGCCAGGGCCATGATCAAACATCCTCCCCTGCTCATTTTTGACGAGCCGACAGCGGGACTCGACGACGCCAGCGCGGCCCTTTTCGTTGCCTTGGTCAATAAGTTCGCCAAGGAAAGCCAAACTACCATCATTTTCGTATCGCACAGGAAAGAGCCGGACCTTAGACCAGACCATATCTATCATTTGGAAATGAAAGAAATAGGTTCTTCGGGAAAAGTAGTGCCTGTAGCAGGCCAGTACATTTAGCCCACCGCCCCAGAGGCATGAGGTGTTGTGCCCGTCGAAAAAGCAAATTGCGTCAACCGATCGAATCCATTTGGTCGATCGCTTAACGCAATTTTTACTCCGGAGCAATTGCGTCTAAAGCTGTTTAAAAGCTTTAGACGCTACAAGGCTATGCCTCGACCGCCTTTTTTGATTCTGCTTTCTTCTTTCCGGATTTGGACTTCAGCGTTTTCTTCAAGGTATCGAACATGATCGGGGTCGCGATGAATACCGACGAATAGGTACCGACTATAACCCCGACGATCATCGCGAACATAAAGCCGCGTAACGACTCCCCACCAAAAATGAAGATGGCCAGCAGTACAACCAAGGTCGTAAGCGAGGTATTCAGCGTTCGGCTCAAGGTACTGTTCAAGGCCAAGTTGGTGTTCTCGCCTCCACGCCATCCTTTTTCCGCAATAATCTCGCGTATACGATCGAAGACCACCACGGTATCGTTCAAGGAATAACCGATGACGGTAAGGATCGCCGCAATAAAGGCCTGATCGATTTCCATATTGAACGGCATCAGCGTCCCGAATATCGAAAAGATTCCCAGTACGATGACTATGTCATGAAAAACGGCCATTACCGCTCCGAGGGAGAACTGCCATTTACGGAAGCGGAATAAAATATAGAGAAACACCACTGCCAAAGAACCGATGATGGCCAGAAATGCATTTTTCTTAATATCGTCAGCAATCGTCGGCCCCACTTTTACCGATTGAAGGATTCCAATGGATTTCCCCTCGCTACCTACCTTAAAATCCTGTAAGCTGGTGCCATCGGGTAAATACTTTTGCAGGGCATTAAAGAGCTTGGATTGTATTTCCGCATCCACCTCAAGACCTTCTTCATCGACTTTGTACGGGGTCGTGATCTTGATCTGGTTGGCATCGCCAAATGTCTTTACATTGGTACCGCTACCGAAAACGTCGTTCAGCTCTGAAGCGATTTCAGAGGGGTTCACCACCTTCTCAAAACGAACCTGGTACGAGCGTCCGCCAATAAAATCCACCCCTTGCTGCAGACCGTTTGTCAATAACGAGAACACCGCAATAGTCAGTATAATCCCCGAAAATATATATGCGATCTTTCTTTTACCCAAGAAATTGATATGAACGTTCGTAAACAGGTTTTTGGTGATGGCGGTGGAGAAATCCAAACGTCGGGTCCTTCCTTCGAGATACCAATCTACCAATAGCCGGGTGATGAATATGGCAGTAAAGAGCGAAGTGACAATACCTACGAGCAAGGTAGTCGCAAAGCCTTTAATGGGACCCGACCCGAATACGAACAAAATAATAGCCGTCAAGCCCGTGGTAATGTTGGCATCCAGAATTGAGGAAAGTGCGTTTCCGAATCCGTCCGCGACCGCCTGGGCCTTGCCCTTGCCTCGAGCAAGCTCTTCCTTGATCCGTTCAAAGATCAGCACGTTGGCATCGACCGACATTCCGATGGTCAAAACGATACCCGCTATACCGGGCAGGGTAAGTACGGCACCCAAACTCGTCAACACCCCGAATATCAAAAGAATATTGAACAGTAGGGCGACGTCGGCAAAAATCCCGGCCTTACCGTAATAAAAAATCATCCAAATCAACACAAATACCATCGCAATAACGAAAGACATGAGTCCGCTATCGATAGCTTCCTGGCCCAACGACGGACCAACAACTTCCGATTGTATGATATCGGCCGAAGCAGGCAGTTTACCGGCACGCAAGACGTTGGCGATATCTTTAGTCTCGTTGACCGTAAAGTTGCCGGTTATCTCGGTACGACCTCCGGAAATCACGCCACGCGCTCCTGGCGCGGTATAGACTTTATTGTCCAATACGATTGCGATTCCGGTTTGATTGTTGTACGAATCGCCGGTGAGTTTTTCCCATTCCTTGGCCCCCCGGGTATTCATGGCCATGGTAACGATAGGTTGACCGTTTTGGAATTCGGCCCTAGCATCGTTTACCACATCGCCGCCCATACGGGGCGTACCTTCCCTGTTCGATTTCAAAGCGTAAAGTGAAGCCACTTCGGAACCTTCCGAAGGGCGTTCCCATAAAAACTTAACAAATTGCAGATTGGCCGGAAGCAGTCTTCGAATTTCCTTTTTTCGAAGTAAAGAACCGACCTCGGCCGTATCCTGTACCGCGGCAAGGCCCACGGCATAGCTTCCGGGTACCCCGGGTTGAAATTTATCGAAAAGTGGATTCTGGCCCGCGGCGATATCCAACGAATCTTGTGACACATCGGACAACAGGGAATCGAGTTCGGATTCCGGCTTGGTCGCTTGCTCATCGGCCGCAGTGGCCGTAGTATCGACGATCGATTTTAGCTTTTGGTTCGCCTCGAAAAAGAAAGATTGCAGCTCTTGGTTATCGGGACGGTAGGTCTCCCAAAATTCCAGTTCCGCGGTGCTCGACAGCAGATCCTGGGCTCGGTCGATGTCTCGAGCCCCCGGTAGTTCCACCAAAATACGACCGGAATTTCCTTCACGCTGAATGTTGGGTTGGGTTACCCCAAAACCGTCGATACGCTCGCGGAGCACCTCAAAAGCGGATACGACGGACTCGTCAATTTTTCTTCGGATGATCGGCTTTACCTCTTCATCGTCCATCTGGAAATTGATCTCATCGCTCAAACTCTTATTGGCAAAGATATCGGGAGATGCCAATTTGGTATCCCCGCTTATCTGGTCCCACGCCTGAAAAAAGAGTTCTACGTAAGTATCGTCACTATTTTTGGAGGCGGCATCCGCATCGGCCAAAGCCTTATTAAAAATGGGATTTTTCGAATTATTGGCCAATCCCCTTAAAATATCCTTTACCGAGATTTGTAAGGTGACGTTGATACCTCCCTTTAGGTCTAGCCCCTTGTTCAGTTCCTTTTTCTTGGCTTCGTTGTAGTCTGTAAACCCGAGCACGGTCTGGTCGCCGATGGAGTCCAAATACCGGGTCTCCAGTTCTTGGCGCTTCGACACATAATTTTCCTCACTTTCCGGTACTTGGTTTATCGCGTAGGTTTCGGCATCGCTTTCTAACTTGTTACCGATAAAGGTGTAGGATAATTGGTAGATGCTCACCAACCCGAATAAGAGGGCGAAGAGCTTTATAAGTCCTTTATTTTGCATTGGTTACGTTGATTTTACGGGTATTTTTTGTTACAGCGTGCAAATATATGGATTTTCCAAACGGATTGGGCAATATAATTCGGATTATAACTTTTTAGGTCGCCCATGGTCTGTCGCCCTTTTCATAGGGAATGCAGGACTCGAACTTCCCGGGTACCGGAAGGTAGTTTCTTGCTTGGGTCATCCCGATTTCAGAGGTAAAATAGCCCGATATGGTGAGGCCTTTTAACAGATCGAAATAATGGGGTGCAGGCTTTTTGACATCTTTTTGTACTAGGTTATGGGCGATGGCCTCGGTCTGGATCGTATTTAAAAGTTCCAGTTGTTGGGAGACTTCGGCGTCTACAAAAGAGTTGGAAAAATTTTCGGCGGCACGCCTGTCAATTTCGTTGATTCCGTTCACGAACACCTGACGGTCTTCGTCGGCCATGCAATCGCGGTACATCAGCAACAGATAATCGCCGACCTGTGCGGCTCTGGCTCCCGGCACCTGTGCCGTGGCAGGCAGCATGGTCTCGGATATTTCGTCGAGCAACGGGATATCGTCTTCCGAAAGCAGCGTTCGAACCTTTGGTTTGTATTCGCAGCTTTGCAGCAGGCCTATCGAGGGCAACAAAACGGCCGCGCCGCCACCCCAGGTCAACCGGTTCAAAAATGTTTTTCGTCTCATAAGCGTCTGTTTAAAGATAGCGGCTCTCCGTTATCAAAATATTTTCATCTCGTCCCATCGAATACGAAGACTTATAAATTGCGTCTTTTCAATTCCTTTACCGCAAAATCGGCCGCCCGGGCGGTCAGTGCCATATAGGTCAGGGACGGATTTTGACAGGCACTCGAGGTCATGGAGGCGCCATCGGTCACAAAAACGTTCTCGGCGCCCCAAACCTGATTGTTGCGGTTCAAGACCGAGGTCCTGGGATCGCGGCCCATTCGAGCAGTGCCCATTTCGTGAATGTTCAACCCGATGTTCCGTATCTCCTTTTTATCCTCGATATTCTTGAATCCCATGGTGTCGAGCATCTCCATCGCGGTATCGATCATGTCCCTGGTCATGGCGACTTCATTGGCCTTGTACTCCGCATCGATTTCCAACAGCGGCATACCCCAATCGTCAGTGGCATTCGTGCTCAAAGTGATTTTGTTTTCGTGATAGGGAAGGCATTCGCCCATTCCACTGAAACCGAATTTCCACGGACCTAACTGAGTTAGGTCTGCCATAAGGGACTCCCCAATAGCGACCCTTGCCGTCTCGCTATGCGGTGATCGCGACCCTCCACAGGCATAGGAATAACCGCGCTTAAAGTTGTCTTGCCGATCTTTTCCGAAATTCCGGAAACGGGCCAGATAGGTGCCGGTGGGCCTTCTTCCCGAATAATATTTATCCTCAAAACCCTCAAGTTCGCCCTCTACCTTGCAGTTGTAATTGTGGTCCATCAAATTGTGGCCGAGTTCCCCCGAATCGTTGCCCATCCCATTGGGAAAACGCTCCGATTTGGAGTTCATAAGCAGTAAGGTTGAGTTCAAGGTGGACGCATTGACGAAGACAATTTTGGCGTAATAGTCCCGCGTATCCTTGGTATTGGTATCGATGACCCTTACCCCGGTCGCCTTGCCGGAAGCTTCGTCGTAGAGAATGGACTGCGCCACCGAAAAGGGACGCAGGGTCATGTTTCCGGTTTTTTCCGCGGCCGGCAGGGTCGAGGAATTGCTGCTGAAATAGCCTCCAAAGGGACAGCCCCGGCTACACAGGCTTCGATACTGACAGGGACCGCGGCCGTTGTGGCGCTTGGTCAGATTGGCCGTACGGGATATGACCAAATGCCGATCGTCGTACAACTTATTGAGCCTGTTTTTCACCTCTTTTTCCAAGCAGTTCATTTTCATGGGTGGGAGGAATTCGCCATCGGGAATGACCGAAAGTCCGTCTTTATTCCCACTAATGCCCGCGAATTTTTCCACATAGCCGTACCAGGGATCGATATCGCGATACCGGATGGGCCAATCTACCGCAATGCCCTCTTTGGCGTTTGCCTCGAAGTCAAGGTCGCTCCACCGCTGGGTCCACCGTGCCCAGAGCAGGGATTTTCCCCCGACCTGATAGCCTCGGATCCAATCAAAGGGTTTTTTCTGTTCGTAGGGATGTTCTTTGTCCTTAACGAAAAAATGCTCCGTTGCCTCGTTGAAGGCATAGCATCGACTGACAACGGGATTTTCTTCCTTGATCTTTTGGGGGATGGCGCCCCGGTGCTTAAACTCCCAGGGCGGGGTACTTGCAGTGGTGTAGTCGGTGATATGTTCGACCATTTTACCCCGTTCGAGCACCAAGGTTTTGAGTCCCTTTTCACAGAGTTCCTTTGCGGCCCAGCCCCCACTGATACCGGAGCCTATAACGATGGCGTCATAGGTGTTTTCCGCGTCAACCTTTCCATTGATGTTCATAGTCTGACGTCTTCCTGGTTTTATGTCTTTCCGTCGTTTCCGATTGGCCCGGGGTGGGACACTCCCCTGCTTTCGCCGCTTTTTCCATTACCACCCGAAAGTCTTCTCAACGAACTTCCGGCTCATTTTCCAGTCCTCTTTAAGTTCGTTTTCGGGGGCAAAGTCATTGGGAAAGGCCAGTTCTATGGCAACCTCTCCATCAAAGTCCTGTTTTTTCAGGGCTTCGGCAATCGATGCAAAATCGGTATCGCCCTGGCCGACGTATTCTGACCAGGTACCGTCTTCGTACTGATCGCGAATGTGCAGGAACACGATTTGTCCGCCATAGGTTTCGATAAAATCCACCGGGTCTACGCCCGCACGGATCAGCCAGTTGATATCAGGCCCCAGTTTAAAATCGGGAATCCGTTGCAAGGTACCTTTAAGGTCGTGCATATTGTTCTCTACCTCGTAAGTGTGGTTGTGCAGGTTGGCGGTGATGCCATTATTGTCACAGACCGTCCGGACCTTTTTCAACAGATCGGCCTGGGCATCCAATTCGGACTCCGTTTTTACGCCGTCCTTGCTGCCGACCGAAATCCCGAACGTCTTCCCACCGACCTGGGCCAAACGGGGAACGACGAGATGGATATCCTCCATTATTTTTTCGTGTTGTCCGACATCCCACATGTTAAAACCTACTCCATAGGAGGATCCCGAAACAGGCACGCCGTATTTAGCTACCAGCTTATTGAGACGCTCCACGGCATCGTCGTGCCGCAACGGGCCTTCCATAAGCTCCAGACCGTCGATACCCGCGTAACGCAAATCCGAAAATATGGTGTCGAGTACGGGGGTCGCATCCCAATCGGGAGGAAATTTACTGGCGTAGACCCAAAGATGGGCGTTAATGGGAACGCTCTTCGCCAAAAGGTCGCCCCATGGGGCAGAGGCGTTCAGGGCGGGGGCCAAAAACAGTCCCGCCGCTCCGAGGGCGGATGATTGTATAAAGTTGCGTCTTGAAAAATGGATTTTCGGCATACTTATTAGGTAAGCTAAAAAATTATCGTCTAGGGTTCCCCGCCAGCTCGGAAAACTCAGCCCCGACCGAACAGTACGCCCTCCTCTTTAGGTACGCTCACCCGACTCGGTACGCACGGGTGCTGGCCGGTGGGGAACAGCCCATAGCGGCCGAGATCCCCGCCAAACCGACCGCAAACTACAATTGCAACAGTCCATTGGTTTTTTTCACTCCCTCAGCACTTTCCTGCATCTTGTCTTTTTCGGCGTCGCTCAGCGGGATATCCACAATTTTTTCGATACCGTCCCGGCCCAAGATTACGGGTACACCTATACAGATGTCGTCGAGATCGTATTCGCCTTCCAACAAAGTAGAACAGGGAAACATTTTCTTCTGGTCGCAGGCAATGGCCTGTACCAATCCCGATACCGCGGCCCCGGGCGCATACCAGGCACTGGTGCCCAGTAGTTTGGTCAGGGTCGCCCCACCGACCTTGGTATCCTCGGCTACCTGTTGCAATCGCTCTTCCGAAAGAAATTCGCTCACTTTGATGCTGTTGCGCGTCGCGTGCGAAGTCAACGGCACCATACCGGTGTCGCTGTGTCCGCCGATAACCATCCCGTCTATGTCCGATATCGGCGCTTCCATGGCCTCGGCCAATCGGTACTTGAAACGGGCGCTATCGAGGGCACCGCCCATTCCGATAATCCTGTTCTTGGGCAGGTCGGTGGTCTGGTGTACGAGATAGGTCATGGTATCCATGGGGTTGCTTACTACGATAATGATAATATTGGGGGATTGTTCGACGAGCTTGGAAGACACTTCCTTGACGATGCCGGCGTTGATACCGATTAATTCCTCTCGGGTCATCCCCGGTTTTCTGGGGATGCCGGAGGTAATCACGGCGATATCACTGTCGGCCGTTTTTGCATAGTCTCCTGTAACCCCGGTAATCTTGGTATCGAACCCGTTTAGGGATGCGGTCTGCATCAGGTCCATGGCCTTGCCCTCGGCGTAGCCTTCCTTGATATCCAACAAAACGACCTCGGCCGCAAAATCTTTTATGGCAATATACTCCGCGCAACTTGCACCTACGGCTCCTGCCCCTACTACGGTAACTTTCATATGTGTGAATTATGATTTATTAATGAATCAATCTTTATATATTCCTCATTCCAAAAATAAACATTCTCCCACTAAAATGCGGGGAAATACACAGAATTAGAAGTTGGGGTTGCTGAAAATCATCGATGAAACGCACTAAACGTTAAAAAAAATTGCGCTTCAACGAAAAATGGAAAGGTTAACGAACCGTACGTCGATTTTTAGCAATAGAAAATGCTCGTCTTACGTTCTTTTTATATGACTCCCGAATCCTTCCAAATCGTACCTAGTGAAAAAGCTATTCTCCTTACTGGCCATTCTCGGCATTATTGCCGTCAGTAATTGTACCCGACTTCCAGAAAACAACAACCCTATCATTGGCATCTGGACCGACCTTGGGCTGTCAAAGACCACGGAAACGGCCGGAAACCAGGCCTTGCTCCGAGAATGGGTTTTCAACGATGCCTATCTTGGCCGTTATCATGAAATAAGGAACGGCCACATCACGTTCAAAACAGATTTTCATTGGAGCTATGAGAACGAAGAATACGGTATCACGTATCTCGACCCTAATAACGGGTCGGAAGTATTTTCGCTGCAAAAGCAAAATGAGGTGGAGTTGTTGTCGAATATCGAGGGCCACGTTATAGCTCGAAGGGAATAACTGCCCTATTAAACACGCATCACGTGTTTTTCAGGTAGCATCGGACGACGCATTCGATTTCGGACCTTAAAAAATTAGTCAGTTCACAGTCAATTTCAAATACGCCAAAAAGCCGCAGTCATCGTGACTTGCGGCTTTTTATTTTTTATCGTTTGCAGCTCTCGCGATGATGTATCGAAATTATGGACGACATTTTGACCAGATTCCAAACGACTGCAATTGCATGTCCGCCATCAAGGAAGATGCAACAATGGCAGGGGTTCGCCCGACTTGCGTGCGCGCCCTGCCCCCCCTATTAAACATCAATGTTCGCGTACTTGGCGTTTTTCTCGATAAACTCCCTTCGCGGGGGCACCTCATCGCCCATGAGTATGCTAAAGGTACGATCGGTTTCCGTGGCATTATCGATCGTAATCTGCCGTAGTATCCTAAAGTCCGGATCCATAGTCGTATCCCAAAGTTGTTCGGCGTTCATTTCCCCAAGACCTTTGTAACGCTGAATGCTGACCCCACCGCTATAGCTGTCGGCAATTTCGTCCCGTTCTTCGTCGGACCAAGCGTAGCGTTTCTTGCTGCCCTTTTTTACCATATAAAGCGGCGGTGTAGCGATGTACACGTGCCCGCCTTCGATCAGTTCGCGCATATAGCGGAAAAAGAAGGTAAGGATCAGGGTCTCGATATGGCTACCGTCAACATCTGCATCACACATAATGACTACCTTGTGGTAGCGCAGTTTATCTAGATTGAGCGCCTTGCTGTCCTCCTCCGTACCAATGGTCACTCCAAGGGCGGTATAGATGTTCTTGATTTCTTCGTTTTCGAAGACCTTGTGGCTCATGGCCTTCTCGACATTCAATATTTTACCCCGGAGTGGCAATATCGCTTGAAATTTCCGGTCCCTTCCCATTTTCGCGGTACCCCCGGCGGAATCCCCCTCGACGAGGAACACTTCGCATTGGGCGGGGTCCTGTTCGGAGCAGTCGGAGAGTTTTCCGGGCAGTCCCCCGATGCTCATCGGATTCTTGCGCTGTACCATTTCCCGGGCCTTGGTGGCCGCATGTCGGGCCTGGGCGGCCAGTTTGACCTTTTCGATGATGGCCTTGGCGTCATCGGGATGCTCTTCCAGGTAGTTGGTCAGCATTTCAGAGACCGTTTGGGAAACGGAGGCGGATACCTCGCGGTTGCCTAATTTCGTTTTGGTCTGTCCCTCGAACTGGGGCTCGGCCACCTTGACCGACACGATAGCGGTTAGCCCTTCCCTAAAATCGTCCCCTTGGATCTCGAATTTCACCTTGTCCAACATTCCCGAGGCATCGGCATACTTTTTTAGGGTGGTCGTCAATCCCCTTCTAAATCCTGAAAGATGCGTACCCCCCTCGTGGGTGTTGATATTATTGACGTAAGAATGCAGATTCTCGGTATAGCTGTCGTTGTAGATCATGGCGACCTCAACGGGAATATCGTTCTTTTCGCCTTCCATCGCGATGACGTTCTGAATCAGCGGCACCCGGGTGCCATCGAGGAACCGGATAAACTCCTTCAGCCCTTCGTCGGAATAGAAAGTTTCGGAAACGAATTCCCCATCGTCATCCTTTTCACGCCTATCCGTGATGGAAATCGTCACTCCCTTGTTCAAAAAGGACAGTTCGCGCATGCGGCTGGCCAAGGTCTCGTAACTGTACTCGATGGACTGTTTGAAGATATCGGTATCAGGATGGAAAGTGACCTCCGTGCCCCGCTCCGTAGTCTCCCCGACACTTTTCACCGGATATAAGGGCTTTCCTCTTGAGTATTCCTGTTCCCAAATCTTCCCGTCGCGATAGACGGTCGCCTTCAAGCTATCGGAAAGTGCGTTTACGACGGACACCCCGACCCCGTGCAATCCTCCTGAGACCTTGTAAGAATCCTTATCGAACTTGCCTCCCGCACCAATCTTGGTCATTACCACCTCAAGGGCCGAAACACCTTCTTTTTTGTGCAGGTCAACGGGAATCCCCCGGCCGTTATCGCGGGTAGTGATAGAATTGTCTTCGTTGATAACAACGCTGATGGCATCGCAGTACCCGCCCATGGCCTCGTCGATGGAGTTATCCACCACCTCGTAAACCAAATGGTGCAGGCCTCTGGAGCCGACGTCACCAATGTACATCGAAGGCCGCATACGCACGTGCTCCATGCCCTCGAGGGCCTGAATACTGTCCGCGGAATATTGCCTTGGAATAGTGCTTTCGTCCGTCCCGGAAATTTCTTTCCGATCTTGTCCTGCTTCGTTTTCCGGGTTCAGTTCTTCCCCTTTATTCGGTTGTTCGCTCATAGGATTTTACAGTTGTTCGTCTACTCAATTTCGCAATCCTACAAATATAGGCAAAACCCTATGGAATATAGGGTTTTGGGATAATGTTAATCTTGAAGTTATCAACAATATTTGTGGAAAAAGCAAGTGAACTAACGGTTCTATCTCCGATCTTTATCGTCACTTAGAACGGTCTTGTTAATAAGCGTCCGTGTGCACCATGGCCACTGCCCTACCGGACGGATCGTTCATGTTCTTAAAGGCCTCGTCCCACTCCAGCGCTATCTGGGTACTGCAGGCTACAGAGGCTTCTTGGGGCACGCATTGCGCGGCCGCATCGGAGGGGAAATGCGATTCAAAAATGGAACGGTAGTAATACTCCTCCTTACTGGTCGGGGTCTGTATCGGAAAGCGGTACTTCGCATTGGCCAATTGCTCGTCGGATACTTCATCGTTGACCAATACTTTCAGGGTGTCGATCCAGCTATAGCCGACCCCATCGGAAAACTGCTCCTTCTGTCGCCAGGCAACGCTTTCGGGCAGGTAGTCTTCAAAGGCCTTGCGGACGACCCATTTCTCCATCCGTTCGCCGTTGATCATTTTATCCTCTGGATTGATGCGCATGGCGACATCCATAAACTCCTTGTCCAAGAACGGCACCCGACCCTCGATGCCCCAGGCGGCCAGACTTTTGTTGGCCCGCAGACAGTCGTACATGTGCAACTTGCTCAACTTCCGTACGGTTTCCTCATGGAATTCCTTGGCATTCGGGGCCT
Source organism: Pricia mediterranea (assembly GCF_032248455.1). NCBI lineage: Bacteria > Pseudomonadati > Bacteroidota > Flavobacteriia > Flavobacteriales > Flavobacteriaceae > Pricia > Pricia mediterranea. Next base: position 817,855 of record NZ_JAVTTP010000001.1, read on the forward strand.
TGTGAAAGTAGAGGTAGCCCCCGAAGAGTTCGTCCGCCCCCTCTCCTGAGAGTACCATTTTTATCCCCATGGATTTGATGACACGGGCCATAAGGTACATGGGGGTCGAGGCGCGAATGGTCGTAATATCATAGGTTTCCAGGTTGTACACCACGTCCTTAATGGCGTCGAGGCCCTCTTGGATGGTAAACTCGATTTCATGGTGCACCGTCCCGATATGATCGGCCACCTTTTGCGCGGCAGCGAGGTCGGGAGACCCTTTCAGTCCCACCGAAAATGAGTGCAGTTGCGGCCACCAAGCGCCGGTCGTGTCGTCGGACTCGATTCGTTTTTCTGCATATTTTTTGGCGATGGCCGAGGTTACGGAGGAGTCCAACCCCCCCGAAAGTAGCACTCCGTACGGTACGTCGGACATCAGCTGTCGGTGTACCGCTGCCTCCAAAGCTTCCCGTATTTCTTGGATGCTGGTCTCGTTCTCCTTTACGGCCCCGTATTCCATCCAATCCCGGGTGTACCACTTTTTAAATTCCCCATCGCTGCTATGAAAATAATGTCCCGGTGGGAACAGCTCGATTTTGGTGCAGGTGCCTTCCAAGGCCTTAAGTTCCGAAGCCACGTAAAAGGTGCCGTTTTTATCCCATCCTATATATAAAGGAATAATACCCATGTGGTCGCGGGCGATAAAATATTCGTCTTTTTCCACGTCGTAAATGGCAAACCCGAAAATACCGTTCATTTCATCGATAAAATCGGGACCCTTTTTCCGGTACAGAGCCAAAATGACCTCACAATCGGATTCCGTTTGAAATTCGTACTCGCCCTCGAACTGTTTGCGTAGCTCGCGGTGGTTATAAATCTCCCCATTGGCGGCCAGTACCAATTTTTTATCGGCACTCAACAAAGGTTGTTTCCCCGAAGCGGGATCGACGATGGCCAATCTTTCGTGGGCCATGACCGCCTTATCATCCGCATATATCCCGCTCCAATCCGGACCGCGATGTCTCACTTTCTTTGACATTTCCAACAACTGTGGCCTTAAGATTTCACTGGGCTGTTTTATATCGAATGCACATACAATTCCACACATGACTTGTTCGTTTAGTATTAATTTCTAGGCAAATATGGGACTTATTGTTCTAATACCAAACATCAGAACCAATATTGATTATTTATTATAGAATATTCATTATTTATTGTTTTGATTTGTAACAAATACTTATTTGATAGTTGTTTTGGGTGGACAAAGTGTAAGCGGGGCTAAATTTAACGCCCTTTTAAGAAAAAATAAGACGAATTCAGTTTAGATTTAACCGAAAATAATCCAATCGCCCTGCAAATCTATAAAGGGCCAAAAAGAAAGACTATGAAAAAAGTATGTACTGCTGCCTTCTTGGCATTGATCCTAATGGCTTCGACGGAAGTCGCCGCACAGGAGTTTAGTGGAATCGACAAAAGCCCAATGGATATGGCTTCCTTTCCCACCAACTATCAGAATGCCGACAAAGTCATTCGTATCATTTACAGCCGGCCGCAGCTTAAGGGAAGGTCCATGAACGAACTCGCTCCTCAAGGAGAGGTATGGCGGACCGGGGCCAACGAAGCCACGGAAATCACTTTTTATAAGGACGTCAATTTTGGAGGAAGGGACATAAAGGCCGGAACGTATTCACTGTTCACCATTCCCGACCAGGGAGAGTGGACCGTTGCCCTGAACAAAAACCTCAACCAATGGGGCGCCTACTCCTACGACGAAAGTGCCGATGTGGCACGGGTCAAAGTGCCTCATAACACCGATTCCAAGTCTTTGGAAGAGTTTTCCATCGCCTTTAAGGAAACGGACCAGGGTGCCGATATGGTGATGGGATGGGACAAGACTCGGGTCTCGGTACCGATTACCGTAAAATAATAACAGCGATTTCCTGAAATGCTACCATCTAAAACCGGGGTCTTTGGACTTCGGTTTTTTTTATGCTTATCCTTTCCGAAACCTAAACCTGAGGTGGTACTGTAAGACGCTCTCAGCGAGCTTTTCCGCTCACAAAGGTCTGCTCGGCGGTAATGGCAGGAATCTCATCCATTGGCACCTGCATCAAATCTTTGTCGTAAATCACAAAATCGGCGAATTTGCCCTTTTCGATGCTTCCCTTTTCATCTTCTTCAAAGTTGGAATGGGCGGCCCAAATGGTCATCCCTTTCAACGCTTCTTCCCGGGAAAGGGCATCTTCTGTTTGAAATCCCCCCTCGGGATATCCTTCGAGGTCTTTTCGGGCCACGGCGGCGTAGAAGGTCAAAAAGGGGCTCACCTTTTCGACGGGGAAGTCGGTTCCTAGTGCGACCGTTCCCGCTTGATCCAATAATTGTTTAAAGGCGTAGGCCCCGTGCATCCGTTCTTCCCCTAAGCGGTCTTCGGCCCAATACATATCGCTAGTAGCGTGGGTGGGCTGTACCGAGGGAATAATATTCTTCCCAAAATATTTGAAATCGACCGGATCGATAATTTGGGCGTGCTCCACCTTCCAGCGGCGATCGGCACTGTCGTCCAACACATTTTGGTACGCACGCAGCACCACGGCATTGGCAGAATCACCTATGGCGTGTGTGTTCATCTGATATTCGGAATCCGCAAGCCTCTGGGCCAAGGCTTCGATTTCATCGATCGGGGTGACCATGGCGCCGCGATAACCCGGTTTATCGGAATAGGGCTCCTTGAGATAGGCACCTCTCGATCCCAGTGCGCCGTCGGCATATACCTTTACGGAACGCACGTTCAAAAGGTCGGTCTTCATGGGGCCCTGCCCAATGTAATGGTCCAAATTTTCCGGGGTATTGCCCACCATGGCATACACCCGGATGGATAGTTCGCCGACCTGTTGAAGGCTGTCGATAAGTTCGATGGTCGATCTGCCGATACCCGCGTCGTTGACAGTGGTCAGTCCATAGTCCAAACAGATCCGCTCGGCATCCTTTAAAGCTTCGATGCGGGTTTCCCGGTCCGGTGCCGGGGTAATGGAATTGATGAGCTGCATGGGGTTATCGACCAGCACGCCCGTGAGGCCCATGGCGCCCTTTACGATTTCACCGCCTTCGACTTGGGTCTGCCGATCGATACCGGCCAAATCAAGGGCGGCCTTGTTGACCAGCATGGCGTGCCCATCGATTCGGGTCAAGACTACCGGTGTATCGGGAAAAAGTTCGTCCAGTTCCTTACGCGTGGGGTATTCTTTGTCTTCCCAGTCGTTCTGGTCCCATCCCCGTCCCAGGATAAAATCCTTGCGATTTTTTTTTTGAAATTGCTCCACCCGTTCCAACACTTCTACAAAACTTTGGGTGCCGGTAAGGTCAACGGTTTGCTGGTTGAGTCCCAAACCATAGAAGTGGCAATGGGCATCGATAAGCCCTGGGGTTATCGTACGCCCGTCCGCATCGATTATTTCATCGGCGGTATAGGAATCTCGGATTTCCTCGGTGGTTCCCACCGCCGTGAACTTTCCTTCGTTTACGGCGAAGGCCTCCGCTTTCGAAAATTCATCGTCGACGGTGTACACATTGGCATTGACAACGAGCAAATCCACTTTTTCCTTGGCGTTATCACAACTGGCAAGAACTAATAAAAGTAACGGCAGTATTTTTTTCATTTTATCACACTATCTTTAGGTATGGGCCGACAATCTACCGGTGGTGAACAGCAAAACTACTGGCCTCGTCTTGCCTTCAGGCTATCAACCCATTGACAGGGTCTTTTCCCCGGTTATGGTATAGGAACCTTCGGGAGAGGTACTTTTGCCAGAAATCGTATCGCCTTTCGCCGTCAGGTTGACCGAGACCATGCCGCCTTCGACCATGACCTCAAAATCAATAGTATTGCCGTTGACCTTCACATTGTCGCCTTGGATAGTACCGCTGCCGATCTGCACCTGCACCTTATAATTGTCACCCTCCTTGACGATCATCAGCAATCCTTTTTCATAGCCTGCGGGGGCACCTTGCACGGTATAGCTCCATCCGCCGACAAGATTGTCCTTCGTGGTTGTCGTTGGAGCACTTTGTCCCGTTTCAGTCGGACTGTCGCCAATAATTCCGGCCGGCCCGTGTCCCAATTCCGTCATATGAAAAAAACCGTTGGCCAGCGCCGTCGTAGCGCCAAAAAGCAATAAAACTATCGACCATCCGTAAAATTTAAAGGTATTTTTCATTTTCGTATTATTTTGGTTAACATGAGCCCTAAAAGTAAACAAAAAATCGAAGGAGTTGAAACATAGGTCCTACTCTCGAGCGGACCTTGTTACAGCAGTGAGGCTGCACCCGACGCTTCTGGCCATTTTGAAAACCCCTCTTCCCGCAGCATTGAACTCATTTGAAGCTGCTTGCACCCAAACCCACGCCAATAAACCGTTTATTTTTTACGTGATTTGGGACGCTTCTTTTCCTTGATCTTGACGTAAACCAGTTTCTTGCGTCCCTTGGCATCTTCGCGACGTTCGATGTCGAAATGGGGAATGGAAGCCAATAACGGGGTTAGCTTCGGGAACCCGTAGTTTCGGGAATCGAAGTTGGGCTGTTTTTTCTGCAACAGGCTGCCCACATCGCCCAAAAAGGCCCAGCCATCGTCGTCGGAGACGTCGTCGATGGTCGTGGACATAAACCGTAGGTCTTTTGGCGTAATCTTTTCCACCTCGCTTTTGGAACCGGACTTCTCCTTCGAATCATTGGAGGCCGTAGCCTCCGGTTTTTTCAGGATTTCAAGGTAAATAAACCGGTCACAGGCCACGATAAAGGGACTGGGAGTTTTCTTTTCACCGATACCGAACACCTGCATGCCCGCTTCCCGAAGTCGGGTCGCCAATCGGGTAAAATCACTATCACTGCTCACGATGCAGAACCCGTTCACCTTTCCGGAATATAGAATATCCATCGCATCGATGATCATGGCGGAATCCGTCGCGTTCTTCCCTTGGGTATAACCGTATTGCTGAATCGGGGTGATCGCGTTTTCCAGGAGGATGTTCTTCCACTTGCCCAACCTCGGGTTCGTCCAATCCCCATAAATTCGTTTGATGGTCGGATTACCGTATTTGGCGATTTCCTCCATCATTTCCTTGACATAGGCGGAGGGGATATTGTCGCCGTCGATTAATACTGCTAGATTTAGGTCCATTAGAAGGTAGAAGTTAGTGAACTGGTGGGTTATTGGATTGACTTTTTTTAATTGTCGATCGGGGTCGATGATTTGCAAATTACGGGGAAATTGTTCTTAATTGAACCATTTAATGGAAAAATCATATCGGATTTCCTGCTGATATGGCTGAACTTCGTTAAGTTTGGGCAACAGTAATAAAACCTTTCATGAAAAATCAATTTTTTATCCTGCTTTCGGCACTTTTGCTGATCGTCGCCGTCACCACGGACGCGTATTCCCAAACACGGCAGCGGGACTATTACCAACTAAAAACCTATACGCTAAAAAATGAAAAACAGGATAGTGTGATGGATGCCTACCTAAAGGATGCCTACCTGCCGGCCCTGAAGCGTGCGGGGATCGAAAATGTCGGGGTGTTCAAATATCGGCCGAGCAACTTCTTGGCCGCCTATAAAATTTTTGTTTTAATTCCATTCGTTTCCCTGGAACAGTTCGAGACCTTGGACGATATGTTGGCGCAGGACAAAAGCTATATTTCCCAAGGGATGCCCTATATCAAGGCGAAATATGACGCACCGCCATACGAGAGGATCAATTCCGTTTTGATGCGTGCCTTTACGGGGATGCCCCATATGAAACCTTCGGAAGTGGAAGGGAGCCGAAAAGAGCGGGTATATGAACTTCGCAGCTATGAATCGCCTACAGAAGCTACCTATAAAAACAAAGTGGACATGTTCAATGCCGGAGGAGAAATTGAGCTTTTTGAAGCTTTGGGCGCAAATGCCGTTTTTTACGCCGAAGTACTTTCGGGCAATCGCATGCCCAACCTAATGTATATGACTACCTACCCCAATATGGATAAACGGGATGCCGTTTGGGAAGCTTTTTTCGCTTCGGAAAAATGGGGGGAACTCTCGACAGATCCGAAATATTTGAATAACATGAACAAGGCGGACGTAATGCTCTTATATCCTACGGCGTATTCGGATTACTGATTTTACTCCAGTGAATCGATATACATGTGGATCAAGTTTACTCCTTCGCTATGTAATTCGGAGATACCGACCTGAGGCATGGAAGGGCCGAATCCGGGCGAGGTGGCCACACGATTTTTGATATCGTCCTTGAACTCGAAGATATTGCTATCGGCATAGGGAACCTCATATCTTAAATCGGGCCGGTCGGGCATATTCGAATCCTGTAATCCACCGGGCTGGTGGCAATGGGCGCAATTTACATCCATATAGGCCCTGGTACGCTCCTCTAGACCGATAGACATATCGGACCAGTTGGGCAAGGCTTCTATCTGGTTAAGGGCCGGTAGGTTAGCAAGTAATCCCTTATCAGAAAAATCCTGCAACTGGTTCTTTCCCTTAAAGACAAAATTCATATTTCTGGCCTTGGGCCCGATAGGCAGGGTTACACCGCCCACGTCATGGCACTGGTTACAATTGATAGTAAAGGGTACCTTGTAATTGGTGGTCCGGACCGCACCCGAACCATCGATCCATTCGATGGACACAAACGGGGCCGCATTGTCTAATTGGGCGTCATTCTGTTCGTCGTTCCACAGATAGTTGCCCATGCTCCAAGCGCCGTTTTTCTTGATGAGCAATCGGGTTTCGATCAGTTTTTTTCCGAGGGACGGGTCCCGCTCGTCCTTAAAATAGTAAAAGGTTTTGGTAATGACGGTATTGTCGGGAAACTCCAACAGGCCCGCTCCATTATAGGTCATTTTCGCATCCTCGGGCAAGGAAATGGTTCGGAACTTGTGGGCATAATCGGTATAGAGCGGGGTGGCCAACCCGTATTCATGCGTGGTGCTATTGGGAGTCAGGTCAGCGGGATTTCCCTTGAACAATTGTAGGTCGGACAGTTTAGGAAGAAATTCCGCCACGGCATAAACTACTTCAATGTCCTCAAGATAGGGATTGGTGCCGTCGGCGAGCTCGTCGCCATTGGATACGCCATCGGCATCACAGTCCGCCTTCGCCCAAATCAAACTCGAAGCGTTGTAGCCCGTATAGTCTTCATTTTGAGCGGGGTCGCAGGGATTCTCTTTATCGGTGCCATCGGCAATTTCCTGAAAATTGGGAATACCGTCGCCATCGGAATCCTTGAGTTCATCGACGAAGGGATTCGTGCCGTTCGCAAGCTCCTCCCCGTTGGTGATTCCGTCCAAATCGCAATCCGCCCCTAGCCATATCGTATTGTTTTTATCGTAACCGGAATATCCGGGGGCCGGTTTAGGGTCGCAGGGGTTGTTCTTGCTTGTACCGTTCATGATCTCATCGGCATCCAAAATCCCGTCCCCGTCGGTGTCGACATCCAAGATGGGCTCGGTGTCATCGGATTTACATCCGATTAGAACTACAGCGCAGAGCAAAAACAAAGCGCCGCAATTTCTTAGCCTCGAAAAACACGTGAAAAATTCGAATACCTGATGTAGAACATGTGTACTTGAAATAAAAAAGCGCATAGCAACATATTTCTTTCGGGGGGATCCCAGTTTGCAAAAGTAGGGAATACCACAATCATCACCAGAGTGGTAATGATAACATACGCGAATACTCGTTCATCGGATTTCAGGGTTGCTAGAATGAACTAACTCGGGACAAGATTTTTATATTTATCATCGAGTAACCCGACTCATAACTGGATTTTTTAAATACGTGTATGGAAGAGCACCCAATCAATTTCGGTTAAACACATCACGGCGAACACTTCGACTGCGCTTGGTAAAATCGCTCAAGGTGGCAAAACCCTTTTTAGATTCCTGGGCTGAAAAGCAGCATTGATTATAAACTCATGGACTGTAAACGATTAGAAAAAGGACGCAGCCACGGGCCAACGGTCCGGCAAAAGACGTGACTCTGAGCGCTAGGCTCCTTGGCTCTTTGGCTCAGCAACTTAAATATCAAATTTGTAGGTCATCCCCGCTAGCACCTGCAAGCCTTGCACGGGATAATTGGCCCAGCGCAGGTAGTTATCGTTGGCGATATTGGCGGCTTTTAAAAAAATGGAGAGCTGCTTGTTGTACCGGTATCCCAAATGTGCGTTGGCATCGAAGAAACCGTCCAAGGTGACGCGTTCAGCGCTAAAGTTCGAGGGAATTCCCGTCTGGTCGGCAATCGTGGCGACATCTTCGCGCTCGCCTATATAAAACAGATTGGCGCCCGCATACCATTGCTCCCCGATCTGATAGTCCATAAAAAGGGACCCTTTTAAACTGGGACGGTTCCAGGCCGGGTTATCGGTTTCGGTGGAATAGTGGTAGTATTCGGCGTTTACTCCCAAGGTAAAGTTGCGGTTGACATCTACGTTTAGCTCGCCGAAGGCACCTAGCGTTTTGATATCATCGTAGAACACCTCGAAGGAATTGCCGAAATTATAGCTCTTATCGTCGTTGCGAAACGTATTTTGGGGATTCAGTTTGAAAAGGGGACTCCGATCTTCTGCGGTGTACGATGCTTTTACGTTATAGCTGAGATAGGGCAGCAACTGACCTTTGAGTCCCACATACCCATCGTACTTGGTGTCGGTGGGGATGATGTTCAAGGTCGGGGAAACATAGGGATTTTCCTCAACAAATCCGTAGTATGAATTCTGCTGTAGTTCCCCTACCAGCCCCCCATATGCAATGGCCATTTCATCGAGTAGCCGATAGGAAGCTGTCACCGCTGGATAGATATAGAAATTGCCGTCGTCGTTCTCCATATCGATGCCATACACCAGGTTGACGCCCAGATTCAGGGAAAAATCATCGTCAAGCAAGGTGAGGTTCGGGTTCAGGCCGGCCTGTAGATGTCCGTATTCTATGCCCACCGTATTGGCCGCACGGTTCAGGTCGGCATTGTCAAAACTGCCGTTGATATAATCCATTTTTATTTTTATATCCAGGGATTCATCGGCCACGGGAAATCCGAAACCTGTCTTGAACACCGCTCGGTTCTCCCCCGATTTTATCGCATCCCAAAACCGGCGGTACTCCAGTTCCGCATTTTCGAAATAGGAATCCTGCACGTTGATATGGGCGCCCGCCTCTGCCATAAAATAATTTTGGCGTTCGTCCATGGCGTTGACCGCCGCCTCGGTAAAGACCCCATCGGGAATACCGTACCAATTGTAAAGCTGGTGCTGGGCACCGATGTCCACCCCCCAATCAAAATCGCGGTCCCGCTTCGTATAGGAACCGCCAATTTCGGAGTTGGAGTACACGTTGTCCAGGGCCACGCCCTTGATGTCGCCGAAAGAGGAATTATGGTCCAGCCCCACCGTAAATCCGGACTCTCTATCAATGGCGCGGCTGGTATAGAACTTCGCCATAAAATTTGCGGGATTCCCGCCCCCTGCCGAGGCGTAGGAGTTGTACAAGATCGGTGGCGGGGTTTTCTTTACAGCGGTCGCCGTTCCCTTGGCCGGGGTAAAGGTCGAGGCCACGGGTACCGAAAAAATACTGTATTCTACTTTTTTCTTTTGAAGAACGATGGAATCTCCCAGCGTAGGCATTGTCTTGATCTTAAAAGCATCGGAGATGGTCGGGGTATAGGCCTTGGTGACCGTAACCGTCTCGGTTCCGATATCATCGGTTTCCTCATCATTGTCGTCTTCTTGGGCGAAGCCGATGTGCGAAAACCCGATGATCATGATTAGAATGAGTTTACAGTTTTTGTTCATGCTAGATGGTGTTCTTTTGAATTATTTTCGGAAGTCAAATTGAGCTTCCTGAAGCCCATGTTCTTAGTTCATTACTGTCAGGTTGAGCGAAGACGAGACCTATTGGACGGGCAGCCATGTTGGAGTTCTCGACTGCGCTCGAACGGACATCGGTCTCTTTTCTCTATTCCTTACTCTTGATTCTTGGCTCTTGACTCTTATCCGCCTTTGTTCTCTAATCTTTATTCTCTTCTCTCTGTTCTCTTCTCTCTACCCTTAACATTCTCAATCCGTCCGAATCGATGAATTACTTTTTGCCTCTTTCGACTTTATGATCGCCAGTTCCGCTTTCGCCTCGGAGACCAGTTCGGGATATTGGCTGAAATTGGTCGTTACGTTTTCCAAAATATAGGTCGCCTGATAAGCATCGCCCAGGGCATAAAAATTCTTGGCCATGATAACAAGGCCCTTGCCGCCCCATTCCTTATAGCTGGAATAATCCTTGGCCAGTTTTTGTACGGATGCATTCGATGCCTCGAACTCTTGGGCCAGGTGCTTGAAGTAGGCATCGTAATATAGTGCTTCGGCCGCGGTGCCTCCGGTCGCGATCTCCAATACGTCCTGATAGGCGTTTTTTGCCTTGGTCTCGTCGCCGGTGGCAATGGCGGCTCTGGCGATCATGATCTGGGCGTCACTTTTGATCCGGTTGTCGATGGTCGGTACGGCCAATACCTTATCGGCATAGGCCAAGGTTTTCTCGAAATTATTCTGCTCATAGTAGCCCTTCATAAGGTTGGACTGTGCAAACACGCGGTTCTGTTGAATGTCCGCCTGATCTTCAAGCCGCTCCAGATACGGTAGCACGGTGACGTAATCGTCTTTCCCTATATAGATTTCACAGACCCTGGCAAGGGACTGCTCGGCGTATTCGCCGCCCGATTGGTCGGCCACGATCTTGTAGTGCGGCAGGGCCTTGTCTTTCTGTCCCTTTCCAAAATAAAGTTGGGCCAGGTTGAAATGCGACTGCACTGCATGGGCCCCGTTCGGAAATTGCTCGATATAGTTTTCGTAGCCCCTGATGGCCGCATCCCTCTTGCCCTCCATATTCTGGTTGTCGGCGGATTCGAACGTAGCGTTGTCGAGTTCGCGGTCGGTGACATTCACAAAGTCAAGGTTCTCGACCCAAGCGGCATACTCGTCCACCCGGCCCAGATCCACGTAGATCAGTTTGGCGGTGGAGACGGCCTGCACCGCTTCCTGGGTGTTGGGAAAGTCACGTACGACGGATCTAAATTCGCCCAGCGCCTGTTCATTGCGATTCGCGTTGTAGTGCACCAGCCCCTGACGGACCTTGGCCTCCGGCACCAAAGAGCTGCCCTGATATTCACGGATGAGCCGATCATAAGTTTGTAGGCCCTGCTGCTCCTGCCCCGTGGAAATTAAAGTGTTCGCCAGCTCGAAAAGCGCATCGTCGCGCAAGCTGGTATTGGGATAGGCCGAGGCAAACCTACGCAGCTCCTCGATCTTGGTATCCCGGCGATCGACAAAACCGTAGCTCATGGCCTTTTGAAAAGCGGCGTAGGCCTTTTCGGTGCCCGGAAGCGCCAAGGCCTTATTGTAGGTCTCGATGGCCGGCCAGTATTTGCTCGTCACAAAATAGCTGTCGCCCAGACGCAGGTACGCATCGTACATTTTTTGGGTGTCGTCAGTACCCGCCTGAGTAAAATTGTTGAAATACGAGATCGCGTTGTCGTAGTCCTTCAACTTAAAATAAGTATAGCCCAGATTATAGTCGAGCTCGTTGTATTGCTCCGTGGAGCTCGCCATGGGATTTTGCTGAAACTGGATGTAATCGACCAGCGCATCGTCGAAACGGTTCAGTAGATATTCCGCCTCGGCCTTCCAATAATTGGCGCGAGCCTTAAAAAGCGAGTCTTCGGGACGGTCGAGGGATTTCCCTAGATTTTCCACGGCCGCTACATAGTTCCCGTTCATAAAAAGTTCGATGCCCCGGTAGTACGCCACTTTTTGGTGGGTGGCCTCGCTGGCGTATTTCGGATTTTCTTCTAACAGCCGCATTGCCCCCTCAAAATTCTTTGAGGTGATGTACGAATCGACCAGTAGGTCTTGCATCTCTTCCGTATTTTCCCCGTTGGGATACCGCTCCAAATAATCGGAAATAACTTTCGGGACCGGTTCATAGGGATTACCGATCTCGTAGCTCAACCGAGCGTAGTTCAGGTCGGCATCCTTTTTGATCTGAGGGGAAAAATCCATTTGGGAGGCGTTCCGGAACGCGTTGAGGGCCTCCTGTTTTTTGTCCAACTTTAGATAACATTCCGCCAAGTGATAATATGCATTTTGGGAAACGCTGTTCGTACCGCCGATAATCTTGTTGAACTGCTGGATGGCATTGGCGTAATCGCCCTGCTTGTAGAAGGAATATCCCAGTAGGTAATAATCCGTATTGCTGAATTTACCGCGTTTTCCGCGATACGCCTCCAAATAGGGAATGGCGTCGGCATATTGCTCCAAATTAAAATAGCTCTCCCCGATGATCTTACTGAGTTCGGACCTCTCCTTTCGGTCATTTTTGGCCAGCTGTTGTTTCGCCAAACGGATGGCCTCTTCGAACTTGCCCAGTTTGAAGTTCATGTCCGCCTGATAATAATCCATCTTCTCCTCCAGAATTTCAGGATCCTTGATCTGGTCGAAACGGCGGTTGGCCTCGTCGTAATCATCTTCCTGATAGGCGATATACCCTTGGTAGTACTTGGCCTGGGAGCCGTATTTTTCGGAATTCTCCACTTTTCGGAGATAGCCTTCCGCCTCTTCTTTCTTTCCGGAGGAAAAGAGGGAATAGCCGTAATTGAAGTTAAATTTGTCCCGTTCCGCCGGGGATAGCGCGTACTGATCCACCTTATTGTACCATTTCAGGGCATAGGGATATTTTCCGGTTTCGAAATAATATTCCGCCACATCGACAAAAGCGGAGTTGCGCTTGGTGGAAGTCGGATAGTTTTCCACAAAACTTTCCATCAGCCGGTCCGCCCCCAACTGGTTGAGGCGTACGGCGGCGTTGGCCTCGTAGTAGGCGCTATTGGCCTTGGTCTCGAGATTGTCGGTGTTTTCCTTGACCTTGGCAAAAATCGATTGCGCCGCTTGGTACTGCTCATTGTTATAGAGGGCCAGAGCATCCTGAAAGCGTTTCTGGTCGTGGGTGTAGATTTTGGTCTCTTGGGATATCCCAACGTAGACTGTCCCCAAGACGAGTGGGAGAAAAGCGATTAATTTATAAAACATAGTGTTCAAGCTGATTGTTGGGATATCCTATATATTAATTTTAATAACGGTAAATATTGCGGATACGTATATTCGAAAGGGTAAAATTGTTTTGGACACAAAGAAAAAAAGATTTTATCAAAGTGGCCTTTGCCTTACGCCCGAACTTATTACTTTTATATCAACAAAACCAATTAAAGTGACATTCGCGTACCGAAGTCACTACGGTGCCATTGCTCTTGATGCTTACTGAACATGAGACCGACGCAGTCGTTCCCGCCGGGCTTATTTCTTTCAAACACAAACTCGCTAATTCCCAACTCACTAGCCTACTAATTCATTAAAAAAATGTCAGACACCATCCTAGAACTTAAAAACGCGGCTATTTTTCAAAAGGACAGCCTTGTGCTGAACGAGGTCAACCTCGAGGTCAAAAAAGGGGAATTCGTGTACCTGATCGGAAAGACCGGGAGCGGAAAGAGCAGTTTTATGAAAACGCTCTACGGCGATCTGCCCCTAAGGGAAGGCACCGGAAGCATTGTGGATTTCGACCTCACCAAACTCCGGGAAAAAAAAATTCCGTTTCTGCGCCGGAAACTCGGCATCGTCTTTCAGGATTTCAAGCTCCTCCCCGACCGGAATATCAACAACAACCTATCCTTTGTTCTAAGGGCCACGGGATGGAAAGATGCCCAAAAAATGAAACTGAAGATCGAGGACGTGCTCGGCAAGGTGGGCATGAAGACCAAGGGCTTTAAGTTCCCGCATCAGCTCTCGGGCGGCGAGCAACAGCGGGTCGCCATCGCCCGTGCCCTGCTCAACGACCCCGAACTCATCCTTGCCGACGAGCCCACCGGAAACCTCGACCCCCAGACCAGCGTAGAGGTCATGAAAGTATTGCAGGAAATCCATAAATCCGGACGTACCATTTTGATGGCGACCCACGATTACGCGCTGATTCTGAAATATCCATCCAAAACTTTGAAGTGCGATGGGAACAAGATCTTTGAGGTGGTGCAGCGGGCGGTGTAACCGAAGATTTTGACGTTCAGGTCTAAGCGATTGATTTGAAGTCTGTCGTTTATTTTTTCCTGCCCGGCCGGTCAGGCGGGTAGGGCCCTTTTTGAGCGCCACCACATCCACCGGCTCTTCTGCCCCATTAAAATTTTATACCGTAGCTACACTATGATTTTGACTGGATCGACATCAAAAATGACCTACAAAAATTCTAATCACACAATTCAAAACAGTCTCCAACGCAGAACGAGTTGTCGCAACTTCCGTTCTTCAATGCATAAGAAACGTTGTAAATCGTATTGATAACAATTATATTTGTCCGCTGCACAACCTTCTAAATAATCAGGGATGGCACCAACACTTGTTAAGGATCTCTTTTTACTTCTGACCGACGACGATGAAGACGACCGCGAAATTTTTAAGGAGACCGCGGAAGAACTCGAGACGAAAGTTAAGGTCGATACCCTGAACGATGGACAGGAACTGATGGAGTTTTTGTCTGACAAGGACAATCGCCTGCCCGACATTCTCTTTCTCGATATCAATATGCCCCACAAAAACGGTCTGGACAGCTTATGTGAGATACGGGCTACCCCGAGACTCAACGATCTGTGCATAATCATGTACTCGACCAGCAACTATCCCCTCGACGTAAAAAAGGCCTATGATCTTGGTGCCAATGGATTCATCGAAAAGCCGTCGAGCCATATAAAACTAAAGGAGATACTCCAACGGGTAATCGATATGGACTGGAAAGACCCTTGTTCGAAGCTCGATGAGCTTAATTTTGTTTTGAGGCCCTGAGCACGGAGGCGATCGTTGCGGTTTGGCATGGGTCGGATCCTTTCTCTCCGCTAGAGCCGTTTGGCTTTACTTTACTCCCTGCTTACAGGAAAATACAGTAAGAACTCGGTACCTTCTCCCGTCTCGCTTTTCACCTCGATATAGCCCCCGTGCAGATCGACGATACGCTTGCAGATGGCCAAACCGATCCCCGTTCCCGAATATTCGTTTTTAGAGTGCAGCCTTTTGAAGGGCTTAAAAATGATATTGCTTCGGTCGACATCGAAGCCGATACCATTATCGGAAAACCGAAGTCGTTTATAGTCCATTTGCGGATCTATCCTTTGGTCCGTTTCAATATCCGCACCTCTCAAGATCACGGCATCAATGCCGACCTCCGGCCTGTTTACGCTAAACTTTATACTGTTGCGAACCAGATTTGCAAAAAGCTGGAATATCTGTATCCGCACCCCATACAGTTTCCCGAGTTTGCCGGCCGTGATACGCACATCCTTTTCTTCGATCATCAGTTCAAGGTCGGATTTCAATTCTTCCAAAACGTCGTCCAAGTCGATAGTCTCGGCAATGGACTGCCCGTTCTTGAGGTGGCTGTAATCTAGGATATCCCGGATGAGATCGGTCATACGTGCTGCCGAACGCTCTATTTTCTGTCCGTATTTTTCAACGGCCCCCGTGTCTTGTATTTTGTCCATCAGCATCGAATTGAACGTTCTGATCTTGCGTACCGGTTCTTGCAGGTCATGGCTGGCCATATAAGCATATTCTTCCAAATTCATATTGAGCTTGACCATGGGGTATCGAAGACACTATGTACGGCAATCAAAAAACAGGCATTGATCGATGCCGGAATTTCAGAAAGCAATTTGGTGATAGCGGACCGCCCTCCTGAGGAAGCACCTACAACGAAAAGTCTGAAATTACGGTCCAGTTTTAAAATTTTGCGATAAAAATAGGGAATATCGGAAAAAAAAAGGATGCGTTCCGTTCAAGGTATGGCGTAAACCATATCAACACGGGTTGTACCGTCTTGACGATGTCTTGGCGAGCCTATTCCGTTCGATAGAAGTGATAAGGTGCGGTCTCGAAATTTCGAGGCTCGCTCGCCTTATCTGGGTTCGTCTTCGGCCCTAATTAAATTTTCGGGACAAAAAAGGTAGCACCCTTTGTAAGTAGCCCTTATTTGAATTTGAATAGCGGTGGCCTAGGGTTTTTTGAATTGAGTATCTTTGGGAGGATGACCGTACATAGATTTTTTATCTAGCATAGCATTTTTAAAACCATAGTGGTCCCCTTTTATTTGCACTTATTCAATGATCAAAAAAAAGCGCGTATACAGGACCGATAAAACGGTAAACCCGATTATCGGGGCACTGCTGTTTTTGATTTCTATCGTGCTATTGGCCATATCGGGACCGTTGGGTTTCGTGTACGGATTTTTCCACAGTCTTTTTAAAAAGGGATTTAAGGGGATAGGTGAATACCTATTGAAAATCGCCATCTCGGTAGATCAATTGGGGAACGTTATAATGCAACATCTCTTGAACACCCTTTGGGTCAAAAAGGGACGCTATAATTTCGGAAACCGCGATGAGACCATCTCCAGTGCCTTGGGGCGCAATAAAAAACTCGGTACCTTGACCGCTTTCGGCAATTGGATCGACAAATTTCTCGACACTATCGACCCGAACCATTCGTTGAACTCCATAGATTATTATATCGAGCCCACCGATCAGATTATCGACAAGCTCGCCTGGATCCATATTCTTGACGGGCGCATTCTAATGACCCGGACCGAGGGACGCGACAGGTATTATATTCCCGGCGGGCAACGAAAAGACGGCGAAAGCGACGCCAAGGCCCTTCTACGGGAAATCAGGGAGGAACTGAGCGTGGAGATCGAAATCGACTCCCTTTTCTTTTTGGGAATTTTCGAGGCCCAGGCAGATGGGCAGAAACCGGGAGTCTTGATGCGGATGACCTGTTATACGGCATCATACCAGGGAGAGCTGCTTCCGGCCGACGGTACTACCGAGATAGTGTTTTTACGACATGAGGACAGGCACATGGTGGCGGAAGTCGATATGCTGGTCTTTGAGTATTTATGGGAAAAGGGGCTGTTGGAATGAAAATACTAAATTCCAAATTTCAAACCCCAAATTTCCAAAAATCTGGAATCTAATCAACGTAAAGGCAGATAGGGTCTCAAGAAAAATGGCTCCAACAGGATTTGGAGCCCAACTAAAAAACATAAATCGAATGAAACATCCAGGTCCGATTCTATTTGTTCTCCTAATCATTTGGGGTTGTAAGGAAGAATACCCTTCGGCCGAAAAAAAAACAAGGCCCAACATTCTTTTTATCGCCATTGACGACCTGCGGAACGAGCTGGGAGCTTATGGCAGCGTCGCCCGGACGCCGAATATGGATTCCTTGGCGTCGAGGGGCAGCCTCTTTACCCATCACTACGTACAGGTGCCCACTTGTGGTGCTTCCCGCCATTCGCTTTTGACCGGATACCGTCCATCGAAACCTATCCATTTGTCCAATCGCGCCATCGAAGTCGAAATTTCGGGAAAGGCCGAGGATTCCGTGCCCGAAACCTTTATCCATCGGTTCAAACGGGCGGGCTATCATACCGTGGGCATCGGAAAGATCAGCCACTCCGCCGACGGGTATGTTTACGGATATGAGGAGCCCGTATCCGAAAAAAGGGAACTGCCGCATAGTTGGAGTGAACTGCTCTTCGACGCCGGAAAATGGGAAACCGGATGGAACGCCTTTTTCGCCTACGCCAACGGGGAGAACCGACAAAGCCTCGAGAAGCAGGTCCGACCCTATGAATCGGGGGAAGTCGAGGATGAAGGCTATCCGGACGGATTGACCGCTAACCTCGCGCTATCCAAATTAAAGGAGCTTCAAGAAAATGAACAGCCCTTTTTCATGGGTGTGGGATTTTTCAAGCCCCACCTGCCTTTTAATGCTCCAAAAAAATATTGGGACCTGTATGAACGTGACAGCGTCCCCATCTCCGATAATCCCCGAATTCCGGAGAACATCAATTTGGCCAGCTTACAGGAAAGCGGGGAATTCAACCAATACGCCTTGGGCGAGGAAAGAGCCGGGTTGGATACCTCGGTTTCCAATGCCTATGCCCGAAAACTAAGACATGCGTATCTGGCCTCCGTCAGTTATATCGACGCCCAAATCGGAAAATTACTGCAAGAACTCAAAAGGCTCGAATTGACGGAGAACACCATTGTAGTCATCTGGGGCGACCACGGTTGGCATTTGGGAGATCAACGGGTCTGGGGCAAACACACGCTGTTCGAAAATGCACTAAAAAGTACACTGATCATCAAAACGCCGAATGCCATGAACGCAAATGAATCCGATGTTTCGAATCACGACCATAAGGTGGAAGCGGTCGTCGAAAGCGTTGATCTCTACCCTACCCTTCTAGAATTGGCCGATATCCCCTTGAACCATAAAATCGACGGAGAAAGCCTAGTCCCCCTATTGACCTCCAACGGCAGCAGGAACCAAGGCAAAGCCTATGGGTATTTTAATCAAGGCATCACGCTTCGCACACCAGACTACCGCCTGACGAAGTATTTTAGGGAAGAAGAGCCACACATTGAGCTTTACGACCA
This sequence comes from Pricia mediterranea, assembly GCF_032248455.1. Lineage (NCBI taxonomy): Bacteria > Pseudomonadati > Bacteroidota > Flavobacteriia > Flavobacteriales > Flavobacteriaceae > Pricia > Pricia mediterranea. The sequence continues at coordinate 836,401 of NZ_JAVTTP010000001.1, forward strand.
TACCGCCGATATCCCCGAAAACAAAAATATCGCGTCGGAACATCCAGAAATTGTAGCGCGATTGATGCCGCTGCTGGAGCAGGAGAGGTGGAGACGTTAGTTGTTGGCCGTTAGACGTCAGTCAGTGGGTGTGAAGTAGGTGTGAAGTGGGTCTTTTGTGGCTGTGCAGTGGGGGCGCAGTTGGTGTGCAGTGAAAATTACTAAGTAAAAAATGATGGTCCAAAAAGCCCCTGATCAGTTTGAGCTAAAAATGTCCCGGCGAGCGTAGTCGAGATGTTTTGGTTCGTCTATTCGAACGCGCTCAAAGGGTCAAAAACGCTCTTTAGGCCTTAAAGCGTACACGCATCTACGTAAATTGGTCAGAGATACGTAAAGAGTCTGCAACCATTCCGATACAATCAAAACTTTTTGTATTTTCCGAACCTGAACCTTAAAACATTTAAATGGAAATTCTTGGCATTGACGTCGGTGGATCCGGCATGAAAGGCGGTATTGTTGACATCAAAACCGGGGAGATGATTTCGGAGCGGCACCGAATTCCGACCCCGAAATCCCGCAAGCCGAAAGAAATGGCGGACGTCATCGCAGAAATCGTCGACCATTTCGACTACAAGGGCAAAGTGGGCTGCGGCTTTCCTACCGTTATCAAAAAAGGAATCTGTAAATCCCCCGGCAACCTTCATAAAAGTTGGTTGGACATCGACGTCGAGCAACTCTTCGAAGAAAAAACGGGACTTGATTTTACGGTGGTCAACGACGCCGACATTGCGGGCTACGCCTCGATGGAATACGGTATCGGAAAAGGGAAAGAGGGCCTGGTGGTCATGATTACCATCGGTACGGGACTCGGGAGCGGCGCTTTTTACGACGGCAAATTGATTCCCAATTTCGAATTGGGGCAGATACCCTATAAAAAATACAAGAAAATTGAACTTTGGGCAGCTGCTTCCGCCAAGGAACGGGAAAAATTATCCTATAAGAAATGGGGAAAACGCTTTAATAAATTCCTAAAATATGTGGACCTGATCATCGCGCCCGACCTCATCCTGCTGGGCGGGGGCACTTCGAAGGACTTCGATGAATTCAAGAAATACATCAAGATCAACACGCCGGTCGTGCCCGCAGAATTGCAAAACCACGCGGGAATTATCGGGGCGGCCGCAGCGGCGCTGCACAAGATCCCGATGGACGTGTAACCCTAGCCCTTTATCCCTTTCGGGCTTTGGAAGTACATCATGTTCTATAGACTGGCACCCCTGAATTTCATAAGCATAGGGGAACGATCGGATCCATATCAGTTCGCAACATCCAATAAGGTCCCTTAGCGTAAAATGAAACTTCAAAGGGGAAAACAAGCCCCGAACATTAGGTAATCTTGTTCCGCTTCCGGTCCACTTCCTTCAAATAAATCTTGCGCAATCGCAAATGCTTGGGAGTGACCTCAACGTATTCATCCTTTTGGATGTATTCCAAGGCTTCCTCCAGGGAAAACTTGATGGCGGGCACAATTTTTGCCTTATCGTCCGCCCCGGCCGATCGTACGTTCGATAGTTTTTTCGTCTTGGTAATGTTGACGGTCATATCATCGCCACGGGAATTCTCCCCGATGACCTGTCCCTCATAGATATCCTCGCCCGGATCGACGAAAAATTTGCCCCGATCTTGCAATTTGTCAATCGAATAAGGAATCGCTTTTCCATTCTCCATAGAGACCAAGGATCCGTTCTGCCGTTGCGGAATATCTCCTTTCATCGGCTGGTATTCCAAGAAGCGGTGCGCCATAATGGCCTCGCCCGCCGTCGCGGTCAACAATTGGTTTCGCAGGCCTATAATCCCGCGTGAGGGAATCAGGAACTCGCAGACCATCCGGTCGCCCTTGGCTTCCATACGGGTCATCTCCCCTTTTCGGATCGACACCATTTCGACGGCCTTTCCGGATACTTCCTCGGGCAGATCGATGGTCAAGGATTCGATGGGCTCACATTTGACGCCGTCGATTTCCTTGATGATAACCTGGGGCTGGCCGATCTGTAGTTCATAGCCTTCGCGACGCATAGTTTCAATCAGTACGGACAGGTGCAACACGCCCCGGCCATAGACCAAAAATCGATCGGCACTATCGGTCTCCTCGACCCTGAGGGCCAAGTTCTTCTCCAGTTCGCGCTCCAACCGCTCCTTGATGTGGCGGGAGGTAACATACTTTCCGTCCTGCCCGAAAAAGGGACTGTCGTTGATCGTGAACAACATGCTCATGGTCGGCTCGTCGATGGCAATGGTCTTAAGACCTTCTGGATTTTCGAGATCCGCGATCGTATCCCCGATATCGAAACCTTCGAGTCCGACAATCGCGCAAATATCGCCCACGGCCACTTCCTTGACCTTTATACGGCCGAGCCCTTCAAAAGTGAACAGTTCCTTAACCTTCGATTTTACGATGCTGCCGTCCCTTTTGACCAAGGAGACCTGCTGGCCTTCCTTAAGACTGCCACGCTGTAACCTTCCGATAGCTATCCGTCCGGTAAAAGAGGAGAAATCCAAGGAAGTAATCAGCATTTGGGTAGTGCCTTCCTCCGGTTCAAAAGACGGAATATGCTCGACGACCATATCCAACAAGGGTTCGATATTTTCGGTTTCGTTCTGCCAGTCGTCGCTCATCCAATTGTTCTTGGCGGAACCATAGACCACGGGGAAATCCAGCTGCCATTCTTCCGCGCCGAGCTCGAACATCAGGTCGAACACTTTTTCGTGCACCTCTTCGGGCGTACAATTTTCCTTGTCCACCTTATTGATCACCACACAGGGCTTCAATCCCAGATCGATCGCTTTTTGGAGCACAAAACGGGTCTGGGGCATGGGCCCCTCAAAGGCATCCACCAACAGGAGCACCCCATCGGCCATGTTCAGCACCCGTTCGACCTCGCCTCCGAAATCGGCGTGACCGGGGGTGTCGATAATATTGATCTTGGTATCCTTATAGACTACCGATACGTTTTTTGAGGTAATGGTGATGCCCCGTTCCCGTTCGAGATCATTGTTATCCAAGATCAGGTCGCCGGTATTTTCGTTGTCGCGAAACAGCTGGCAGTGGTACATGATCTTGTCGACCAAGGTCGTCTTCCCGTGGTCAACGTGGGCGATGATGGCAATATTCTTTGTTGTTGACATTCGTCTTTTTTGGATTTGTTCAATGCCGCAAAGGCACGTCCGTATTTAGGGCGGGCAAAGGTACAACTAAAATCGCTCGGTTCGACGTGGAATGTATTTTTTTTAGGATGTTGATTTTGAAGGGATTCGCTAGCGGTCCAAATGCACACGGAGGCACATACACCGGAGACAATCAAACCCAACTTGGCCAAAATTCCTTCGATCTAGTATCTTTACAAAAATTAAAGGATATGGACCTCTCGTTGATTCCCAAACTCAAGCATACCGACAGCAACAACTTCTTTCTACTTTCCGGCCCCTGTGCCATTGAGGGCGAGGACATGGCGCTGCGTATTGCGGAGCATATCGCCGAAGTGACCGACAGGTTGAGCATTCCCTATGTATTTAAAGGAAGTTTTAAAAAGGCCAACCGCAGCCGGGTGGACAGTTTTACCGGCATCGGGGACGAAAAGGCGCTGAAGATTCTGCGGAAGGTTTCGGAAACCTTCGAGGTGCCGACCATAACCGATATCCATGTGCCCGATGATGCCGCCAAGGCCGCGGAATATGTGGATGTGCTGCAGATTCCTGCGTTTTTGGTCCGACAGACCGACTTGGTCGTGGCCGCCGCGGAAACCGGAAAGGTGGTCAACCTCAAAAAGGGACAGTTTATGAGTCCCGAAAGCATGCGGCACGCCGTCACCAAAGTCACCGATTCCGGCAACCAACAGGTGTGGATCACCGACCGCGGCACCATGTTCGGCTATCAGGATATGCTCGTCGATTTCAGGGGCATCCCCACCATGAAGCAATACGCGCCGGTGGTCTTGGACGTTACGCATTCGCTTCAGCAGCCCAACCAGTCCTCCGGCGTGACCGGAGGCCGCCCCGAACTGATCAATACCATGGCCCGCGCCGGAATCGCCGCGGGAGTGGACGGGATCTTTATGGAAACCCATTTCGACCCGGCCAACGCGAAAAGTGACGGTGCCAACATGTTGCATTTGGACCATTTAGAACGTTTATTGACGAATTTAACGGCTTTGCGAGAGACCGTCAATCAGTTGAAATAGGGCGGTTGATCATAAATCCAAAAAAGTATAAGCCTAAATGTTTTTTTACTTAATTATCTAACGGTTAGAAGTGACTTAAGACTGTACGACCTAAGACTGTTAGTCTTTCCACGGAAGAGGCCACTTTTCACAAATTTTCAGTCCTTTGTCCCAAGTCTTACCGTCCTACATCGGGTTCGGGTTTCGAAACGAATAAGCATATAAACCCATAAACTTTTTCAGTACATTGAGTGCCAAACGAAAAAACCATCCTAAAATGAGACCCTGTTATCCCATCTTATTCCTTATTTCCCTCCTTATTTTTGTTTCCTGTGCCGACGATACATCCGGCGAAGCCGAAATGGCACGTCCGAATATCGTCTTTATCATGTCCGACGACCATGCCTATCAGGCCATCAGCGCCTATAACGACAAGCTAATCCATACCCCCAACATCGACCGGCTCGCCAAGGAGGGGAAGCTCTTTACCAATGCCAGTGTAACCAATTCCATCTGTGCCCCGTCACGGGCGGTCATCCTCACCGGAAAGCACAGCCATATCAACGGCAAAATCGATAACCTCTCCCCTTTCGATACCACGAACGTCACCTTTCCGCAACTGCTACAGAAGGCGGGCTACCAGACGGCCATGTTCGGGAAACTGCATTTTGGCAACAATCCCAAGGGATTCGACGAATTCAAGATCCTTCCGGGACAGGGGGACTACTACAATCCCAAATTCATCACCCAGCAGGGCGATACGACCATTCAAGGCTATGTGACCGATATCACAACGGACCTTACGCTGGACTGGATGGAAAACAGAAGGGATACCACAAAGCCCTTTTTATTGATGTACCTGCACAAAGCGCCCCACCGGTCATGGCTTCCCGCCAAGAGGCACTATACCGAGTTTACGGAAAAGACCTTCCCCCTACCGGAAACCCTGTTCGACGACTACGAAAACCGGGGTACGGCCGCGGCCACGGCGGAAATGAACATCCTAAAGCATATGACCTTGAATTATGACTTGAAGATATACCCGGAAGTCGTCGAGGCCTTGGATATCGATGACCGGAAAATCTACAATCCCATCCAACGTATGACTCCCGAACAAAGGGCCTCTTGGGATTCCATCTACGGCCCCATTAACGAAGATTTCCAACAGCGCTATCCCGATATGAACGATTCCACATTGATGGTCTGGAAGTACCAGCGGTATATGCAGGACTATCTCGGCACCATCGCCGCGGTGGACGAAAATGTGGGAAGGGTGTTGGACTATCTCGATGAAAACGGTCTCACGGAAAACACCTTGGTCGTCTATACCTCGGACCAGGGCTTCTACCTTGGCGAACACGGTTGGTTCGACAAGCGTTTTATGTACGACGAATCGTTCAAGACCCCTCTATTGATCCGCTGGCCGCACGTCATCACGCCCAACACCACCTCGGAAGAAATGGTACAGAACCTCGATTTCGCCCAGACCTTTTTGGACGCGGCCGGGGTCATGTCTCCCAATGATATGCAGGGCGAAAGCCTGATGCCCCTACTTAATGGCAACACCAGAAATTGGAACCGCGATGCGGTGTATTACCATTACTATGAATACCCTGCCGAGCACGCCGTGAAAAGACACTACGGTATCGCTACGGAAGATTTTAAACTGATCCATTTCTATTTCGACGTGGATGAGTGGGAACTGTACGATCGAAAGAAAGACCCGTTGGAAATGCACAACGTGTACGACGATCCCACTTATGCCGACACGGTTGCCACAATGAAGGAGAAACTGAAAGAAATCCGAAAAAAATATAAGGATTCGGATGCCTTGAGCGAAAAATATATCGATATTTATAAGGATAAGGGATTGATTCAATAACCTAAGCGCGGCTTTCCTTGGAAATGTGGCGACATCATCGTACTGACGGTCACAATTCAGGATTACCCGCTTTTCGATTATTTCTTATTTTTAAGCAAACCACCCATTATGAAATATGCAATCTTATTTCTTTCCATCCTTCTTTATACTGCCGGCAACGCCCAAGATCACTCCCACATGGGCGCCCAACCTCTTACCTATCCCAATATCCCAGGGTACACCACCTTAAAAACCGATTTTCATCAGCATACCGTTTTTTCCGATGGAAATGTATGGCCCACAATACGGGTACAGGAAGCCCTGCGCGAAAACTTGGATGCAATAGCGCTCACCGAGCATTTGGAATACCAACCCCACGCGAAGGATATTCCCCATCCCGATCGAAACCGGTCCTTTGAACTGGCGAAAGCTATGGACGAAGCCGAGGAACACGGACTTCTAGTTGTACACGGATCAGAAATAACCCGCTCAGAACCTGTGGGGCATAGCAACGCCCTTTTCATATCCGATGCGAACCAATTGTTGCACGAAAAACCGGAGGACGCTTTTGCCGCGGCCAAGGAGCAAGCGGCCTTTGTGTTCTGGAACCATCCCGCATGGCATCGTCAGAGTCCGAAAGGCACTCCGATATTGAGTGATTTTCAGAAGGCCCGGATCAAGAACGACGAGCTTCACGGTATCGAGGTGATAAACAACGTCGAATATTCCGAGGAGGCACTAAAGCTTGCCTTAGAGCAAGACCTGACGATAATGGGCACCAGCGACATTCACGGTCTCATTGATTGGAACTACACCGAAAAGGGAAACCACCGGCCGATCACCTTGGTCTTTGCCAGGGAAAAAAGTATAGAAAGCCTGCGCGAAGCCCTCTTTGCGGGACGAACCATTGCGGTCTTTAACGACTTGATGGTAGGCCGGGAAGAATTCCTCGCTCCATTGCTTCAAGCCAGTATCGAAATTATCAAGGCGGAATATATCGAGAACACCCAAATAGTGGAAATAGAACTCCAAAATATTTCGAGCAGCGACCTGCTTTTTGAAAACGCGATGGATTATACCTTCTACGATAGCTCGCCGGTCTTTGAGATTCCGGCCGGGAAATCGAAGATTTTACAGATCAAGACTTTGGAAAAAAAGGATACCGTTACCTTAAAACTTAAGGCTTTAGGTTGTTTTACCGCTCCTCAGCAACAGCCGGTCATCGAGTGGGGCGTTCAGGCGAAGTAGGCCAATGTCGGTGTCATCGTTAAGGCCTATTTCGGGGATTGATCCTAATCATTGGAAATCGGCAGGCTCCGTGCCGTCCACATAATCCTGTAGATACGAATATCGTTCGGTCAACTTGCCTTTATAGGTCATGCGGGCACGTTGCAAAATGCCATCTTTATCCCCATTGAAAAAAGCGGGTATCACATTTTTTAAAAAGGCCTCACCAAAACCTTCGCTGGCATCGCGTGGCAGTTCGCAGGGCAGATTGTCGACGGCCATTACCGCAATGGCTGAAGGATCGGTGTAGTCCGTCTCTCCTTCCGTTTTTGGGTCATACCCGTAGATGGGATTCTGGATGGTTGACGGGCGAATGGTGCATGCAATGGGTCCATCGATATCGCAACTGATATCCGCCACCACTTTTATTTTGAAATCCGCTTGCTTGGCGTCTTCCCGAGTGAAGAGAAACGGCGCATCCTGTGCGTGAAAATGGCCCGCAATATATAGATCGGTGACTTTAGCGAACCGATAGAAATTGGATTTATATTCTTCGGGATTTTCAAAGAAATCAGCTTTGTTTCCGCGCACCCCGTCCTTGCGTTTATTGTACTCACCGGCATCGATTTGACAGTACACCGGTTCGTCAAATTCCCTTTTAAGGTATTCGTCAACATTGACCCTTTTCATGCCCATGGCGTCCAGCATTTCCCGAGACCCGTCACCGACCCTGCCCCTACCAGTAAGAAGCACTTTGATTTTGGGCAGTTCAAGGGTCGTCAGCACCTTGATCAATGCTTTTTGGTCGGGCAGCTCGTCGGCCTTGGGCAACTTATAGGCGTCGTATTTGAGCCCGAATGCCCGGAATCCGTTATAGGCCCCGACAATGCCGGCATACCTCCCAAAGGCGACCAGACGCTGTTCGTTCTTATCGGTAATGACCTCATGATCGTAAAGCTCGATATTTTTCTCCAAGATGGCCTCAAGGAGGTCCCGATTGTAGGGCTGCTTTTTGATGGTATGCGAAAAAAAGAAGTACTTTTTATCGCGGATGAGTGCATCCATGGGCACCTCTTTTACGCCCAACAGTACGTCGCATTGCTCCATATTAAGGTCGACCTCTATGCCCGCTGCCCTGTACTCCGCATCGGTATAGGTACGGATGGGGGAAGGTTCGACGATGATTTGGGCATTCTGATGCTTCGATACGACCTTTTGACAGGCTTGCGGGGAGAGCACGACTCGCCGATCAGGGGGATTTTTACGTTCGCGGATGATTCCGAATTTCATTCAGTGTTGAGTTTATGGGTTTATGGGTTTATGGGTTTATGGGTTTATGGGTTTATGGGTTTATGGGAACGGCATAGTATTTGCCATAAATGTAGTGGGATTTGAAGGGATGGACAAATTCCCTTCCCGATAAAAATTATGGGATGCAAATTTTTGATTAACTTTGCCATCCTTTCGAAAAAGGAATAGTTCTTTGAAAAAAATCATTGAGTAGCATTAAAATCTTTCGGCGTTGTCACTTTGGCTACGTCCGGGGGGCAATTCGATTACGTTGATTTTTGGACTTGGGCACAGGTGGTCATCGGGTACCCCGAGACTGCGCCCGGGGTTCAATTCGATTACGAAAATCGGAGATTTTCTATCTCATTGAAGGGGCCGACTGGTTTTGACAGCGAGACCAATGGCAATGTAAGCATGCCGAGCGCTGGGGTACAGCTCGTAAATCACATACTTCACACTTTTAATTGGCGAATCTAATTACGCTCTTGCCGCGTAACCCGAATCACAGTACGGTTATGCCACGGCTCCGCAAGGCGGAGTAGCGAGATGTCCCTGAACAGCCCTTGTTGACGGCGGTTCTTCAAGGGGCACCATAGAAGTCAACACAAGGGCAGCGTTCGCTTTGACGCTGCCACTAAAACTTAAAGAAGCTAAGTGTACGTTAGGCCGTTTCCGGTCAGGCGTGCATCGAAAACCAAGCGGAAACTAAGCATGTAGAAGGCATTGTAATTGCTTGTTTGGACGAGGGTTCGAATCCCTCCGGCTCCACGATTAAGCCAAAAGCCACACCAATAGGCGTGGTTTTGTTGTTTTATGGAGGAATTGAACTGGCTCAAAATTTCGTAGTAAAACAGCGAAACTAGCGCGCAGCGCGTGGTTTTGAATTTACTGCCACCATGTGTAGTAAATCTGCCGGTCAAGGGTATATCAAGATGAATTAGAAAATTCATGTAAGCTCAAACTACCACTTAACTTTTCGTCCGATTTTTTATTGCAGGTCCAGTAATGGTTTTGTCCAACATTTTAGACGGTTTATACGATCATTTTATCCTTTTCGTAGTATTGCCTACCTAAAAACGATAGGTATAGACCGCCTTCAGCGCCCCGCCCTGTTGTATGGTAAAGAGCCTTTTGTCCATTGCCGGGCGGTTTAGCCAATTGTGGTTATAGACAAAAAAAATGTCGGTACCAGGGGTAAGTATCCATCGAAATCGGGTATTGGTGCCCAGAATCTCACTTACATCATCGAACTGGATATTTGACGAGAGCGAAATATCAGGGGTAAAATCAAGGCCAAGGTCTAATTGGAATAAATTGGTGTCGAATCCGCTGTTATCAGCGGTTACCCTAGTATGCGTGTACCCACTGCTGAGATTGATACCGGGTGCCGGGCGAAGGGTCAAGCCCAATACCCAGCTTGATATATTCCCGGTCCAAAATCCTCCCGCTTCATAACCAATGGAGCCGGATACCTTACGAAATGACGCAGAGGAGGCCTCCAATTCGTAACCCCAGTTCACGTATTCGCCCGGGGCCACGATAACCGGGCCGTCGCCAAGTATATCAAAATTTTCATCGAGAAATTCAAAGTTCCTAGATACTTGGATACCTAATCCATCCCCGGATTCAAATCGAATCTCTCCTAAGGTAAACCTAAGGTTTTCGGTAAGAAGTTCGTTTTCCAACGAAGTGAGATACTCATAGTAAATTCCCCATTCTATTTCTCTAATAACGTTGCTCTTTTCAAACAGGGGAGCGTAGTTTATTGCCGGTTGCAACCTTTTAAAACCATTACGATGGTTAAAACCGACCGCTGGATCGTACGCGTCCCCAAATTCCCTATATGAAACCCATGCTGACCAGGGCTGGTTGGGAAAATTAAAACGGAATCCACGGACCGATCTATCCGACATCGAGGTAGCATCGTCAAGGGGAGAAGCGGGGTTGTGCCCAACAAAAAAGGCCGAGAACTGCAGTGTATTATAACCTAAGAATTCTGAAGTACTTAAGTTTAGGTCCGCGCCCCATGTCTTTCTATCTTGAATGGGGTTGCCAAAAAATATATCGTCCTCGGTGCTTCTATGGGTATATAATACGCCGATAGAACTCTCCTTCCAAAAATTTCGTCTATATCTGGCCACTGTAAAACTTTCCGGATTCAGCTCTCCCTTCTTTTCTGTTCGCAAGTGTAACAGTGCAATATTATTCTTACCTACATTCCCTATAAGACGCCCCCCATACTTGATAGGGATAGGGACCCCTTTCACCAGTCCGATCCTGCGACTAAAATATGGTTCTGGATTACTTGAAGGTGCAAATTGTAAAATGGAGGACCCCTCTAGAAAAAAATCTCTTTTTTCGGGAAAACGTAAAGGAAAACGAGTAAGATTTATTTGTCGATTGTCCACTTCGGTCTGCGCGAAATCAGTGTTATATGTAAAAGAGGCTTTCAACTGGGATGTAATATTGTAATTGATATCAAACCCGAAGTCCGCAGAGGTCGTATTGATCGACGCATCGCTCTCTTCATCATATTCTTTTCGGGACTGGGCAATGGCATAGGGCACGACCCCCAACCCTAGCCCCTGCGATGGATCGACAAGACCTGTAAGAATACCGGCATTCTGCGGTCGTAGCAAACCTTGGTTCCGACGGTGGCCCGTCCATAACTGTTCTTCGTTCTTACGGCGTACGGTCCTCTGAAAATTAATACCCCAAACATCACTGTTGGAATCAAAGTTCAAGGTGCGAAAGGGAATCCTGATTTCGGCCGACCAGCCAAAATCACCAATATAGGTCCATGTATTCCAAATACCATCCCAGTCTTTGTTCAAAGTTTGACCCTGCCCTGAAGAAATGAGACCATCCCCGCGTAATCCCAAGGGATTGATTTCAAAAAAATAGGCACTTCGCTGGTCCATAAAAGTATCCAAAATCCATCTAAAACGATCGTCGGTCTCCAGCGGTGCGTCCCTCTTCTTTTGAAAAGCCTTAAGACCTGAAGGATTACTATCATAACAAACTACTGCTATATAAAGATTTTGGCTATCGAAGGCGATTCTTACTTCTGTTCGCTCCGTTGGCTCGCCCCCTTCTTCAGGTTCCTGCATCAAGAAATTGCCATTGCCCGGAATGTTTAACCAAAACTCTTCATCAACAACACCATCCATATGAAGCTCGGTGCCACGTAACGGATACCCAACGATTTCTTTCGGAACGTTTTCAATAGTACTGTCCTGGCCAAAACCCAGAATAGGAAGAATGTATATGGATATCAAATAAATGGCTTTAATCAGAATTTTTGTAAAACGATTCTCGAAAATCATGTTTTTTTATCGCATTTGTTTTATCCTTTTCATTCTATGCCCCCAGATTCGCAACCATTGACCTTATCCCAAAAATAGGACAAAATTTTCCATTCAACTGTAGCCTTCCCCTTTTTGGCAGGCATATAAAAAATGATATACCGGATTTTGTGGAGTTCCGTTATTGCCAAGGTCAACGGTTGACCGCATGTCAGTTTGTAGAAAATTTTCCGTAATTATTTATTTGGTTCCTTGTTAGCGGGATGATTATTAGGTCACTAGTACAGAAGTCGTAAGAAATCTCCGTTCATGGGTATTTTTGGACCTAGCTTGAGAGGTAAAATTCAAAAGAAAAAACTGGGGCGAGAGAACAACTACAATTTAGTAAAAATCATCTTAACAGATTTTAAGATTTCACCCACAAATAGTATATTTCATTTACAATAAGGGAAATTTGTAATCATTCAATAGTTAATGGTTTGAACCTCCCATTACTACGCTGATTTTATGACCTCTTTTTTGTGGGCACTATCTGATCGAACGCAAGGCCGCTATGGCCTTCCCCCCTACCGGTCTGTTTTCTAGCCCCAAACCAGTTCACCACTTTGCCATTGTACCACCTGGTCCTTTGGTAGGTCTGATAGGCACGGATACCCGCCCTGGGGATTTCTTCTTCGTGGATAAAATAGGCCTCGACCGGATCTTTATCCAGCCCTTCGCGTACCAACTGGGTCCTTGGTTTTATCTTCTGGGCGTTGCCCGGGGCATCGTTCTCCAAAATGCGGGGCATGGAGGCCCGTTGTAATTGGATTTCCCTTGAGCTTCCCTCCACATGCACGGGAATAAACGGAATCCAATTTTCCGGCACCGTATTCATGATCTGGTAGCGAATATTGGCCTTGAATTCGATATCCTCAGGAACGATAATGCCGTCCCCGATTTCCTGGTTCAATATTTTTTGATAGAATTTATGCAGTTCAAAGGCAGCCTCCCCTCCGTGCTTTCCGGTACCTGATGGCAGCGGAATCTTTTTTTCGATGGCCCAGACCATGTTGGCGATCTCATCGCGGATAAATAGGATTTCTTCTAAGGGTTTGCCTTCAAGGATTTTTTCTACGGTGGGAAGGACCAACAGGCTATTGTCCGCAGGTTCCTGTTGGTTTCCCTTGGTATTCAAGGAATACATATTCCAGCGTTTCCAGGCATCGTCCAACCCTTTTCCGGCGGGTTCTACCCAGATTTTTTCCCCAAAAACATTGGTGACGGAGAGTCCCTTTACGTTGGAGATACTACCAGCTGGAAGCGTAAACGGCACCAAAAACCAATCGTTGGCATAGATGAGTCCGAATTCGATAAACAGCAGTTTGTTCAGATCGGTGGTATCGGGATCGATATCCCCAAAATTGGTCTGTCCGTCCTCAAACCGCCACCATCGGGTATGGGGCATCCCATCAAAGGAGATGGTGGTGGGGAAGAACGAATTGGTGTCCCTTGTCCTTGGATCGGGGGGAAGTACAACCTCCGGTTCGGTTTCCAAGGTTAGTTTGTTCGGATCGATATCCAGATTGTACCAATCAAGATGGCCGTGGTAGTATTCATCGGCCACCATCACTTTCTCATCGGTTTCATCGGGTGCCGAAACGGAAAATTGATATTCCATCCTCGGGGGCAGCCACGCATTGTTATTTTCATCCTCGGGTTGAAGGAAAAATTCCTCGAACCAGGTTGTAAATCTATCGCCCAAGGCATCCAAAGCGGCATCACCGGCTTGGGTAGTACCGTCGGAGGCTGCATTGCCTTCCTTAAGATGGGTATAAAGCGCATAGCCGTCCATACTGCGTTCGGCCACCGCGGCAAATTGTTGCCATGCCTCCCTATGGGCCGTTATTCGTCCCGAAGCTTTCTCGTCCGGATCCGGAAGGATAAAAGGATACAGTCCAATATATTCGCTCCGCAGGGCAGCCGGGAAATCGGATTGGATCAATTTTAGCCAATGCCTCCCCATCATAAGACGGATGTCAAGGGAAATCTCTTGGGCCCCCAATTTAAAGGGAACTTTTTTCTGCTCCACCTTGGCTTCCAAGGGTACCTTGTCGTCATAGGCCTGTACCTGCATGCCATCGGCCTGATATTTGGTAAGCCTGGTAGTGGCCATCTGTATTTTCGCAAAGGCCGGCGATCCGGCATCGTCGCCCCTAAACTCGCCCAACTGCCACTGTTTGGTAAGCATCCATAGGGGATCGCGAACCTCGGCCTTTAAAGCACGGTCAAAATCGTCTGCCCGTGGCCTTGCCTCCAAGCGGTTCCAGAGCGTAATGGTGGGGAGGAGCTTTTTGGTGAGTACCTCTGTAATATTATTGACGGCTACGTAATTATTCATTGTTGTCTATATCTAATTCGTTATATATCATATTGTTGAAGGAATAGTTGAGCGAGGCGGTAATGGGATGTACGGTCACCGACGAGACGGTTGCCGGCAGGAATCGGGCGTAGGCGGTCTGGTCTATCTGTTCTGGTTCCAAGGCGCGCTTTTTGGCCAGATCCAAGGTCTCGTTTACGATATCCATCAGGTCGTTCCACTGCCATTCCCCTGTAAATCGGGGCGTCATAGCCATCAACATCACCTGGGGCGGCTCGGAATTGGGCCGATCGTAGTGGAAGGTTACGCCAACATCTTCCGTTTTGGAGGGAATGACCTCGGTCCACTCGTCCAGCAGAAGTCCACATTGCCGCTGAGTCTTATCAAAAGGTACGGCATAGTGGGCGGTGTACAATATCTTATCGTTTAGGATTTCGTGGTTTTCCGGATAGTCCAAAGCCAACCAACTATCGTTCTCCTGATAGGGCAGCTGTACGGGATGGATCTCCAAGGTATTCGTGGTAAAGGCCTCCCGTAGGGCGACCACATTTTCCCAGTGGTGAATTTTTTCACGTACCCGTGCTACCCCATACCGCCATTCGTCCAAGGGGAAATCCACTTGGGCGGTATGCTCCAGGTAATCCATCAGTTGGCCGGTATCGTTAAAGGAATTGGACCACTCATCCGCCTGTTTTTGGGGAAGATCAAATTCGGGTACCATTTTAAAATCCGCCCCGAAAAGCTGCTTCCCGGCATCCTGAAGCAATTCCACCTGTTTTTTACTGGCGGTCAGGGCAGCAGCCTCATCCACCAGTTGCTGGGATTTCTGGGTACGCTTGTCCAAATCTGCATCCACGAGCCCTGCATAGGTATTCAATTCATCGGCAAACAGGACGATCTGGTCTTCCTGATCCGTTAAGGTCATGGGATCCACATCAAAATCGTCTATCGGAAGTTCGGCGTTCACCGCAGCGATCAGATCGGCCAACTTGGCGTGATTGGCATTCAAGATGGCCACAAATGCATCTTTCTTAGTTTCAAAAGCGTTGCCTTTGGTGGTCAGTTTATTCCTGAATTCCAATGGAGTGGGCAATTGGGGCGATTCGGGAAGGGTCGTCACAAGGCGTTCGGCACTATAGAGTAGTTCAAAACGCTTTTCATCCGGGGTTGTCGGATCCAAGTTGTCATACTCCGTCAGGGCAGTTCCGAAATCGGTCAACCTTTGTTCCCAACGTTGAATCAAAGCCTCTACCTTCTCCGCCACGGCCTTGTATAACACCCTTCTTCTATCATAGGCAAAACCGATCCCCGTCTGTGGCAATCCATAGGCGCTCAGCCTTGCGAGAATATCGATCAGATCCGTTATAAACGTATCGATATCCGATAAAAGTTGCGCCCTGTTGGTTTCGGGATCTGCTACCAAGGGGGACAAGGTGCCCAAGTAGGTGCCGATGTCCGTCCTACTATTTTCGATGCCCTGCTTGGCTACCGCGATTCGGGTATCGTCCAAGAAGAGGGACTCGTTCTCGGCCGACTTCGATTCCGTGGGCAAAGAAACATCCATGGGCTCCAAAGGGCGCGATTGGAGAAGAAGACTTCTCAGACTGTTCATCTGAGCGGCCAATTCAAAGAAGCTGATCCTGCCGGGGATGCGTTCCGTATATTTTATTTTTATTTCGGCATCGGGCCTGGGGGCAAAGGTATCGTGTATGTGTTTTATTATACGATCGTCCAAGGCCGTCATGGCCTGGTCGTTATCGGTATTTACCAAATACAGGAGATCGATAGGCTGTAGGTCGAGCGCCTTTTGGGTAATCTGCTCTTTCTTTTCCGTATCGGAAACATGGTCAAAATAACTGACGATAGCGGCAACATCGTCCTCATCGGGCAATACCGAGTTGAGCCAGCTATTGATGGCCGGCTCGCCCTGTGACCTTGGGGTAACGGGCATGCTGTTGGGCGAGACCGCGGGATCCACGTTTGTCTCAAATTGCAGGCCAAAGCGATGCGTAATGTTGATTCCGCTCCTTGGGGTCTGTACGACCTCCGGAATAGGCGGAAAATTGCCCTTACTATAGGTATCCATGGTAGCGGCGGCCCTATCGTAATTGCCGAGCACCACCTGGTGTACACTTTCCGCCATGGCGACATCCGCTACGGCATCGTTCAGGTTTTCAATATTCCGAACCTGCTCGTTTATCGCATTGATGATGGCCTGCGAAGGAGCGTCCGGGCCCGAGGTCTTGAGAATATTTTCCTTGCCAAAGGGATAGGAGGTATTCCCGGTTTCCTTGATATGTTCTATGAGGCCAAGGCCATCGACCACGTTACTTGCCTCAATGGCTTCTATGGCATCGGTATCCTCGGTTCTGGTATCCTTTAGTTTGTCCGCCCTGAAGGGGAAGGCTTTTCGCAGTTTATGGATATGGAAATCGATGAGGGTAAGGCCCGTATTTTGGTCGTGCAGTTCCCGTTCCAGATAATAGCCCAACAGGGCGGATAGACTTTGCCCGGAACGAACCCCTTCAATAAGCGAAAGGGCCTTACGCACCCGCTCCGAGGAGAGGTTGATCTCAAAAGTCTCCGGGTCGTCGTCGGACATATAGGCGTTTCTTAGGATGGCCGCGGTAACGGCGTGGTTCAGGGAGGGGGCGGTGATAAAACCACCGTTGGTGGCATCGGTCATCAACTGGGGTTCGTCCGGCTGGTTAAAATGTTCCTTCAGCTCCGGGTCCTCTAAATTTTTCGGTTCCAAAACCTTATTTTCCGGCCGTATGTCTTCCAACCAGCCGTAGGCCCCCAAATAGGTTCCTTTTTGGTAAGGGGTTTCAGAATCGATATTTTCCCTAAACCGCATAGCGGCCAATTGGTAGTTCATAAAACCGTTCTTCCAGGCATCCAACCGATAGGTACAAAGGTCGATATGCTCCGTAAAAGCCCGTTCAAGCCTTGCCGTCGGGGCTTTGGCGAGGTGTTGCAAGGCATTTAATTGTTCCCTGAGATAGGCCGTAGCCAATTCCGTATTCAGAATGGTGGGGATGTAATCGCCTAGGCTAAGGTTCTGGGAACCCGTAATGACCTCATCCGTACGATAGAGGTATTTCCACTTGCTTTCTGTCTCCTGTACTTCGGGCTGTACGTGCATAAAGGCGGGATCGAGTTTTGCCGCCCTGAATTCCGAGGTAGAAATTCGGTTGGCCTTTAGGTTCAGGTCCAGACTTACATTGATATATCCCATATCCAGGGAATGCTTCAACATAAGGTATAGCAAGGCAGTGGGAATCTTATTGTCCAAAAATCCCTGTTGTTTTCTAAGGGTGTCGTGGGAGGTATTGGCGGCTTCAATAAGCCATTCAATATAGTTCTTGGCATCGGGTTCCGGGGTATAGGAACGGATGGGCTCCGTTTCCGATAATTTCCGGTCGTCTATCAGGTCCCTGTACAGTTTGTTTTCGCTTTTCAGGAATATCTTTTCGAGGATATCCGGGATTTCATCCCCCTTATGACCAAAGTCCCTGAGTAAATCCATCCCACTGGTAGCATAGAATCCGGCTATGACAAGGGATATGGCGTTGGACAGGCCCCCGTGGAGTTTGAATCGGTTCACAATGGCCTCATAACTCTCCGCATATCGCTGGTAGAATTCCACCGAAACCGGATTAAGTCCCACGATATCCAACAGCAGTTGATGGGCGTCCTCCCCATCCTTGCCCACGAAGGCAATATCATTTCGTACCGAGGCAAAGTCCGTATCGAATTTTTGGAGGATTTGGTACAGTTTGCGGAGGAAGGAATCGCTCCCGTCGGTCCATGGTATCCCATGAGGTCTGATAAGACGCCTCTCCCCAAGCCAACCGAGATCGGAAAAGGTGGTGGCAGGAAGAATTCCGTAGGGCTGATTCCCGATTTTTATGGCCGGGACAGGGCCCCGGCCACTGACAAAATTATTCATGAACCAGCGGGTTTTTTCCATATCGTCATCACTGAACACTTCCTGCATCATGGTTTCCATCATATATCCCATGGTAGCCGGGAACAGGGCAATGTTCATGGCCTTGGCCTCACGTTGGTCGGTAAGGGCGGCATTGTAGGTTTTTTGGAAGGTGTGGTAGTCCACTCCCAGCCATTCCGCCAACCATTGTCCGTCCTTTTTCTGGAGCCAGTTGTGTTCTATGGAAAATTGTTCTTCATGTTTAAGGTGGTCAAAACTGGTATCGGCATCGTCTATAAAATCATGCCCCGAACCTTCTTCCTCGGTATTGTTGGTCGGGGTACCCTGTGGAAGAATAGTAAATCCCTTCTTGCTGTTTTCGTGATTTTTGAAAAGGGTCTCCAGCAATTCCGATCCTTTTTGTTCATCGGCGCTCAACTTCAATCCCAGGGCTACGATCCTATCAAAGCCCCTTACAGCCTGGATATCGGTCAAATTGATTTTGAAACCCAGTCCTTTAAGTACGGCCTCGTCAAAATCGACCATCCATTTGAGATCGTCGTTGACCTTCAGATTGCCGTCTTCCTGTTGTAGCTGCTCGTCATCCTCCAAGGAAGGATCGGGGCCCATGATCAAGGGCGACGGTATTTGGTTTCCGATGACCTGAAAGGCAATATCGCTGTCGTTATTCGTATGGCTACTTCCCTGATAGCCGGTAACCACGAACCGGTCTGGCATCACATTGGTTTTGGGGGCCTGGGACCATGATTGCTGCTTGGTCTCCACCTCCTCGTCGTTGGGAAACTGTATAAAGAGTACCTTGACGTTGATACCATCTTCGGATACCCGCGTCTTATCGTCAAAGTTGGCGGGTTTTTGGTTTTTTAGAATGTCTGCCGCACTCCCTGCCCCCACTTCGGCCTCCAAGTCCTCGTAGGCATCCTCCTGTTTTTGCTTGTCGGTATGCGCCAGCCAGTAGTCCGCCCAGAAGGTGGTAAGGGTTTCGGCCTCGTTCTGTGGGGGCAGTTCCTCTACGGCAATGCTCAGGAAAAAATCGTTTTCCGCCACATTCTGCGGTTGGTCCGAGGTGTTGATAGGCTTGTACTGTTCGGTAATGTAACGGGCACGGCCAGATCCGTAGGTGGCCACCAAGGCCCTCCAAGCGGTACGCTCCATCGCTTCCCTACCGCCTGCCTGCCAGATACCATGCCAATATTTTTGGGCGCTTCTTACCTCACTCTCGGACAAGACCGACTCAAAGGAATCAACGGCGCAATCGTCGGGATAAATACGCACCCAAAGTTGGTGCCTTTCCCTATCGTCACTGACTACCTTTTTAAACCGTGTTTCTATTCGCACCGGCATCAATAGGAAGGGATAATCGTCACTCAGGCGGTCGACGAATTCCCTTGGGTCGGAGAAGGGGTCGTATTGGGCGAGAATATCATCGGCTGCCAACAGTTGTTCCTCCAAGGTGATCTGCCACTGCCGGGCCTCTTCCTTGGCTCTTTTCTCCCTTTGTTCCAAGCGTTGTTTTGCCGCATTGTCCGCATCGCGGTCCGGATCGAAACCGCGCTGCAAGCGCTCCTTTTCCCTTTGGATCCTCTTTAATTTTTCCTTTTTAAGGAATAGCTGATGCTTGGCCTCGTCCCTGTTCTTTTGAACGGCGTTCAGGTTTTCCCTTATGTCGATAAAATCTGGCATCTTCTCTGCTTTAGGTTTGTTTTGGCAACATTTCGGCGGCGTGAACGGCCACCATTACCGGTACTTGATATAGGATATAGGCCAGTTCGGCCGAATTCATATCCTTGCTCCAGATAATATTCTTATCCTCGGGATTTTGATCTTCCTTTTCCGGTTCGTCGGTCGGATTAAAATCCGCTATTTCGATGGTCTCGGTTGCATTGGTAATTTCGAGGAAATTGCCCGTAGGTTGTACCCTTTCCCAAGAAAGGTCGTTCCACACATCGATGGGCTGATCGTCCGCAGGCTCCAGATCCAATCCGAAACGGGGTTCCCCTGGGCGTTCCTTGATTACAAAAAACCAACCCGGTTCGTCATCGGGATTGTCCCCTGTACCCCCTTGGGCCTCTTTGGCGGTAATGTCAAAACCAAAGAAGGTAATGTCCGGATCCACCTTGGCTTCGTATAGCGGCGTTTTTACCTTATCCTTGGGCGGATTTTCCTCCTCCGAGGCGGACAGTTCCGTTAACACCCGTTCCACCCTTGAATCGATGTTGCCATCATCGTCGAGTTGCCATTCCGCCTTATGGGCATAGATAATGGCATTTGGATATTTCTTTAACAGCTCTCCGCGGATGACCAGTACCAATTCTTCTTCTTTGTCCCCTCCTTCTTCCCGGTGATCGTGGTCGCCCAATTCCGAAAATTTGGACCATCGGTGCAAGGGCGGAATGTCCCGCATCCTTTCCTTGAGCTCCTCTTCGGTAAGTCCGGTTTCTTCCGGCATAAAATCTGAAACATCCCAAAATTGCCTGAAGTAACTCCCTCTTTGATCTGTTGGGTATTCACGCCACAACAGTTCCCTAGCAAATTCATGGTTCAGGCCCACCATATAGGCCTCTATAAACTTCTGGTTGGTCTCCAGAAGGGAAATACTGTTCTGGGAAATAAAGTTGATGTTGGGCAGGAACAGTTCGGCGGAGATATTCTTTAATGGTTCGTACATGGGAATATCAAATTCCGGATAGGCCATGGCCTCCACGAATTTTTCCACCAACTGTAATCTTATCCGTGCGGGGATCAGTACTGCGTTAAAGATCATTTTGGGGATGGTAAGTTCCGGATTGATTACCGTAAAGGTAGTATTGACCAACATGGCCAGGTCCAGTGCCGGTTTGGGTACCACCTTGCCAACGGTTCTACTCTTGTCCAAAAGATGGAAGGAATCCTTTAGGGCGGACTTAAAATTGACGGCTTCCAGACTATCGGTTCCTCCAAAAGTGGGTGTAAATCCGGAATTGATGGGCGTTATTTTAAAGTCGGGACTTGTGGGCAGTTCATCTACCGCCTCGGGTTTCATATTGTCTTCCTTGACCGATTCCGCATTCCCAAGCTGTTTTTCCCAACGGTCGAACTGATAGAACAGATAGGCGAACACCGCTACTGCCGTTCCTAATATGGCCAGGATGGCGCCACTAGCGGAAAAGAGGAATAGCAACAACAGAATAATCAGTGCCAGCACTAGGAATACCCATTTTGACCAAGGATATTTTTTGATCCAGTCTCCCAACCACGGTGGAAGGTTACTAGGCTTGGCATCCTCGGCCACATCGTCTATGGTGGGCAGATCTGCAGGTACGGTTTTGGGAGGTGCCGGGAAGACCTCGCCGTTGTTAATCCTTTCCACGAGATTAAAGGGCTTTACAATTCCGTTAAAGGGAAGCGCCTTCATCAACCGGCTGCCAGGCCGCATCACCCTCCGCATAGCGGTCGAGGTGATCACCAAGGGAACCCTGCTCCGTTTTACAGTGCTGTGGACGGTAACGCCCTCGGCAATTACCCTTTTTTGTACTGGCCTGGTGAGAAAGAAAGCTTTTTCCGGATTGGCGGTTACCATGGGTCTTAGGTGTTTATCGTACCAAACCCATGAGGTTTCCTTGGCAAGCTGTGCCAACCGTATCTTTCTATTGGCCTCTAGGATATCCCCTACCTGTTTCCAGGCGGCCATCATATAATTTTCTTGGTTTTCCTGTACCACATGGGTGCCAAATCCGGCCGCTACCCGATATCTGGGATCTAAGTTGAGTTCGTGTACCCAGTTGTCGTTGGGGGAGATATCACCGCCGTCCCTTTCCTTTAGCAAGCGCTGCACAAGGGCATGCCAACGGCCATAAAGAGGTGCGGTGATCAGTGGATCCCTATCCTCCGGATTGTTTTGGGGATCTAGGCCCAGGCCCGAATCGGCATTGGCCTGCTCCGCCGTCTTGGCATCGTAGTCGTCCGCAAGATTGATAAAGCCGGCTAGGTCCTTCTGAAATTGGTGGGGGTACGGGTTTTGGTCCCAGTTGTCGTATTTCAATACGTCGTCTTTGTCTTCCTGCTTTAGGGTATCGAAGGGAATTTTCAGTGCCCCGCCCAATTTCAGGATACCTTCCAGGTCGGGATCGGTGATACCGCTTACGTTCACCCCGGGCTTTTGTACGTCGATCGGGCGACGGCCGACGCGACTATCCACAGGTCTTGGTTCCAAGAGCCGTACCAGGTATTCAAAGTCGCCTACAGTTCCCGTTCTAAAATACCATCTGTGGTAGTAGGGATGTAAGGCTGCCTGCTCCTTACCGGTGTAGGTTTCCCAAGCAATTTGTTCTACGCCCGGGGTAGCGGAAGGGTCCAATCCCAGTCCGGCCAAGCGGCCGCTTTCAAAAGAGGGGACCAAAAAAGCGTGGTAGGGCGTATTGGGTTCCAACTTTCTTGGGCCTACGATCCTGGAATAGGCCAAATCGGGGTTTTTGTTCAGGAGACTTTTCAGATCGGCAATAACACCGTCTATTTCCGCCCCTTCGGCGACGATATTGTCCTCCCCGTCTATCAGGGATTCATTGGCATGTACATGCGCCCAGGCCCATAGCTGATCCTTTGGGGGAAAGGTGGCCTCGGGATCGGTAGCTTCTATAAAATTCAGGGGCCTATAGATCATATTGGTCCCCTCCTTAAACTCGTCCTCCTTCAAGACCACTAAGGTCATCCATGGGGTAAGCCTATCATGCGCCTGCGGCACGGATGGGCTATAGCGCCACGGGAAATCCTCATCATAGAATTCCACGTAGGGCATATAGTTGGCTTCAAAGTTGGTGATCCAGTCCCGGGGTTCGTTCCTGACAATCGCCTTTTTATCGACCCCAATGATATCCCCAGGGCCGTACAGTGCTACATTTCGTACTATTTCCTGTTCCAGATCTGCTCCTTCCAAAGCGTTCCCCGTCACTTTGAGCTTAACGGGAATAACGGCCCTGGCCGTCGTTGCGTTGCCAGGATCTATCTTGTTGGCGATGCCCTGTCGTAGCCATGGTAAAAACGTATATGTTGCTATAGTATCGCTCATGCTGCCGTATTTATTTCATGATTGGGTAGTACATGTAGCTCGCCTTCCAACTCCGGATTGGCTTTGACCTGGTTGGTAACAAATTCCATCGCCTGTGCCTGACTGCTAAAGCTCTTACCGCCAAATTGGGTGTTGTCGGTCATACTTGCCGCAGAATAACCGGGATCCTGCACCTTTACCTTGCTGTCAAAAGGCTGTACCTTTTTAAGGTTGGCGTGGGAGACCTGCGATCTTGCCACGGCATTCCCCCTAAGGAATATGTTGAATACAGAGGTGATAAATTTGAAGAAAAGCCTAACTCCCCGTTTGAAATTCGTATCGATGGTAATAAGTTCGTACCGGATATGACGTTTTACGGATTTTCCGGTCTTTAACTGTTCCCCTGCGGCGGAGAGCTCCATACCACCTTCTATGGCTTGGTATGAAGGACTTGAAAGTTTCTCGGCATCCTTTAGATCTACAAATTGGGCAATGGCGAACTTTTCCTTGATGTCATTGATCTTGGAAAGTTCATTATCGGCAGGTGCCAAGGTAAAGTGATTGGCATCATCGGGTTTTTGGGTACCCAGTTTATCCAAAGTCAATTCCAGCGGAACGGCCCGTTGGGTCACTTGAAGGGAGCCTACGGGATGCAGCACCAATTCCGCCAGGTCGTCAATTTCACGAAGCGATACGAACAAGGTATTGTTGGAGGGTATCAAAGCCGTCCAGTTTTCCTGCTTTTCGTATTCCGCTACCAACAGCGGCATAACCGAAATCGGCGGTAGTTCGGTATCTTTTTCCTCGCCCCAGGTAAAGTCGAAGTCCACTTCGATATCGAAGAAGAGCAACGAAATGGAACCGGTACCCTTGGCATGCCATGGCGATGGTCCCTCCAAGGACATTTTTACCTTCACGCTAAACAAGCCTATGCCGAATACCTTGACGGAAAGGGAGGCGGAAAGTTGGATGATCATATAGAAGGGTGAAAACTGGAACAGGGCATCGAAGCCTATGTGCCCTTCTACGTTCAGTGCGCTCATCCCAAAATACAGCTCGGCCCTAGCCCCGAACTGCGCTGTATTGGAGGTCACCGCAAAATAGCCCATGACCCGTATCCTACCCCAGGATTCGTTCAGGATATTGATCGAAATTCGGACGGGATTGGGGAAAGGCAATGGCGGTGGATTAAAAGCAGGGTGGAATCCTCCGACGGCAGACACAAAATTGGAATCGCTGCCCCAACCGACCAAGAGCCCCATCTCTCCTTCCAACGTGATGAAAAGTACGCGCGAATCGTACATACTGGCAAAGAACCACAGGCGGTCTTTATCGAACTCAATCGCCCCGATAAAGTTCACTTGCAATACGATCAGGGCGGCCTCCTCTGTGGGCAGGGCGATTTTTATGATCCCTAGGATGGCGATGTTACCGGGAATTTCAATAATGATGCCCAATGATATACTGATAAGCGTAGGGGTACCCCAGCCAAGTTTCGCCATAGGCCCGATAAGGAACTTGTCTTGTTCTACGGGGAAAAAATTCCGAAGGTCACTGATAATCTTGGGTGCATTTTCCACCACATTGGTGGGGAACATAATACTTTCCGTAGCCCCGGTACGTACTCCCTCGGCCAAGGCATCCAAGCGCATCGTTCGGTTGAGGCCCAACAGGCCGCCTACACCTAATAGCGTAAAGCCAAAACCCAGCTGAATGCCCGTACCGAACTCGGCCGTAATAATGATGATCAATGAAAATCCGTCCGAGCCGTCCGGCATTTTGGTGGTGATAAGGCCGATTGCCTTAAGGGAGACGATCTCGCTAAAGGTGAGTTCCAACGCCCCTGCATATTCACCTTTGTCAAAATCAAAAAAGAGGTAGCCTCCGCCTTTGACGACCCCCGCATCTACGGAAAGACCCACGCCGTTCGGGGGTTTAAAGCCCAACGAGAAGTCCAATGGCCCCAGGTTGCCCTGACCGTCATCGGGAAAGTCGAAGGCCACATTGGCCCCCAGCCTATCTACGGAGGCGGCTAAAGGACCCAAGTTTAATTTTAAACTACTACTCAGTTCAATAGCTACCGGATCGGGATCGAACAGTTTGGCGATAAAGAAAATACTTGTTATCTCCAATGGGCCTAAGGAGATATGGCTCGGGAATTGAAGTTCCAGCCCGCCGCTACCGTGTATCATGACACCATCCGCAGAGAAATCCGCTCCCAGTGAAAAGTTGGCTTCGGCAGCCTCTAAAGGAATTACGGACGAGAGAAAGCCATCGCTACCCGAAAAGTCCAAGGTCAGTTTTCCGTCATCCAGGGCCACTGAAAAAGAAGGGTCAAAGGTGGCCGTGCCTTCCGATGGATTCCAGGTAGCCGTAATTGAATTTCCAAAACTGACGGTACCCACTTCCAACCTCGTGCCCCCGGGAAGGCCTACCAACAACATCGATTGCCCGGGTTTATTGGCAAGGAGTTCATTGTTTATCGTTAGTGCTATGTCGCCCGTGGGAGGTTGTAGTTTAAAATTGCCATTGGGTATATCTATGAGGCCCTGGACCCCTGCGGAGAAACTGCCTTCAAATCCGGATTTTAGTGACCAAGGTTCGATTAAGGGATAGGTATTTTCTACTTTGCCGTTTCCGGGCACCCGCAGTTCAAATCCAAGTGCAGGCGGGTTGAAAGCATTGTTTGCCTGAAGGTGTAACAGGAACATTTCAAAAATTGGCGGTTGCCCACTTATTTCGATAATATCCGTCGGGAAATCGAGAGGCTCCGTAATCTTCTCAATACGTTTAAAGAGCTTTCTACCATCAAAACCTGGTTTTCCAAGGTCTGTAAGTTCTTCGATATAGCCGGCCGGCGATTTAAACAGGTCCACCAATCTGTTTAACATCAACCGCCTTTGGAAATAGGGAGGTCGGGTAATATCATCGCCATCTTCGTTCAAAAGATTTTTCTCCGCGAACCCAATGAAATCGAGAACACCGAAAAATTTTGGCAATTTTTCCTCCAAGAGCCTTACTGCCATAGATTCCAGGATTCTTGGGATAAAACCATCGAAGAAATCCTGAAAATGGGCCTTTTGGGCGGCGGAGAGGGATCCATCCGACTGTGCCATTTGATTAACGGTCTCCCCCAGTTGCACGGCTCCCTGTATCACTGAAAATACATGTTCGCCCAATACCGCACCTTTGGCTATAATCTGCAATGCGTCCCCATTGTCTATCGCTTGGGTAAGTTGTTCGGTAGCTTGCGGTAGGGAGCCTGCCGAGGACTTTACTGTATTCAACGCCCCGTTCAGTTGGGGGTCATTGTGCCAAGAGGCTGGAAAGCCAATGCCCAGATCATGTATAAAGCCAGAGCTCAACTCCTCCGAAAGCGGTTGCAAGGCTTCCGATAAATGCTTAAGAACAACTTCAAATGTACCGGCGTTGGGCATTTTTTTATAGTATAGGTTCGTTGAAGATTTCTTCGTAGCTGGCTACAAATTCGTTAAAGGTCTTTCCGACAAAATTGGGAACTTGTTTCATGGCGATTTCCAAAGCCACTGCGGTTTCCCCGGCCACGTGCTTTTTAAGTTCGGTTACAATATTCTGCAGATAGCCCACCACCGGCCTACCCTCTATTTTTTCGGGTACCTCTACATGTGGCAATAAGGAAGCCCGGTTGAGATGGTGAACCAATAGTGGGCCCTTATTCCTATGCCAGGCGGTAGCTACACGTTTGTTGGTATTCACCAGATCGCGTATTTCCTTATAATGGGCCAAGGCTAGATCGTATAATTCCTTTCCCTGTGGAGTTTTTACCAACCTTGATATTGGGGATCCCTTTGCGAATAACGGTTCCGGATCAGTATTGAAGGTTTGCAATCGTTCCCTTTCAAAAGTATTTGATGCCATTACAATTCCCGCAGCAATGGAATTGACGGCCGCTTGAACATCCAGTTTGCCATCTCCAAACCTATTGTTGGCAGTATTTCCCGTAAAGCTGTCCTTGACCGCGGTATCCATAAGGGCCTGCTTCAGGTCATCGTGGTGTAGTTCGGGATCTTTTTCAAATAGCAGGGCCGCCGCACCCGCCACATGGGGTGCTGCCATACTGGTTCCCGATTTGGCAATGTAGAAGTCATAGCAACAATCACAACAAGAGCCTGCATCAGGATCGTGACGGGCGGACATAATACGGGTTCCGGGTGCAGAAATTTCCGGTTTCATCCTTCCGTCGGCCGTCGGGCCTTGACTGGACGAGGCCTTTAACTTCCCCGAGTCCTTGCCCTTGATGATATAGTTGCCCACTGTGATAACGCGCTCCGCAGTACCGGGAATGCTAATGGTTCCCTCATCGGTCTCAAAAGTGGTGAACTTTGCTAGTTGATCTCTCTCGATATAGGCGTGTATCGCAGCATCGGTAGCTGTAGTATTGGTGAGTTTGATAACCCAAATTCCTGTTTTGTTATGGTCGTCGCCATCTGGGTCTATATCGATAAAAATTCGTTTTCTACCATTGTTTTGGACATTTTGGGAGTCGATGGTTATGGTACTGTTCTTTGTATCTTCGGTAAAATTGACATTGTCTCCGGGACTCGCAGTGTTCGTACCGGTAATATTGTTCCCTTTTGGTATAATCTCAATGTCCAGGTCATTTGCCCCTTCGTACCAGATATCGATTTCAATTTTTTTGGTGTCGTCATCGTCCTTGGGCGGTAAAACCTTGAATTTCAGTTCAACGGGAGAAGCTGCATTGTTGGCAGGTACAGTGGTTTGAGCATGCCTATCGTCACTACCAAGGTTTCCAGCAGATTTAACGATGGAGAAGCCCTTCGTATTCCCGAGCAACAAATACAGATCAATCATTTCCTCTACCAAAGTGGTACCGTCATGGGGACCAAGATTGTCGCCTAAGCTCATGTTGACTACGGCAGGTTTATCGGCATCCTCCGCTTTTCTCATAATGTAGGATATAGCATCGATCAAATTATTGGATGTCCCTAATTCATTGGATCCGCTCCTCAGGCGCACAAAAATGAGATCGGCCTCTGGAGCCACTCCTACATAGTGGAAGGACCCATGGCAGTTCCCCGACTGGGCCCCGTTTCCCGCGGCTATTCCCGCGACGTGGGTCCCGTGGTCGTCCGGCTCATGCCTTACGACCGTCATGGGATCGGAAGCGGCAATAGCGTTTTCAATATCCTGTGTGTCGTACTCCACCCCGTCCATCGGATTTCCTACAGCATCCGTCGGTGCAGTCTCACCCCCCTCTGGGGTAAGGGATTGATCCATAAGAAATAAAATTCGTGATTTGCTTTCGTCCGAAATATCCCTAAAGACTTTATGCGAGTACAGAAATCCGAAGTCGATGATACCCACGATCACGCCTTTACCGGTAAACTTATCCGTGCCGCCAAAAGGCGGACTGTCATTTCTTATGCCGTCCGCATTTATTTCTTCGATACTATCATCGAGATCCGGGGCATAGTTTCGGTTGGTCTCGATCCGAATAACGTTGGGATGGGAAACCACAGCTTCCAACCTGTCCAGCGGAATTTTAACCGCCACCATAGTACCGACTATGCTGGTTACTTGGCAGCCAAGGTCGGCCAGGAACTCGTAAGAATCGCGGAATTGGAGTAGTGCCCCGAGCATCTTCGTTTGCCTACCACTGTCTCCGCTTGCCATAAAAGCCTTGTCCTTTTTCGCCTTATCCAATATAATTTGGGTACGCGGATCTATTTTTTTATGCTGGGGTATCTCGGCGGGTTCTCCGTTAAATTTCAGGAAATGGGTCTCTTTTAGCGAGGCGATACTTTCCAAATTTTCGACCGCGATAGATCCCGAAAATTCTGTTTTCCCCAAGGACTCCTTGAGCCTAAAGCCATATTTTTCCAGCTCATGTGCATTGGCGGTTGTAGTGATGATTACAGGTAGGGGATCATTCTCTTTTAGGCAGGGGTGAATCCAATCCATCTTCTTTCTACCCAGCTTTTGAACATTTTGATAGTGCTTATAGATAAGCTGAAGCTCGGAATCCAGTTTGTGTAAGAATTTTGACATTTCCCTATTTTAAATCTGCTTTTTCCGATAAAATCGTTCCTGCAAAAGACACTTGGAACAGTACCCTTGGCAAACAACCAAGCTACCTAAATGCTGGGGGAAGTTTGAGCATTAGCGCTCACAATCAATGAACCACTCCGAGGCAGAACCCTCGAGGTATCAGAGCCAAGATTCAAGAATCAAGAAACCTGCCTTGCCGGCAGGCAGGCTAGAATTTTTGTCTTGGCTCTTGGTTCTTGACTCTTGTTTCTCCATGATTTGATTAGCTAAATGCTACACCCGAGGCCGAGCCTCGGGGAAGTGTAATGATTAAGTGGTTCAAGGGGAGTTGTGCTCTAAAACGTTAATCAAGTCCAAAAAAAAAAATACCTGTGAATTGGGGCCGGATATTTTTTCCTGAAAATAAGAAAATCTCACGCCCGTTACCGGAATTATTGTGTGGATTGCAAGATTGTATGTATGAATTGCATATTATTTTACATACATTAAGAACAGTATTATACTTAAAGGGTGCAAGGATGTCGAAACGGCAGGGAACTACCGGTTCATTCAAATTTTTCCTTATCTTTAATCCCACTCCCCCATACCTATTTCATAACCACCAAAGACCGACCTTATGCTCAATAAATGGTTTAACCAAGGGGTGAACTTTCTTATCGCGGTATGGATACTTCTTTCCTTTTTGATTCTCGTCTGCAATGGATTCTTTTGGATCAATGACTATATCAGCTCTCCTCAACATGGTTTGTTCGAGAACTTTGATGCCGTTTCGGACATTATAAGAAAAGAGGGTCTAATCTCCTATAGGCTTTACTTTTTGCTCGATTTTGCATGGGGGCTGTACCTGCTTCTTATCATCGGGTATTCGGTCAAGGATAAGAACGATAACAGCCTCTTAAATTACAGGGAATACAGTACCTCGGCCTCAAAATTCTACCTCTTTTTTGCAAGTCTCGCCTTTCTTTTGGATTGTATGGAAGGCATAAGTTATCTCTTCTTTTGGGGAAGATTTCTAGAAGCCATCTATATCGGAAAAATGTTGGCCTATTCCGTTTGTTTGTCCTTTTTGCTGTATTGGTTATTAAAAAGGTTCTTCCTGCCCCATTTCAAATCCCTTTTAAGATTTGTGTGGACATCGCTCTTTAGCATCCTTTTTCTTGTCGTTATCTACCTTTTGATCACGATGATGCCCCAAGGGGGAACCATTATCGTGGACCTCTTCTACAGCCCTGGTAATATTGTAATCCTATTTTTTCTCCTCGCATTTCTGGCCATCATGATTTCCCACTATCCGGTTTACGCCGATATCTGGATGAACGGTGATAACACCTGTGTGAGCCTTGAAATGGACGAAAAGCTACGCGTTTTCGGTTTTGGCATTATCTATTACAAACGAATAGCGGGGAAGAACTCCGGGAACCGTTCCTATGACAACGAAATGGTCAAGGCGATGCGACGCAGTCTTGGGATTTTATTGTACGTGGCGGTATTCAACATTCTTTTCAGTGTCATCTCCCAATTTTTTGAGGTGCAGTTCGATGTCCTTAGCCTGACCGTTTTCATAGCGGTCGTAACCCTTTTCCTGTATTATCTAGAGGGAAAAAAATACGATAGCTGGAAAGAAAAGTTGACCAACAAAGAGCTTTCCGAAGCCGTCAAGCGGAAAACGGTCAACGAAATTGTGTTCTATGTGACCTGGTTTCCCAAATACTTTGTCATTAGTACGGTCATGGTTATGGTCACTGCGATGTGCGCCTATTTCCTGCAATGGGACCGTTGGACGATAGTACTCTTCCTGATTGCGCTAGGGCTTCAGCTCTTCCTGTATATCATGTTTAAAATAGCCCGAACGTTCTTCAAATATGTGTACCGTTGGAAAACGCTCAAAACCGAGTACAAAGAAATGTACAGCGAGGATATTATGTCAATATTCGAAAAGTACGACCCAAACGCTACCAGGGGCGAGACCGCAGTGGGCAAATTTATTGGCAAATTCAGCGATAATGTGCGGTATCTACGGTTGATGCAAATCAGCGGGCTGCTCTCCTTGTTCGCTTTAATAGTGGCCAATACAATTTTTGCAGTGGCCACTTTCTTCAACCCGCTGGTCATCATACTGCTTTATATCATATTCTTCTATTCGCTTTTCGTCATTATTTTCAAACACGTGCTCTACTATCACAGAAGCTCGGAAAATACCTTTGAAGGCCGTAACTTTTTTAGATACGGTATACCCCTGGCATTCTTTTTACTATTAGGATTTATGGTGTTCACTTCCTTGTTTCCGAACGACCTGCACCAACTGAGTTTGGTCAACCGTAAAACCCCTGAGCCGCTTCCGTACGAATCCTTTCTTAATTCCATGACCAGGGACAGTACGCAAGTGGGGCCTAAGAATTATTTTCTGGTGGGATCCTACGGCGGAGGCCTAAAGGCGAATCTTTGGAACCTATTACTATTAAATCGTCTGGAGAATGCTTCGAACGAAGCGTTCCTTAAACGCACCCTTGTCCTATCCGGAGTTTCCGGGGGAGCGGTAGGAATAGGTAATTTTGCGTCCCTCCTCCATGAGCAAAAAGACAGCCTTGCCATAGCCAAGGGCATAGAAAAAATCGGACGTTCCAATGTGCTGTCCAACGAATTGACCTATCTGCTCGGTCGTGATCTGCTTCGGGAATATTGGCCGTGGTGCAACTACGAGGGCAAAGACAGGTCGTACAAGAGTATGGAACAGCATGCCAAGAACACGGGAATGGAGGCCTACAATACCATTGCTTTTGATGAGTATTGGCAGGATGTTTATGAAAGTAGGGATAGCACCTTTCCCGCATTGATCATCAATACCACCGCTGTCAGCGGTCAACAAGGGTTGGCCGTTTCCGTCCAATTTCCGACGAACACCTTTGCCGGGGCAAGGATTATCAATGTTTTTAAGGACAGTCTAAGCGACAAGACCCTCACCTATTTTGGTGCCATTTCAACGACCAACCGCTTCCCTTTTTTTAGTCCCACGGCAAAAATCCCTACTAAGGGAAGTTATTTGGATGGGGGCTATTTCGACAATTCGGGGATGTTGAGCACCTTGGAGGTTTTTGATGCCATTGTTAGGGATACGACCACAAGCTTTGCTCCACAGATAAATCCCGTATTCATCAACATTATCAATTCAGAGGATTTCTATGTTGCCCAAAAAGTAAAAGAGTATGGGTTGGAGCCAAAGAGAATCAACGATGCCAGCGAAATCGGCTCGATTATCGGAACGATAGCCTCCATCGACAAATTCCCCAGGTTCGTGCTGGAGAAGATTCGGGCCCGTGGCTATGCTGTCGAACTGATTATGATGCCGCACAAGCTCAGCTATGAAAAAATCAAGAACTCCCTCAATGGGGAAGTACCGGAACCCTTGGCACTGATGGATAGCATAAAAAAGCACAACGACTCCATTGATGCCGCACTCCGCGATTATGAACACTATGATCTGGCAAAATGGGGAGTGATAGAGCCGCCATTGGCCCGTTTGTTAAGCGAGCCCGCCGTGAGGTACCAGGAAGCCATGATCAAAGAACACGCTTCGGTCAAAAACACACTGCAAAGGATTTTGGACGACTACATCCCCACGGAAGAGATAATCGATACCCTGTTCCAGCAAAAGGCCAAACGAAGGGCGGTTTCTAAGTATAAGAAGAAAGAAAAGAACTAACTACTTTTTCAGCAACAGCAGTTACGTATCGTCGAAACCTACTACAACAACCAATTTAATTGCATCTTAGGGTTTAAAGTAGGACTTTTGCTATCATTTCCTTAATCTTTAGTTTGTTATTCTTGCAGGAATATTACCCGAAGCCTTGTATCGCCCCGTCACCAGAAGATAACGGCTAAGGTATTTAAAAAGCGGTCTATGGCAAACTGATGCACAGAAATACCGAAGTATGATAAAAAAAAGTAATGTCTTTATTATCGTGACACTTATAATCGTAGGTTTTGGCGTTGGTATCTACCTACAGGATCTGAAACACCAAGAAAGCACGACCACCTACTGGGAA
Organism: Pricia mediterranea; assembly: GCF_032248455.1. Taxonomy (NCBI): domain Bacteria; kingdom Pseudomonadati; phylum Bacteroidota; class Flavobacteriia; order Flavobacteriales; family Flavobacteriaceae; genus Pricia; species Pricia mediterranea. Next base: position 869,705 of record NZ_JAVTTP010000001.1, read on the forward strand.
GCGAACAGGCACAATGTGCAACGGTTCAAAGCTATTGAAAAATTCAATCACCAAATGAATGCCGGTAACTGGCGGGCCATGCAAGACAGTATTACCAAACAATTGGATACCCTGATAATACTTCGATTTAGAAAGGAGATGGACAGCCTAAATGAACTACGAAAAACACCTTGATCAGAGATTACAGTGCCCACCACGCTCTTAACACAGGCAGTAATACCTTGGAAGCATCCGTGATGCCAAAAACATCATCATTGACGGTCAAAAGTTCCCTAGGGGCGGGCAAAGAAACAGCTTATAAAGAATTCAAATAAGCGGCCATTTTCTCCCGGCCCTTGGTATCTGGCAATGCCCCATAGCCCGCTCCCATATTATCAATGGCGTGGTCCGGTTTTGAGGTACCCGGAATCACGCAGGTCACCGTTTCATTGGAAAGGATAAACTTTAAAAAATACTGCCCCCAACTTTTGATTCCATACTCCCCCGCCCAATCTGGCAATTCTTTGCCCTTCACCGTTCGAAAAAGAGAACCACTTTCATAAGGCTGGTTGATGACGACCGCCGTACCGTATTTTTGACAGGTGTCGAACAAAGATTGCTCGGCATGACGGGATCGAATGGAATAATTGAACTGTACAAAATCAGGTTTTTCCTGTCGTATGATTTTTTCGAGTATAGCATGTGCCGAATCCACATAATGGGTAAGGCCCCAGTAGGTGATTTTGCCTTTTTCTTTCCATTCTTTTAGCGTTGTTACATGGGTCTCCCAATCGACCAGGTTATGGATCTGCATCAGATCCATCGTGGAACGTTTCATTTTTTGAAACGAACTGTTCATCTGGTCGATGCCCGCCTGTTTTCCCGATATCCATACCTTGGTCGCATAGAAAAAATCATCTTGGCTCGGCAAGGCTGCGGTCAGTTGTCCCACGGTAGCTTCTGAACTACCGTACATCGGGGAAGAGTCGATAACGCTACCCCCCAATTTATGGGTTTGGATCAACACTTGCTTCAAAGTTGACAGGGTTGCGGGATCACCGTTGGCGTCAAAGGTTTGCCAAGTGCCGATACCTACCACGGGCAACTTTTTGCCCGAACTCGGGATCGACCGCTGTCGCATGGATTCGTTGTTCATAAATGAAAATAAAGAAGGCGTCACGGCGAGACCCAGGCCCGAAAGTCCATACAATTGCAAGATTTGTCTTCTGGAATAACACATCGCATTGGATTTTTTGATTGGCCTAATTTAAGGTAGCCCTTTCTTCCCACAAACGGTGTTAAGAGTTTGAGAAATAGTGTTCCTTTGAAATAGGTCCCCGCCCCTTGGGGGCATCTCTCTTTACTATTAGGTGACTTAAATGAAAAACTGGTTCTATTTCGATAGCTATAGCTTGAAATCAGCATCCGGAAGCCGCCGAACGTTTACCTCAATGCCTCCGTTAAAATGGACATGGACCAAAATGTGGTCCGTTAAGACGCTGATCTGTGGAATGGTTATCTTATCCATTCTTCCCTGCAGGTGTATCCCTTGAACCACAGGGATTCCCGCTCTCAACTTTTTGTTCAACCTGTGTAGGTGGGGGTCGATCAACTCATTCAAATTGTAGGTCGCCCTATTCAAAACTTTACGATAGTAGATTCGATTGGCCAGTATCTGCAAGGTTTTATCCAACAAAAAGCTCTTGCTCTTTGAAGCTATTTTAAAAGTATCCGCGGAAAGCTCCCCAGAATCGGCGTCATAGGCTAAGGCGACCTGAATAAACACCGCTACTTCCTTGGTTCCCAAATATTTTCGCAGAACCTGCATCTTTAGTCCCAATACGACATCATAATCCGGTAAAAGACTCGCCCCAAGGCTGGTACCCAGAATCCTGCCATGTTTGCGCTCGTCCGTGCCAATTTCAATGCCGATGAGGTTCTTGTCCGTCAGTTGCTGCAAGATCTCATAGGGGATTTTTATGGGAAGGGTCAAATTTTGATTTACGTTTTCCATGAGATCAAGATTGACGATTTCAACCATAGAAACGGCCATCCGCTTGTAATTGGTTATTCAGGTGTTTTATATCGAGTTTCTGCAAAAACCACTGAAGATTGCTTCTTGACCTAGCGCACACCTCAAAAAGCCTATTCCGAATCGGCTGCCTTGACCTTGTAGTTTTTAAGTTTAAACCGCACGACATCCCCTGTTTTCCAAGTTTGCTCCGAGGACTTCAACAAAATACGCTGCGAATCATCCATAACTTCAACCTCGTTGCCCCCGGCACAGGTAGCGCATCGGTTACAACATACTTTTAATTGCATATGGTCTCCCAAGTACATACACTGCTCAACCCTTCCACACAAATGAGGTTCTTCCGCATTGCAAAAATCGGCTTCCTCGGCCCTGAAGAAGATATTGACCTTATCTTGGTTTACCGCTAACGGACAGTCCTTTGGTCCAGACACAAATCCAAAGGGAGTTTTGAATCCTCTTGGGGAAACCGTGGCCTCTATGTTGTTCGATTTTCCAAAGAGATCCGCAACATAAGATGAGTTGGGGTCCTTGTACAGGGCGTCCGGCGTATCGAGCTGCAGCAGCCTACCCTCGAGCATCACCGCGATCTTATCCGCGGTAGAAAAGGCATCCTTGGTATCATGCGTCACCAAAATCGCCGTAATGCCCATAGCTTTAATGATCTGCCGCACTTCTTCGCGCACTTGGTCTCGCAGGATCGTATCCAGATTACTGAAGGGCTCATCCATCAACAAAAGTTCCGGTCGCGGTGCAAGTGCCCTCGCCAGTGCTACGCGTTGCTGTTGCCCCCCTGAAAGTTGATGGGGATATTTTTTTACATCCTCTTTCAAACCGGTCAGATTTATGGTCTCCATAACCCGTTGCTCGGTTTCCTTTTTCTTGAGTCCTTTTAGACCAAAGGCGACATTCCCATAAATCGTCAGATGAGGGAACAGGGCGTATTCCTGAAAGACCATGCCGGTTTTTCGCTTGTTTGCGGGCACGGATTTGCGGCCGCTTACGATGATTTCTTCCCCCAGACGAATAGTTCCCGAATCGGGATGTTCCAAACCGGCGATCAATCGCAACAATGTAGTTTTCCCGGAACCACTTTCCCCGACAAGCGCCAATATTTCCCCTTTTTCCAAGGAAAAGGATACTCGGTCGACCGCATTGCTATCGGCGTTTCGATATCGTTTACTAATCGTATTTAATTCAATAACCGCCATTTTATTTTCTTTTTCTGCCTATGCGTTCCGTTGGATTTCCGATTTTTTGCTTTTACGTCGCGTTGGGTTTTGCTTTTTTCCGCCTTTACGTTATGTTGGGTTTCCTGTATATATGATCTTTAAATTACCCTGGGTTGTGTTTTTTTTGCTTTTCCGTGCCGCTGGGATAACGCGTTGTTCAATAGAATGATAGGCACTACCCCTGTCAAAACCACCACCAATGATGCATTCGCCGATTCTGCTATCATCTCATTGGTCGCCATATCAAAGGCTTTGGTAGCCAAGGTATGGAAGTTGAAAGGCCGCAAAATCAAGGTCAGCGGAAGCTCTTTTAGGATATCCACGAACGCCAAGAGCACCGCTCCGGCTATGCTGTTCTTTATCAAAGGCAAATCAATTTTCCAAAGCGTCCTTAAAGGGGATGCACCTAAAGATCTCGCTACCTCGTTTACCGAAGCCCCGGTCTTTTGAAAACCTGCATCGATAGCATTATATCCAACGGCCATAAACCGAACAATATACGCCACGACTAAGATAAACAATGTTCCCGATAAAATCATCCCGAACTGGTCCGATACCGCCCATTTGATCGAACGATCGAGTTCCATCATGGGAATCATTACTCCTACCGCAATAACCGCACCGGGAATGGCATAGCCCAAGGAAGCTGTTCGAGCGATATGTTTCGTCCACCGCAGCGGACTTAAACGGGTGGCGTACAATAAAAATATGGAAATCACGGCAATGGCCACTGCCGAACCGATGGCCAGGGAGAAACTCCTGAAAATCAAGATACCGAATTCGGCATCCACCACGTCCCGCCAGGTTAGGGACACCCAATAAAAAAGCTGGGCCAGCGGAAATATAAAGCTGATCGATAAGACCGCCAAGCAAAGCGCCGTGTACAAGCCTCGTGTACCTTTACGTTGGGGCCTGATCCGAATGGCCGGCTTGGAACTTCCGCGACCAACGTTCCAATTACGACCGCCCCTCTGTATATTTTCCAACCAGATGAGTACCAAGACCATCACGGTCAATATGGCGGACAGATATATGGCCGTATTGATATCCCCGAAGGAAAACCAGGCCCTAAAGATTCCCGTGGTAAACGTATTCACCCCGAAGTATTTCACCGTGCCGTAGTCATTCAGAACCTCCATGCCCACCAGGGCGATTCCACCTGCTACTGCCGGGCGCGCCATGGGCAGGGCGATCTTGGTGAACATCTGCATCCGATTACTGCCCAAAAGAAGTGCCGCCTCTTGCATGGCGGTGGACTGCCGCATAAAAGAGGCCCTACAAATTACATAGACGTAAGGGAACAGACTTACGGAAAGAATAAAAATGGCACCGGGCAAGTTCATGATATCGATGATCGCCCCTGTAAAATGAATGTCTAGCGTATTCCGGAAAAACGCCTGCACTGGTCCGGTATACTCCAAAATCCCCACATAGCTATAGCCCATCATGTAAGAGGGAAACGCCAAAGGAAGTATGAGAAGCCATTCAAAATACCTACGGCCCGGAAAGTCGTACACAGAGACCAACCACGCCATGCTTACCCCGATAAGAAAAGTGAGGGAGCCTACCCCGAGCAGTAAAAGGATGGAATCGCCAAAATAGGAGGGTAATAAAGTCGAAGCAATATGCTGCCAGTGTTCCCCGGGCCTGTCAAAAAGTTTGACCAGAATGGTAAAGATCGGGGTCAATACCAATAGCAATATTACAATTGCCGCGCCCGTCCATTTATTCCACCAATACGTGGTTCTTTTCGCCATTCACCGCTCCGTATCCTTTAATTTGGACTCAACATCCATTTTATTTCCAACCCGCCTCGTCAAAAATTTTGACCGCTTGGCTATTGTATTCCCCTAGCTTGGAGAACGGTACGGAGTCCGTTTTAAAATCGCCCCAGGTCTTCAAAATGGACGCCTTTTCGGCCTTCGGGTTGATCGGGTATTCGTAGTTTACGTTGGCCAAGGTCTGCTGGGCTTTTTCTTCCGAAAGAAACTCCATCAGCGCTATGGCATTTTCTTTGTTCGGGGCATGTTTGGTCACCCCGATCCCACTGATATTGATATGGGTACCTCTTCCGTCCTGGTTTGGGAAAATAACGCCTACGCTCTCCCCCGCCTTGCGCTCTTCCTCGTTCTCATCGTTGAGCAACAGTCCGATATAATACGTATTCACCACGGCGACATCTCCTTCCCCGGAAGCAATTGCTTTTACTTGGTCTCTATCACCGCCCTTCGGGTCCCTGGCCATATTCGCCACTATACCTTCAGCCCACGCCTTGGCCTTCTCCTCCCCTTCGGCCAAAATAATCGAGGCCAATAAGGATTGGTTATAGATATTTTCGGAGGAACGGATCAATACTTTATCCTCCCATTTCGGATCGGTCAGGTCTTCATAGGTCTTGATTTCTTCGGGATCTACGCGGTCTTTAGCGTAGGCGATAATCCTGGCCCGGTAAGTCATCCCGTACCAGTGGCCCTCTTTCTCCCGAAACTCCGGCGCAATATTGGCTTCCAAAATTTCGGAACTAACCGGCTGCAATAAGTCCTTTGACTGTGCGCGATAGAGCCGGCCCGCGTCTACGGTAATCAAGATATCCGCTTTGGAGTCCGCCCCTTCCGTTTCCAAACGTTGGATCAGTTCATCGGCACTGGCGTTCACGATATTGACCTTTATACCGGTCTCTTCGGTAAATTGGGAAAAAAGTTCATCATCGGCCTTGTAATGGCGATGGGTGTACACGTTAACTACTTCCTCGGATTTCGATTTCGGGGATTCGCCACATGCAAAAAATAATGTTGTCAGGCTTAGGATCAAGCCGAACCTTAGGGTAGTTTTCATCCGTTCTGGTTTTTTTATTCGGAAGGCAAATATACGTTTATTTAGACTTGTTACAAACAAGAAGGGAGGAACATTGGCGACTTCGGTATGGGATGCTCTTCAGCGACACCTTGGGCGGGCTTGTGGTTGTGGTATGGATGACTACTCCTTCAGATCTATACATTTCGGTTCGGATGTGCGCCCGAACCGATCGATAAAGATCAGCGCCACCCGTTTCCGTTTTCCCAAGATTTTTTTGGGAAGGACAATCGGCCCGCTATTCTCCACCGGAAATTTGGCGAGCATCCTTTTTAGGGAATAGTGCGACTTGGCTTTCCTTCCGGTAGGATGTACCGTCACAAATCGGTACGGCGCTACATCCTCAAAACTAAGGGCGATACCATCGTTCGTTTTTTGGATAGACGACAAGACGATGGGAGCGCTTGCCGGACCTTGCATCCAAGGGGATGCGGGAGGGAGGGCTTCCCTCCTATAATACTTCCGGCGCAGCTTTTTGACCAGATCGGCATTATCATCCATTAGGCTTTTGGCACTGAAAAAGACATTGCCCTTCACGGCCCGCGTATTTCGGGCAAAGCGTAGCTGTTCGGGCAATTCGTTCTTGTTGTCCCAGGCTTTGTCGCTATTGTTCCGGATTTTATACGGTCCGTTGCCGATGTACAGGTTGGAGTTGGTGCTGTTTTGGGCCCACCACTCCGTTATCTTCCGATGAGAGGCGACGGGCAGGTCCATGCTCCAGTACACCTGCGGCACCAGATAATCGAGCCAGCCCTTTTCCATCCAGAGTATCGGGTCGGCGTAAAGGTTATCGAAGGTGGTCTGCCCCGCCTGGGTGTCCGAGCCCTTTGGATCGGTGGACCGGTTCTTCCAAACGCCAAAGGGACTCACACCAAATTGTACCCAGGGCTTTCGGGCCTTTATGGTTTCATAGCTGTTTTTGATCAGCAAGTCCATATTACTTCGCCGCCAATCCTCAAGGGCCTGCCCTTCGGAACCGTACTTTTCGAAGCTCGTCGAATCGCCGAATACCTCTCCCTCGATGGTATAGGGATAAAAATAATCATCGAAGTGTACCGCGTCGATATCGAAGTTGGCTACCAGCTCGTCGATGACCGAGACCATCCGCTCGCGCACCTCGGGCAGACCGGGGTCGTAGTAGTATTTCTTGCCGTATTTAAGCATCCACTCCGGATGAAGGTGGTAATCGTGCTCGGGACTCAAAATATCCGTATTCAGATCAAAGGTCGCCCGATAGGGATTCAGCCAGGCGTGGAATTCCATTCCCCTGGCGTGGGTCTCCCCGATCATCCACCGCAAGATACTTGCATCGGTATCGGGAGCCTTGCCTTCCTCTCCGGTCAAGAACCGCGACCACGGAGCGTAGTCGGATTCATAAAAAGCATCTCCCGCCGTGCGCACCTGCACGATGGCCGCATTAAAGTTGAGGCGGTCGTAAAAATCGAGTATCTTCAGAAAGTCCGCTTTCTTTTTGGCGATGGGGTCGGCACCGCTCTTGGGCCAATCGATATTGACCACCGTCGCTACCCAGAACCCGCGGAACTCCCGTTCCGGTTGCGGGATGGATCTAAAAACCGTGCAAGAACCCAGCATCAGGGAAAGCAGCAGGGCGAGACAAAGGTGTTTGTTCATGCTTGCATCTCCTATACTACTGGTCGATGATTATTTCTTCGTACCGTGAAAAACGTCAAACCAGTATTTTCGATTTACAACGGGCAAAGGTAGTGATCTATAGGTTGACTCCGCACGATATTCACAAGCCCGTTCAAGCCTTGTTTGGATAAAACTGAGGCTATACTGATTCCCGCTACTACCCTGAAGTTTAATTGTACATCTTTGGTAGGATTAATTCCATCGGACACCCGGACTGCTATAAAATGTGGACTTCGGTGAAAGAAAAGTATCGCCAATTGGTGCCGAAAAGGACAAAGGGAACGAAAATGATGTTACACATTTCACGTTCCCTTTGGTTATCATTATTCTTGATCGGCATTATCCGCTCAATACTACGGGTATAATCTCAGCTGTCAAATGAATGACTTAAAGCACCCCTGAAATGATGAATTAAATATACGGCAAATTTTTGATTTTTGGCCATCGAAATTCTATTGCGTCAATATTTTGATTATTTGAGCACATAAATTAACCTATTCGGTGCTGTACCTGCCCATAAGGTCAATTATGCCCCGTCCCGGTAACATGTTAGCCCTTCAGATCCAACACCTCGTTTAATGTCCCGAAGCGGTATCCTTCCCCCTGTAGGGTCGAAATAAGTTCGTCAAGTCTGGAATAGAACTTATCCGTTCGAGCAGGAGGGGTGCCAAGATGCGAAAGAAGCAAAAAACCATTCAAGTTTTCTTTCTTCTCTTGTGAGAGAATGGATTCAAAGATGGCATCGGTGCTTCTATAATTTTCCATATCGGGCGTAGTATAGTCCGCGTGGGAGAGGGTACCCGGGGTGAAATTAATCAATTGCAGACCCATTTGATCCGCCCACTGCGTTATGATGTCGTTGTTCCATTCGTAGGGCGGCAGAAAATAAGGGGCATCCTCTTTTTGAATCCCGAACTTTTCCATTTCGACATAATTTGCGTTGACATCTGCTTTAAATTCGCCTTGGTTTACCAATAGCTTCTTTTGCTCCGTCCAATCGTTGTACAGCAGGTGTTTGTCGGAATGGGCACCAAGATAGTGTCCCAATTCCTTAGCCCGCTCGATAAAAGCGGCGAACTGCCTGTTCCTGTAAAAATTCCCCGTCAAAAAGAATGAGGCCTTGATATTGTGTTTATGTAAGATATTGAGGATTTCGTCGGCCCCATCGGCATATTCGTCCCCTGAGAACATCAAATGGATTATTTTCCGGGACGTATTTCCGCGCACGATGGCACCGGTTTTGTCATAGGTATAGGCGTGTTTTTGATGTCCCTTCGCCCTACTTTCACCTTCCAGAGAGGACAGGTAATAGACCAAGGATGCCGTACCGTCCATGGTAGGTTCGTTGGTGGAGTAACTTCCGATATCGTCTTGATAGACGACCAGGTCGGATTGAAACTCGGCATACTCATCTTCGTCGTGGAGTTCCACCCCAATCAAGCTATTGGCGATGGACCCGTACACCGGCCCGTCGACCAGCCCGCCATCGGTCTGATACTGTTCCAACAGCCAAAGGGAAGAATGTGGGTCCATCGGATAATCCCCGTCTTCGGGAAGCCCTACAATCATCGAGGTACCCCAGATGTTACAGCCAAAAAGCCAATCCCGCAGGGCGGCTTCCATTTCGAGATACGTTTTATCATCTGTAAGGCGATGGTACAATCGGCTTTGGGTTACCGCCGCGGTCACGAAATTGTTCGAACACCAGACGAAGGGGATGCCCATGTAAAAAGGATTGTCCTTTCCTCGCGTGTGCAGCATTTGCAGGCCCATGTCGTAATAGGTGGCTACGTCAGATCTTTCGTCGGCTTTTAAGGCCGATGCCAATTCGTAATGGCCCGCATTCAAAAAAGGATAATATTGATAGTGCAGCACCGTATCGCGCCCGATCCAAGGCGTGGTCTTTTCTTCGCTGGCATATCGGAGGGCCTGGTCCTTATATTTTGGGTTTTTCGTGAGCCGGTACAGACTACTCGCGGCCAGTTCCATATCATCGACCCAATTTTCCTCTTCATAGAAATAGGGAGCACGGCCCGGAGCGGTCTGGCTGACGCCGGGATGCTGTTTCCCGTAACTATAGGCATTCTTGGCACGTTGTGGCAGGTCTTCGGAATATTCGGGATAAAAATCCTTTAAGACCGTGGCGCCTAAAGCAAAGGCAGAGGCATATTTGCCCGCGGTCGATGCCGCCCCGGTAGAACGGTTCTTGTACTTGACCGCCCCCTGCTTTTCACCACTGGCCAGATACACGGGGCGGCCCTTGCGCTCGGGGTCATAGACCACGGAATCCTTATTGGGCAGGCGGTACCCGGCATGGTCGCGATCGTCGGCGATCTGGTTGTAGTATTCGGTGGCAGAGGGATTCATTTTCTTCAGCCAATCCATGCCCCACTTGGCCTCGTCGATGATATCGGGAATGCCGTTCGGCCCGGGCAGTCCGTTGGCCTTATAAGCATCGCCGAAGGCTTCGGGATTATCCCTATAGGCCAGCAACAACTGAAAGACCGCATTGGCCGAGGTTGCCGTGTACTGCAGGTAATCGCTGGCATCGTGCCATCCTCCGGTCACATCGGTCCGCTGGCCTTCTTTATCGGGATTATATAGGATGTACCCGTCGTCAAGGTGACAGGTAGCGGTCAAATAAGGATTGTACCCGCAGCGTTGCTGGCGCATGTATTCCAACAAAAAATCCGCCGTATGGTCATAGACGTCGGGGGCTATCCAAAAAGCGGGGGATCTGACACCCTTGGCCTGAACATAATATTCCCCCGGGACGTCATAATCGCTAAAAGGAAGCCGATAAGTGGAGGTAAAAGGCCCGTACGCCCCTTTCGGGACGGGATTTTCCGAGGCAAAGACCTCATTGCCGCTGGTGGCGTCGTGCAATGTAAACGAATCGATTTTCAAGTCCTTTTTAGCCCCGAAAACTGCCACCTTGATACTTTCCGGGGTATAGCCCAACTGGTTGATCCGGATGACCGCGATGCCCGGATCTTCAGGATGTAATGCGTACAATGTGTGGGCACTTAGAAAAATCAGAACAAGAAATTTTTTCATGACTTTTTTGTGGTTTGGTCTCGTTAATCTATGATTTACGGTAAAGACATAATGAGAGACTGCTTCAAATACGCCCGATGGACATCCCACGGTATTAAACTCCGTTTTTAGCATCGGATAGGGAATCGGAATTTGCAGGTTATACGTCGTTCGCGATTTCGACAAAACCAGGGATAATCGAAACCGAAACCTGTGTTACCTCGCCGCGGGGCTCCCCGTCAATTTGAAAGGAGACCGGCTCCAGGGTGGTCACCTGCGCTTGTGTGGTCTGGATGACCACAACGAAATCGGTATCGAGATCGATATCGCCCCTTAGGGTCTTCAGTATTTCCAAAACATCGAGTTTCTTAAAAACCAATACTTCGAACCTGCCATCGTCGATTTGGCCGTGGGGATTGACCAGCGCTCCCGTTCCGAATTTCTTACTGTTGGCAAAGGCTACCATGATTCCCTCGACCTTCCTCTCTTCCCCGTTGGCCGATATGGTAAAATGATAGGGCGTCCTCGTTTCCCGGAGTGTTGGAATGCTACTTAAAACATAGCCGAAACGGCCCCTAACTGCAGCATCGGAATAGTTTTTTATCAGCTCCGCGTTGATGCCCAGATCGCTAATATGGAGTCCGATCGAATCCCCTATCCGCAGGGCATCCATCCTTACGGTGGTTTCCCCCATGGCCGTTACAATGGCTTTCCCACAGTCTTGGGGAAGGCCAAGGTCCGTGGCTAGTCCATTTGCAGATCCCGCAGGAAGAATTCCCAGTACATATCGGGCGCCGTCACAGGCTTGGGCCACCATTTTAACGGTTCCATCCCCTCCGGCCACCAAAATTCGGTCCGGACGGAAAGATTGTATCTCTTTATGTAAATTCGCGGCATCGTCTTTTCCCGTTGTTCGGAACAGCTTTAGTTTACCTTTGGGTCGAAGATAGTCTCGAACCAGGTCGATAATGGGCTGTTTATCGGTATCGCCGGCCACCGGATTTATCACCAGCAGCACGTTTTTCAACGTATCGTTCATGGGGCAAAATTTAAAACGGTCGTCATCATCCCGGCAAAAAAAATGCGAGCGCTAAGCGTTAGGCCACCTGGGCAAAGGTTCGGGCGTGTGGCACCACCGACTGGCCCGACAAGATTATGCGATGGGGCGGATAAAAGACCTATTTGCGACTAATAAAAATATTTCGACGTGTGAAAGTACGATTAAAATTATATAGGGGATACGCCAATGAGCAAGAAATCATTCTCAGTGGACATGTTTTTAGTAAAAACGCCCCGGACCGGTTTAATTTAGAGGGACGAAAGCTGCGCCATGCCTATGCCGTTCTGCGGATGTTTACCATTAAGACCTTGGGCAACGTATCGGTAAACTTGCAGTTCGGCGATTTAATATCAAGCACGAAGACCATGGAGGACGGCTACTTTCGTTTTGCCCTGCCCTATTCCGAATCTTTGAAGAGCGGATGGCATTCCTTTACGGTGTCCGCAGAGATAAACGGAACCTACGTCGAGGAGAAAGGGGAGTTTATTAAGCCCTATCCCGGGGAATACGGACTCATTTCCGATATTGACGATACCTTTTTGGTCTCGCACTCCTCTAACTTTTTCTTAAAACTCTACGTGCTCCTGACCCGCAATGTCAACAAACGTAAAATTTTCGAAGGCGTCGTCCAACATTATCGGATGCTGAGCGTTGCGGGCCGTACCGAGAAAAACAAACACAATGCGTTCTTCTACGTGTCGAGCAGCGAGTGGAACCTGTATAATTTTATAGATCGGTTTGCCCAATTGCACGACCTGCCCAAAGCGGTATTGAAACTGAAACGCATCAAAACGGGACTGGGCGATTTTTTGTTCACTGGCGGAGGCAGCCACGACCATAAATTCTATAAAATCAAACATCTGCTCGAATTCTATCCCGAACTAAAATTCGTTCTTTTGGGCGACGATAGTCAAAAAGATCCTTATATCTACGAGCGGATCGTCAAAATGTTTCCTGCCGGAATAGAGGCCGTTTACATCCGTTGCACAAAGAGCAGCCGTAAATCCAAGGTGACTCAGGTGCTCGAGAACATCCTTTCTATGGACGTCAAGGTTTGCTATTTTAAGGACAGTTCCGAAGCGATGGCCCATTCCAAGGAAATCGGAATTATTTCGGGGGAAGAGCATCTAAAGGACAAAATTTGAAATGGACGAAAGGACGAAAGGAGCAAAGACGGATATATGCTCCCGCACATCCACTAAAATGTCGGGCAATAAAAAAAATCATACTTGCAAAAAACTTGGTTGGCCAAGGTGGCCTTTTGTACCCCCCGAATCCAAGCTACAAGTTTCGTAACTTCATACCGCAACGATTTAAACAAGAAGGGCTAGTTCGCTTACATAAGATCTAATGCCCCCGACAAAAACAACAAACTGAGCCCATGGGGGAATTCGGACTGCATTTGCTCAATTATTTCTTTTACGCCTTCCACACGGTGTTGATTCTTTTTAATCTCTTGGGATGGCTGCATCCCCGATTGAAAAGGCTCAATCTCATCACCCTCCTGCTCACCTTTGCCTCGTGGGTCGTATTGGGACTTTGGAAAGGATGGGGCTATTGCTTTTTGACGGATTGGCACTATGGAATCCTAAGGGCCTTGGGAGAACGGGGGATGCCTTCCAGTTATATCGCCTTCCTGACCGAAAAACTCACGGGCCGCTTGCCGGATGCAAACCTGATCGACGATGTCACGGTAGGATTGGCGGTACTGGCTTTGGGCTGCTCCCTCTACGTTAACCTTCGGCCGAAGGCCAACGATAAAGGGTGAACAACCTCTCAATGCCGCCCGATTATATTATCTTGAGCAATCGGCACCCCAGATTTCACCGCCTTTCGTAAAGGCAATGATCAAAGTACCCTCATCGATACTGATAGTTCCATCGGAATTGATCAAGACATTCTGGTTTTTTTCCATTTCAACGTCCTTTAAGGTCGGAATGCCATCGGAAAAATCGAAATTGTACGAATCGCCCACCTTCACCACGGTGACCCGTCCATCATCGGTAGAAATATCGGTGTTGCTATCGGGATCCGTGTAACTGACCGATCCGTTGTAGGTCCCGACGAACAAATTATCATCGGAGGGGTCGTTGTCGTTGTCGCAAGACACGGCTAACGCCAGAGTGAAGAACGCAATTCCTATAATTTTAAGGGATTTTTTCATGACTATGAATTTTTGAATTTTATTATTTTGCCAAAAATAGTGGCTGGTATATCGCCACGTATTCATTTAGGATATCCTTAATACGTATTTATTTCTTTGAGCTAAAATTACCGTCGATGCAGATCATTTTCCGCAATTCGTTGGGGATATGCCCTTCGTAAATCCAATGTGACCGACAAGATCTTTCCGAATGATACCCTGCGTTTCAATCGGACCATCCGTATAACGTTCATTTTTAGATGTATCGAATCAATGTTCCTGCATCAAATTTCGGATTTTCGCAAATATCAGTACAGAACAGTACGAATGCCTCGGTTGCTTACCCCGTCTATAGAGAAAGGTGCAACTGGGTATGGCATCCGTTAGCTACATATTTTTGAACACTTAAAACAATGACAGTTATGAAGAAACGACTTGGACGATGAAGTCAAAAATGCCCAAGTGATTTATTCCGCCTCCTGATCCGCGCGTCCAAACAAAACTAAAAGATGCCGATGTCAAACCATCGGCATTTTTTACTATAGGTCGGGACGCCGTTTCCATTATCCCTCGGATTTTTTTTGAACTATCGCCGCCCATCGGTCAGAAAATGCCCCCCAATAGCCAATTACTTCGAGAAAGCCCGCCAAACAGAAGCGTTTCGAAGCAAGCCTCGGAGCATTAAAATTTCGATTATCGAGTAATGCAACGCTGTCTAAAGTAACAAACATCAATCTAAAAGGTTACCATATTATTAAAGATTGTAAATACGTCAAAAATACATCGAATAGAAACCACCGACCCGTTTGGGAATAAGTAGTTTAGCAGCACTAAAAACAAAATATCATGAGCAAAGACAAAAGTAAAATTCTAGACGAAATCGAAGAAATTCTTGAAAAAAATGAGGATGCCCGAAAAGGATATGAAAAAGCGGCCGACAATGCGGACAGCAATGCACTCGCCGGTTACTTCAGGGAAAAGGCCTCAAAAAGAAGGGAATTCAACACGAAGTTAAAGCATGAAATCAAGGATGCCTATCCCGATTTTGATGAAGACGGATCTTTTACCGGTAGTATGCACCGAGCCTGGATGGACGTGAAAAGCCTATTCTCCGCGGATGACGACGAATCCATGTTGGAGGAGTCCATTAAGGGAGATAAGGCCGCTATTGACGAGTACAACGATGTCATCGAGTATGACAATTTGGCCCCGGGCCTTAAGACCTTGTTGATTTCACAAAGGGATGAAATCCAACGCGACATAGCACAGAACGACTCCCTCGAAAGTTTGCATTAACATATTATAGCTAAAAGGCGCTCTACCGAGCGCCTTTTTTTTGTGTTTTGTCCATCTTTTTTAACGACTTTTCCGTCGTTGACGCAGGCTGGCACCCCCAGTATCTCACCACACAACGCAATAATTTTACTATCCCGACCCAAAAACCTCTACATGGAAAACTGGATTCTTGCCCCGATGTCAACGCTTTTAATAGTAATTTTCTCAGTACTATTAATTTTTAGTATTATCATTCTAATAACCCGTATTTCCGGTCTCCGCACATTTGCCAAGATGTCGAGCTTCGATTTCGCCTCGACCATTGCCATTGGATCTATATTGGCCTCTGTGGTGATGAACACCGGGCAATCGATAATCAAGGGTACCATAGCCCTTGCTACGATCATCGCCTTTCAAACTCTTTTTTCCTATGCAAAAAGAAAATCCAGCAAGCTGACCGAAATGCTAACGAACACCCCCATGCTCATCATGGACGGGGACCAAATTCTATACGACAACCTGGCCAAGACCAACGTCAGTGAAGAAGACCTCATCGCCAAATTACGGGAGGCTAATGTCAGACACTTTGGGGAAGTACTCGCGGTCGTGCTCGAATCTACCGGCGATGTCACGGTAATACACGCCAACGACGGAACCGAGCTAGACCGTGACCGGTTGCTCAAGGGGGTGCAGCGGTGATACGGTGCAAGTTTTACCTCTCAATTTATCCTAAACGTTATGTTAGAAAAACTTATTGAACTGAGCTGGAGCACAGTGGGCCAAATTGCCATTAGCGCATTGGGCATCTACCTTGCCGTAATTATAATGACCCGTATTTGCGGGAAACGAAGCTTTTCGAAGATGTCCAGCTTCGATTTCGCCATGACGGTAGCCGTTGGATCGATCATAGCGACCACGGTGCTCTCCTCCACCGTCAACATGGTCGAAGGCGTCGTGGGACTGGTTGCCGTTTATCTGCTCCAAATTACCGCCGCCCTGGCCCGAAGAAACAAAACCGTTCGAAACCTGATGGATAACTCCCCATTGTTGCTTATGGATGGCGATACGATTTTGGAAGATAACCTACGGAAAGCACGAGTGACCCAAGGAGACCTACGCTCCAAATTGCGGGAGGCGAACGTCACCGATCTCTCCAACGTAAAAGCGGTAGTATTTGAGACCACCGGCGATATATCCGTCCTTCACAAAGACGGCGAAGAGCCGCTTGATCTGTGGTTGATGAAGGATGTGGTTCGGGAGTGAACCGCTTCCCGCTTCATAGGATGGAAGCGGCACTCCGTGGTATCCGGCGGTCGGATAATCGAATTCAGATTTTTCAGTTCGTCCTACGGATCCATTTGAACATTTCAAATCGATTGTTCAGGGTATATGCACTACCAATGGCGGCTTGTAGTTCTTGTAGCTGATTTAAACATCCGCCACGCGCAATTCGTTGGTGGCATCCCGGAGTTCATTTTCAAATTGATTTCCACTTTGGCAGTTTCTTTTTGGCAAGAAGTTGGGAGGTTTTGGCACAGCTGGAAACGTCGTATTACATGTGTTTGGGACTGCCCTGTGAAAAAAGAGACTACTCTCTAGTGCTACAAAAATAACATTTCCCCCGGCGAACTTTTCCAAAAAAATCACCAGCCATATTATTCCGAATCCTTACTTTTAGTGCCTAAACAAAACCTATCAGGTCCCAGATGGTCCGAAACCGCTTTTTCGGAATAGCATCCCTGGCAATTAAACCACTTTAATAAAACCGACCTTAACTTGAGCACCATGAAACCATCCCTATTACGTCTCGGCCTTGTTGCCATGATTCTCTCCTTATTGCCCCACACCCTTACGGCCCAAAAACGCAAAAAATCGGATGCCTCGACCGCGCAGGTACCGCAGGAACTCTATTCCAGTTTGGAGTATCGGTCGCTTGGACCGTACCGGGGCGGGCGTTCGGCCACGGTGACCGGGGTTCAGGGCGAACCTGACCTCTACTACTTCGGGGCGACCGGGGGCGGGGTCTGGAAAACGACCAACGGAGGCCGGGAATGGGAAAATATTTCGGACGGCTATTTCGGGGGTAGCATAGGGGCGGTAGCGGTCGCGGAGAGCGACCCGAACGTCATCTATGTCGGAGGCGGCGAAAAGACCCTACGAGGAAATGTTTCTTCCGGATATGGCATCTGGAAAACCGTGGATGCCGGCAAGACGTGGAAGTCCGTGGGACTGGAAAACAGCCGGCATGTACCGCGGATCCGCATCCATCCCAAGAATCCCGATATCGTATATGCGGCCGTTCTCGGAAACATCTATAAGCCTACCGAAGACAGGGGCATCTATAAAAGTACCGATGGCGGGGCAAGCTGGTCGAAAAAACTCTTCGTCAACGAACAGGCCGGATTTGTAGATCTGATCCTGGACCCCAACAATCCGCGCATCATGTACGCTTCTTCGTGGCGGGTCAAGCGCACCCCATTCAGCCTGAGCAGCGGGGGCGAGGGCAGTGCCCTTTGGAAAAGTACCGATAGCGGCGAAAATTGGACGGAAATCTCAAAAAACGAGGGCTTTCCTAAAGATACCTTGGGAATTATCGGGGTGACCGTATCACCGGTCAATTCCGATCGGGTGTTCGCTATGGTGGA
The DNA here is from genome assembly GCF_032248455.1 of Pricia mediterranea. Taxonomy (NCBI): domain Bacteria; kingdom Pseudomonadati; phylum Bacteroidota; class Flavobacteriia; order Flavobacteriales; family Flavobacteriaceae; genus Pricia; species Pricia mediterranea. Next base: position 887,613 of record NZ_JAVTTP010000001.1, read on the forward strand.
AAACAAAGAGAAAGGCGGACTCTACCGCAGTGAGGATGGCGGCCAAAAGTGGTCGCTGGTCAACGATGACCGTAGCCTTCGGCAGCGCGCGTGGTACTACACCCGGGTCTATGCCGATACCAAAGACGAAGATGTCGTTTACGTCGTCAACGTCTCGTACCACAAATCATCGGACGGCGGAAAGACCTTTGAAGCCCACAATGCTCCCCACGGCGACCACCACGACCTTTGGATCGCACCGGAAAATCCGAAAAGAATGGTCATCGCCGATGATGGCGGGGCGCAGGTCAGCTACGATGGGGGCGAAACCTGGAGCACCTACCACAACCAGCCTACGGCCCAATATTACCGGGTGACCACCGATAATGCCCATCCGTACCGGATCTATGTGGCACAACAGGACAATTCGACCCAGCGCGTAAAGCACCGGAGCGATGGCAACGGCATTACCGAAGACGACTGGGAGGAGACCGCAGGGGGCGAGTCCGCTTGGATCGCCGTCGACCCCACCGATAACGACATCGTATATGGCGGGAGTTACGGGGGATTTCTGACCCGGGTAAACCATGGGAAAAACACGGTACGCGGTATCAACGTTTGGCCCGACAACCCCATGGGGCATGGTGCCGAGGGGATGAAGTATCGTTTTCAGTGGAATTTCCCCATAATTTTCAGCAAGCACGATCCGAATAAACTCTACGCCTTCTCGAACCATGTGCATCGGACTACCAACGAGGGGCAAAGCTGGGAAGTGCTGAGCGAAGACCTGACGCGTAACGATTCGACCAAGCTGGTATCGAGCGGAGGGCCCATTACCCAAGACAACACCGGGGTGGAATATTACGGCACCATCTTCGCGGCCGATGAGAGTCCCTTGAAAGAAGGCCTGATGTGGGTCGGCAGCGACGATGGCTTGATTCACATCACCAGGGACGGGGGACAGACCTGGGAAAACGTGACGCCGAAAAATATGCCCAAATGGACCATGATCAACAGTATCGAGGCCTCAACTTTCGACGAGGGCACCTGTTACGTGGCCGCTACCAGTTACAAACTGGGCGATTTTAGTCCCTACCTCTACAAGACTTCCGATTACGGAAAAAGTTGGAGCAAAATAACCGATGGTATCCATGAAGAACATTTCACCCGGGTGGTACGCGAAGATCCGAAGCGAAAAGGATTATTGTACGCCGGTACCGAAACGGGCATGTACATTTCTTTCGACGACGGGGCCAATTGGAGTCCGTTTCAATTGAACCTTCCCATCGTTCCAATTACCGACCTTGCCATCAAGGACAATAGCCTGATCGTTGCCACCCAAGGGCGAAGTCTTTGGATGCTCGACGACCTCAGCGTCGTCCATCAGGCGGAAAAAATCGATCAGTCCGCCGAGAACATCCTGTACCGGCCTAAAGATGCCCTACGGACGAAAGGCAGCACCAAAGAAGAACCATCCCTAACCGAGGGGCAGAACCTTCCGAACGGGGTCATCACCCATTTCCTCCTAAAGAACCTCACCGAGAACGACAGTGTACAGCTGACCTACCTCAACATGAAAGGCGATACGCTGGCCACGTTCAAAAATTCCGCCAAGGAAAAGGATAAAAAACTGGAAGTCAAAAAAGGTGGTAATACCCATGTCTGGGATACGCGCAGCAAAGGTGCCGAAAAGTTGGACGGTATGATTTTGTGGTGGGCCAACCTAGACGGGGCCAAAGCGGTACCTGGCAATTACAAGGTCAGCCTGAGCGTAAACGGCACCGCTGAGAGCCAAGATTTTAAAATCGTGCCCGACCCCCGGGCCGAAGCCTCGGTGGAAGACATGCAGAAACAGTTCGATTTTGTGAGCGAGGTCAACGCTACGGTAGATAGGGCCCACCAATCCATCAAGAAAATCCGCAAGATCAATGAAAAACTCGAGACCTTCGTCAAACAACACCAAGACGATGACCGTGTCGAAGCCCTGGTCGAAAAGGCCAAAAAGATGAAGGGAAAATTCGGGGAGGTCGAAAAGGCGCTGTACCAGACCAAAAACCGAAGTCGACAAGACCCCCTCAATTTTCCGATCAAGCTGACCAACAAACTGGCGCATTTGAACAGCTTGGTAACGCTCGACGATTTCCCGCCCACCGATCAAGACTGGGCGGTCAAATCGGAACTGACGGCCAAGATCAACGCGCAACTGAAGGCCTTCGACCAAATGGCCGATGAAGAGCTCGATGCCTTCAACGATGAATTCAATACGTTGCAGCTCAACTATTTGTCCTTGGACGAATAAAAGTCCCGGTTTTTTTAACAAAGGCCAAAGTTGAACAACCTGATCAGCTTTGGCCTTTTCATTGGTAGTAATCCGTAGGTTCTTGGTTGGCACTGGTTGGCATAAACCGGCGAACGGTAGGCCATACAACATCTTTCATGACCATCCATACACCATCCGTTACGATTCACACAAAATCCAAATTCAAAATTCGATAGAATTCTTACTTTACGATTTTTCTTATATGAATCATAGGTAAAATACTGATGCCATCGGCAGGTTCCCTCCAGCAAAGAAATGAGATTTTGAACCTTATTTTCTAGAACCCATGCCCAGCGTTCCTTCAATAACCGGCAGTATCCGAAAGCCCTTCACAGCCAATAAACGGCTTTTTGGTCTGCTTACTGTCGCCCTGATCGTTATCGGCCTGTTCTTCGCCATTTACTATTCCCATATAAAAAGCAACCAACAACACTTTCGGGAATCGAAGCTTCAAAGCCTGGATTCCGATTTCGATATTATCTCAAGGCAATTGGACAACGATATCCAAATCTACAACTCCAGAAACAACATCCAACCTAAAACCACAAACGACGGCGAACTGCGCGATCAAGTCCATCCGATAAAAATGCGAATCGATTCTATCTGGAAAAGGCCTTCCAAATCCATAAAAATAGACCCGGCCTTCGACGAGTACATGATTACGATCAAAGACCCCCTGAATGCAAAAAATTCCGTTGACCCGATGAAACTCGCCAGCGCACAAGGTTTCGGAAAACCCATGGAAGACATTTACAAGAGCACGCTTAAAGGGGCCATCAAACCGCCGGACACCCTATTTAAATCCAATCTGCTGAACATGGGCGTCGCGATACCCATCCCGGCCGAAGGCACGAATTACCAGCTCTTTGGAAAGGAATACAATTACGAAACAGCTTTAAATCCCCATGTAAAACTAAAAATTGAGATTATCGGACTGGTCAAGGCCGATCGCTATAGGGAGACCATCCGAAAAATCGACCCCTGGATCATTGCCCTGCTCACCACTTTTTTACTGCTCTCGCTCTTCGGCCTCCCCTATTTTAAAATGCTTTTTATCGCCGAAGACGAACGGCTCTCGAGCAACGACGTCATCCTCTCGGGCATTACGGTGGTCGTTGGCGCCCCGATCATCACAATCGTTTTTCTCGCGCTGATGAACCATTACTTTGATTACTACCATACGATTCCCAAACGCTTAACGACCTTAAGTGAAAAAATCTCCGATCGTTTTGAGGAAGAAAACATGGCCAATGTCACCCATCTTTACGAGACCCCGTTACAAAAAGAGGATAACGCCTACCTTTCGGATACCACGGCAACGTTTTTTAGGGGCTCCGAATCGAATGCACCGTTCAGGGAGCATCTTAAGTTTGTTTCAAAAATAGATTCTATGGGCGAGGTCTACTATCATATTGCGCTGATCGACAAAGACGATATCAAGAACACCAAAAGCCTTAGTACCCGTCCCTACTTTAAGGCCTTTGACGCATCGGACAACCTTTGGCATTCCAGAAACGGTATCGATTACGTAATGCGGCCGGTAGTTTCTATCGAAGACCAGACCGAGGAGGCTGTTTATATCGTCAACAACGAAGCGGACGAACTTTCGGGTTATAGGGTCGGGGCTTCACAGATGAAATCCGTGCACGACCCCATCTTGCCCTTCGGATACCAGTTTGTCATCGCTGACGACCAGGGCGAGGTATGGTTCCATTCCGAAGCGGGAAGGGCGACCCTGGAGAATTTTTTCGAGGTCAGCAGGGCGGTGGACGACGTCCGGAGCGCGGTACTCGGAAGGGTGGGTGCCCAGGGCATTGTCAATTATCGCGACAAAAGTAAACTGTTCCATATTACGCCCATAAAGAGCACCAATCTAAGCGTTATAGCCTTGTATGACATCGGCCTGCTGCGCACCCGGGTATCGGAAATCTTGACCCTGGCCTGTATCGCCGTGGTCTTGGCCACAATCCTTCTGCTGGCGATCACCGTGCTGTCGCTGATTATCAGAAACCCCAAACTTGGGCTCTATCGGTACGACAGGTTCCTGTTCGATTTTCTGACGCCGAAGAAGTGCGACAGGGATACCTATATCCTCCTGTCGTGTCTTTTTATAGGCGCATTGCTGGTTGGAACAAGCGTTAACCTTTTTCTCGACATCGAGCCCCTAAAGGTTTATATCACCTGTCTTCTGGTGGCCATATGGGCCTATCTGATCGTTTACTACAGCCTGCATCCGTACCGAAACCGGCCGGATTTAAAATTCAGGGTCCGCGATTTTTTGCTGCTGTCGGTCATTGTTTTTTTGAACATCCTCATGATCAAGCTCAACAATGGATACGGATTCGCCGTCGTGGCCGTGCTGTTGCAACTGGGCTGTATCTTCATCATAATACGCGGACAGTTTTTTGAGCTGCCCGAGAGGTTACGGAAAATATGTAGGTACAACCGACTGAACGTCCATATCCCCTACCGCTATTGGTATTCCATGTTTTTGTTCAGCTGGCTTCTGCTGGTCGCCGTTTTTCCTACCTACTTGATTTTCGATAAGGTAGAAAACCTGATCGATACGGTCTGGTCCAAGACCGACCAAATGTCCATGGCCCAAAAGTACATCGCCAAGGAAAGAGCGCTACAGAAAAATCTACCGGGATTCGATGACCGGCCACGGGGATTCGATAAACTGAAGAAGGAGGACGACCGATTACATCAAGAACATTTAAGACAAGGCCTGTATCCGGTCTATGCCGAAGCCCTCGCAATCGGTCCCGAAGACAATCCTTTTTTAGAAACTGGGGATAAAAGTCGCATTTTTCGGGAATTTCTTTGGAATGCCCGACCCATTTTCGACGAAAGGATAAGCGGGTTCAAGGCCCTGGTGTACCGGCAGGCCCGGGATTCCTCTTGGATCAGTAACCGGGATGCCGATACCCTGGCCCTAGTCCATCTGGGTAAAAAGGATGCCTTACAGGTCACCCGGCAACCCTCCGATGAGACTATCAAGGGCACCTTGGGGTATTGGACCCTGAAGGTTAGCGGGCTGCTGTTGATATTGTCCGTTTTATTTTCGATGATCCTGTTCTTTGTGGATCGTTTCTTCGCCTTCCGTTTTCGACATTTAAAACCCAATGATTTTGATACGAACCCGGACAAAAACTATGTTAAAAAATTCGGACGCATGCTGCTCGACGAGCAGTCGAACTCCGGCCTGTTGTTGATCGGCCTGCCCTTTTCGGGAAAACGCAGCTTCGCCACTGAAATCCTACAATCCGCCAACTATACCAAAGATGTTTGCCTCTCCATGCTGCGATTGGACCATATTGATGGGGATGCCGATATTTCGCTCATTCTAGGTGTCCTCGCCGGATTCGCACCAAAGGACCGGGACCGGTTCGATTGGGAGGCCCAAGAGGTCTTTATCGTCGAACACCTAGAGCACAATATAAAATCCTTCAATGCCAACCATCTAAAGCTCAAGGTCATTTCTTTCTTGATCTCAAAACGAAAACGGGTCATACTGATATCGGAAGTCTATCCGAGCCAGATTTTCGCGTTTTACGAAAAACCGCAGGAAACATCCGGATTGCCGCCGGGCAGCCTGGAAGACGACTTCAATTCTTGGCGAAATATTCTGAGTGCCTTCCCCCAAGTGCTTATCGGCATTAGGGAAAACAAGGAAAAGGTGTATCGGGTATTGGGACTGCGTCCGAACAAAAAACCTACGCGCTATGAGCGGACCATTGCGCCCCTGATAGAAGAACTAGGCCACAGTAAGTTTCTGCCTACCCTGGCCCCGGTAATCCTATCAAAGACCCTCTACGAAACCGATGCTTCCAATGGCAAGGTAGAGTCCGAAGGCGGGGAGGCCATTAATGACCATCAAGATGTCTCGGAGTACAAAGGTGTCACGGCTTATGAGGATGTCAAAGACAGCAAGAATTCCACGGTAAATGATGAGCGGTTGGATCGGCAGCGCATGATCATGCACACCCAGAACATGGGGAACGGCTATTACAATGACATTTGGAACGCTCTGCCCACTAGGGAACGGTACCTGCTCTACGACCTCGCCAAAGATGGCTTTTTAAATATCAAAAATAGGAATTCGCTGTTCTCGTTGATGAAAAAGGGACTGGTGGTCTGGAGGGACCGTCCCGCTATCTTTAACTATAGCTTCAAGAACTTTATCGTCACCTCGGTCTCGCTGAACGAGGCCCTGCGCCTAGAGAACAAGCACCGCGGCAAAGGTACTTGGAGCCACGCACGCATCGTGCTCTACCTTATCATAGTAACGACCATCGTATTTATCGCTTTGGGCAAACCGGAACTGATAAAGGATTTTGAGGCCCTTATCGGAACCCTGGGCGGCCTGGGCGTTATCATCCCGCTGGTCAGCAAGTTTTTGGCTTCGGGAAGCCAGAAGTAAGGGTCGCCCTATTCGTTCAACTCCGGGTACATTTTTCTTGCCTTTGCGGCGATACGCGCAATAGAAGCAGGTGTCGATCTGGCCGCGGTTCCTTCCAAGGCCGAACGTTCCGGCGGTGCTCCAGCAGCTGCTTGTTCGGCTAAAACCGCCATTTCGCCGAGAATGAGGGCATTCTGACGTTCTTTGAACGCTTCCTCCTTGATTTCCTCTTTTTGTCTTTCGACCTGCCTCATTTCTGCTTCGACCTGTTTTTTTTCTTCTTCTACCCCCTTTTTTTCCTCTTTGATCTCGTTTTTCTCCTGTTTGATCTCGTTTTTCTCCTGCTTGGCCTCGTTCTTCTCCTTTTCCGCGTTTTCGGCCCGTTTTCTGTTGACCTCCTTGCCGAACAGAAATCCCGCTGCGGCAAATACAATGGCCTCGACCCCGGAGAAGAGATAGATCAGCCTACTCCACTCTGGATCGTCAAACTTGGCCTTCCCGGTCAAAAAATGGATGAAATAGCCGTAGGCGATCAACGCCCCTATGGCTATCACATAGGTAATTAAGGTAAAGACATCATTCTTGTTCAGCCTGGAATCCTGGGTTTTTCCCGGCTTGTCGTTTACCGTTTCGTTTGGTTTGTCGGTCGTACCGTGGTTTGTTTCGTCGTTCATGGCATGGGTTTTGGGTTTGAAAATTGGTTTTGGATTTATACATATGAAACAGCGCCAGGTCCCCTTTTCATCGGTCTTTTTGCACCCGCTGCGGTTTCTTTTGAACGGGTTCTTTCTGCGGGGGCCTGGGTTTCTTTTCATCGGCCCGTTCATAAACGAGCCGGTCGGCTATAAACGCCCTACCGTTTTCATAAAGGATGGCCCCGACGACCTTTTCCAATTCTTTCTTCTTCTTGGCAAATTCGAACAGGTCGGCCGTACCGCCGTTTTCCTTTTGGTAGCGTTTGACGGCTACCGGAAGCCACTTTAACAGATTCGATTCCAGGTCCCTCATGCGGCGACTATCGCTGCAGACCCTGAGGGGCTCGATATACCCGTCAAGATCACTTCCGACGCAGATGTATTCCGCGGGGGATTTTTTAGGATTGGCCTTTAGACCGATGACCGCCAGCAGGTGAACGATATTGAAACAAAAGCCTAGTGGATGCATCTCTTTGGCGACCGGCTTTAGCCAAGCCGATTCGGAGCGTATTTCTTCGACACTGGCATAGTCGAGAGACTGGAGGCCGGTGTACGGAAAGTGGGTCATAAAATCGGCGGTCGTTATAAATTCCGAAGTATCGATTTCGAAATCCATGTCGGATTCGTTGCCCAACCTCCCGACATCAAGACTGACCCCGATAAGGCCGTTGCTCTGCACCACCTCGATGATGTCCTCATCCATTAGGTTGATGCTATTCGGGTTGAAAGTGAACGCTTTTCTACTATTGGAACCCCAGTACCCGGCAACCTTGGGCCGGGTAGAAATCTTAACCGTCTTGATTCCCTGATCCACATGGTTCAGGCACTTTTGGATGTCGAGGTGGTACTTCCAATCGTTGATGGAATAGCCCGTAACCCCTGTGTGACTGGCAATCAAAGGGATGTCTTGGTAACCTTTCTCGCTACGGAAATTATAAAGGTCTTGACGCGATTTTAGGCTCATGTGCGCAATGTCGATCAACACAGGGGCAGGTATGGTGTTGTTGTCAACGTCCTTTTTTTCTTTAGGGGGATTTTTTACTTTTTGGGAAGCGGGCGTTTCTTCAGTCCCGGAAGAGGGAGTTTCTCCGTTCCCAGTGGAAATTTTAAGTCCGTATGCCCGTTCGATAACCTCCTTGCCCAAATCGGTCAACCCATTGCCAAAGGGATAGAACGAGGGATGTTTCATGGCTTTTGTCCCAAAGGCATGGGTGGCCAAATGCTGTTCGGGAATATGGGTCAAATGGGTCAAGCTGAGATACAGCACATCCAGGTCTTTTTTACGGAATGCGTTGACCAGCTCCTCCAAGACGACATCGGGACGTTGGGGCATGCCATTTTTGGGTTCGAAAACACTGGAATTCCCACAGCTCTCGAAACTATCGTATTCCAGTGCATTTCCGATTTTCTTCGTACAAAGGTTATGGCCACCTTCGATCGCAAATGTCATTTTGAGGGCTTTGTCGTTGTACGTATGGACGTTGTTTCGGTTCAGGATTTCGATGATGTTGTTCTTTCGCAGTGTAACATAGCGCTCGACTTCCCTTAAAAACAGATTGAGGTACGAAACCTCCCCCTCCTTGACTGCATCGAAATAGTCATCATCTAAAGGTTTTTTCAGGTTGCTCTTTAGGATATCGGCTATAAAACCTTGGCTTGAAGCTATCCCGAATTCCAGGGCGGCAACGGCCGCAATGCCCAGATGTACCTTTCCCTCCCTTAGGTAGTCGATACAGCTCTGGCTCTCGACGGTACGAAGTACGGTTTCATCGGTAGTTTCCTTAAAGGTCTTTGACATCGCGATGGGACGGGTCAAGGCCTTAAGGGCGTTGCCGTCGGATGGCTTTTCCCTTCCGTTGGCGAGATGGTTCTTGGCCAAAGGATGGAAATGAAGGTCGAAATAGTGATCCATAATAGCTTTTTTTTATCCATATCCATTTTAAAGAAGACCCTCGGCTGGCCGACTCAGGACGGTTTGGTGTAAATCAATCAATTAAAACTCTCGAAATACACTTTGAGAAGGCTTTCGGTCTGATCGTCGTCGAACTGCGAATAGCTTTCGAGCACTTTGTTCACCGGTCTTCCCGTCATTGCGGCCACACTGATCCTCGCCCGTTCGGTCAGGGCTTCCCCCACATTGCCACTCTCAAAACCGGGGGTCAGCTTCCTTCTCGCCGTATTCCAAAGGAAATGGATGGTCTCTCGAACACCAAGGTCCCAAGGTTCGGGTTTTTCCTTGCCGGCGTAGGCATGCTCAAGCTTGCCCAGCAAGGCATCGACTTCCGTTTGGTCATCGATGTCCGGCAGTTTCTGCTGTAATAGATTCCGCACATCAAGAATGCCGTCGCCAAAACGGTCTTTGTCCCATTCCCTTCCGTTCGGTTTTTTGTTGGCCGAGGCCTTTAGATGCTTCCGGAACAGTTCTACGGTCTGCCAGGGTTTCTTTACATGTTTATTTAGGAAGTCGAGGTGCTTGGCTTTCCACAGGGCTGCCGCCGATGCCACATGGGGCGTGGCATAGCTGGTTCCCGAGCCGAACACCATGATATCTTCCTGTTTTTTACTTTTGAAGGGCACGTAAACATCCTCGCCCGGGGCGGTAATGTCGACGGGGGTCCCGTAAGAAGAATATTTCCAGACATCGTTGTTGGGGTTCGAGGCCGCCACAGCTATAGTACCCGGATACACGGCGGGTGCTATGACAGATTCCACCTTGTTGCCCGCGGCGCAGACCCAGATGATTCCCCTTTCGTAGGCGGTTTTCGCAATGCTGTAGATCATCGGTCGGGGATAGCTGCCCATACACATAAAGATAATATCGGCATTGGCGTTTATGGCCTGCAGTACGGCATTGAAGAGATTGCGTCCCCGGCCGATCAAGACGACGGATTTCGAGATACGGTAGGGAATCACCTTTACCAGCGGACGTCCCGAACTATCGACCGCGATACCCGTATTCCCATCGTTTTCTATCCTGTCGTTGGTCTGTCTGCCGACTACGATACTGGCGGTCCGGGTGCCATGCCCCGGCTGTCTTAGGATGCCGGTGTCCATTTCGTCACGGGCATCCTCGCCGTCGATGAAATCCTCGTCCTGCAACAGATCGAAGCCTCCCAATACCTTGTTGTGGTCCGTATACCCGGTATCCAATTGTACAAGACGTATTTTTTCCAGGTTTTTCGCGCTCGTCTTAAAGGGTTCCTTGCCCAAATCGATCTCGCACATGTTTACCGCTTCCCGGTTCCAGGCCCGGTATTCCCGATGCTTGTTTCCCTGGATATGGGCCTTGACCAATCGTGCATTGGCCCATCTGATCCTGAAGTTCCCTTCGCTCTCTGACCAATCGGCGGTGCCGTCGTCCAGGGACTCCAGACTTTCGTTGCCCGACCACCTGCCGTAATGCCCCTCCCTGATATCGGTGGACATCTCAAGGTCGGGGGTACAGGTTTCGATCTGGGGAAGGCCCTCTAGATCGGCAGCAATTTCCCAGGGATTTTTATCGGATCGTACTTGAATGTAGTAAAAATTGCGATGTGAGGCCTCGGTTGACATGGGGTACAGGGGCTCGTTGAGCAGCAGGCCGGGGACCAGGCCGGTCGCGTTTTCCTTCCAATCTTTCTGCATTTCCTTGACCCCGGACAATTGGACCTCGAAGTATTGGGTGCGGGAACCCACGCTTTCGGATCGGTTCATGGAATAATAATTTTGTGGAGCAGGGGTTTCCTCGCCGTTTGATGCAGCATGTGTGGGACCGGAAACTGTATTTCTTACCGAGGCTGCACTGACATTTCGGGCACTGCCGAGCAATTCGGCCCTGCCCCGCTCCATGGATTCGGCAACCGGGATGCGTTCGAGCATTTTCAAGATACTGCTTACCCGGATGCCCTCGTTGCCCATCCAATCGATGAGGTTGTCGGGGTCTCCGGGCTGTACCACCGATCCGTCCTTTCGTAACCACTGTCCGTGCCGGTTCTTTCTCGGGACACCGCTGTGGTGCAGGGCGACCACCTCCCCGGTTCCCAGTCCGAGTACCATACTGCCCGATGAGCCGGGAAGCGTGTCGGATTCGTAGATGAGGAAATCGTCCTTGAGCACCAGCATCCGGATATCCTTCATTACTATCTTCTTATAATCGCCCTTCGGATGCTGCACGATTACACAGTTTTCGCCATCGATGATCTTCCCCAGCTTTTTGTCCAAGCGGGCCACCGGAAAATCGGTAAGCGGGGTGCCCGCATGCGAAGATTCCGCTACGGCGACCACCGTAAAATCGAGTCCGCTGAACGGGTCTTCGATGTTTTTTGTATAATTCGAGGTAACAAAAAAAGTTTCGGGCAAGAGATTGAAACTCTCCGAGGCCCCAGGGTTGCCATGCTGGTCTAGCTCATAATCGAATTGTATGGTAGAATTGCTCGCCACCTGGGGGTCGGGCAGCACATGGTTATTGGTAAGGATCAGGTTTGGGGCGATCAGAAAACCGGTGCCGTAGCCCGTATTGCCCAACCTTGAATTCGTGGTGATCCGGCCCACGGCCCTCGAAAGTTCGACGATTCGGCGAACAATGCGGATGTCCTGAAAATTGGCCTCGCCGTTGATGCGCTCCAAGGCCTGTAGTTCGGCCGTTCCCTCGCGTGAAATTCTGTTGGACAGGCGTCTTTTGTCCGTCTGGATCTCCGACAGTTCGACCTTGCCCTGTCTAACATGGGTGATGTCCGTTTTTATCCGGTCGATGTCGTTCAGGACACTTGAGTAATTAGAATACGCCTGTTCGGCCAATTCCCTGAGTGTATCTTCCATAATAGCTTGGAATTAAGAATGATTCTTTAACAGGGGGAAAGTGTGCAAAATGTGTCGGGGGGGAAACGACCAAAAAAAAAGACCGATTCGTAAAAGGGGGAAGATATTTACGTTCCAAAATACAACTATTTTCTTAAATATATGTAGGAAAATCGACTAATTCCAAAAATTAACACGAAAAGGACATCATCCTGAAACCGCGACCAATGGGACTCTCCGGAATGTATATTCCAACCTTACCCAAAGCCCCACCAGCCATACAGTTACGGTATCCATTCGTACATTTTTTGGTACTACCGCGATACTGATTTTTTACCTTTAGGAGACTTCCCCCTTTTATACCATTTATCCGTTATAACTATGCTCCTTCGATATTTTAGAGAATTCGGTCTCCCCCGTATTGCGAAACTCGGCCGCCCCCAGTACGCCAAGAACCTCCGCTGTCCCTATCCCTTTCCTAAAAAATTTCGCTCCTTATTTAGTATGGTGCTCATGGCTGGACTAATGCTGCTTTCCGTTTCCTGTGTCAGCACCCGGATCGAAGCGAGTCCGTTTGACGATAGTGTCGCAAACCTGGAATGCCATAGGGAGTCCAGCTGGAGCTATTATTGGGGCCTTAAACAAAAAAGGATCGATGTGAATCCAGAAACTGCAAACACCGAATGTCCCTGCCGCGAAAAGACCCTTTCGTGGGTGGTGGTCAAGACCTCGTTCCCCGATTTTCTTTTGAGTGCGGTGACCCTGGGTCTCGTCAACCACAGAACTGCAACTTATGGCTGCGCCCGGCCCCGGGACGGGGAAGGCGAGTTGGAAGAGTAGCCGTACACACGAAGAATTGCAGTTCTAAACACAAAAAATACGACCATGACACCTGAAGGCATAGACCCGCTACCCATTCGCAATTGGACGAACAAGCACGAGAATTTCACCCATCGATTGGAGCAGGATGCGTCATTCAAGCTCTGGAACCCGCCGGCGGACAGTTATCGGGACCGGTATCGGGCCACGACCGAGAACTTTCAGTGGCTGATCGGCCATGCCGTCACCAACAACATCAAGTTACGGGCCATAGGCAGCGGATGGTCCTTTACCAAAGTAGGGGTGACCGAGGGAGGAATGGTCGATACCGCCAGCCTGAACTTTTCCTTTCCCATGCGGCAAAAATTTGTGGACGCCAATTACGCGCAGACTCCCGAAGACCTGTATTTCGTGCAGTGCGGGGCCCTTATCAATGACCTGAACAACCGATTGGCGAACAAAAACCCCCAACGTTCGATCAAGGCCTCGGGGGCGAGCAACGGGCAGACCATCGCCGGCGCACTTTCTACGGGTACCCACGGGGCTGCCATCAAGTTCGGGGCAATTCCCGAATTTACGGTCGGGCTGCATCTCGTTACCGGCAGCAATCGACATATTTGGCTGGAAAGGGCTTCCTATCCCGTGGCTTCCCAGGAGTTCGTGGACTGGCTCGATGCGGATTTGGTCCGTGACGACGCCCTCTTCGATGCGGCACTGGTAAGCTTTGGCAGCTTTGGCTTTATCCATGGGGTGATGATCGAGACAGAGCCCCAGTTTCTGCTTACCGAACATCGCCTGGGTAACATAGCCTATGACGACACGTTAAAAACCGCAATGCGGACCTTGGATTTTTCCGCCCTAAACCTGCCGGGAACGGGAGAGAGCGGCGAGATGTACCATTTTGAGGTGCTGTTCAACATCCACAAGTTCGAACCCGGAAACGCCGATAAGGGGGCCTTCTTGAAATACATCTTCAAAAAACCCTTCGCCCTACCACATACGCCCTTGCAACGCAGCAACGATTTTACCTATGGCGACGACCTGTTGGGGATCATCTCCACGCTTTTGGACAAGCTGCCCGCTTCGGGCCGGGGAATCCCCGCCATGGTCAACCTGATGTTCGGGCTCGCCTTTAAGCCAGAACCGCCTCGGGTCGGAACCGTACGCGAAATGTTCGGCTACACCAAGTTCAGGGGAAAGGTGGCCAGTGCCGCCATAGCGATCGACGCCACCGACTCTCCCCGTACCGTAGAACTGCTGATCGAGGTGAACAGACGGGATCCGTTTCCGGGGGGACTCGCCCTTCGCTACGTAAAGGGTACCGGGGCTACCTTGGGATTCACCCGATTCCCGAACTCCTGTGTGCTCGAAATGGACGGGGTGGACAGCCTGCCGGCACGGAAATTCTTTGCTGCAGCCTGGGAAAAACTGGAGCAGGAGCAGATTCCCTATGCCCTTCACTGGGGAAAGATCAACTTCAACCTCGATGCTGCCCGAATCCGGCGCATGTACGGAACCGCGGCCGTAGAGGCCTGGATCGATGCCCGTAATACCTTGCTCGAGCCCTCGGTACTGCCCGTATTCGACAGTCTCTTCCTACAGCAGTGCGGACTGGATAAAGCTCGGGGGGCGATTGTTTGAGTAAATTCCAAAAAGGGTATCCTTAGGCCTCAAAACGTAATATTCATCCCAGTAAGGTTTGCGATAGGTTCTATACGTGTCACTAATTTTATGAATTGCACACCTCATAATATGCAAGATCACGTATCTTATCCATCTAAATTTTAATCCATCCAAAAATGATAAAAGAGGATTTATTGGGCAAGGAACTCAGCAACCTGTATGCCATTGCCAAACAAGTAAACCGCTATTTCGACGATAGTGATATCAGTTTTCTATCGGAGCGGGAGCAACAATTGGTGATGGGCTATGTAAAGTTCAGTTGCGCGAACGAAGAGGAAACATCCGAAAACCTCCGTATTATGCAGGTGAACCCCGGTAATACTACCGACGCCATCGTTGCTGAAATCACGGAGAACCTGCACGAAATCGCTACCGAAAAAGGACTTAGCAAAAAGGTAAGGGAGCTCAGCTATATGATGTCGGTCAACCGTTTAGTGGCCTACCATACCGCGAACTTGGAGAATATCGGATACCTGTTGGAGGAATGACATGGGGCTAAAGCCCGATTAAATACCCTACCGAAACGTATCCCTGAATTTTCGTCGCATTGACCAAAAAATCCTTGGGCAGCACCGTATTGGCTTTTAAGGTGTAGGCCTTGCTCAAGGTATCATAGTACACATGGACGGCCCCGAAGTCGATAATCAATTTGTTTTTTCCGCCAAAGGCGAGGCCCGTACCCGCCATCAATCGCGGCTTGAACTTTTGGTCGATGCTCAGCCCTGCACCAAAGCCGAAATGCCAAAAAGTGGGGGTTTCCAAAACTTCCCCGATACGGCGGCCGTGCCGTATCATGGTGTTGATACCGAGTTCGATTTCGGCCTTATCCTCTTTCAGGAAATCGTAAAGGGACTGTCCGTTGTCAACGCGCTCAACGATGGAATAACTATTTTCGGGATTTCCCGTGAGGTAAAATCCGGTGCTGACCGCCCAAAAGGATTTCTCGATATCGGGAATCCGCAAGACGGTCGAATACCTGGATAATTTAGCGTATTTATCCCTCGGCTTCAGCTGAATTACCAGCTCGTTGACATCGCTATGGTGCTGAATGGGCATGCTAGTATAGCTAAAATCGAGATTGTTGAGCACACCGATCAGTACCGCCGAGAATTTCCCATAATTTTCTGCGGATAGCTGCTCGATGAGGTAATCGACGGCTTTGATCAGCGCCGTGTAGACTTTCCCGATTTCGCCAATCGATGCTTTCAAAACTTTATTTTCGGATACCAGCGCTTTGTTTAATTCTACCACTTTCATAAACCCCGCATTATCGCGCAGCAACTTTTCCTTTATCCTAAAAATGTCGGCCCTTCTTTCCTTAAAAGATACGAGCAAGGCCTTGATGTCACCCTTCGAGGGTACCTCGCCCAGCAGGTTGCGCTCGACTGTTGTCATTGTATTTCGGAAATCTTCGCCCTGCAAAAAAAGATTTTCCACTTCGGAGGTCTTAGTACCGAGCGCGGTAAAATCGCTCTTTGCCCGGCTTTTGACCCCGGCAAGATAGCGTCGTAATTCTTCGACAGTAAGCACCTTATCCGTATCGGAGCCCAGCAGACCGGTCTCCGGACCGAGGGCAACGAATTTTTTGATCGTCCCGCTCACCGTATTCAGATTTTGCAGGGAAGCTTTGACACCTCCAAAATCGACCAGGTCCAGCACACTGGCCGGCAGCTCCATCGAGGTATCGATGTCCTCGTTTCCAACGCTGACGTCATAGAGATAGGTATTGACATTATCGATTTTAAGCCGGAAGAACTGTCCCTTTTTCAGCGCATTGTATTTCTGTACCTCTCCCGGGTCGATTCCCTCCGCATCGTTCAAGTCGATAACGATTTGGCTAATGGGGGTCATGCCATTGTTCGGTTCTTGGTATTGCGCGAAGCCCAGGCCATTGCAGGTCAGGGCAAGGGTAATCAGAAGGATGTTGTGAAATTTCATTGGGGTTGCTGTTGCTGGATCGGTCCGGCTCGGCTTCGAATCCGGATTCCGTCAGACCTCTAACGTCGCAGCTCCCTGGTTTAGTATGCCATGGAAAATCACGGACACGCCAATCTCTACCCGGGAATTTTGGCTACGGTTTGGTTCTCCACGATTTTCGAGCAAGGCCAGGTCGCGGATATGGCGGCGACTAGCAACGCACATTAGTTCTCCCCTTGATCTTCGAGCAATGCGAGTAGGCCCTGTTTGTCATACTCATTATCAATGTGCATTTCGATGTCACGTCGCGTCGCTTCGAGCTCATCGGCCAAGGCTTGGCGATCGTCACGCGAGAGACCGTGGGCATCGTACATAAACTGTAGGGCATTGATGAGCTCGTACATCACCGAACTGTCCTTTTTAGAATACAGTCGTATGGGTTGCACAAGAATACGCATGAGTTCCTCAGCCGGTATATGGTTCTCGATAAGAATAAGCTCTCCTCCGTCGAAGGTATTGGATACCATATGCGGAAATTGCAAAAACTTGCTTAGAAGGCTTCCCAATTTGGTGACCGCGTCTATGGCGGTGCCTGGATCATTGATACCGGGCGACATGGCCTTGACCGCAATTTCCATTAACTTGATCATGCCCCCGATGCCCTTATCATCTTCGTGCCTATCCGAAGAAATATCCATACAGAACAACAGATTTTCAGCGGCCTCGTCCGAAATATTGTTTTTGACCCTGATGGCAACATCCCCCTTCCAGATATGGCGGTTGAGATATGGCACGATTTCAATCTGATTGCCCACTTCCTTGGTCGCGGAAGACATCAGAGCACGATCGAATCCCCTGAAGTATCCCGACCTATCGCTAAGAATCTGCTTCCATTCTTGGCTATCGATGTATTGTAGACCGACCTTCGTAGCATCATGACCACCTAATTCACGCGCCAAAAATGAATTGCAGCGTTCGTAAATCCCGTCGATGATATTGTGAATTTGGATAGCCTTCGATATGCTATTGATAAAATAGATAAAGAGTACGATACAGATTACCGACATAACCGCCGCCAACATGGCCGACATTCCTACGTTATAGGAGTCGGTGCCGTAAGCGCCCAGCGAAAGCAATATTAAGGTGCAATACAATAGCGTTCCCACATAGATGCCCAAGATCACCTGATTCTTCTTATTGGATATCAACCCGGGCAACAACCGCGGGGAAAAATCGCTGGAGGCCTGCCCCAATACCACCATAACCATGGAAAAACTAAATACCGTCAGCGAAATTATGCCTCCGACGAAGGTAGAGAGCATAGCGCGCACGGTTTCATAGTCTTGAATAAATAGGTAAGGTACCTTTTCCTTGAGCTGTTCCACCAGTTCGGAGCTGTCCACCTTCAGGGAGACTACCGCGGCAAGTACGTACAATAAACTGATCAATACCGGATAAAAGGCAATACTCTGTAAAACCCTTCGATAATTGTACTTAAAAAATTTTATGATGGACTTCATAATTTCGTTATGCTCTTTAATGCAAAAAAATATTTTACAGTTAATCTAATTTGCGATACAGCAACAACGCACCGACCGAACAACCTACTTTTGTAATATCATATTTAAGATAGAGGCGTTATTCAAATGGCCCTTTATGATATGACAAGTTTCTAAGATAGTTTGGTTGGTTGTTAGAAAATGGCTTCGACGCACTTCAATGTCGAGGCCATTTTTATTTGAGCCACCTCGAATACAGTTCAGCCGCCCCTCTACCCATTACTCGTACAGCGGAACAATGAATTGACCACTGAACATCCCCTCGCAAGACGACAACGATTTCGAGGCCGACCGATTTAATCCGCAACACGCTCTACTTCACTTTCAAGTTTAAGCACGTGATCTCCATCTTTCTGTTCGATGTACAATGCCTTATTGCCCTCCTCGCCAGTGCGGGTAATTTCGGAGCCTTCTATCGTTTTGGTCGTTTTTGAAGTATAGGTCTCGACAACCGTACCTTCCGCCGTACCATTGCCCCAATTCCATTTTACCCTTGTTCCTTTTCGAATCATAGTCTTACGTTTTACTGTTAATATTTGGATACGAACCCGCGGAGGGAGGTTTGATCTCAACCTTAAAGGGAGGTTTGATCTCAACTTTAAATCGACCTGGGCGCGAAACAGAACCTGCGGGATTTCTCGTAACCTTCTTAATTTGGAACAATTTTATCTTAAAGGACAAAGCAACTGTGCGGTATCCCAACAAATAGTGACACGATTATCTATTATAGCAACACAGACAATTTTAAATTTTATACAGCATGCCTCACTTATTCTTCTCGTTAAATTTACGGTTTTAAGATGTCTTGCGGAACGCATCTATCTCAAGTTCCGTTCACCACAAATACAATATTATATACTATGAGTACATACACAGAGAAGGTCGGTGACAAGTTAAACGATTTATTGGAAAAGACGTACGATGCCGAAAAAGGATTCAAAAATGCGGCCGAAAATGTCGAACACACTAATCTCAAAAGCTATTTTCAAAAGAAGGCCCAAGAACGCTATGACTTTGGTCACGCCCTAAAGAGCGAAATCAGACAATTCGGACAAGAGGTGGACAAAGGCGACAGCCTCGCCGGGAAAGCACACAGGTCTTGGATGGATTTGAAGAACTTTTTCTCTTCGGATAATGTTGAGGCCATGCTGGAGGAATCTATTAAAGGAGAAAAAAAAGCTATCGAAGAATACGATGACATTCTCCAAGAGACCAATCTACCGCCTAGCACCGAAACCCTATTGAGGCAACAGCGAATGGCTATCGAAAGTGGACTAAACGAGATCAAGCGTTTGGAAGATTTAGCGTAGACGGGCATAGGGGAAGCATTGCAACTTTTCACCGATTTGGGGTATTTATATCATTTTAGCAAAAGTTGATGCTCCAAAACCCTGAAAGCGACTTGCATTTATCTATATCATTAAGAATAATGAAAAGCTGGTCGTATCGAACTAATTTTAAATCGGATAGCATCAAGCCCCTATGCTCGAATTATTCACTTTTGCATGACAAGGAGGCGACCCCTCTTTCATAAATAATATTAACCTAAAACAATAAATTATGTTACGTTGGACAGTTATTTTCGTGATTTTAGCCATTGTAGCCGCAGTCTTCGGATTCGGTGGTATTGCTGAAGGAGCTGCAAGTATTGCCAAAATCCTATTTTTTATATTTTTGGTCCTCTTCGTGATTTCTTTGATCATGGGAAGAAAAAAACTCTAATAACCTTTAAACACTGTTAAAATGAAAAAGTCGATTTATTTATTCTTAGTACTCTTTGCATTAACCTCTTCGGTAACTGTATTAAATAGTTGCCGTGAGAAAACAACGAGTGAAAAAGTAGAAGATTCACTGGATGAAGCCGGTGACGATGTCGAAGATGCTGTCGATGATACAGGCGACGCTATTGAAGATGCCGTGGACGATAACTAATTTTAGGTTAGGTCTTCCCATTAATTTTTGATGAAAAGGGAAGTTTCAACTACAGCTTCAGATTAACGGACTTTTTCTTAGGAAAATGTCCGTTTTTTTGTTTAACTTTTAGACGTAAAAATAATTTCCCTTTAATCGGGAAGTCAAACCTCAAGAAGGAAGGAATGAAAGAATATGCCAAGCACGAAAGAGACCTGATCCGGAAATACGAAAACGACGGGTTTACCCACGGCTTTCGGTACGAGTCGGGCAAACTTATCGATACGAGGACGAAAATTACCTACGGACCACAAGATGTCAAACATATCAATGATCATCGGTATGAAGGCATGAGCAATCCATCCGATCTATCCATTTTGTATGTTATGGAAATGGGCGATGGAACCAAGGGCACGTTTTTAATGGCGTACGGTCCGAACGCGGATTTGGACACAGCCGATTTTTTTAAGGCTATCCCAGAAGAAAATTTCAGGAAGAAATGACTCGCAAGATGGAAATCATTTCCACCTTCCTTCTTCCTATATCCAGTGCGTGATCTAAATCTCAGCATCTTTGGATAACTTGGTTTTTCGAGAATAAATTTATCGCATTTATTTCTATTTTTGCGCGTTTAATCGCATGGTCCACCAACCCGATTGACATGGTACAATTTCGGATGCATTACAACCCCACTGAAGTATGTCGTTTACTTGTGACGGAACATTTAAATGTCTTGGGGATATCTTTTAGCTTTGACGGATCCGGAGAACTGACCGTTCATAGTGCCCTTTCCGAAAGACAACTTCTGATGGTGGCCGAGGCCCTTAAAACGTACGGCATTACCCTATCGGACAAAGAGGATGGGAATATCGTTAAGGCCGTAAAACATGCCATTGAAACACTGATTAAGACGCCCGACATGCGAACGGAAAAGATATCCGTTTATCTCTCCGAAAAATTGGGTTATTCGTATTCTTATTTATCTAATCGTTTTTCCGAGGAAACCCATTCGTCCATCGAGAATTTTATTATCTTGCGGAGAATTGAGTACGCTAAAAGATTAATGCTCGAAGACGGGATGAGCCTAACAGAAGTTGCCCGTAGGCTCGATTATAGTAGTGTCGCCCACTTGTCGGGCCAATTCAAAAAAATCACGGGCCTCACCCCAACTGCTTTTTTACGTATTATCGAGAAGAGAAATAAAGTCCGTACAACCTAATTAATGTTTACCGAGAGACCCAAAATGAGCACCACCCCCCTGAAAATTGTGCTGGTAGACGACGATGAAGACGATAGATTGTTCTTTGCCGACGCATTGCAAGAGATAGATATCGCCACCGAACTGACGGAATTTCACAACGGCCAAGAATTACTCGATTGCCTGCATGCAAGTGATACTGCTGCTTACCCTCACCTGATTTTCCTCGACTTAAATATGCCCGTGATGGACGGTTTTGAATGCTTGCGAGAAATCAGAAAGAACCCTGAACTCAAAGATTTAGTGGTAGCCATCTACTCCACCTCATCTTCCGAGAAAGACATCGAGGAAACCTTTGTTCATGGAGCCAACATTTATATCAATAAACCTAACCGGTTCGAAGAGCTTAAAAAGACGATTGGTCAAGTGGTAAGACGCAATTGGCATTATCACGAAAATGAGACGGATAAAGCCAATTTTCTGTTTCGAATTTAAGAGCCCATTTTACCGATACCTCCGGCCTATCCGTTAGCGCGGTGTTTCGGGCTTTCTTGTGATTTTACCGAGGTTCCGTCCAGCGTCCTAGCCTTGCTTTCCACAAATTCGATGTATCTTGCCAACATAATCTCAGGCTATGGCACTGTTCGATAATCTAAACAGGAAAAAGACGGGTATTCTCCCCTATCTTCTGCTCTTGATATTGGCCATCATTATCCTTTTCTTTATATCCTACACTTCGTTTAAGATGAATCGCGCGCTGCGCCAATCAACCGAACAGGTTTCCCGTACCCAAGAGATTATCAACGAGATCAATATGCTTTTCGGCAATTACACGGGGTCGGAATCGGCAGGAATCAAGTACCTTATCTCAAAAGACAGCAGTTATTTGTCGCCCATCATCGGCTATCACAACAAAAGCGACATGTCGTTGAAACGCCTGCGAAGACTGACCACCAACAATCCTGAGCAGCAAGAATTGCTGAATCGGGTGCCTCAACTTAGCGCCGAATTATTTCGAGAACTGAAAATTCTAGACTCAAAGGTTGCCGAGAAAATAACTGTCTCAGGAGCTTTGTCCAATAAGATACAGTCCATAGAGCAGCATCTAGATAGTCTCGAAAATATCAAGACCGAGATGATTGCCGAAGAATACGAACTGCTCAAACAGCGGAAAGCAGCCTACGAATCGCAGATGACCCTTACCCCAATCAATATTTTATACTTATCCCTTTTTACCCTGGGTAGCTTGATGTTCGCCTATTCGCGAATAAATTCCGACCGAAAAAAAATTGGAGCCACTCAGAATTTCCTTCAGAACATTTTAGAAAATACAGATAATGTAGTCCACTATCTTGTTCCCCTTCATGAGGCGGAGAAAGACGAGGCAATCGATTTTAAGGTTACCTATGTCAACTCCAAAATTGAGGCTATAACCGGTCGGTCCGCGTCGAATACCGTCAATAATAAACTATCCGACATTTATCCGTTTACCGTCGCCAAAGGTTTAATCGGGGTTTTGAACGATACCATGGAAAGGGGCCGACCCCAAAGCCGAGAAGTCGATTACGAAATCAACGGCGAAAGAATATGGTTTTTATCAACATTTGCCCCGACCCATGATGGTATTACGGTAACCTCGCGCGATATAACCGCTACCAAAGAAGCGGAACTCAATCTACATCAACTCAATAAAAGGCTTGAAAGCCAAAACCTGGAACTCGAGCGCACCGGATCTTTCCTACAAAACATGCTCAGTTCTTTGCAATATATTATAAGTTATTTTGAGGCCGTACGCGACGGGGATGGAAATATAAAGGACTTTAAGATTTCGTATATCAATGACAAAATTAAAGACCTTACAGGACGCTCCGCGGAGGAATCAACGGGCAAGCTTGCCTCTGAAGAATATCCTTTTTTATTGAATTACGGGGATTTTGAAACTTACATGAAAGTTATCGCTTCAGGGAAATCAAAAGAAGTCGAACGGGAATACCATCTGCCCAAGGGACATTTCTATTTTTGCAACGAAATTTTAAAGTTGGGCGATGGGGTCACCATCGTCTCGCAAGATATCACCCTGCGCAAAAAAGCCGAAAATAAACTGAATATCGCCAACGAGCGTTTGGCGCTTCAGAATATGGTACTTAACGATGCGGAGTACGTAGCCGGAGTAGGCAGTTTCAGCTATAATTTGAGTACCGAAACCTTAACGTACAGTGACAATTGTTTTCGATTACTGGGGATGGAGCCATCGGAGAAAATCCCCTCCCTAGATTTAATCACCTCCTTAATACATCCTGCCGATAGAAAACGCTTCGAAAAAAACGTTCGCAGTACGTTGAAGGAAAGAAAAACCGTTCGCATCGAATATCGTCTAAAGCTCCATGATGGTAAGCTGAAAAACATACTAATGCAGGGGCATTTTTTTGAAAAGAACGAAGAACCGTTCATGGTCGGAGTAATTCGAGACATTACCCAAGAAATTGCAAACGAAATCACCCTGCAGCGCCGCAATCGCGAACTCGAACGTACCAATGCGGAACTCGAATCGTTCAACCGGGTCGTTAGCCACGATTTACAAGAGCCGCTGCGCAAGATTCAGATGTTTATCAGCCGCATGTCGCATACGGACCTGCAAGGCCTTTCGGAAAAGGGAAAAAAATACCTCAAAAAAGTGGACCAATCGGCCAACCGTATGCAGCTTTTGATCCGAAATTTGCTTTCCTACGCCAGATTGACCGAAGAGGTAGAATCACATGGACCTGTAGATCTGAACGAGGTGTTTGAGAAGGTTCTTGACGACCTAAGCGAAAAAATCAAAGAAACCGGTGCCAAAATTTATATTCCAGATCTGCCACGTATAAACGGTATCGAGTTCCAGCTCGAACAGTTGTTCAGCAACCTGCTCTCGAACGCCCTTAAATACAAAAAGCACGATAGCGTCCCCGAAATTACAGTGTCCACAGAAATTTTACCTCCCCGAATAATGAATGAAGCTTTAAACCCCTCTATGTCAAAATACCTTTTAGTGACTATGACGGATAACGGTATCGGCTTCGATTCCAAACAAGACGTCAAGGTATTCCAATTGTTTCAGCGGCTTCATAAAAAACATGCCTATGAGGGAACCGGACTTGGATTGGCCATCTGTAAAAAAATAGTGGAAAACCATAACGGCCACATCGTCGCCAAAAGTGAACCGGGTAAAGGAACACGTATGCAGGTGTATTTTCCTTATAAAAAATCCAAGCTGATGCCGTCTAACTGAACGGCCCTTTTGGTTCGATCCCTGGCAACTATCCACCTCATTCAATTTAACATAGGTTTATGAGAGCAGTTGTGCCATACCTGTTGTTCTATCGGTGGTTTATCGCTATTTTGTACGGCCAATGAAATTATATAATCCATTTCAGAAATTCTGTAACGTTTTATTCAGGAGAATAGTTGAGTTTTACGGTCCAAATAGCACGATAGGGTAACGCCAATGTTGCCTGGGTAATAACTTTGGATTATTTGAAGCCTTTTGATCGATTTATCTAAATTCAACAGCATGTCCAAAATCAGAACATTTTTCGGAATCGGAAGAAAACCGAGAAATATGCGCGCCGAGCAAAAGAACAAAGAACTTCCAGAAAATTTTATCGTCGGTAGTACCAACCATAACACTTCCAAAGACGATAATTCAAGATCGGAGATTTTAAGCAGCCGGTCTAAATAATAATTTTATCAGAGTTTCGACCTCGGTCATTTTATATACCGATTTAAATTACGATTTTACGAAAGCAACGGGTATTAGAACACTTCGTTATAAACTGCAATGAAATGAAAACTTTACGTCTTACTTCCAAAGCTATTGAGAAGAATATCAATACTACCAATATTTCTCTGGGCGGATCGGTCTCCAGCTACGATGATGAACGCGTGTTGGAATTCGACAACGATTTCGGTTCGGGAAGTATCATGGGAATTCAGCTCGATGGTGGATTTTCGTTCTTACAATACGATGTATGTTTTCGGGAAGATTTCAAAATATCCACGGATTCGGCGCCCTTAAAACCGATTTTTTTCATGTATTGCCTCAAAGGAAGCGTGCAACATAGTTACGGTGGGACCAACACAACTTCGACGCTGGATGAATTTCAAACGGCAATCTTGGGAGGTGCAGGCGCCACCAGCGAGATTACCTTTACGGCAAACCGCAGGGTTAAACTCTGTGTTATCAGGGTTGTCGATGATGCATCTATAAAGGATACGAAGACTTTGAGGCAGCAAATGTACAGTCTGTTCGCCAAAGGCAAGGAAGAATCGTTGCATTACTTCGGCACCTACAACATTCGTATTGGGGAGCAACTGGCCCAAATCGGAAAAATCAACCAAAGGGGTATTGTCAAAAAACTGCTGGTCGAGGGTATCTTGAACCTGACCTTGGCGATGGAGATAGAACATCTTCAATCAGACCTTAAGGAAGATGAAAATCCCACCGGTTCGTTGACTAAATACGAACTGAACAGTATTGTTGAAATATCACGTAAAATCGAGAAACATCCAGAAATACAATATTCAATCAAAAGCATTTGTACGGAATGTGGTCTCTCGGCCAGTAAATTGCAAGAAGGCTTTAAGCTATTGCACGATAAAACCGTATCTGACTTTATACGTAATGAACGCCTGAACAAAGCGGAACGCCTGATTACGACCACCGATATGAATATTTCGGAAATTGTCTATACAGTGGGGCTTTCAAGCCGAAGCTATTTTTCAAAAATTTTCAAACGCAGGTACAAATGCAGTCCCAAGATGTACCAAGACAATAAAAAGGCGGAGGTGGAAGCAGTGACGGCTTAAGTTTCAACCTTTTTCCGAAACCTTTATTATCATGTTGTTCCCAAGATCAAGCGGAACAGTCAATCGCTAAGTTGTTCTGAAGATTCACTGGAACGACCAATCGCTACTCCTTCTCACCGTTTCCGGTCAGAACGCTAATTGTACCGTCTTGGACATTGAGCCATAGATAATTGAAGAAAGACTTGGTAGGGTCGCGTTCCGCATATATATTGCCATGCCGAAACCCTTCGGCATCGGTATCCGATCCGCTGTCGACAAACAGATTGCCGATAGCAGTAAGAAACCTATTGACTCCCGACCCATCTTTCTTTAACACTTGAAACCTAAAATCATCGTATTTCATCTTTATGTCCCCAGAAGCCGATACTCCGTTTCCGCTGACCGTAAAGTACATTTGTTCTATCGTTCCACTAGCTTTGGCCCGTAAGTTGGATTCCAAAAATGGATTAATGCGCTCCGTATTGAAATTGGATACCGTACCGGCCGCCAGAAACGCATCGTTATCATGGTTAACGTCAAAGGACCAGTCCAAGGTCATATCACCATCTCCCATAAATTTGGTCCTTGCCTTTATCTCTGTCTTGTCGCCTTCGGGATAGGTGTTGGAGATATTCAGAATGGTAGCGTTCAGATTTTCAAATAACAACTTTCCGGGCGAAGCATTGGTGGTTACTTGTTCACTGTAGCTAATTCTCCCGTTCGCAATTTCGACTTTTGGCACTTCGATATGAATGGGGAGCTCTCGAAGGGAACGACTATAGAGCTTTTTATTTTTTGTGTCATCGGCGATCAGTTTGTCCCGATACATCTCCAAATCCGGTTTTTTGATTATTCCCGATCCCGTGTGGATATAAAGTGTGTTCTTCTCAAATCCGAATCGTATCGAATCGAGTTTCATTTCGGGAATTTGAAGATCGATGTGGTCCCGTTCGACGCTTAGCTGCCGTGAAAGTTCGGTCTTGCTATATTTGGAGTGCAGCCGGAGACCGGCAATCTTCGCATAGGACTGGTTCCAAGTAAGGCTCGTCACGTTTAGTTTTTCAAAGGGGCCGAGATTGACGTACAGCGAATCCGCGTTCAGCTCGTAAGCTTCGTACGTCACCGGAATTTTTTTGGTAATCCGCTCTGGATCGGTCCGGATATTGTCTATCGAAAAATTGACGTCATTCACCGCGAAAGCCACACTATCACTGGTTTCCCGAAGCAGCGTCAACGTCCCTTCCTCCACTGAAAATTCCCCAATCTCGATAGCCTTCAAAAGCTCGACCACGCCCATAGGCTCTGTCTCTTTTTTGGGCTGCATCCGATAAGGATAGTGCCTCAACCGAGGACGCTCCAGGAGTAAACGACGCACATATATTTCTTTATTGACCAAAAAATCCCAATAGGCCAGACCTTTCAATGCCATGCCATCCATACGGACCGTGGTATTGAGTACCATTGAATCGTGATCGTAAAAGTCTAGGGCAATATCCTGTAAAGCAATCGTGCCGTCAATCAAGTTGACCTCCATGTTTTCGTACTGCAATTGCACGTGCTTGGGCAACTTTCGGTCCAGATAGTCCGATAAGGCATCCTTAGCCATGAACTGGGCAAGTACAACGGCCGCTACAATGACCGTTAAAAGAAGGAAAAAAATCAGGAGCAGCGGACGTTTGGTCAGCTTTTTGAACATCGATATACGGATTTAGTTAGAAAGGCGTTAGACTCTATGGCTACACCCCCGATGGTCTAAAGATACTAATGCGGCCCTTGCAAACCGGAAAAGTAGTTGCGTTTTTCGAACAATGTTTGACGAAAGCGTAAAAACAAGGAGCTGGAGTCCTAAATTTAGGTATATTGACAATCTTCATTGTACTTGCGTTCTATGTATAGTTTTTATTCTATTTTTATTCTCAATACCATAATATCCCCTTTTTCATACATGTACCGCATTACTTTAGTATTTTTTATGGCACAGATTGCTTTGAATGCCCAACATATCGTTCCCGAGTCGATAGAGGAAGAAGCCCGTATCGCCCTTTCGCACTATCCCGAACTGGCAAAGACCCCTATTACCTTTAAGTTCAAAAAAAACATCAAAAAATCGACCATGCAGGCGCAGCCGCTATTCGGGAGTCTTTTCACAACTCGAAAAAAGCGGAAATACGTGGTGCTGATCAGCGAAAAAATCAAGATTTCCGGGAAGGAATATTTAACTAGGGACGTCCCCAAGAATATCATGGTCGGATGGCTTGGCCACGAACTCGGACATATTATGGATTATCAAAACCGAAGTAGCCTCAATCTAGTTTGGTTCGGGTTCAAATACACCTTTTCGGGATCTTATCTCAAGGAAGCCGAACGGGCCGCCGACACCTATGCCGTTTCCCACGGGATGGCCTCCTATATTGTCGATACCAAGAATTTTATTTTGGACAATGCCGAGATTCAGGAAAAATACAAGGCCCGCATCCGCAAGTTTTACCTTTCCCCGGAAGAAATCATGGTGATGGTCGAAGAACACGACGCGCCCTCGGCATCTCCGGAGTAGTTAGGTCCTGGTGGTTGGTTTTTGGTTGGTTGTCGGTGGCGGTGATCGGTTGTCGGTCGTTGGATCGGACCCTGGAACCTAAACACTTTATTATTTGTCCTTGCTCTTTTTTCCTTTCGTATTTTTGTCAACCCACCGTCGTCCTTATTCCACTGAATACCGGTAGAACCCATACTTTGTACTTATTACCAAATTCCCACTACTCAGTATAAACTACTCAGAACTCCTAACAAACTCCTCCCATTCCTTGAACTTGTCCTCGCCCATCACACGCTCCATTTTTACCTGACCACCTTTCTTTTTGTTTCGGCCGTTCCAATCGCTGAAGGCCTTGGGATTTACCGTAGTGACCTTTACCCCTTCCAAGGCCTTGCTACGTGCCACCTTATAATTTTTATTGGCACCTTTCAAATACGCATCCAGGGCATCGGCCAGTTTTGCATCATCGGCATCATCTTCTGTACCGAGATACCAACAGTGGTAAAACTCCTCATCGATCCTTTTGGCACATAGCGTGTATTCGGGAATTTTTATGGAAAATTCATTCTGCAGGTGCTGTACGGCATCATTGAGTTTATTGACCGACAACTGCGAGCCAACGGTGTTCAAAAAGAACTTGGTGCGACCGGTAATCTTGATTTCCGCCCTTTCGATGTCGGTAAAGGCAATAGTATCGCCGATCAGATAGCGCCAAGACCCCGAAACGGTACTGATGATCAACACGTAATCTTGGTCCAGTTCCACCTCGGAAAGCGTTAACGATGGTGCGCCTTCGGAGAGGGACCCATCCTGTTCGATGTAATCGGGGTCAAAGGGCACGAACTCGAAGTAGATACCCCCGTCGGTCACCAGCTGCATAGCATCGGTATCGGGGCGGGCCTGGAAGGCGATAAAGCCTTCGGAAGCCAGATAGGTGTCGATAATCGTTATCGGTCTGCCCAAAAGCGCATTAAAACTCTTTTCATAGGGTCCAAAAGCGACGCCCCCAGAGGTGTAGACCTGTAGGTTCGGCCAGATTTCGTGAATATGATCCACCTTGTTATAGGCAATCACCTCTTGCAGCATAAGCTCCATCCATGAGGGAATACCGCTCAAGCCGCCTATATCCCACTCCGGGGCCTGTTCGGCGATTTTCCGCACTTTTTCGTCCCAGTCGTCCATGGCCGAGATATCCTCACCAGGTTTATAGTAGCCCCTGAACCAATTCGGGATGTTGCTGGCGCTGATTCCGCTGATCTCCCCCTCTTTATGACCACCTACCTCTTCCAGGTCGGTCGAACTTCCCAACATTAAAATGCCCTTTTCGAAAAAATCGGGAGGCATCTCAAAATTGCTCAAGGCATACACCTGTTGGATTCCCGCGTCGCGAATGGCCGTGACCATTTCTTCGGTAACGGGAATACGCTTGCTGGTCTTTCCCGTGGTGCCTGAACTCAAGGCGAAATAGTCGGGTACCCCGGGCCAGGTAACGTCTTCTTCGCCCTCGTGAAGTTTTTGCCACCACTCTTCGTCGATCTTATTGTAATCGTGATAAGGAATTGCTTCGGCAAATGCTTCCGAGCGATTTTTGGATTCCAGAATAGCGGCAAAATCATAATGTTCGCCGAAGGCAGTATTCTTGGCGGTCTTCAACAACCGTTTTAAAACATCCCTTTGTTCGGCAATGGGGTCTTTCTCCGTAGCGAGCTTGTCCCGTACGTCTATAAATCCTTTGATGATGTTTCCTATGATGGGCATGGCGCTGTATTTTTTTGCAAAACTAAATGCATTGTAATAAAAAAGGGTGCTGTATTGAAATAGAGATTGGTTTTCCTAGATGGAACGAAACGTAGTGATAGCACTTTTGAATTGCGTCAAGCAGCCTCTTGATAGCTCACTTTTGTTCATTCCCTAAAATTTCAATAGGATATTCCACCCTCTCCCCGGTATTTTTATCGATGGGCATCTGGGCATTGACCTTCTGAAGGTAATCGGACAACACCCCTGCCAACTCTTCTGCCTTTTCGCGACGTTCTTCTATCAAGTTGGTGGTTTCCCCAATGTCTTCGGCAAGGTTATAGAGTTCCATGCGTCGGCTCGCATGAAAGTAAATAAACTTCCAATCGCCTTTGCGCACCGCGCTGGCCGCCCCGATACCGGGACCGTCAATACCCCATTCGTTGGGATAGTGCCAAAACAACGGACGGTTGTCCGCACGTTCTTTCTCGCCGGTCAAAGCGGCAATAAAGCTTTTTCCATCAACGGTTTGGATGGCATGTATGCTGTCGATACCGGCCATGTTGAGAATTGTAGGATAGAAGTCCTCTATAATTACCGGGTAGCTCGAGCTCGATCCGGGTTTGGTCTGTCCGGGCCATTTGACCAACATAGGCTCTCGGATGCCGCCTTCGTACATCGAACCCTTGCCGCTGGCGAGCGGTTTATTGTGGCTATTGAGCTCACCGCCCCTGCCATGGGCACTGAGTCCCCCGTTATCGGACATAAAGAGAATGATAGTATTATCGACCATTTCATTTTTCTCAAGATAGTCCATGATATCCCCAAGACTTTTGTCCATTCCCTCGACCAGCGAGGCGTACTTGGCCTCGGTGGAGTCCAACCCCCTTTCGTAATATTGTTCTACGAACCGATCGTCGGCCATGATGGGCGTATGCACGGCGTAGTGGGACATATACAGGAAAAAAGGTCGCGGGGTCGTCACGACGGAATCCAACGCGGACAGGGCCTCTTTTGTGATAGCCTCGGTCAGAAAAACATCCTTTCCATGGTATTTTTCCAAGCCCGGAACGGCCCAGACTTCCTTTCCGGTCTTCCCATTCCCGAAATTTTCCGTGCCCAAATAGCTTTCGGGCGCGCCCGCGGCATGTCCCGCGATATTTATGTCGAAACCTAAATTCACCGGATCGGCCCCGGGGGTGCCCATTGCACCCAAATGGGCCTTTCCCGAATGCACGGTATAATAGCCTATATCGTGCAACGCCTGTGCCAGGGGTAGGGCGTGTACCGCAAGGGAATCGCCTCGAAAGGGACTCATCCCATTTACATTCCACAAGGGAAATTCGAGCGAATCGTGGTTCTGTTCCATGGGTTGTAGCACGTCTTTTTGCAACGTCCAGTTCGTGACCCGGTGCCTGGCGGGGTTCATACCCGTCATCAAGCTGACCCGTGACGGCGAGCACACGTGCATGGCATAGGCCTGGGTAAACTTCATGCCCTCGGCGGCGAGCCGCTCCATGTTCGGAGTATGGTAACGGTCGTTAAAGGGCGTCCGTTCCGCAGCGAAAGGCACCGACGTATCTTGCCAGCCCATGTCATCGACCAAGAAGAGCACGATATTCGGCGGTTTTTCACTTGGTTCATTCGGCTCACAGGCAACGAGCAATAATATGGCCGTTAAGCATAATCCGATGATTTTCATCCGTTCTTCGATTAAATATATCCCAAAAATGAGCTCCCCGTACTGGCGCTCAGGGAGGTGATGGTTCGTATCTGGGTTGGTTCATACCGGTGATTGGGCTAAAATAAACAATCCTTTACTATCCCACAGTTTGGAAGCACGCTTATCTTTTCTCAAAAAGCATATCTTTGTGCCGTTTGTACTGCATCGTAGACATAGAGACCACTGGCAACAGTATCAAGGGAAACAAAATTACCGA
This sequence comes from Pricia mediterranea, assembly GCF_032248455.1. Classification (NCBI taxonomy): domain Bacteria; kingdom Pseudomonadati; phylum Bacteroidota; class Flavobacteriia; order Flavobacteriales; family Flavobacteriaceae; genus Pricia; species Pricia mediterranea. The sequence goes on from NZ_JAVTTP010000001.1 coordinate 919,906, forward strand.
GATCTCCATCTTCAAGTACGACGGACATGCCATTGTCGAGGAGTTCACCTCCCTGGTCGATCCGCAGTGTGAGATTCCCTATTTTATTACCCGGCTGACTGGAATCGATAACGAGACCGTACGCGACGCGCCGACCATCGATGTCATAGCGGACCGTATCCTCGAGATTACCGAGGGGGCTATCTTTGTCGCCCACAGCGTGAATTTCGATTACAATATCATAAAGAATGAGCTACGGAACCTCGGCCGTAAATTCATCCGGAAGAAACTCTGCACGGTACGCCTCTCCCGAAAATTACTTCCTGGCTACAATTCCTATAGTTTGGGAAAGCTCTGCTCCGCCCTGGATATTCCCTTAACGGACCGACACCGGGCCCGAGGCGATGCCCATGCCACTACCCTACTCTTTGGCAAATTGTTGCGAACAGACGGGGCGGATAAAATCTTCAGGTCATTTTTGAACGCTCGCTCGCAAGAGGGGACCTTACCGGCAGGACTCCCTCGAGAGGTTTTCGAAAAAATCCCGACCAAACCCGGGGTATATTATTTTAAGGACGCCAGGGGAAAAATCATCTATATCGGTAAGGCTATCAACCTAAAGAAACGTATTCTCGGTCACTTTTATGACAAATCGACGAAGGAAGTCCGACTCTGTGCTGAAACCACGGATGTGGATTTTGAACTGTCGGGCAGCGATCTATTGGCACTTTTGATGGAATCCGCGGCCATCAAACACCATTACCCCATCTACAACCGAGCACAGAAAAAAAGGATACACCCTTATGGGATATTCGCCTACGAAGACCGCAGTGGGATTACCCACTTGGCCTTCAACAAATTGAAGATGGCGCCCAATTCGCAGGTCGTTTTCTACAACGTGACAGATTGCCGGCTGTACCTCGAACAACTATGCGACAGTTTCGGACTTTGTCCCAAATACTGCCATTTACAGGAAAACGTCAAGTCGTGTTCCCATTTCCGGATCGATAGTTGCAAGGGAATTTGCAGGGATAGTGAAAGCGTGTCGGCCTACAACGCGAGGGTGGCTTCTGCCGTAGCCTACATGAATTCGAAAAAAGAGGATTTTGTTATCAAGGAAAAAGGACGACACCCAAATGAAGAAGCTCTTATTCTTATGCGAAACAATGTGTATGTCGGCTATGGATTTGTCGAAAAGGAAGTCGAGCTAAGGTCTTACGCCGATTTGGAAGCTTTTATTGTTCCTCAAAAGAATACGGTAGAAACCGAAAGTATCATCAAATCATACCTCACCCGAAATCCCAATAAGAAGAGTACCGGCTTTCAAGAAGGTGCTTTGGAGACCTATCTGTAATCCGGTCTCGACAATACTCATCCTTGGGAGAACTCTATTTGTTCAATTCTCTAAACATCCGTACCACAAAGAACAGCCATATCATCAAGATGGCGGTGACCAAACCAGCGTATATCCACAAAAAGTCCATTATAAGAGGCCATTGGAGTCAAGCAATCTTTGGGGAGAAAATCGTCGAACACTAATTAAACAATGCGCATCGATAGAATAGCCGAAACGCAATTCCGACCCTTCCATCCGATGATGCTCCGGTCGAACCGGTACTAATAAAATAAATGCACCACCGTAATGCTATTCCTGTTAAAGATAGTTAAAATAATCCTCTTTTCTAGAGTAAAATTGTTTTATCCTTAACATTACAAAACTCTTGAACAAGTCTGGATAGTAATGACCCGAAAACGGGGAATATTGCCTGTATCAATTTATCGGGAAGGGAAACTATTTTCCAAAACGGCTTTGTTGGGCTACCTTATCCCCCACTTTGGAGAGGGAGTCGGGATTGTCAAAAAAATCCACAGCCTCTTTGGTGAGTCCAAAAAGATGTTCCTTCGGCAGTACGTCGATAATCCTACTGTTGAAGATAGTGTCCCTGGTCGGCCCTATGGCACTGGCGATGTAAAAATCGATTCCGCGTTCCTGGATTTCCCGAATCGTCTTGGCCAACATTTCTGCCGCCGATGAATCAATGTAATTAATAGGCTCTGCGTTGAGTATAATCCCTTTGAGGCTGCTACCCTGACCATTGATGTAACGAAAGAGCTGTTTTCTGAAATAATCTTTATTCCCGAAATAAAGCTGGGAATCGAATCGTAGGATCAGCAGATCTGATCGAAACTCGATTTCACTCCTGAACCTGTTAACATTCTTGAAATATTCGGAGCCCTTGATCTGGCCCAATACGGCAAAGTGGGGTCTCGAGCTGCGGTATAGGGTGACGAGCAGAGAGAGCAGAACACCCAATAGAATACCTTCGGGAAGCCCAACGGACAGCGTGATAAAAAAAGTAGCCAGTAGGACCACAAACTCGTCCTTGCGATATTTCCATAATATTTTAGGATAGGCCACATCGATAAGCCCGACTACCGAGACCATGATAATACTGGCCAAGGCCGCGATGGGCAAGTAGTAGAACAGCCCGGTAAAAAACAATAGGGTCAGGGCCACTAGCAGCATGCTTACCAAAGAGGCGATTGGGGTCTTGGCCCCTCCCGTGTTGTTGATAGCGGACCTCGAAAAGCTGGCAGAGGCCAGGTACGATTGAAAGAACGACCCGATTATATTGGCCGAACCGAAGGCCAACAATTCCTTGTTGGGATCAATGGTCTCCTCGTCGTTCTGTTCTTCTATGGCCTTGCCTATGCCGATCGCTTCCGTGTATCCGATTAAGGCTATTGCAAGAGCTATCGAAAAAAGTCCTTTAATCTTAGGCCAGCTAAATTCGGGAAGCCTAAACCGGGGCAGACCCTCTGGCACGTCTCCTACGATGTTCACTCGGTAACTTTCGAGACCAAAAAGATATACAGCCAATATACCGGCGATAACAACGACCAAGATCGCGGGAATCTTTTTGTTCCAGCGCTTTAACAATACAATCAACGCGATGCCGACCACCCCGATCAACAAAGCGTATAAGTTGGTTTCCGGCACGGCGCTTACGACGTTGATTACCGATTTATGGAACTGGTTTGTCTGTGGGATGTTCACCCCGAAAAAATGTTTCAACTGACTGAAAATGATAATCAAAGCCGCAGCCGAAGTGAAACCACTAATGACGGGCCTGGAAAGAAAATTGGCTAAAAAACCCATACGGAGCATCCCTAGGGTGAACTGGATTACCCCGACCATAAAGGCCAACAAGAGTGCCATGGAAATGTAGCTTTCCACCCCGGTAAGGGCCAACGTACCCAGACCGGCCGCAACCAACAGCGAATCCATTGCGACCGGACCTACGGCCAACTGTCGGCTGGTTCCTAAAAAGGCATATACCAAAATTGGTACTAGGGCTGCATAAAGACCGTAGACGGGTGGCATACCCGCGATCATGGCATAGGCCATCCCTTGGGGAACCAGCAATATCCCAACGCTCAGGCCCGCCACCAGATCCTTGGCGAACCAGCTTTTCCCGTACTTCGGCAACCAGTCTAAAAATGGAAGAAGGCGTCGCATTGTGACAAAGGTAAGGGAAAGTTGTAATTCGAATTTGGGCTGAAATTAAGTTTATGGGATTAAGAGTCTATAGGGTTGCGCCTTTGCTTAACAAAAAGAACCGCCCCAAGAGGCGGAGTTTTAACCAAAAGACCGATTCGAAACCTCGGGATTCAGCAGGAAGGGCTAAAAAGAGCTAGACAAATTTTTGGTGCCAACAGGACCAATGTGTCACTAAGCAATATTCCGTACTAAAAAATCCCGCGAAAACGGGATTTTTAATGAAATAAAGAAACTATTGCTATTCCATATTGTTCACTTTTTCGACCAGTTTAGCAGCCTTTTCTTGCAGTTCCTTTCGCACCTCTTTCAGATGTTTGCGTCTGTTGTCAACATCTTTTTTGTTTACCTGGACAATCAACTCATCAAAATCGGAAATGGCCTCATCGATGATTTCGGCGCCCTCTTTGGAATCTTGTTTGTCGTTCGCCGCTTCCGTAAGATAGACGGCCTCGATGACATCGCCCAATACGTTATTGATGTCTTTCTTTAAATTTCGTACACTTGCCATAATTGAATGATTTTTTGCAAAAATAGGTTTTTAAACTTTACCGAATTCCCAAGGTTTGCCTTTACGAGTTTATTGCGGTCCCACTTCCGGTTTCGCTCTGCAAGCCTTTTGTATGTCAAACGAGCGCCCACAACTAATTTCTTTGCGTAGTTTAACCTGTGCCCAAAAGAGTTTTATCTATTCTGCTTGCAGATCAGAGCGTCACCTGCAAGAGCTCCATCCCGTCCGTAGTGATCGAAAGAAATCGCGACAGTGCCGGCACCAGTACAGTTTCTCCCTTTTTAATGTCGGCAGTGCCGTTTTCATTGGCAATGCGACCCGAACCTTTGACGCACATGAGAATGGTAAAAGAGTCCCTTTCGGAAACATCATAGCTCCAATCATCCGTAAGGCGTAGAAAGTCCGTTCTAAAATAGGGACAATCCACCATCGGATTCGCCATGTTTGCTTCCGAACTATAATCCATCTTAAAATCGTCCTTTTTTTCATAATCGATGGCATCAAGGGCGAGGTCGGTATGCAGTTCGCGGAGATTCCCTTCTTTATCCTTCCGGTTATAATCGTAAATACGATAGGTAATATCCGAGGTCTGTTGTATTTCGGCCAGGAGCACACCCGCTCCGATGCCATGCACCTTGCCGGTATGGATAAAAAAGGCATCCCCTTGGTCGACTTTTTCATAGTTCAACAGCTCTAACAGCGTGTCTTTTTCCAAGCTTTCGGTATATTCCTTTTTAGATATATCGCGGTTAAAACCAACTATAATGTTGGCATCGTCATCGGCGTCCATGATATACCACATTTCCGTCTTCCCGTTGGAATTGTGCCGCTTCGTGGCCAGCTCGTCGTCCGGATGCAGCTGAACGGATAGATCTTGTTTGGCATCGATAAATTTTAAGAGGATGGGAAAGTCGGTACCGAATCGATCAATCACCTGTGTTCCCAAAACTCCCTCGGCGTCATCGTCGATCAATTGCGTCAGGGAGGTGCCCGCCAACTCCCCGTTGGAGACCTCCGAAATATCGCCTTCGACCCCCGATAGCTCCCAGCTTTCTCCGGTAATGTCGCTCTCAATGGGCTTGTTCAAGACTTCTTTGAGCTTTGTACCGCCCCAAAGACGTTCTTTTAAAATAGGATGAAATTTTAAGGGATACATTTTTTCGAGTTATGAGTTATGAGACTAAGTCAAAAGGAAAAAGAGGCAAAGGACGGGGTGTTGGATTCTGGGTGACCTGTGTTTGCTACCCGGTGCTAAAATTTAGAATTTGGTGCATCGGATTTCATCCCTTAAAAGTAACAAAATTCCGGGGGGTCTCATAGAGGAGGACCTCGAGCTCGTGTTTTTCATCGATATGCGGTCGAAGCGTATTCCAGATAAAAACGGCTATATTCTCTGCGGTCGGGTTGAGGGTAGCGAATTCCGGTACTTCAAGATTAAGGTTCTTATGGTCTAAGGTCTCCTCCACCATATCCCTTATCAGCTCTTTCAGCACCTTCATGTCCATCACAAAACCGGTCTCGGGATTGATTTCTCCAAGAACACTCACAACAAGTTCGTAATTATGTCCGTGAAAGTTCGGATTGTTGCACTTTCCGAATACGGCATCGTTCTTTTCATCGCTCCAATCCTTGCGATAGAGACGATGGGCAGCGTTGAAATGGGCCTTTCTACTGACTTTTACTTTCATCTTTCGGAGATTGAGGATTGTTTGAACGAATTTCGCCTTGTGCGTTTTCAGTAGAACTTATTTCTGGCCAAATGAGTTTTCGGCGATATGGTCATAGAACTTCTCGAAAATGATCTTGAACCAGGCCGTATAGTGCTCGGGACGCGCTTCAATATCGTCTTTCACCGCTTCGGGATCCATCCATTTCCAGTCCGCCACCTCGGCGGGATTGATCTTTGGTTCCCCATTATACCTGCCGATCATGACATGGTCGTATTCGTGCTCGGTGAGGCCGTTATCGAACGGGGCCTTGTAAATAAAGAAAAAAAGTTCGTCGAGTTTGACGGAGAAACCCATCTCTTCTTGCAACCTTCGTTTTCCCGCTTCAACATTCGATTCGCCCACCCGCTGGTGACTGCAGCAGGTGTTCGTCCATAGCAAGGGGGAATGGTATTTGTCCGCCGCACGCTGTTGCAGCATGGTCTCCCCCTTATCGTTCATAATAAATACGGAAAAGGCCCGGTGAAGCAGCGCTTTTTCATGCGCCTCCATTTTGGGCATAGTGCCAATTGGCTCGTCGTTAGGGTCGACCAAAATTACATGTTCTTCCTCCATAATGAACTCGTTTAGACTCTTTCTTTTACCTACGAATATCGCATTTTAAAGCTATATTTCCTCATTTTTGAAAACCGTAGCCCCGCTATGCTATTAAAAATGGCATCATCTAGCTTCAAAAGCATCCCGAAAACTTTCCGGATCGGTTCCAAACAAAAAATCTAAATGAGTCCAGTGCAAAAATAAGCTCTTTCCGCAGACTGATGGTTAAGTATTTTGTAAAATAGCCGGAAAATAGGCTTCAAAAGAACCGCGGGGAGCGTATTCGTCCGTTGCGCCTTTGGGTAAAATCGTAGCGCAACAGTACTTCGAAAGATCCCGAATTAAACTGGGTACCTCCAAGGTCGGTGGTTTCGCGGTCGTAGGCAAGGCCCAACAATAGGCCATCGTCGATATAAAAACCGAGCATTCCGCTTACGGCGGCGCTCCAACGGTACGCAGCGCCCAATATAAACTTTTCGTCAAGCAGAAAATTAGCGGAAAGATCCACTTGCAAGGGAGCACCCCGAACCACTTTTGTCAATAGGGCAGGTTTGAATTTTAAGTCCCTGTTCAAATCGAAAACATAGCCGGAAGTCAGATACAGATTCATTCGTTCACTGGCCGTAGAAATATTCGAGGAACTAAAATGGGTGGTTTCCAAAATTCTCGGAACCGAGATACCCATATAAAATTTTTCGTTGTAGTAGTAGACCCCCGCCCCGATATTTGGCGAAAACTTGTTATCGATATCCTGTTGCAACAATGGATCCGGACCGTTGGAATTTCCGATATCCTGATCTAATTTAGAAAATTGGATGTCCAAGAGGTGCGCACTTCCCTTTAGTCCGAAAGCAAGTCTACCTTCCCTAGAGGTAAAAATGGTGTATGAAAAATCAACGTCTAAATAAGTTTCCGAAGTGGGACCGATCTGTTCGTTAAGGACGCCCACGCCTAAGCCTACGCCTCTATATCCTATGGGAGTGTGTAAATTAAGGGTCTGGGTCTTCGGTGCCCCTTTAAGTCCCGCCCATTGCGACCGGTACAAAGCTGTTATGCTCAGGCTCTCCTTCGATCCGGCATACCCTGGGTTAATGCTCGGCATATTGTACATGTACTGGGTGTACTGCGCATCTTGTTGGGCGAACAGTCCATCCCCAAGAAAAAAGAAACTTATTGCAAGGCATGCAAGCAGATATCGGCAATAACGCTTGTTGTATTTCGGAAAAACCATATTTTTTCTATCTGTTAATATAAAGGTAGCCCGAGAGCGATTTGTTCTCCCCTACCCCGTTCTTGTAATCGAGAATATAGAAATAGGTGCCTACGGGCAGTTTTCTATCGGCATCTACAGTAGCCCTTCCTTCAGAAGTGCCTTTGAACACGTTACCCCGTGTTCCATAGGCTTGCGTGCTATAGACCAACACGCCCCATCGGTTGTAAATACTGATGGAATTATCGGGATAGTTTTCGAGACCGTCGATCTTCAAGGTATCGTGAACTTGGTCATCGTTCGGGGTAATCACGTTGAAAACCTCGATCACATCTTCTTCTACGTTAGGGTCCAAATATTCCGGAATACCGTTGTCATTACTATCGTCATTGGCGTAATTGCCATCGTTGTTCAAATCCTCTTCGCTAGATGGAATACGATCACCGTCGTCATCGGTGTCCCTATAGTCGGGTGTGCCGTCATCGTCGGTATCCGGCAGCCCCTTAGTTAGGTTATTGATGTTATTACTGGTATCGAAGCCAGCGACTATCCATCCTTCATAAACATCGTCCAAGCCATCGCCATTTGCATCCAAGCCTAGTGGTAAGACATCGGGAATGCCGTCACGATCACGGTCGTGGCCTTCGATGTTGTCGGGTATGTTGTCATTGTCACTATCCTCGTCCACATAATCCGGAATACCATCGCCATCGGTATCCTCAGGAATAATCCTGGTGATTCCATTCTTATCGTTGGCGGAGTGGATTCCGGTGCCATTCTGTTGCATTCCGCTTGGTATTCCATAATCGTAGGTGGCCAGAGCCTCAAAAGTGTCAAGTATTCCGTCGTTATCGCTGTCGATATCCAAATAATCGGGAATACCGTCGTCGTCGGTATCGGTGGCGTCCGTAGTAGGATCATTATCGCTATCCAAATTCAAATCCTCAAAACTATCCGCGATACCGTCGTTGTCACTATCCAAGTCGATTCCCGCGGAATTCACCATCACGGTCACGGTCGCCGTGCTACAATTGCCGATGGCGTCGCAAAGTTCATAGCTAAAAGAATCATTCCCCAAGAATCCGCTGTCGGGCGTATAGGAAATACTATCGTCGGATGGATCGTTCGGCGTTTCTCCGTTGTTTAATAGGATATTTCCATTGGATGGATTTGTTACGGTCAGGGTTCCCAAAGATGGGACATCGTTGTCGTTCGTGAGGATATCGATATCCAAAGGCGAATTTTCGTTCGTTGTCACCAAATCATCAAGTACGTCCAAGATAGGAAGCACTGCGACGCTGACCGTGGCCGTACTACAATCGCCGAACGTATTACATAGCGTGTAATCAAAGGTATCGGGACCATTGTAATCGGGGTTCGGAATATAGGTCACGATATCGTCGGTCGGGTCGTTGGGAGTGCCATTATCGTCAAGGTTTACGTTGCCGTTGACGGGGCTGTCCGAAATCGTAAGGGACCCCGATATTGGAAGGTCGGAATCATTGCCATAGCTATCGACGACAACGGATTCATCTTCATTGACCGTAATCATATCGTCGACCAGATCAGCGGCCTCGTCCATACAGACCACGGTAAAATTGGGAAGATTTTTACTGTTGCCCGCTTTGGTTATGGTGGCGGTATATCGGACCACCGTTTGGGTCGCGATTACAGTGGGACTGGCGGGGTCGCCCGTAACAGTGGGACTCCAGTTCAGCGTCGCCCCCGGCGGTAACGGATTCGCCGAAACGTCCAAGGTCACCTCGTTGAATGGCGAATTACAATTGGTCAGGATAAAATATCCGGTAGCGTTCTGTCCGCAGTTCGTGCCATCATAGGTAGCGAAATAAACCCCTCTATCGGTCGCTTCATAGTACGAATTTGTACTCAAGACCGTACTTGTATCGGAAGCTTCGTACCAGCGCCAGTTCGAACGTGTGCCGTCGCTGTCATCCATGGGGGCCTGTAGCAAAAACTGGGCACTTCCGACGGCAAGCCCTAGAAAGGTAAAAATTGTGCTGAGGACGCGCTTTTTATATGTAGTGATGGATTTCAAATCTGTCGGTGTCGCTTTTAGTTTACTTGACTACGAAAACTACATTGATGAGGGAGTTGTAGTCGGCAGGCGGGTTGGTAACATCGTAGGTCATAACCCCGTTCGCATCTACGCTAATATTCGCAAAAACACCTGTGTCGTAATAGGTTACATAATAGTAGAGATCCCCTGCGGCATACGTCGGAATTGCGGCTGGTGCTCCCGTACTGGCGACCGCCGGCGTGGCATATTGGTTTGTGTACTCGGTGTATAGGTTCAAGGTACGGCCTGTTCCAGATGAGGACGCGTCCACCGCAATAGAAGGTGGATAGAAAATCCGCGCCGCCTTTGAAGTGATCGGGGCAATGGCCTGGATTACATCTTCGACCGTCGCTTCGTTCGCTCCGTCTCCATCTAAGTCTGTTGGGGTATCGGAATTTACTTCGGAGGCTGTTTGGTCGTCGGTGCCGTTATCATCCAAGCTGGAGAGGTCTACTGTCGTCGAGTTGCCGTTTTCGATATCTATTTGAAGAACATTGCTGCCGTTCAGTATGGCGCTGGTCAGATTCTGGTCGTCCGTGCCGTTATCGTCCAGGGCCGACAGATCCACCGTTTGGGCGGTTCCGTTCTCGATGCCCACGGTCAGGGTGTTCCCTGAAAGGTTCAGGTTCTCGATGTCCTGGTCGTCGGTGTTATCGAGGTAACCGCTCAAATCAACGTTGCCGCCGTCTTCGAGGGCCAAGGTATTGGTCACCAGGCTCAGCTGTTGGTCATCGGTGCCGCTATCGTTTAGGGCCGACAGGTCCACCGTCTGGGCCGTTCCATTTTTGATGCCCACGGTAAGGACGTTGCCTGCGAGCCCGAGGTTTTCGATGTTCTGGTCGTCCGTGTTGTCAAGGTAACCGGAAAGGTCTACGTCGCCGCCGTCCTCCAGAGTCAGGGTGTTCCCCGCCAATGTCAGGTTCTGGTCGTCCGTACCGGCATTGTCCAGAGCCGACAGGTCTACCGTCGTAGATGTTCCGTCCTCGATATCGATCTGCAGAATGTTGCTACCGTTCAATGTCGCACCGGTCAGGTTTTGGTCATCGGTACCGCTGTTGTCCAATGGGGACAGGTCAACTGTTTCGTTGGTTCCGTTCTCGATGCCGATGGTAAGGATGTTCCCGGTAAGACCCGAACCGCTGATGTCCTGGTCGTCGCTCGAGACGAAACCGGAAAGGTCCGCTGTTTGCGTACCGCCGTCCTCCAAGGTCAGGGTCAGGACGTTCGTCGCGCCGTCAAGGCTGAAATCCGTTATTGCCTGGTCGTCGGTGTCGTCCAGGTACGGGCCGAGGTCCACCGTGCCGCCGTCCTCCAATGTCAAAATGTTACCCGATAATGTAAGGTTCTGGTCGTCGGTGCCGGCGTTGTCCAGAGCCGACAGGTCTACCGTTTGGGCCGAACCGTCCTCTATACCGACGGTAAGGATGTTGCCTGCAAGGCCGAGGTTCTCGATGTTCTGGTCGTCCGTGTTGTCAAGGTAACCGCTTAAATCTACATTACCTCCATCTTCGAGGGTCAAGGTATTGGTAGCCAGACTAAGCTGTTGGTCGTCCGTACCGGCATCGTCAAGGCTCGACAGGTCTACCGTTTGTGTGTTTCCGTTCTCCAAGGTAATGGCCAGTACGTTGGTCGCGTTGTCGATACTGAAGGCCGTGACCGTCTGGTCGTCGGTGTTGTCAAGGTACGGGCCGAGGTCCACCGTGCCGCCATCTTCCAATGTCAAAATGTTACCCGATAATGTAAGGTTCTGGTCGTCGGTGCCCACCAAGCTCGATAGGTCCACGGTCTGGTTCGTTCCGTTCTCGATACCGATGGTCAAATCGGTGCCCGAGAGGCCGGAACCGCTGATGTTCTGGTCGTCGGTGTTGTCAAGGTACGGGCCGAGGTCCACCGTGCCGCCGTCTTCCAATGTCAAAATGTTACCCGATAATGTCAGGTTCTGGTCGTCGGTGCCGGCATTGTCCAGAGCGGACAGATCTACCGTCGTAGATGTTCCGTCCTCGATATCGATCTGCAGAATGTTGCTACCGTTCAATGTCGCACCGGTCAGGTTCTGGTCATCGGTGCCCACCAAGCTCGATAGGTCCACGGTCTCGTTGGTTCCGTTCTCGATGCCTACCGTAAGGATGTTACCAGCAAGGCCGAGGTTCTCGATGTTCTGGTCGTCGGTGTTGTCAAGGTAACCGCTTAAATCTACATTACCTCCATCTTCGAGGGTCAAGGTATTGGTAGCCAGACTAAGCTGTTGGTCGTCCGTACCGGCATCGTCAAGGCTCGACAGGTCTACCGTTTGTGTGTTTCCGTTCTCCAAGGTAATGGTCAGTACATTGGTCGCATTGTCGATACTGAAGGCGGTGACCGTCTGGTCGTCGGTGTTGTCAAGGTACGGGCCGAGGTCCACCGTGCCGCCATCTTCCAATGTCAAAATGTTACCTGATAATGTAAGGTTCTGGTCGTCGGTGCCCACCAAGCTCGATAGGTCCACGGTCTGGTTCGTTCCGTTCTCGATACCGATGGTCAAATCGGTGCCCGAGAGGCCGGAACCGCTGATGTTCTGGTCGTCGCTTCCGGCGTTGTCCAGAGCCGACAGGTCTACCGTTTGTGTGTTTCCGTTTTCCAAGGTAATGGTCAGTACATTGGTCACGTTGTCGATACTGAAGGCCGTGACTGTCTGGTCGTCGGTGTTGTCAAGGTACGGGCCGAGGTCGACCGTGCCGCCGTCCTCCAGGGTCAGGGTGTTCCCCGCCAATGTCAGGTTCTGGTCGTCGGTGCCGGCGTTGTCCAGAGCCGACAGGTCTACCGTTTGGGCCGAACCGTCCTCTATACCGACGGTAAGGATGTTGCCTGCAAGGCCGAGGTTCTCGATGTTCTGGTCGTCGGTTCCCACCAAGCTCGATAGGTCCACGGTCTCGTTGGTTCCGTTCTCGATACCGATGGTCAAATCGGTGCCCGAGAGGCCGGAACCGCTGATGTTCTGGTCGTCGGTGTTGTCAAGGTACGGGCCGAGGTCCACCGTGCCGCCGTCCTCCAGGGTCAGGGTGTTCCCCGCCAATGTCAGGTTCTGGTCGTCGGTACCGCTGTTGTCCAATGGGGACAGGTCAACTGTTTCGTTGGTTCCGTTCTCGATGCCGATGGTAAGGATGTTCCCGGTAAGACCCGAACCGCTGATGTCCTGGTCGTCGCTCGAGACGAAGCCGGAAAGGTCCGCCGTCCGGGTACCGCCGTCCTCCAAGGTCAGGGTCAGGACGTTCGTCGCGCCGTCAAGGCTGAAATCCGTTATTGCCTGGTCGTCGGTGTCGTCCAGGTACGGGCCGAGGTCCACCGTGCCGCCGTCCTCCAATGTCAAAATGTTACCCGATAATGTAAGGTTCTGGTCGTCGGTGCCGGCGTTGTCCAGAGCCGACAGGTCTACCGTTTGGGCCGAACCGTCCTCTATACCGACGGTAAGGATGTTGCCTGCAAGGCCGAGGTTCTCGATGTTCTGGTCGTCGGTTCCCACCAAGCTCGATAGGTCCACGGTCTCGTTGGTTCCGTTCTCGATACCGATGGTCAAATCGGTGCCCGAGAGGCCGGAACCGCTGATGTTCTGGTCGTCGGTGTTGTCAAGGTACGGGCCGAGGTCCACCGTGCCGCCGTCCTCCAGGGTCAGGGTGTTCCCCGCCAAAGTCAGGTTCTGGTCGTCGCTCGAGACGAAGCCGGTAAGGTCCGCTGTTTGCGTACCGCCGTCCTCCAAGGTCAGGGTCAGGACGTTCGTCGCGCCGTCAAGGCTGAAATCCGTTATTGCCTGGTCGTCGGTGTCGTCCAGGTACGGGCCGAGGTCCACCGTGCCGCCGTCCTCCAATGTCAAAATGTTACCCGATAATGTCAGGTTCTGGTCGTCGGTGCCGGAATTGTCCAGAGCGGAAAGATCCACTGTCTGGGCGGCACCGTCCTCGATGCCTACCGTAAGGATGTTACCGGCAAGGCCGAGGTTCTCGATGTTCTGGTCGTCGGTGTTGTCAAGGTAACCGCTTAAATCTACATTACCTCCATCTTCGAGGGTCAAGGTATCGGTAGCCAGACTAAGCTGTTGGTCGTCCGTGTTGTCAAGGTACGGGCCGAGGTCCACCGTGCCGCCGTCCTCCAGGGTCAGGGTGTTCCCCGCCAAAGTCAGGTTCTGGTCGTCGCTCGAGACGAAGCCGGAAAGGTCCACGGTCCGGGTACCGCCGTCCTCCAAGGTCAGGGTCAGGACGTTCGTCGCGCCGTCAAGGCTGAAATCCGTTATTGCCTGGTCATCGGTGTCGTCCAGGTACGGGCCGAGGTCCACCGTGCCGCCGTCCTCCAATGTCAAAATGTTACCCGATAATGTAAGGTTCTGGTCGTCGGTGCCGGCGTTGTCCAGAGTCGACAGGTCTACCGTTTGGGCCGAACCGTCCTCTATACCGACGGTAAGGATGTTGCCTGCAAGGCCGAGGTTCTCGATGTTCTGGTCGTCGGTGCCGGCGTTGTCCAGGCCGGACAGGTCTACCGTTTGCGTATTGCCGTTCTCCAAGGTAATGGTCAGTACGTTGGTCGCGTTGTCGATGCTGAAGGCGGTGACCGTCTGGTCGTCGGTGTTGTCAAGGTACGGGCCAAGGTCCACCGTGCCGCCGTCCTCCAGGGTCAGGGTGTTCCCCGCCAAAGTCAGGTTCTGGTCGTCGGTGCCGGCATTGTCCAGAGCGGACAGGTCTACCGTCGTAGATGTTCCGTCCTCGATATCGATCTGCAGAATGTTGCTACCGTTCAATGTCGCACCGGTCAGGTTCTGGTCATCGGTGCCCACCAAGCTCGATAGGTCCACGGTCTCGTTGGTTCCGTTCTCGATGCCGATGGTCAAATCGGTGCCCGAGAGGCCGGAACCGCTGACGTTCTGGTCGTCGCTTCCTGCATTGTCCAGGCCGGAAAGATCGACCGTTTGCGTATTGCCGTTCTCCAAGGTAATGGTCAGTACGTTGGTCGCGTTGTCGATACTGAAGGCGGTGACCGTCTGGTCGTCGGTGTTGTCAAGGTACGGGCCGAGGTCCACCGTGCCGCCGTCCTCCAGGGTCAGGGTGTTCCCCGCCAAAGTCAAGTTCTGGTCGTCGGTGCCGGAATTGTTAAGGGCGGAAAGATCCACTGTCTGGGCGGCACCGTCCTCGATGCCTACCGTAAGGATGTTACCGGCAAGGCCGAGGTTCTCGATGTTCTGGTCGTCGCTCGAGACGAAACCGGAAAGGTCAACGGTGTTCCCGTCCTCGATGGCGAGATCGGTTCCCGAAAGGATCAGGCCTTGATCATCGGTACCCAAAATGTTCAAGGGAACGTCGAAGGTGTTGCCCGCCTCGACGATACGCAGGTCCGTGCCATTGACCCCGAAAGAGGTAATCAGTTCGTTGGCGTCGCTCGCATCGCCCGGGGTCGCGCTGCCCCCGACCGGCGACCACGAGCCGGAATCATATACGTACAGCTGGCCGCTCGCAGTGTCGACGTAGGTCGTGCCCTCGGGCGCGGTGCCCGTGGGACCGCCGCTGCCCCGTCGGGTAAGCTCGTTGGTGGGGTCGGAATCCGAGTCCCGGATGTCCACCGTCGCGCTCGAACCGTCGGTAATCGTTACCTCAACGCTCTCGTTGGAAGTGCCGCCGGTTCCGATGCCCAGATCTTGGTCGTCGGTGTTGTCAAGGTACGGGCCGAGGTCCACCGTGCCGCCATCTTCCAATGTCAAAATGTTACCCGATAATGTCAGGTTCTGGTCGTCGGTGCCCACCAAGCTCGATAGGTCCACGGTCTGGTTCGTTCCGTTCTCGATACCGATGGTCAAATCGGTGCCCGAGAGGCCGGAACCGCTGATGTTCTGGTCGTCGCTTCCGGCGTTGTCCAGAGCCGACAGGTCTACCGTTTGTGTGTTTCCGTTTTCCAAGGTAATGGTCAGTACATTGGTCACGTTGTCGATACTGAAGGCCGTGACCGTCTGGTCGTCGGTGTTGTCAAGGTACGGGCCGAGGTCCACCGTGCCGCCGTCCTCCAGGGTCAGGGTGTTCCCCGCCAAAGTCAGGTTCTGGTCGTCGGTGCCGGCGTTGTCCAGAGCGGACAGGTCTACCGTTTGGGCCGAACCGTTCTCTATACCGACGGTAAGGATGTTGCCTGCAAGGCCGAGGTTCTCGATGTTCTGGTCGTCGGTTCCCACCAAGCTCGATAGGTCCACGGTCTCGTTGGTTCCGTTCTCGATACCGATGGTCAAATCGGTGCCCGAGAGGCCGGAACCGCTGATGTTCTGGTCGTCGCTTCCGGCGTTGTCCAGAGCCGACAGGTCTACCGTTTGTGTGTTTCCGTTTTCCAAGGTAATGGTCAGTACATTGGTCACGTTGTCGATACTGAAGGCCGTGACCGTCTGGTCGTCGGTGTTGTCAAGGTACGGGCCGAGGTCCACCGTGCCGCCGTCCTCCAGGGTCAGGGTGTTCCCCGCCAAAGTCAGGTTTTGATCATCGGTGCCGGCGTTGTCCAGAGCGGACAGGTCTACCGTTTGGGCCGAACCGTTCTCTATACCGACGGTAAGGATGTTGCCTGCAAGGCCGAGGTTCTCGATGTTCTGGTCGTCGGTTCCCACCAAGCTCGATAGGTCCACGGTCTCGTTGGTTCCGTTCTCGATACCGATGGTCAAATCGGTGCCCGAGAGGCCGGAACCGCTGATGTTCTGGTCGTCGCTTCCGGCGTTGTCCAGAGCCGACAGGTCTACCGTTTGGGCCGAACCGTTCTCTATACCGACGGTAAGGATGTTGCCTGCAAGGCCGAGGTTCTCGATGTTCTGGTCGTCGGTTCCCACCAAGCTCGATAGGTCCACGGTCTCGTTGGTTCCGTTCTCGATACCGATGGTCAAATCGGTGCCCGAGAGGCCGGAACCGCTGATGTTCTGGTCGTCGGTATTGTCCAGGTACGGGCCAAGGTCCACCGTGCCGCCGTCCTCCAGGGTCAGGGTGTTCCCCGCCAATGTCAGGTTCTGGTCATCGGTACCGCTGTTGTCCAATGGGGACAGGTCAACTGTTTCGTTGGTTCCGTTCTCGATGCCGATGGTAAGGATGTTCCCGGTAAGACCCGAACCGCTGATGTCCTGGTCGTCGCTCGAGACGAAACCGGAAAGGTCCGCTGTTTGCGTACCGCCGTCCTCCAAGGTCAGGGTCAGGACGTTCGTCGCGCCGTCAAGGCTGAAATCCGTTATTGCCTGGTCGTCGGTATTGTCCAGGTACGGGCCGAGGTCCACCGTGCCGCCGTCCTCCAGGGTCAGGGTGTTCCCCGCCAATGTCAGGTTCTGATCATCGGTGCCGCTGTTGTCCAATGGGGACAGGTCAACTGTTTCGTTGGTTCCGTTCTCGATGCCGATGGTAAGGATGTTCCCGGTAAGACCCGAACCGCTGATGTCCTGGTCGTCGCTCGAGACGAAACCGGAAAGGTCCACCGTCCGGGTACCGCCGTCCTCCAAGGTCAGGGTCAGGACGTTCGTCGCGCCGTCAAGGCTGAAATCCGTTATTGCCTGGTCGTCGGTGTCGTCCAGGTACGGGCCGAGGTCCACCGTGCCGCCATCTTCCAATGTCAAAATGTTACCCGATAATGTCAGGTTCTGGTCGTCGGTGCCGGCGTTGTCCAGAGCCGACAGGTCTACCGTTTGGGCCGAACCGTCCTCTATACCGACGGTAAGGATGTTGCCTGCAAGGCCGAGGTTCTCGATGTTCTGGTCGTCGGTGCCGGCGTTGTCCAGAGCGGACAGGTCTACCGTTTGGGCCGAACCGTCCTCTATACCGACGGTAAGGATGTTGCCTGCAAGGCCGAGGTTCTCGATGTTCTGGTCGTCGCTCGAGACGAAACCGGAAAGGTCAACGGTGTTCCCGTCCTCGATGGCGAGATCGGTTCCAGAAAGGATCAGGCCTTGATCATCGGTACCCAAAATGTTCAAGGGAACGTCGAAGGTGTTGCCCGCCTCGACGATACGCAGGTCCGTGCCATTGACCCCGAAAGAGGTAATCAGTTCGTTGGCGTCGCTCGCATCGCCCGAGGTCGCGCTGCCCCCGACCGGCGACCACGAGCCGGAATCATATACGTACAGCTGGCCGCTCGCAGTGTCGACGTAGGTCGTGCCCTCGGGCACGGTGCCCGTGGGACCGCCGCTGCCCCGTCGGGTAAGCTCGTTGGTGGGGTCGGAATCCGAGTCCCGGATGTCCACCGTCGCGCTCGAACCGTCGGTAATCGTAACCTCAACGCTCTCGTTGGAAGTGCCGCCGGTTCCGATGCCCAAATCTTGGTCGTCGGTACCGGAATTGTCCAGGCCGGACAGGTCTACCGTTTGCGTATTGCCGTTCTCCAAGGTAATGGTCAGTACGTTGGTCGCGTTGTCGATACTGAAGGCGGTGACCGTCTGGTCGTCGGTGTTGTCAAGGTACGGGCCGAGGTCCACCGTGCCGCCGTCCTCCAGGGTCAGGGTGTTCCCCGCCAAAGTCAGGTTCTGATCATCGGTGCCGGAATTGTCCAGAGCGGACAGGTCTACTGTTTGCGTATTGCCGTTCTCCAAGGTAATGGCCAGTACGTTGGTCGCGTTGTCGATGCTGAAGGCCGTGACCGTCTGGTCGTCCGTGTCGTCCAGGTACGGGCCGAGGTCCACCGTGCCGCCGTCCTCCAGGGTCAGGGTATTCCCCGCCAAAGTCAGGTTCTGGTCGTCGCTCGAGACGAAGCCAGTAAGGTCCGCTGTTTGCGTACCGCCGTCCTCCAAGGTCAGGGTCAGGACGTTCGTCGCGCCGTCAAGGCTGAAATCCGTTATTGCCTGGTCGTCGGTATTGTCCAGGTACGGGCCGAGGTCCACCGTGCCGCCGTCCTCCAGGGTCAGGGTGTTCCCCGCCAAAGTCAGGTTCTGGTCGTCGCTCGAGACGAAGCCGGAAAGGTCCACGGTCCGGGTACCGCCGTCCTCCAAGGTCAGGGTCAGGACGTTCGTCGCGCCGTCAAGGCTGAAATCCGTTATTGCCTGGTCATCGGTGTCGTCCAGGTAGGGGCCGAGGTCCACCGTGCCGCCGTCCTCCAATGTCAAAATGTTACCCGATAATGTAAGGTTCTGGTCGTCGGTGCCGGCGTTGTCCAGAGTCGACAGGTCTACCGTTTGGGCCGAACCGTCCTCTATACCGACGGTAAGGATGTTGCCTGCAAGGCCGAGGTTCTCGATGTTCTGGTCGTCGGTGCCGGCGTTGTCCAGGCCGGACAGGTCTACCGTTTGCGTATTGCCGTTCTCCAAGGTAATGGTCAGTACGTTGGTCGCGTTGTCGATGCTGAAGGCGGTGACCGTCTGGTCGTCGGTGTTGTCAAGGTACGGGCCAAGGTCCACCGTGCCGCCGTCCTCCAAGGTCAGGGTGTTCCCCGCCAAAGTCAGGTTCTGGTCGTCGGTGCCGGAATTGTCCAGAGCGGACAGGTCTACCGTTTGCGTGTTACCGTTCTCCAAGGTAATGGTCAGTACGTTGGTCGCGTTGTCGATGCTGAAGGCCGTGACCGTCTGGTCGTCGGTGTTGTCAAGGTACGGGCCGAGGTCCACCGTGCCGCCGTCCTCCAATGTCAAAATGTTACCCGATAATGTAAGGTTCTGGTCGTCGGTGCCGGCGTTGTCCAGAGTCGACAGGTCTACCGTTTGGGCCGAACCGTCCTCTATACCGATGGTAAGGATGTTGCCTGCAAGGCCGAGGTTCTCGATGTTCTGGTCGTCGGTGCCGGCGTTGTCCAGGCCGGACAGGTCTACCGTTTGCGTATTGCCGTTCTCCAAGGTAATGGTCAGTACGTTGGTCGCGTTGTCGATGCTGAAGGCGGTGACCGTCTGGTCGTCGGTGTTGTCAAGGTACGGGCCAAGGTCCACCGTGCCGCCGTCCTCCAAGGTCAGGGTGTTCCCCGCCAAAGTCAGGTTCTGGTCGTCGGTGCCGGAATTGTCCAGAGCGGACAGGTCTACCGTTTGCGTGTTACCGTTCTCCAAGGTAATGGTCAGTACGTTGGTCGCGTTGTCGATGCTGAAGGCCGTGACCGTCTGGTCGTCGGTGTTGTCAAGGTACGGGCCGAGGTCCACCGTGCCGCCGTCCTCCAGGGTCAGGGTGTTCCCCGCCAATGTCAGGTTCTGGTCGTCGGTACCGCTGTTGTCCAATGGGGACAGGTCAACTGTTTCGTTGGTTCCGTTCTCGATGCCGATGGTAAGGATGTTCCCGGTAAGACCCGAACCGCTGATGTCCTGGTCGTCGCTCGAGACGAAACCGGAAAGGTCCGCTGTTTGCGTACCGCCGTCCTCCAAGGTCAGGGTCAGGACGTTCGTCGCGCCGTCAAGGCTGAAATCCGTTATTGCCTGGTCGTCGGTGTCGTCCAGGTACGGGCCGAGGTCCACCGTGCCGCCGTCCTCCAATGTCAAAATGTTACCCGATAATGTCAGGTTCTGGTCGTCGGTGCCGGAATTGTCCAGAGCCGACAGGTCTACCGTTTGGGCCGAACCGTCCTCTATACCGACGGTAAGGATGTTGCCTGCAAGGCCGAGGTTCTCGATGTTCTGGTCGTCGGTTCCCACCAAGCTCGATAGGTCCACGGTCTCGTTGGTTCCGTTCTCGATACCGATGGTCAAATCGGTGCCCGAGAGGCCGGAACCGCTGACGTTCTGGTCGTCGCTTCCTGCATTGTCCAGGCCGGAAAGATCGACCGTTTGCGTATTGCCGTTCTCCAAGGTAATGGTCAGTACGTTGGTCGCGTTGTCGATACTGAAGGCGGTGACCGTCTGGTCGTCGGTGTTGTCAAGGTACGGGCCGAGGTCCACCGTGCCGCCGTCCTCCAGGGTCAGGGTGTTCCCCGCCAATGTCAGGTTCTGGTCGTCGCTCGAGACGAAGCCGGAAAGGTCCACCGTCCGGGTACCGCCGTCCTCCAAGGTCAGGGTCAGGACGTTCGTCGCGCCGTCAAGGCTGAAATCCGTTATTGCCTGATCATCGGTATTGTCCAGGTACGGGCCAAGGTCCACCGTGCCGCCGTCCTCCAATGTCAAAATGTTACCCGATAATGTAAGGTTCTGGTCGTCGGTGCCGGCGTTGTCCAGAGCGGACAGGTCTACCGTTTGCGTGTTTCCGTTCTCCAAGGTAATGGTCAGTACGTTGGTCGCGTTGTCGATGCTGAAGGCGGTGACCGTCTGGTCGTCGGTGTTGTCAAGGTACGGGCCGAGGTCCACCGTGCCGCCGTCCTCCAGGGTCAGGGTGTTCCCCGCCAAAGTCAGGTTCTGGTCGTCGGAGTTGTCAAGATAGGGAGTCAGGTCCACTGTACCACCATCTTCGAGGTTCAGAATGTTGCCTGAGGTCAAGCTTAAAAGCTGGTCATCACTTCCGGAATTGCTCAGAGCGGATAGGTCGACCGTAATACTGCCCCCGTTTTCAATTTGAAGCGTCAACATATTGGTTGCCGCGTCAAAGCTAAACGCTTGCAACTGCTGACTGTCCGTCGAAGTCAACCCCCATGCCCCGCCATCCCAAAAATAGATGGTTCCGGTATTGGTATTGACGTAGATATCACCGAGATCTGCCCCAGTGGGAGTGGTCATTCCTGCTGCCGTTACCGCAGTACCACTTAACACCTCGCAATTACACTGGTCTTCTAAAGTAACAGTGGTCTGGGCCATTGCCATCGCGGTGAGTAGAAAAATGAATAGAAAAACTAGTTTCTTCATGACCTTTACTTTTCTTAAAATCGTATGGTTCGGTTTCTTGGTGTTGTTTCCATTACATGGCTCCGGATACACGTCTATAGCGACAGTCTCGTCTTATAGAGTTATCCAAAATGAATTCGTTGTAGGAAAGCAAGGCTGTATGCAATCGATGGCAGCCCAGATGAAGAGGATGTTAATACATCCAAAATACGTTGGTCTTCTCGATGAAAACCTCGGTTGCGTTCGGTTAAGTCATTCATGCTTTGGTTGGTGTGTTACCGGATTTTGGGATTACAGTACACTTGTCCACGATAAAATTAAGGGGACTGTAAGCACATCTGAAATAAATGTTGTGTAACCGATAAAAAGCAGGGTAAATAGTATAAAAACTGAAGTCTTAGAGTTCTCAACTGGTCGATAAACGCCCTGTAATCAATACGTTCGAAGGACAACCTGTACGAAAAATCGGATAAGTATTATGCGCGACCCAAGAATGGCTCGAATCTCAATTCCGGTTGACTCGATGGGTAATCCGCCGGTTAGTGATGACCGTATTGACCCGAACGGTCAAGGTTGCAGTATTGGAGGTTTCAACGGAACATATGTAGGAGGAACTGGAAACAAGGACCCGGTATTGGTTGCCGTTTTCAGAGGAGGCCGGGTTCGTTATGGTGAGCGTTGCGGTCGCCGCGCCCGAATGGATACCCGAATCCGTTAGATTGATCCAATTTGAACCGTTAAATCGCTGCCACTGGTAGGTATCGGCACCGGTGGAGGTCACCGAAATGCTTTCCGTGCAACCGGGACAGATTGTGGTGTCGGCAGGCTGGACTGATATGGCGGGAACCGGGTCGCTTTGGAGAAAATCGTAGGTGCCGTTGGCGTTTCCGTCGGCAGGGGCCTGATAGGAAGCCTCGATGACCGTACCATCGGAGTTGACCGACGGACTGCCCGAACCGTACATACCGTTGTTATCGATATCGGCATTCGGATCCGTGTAGGCCTCGTCGGCATCGTTACAGCCGTCGTTATCACTGTCAAAATCCAAACGATTGTCGATACCATCGCTATCGGAGTCACAGATCGGGGTGCCGGCCGCCCACGCTATGGCCTTGACCAGAATATCTTCAGCCGTGGCATTGAAAGGGGCATTGTCGTTCGAAAAGGGAACGATCGCACGCCGGCCAGGAGCGGTTCCGGTTTCCATGGTCTGTCCGGTTTCCCAAACCGCAATACCGATATTGCCGCTAACATGATCCGCCAACACTGTACCGGATGTCAAATTGCCCGCAGGGTGTTGGGCCTGGCCGATACTCAGGTTTCCAAGGGCTAATCCAGCGGTTATAGGATGGGTATTGTTCGTTATGGTGATGGACGTGCCGTTGATGTTTACACCGGAGACACCGCCTAAAATTTCGTCGTGCAAGGCGGATTCGCTCGTGATTATTCCATTCGTAGTGGTCGTCATGTTCGTCAAGTTGGCCGCGGCCGTAGTACTGTTCACATCTTCAAAGATAAAGGTGACGTCATAAGTATCGGCGTCACCCCCAACCCCGTCATCGACTACCGTTACGACATAGCCCAAGGCAATCAGTTTATTTATCGTGTTTTGTTCTGGGGGCGAAGCGGTCCCGTCAGTGATCCAAAGCACCGAAGCCGGACATTCGAGAGAATCCAAAATCCCATCGTTGTCATCATCGAGATCAAAACTGTCCAGCACCCCATCGCCGTCAAAATCGTAGTCCACCCGCAAAGTCGCCGGCGATGAAACGGCCTGACCGCACGAATTGTTTCCGTCGCTGACCACCACGCGATATTGGTTTCCATCATCGACAAAACTGGCATTGAAGGCATAGCTGGTATTGGTCGCTCCTGGAATATCGTTGAACGACGCGCCACCGTCCGTGCTCTCTTGCCATTGATAGTCCAAGTTCGATCCGGTAGCGGCCACCGAGAAAGTAACGTTATCACCATCGCCAACAGTTTGGTGAACAGGCGATGTGGTTATCGTTGCCGGTTCTACCATAGTTATACTGGTTACGTCGGTAATCGAAAGTGTGGGGTCGCCCGGCATGCCCCCGTATTCTATCACGTAGCCTTGGGGCTGATAATTTCCCGAGGATGCACCTGTATTGCTCAAATCGTTCCAAGAACCGTTGGAATTCACGTTGGGATGGGTGATATGGGCATAATCTTCATTCCCGGATTGATTGGGTTCCCCGCTGTTCCAAAAGGCGTAATTCGGCGTGCTGCCCCCGGCCGTACCGTTCCAGAAATTGAGTCCCGTTTCGGGACCGGTGACCCATCGCCAAACTCCTTCGGTCGCCGCATCGCTACCCCCGATCCATCCGGTGCCGGAGGCTTGGGTGCCGGAAAAATCGGCTTCTTCTTGCGAGGTCAGCGTAGCCAGATATCCCTGGAGACCGAAATAAGTGCTAGCGGCGGCCGCGTCTCGGGCATCTGTCCATGTAATTCCCAAATCATCCACATAAAGATAATAGTGTCCCGTCGCGGGCAGATAATTGGCCTCGCCGACGGTAATCGAAAATTGTCTCCATCCTGTAGGGGCGGCGGCACTGCTGGAATATTCTATCGCTCGGATGGCCGCCTCGAATTCGGAATAGGTGGCCGGTCCGGTTAATGTGAGCTCCCCTTGAACGGGATCCCAAGAAGCGGTTACATTAGGATGCGATCCCGTCATGGTCAACAGATCTTCGCCGTTGATATATCCTGAAGAAATCTGAATATAGACCGCGGTCGTTGTCGTATCATCGGGATCGGTAATGGCAATGCTTTCCGCAATGGGGATGGAGGAACCCGGACAATAGTCTTGATTACCCTCGGCATCGACCACCGGTGGCATGTCGGCAATTCTTAAAACAGCGGATGTCGAGGTTCGGATACTACATACATTGTTCGCGTTCCGAATCGTGGCACGATACCGATTTTCATCTTGGGCACCGGATACATTGTTTATCGTCAACGTGCTTAAAACTTCTCCGGACAATGGCGTGAAGCTGCTGCCCCCATCGGTGCTGATATACCATTGATAGATATGGCTGCTTCCCGTCGCGGATATCGAAAAACTGACAGTATCACCCATGTTGACGGTCTGGTCCTGAGGCTGGGCAGTAATGGTTACGCTACCGCCAGCCTCCAAAAAATCAGGGATGCCATCGGTATCGGTATCAACAGGTACGGTGTAGGAGGCTGCGGCCACCCTGCCCTCGCTATCCACTCCGGGTGTTCCGCTTCCGTAATTTCCGTTATTGTCAGAATCGGCGTTTGTGTCGCTATAGGCCTCATCGGCATCGCTACAGCCGTCGTTATCGCTATCCGCATCCAAACGATTGATAACACCGTCATTATCGGTGTCACAGGTGCCATAGTACAATTCCTGCATCTGGGCGGCGGTAAGAGCTATTGGGTAATGTATGATTTCGTCCATCAGGCCCCCGTAATGATTTCCGCCACCCGAGCCAAACGCATCGCCACCGTCCGTTCTTCCAAAAGACTGTGCACTGCCGTGGCCGGCCAATGATCCAAACCCCGTGTTCAAAACGTTGCTGGCCACGCCGTCGAGATACATGACCACGTTGCCGTTGGCATATGTCAAACCGATATGGTGCCATCGATTATCATTGGGAAATGTGAAGCTCGAAGTACTGATCTGACTGCCAGAACCACCTTCGCGGACAGCATTTTCAAGGATGTTGCCATTTAAGCGGATGGCGACGCCGTTGCCCGAGCCTCCTTCCTCCAAAAGTGGCTGGATGCCGGATAGGTTGGTCGGTTTTATCCAGAAAGAATAACTGAAATTGGCAATCTGTTGGTTCAAAAAAGTCCCGTCACTGTACCGCAGATAATCCGAACTTCCGTTAAAAGATGCCGAACGCAGGCCCTTACGGCTATCTGTGGAATACGTTATGCTGCCGTTCTGCAGGTTATGGCTGTTTCCTGAGCTATCGTCAGTGGAATTTTCCAGGTTCCAGTACGCATCGTAACCGGATACATCGGGACCGCAATTTTCTTCATGGGCGTCGAGCACCCCGTCATTGTCATCGTCCAGATCGGCAACATCTGGGATGCCGTCCGTATCGTTGTCGGGAGCCAAATCCGCGGTAATAGACAATATCGGGGCTCGCGAGGCATCGCCGTTATAGGATTCCGCCGTTCTTTCGCCGGTTCCGTACATTCCGAATACCATGGCATTACCACTGCTCCAACCTCCCCTGTTGACTATTTCCTGTACAATGCCTGTGAGATCGGGAGTTTGTTGGTCGGTGCCCGCCTGACCCACGG
The DNA here is from genome assembly GCF_032248455.1 of Pricia mediterranea. Lineage (NCBI taxonomy): Bacteria > Pseudomonadati > Bacteroidota > Flavobacteriia > Flavobacteriales > Flavobacteriaceae > Pricia > Pricia mediterranea. Next base: position 945,488 of record NZ_JAVTTP010000001.1, read on the forward strand.
CATTCCATGCGGGAATACCGTTCCAGGCTACCGCAGCGGCCGTTTGCGGCCGACCGCTCAAATCACCATTAGTAGTGGTAAAGGTTGCCGCGTTGTCGGCATCTTGGCCAATAATTGTTACCGAAGTTGCGCCATTATCGGTCTCATCGACGGTAAACTGAATGTGGGCATTTAAAATGGTCGTACCTTGGGGAATGTTGATATTCTGAAAACGGAAAGCCACAATTTGATCGCTACCGTTATCGCTCCCCAGTTCCAAATCTGTACTGTTCAAGCTTACGTTAGCATTGGATATCCGCTCTTCGGCATCGTCACTGTTCCTTGATACTTGTGATGTAATCGTGACCTGTGCCGCAAGTACCTGGGTAACGATTAGTAAGAGAGCGAATAGGTAGGCTTTATGTATGTAGCTGTTTCCCATTCAGAAGGAGTGGATTAGAATAAATTTTATCATGGTATCGCTTTGAGAATTTGTCGGGCGCGAACTTATACAGCCACCATTACGAATCCATAGTACAAATCTACCGCTTGGTCGGCAGGCACAAAATTAATGTTGTGAAAGCCCAATAAAACGTGGTCAAAACACTGAAACGTAGGACACTCAAGCGTTATCGATGTCCATAAAGGGAGACATCAAGATAAAATTATCCGGTGTCGGAACCGAAGGCCACCCTTCTTTTATCCATCTGGGTTAGGCTGAGGGAAAACCCTATATTTACCGTATTTTTGCACAAATTTTCAGCATGAATCCATTTGAAAAGCAGATACAGAAACGCCGTACTTTTGGAATTATTTCGCACCCGGATGCCGGAAAGACGACCCTGACCGAAAAACTGCTTTTGTTTGGCGGCGCCATTCAAGAGGCCGGTGCCGTGAAGAGCAATAAAATCAAAAAATCGGCCACGAGCGACTTTATGGAAATAGAACGTCAACGCGGTATCTCGGTCGCCACTTCGGTCTTGGCCTTTTATTACAAGGATAAAAAAATAAATATTCTTGACACCCCAGGGCACAAAGATTTTGCCGAGGATACCTTTCGTACCCTTACCGCCGTTGACAGTGTGATTGTCGTTATCGACGTGGCAAAAGGCGTCGAGGCACAGACCGAAAAACTGGTCGAGGTATGCCGAATGCGAAACATTCCGATGATTGTGTTTATCAATAAACTGGATCGGGAGGGAAAGGATGCCTTTGACCTTTTGGACGAATTGGAACAGAAACTCGGACTTTCGGTAACGCCATTGAGCTTTCCTATTGGGATGGGCTATGATTTTAAGGGCATCTACAATATCTATGAGCGGAACATTAACCTCTTTAGCGGCAGTAGTAAGAAAAACATTGAAGAAACCATCGCTATTGACGATATCAACAACCCGGAACTGGATACCATCATCGGAAGCAAAGCGGCCGGAACTCTTCGAGACGACTTAGAGCTCGCCATAGGCGTTTATCCGGATTTTGATAAAGACCTGTACCTTCAAGGAAAACAACAGCCGGTATTCTTCGGCTCGGCCCTGAACAATTTTGGGGTGCGCGAGCTATTGGACTGTTTTATAGAGATTGCTCCGTCGCCGCGGGCAAAAAATGCGGAAGAAAGACAAGTCGAGGCCAATGAAGAGGAAATGACCGGCTTCGTCTTTAAGATTCATGCCAACATGGACCCTAGGCATCGTGACCGTTTGGCCTTTGTAAAAGTGGTATCGGGTACATTTGAACGCAACAAGCCGTATTTGCACGTTAGACAGGACAAAAAATTGAAATTTTCGAGTCCCAATGCCTTTTTTGCCGAGAAAAAGGAAATTGTAGATACGTCGTATCCGGGTGATATTGTTGGACTGCACGATACCGGCAACTTTAAGATTGGCGATACGCTGACCGAAGGCGAAACATTACACTATAAAGGCATCCCCAGTTTTTCCCCCGAGCATTTCCGGTACATTAACAATGCCGATCCCATGAAATCCAAACAACTTTACAAGGGCATCGACCAGTTGATGGACGAAGGGGTCGCGCAACTGTTCACCCTGGAAATAAACGGAAGGAAAGTGATCGGCACCGTCGGTGCATTGCAGTTCGAGGTGATACAATACCGTCTAGAACATGAATACGGGGCAAAATGTACCTATGAAAATTTCCCGGTACACAAGGCTTGCTGGGTGGACCCTGAAGACCCCAAGAATGAGGAATTTATGGAATTTAAACGGGTAAAACAGAAATTTTTAGCCAAAGATAAGCGCGGGCAATTGGTCTTTTTGGCCGATTCGCAATTTTCACTTCAGATGGTACAGCAAAAATATCCAAGTGTTAAACTACATTTTGTTTCGGAATTCGATTGAAGGAATCTGAATCAGTCGCCTACTAGTACCCGTCCGACGTACGAAGCTTAAAATCAGGATTGATCTAAGTACGAAACTTTAATGGCCAATGCCACTGTCCACTCCCGACCTCCCTATTAAAAAACAGGAAGCCCCTTGACTAATTTCAAGGGGCTTTCAGTTTAAAGAGATAATTTAAAGTAGGTTTTAGGCTTCACCCGTGGGGCCAAAATTAATCGGAATAGAGGGCTGCTCGTAATCCTTGATCGGACCATGTGCCTTTTCGAAGCGATTGACGTTATCGTTCAACGCTTTCAAAAATTTCTTGGCGTGTTGTGGTGTCAGCACGATTCGGCTTTTTACCTTGGCTTTGGGCGCTCCGGGCATCATACTAATGAAGTCGACCACAAATTCGGATACGGAATGGTTGATAATCGCCAGATTGGAATAGATTCCCTCCGCCGTCTTTTCATCCAGTTCGATGTTGATCTGTTTTTGTTTTTCTTCCTTTTCTGCCATACTAAAGTGTTGAATCAAGGTAAAATTGCGAGCAAAGCGGAGCAATCTGATTCAACTTTCCAAAAAGATACCAGATAGGATGCATCCCTTTAAAAAACTTGAACAGATTGCTTCGCCACTCCTGCCATTGGCAGGCAGTCTCGCAATTAGAACTTCATAGCTTCCTTTCGGGCCATGATTTCATCGTATTCTTCTTTCGAGCCAACGATGATGTTCTCATAGTCGCGCATACCGGTACCGGCAGGTATCTTGTGTCCGACGATAACGTTCTCCTTCAAACCTTCCAACGTATCTACCTTACCGCTTACCGCAGCTTCGTTCAATACTTTGGTAGTCTCTTGGAACGACGCAGCTGAAATAAACGACTTCGTCTGCAACGATGCTCGGGTAATACCCTGCAAGATCGGGGTTGCCGTTGCTGCAATGGCGTCATTGGCGGTCACAGGGTTCTTATCGGCACGTTTTAAAATGGAGTTCTCGTCTCTGAGTTCCCTGGCGGTGATTATCTGTCCTTCTTTTAGGTTCTCCGACTCTCCTTTATCGACAACGACCTTTTTACCGTATATCTCATCGTTTTCCGTGATGAAATCATCTTTGTGTACCAACTGGTTCTCCAAGAAGATAGTATCGCCCGGATCTTGGATACGAACCTTACGCATCATCTGACGCACGACCACTTCAAAATGCTTGTCGTTGATTTTCACGCCCTGTAAACGATATACCTCCTGAACTTCGTTCACCAAGTACTGCTGAACGGCAGATGGACCTTTAATCGCCAAGATATCTTCGGGGGTTATGGAACCATCCGAAAGTGGCATTCCCGCTCGTACATAATCGTTTTCCTGTACAAGAATCTGATTGGATAGCTTGACCAAGTATTTCTTGACCTCGCCCAGTTTGGATTCGATGATGATCTCGCGGTTACCTCTTTTGATCTTACCGAAAGAAACTACCCCGTCAATTTCCGATACAACGGCGGGGTTCGATGGGTTACGGGCCTCGAACAGCTCGGTAACCCTTGGAAGACCTCCTGTGATATCTCCTGCCTTCGCCGACTTACGTGGAATTTTGACAAGAATTTTGCCTTCTTTAATCTTATCACCGTCATCGACCATGATATGTGAACCTACGGGCAGGTTATAAGACCGTAAAGTTTCGTCCTTACTATTTTTGATCAATAGTGTAGGAATCAGCTTTTTGTTACGGGTTTCGGAAATCACTTTTTCCTGGAAACCGGTCTGCTCATCGATTTCTACCTGATAGGTAACTCCCTGCTCAATATTCTCATAAGCGATCTTACCAGGAAATTCCGATACAATGACACCATTATAAGGATCCCATTGACAAATGAGATCACCATCTTTAACCTTGGCTCCGCTCTTCACAAAAATTTGCGATCCATAGGGAATATTGTTGGTGCTTAAGGTAATTCCGGTTTTCTTATCTACAATCTTGATTTCCGAAGTTCTTGAGATAACGATTTCCACTTTGCTCCCATCCGCGTCTTCTCCTTCGACAGTTCGCAAATCCTCTATTTCGGCGATGCCATCGAATTTAGCCACCAATTTGTTGTCTTCGGAAATATTTCCTGCAATACCACCAACGTGGAAGGTACGCAAGGTCAACTGTGTTCCAGGCTCGCCGATGGATTGAGCAGCGACAACCCCTACGGCCTCGCCACGTTGTACCATCTTATTGGTCGAAAGATTTCTTCCATAACACTTGGCACAGATTCCCTTGGGCGCCTCGCAAGTCAATGCGGATCGCACCTCTACCTTTTCGACGGGAGAATCCTCTATGCGTTTCATATCGGACTCCATAATCTCCTGACCGGCGCTCAACAAAAGCTCTTGGGTCAAAGGATCGTACACGTCGTGCAACGATACCCTGCCTAATATTCGATCGGCCAAAGATTCAACGGTCTCCTCGTTCTTTTTCAAGGCCTGCACTTCCACGCCTCTCAAGGTCTCACAATCTTCCATATTGACGATGACGTCTTGCGAAACATCGACCAATCGACGAGTAAGATATCCTGCATCGGCCGTTTTCAAAGCGGTATCCGCAAGACCCTTACGGGCACCGTGGGTAGAAATAAAGTATTCCAAAATCGATAGGCCTTCCTTAAAGTTGGAAAGAATGGGGTTTTCAATAATCTCTCCCCCGCCCGCGGTCGATTTTTTGGGTTTTGCCATCAGTCCCCGCATACCGGTCAACTGACGTATCTGCTCTTTCGAACCTCTCGCTCCGGAATCCAACATCATATACACCGAGTTAAACCCTTGCTGGTCTTCGCGAATACGTTTCATAGCCATTTCGGTCAATTGCGCGTTCGTTGAAGTCCATACATCGATAACCTGGTTATAGCGTTCGTTGTTGGTAATCAGTCCCATATTGTAGTTGGCCATAATACCATCGACCTGCCCGTTGGCATCGGCGATCATCTCGGTCTTCTCTTTGGGGATGATAATATCACCTAGGCTGAACGACAAACCACCTCTAAAGGCGAAATCATAGCCCATGGTCTTAATCTGGTCCAAGAAATCTGCCGTGGTCGGTACGTCGGTCACACTCAGAATTCTACCGATAATGTCACGCAACGATTTCTTATTTAGCACCTCATTGATGTAACCGGCCTGCTCGGGCACTTCCATATTGAAGAGCACGCGTCCGACCGTAGTAGGGATAATCTGGTCGACCAATTCGCCTTCCTCGTTGAAATCCGGGGCGCGCACCTTGATTCCCGCGTTCAGATTGACCATCCCCTCATTAAGGGCGATTTCAACTTCTTCATAGGAATAAAATGTCGTTCCCTCGCCTTTGACGGGCACTTCAGGTGTTGATTTTCGCTCCTTGGTCATATAGTAGAGCCCCAAAACCATGTCTTGAGAGGGTACTGTAATCGGGGAACCGTTGGCAGGGTTCAATATATTGTGAGACGCCAACATCAACAGCTGCGCCTCTAGGATTGCTTCGGGACCCAACGGCAAGTGTACTGCCATCTGGTCGCCATCGAAATCCGCGTTGAACGCGGTACAGACCAAGGGATGCAACCGAATGGCCTTACCCTCGATAAGCTTGGGTTGGAAAGCCTGGATACCGAGACGGTGCAAGGTCGGGGCACGGTTCAAGAGCACCGGATGCCCTTTCAATACGTTTTCAAGGATGTCCCACACCACCGGCTCCTTTTTATCAATAATTTTCTTAGCGGATTTCACCGTTTTGACAATGCCGCGTTCGATCAGCTTCCGAATGACAAACGGCTTATAAAGCTCCGCCGCCATATCTTTGGGAAGTCCACATTCGAACAGCTTCATTTCAGGGCCTACGACGATTACCGAACGCGCTGAATAATCGACACGTTTACCTAGAAGGTTCTGACGGAAACGCCCTTGCTTACCTTTCAAAGAATCGGAAAGGGATTTCAGGGGACGATTGGATTCCGTTTTAACTGCGGATGCCTTTCTAGTATTGTCGAAAAGGGAGTCCACGGCCTCTTGAAGCATCCTTTTTTCGTTTCGAAGGATGACCTCAGGTGCCTTGATCTCGACCAATCTTTTCAGTCGGTTGTTCCGAATGATAACCCTACGGTAGAGGTCGTTTAGGTCGGAAGTCGCAAACCGACCCCCATCCAAAGGTACTAAAGGACGCAGCTCTGGCGGGATGACAGGAATCACCTTCATGATCATCCACTCCGGATTGTTCTCCCGGTTGTCCTGAGATTCGCGGAGCGCTTCGACCACTTGTAAACGCTTTAGAGCCTCAGTCTTACGCTGCTTTGAGGTCTCGGTATTGGCCTTGTGCCGCAATTCGTAGGATAGCTCTTTTAAGTCAATACGCCCTAAAAGATCGATAAGGCACTCAGCACCCATTTTTGCGATAAACTTATTGGGGTCGGACTCCTCCAAATATTGATTTTCTGGCGGAATGGACTCCATAATGGTCAAGTATTCCTCTTCGGTCAAGAAATCGAGTTTATTGAGATCTTCGCCTTCCGGACCTTTGGCAATACCAGCCTGGATCACTACGTACCGTTCGTAGTAGATAATCATATCCAATTTCTTGGACGGGAGCCCCAATAAATACCCGATTTTGTTCGGCAAGGAACGGAAGTACCAGATATGGGCCACCGGTACTACAAGATTGATGTGCCCGACCCGGTCGCGGCGTACCTTCTTCTCGGTCACCTCTACCCCACAGCGGTCACAGACGATTCCCCGATATCGAATACGCTTATATTTTCCACAGGCGCATTCATAGTCTTTTACGGGACCGAAGATACGCTCGCAGAACAAACCGTCACGCTCTGGTTTGTGCGTACGGTAGTTTATCGTTTCAGGTTTGAGGACTTCCCCCCTTGACTCTGCCAAAATAGCTTCCGGCGATGCCAATCCGATGGAAATCTTGTCAAACCTTTTTACTGGATTATTATCTTTTATTCTAGCCATAATTGTAATATGCTACTAATTAATGTTGTTCTTCTTAGCTGCTAGGTCTCGACTGAGCTTGTCTCGAGCGAGGTCTCGACTGCGCTCGACCTGACATTTCCCTTTACTCCTCCAATCGGATATCAAGGCCCAAACCTTTGAGTTCGTGCATCAATACATTGAAGGATTCGGGAAGACCGGGCTCTGGCATGGTCTCTCCTTTTACGATGGACTCATAGGTCTTGGCCCTTCCGATAACATCATCGGATTTAACGGTCAGGATTTCCCTTAAGGTCGCCGAGGCGCCATAGGCCTCCAACGCCCAAACTTCCATTTCCCCGAAACGCTGTCCACCGAACTGGGCCTTACCGCCCAAGGGTTGCTGCGTAATCAAGGAGTAGGGTCCTATGGAACGGGCATGCATCTTATCATCGACCATATGGCCCAATTTCAGCATATAGATCACTCCCACTGTCGCGGGCTGATCGAAACGTTGACCGGTTCCACCGTCATAGAGATAGGTATGTCCGTATCTCGGGATACCCGCCTCGTCGGTGAATTCATTGATCTGTTCCAAACTGGCCCCATCGAAAATTGGGGTCGCATACTTTTTACCTAGTTTAAGGCCTGCCCAACCGAGCACCGTCTCATATATCTGACCGATGTTCATACGAGAAGGCACGCCCAAGGGGTTCAATACGATATCGACCGGGGTTCCATCCTCTAGGAACGGCATATCTTCCTGACGTACGATACGGGACACGATACCTTTGTTACCGTGGCGTCCTGCCATCTTGTCGCCAACTTTCAACTTACGTTTTTTAGCGATATAGACCTTGGCCAATTTCATGATACCTGCCGGCAGTTCATCTCCTACGGAAATCGTAAACTTATCCCTTCTCAGGTTCCCTTGAAGGTCGTTCAATTTGATTTTGTAGTTGTGTAACAAGTCGGCTATCGAAGTGTTCGTGCCCTTATCGGTTGTCCAAGTTCCGGCCACCAAGTGAGCGAAATCATCAACGGAGTTCAACATTTTTTGGGTGTATTTCTTGCCCTTTGGCAGTACTTCCTCACCCAAATCGTTCAATACGCCCTGCGACGTTTTTCCGTTGACCAGCGTAAACAGCTTGCCCACCAAGACATCCTTCAACTCTTGGAACTTCACTTCGTACTCCAGTTCCAGCTTGTTGAGCTCCTCTTTATCCTCAGATCGCTTGCGCTTGTCCTTTACCGAACGTGAGAACAATTTTTTATCGATGACCACCCCGCGTAAGGAGGGAGAAGCTTTCAGGGAAGCATCTTTCACATCACCTGCCTTGTCACCAAAAATGGCACGAAGCAATTTTTCTTCCGGTGTAGGGTCAGACTCTCCCTTGGGAGTAATCTTACCGATCAAAATATCTCCAGGTTCGACCTCTGCTCCAATACGGATCATTCCGTTTTCATCTAAATCTTTGGTCGCTTCCTCGGATACATTGGGAATGTCATGGGTCAATTCTTCAGCACCCAGTTTGGTATCCCTTACTTCGAGGGAGTATTCATCGACGTGGATCGAGGTGAAAATATCTTCGCGCACCACTTTTTCGGAAATCACGATGGCATCCTCAAAGTTGTATCCCTTCCAAGGCATGAATGCCACGGTCAGGTTGCGGCCCAATGCCAATTCCCCTTTTTCGGTAGCATAGCCCTCACAGAGTACCTGCCCCTTCTTCACCTTATCCCCCTTTCTGACGATAGGTTTCAAGTTGATACTGGTGCCCTGGTTGGTCTTTCTGAACTTCACCAGGTTGTAGGATTTGGAATCGTCATCGAAACTCACCAACTGCTCGGCCTCGCTACGCTCGTACTTTACGATGATTTTCTGTGAATCGACATAATCGATGGTACCATCACCCTCGGCGTTGATCAATACCCGGGAATCGGTGGCTACTTGGCGTTCAAGTCCCGTACCTACGATCGGGGATTGCGGTTGCAGTAAAGGAACCGCTTGGCGCATCATATTCGAGCCCATCAAGGCCCGGTTGGCATCGTCATGCTCCAAAAACGGAATAAGCGATGCGGAAATCGATGCGATCTGATTTGGCGCTACGTCGGTGTAGTTGATTTCCGAAGGTTCCACCACTGGAAAATCGCCTTCTTCACGTGCAATTATCTTTTCGGAATCGATTTGGCCGTCGTCCTTTAACGGAATGTTGGCCTGTGCGATTTTCATGTCCTCTTCTTCTTCGGCGCTCAGATAGATATAATTTTCCGTATCTACCTTGGCATCGGAGACCTTTCTATAAGGTGTTTCCAAAAAGCCCATGGGGTTCACCTTGGCGAAAACCGCCAAAGATGAAATCAGCCCAATGTTCGGTCCCTCCGGGGTTTCGATGGGGCAGAGACGTCCGTAGTGCGTATAGTGCACGTCACGAACCTCAAAACCGGCCCTTTCCCGTGAAAGTCCCCCAGGCCCTAAAGCGGACAACCTTCTTTTGTGCGTAATCTCGGCCAGCGGATTCGTCTGGTCCATAAACTGGGACAACTGGTTCGTTCCGAAAAACGAGTTGATGACGGAGGACAAGGTCTTCGCGTTGATCAAATCGATCGGGGTAAATACCTCGTTGTCGCGAACGTTCATTCGCTCCCGGATGGTTCGGGCCATACGGGCCAGACCAACACCGAACTGCGATGACAACTGCTCGCCCACGGTGCGAACACGACGGTTAGAAAGGTGATCGATATCATCGATTTCCGCCTTGGAGTTGATCAGTTCGATCAAATATTTGATGATGGTAATGATATCTTCCTTGGTCAAGACCTGCTTGTCCATTCCGATATCCAATCCCAATTTTTTGTTCATTCTGTATCTTCCTACCTCGCCTAAGTTGTAGCGTTGGTCGGAAAAGAACAGCTTGTCGATAATACCGCGTGCCGTTTCCTCATCGGGCGGCTCGGCATTTCTAAGCTGGCGGTAGATATGCTCCACGGCCTCCTTTTCGGAATTGGTGGGGTCTTTTTGCAACGTGTTATGAATAATCGCATAATCACTCTGCGCATTGTTCTCTTTATGTAAAAGAATGGTTTTGGCGTCGGTATCGAGAATCTCGTCGATATGCTCCTTTTCCAAAACGGTATCACGGTCTAAAATGATTTCGTTACGCTCGATGGATACTACTTCCCCTGTATCCTCATCCACGAAATCTTCGTGCCATGTGTTCAGCACACGAGCGGCCAATTTTCGGCCCAACACTTTTTTTAATGCAGTCTTGGAAACCTTAACCTCTTCTGAAAGGTCGAATATTTCGAGAATATCCTTGTCCCTTTCGAAACCGATGGCCCTGAAAAGTGTGGTCACCGGCAACTTCTTTTTTCTATCGATATAAGCGTACATCACGCCGTTGATATCGGTAGCGAACTCAATCCAAGATCCTTTGAACGGAATTACCCTGGCGGAGTACAGTTTGGTGCCATTGGCATGGAAAGACTGACCAAAGAAAACCCCTGGTGAGCGGTGCAATTGCGATACCACCACCCTTTCGGCGCCGTTGATAACAAAAGTACCGCTGGGCGTCATATAAGGAATGGTACCCAAATAGACATCTTGTACGATAGTCTCAAAATCCTCATGCTCAGGATCGGTACAATACAACTTAAGTCTTGCCTTTAATGGCACGCTATAAGTCAAACCGCGCTCGATACATTCTTGGATGGAGTATCTGGGCGGATCGATGAAATAATCCAAAAATTCCAGTACGAACTGGTTTCTGGTGTCCGTGATGGGAAAGTTCTCTTGGAAGGTATTGTACAAACCTTCGTCGCCCCTCTCGTCGGATTTGGTCTCAAGCTGAAAAAAATCTTGAAACGATTTTATCTGAATGTCCAAGAAATCCGGATAATCCGGGGTGCTCTTAGCGGATGCAAAATTTACTCTATCAGTCTGTTGTGTGAACATCTATGGACAGTGTTTTGAACGTGAATACTAAATTCGGGTCGTACATTTCTTAATATACAAAAACTATGCTAGCGTTACAATTCAGCTAGAATAGTACTTCATAGATACCTTGATGGCACAAATTATACCATAAGTATAAAATGGCTTAGGTCTGACCGCCAAAGCGGAAAGACCTAAACCAACCCCGCCGTTCCGGGTGCTATAATTGGTGCTTTTATTTAAGCTCAACTTCGGCTCCTGCTTCTTCCAATTGTTTTTTAACGGATTCTGCTTCATCTTTTGGCACTCCCTCCTTAACGGCTTTCGGTGCGCTATCGACAATCTCCTTGGCATCTTTCAATCCAAGACCGGTCAACTCCTTGACCAACTTGACGACGGCCAATTTAGAACCTCCGGCTGCGGTAAGAACCACGTCGAATTCAGATTGTTCTTCAGCGGCCTCTGCTTCGCCTCCACCGCCTCCGGCGGCAACGGCTACTGCGGCGGCTGCAGGCTCGATACCATACTCATCTTTTAATATATCGGCCAACTCGTTTACCTCTTTTACGGTCAAGTTTACCAATTGTTCTGCGAAATCTTTTAATTCTGCCATTTTTCTATCGTTTAATCAAATTTGAAAATATACTTACTTAGTGAAAGTGTGTTAGTGATTTTAGTGTGCTAGTGTGTTCATACACTAGCGTTCGCGTGTACTTAACTCTCTTTTTCGGACAAGGTTTTAAGGATGCCGGACAATTTACTGCCGCTGGACTTCAATCCAGAAATAACATTCTTGGCGGGGGACTGCAACAGCCCGATAATTTCGCCGATCATTTCATCCCGTGACTTGAGCTCGACCAACTTCTCCAGGTTCTCGTCTCCGATAAAAATCGCCTCTTCAACAAAAGCACCTTTTACAAGAGGCTTTTTAGACTTTTTCCTAAAATTCTTGATCAGTTTTGCCGGGGCATTGCCCACTTCCGAAAACATTACGGATGTATTGCCCTTCAAAGTTTCGGGAAGCTTTCCGAAATCCTTATCGGAAGCCTCCATGGCTTTTTCGAGCAAGGTATTCTTAACCACCGAAAGTTGTACGTTTGCCTTAAAACATGCCCTTCTCAAATTAGTGGTCTGGGTAGCGTTCAAGCCCGAAATGTCCGCTAAATAAATAGTGGGACTATCGGCCAACCGGGTAGTCAGGTCTTCTATTACGTGTGCTTTTTCTTCTCTAGTCATACTGTGAATTTTGAACTACCAGTTCGTTAAACGGTCTTCGGATCTAATTGAACACTCGGACTCATCGTGCTTGACATGAAAACACTTCTCATGTAAATGCCTTTTGCCGCAGCAGGCTTCATTTTGATCAAGGTATCGAGAAGTTCTTTTGCGTTATCCGCAATCTTATCCGCAGTGAAAGAAGCTTTTCCTACCGCAGCGTGAACGATTCCCGTTTTATCTACCTTAAAGTCAATTTTACCGGCCTTCACATCGGATACCGCTTTGGCGACATCCATGGTAACGGTACCTGTCTTCGGATTGGGCATAAGACCACGAGGTCCCAAAATCCGTCCTAACGGACCGAGCTTTCCCATGACACTTGGCATTGTGATGATAACATCAACGTCCGTCCAACCGCCTTTAATCTTATCCAAATACTCATCCAATCCAACGTAGTCGGCACCGGCTTCGGTGGCCTCGGCCTCCTTATCGGGTGTGACCAACGCCAAAACCTTTACATCCTTACCAGTGCCATGGGGAAGGGTTACTACCCCGCGCACCATCTGGTTGGCCTTTCTGGGATCGACCCCAAGCCGTACCGCCAAATCAATGGAGGAATCAAAATTTGTATTGGTAATCTCCTTTATCAAAGCGGCGGCTTCGTCAACGGAATATAATTTATCCTTATCGACCTTGGCCCGCGCCTCTTTCTGTTTCTTCGTTAACTTTGCCATTCTAAATTGCTTTTAAGATTTTAAAAGGGTCGTTTGCCGGAAATCTTCATGCCCATGGAGCGTGCGGTACCGGCGACCATGTTCATGGCCGATTCGATGGTGAACGCGTTCAGGTCAACCATTTTGTCTTCGGCTATCGCCTTGACCTGATCCCAGGAAACCTTTCCCAATTTTACCCGGTTAGGCTCGCCAGATCCTTTTTTTATCTTAGCCGCTTCCATCAGTTGAACGGCCGCCGGTGGTGTTTTTACGACAAAATCGAAAGATTTGTCCTTATAAACGGTGATAACAACGGGCAGTACTTTTCCCGGTTTGTCCTGCGTTCGTGCATTGAACTGCTTACAGAACTCCATAATGTTAACTCCGGCAGCACCTAAGGCGGGTCCGACCGGTGGCGACGGATTCGCTGCACCTCCCCTAACTTGTAGTTTGACTACTTTACCTACTTCTTTTGCCATTCTGTATTAATTGAATTCCAGTTGTATTCGTTGGAAGCAACACAACCTTATATATGTAACATTTATTTTACACTTTTTCGACCTGCATATAGCTTAATTCCAAGGGCGTTTTTCTTCCGAAAATCTTCACCATCACCTCAAGCTTACGCTTCTCTTCATTGATTTTCTCTACTGTACCGTTGAAACCGTTGAACGGTCCGTCGATTACCTTGACCGTTTCCCCGTGGGTGAAAGGAATCGCTACACTCTCTGTATCCACGGCCAATTCGTCCGCCTTACCGAGCATCCGGTTTACTTCCGATTTTCGTAGCGGAATGGGATCTCCACCTTTGGTTTCCCCTAAGAAACCGATTACGTTGGTGATAGAACGTATGATGTGTATCATTTCGCCGCCCAGATTGGCCTTGATCATGATATAACCCGGAAAATAGACTCTTTCCTTATTGATTTTTTTTCCGTTACGTATCTGTATGACCTTTTCGGTAGGAACAAGAACGTCTTCTAAATAATCGGCAAACCCATGTCTTTCGACCTCACTTTCGATATAGCCCTTTATTTTGTTCTCTTGGCCGCTGACCGCTCTCACAACATACCACTTCTTATCCAATACTTCTGACATAGCGATCGATTAATTTAAAACGTTGTCGAAATACAATTGCACCAACTCACTGAATACCGTATCGACTCCCCAAGTCGCCAACGCGAACAAAATAGAAAACACAGCGACAACAATCATTAGGTTCGAAGCCTCTTCCCTGGAAGGCAGGGTAACGTTGTGACGAAGTTCTTCTACGGATTCTTTAATATAGGTCAACATAAAATTCGACGATTAAGTGATTCTGCTGTCAATTTATTCAGGACGGGAGCAGAGACTTCCCTCGACTATGTCCGGGATAGACTTCTCGTCTCGCACACTCCTCTTTTTAACTGCACGGGAGGAGAGACTCGAACTCCCGACACCTGGTTTTGGAGACCAGTGCTCTACCAACTGAGCTACACCCGTTTAGATGCTCAGACCACAAGCTTTGGTGCCTTGAGCATAATTGTAGTTAAAGGTGCTCTGCCCTAATCTAGATCAGGACGGAACACCCTTAAGCCTACTTCAACTAAAATTAGTCGATAATCTTGGTTACCTGACCGGCACCTACGGTTCTACCACCTTCACGGATGGCGAATCGAAGACCTACGCTCAAGGCAATAGGCTGAATAAGGTCTACCGTAATAGTAAGGTTGTCACCGGGCATTACCATTTCGACTCCGTCAGGAAGCGCAATATTACCCGTTACGTCAGTCGTTCTAACATAGAACTGCGGACGATAGTTGTTGTGGAAAGGCGTGTGACGCCCGCCTTCTTCTTTTTTAAGGATATACACCTCGGCCTCAAACTTGGCGTGCGGCTTTACGGAACCTGGCTTACAGATTACCATACCCCTACTGATCTGTGATTTTTCGATACCTCTCAACAGGATACCAACGTTATCACCGGCCTCGCCTCTATCCAAAATCTTACGGAACATCTCGACACCAGTAATGGTAGAGGTCAACTTGTCGGCACCCATACCGATAATATCCACAGAGTCGCCTGTGTTGGCAACACCAGTTTCGATACGACCGGTAGCAACCGTTCCGCGGCCTGTAATCGTAAATACATCTTCAACGGGCAGCAAAAAGTCTTTTTCAACGTCTCGCTCGGGCACTTCGATCCACTCGTCAACAGCTTCCATTAGCTCAAGAACAGTCTTAGTCCACTTATCATCGCCGTTCAATGCGCCCAAAGCGGAACCTGAGATTACGGGACCATTGTCACCGTCATACTCGTAGAAAGAAAGCAACTCACGCACCTCCATTTCCACCAATTCCAGAAGCTCCTCGTCATCGACCAAATCAACTTTGTTCATAAAAACGACGATTCGCGGAATACCGACCTGGCGGCCCAAAAGGATATGCTCACGTGTTTGCGGCATAGGTCCGTCCGTCGCGGCGACCACCAATATTGCTCCGTCCATCTGTGCGGCACCGGTAACCATGTTCTTGACATAATCGGCGTGACCGGGACAGTCAACGTGTGCATAGTGACGTGATTCGGTGGCATACTCGACGTGTGAAGAATTAATGGTGATACCACGTTCTTTCTCCTCGGGTGCGTTATCGATTTGATCGAAGGCGCTAGCCTCTGAATAGCCGGCATCTGCCAATACCTTGGTTATTGCTGCAGTTAATGTTGTTTTACCGTGATCCACGTGTCCAATAGTACCTATGTTCAAGTGCGGTTTGGAACGATCGAAAGTTTCCTTTGCCATGTTTAACGAATTTTAATCTTAGTTATAAATTAGTGTGTAATACTGCCTTTATGAGCCAACGATGGGAATTGAACCCATGACCTCTTCCTTACCAAGGAAACGCTCTACCCCTGAGCTACGTCGGCATTTTTAAAGTCCAAGGTTCAAACCGGCCCTCCAGCGGCGCCAAAGGATTTCGATTGAACCCAATAAACTCGTATTGGAAATGAACCAAAATACTGACGAAGGCGATTCAAGGGTATCCTTGACAACCTTCATTTAAGCGGAAGGCCGGATATTATCGACTGCCCGCAGGAGCAACTTTTCAGGGCGCCCCACCACAACGTGTCGTCTGGGCCTGTGTCGGGGGATACGCTTTTCGCGTAAATGAAACGTGGATTTGGTTTCAAAAAAAGAGATACAATCTTCCTTCGGCCGACATTCAGGAAAATTTTATTATACCATAAGACGCAAATCCCCTGTTGCTTTGAGCGGGAGACCGGGTTCGAACCGGCGACATTCAGCTTGGAAGGCTGACGCTCTACCAACTGAGCTACTCCCGCTTATAATTAAAACAATATATCAAAAAAACGTTTTCAACCAATCGACACCCCACGGCGCCGGACATTCTCCTCCCGAACGTGCCGTTCGGTGCGGGCGGGTACCAACTTAGCTACTCCCGCGAAATCAATTATCAATTACCAATCAATAATCTATACTTTTATTTGTGGGGAGAGCAGGATTCGAACCTGCGAAGACATAGTCAGCAGATTTACAGTCTGCCCTCGTTGGCCGCTTGAGTATCTCCCCTAGCCAAATTTAAATGAACTTTCAATAGTTTCGAGCCGATGGAGGGACTCGAACCCACGACCTGCTGATTACAAATCAGCTGCTCTAGCCAGCTGAGCTACATCGGCCTTTTACACCCCTTTTTGAGCATAAAAAAGTCCGCTATTTCTAACGGACTGCAAATGTAGAGATTTATTTGTTTAATCAAAATAAATTGACAAAAAAAATAATCAAGTCTGGACACGCATTTTTTCCTTGCGCTTAATCAGCTTACGCTCGAGGGAACTGCAGGCGGAATCCACCGCTTCCTCAAAACTCTTACATTGTTTTTTGACCATAAACTTATCCCCCGGCACATACAGCTTGATTTCGACAATCTTATTTTCTTTTGAACTGGTATTTTCCACTTTCAAATACACGTCGGAGCTAATAATTTTGTCGTAAAAAGTCTCCAACTTGTCCATCCTGTTTTCCAGAAAATCAATGAGTTTTCTGTCGGCATTGAAATTGACTGATTGCGCGTTTACTTGCATAGTTGAGGATTATTAAGGTTGAACTTCATTTCTTGCTCCTGGGGTGATGCGATGCGTGTACCTCCTTGAGCTTCGCAACACTATTATTGGTGTACACCTGGGTCGACGCCAAACTGGAATGCCCCAATAACTCCCTGACCGAATTCATATCGGCCCCCTTATTTAGCAGGTGGGTCGCAAAGGTGTGTCTAAGTATATGCGGACTCTTTTTAACTTTCGAGGACACTTCACTAAAATAGAAATTTATTAATCGATAGACAAGGGTTTCATAGGTTTTATAACCTGACTTTAACAAAAACACATAGGCATCATCAACTGTTGTTCCCAGCAAGATTCTCTTTTCAAAATACGACATAAACGCCTGAACCGTAGTGGGCAACAGGGGTATCATACGTTCCTTGTTCCGTTTTCCCAAAACTTTGATCAATCGTCCGCTGAGGTCTACATCGACCATTTTTAAATTGATAAGTTCCGCTCGACGAATACCCGTGGTGTACAAAAGCTCGACCATTAATTTATCCCGGGCGCCCTCAAAATCGTCTGGATATTCAATCTGTGACAGCACATTGCGCATTTCTTCCTCCGAAAATGGTACCTCGCTTTTTTTTGACGTTTTAAGGGCTTTGTGCTTTGCCAGCGGATTGAAATCGATTCGCTCGATACGCTGTAAAAACTTGTAGTAAGCCTTTAGGGAAGCTATTTTACGGTTTATGGAACGATTTGAGATGTTGGAATCCACCAACGATACGATCCAATGGCGAATTAAGTTATACTCCACATCCTCAACACTGTGGAGGTCGTGCTCATCGGTACAGAATAATTGAAAAGCCTCAATATCTTTTTGATAGGCGGTTACCGTATGGCTGGAATATTTTTTTTCCAGGGAAAGATAGGATATAAAAGATCGGAGCGCCATGCTGCGAAGTTAGCAAAAGGATTCTATATGGCTTAAAAAGGATGGAGGCGTCAGAAATGTTCATTACCACCACAACTAAGTTTTTTCCCTGCGCAACCTAAATTCGACCCATCGCTGCAATAGAAACAGCGCTTGATTCAACCGAAAATTACGCGTTCGAATCCTTCGGAATTACATCCTAAAGAAATCCAATGACCCGCAGCGGAAAAATCATTCAAACTCACGGGCCACACAGCATAAAAAATCCCGCTCTAGGCGGGATTCTTCTATTCTATTGTACAACGTGGCAAGGACGTCAGATTTCCTCCGCATCCCTGAGACCCTGTATGTATTGTGCTTTTTGCAATTGGGCTCTGCGCTCTACGGAGGGTTTGGTAAACTGTTGACGCTTACGCAATCGCCGCATCGTGCCCGTTTTATCGAACTTACGCTTAAAACGCTTTAAAGCCCTATCGATGTTTTCTCCTTCTTTTACTGGTATAATTAACATTGGCTACAACCTCCTTTCTTTATTAGTTAAAGGAACGACTTTTGTTCCATTCAGGGTGCAAATATAAAACTAATTTGGAAACAGGCATCCCTTTTGATTTTAAATTTTAAAACAATCCAAATGCCGTCCGCTGTTTCCGGAAACACGTTCGCAGAAGTTTAATCCCCTGCCGGCCGATACTCCTTCTTATCGATGACTATCTTAGCGATTATTTCTTTCAATATTTCGGAAGTACCGCCGCCAATCGGGCCCAAGCGGCTGTCACGTAAAAGACGTGCCATGGGGTAATCTTCGATATATCCGTATCCTCCTAAAAACTGTAGGCAGTTATAGATGACCTCATCGGCCATTTTAGTGGCTTTTAGCTTGGATATCGTCGCCTCCCGGACCACATATTCTCCGCGGTCCATTTTATATACTACACCGTAATTATATTGTTTGCATACCTCCATATCGGCATGTAGTTCGACAAAGCGGTGGCGTAGGGCCTGATACTGGTCGATGGTTTTACCGAAAGTCTCGCGTTCGGACATGTATTGCAAGGCATAATCTAAAGCGTACTCCGCCCTGGCGTGAGCGTTGATGCCCATAATCAACCGCTCAAGGGCAAAAGCTTCCATAATGAAGCCAAAACCCGCGCCCTCTTCGCCCATCAAATTGGCTGCAGGCACCTCTACATTATCGAATGCCAGTTCGGCGGTATCCGAGGCCCGCCACCCCAGTTTATTGAGTTTATTCTTGCTAACGCCTTTGCTGTCAAGGTCCACGATAAAGATACTGATGCCCTTATTTCCGGCGGAAGGGTCGGTCTTCGCGGCCAAAATGGTATAATCGCCATAGACCCCGTTCGTGATAAAAGTTTTTGATCCGTTAATAATATAGGAATCTCCCTCTTTGGTCGCGGTGGTTCGCATTCCCGCTACATCACTGCCCCCGAAGGGTTCGGTAACGCCGAGGCTTCCAATTATCTTGCCGTCGATACTCGGGGCGAGATATTTTTCTTTCTGGGATTCGTTACCGTTCTTTCTCAAATGGGTCATGGCCAAATAGGCGTGGGCCCATACAGCGGCGGCGAATCCGCCGGAATTAATTTTTTGGAGTTCTTCGAGCAGAATGACGGTATAAAATAGGTCAAGGCCCAGGCCCCCATCTTCTTCGTACACCGCTAGGCCAAAATATCCCATTTCGCCAAACTTTTCCCAGATAAAATCTTCTATCTGTCCGGATGCTTCCCATTTCTCGACATGGGGCACGACTTCTTTCTGTAAAAAATCTTTTAGACTCTCCCGAAACAGACCGTGTTCTTCGGTGAAGTACATACTTTGCATAGCTTCTTTTTAAAGGGACAAATATAAAGCTATTATCTCGATCTTATCCGATGGAAAACCTTCAATATTTTTAAGTTCGTCTAAGGAAACTATGCCATTTTTACGATTTCGGTAGGCAACGATATCAATCGCGACTTTTCTTTGAACGTATACCAGCGCACCGATATCTTCTACGGACGCCGTATTGATGTTGATTTTTTGGATGTCGGATTTTGACAGCACCTTGAACTTTTTAAGCGTTTTTTCCACGACCGCAGGCTCGAGTCCGTATACATGGTACAATTGGTCGTCGACGAGAAACCCACCTAGCCTATCCCGAAATTTTACGATGCGTGCGGACAGCTTTTCGCCAATACCATTGATTGTTCTAAGCTCCTCGGCAGTAACGGTGTTCAGGTCCTTTATCGGTGTCGTCTGCGAACTTCGGTCGTTATTTTGGCCGATTCGGGCGGGCGGGAAGCTTTCGTCTTTAGCGATTCTGCCTTCCCGTTGACGCCCATTTGGGTTTCCTTCCGATGTACGTTTACTCGAATTACTTGCGTACTCAAACTGCGTACTGCCACCTGCAGGCCGCTTTTTCTTTTTCGTCCATTCCGGAAATTTGAAATAGGGGGATATGATACCCAACAGGGAATCGGATACATGAGTAAGCTGCTGGAATTCTTTCGGGCTGTTGACGAATTTGTTCTTTTTTCGGAAAGCGTGTAATCTGTCGATCTCGTCGGTTGACATTCCCAAGGTATATCCTTTATAATCGGAGATGAAATTGGGATTAAAAGGATAAATTATGACCGAATCCTTTTTCAGGGCCGCTTGTTTGAGGGTGTCGATATGTGCCTGTAGTTCATGGTCTGTGACAAAGACGTCCTCAGGACCACCCTTAAAAAAATTTCCGAAAAAATAATATCCTATCTGTAGCGCTACTATAATAAGGAGTAAAAAGAAAATCCCACTGCGTTCCTGCTTGTTGAAACGGAAGTAAGATTTTAACTTGTTCACGAGGCCTAGCTTTCTGTCCGGTACCCCCTAAAAACGTACGGACCGCGTGTTTTATTGTCTAGCTTCTGCCCTCATTGCCGTGAAACAAAATGAACAATATTCGATTTGACCAAAAAACGAAAGGAAGAAGGAAGAAGGACAGTTAAAGGTACCAAAACTGGACTTACCCACAATGGGGGGTGAATTATTGGCCATGATCCGTCTTACCGATGACAAACAGGAACTTCACGAACCCATTGTTCTCCGTTGTTCAGTTTCCTAACTGAATCAGAAAAATCTGTCCGAATCCTATTCGATCAGCGCTCGACGGATTTCTGTTTTTTAAACAGCTCGTTGGCTTTGAGCTTATGCCAATAGTTGGCCAGGTCGCCCCTTACTTCACCGGACATAATGTACAATCCTATAATATTTGGAAAAGACATGGCTAAAATCATCATATCCGAGAACACCAAAACCGCTCCTAGGCTTACCGATGCCCCGACGACCACGAATACCAAGAAAAGTAGTTTATAGGTCAATTCTGATTTTTTACTTTTTCCGAACAGATACGTCCAGGCCCGCATGCCGTAGTACGACCAGGATATCATGGTCGAAAAGGCAAATAGGAAAACGGCAACGCCCAGTACGTAAGGGAACCAAGTAATTTCGCTTCCGAAGGCGTCGGAGGTCAACTGTGCGCCGGCCATGCCCTCGACCTCGTGCATTCCCGTAAAAATAAGCACTAGGGCGGTCAGGGTACAGACGACGACCGTATCGATAAAAGGCTCCAAGAGCGCCACAAAGCCCTCGGAAGGCGGATGATTGGTCTTCGCCGCACTGTGGGCGATTGCCGCCGATCCGACCCCGGCCTCATTGGAAAACGCAGCGCGCTGGAAACCAACGACCAAGACTCCGATAACCCCGCCTTTTAGGGCACTGGGACTAAAAGCGCCGTCAACTATCGCCCCGAATGCGGGAGCGACGTTCTGAATGTTCATAATGATCACTGCCAAGGCGGCCAACACATAAATAGTCGCCATAAGGGGCACAATTTTGCCCGTTACCTTGGCAATACTCCGTATACCCCCGATAATCACCACGCCTACCAAAATGGCGGTAAGCACCCCGAACCAGAAGCCGTTACCCGCCAAAACGGGAAACTGGCCCGATAATTGTTCGAAGGATTGGTTCGCCTGGAACATATTACCGCCCCCAAAGGAGGCCCCGATTGCCAACACGGCGAAGAGTCCCGCCAGCACTTTTCCGAGCCCGGCCATATTTTTCTTGGCCAGTCCGTACCGCAGATAGTTCATCGGCCCGCCGAACACCCTTCCATCGGGCAAAATGTCGCGGTATTTTACCCCAAGGGTACATTCCACGAATTTCGATGACATTCCCAATAGTCCGCAAATAATCATCCAGAACGTGGCTCCGGCGCCGCCCAATGAAACCGCAACGGCAACCCCCGCAATATTGCCTAGACCCACCGTTCCGGAAACGGCAGTGGCCAAGGCCTGAAAATGGGTCACCTGCCCCGGTGCATCGGGATCGTCATATTTACCTCGTGCCAGGTCGATGGAATGTTTGAACCCGCGAACGTTGATAAAGCCCATACGGATCGTAAAGAAAAGCGCACCGAAAACCAGCCAAATCACAATAAAGGGAATCGGCTTGGTGACGGGATCTCCGTTAGGGTGTAAAAGGGCCACCTGCTCATCGTATTTTATTTCCGCCAGAAAATGGGCACCTTGCTCGATAACATGTTCGGGGTTTTCAAAATTGTAGATGGCCTTGCCCTCCTGTACCAGATGGTTCAGTTCTCCGCTCGCCGAGGCGACGACCGTTCGGTCAAAAGTATTGTTACTCGAAACCACTGCAATTTCATCGCCCTCCCTTACTTCCGCACCGTTAGGCTTCAACCACTGTTTAAGCACGAACTTCTCCTCTATGTTAGCGGACCATCCGGGGGTGGACACCAATTTCACATCGGCATAGGCTACCGGATCGTAAATGCCGATGGCTGCGAAGGGATCCCAAAACAATACAGTTTCCAAGGCTGCGACCGCCGGTGTCATCACCCCGTTGAAAACTTCGGTTATCGCCTGCGTCTCCACTTTATACGTTTCAGTGACCGAAGCACCACTGGCGTCGGTAACCGTTACCGTGTAGGGCACCCCTTCCGTAAGCCCGACGGCCTTATTGCTGGTCAAAGGGGTACTTTGATTGCTCCATTTATATGTGTAGGGCGGCGTACCACCTAGTACCTGCAGGTCAATGGCCCCGTCGTTGATTTGATTTGAAGGGTTCATCACCGCTTCGTTGATCCTGAGCCCTTCCTGGGCATCAAGGGTAAAAGCGAACAGGGCCAGACATAAAAAAAGGTAGTTTTTCATCCGTGTATTTTAATTGTTTTGCGCATACCAAGGTCCAACCTTATGAAATGTTCCGATCGAAATAAGGTTGATATCGCCCATTTCGTGAAGCATGCGCCGTTTGGTCTTAGAAAAAGGATTAGTGTTTGAATGGGATGTCTTTGTTAAGGAAAGCCCAATATCATAAAAAATAGCAGAACAATCAAATTCTAGCCTCGAATTAACCTAATGGACATCCATAAAAATTCGGGGAAAATTGTTTCAGCGTGCTTTCGACGATCTGAAAACGACAGAAAAAACCGATTTCATCAAGCTTGAGCACTTTTTGGAACTATTAAAAAAATACATGACACTTGAACCGGTCAATTACTAAACATGAAACATTTGGTGCAGCTTTCGTATCTGTTCGGGCCGCCCCAAGACAATAACTTTGCTTTTGGGCCTTAGCTGCAAGTCAGCTTCGGGATTGATGGTATACTTTCCATCGGGATCGATATATCCTATTATGGTGCAACCTGTTTTCTTTCGCAGGTCAAGCTCGCGTAAGGATTTGTGTTCCACGGTTTCTTTAAAATCCGCGATATCGACCTCCTCCAGGTTGGTCAGGTTTTTTCCTACGGTACCCAATTCGTCCATAAACGTAATCAGGTTCGGCATAACCACTAGCGAAGCCATGTGATCGCCCCCGATACGGTCGGGCATGATGACCTTGTTTGCCCCTGCCAATACCAATTTTTTTTGTGAGGTGACCAGCGAAGCCCTACTGATGATGAACAAATCTGCGTTCATTTGCCGGGCGGACAGCACCACGAAGAGGTTGGCCGCATCATCGGGCATGGCAGATATAAGGTATTGGGCCCTGCAAATACCGGCAGAATTCAGGATTTCATCTTCATTGGCATCGCCCTCTACGAAAAGAATATCCTCTTCGACGTATTTATCGATGACCTCTTTATCCCGTTCAATAACGACAAAAGGTCTCTTATACGTCTTTAAGCGCTCGGCCGCCTGCCTGCCGTTACGTCCGAAACCACATAAAATCACGTGATCGGTCAACTTATCGATCCTCTCCTTCACTTTTTTCTTTTTTAAAAGTTGTAACGAGTTTCTGCTCAAGATATATTCCGTAATCAATGAAAGCGAAAAAGCAAAGATAAACACGCTGGATATGATTAACAGCACGGTGAAAATCTTTGCTTCGGTACTGAGGGGCCCCACTTCCGAAAATCCGACAGTAGTTACGGTAATGGCCGTCATGTATATGGCATCTAACCAGGTGAAGTTCGAAATAAATCGATATCCCAGAACCCCTGTCGTCAGTACCAATACCATCAAACCCGTGGCTAGATAGATCCTGGACCGAAAGATGTTCAATAGTTTCACACGCTTAAAAATTTTTAATTAAAAAATTAAGAACGTATGTAACCGCTACGCTCTCGCATTAAAAATTTAAAACATCACCCCTGGTGAAGTAATTCTTAAAATTTGTTGATGCTCGTTTCATAGGTCAAATACCGAGGTGCGTTTGGTATAGACCAAATCTTTGATCCGCAGCCAGAAAGCCAAAAAAAGATAAAGGGCAAAACCAAAGCCGAGCGTCACGAAAGTAAGGTAGATGAACGAGGTACGTACTACCCGCGCCCTGATTCCCAAGCGCTCGGCAATACGGCGGCAGACTTCAAAACCGCGTTTTTGAAAATAGTAGATAAGCTGGTACAGGACATTCATGTTCAAATTTTAAGTACAAGTTCAAGCATCATGTGCAAGTTCAAGCGCAAGTATTTAGTGCAACCCGACTAACGACTGACGACTGACGACTGACGACTGACGACTGACGACTGACGACTGACGACTGACGACTAAATTAACAATTTTCATGCAATAACCGACTCCCGACCGCACACTGCAAGCATTTGTTCTGGGTGCAATATTCGTTGTATAACTGCAAGAGGGCTTGACTTTCCTTGGCGTTCTCAATGCCGACCCCTACCCGTTCATAGTTGGCGATGACACTGTTTTCCTCTTTTTTGATTTGGGATATAATCTGGATAATCTCTTCATTGGCGTCTTTCCCTTGATGTCGGGCATAGCAGAATTTTAGGGGCAATAGGGAGTTGATGACCAAAAGATCGATGAATTTCCCGGTCAGCTTCTTCGTACTTTTCCTGGATGGTTTCCCGAAGGTATAATGCCGGTTCCAGTAGCCACTTGCGGAAACATTGAACAAAGAGCGAATTTCAGACAGATCGGTGGCATGGATTACGCGGCTGAACAGATTTTGATGCGTGGCATAGAGGTTGGCCAGCTGCGACAATCGGATGGTGGGAAAGTTCGGAGGACGCAGTTTGAAGAAATGTGGTTTTTGCACGGCATCCGCTTTTAAGTCGAACTTTTTCCTTGAATACACATACTCTTTTTTGAGTCGGATGTAATAGTCGTCAAAAATTTCGTCGCTATCGAGCAAGTGGGACATTCCGTAGAACACGCTCTCCAAGGTCAAGGAATCGAATTGCAGTTTGCGCACGGTCGAAAAATCAAGGGCCTGCGCCAAGCTCAAAAAGGGTGATCCGTTGACCTTTAGCCCGAAATTCTTCAACAACAGTGCAAAAAGCACCTGCTCCCAATCGTTCTTTGAGGTTTCCAGCAATTCGAGAACCAAAGTCGCCTTCCGTTCCAAACGCTCAAAGTATAAACGTTCCAGCCAATTATCGAGTAAAAAGGTATCGATCTCCGCAATATGCTTTTCACAATTGATAAAACCTGTCCCATTTCTGTCAAAAAGATTTTGATAGTCATCCAAGAGATTTTGTGAAATATAGTTCCGGAGTTCAAGGGTAGGTATTTGGGAATTATCACTGTAAAACACCGCAGCATCGTCTTCCCAGACCACGTGTAAAATGACATTGTCGTAGTTGGAATCGCGCTCGTGATGATGCGCGTACCAGTCCGATGAACTTAGATGAATTTCGACGTTGCCCGCCCAAAGTTGGCCGTCGATACTCAACTTGGCATTGAAGAAATCCGGACCTGCCAAATGATTATGGATGCCGGGTTCGACGATACGGATCGGTTCGTTGTTGGTTCCGACCAGCTCGGTGGTGCACAACTTTCTGTATTTCCAAATAAAATGTAGCAGGTCTTCCCTCAAGGTTAAATAGTATTGAGTGCTTAGTACTGAGTATTGAGTATTGAGTAAAAAGCCACTATTTAAGGTCCACTTTTTACTGCTCATTGACGGCCTTTCACTATCTACCGCCCCCTGTAACAGGCCACGACAACTGTTCACTGTTTACTTCTTACTGCTAGACGACCAAGTGTACAGCAACGGAACATCCACAGTGTTCACCATTTGCTGCCTTCAGACCAACGCTCCCCTTACCCTATTCACAGCCTACTTTTCATTTCTTATTTCCCCGTATTCCTTTTTACTTCCAACTGACCTCTGTCGACTACTCTTCAATAACATCGCCTTCCCACTTCATAAAACCGCCTTCCAGATTATAGGCATTCTTAAAACCTACGCTGTTCATGACGGCACAGGCCTGGCCGCTTCGGTTTCCACTGCGGCAGTAAACGTAATAGTTTTTGTCCTTATCCAATTTTTCCACCTCGGTGAGGAACTCCTGTCCCAAATAAAAATCAATATTCGTGGCATTGGGAATGTACCCCTCCTCCACTTCCTCTGGGGTTCGTACGTCCAGGACAACGGCATTCTCGTCATTTTTTAACTGATCCTGCCATTCTTGCTGTGATAAATCCATTGTTGTATTATATTTATTTGCTGAACATCAAATGTACCTTTTTTAGCGCTAACGACCGCGCTGAGATTTAACAAAAGTTTAGCTTCGGGTATGCGGCAATCCGAAGAAACGAGCATACATTTGTATATACAATCATTGTAGGTACATGAATGTCGAGAAGGTCATAAAAACAGATAGGAAAATCCCGCTTAAACGCAGGACGATTATCCATCTTATGCTGATTGACCATAAAATCAATGAAACAATTGCACATGCGCTCAAACCTTTCGAGGTTTCAGTTCAACAGTTCAACGTCTTGCGTATTTTAAGGGGACAAAAGGGCAAACCGGCGAACCTGTCGACCATCAATGAGCGGATGGTCACTAAAAGGAGTAATACCACCCGATTGGTGGACAAGTTGCTGTTAAAGGGGTACGTTGACCGTAAAATATGTCCTTCGAACCGACGAAAAATCGAAATTACCATCACCGATCACGGAATGGCAAGACTGGAAAAAATGGATAGGGCGATGCAAAAAGCCGAAGATGAAGTTCTAATGAACCTATCCGACGAGAACTTGGAACAATTGAACGTATTGTTCGATAAATTTTAAATAGAAACACCACGTATTAACCACGTTTCCGCCAAAGGAAACGACTAAAATGAAAATGTATGAAAAAAGGAGTATTTAGTTTAGCATTGGCCTTAATTTTCGGAACGGCAACGGCAACGGAGCCGGTGAAAGAAGTAAAGAAAGAGGTCGATACCGAAGCCAGCACTGTTACCTGGAAAGCCTATAAGGTCACTGGCTCGCATACCGGAACCGTGGATCTGGAAGACGGCTTTTTAAGGTTTGACGGCGATAAACTTTCAGGCGGAGAGTTCACCGTTGACATGTCCACCTTAATCTCGACCGATCTGGAAGGCGATCCGGAAAACAAGAAAAAATTGGAGGGACATCTCAACTCAGAAGATTTCTTCCATACCGAGAAGCATCCGACCGCCAATATGGTCTTTACCGATGTAAAATCTACCGGTAAAAATTCGTACCAGGTAACGGGGGACCTTACCATCAAAAATATCACCAAACCGGTCGTGTTCGATGTTTCGGTTTACGGAAGCAAGGCGACCGCTACCCTAAAAATAGACAGGGCGGAATATGATGTACGCTATGGATCTGGGAGTTTCTTTGAAAATTTGGGCGATAAAACCATCTATGACGAATTTGATCTCGTCGTTGATCTGGAGTTCTAGAAGCCATCCCATTTTACTGTACGAGAGGGACCGGAAATTTCGGTCCCTCTTTTTTTTGCCCCAACGGCTTGTCATTCGAAAAATGATCTTTATATTTGAACCCATGATAAAAAATACGGTACATACTTGGTGGTGGAACAACTTTCGATACGCATCGTGAGCTGAGCATTATTGTAGTATAACTATACAGGGCCTGTCATCACGACAGGCCTTTATTATTTCATAGCTATTGACATGACGAACTATACCTTGAACACGACCTACAAACGCATTCTTGCAGATACCATCACCCCGGTGAGCGTCTATCTCAAAATTAGGGACCGCTTTCCGAATAGCATCCTTCTAGAAAGTAGTGATTATCACGCTAATGATAACAGCTTTTCCTACATTTGTTGCAATCCCATAGCCTCGATCAAAATCGAGAACGAAAGCATTGTACAGCAATTTCCCGATGGTACGTCCGAAGAAATATCAATCGAAAATGACACTGATGTAGTCACTATCATCGACGCATTCAGCCAAAGGTTCGAAACCGAGAACAAAGATTTCAAATTTATGGTAAACGGTCTCTTTGGATATATGGCGTATGACGCCGTACGCTACTTTGAGGACGTGAAGCTGGGAAAAAAGGACAATAGTATCGTCATTCCCGACCTGTACTACGCCGTGTATAAAAATGTAATCGCCATCGACCATTTTAAGAACGAGGCCTATGTTTTTGCCCATTGCTATGAATCCGAAGAAAATACGACTGAAATTGAGCGAATTCTAAACGTTCGTAATTTCGCTTCCTATAACTTTTCTATGGATGGGACGGCAGCCTCCAATCTAAAGGACGAAGAATACAAAGAGCATGTGCGTTTGGCCAAAATGCATTGTCAGCGCGGAGACGTTTTTCAACTGGTGCTCTCCCGCCGATTTTCGCAAGATTTTAAGGGGGATGAATTCAACGTGTATCGTGCCCTTCGCTCCGTCAATCCTTCGCCCTACCTGTTCTATTTCGATTATGGGGATTTTAAGATCTTTGGAAGTTCTCCGGAAGCGCAACTCGTAGTGAATGACGATATTGCCGAAATCCACCCTATCGCCGGCACTTTCAAACGCACCGGCAACGATGAACAGGACGCTATTTTGGCCAAACAACTCTCTGAAGACGATAAGGAAAACAGCGAACACGTGATGCTCGTCGACCTTGCCCGCAACGACCTCAGCCGAAACGGCAGTATGGTCGAGGTCGCCAATTACCGTGAAGTCCAGTTCTTTTCGCACGTCATCCATCTGGTATCGAAAGTAACGGGCCGAAAGAAAAAGGATGTACCTACCCTGAAGGTAGTGGCCGACACCTTTCCCGCCGGAACCTTGAGCGGTGCCCCAAAACACAGGGCCATTCAATTGATAGAAAAGTATGAAAAAACAAGTCGTGGCTACTACGGTGGCGCCATCGGTTTTATGGATTTCAACGGCAATTTTAACCACGCCATTTTAATCCGCACCTTTTTAAGCAAGAACCACCGCCTACACTATCAGGCCGGGGCGGGATTGGTAGCCGCTTCCGACCCCGATGACGAACTGCAGGAAACCTACAACAAACTGGGCGCACTGACCAAGGCGCTGGAAATCGCAGAGGGAATTTAAAAGTCCGCCAGTGCCATTGGTCCGCCAAGATCCGCGGAGACAGACGGGGAAAGTACTTATCTTTCTTTTACGCCGGGAAAAAGATTAAAAAGAAATTTAAATAATGAAAAACGATAAAATTAGTGACCGGAGCAAGGATTCTTCCCCCACAGGAGAATTCGAAAGCACCAATGTTCTTGTCATCGATAACTACGACAGCTTTACCTACAACCTTGTGCACTATCTCGAAGACATAGGATGCACGGTGACCGTGAAGCGTAACGACAGGCTTACGCTCGAGGAAGTCGATGCCTTCGATAGGATCGTATTATCGCCCGGACCTGGGATTCCAGATGAAGCGGGTTTGTTGAAGGATATAATATCCCGCTATGCCCCCACGAAAAGCATCCTTGGGGTATGTCTTGGCCAACAGGCGATAGGCGAAGTATTCGGGGGAACACTAATCAATTTGGAGGAAGTACACCACGGGGTCGCTACCCGGATAAACATCATTAAAGAAGATCCAATTTTTATGGGACTCCCAAAGGAAATCGAAGTAGGTCGATACCATTCCTGGGTCGTAGATCCGAATTTACCGGAGGGCTTGAAAGCCACTTCGGTCGATGACAGGGGACAGATCATGTCTCTTCGCCATAAGGAATACGATGTGTGCGCGGTGCAGTTTCATCCCGAATCGGTACTGACGCCCCATGGGAAGAAGATTTTGGCGAACTGGATAGGGAGTATTAAGTAGTTAGTATTGAGTATTAAGTACTGAGACACTTGGCCGGACCGTAAGCCCGTGATTGGGAGCTTTTTTATCAATTGGCTAGTTTATGGATTGATAGGTTTATAAATTTATTAAAAATATAATCGACTGTTATTGAAGCACGCACGAAGACGTCATTTAGTGCCGGCTCCGTAATCCGGTTTGGACGCAAAGTAACGACTTTCGAAAACCCAAATCCGTACTTAATACATTGTACCAAGTACTCCGTACTAAACAAATGAAATCAAAAACCATCCTGTACTTAATACGTTGTACTAAGTACTCAGTACTAAAAAAATATGAAAGAGACCTTAAACAAACTCATTAACCACGACATCCTCTCCAAAGCGGATGCCAAACGCATATTGGTCAATATGGCCAAGGGCGACTACAATACCAGTCAGATCGCGGCCTTTGTAACCGTGTACATGATGCGCAGCATCACCATCGAAGAGCTCGAAGGCTTCCGTGATGCGCTTTTGGAACTGTGTCTGTCGGTAGACCTTTCCGCCTACGACCCGGTAGACCTTTGCGGGACGGGCGGCGATGGCAAAGACACCTTCAATATCTCGACTTTGGCATCGTTCGTGACCGCAGGAGCCGGGGTGAAGGTCACTAAACACGGCAATTACGGGGTTTCCAGCAAATGCGGAAGCAGCAATGTCATGGAGTTTCTCGGCATCCATTTCAGCAATGAGAAAGATTTTTTGGAAAAATCCATTGATCAGGCCGGCATCTGCGTGTTGCATGCGCCGTTGTTCCATCCTGCCATGAAAAACGTGGCTCCCATACGACGCGATCTGGCCGTAAAGACCTTTTTCAATATGCTGGGACCGATGGTGAATCCCGCCTTCCCGAAAAATCAAATGGTAGGTGTCTTTAACCTCGAGCTGGCCCGCATGTATGGGTATCTCTATCAGAATACCGATAAAAAATTCACGGTTTTGCACGCATTGGACGGTTATGATGAAATTTCGCTGACGGGAAGGACCAAGACGATATCCAACCGTTCCGAAAGCATGCTCAAGCCCTCGGATTTTGGGGTTTCGCCCATTGAAGCCTTCGAGATTGCTGGCGGGGAAAGCATAGAAGCTTCCGCCAAAATATTTCTCAACGTTTTGGAAGGTCAGGGTACCGAAGCCCAGAACAACGTGGTCTGTGCCAATGCCGGGGTAGCAATAGCCACCGTCAAAAATATGGATGTTCAGCAAGGTTTTGATCTGGCGAAAGAATCGCTTATGAACGGAAGTGGATTGAAAGCCTTGAAAAAATTGCAGGAATTGAGTAAGGCAACCTGAGCGAAACATGAAAAGCAAGGCTTCCTAAGCGGATAAACTCTAAGACAAGTTTTAATGCGGCCGGAGCCAAAGTTTTTAATGGAATATCGATTGAAATCAACGAATTCCATCGTTTCGTTGCCTAAAAGAAATAAGTCACGAGTAGATTTTCCCCACAGGCAGAAGAAAGGGCTTTTAGGGGAAT
Source organism: Pricia mediterranea (assembly GCF_032248455.1). NCBI lineage: Bacteria > Pseudomonadati > Bacteroidota > Flavobacteriia > Flavobacteriales > Flavobacteriaceae > Pricia > Pricia mediterranea. Next base: position 977,613 of record NZ_JAVTTP010000001.1, read on the forward strand.
ACTTAACTAATTCAACAGATTCCTTCGCTTCCTTGCCCTCGGCATGAAGTTCGGAATAATAGTTTGATATGAATATTTTAGATAAAATTGTAACGGATAAACGCAAGGAAGTGGACTTAAGGAAGTCCCTGATTCCCGTCTCCCAACTTGAGAAATCGGTGCTTTTTGATTACCCGACCGTCTCCTTGACGGACAAGCTCCGACATAGCGAAACAGGTATCATCGCCGAACATAAACGGCGGTCGCCCTCCAAATCGGTCATCAACCAAGACCTGAACGTGCAGGATGTCGCCCGGGGCTATGAAGCTGCCGGGGTTTGCGGCATGTCCGTCCTCACCGATGCCAAATACTTCGGGGGGGGCTTGGACGATCTGCTGGTAGCCCGGGCGGCCGTTGACATCCCCTTGTTGAGAAAGGAGTTTATCATCGACGAATACCAGATTTTTGAGGCCAGGGCCCACGGCGCGGATGTCATCCTTTTGATTGCCGCCATTTTGGATAAGAAAAAAATTAAACGTTTTTCCGAACGCGCCCAAAGCCTGGGCCTGGAAGTACTGCTTGAAGTCCACAACGAAGAGGAGCTCCATTATTCCATCATGCCCAGTCTCGACCTATTGGGGGTAAACAATCGAAATCTAAAGACTTTTGCGGTCAGCCTGGAAACCAGCAAGAAGCTGTCCGCCTTGATACCCGACGATTTCGTGAAAATATCAGAAAGCGGAATCAGCCGTGTCGAAGCCATCCAGCAATTGCAGCCCTACGGCTATCAAGGCTTTTTGATCGGGGAGACCTTTATGCGGACGCAAAATCCGGGAAAAGCTGCGGGGGAGTTTATTGACAGGATGGTTATTTAATTTAAAGATGTAGTTATTTAAATATGTGGGTATATATCGATTTTAAGATTTATGGATTTGAAATGTGGTAGGGTTCAATACGGAAAATAAGTATCAAAATGAAAATTAAAGTCTGCGGAATGAAATTGAATACGGCGGAAGTTGCAGAACTACGGCCCGACTACCTTGGCTTTATATTTTGGGAAGCTTCACCCCGTTATTTTGACGGAACGATTCCTTCGTTGCCGAAGGGGATAACAAAAACAGGGGTTTTTGTGGATGCCACAATAAATGAAATCCTGGACAAAGTGCAAAAATATGGTTTGGATGCCGTACAGTTACATGGGAGCGAAAGCCCCGAATTTTGTAAAGAACTACGTGTCAAGTCGGGCGCAGCCCGTGGTAAATCGAGCGCAGCCCGTGGTAAGTCGAGCCTCTCGACTTCGCTCGAGAAAAGCGCAGTCGCGACCTCTCCTTCGGAATCAAATCCCAGGATAATCAAGGTATTCTCTATCAAAGACCGATTCGATTTCAGCATTTTAGAACCTTATGAAGAAGTTTGCGACTATTTTTTGTTCGACACCAAAGGCGAGCTCCCCGGCGGAAACGGCTATGCATTTGATTGGAAAGTGCTGAAAAATTATCCTTCGACCAAGCCTTTTTTTCTAAGCGGTGGTATTGGACCGGGGGAGGCGGATTCCATCAAGGCGTTTATGCAAAGACCGGAATCCAAATATTGCCATGCCATCGACATCAACAGTCGATTTGAGATGGAACCGGGTTTAAAGTACATAGAAAAGTTAGAAAACTTTCAAAAGTCGATGCGCTGCTGATACTATCAACGACAAAGATTGTTTCTTCGCGGCATTTATTGAAAAACACTTACTCACGTAATTATCTATTTTAAAGCCAGAATTAACACATATGAACAACACCATATCTTATCACGCGAACGAAAAAGGCTACTACGGAGAGTTCGGCGGGGCGTTTATCCCTGAAATGCTATACCCGAACTGTGAGGAATTGCGACAGAACTATATCCGTATTATGGAGGAACCTTCCTTTAAAAAGGAGTTCGACCAGTTGCTACGGGATTATGTAGGACGCCCTACCCCTCTTTATTTCGCCAATCGGCTATCCGAAAAGTATGAAACGCGGATCTATCTGAAAAGGGAAGATCTCTGTCATACCGGAGCCCACAAGGTCAACAATACAATCGGACAGATCTTGGTGGCCAAAAAACTCGGCAAGAATCGTATCATAGCGGAAACCGGGGCCGGACAACACGGAGTGGCCACCGCCACCGTTTGCGCCCTGATGGGCATCGAATGTGTCGTGTACATGGGGGAAATCGATATCGAACGCCAGGCCCCGAACGTCGCTCGGATGAATATGCTGGGAGCCGAAGTACGACCGGCAAAATCGGGCAGCCGAACCCTTAAGGATGCTACCAACGAGGCCATCCGCGATTGGATCAACAATCCCGTCGATACACATTACATCATTGGTTCTGTAGTTGGGCCACACCCCTACCCCGACATGGTGGCCCGGTTTCAGTCCGTCATCTCCCAGGAAATCAAATCACAGCTGCAGGAAAAGGAAGGCCGTGAAAATCCCGATTACGTCGTTGCCTGCGTCGGCGGGGGAAGCAATGCCGCAGGGGCATATTACCACTATCTCGATACTCCCGAGGTGGGTATCATCGCGGTGGAAGCGGCTGGAAGAGGCGTTAATTCGGGAGAAAGTGCCGCCACTTCGGCACTTGGAAGGGTAGGCATCATCCACGGCAGTAAAACCTTATTGATGCAGACCGGAGACGGACAGATTACGGAACCCTATTCCATTTCCGCGGGACTTGATTATCCCGGGGTCGGTCCCATGCACGCCCACCTATTTGCATCGAAGCGCGGGGAGTTCATCTCCATCACCGATGACGAGGCCATGAAAGCGGGACTCGAAATGGCGAAATTAGAAGGTATAATCCCCGCCATCGAAACCTCACACGCCTTTGCGATTTTTGAGCATCGAAAATTTTCCAAAGACGATGTCGTGGTCGTCAACCTATCCGGTCGTGGGGACAAGGATCTACAGACGTATATCGATTATTTTAATCTGGGATGAAGTATCGAGCAGCCCTAATTGATACCAAATACTAAGTACCCAATACTATTGAAAACATGATCAACAGAATTCAGGATAAACTTAAGGAGGACAAAAAACTTCTCTCCATCTATTTCACGGCAGGCTATCCGGCCTTGGACAATACCGTTAGAATCATTCAAGATTTGGAAAAAAACGGGGTCGATATGATTGAAATCGGCCTCCCCTTTAGCGACCCCCTGGCCGACGGACCGACCATACAAGAAAGTTCCACCGCTGCCCTCAAAAACGGAATGTCCACCGAAATTCTTTTTCAGCAGCTCAAGGATATTCGGCAATCCGTTTCGATTCCGTTACTCATTATGGGCTATTTCAACCCAATGCTCCAGTATGGAGTGGAGGCATTCTGTAAAAAGTGCAAGGATATCGGTATTGACGGACTTATCATCCCTGATCTTCCCGTCAATGTGTACCATGAAACATATCAGGAAACTTTCGAGAAATACGGACTTATAAACGTATTCTTGATTACGCCACAGACCTCGGAAGAGCGCATCCGACATATCGACGATGTCTCAAAAGGCTTTATCTATATGGTCAGTTCGGCGAGTGTAACGGGCTCGAGCCAAGGCGTCGAGAAGGCCCAGACCGAGTATTTCGAACGTATTGCCGCCATGCAGCTATCCAATCCCCAAATCGTAGGCTTTGGCATCCATAATACTGAAACTTTTCGGGCAGCGACCCAAGCGGCAAAGGGCGCAATCATCGGGTCGGCATTCATAAAACATTTGACCGAACACGGTGTAAGTTCAATAGCGAAATTTATCGACGAAATTCGTTAGCATATCGCTCTGAACATTCATTAGAACTGATTCAAAACGCTATTATTACCATCGGGATTTCCATATTCCAAAATCCCTACGTTTTTATTTTTAAGAACTTACTTCAAAAAATTGAGAAGATATTAACTCGAAATCCATCATAATCTACCTATATTTAGAAGTAATCTTTAAATTAAAACTATGGGAAATACAGACGATAAGAGAAAGTTCAAGCGCAAAACGGATCAAGATCATCCCACTAGCGCCAATATTAAAAACACTGTCGATACGAACAAATTCGATATTGACGAAGAAACCATAAAAGATCAAGAGAACAAGAAGTAGCCAGATTGCGAAGGCTATTGCAATAGAATAACAAGTCCCGAAGCCGTTAACCCGGCTTCGGGACTTGTTGGTTGTTCCAGATCGGGATGTTATTAAGCTGAGTTCCGACTGGCATTGATATTACCGTACAGGGAGCGCGTAACTATTTTCTCGTACAACTCCTTGAACTCGGCGCCCTGCCCGATTTTTTGTAGGGCGTACTGCTGAATTACCAAGAGCGGCAAGACGATGTTCTCCCGGATCTTTATCGATTCGCGGGAGACGCCTTCATTCTGCATCAGGATGTCGAAACCGGAAATCTCCAACAACATTTCCTTGGAGAGCTCGTACTCCTCGTGCAAGATGTTCCAAAAATCGCCGTACTCCGGATCTTCTTTCATATAGCTAGTCAACTCAAAATAGCATTTGGTGAGTGACATCATACTATTTAGCATCAAGGCATTAAAGAAGGGCACTTCCTTGAACAGGGATTTCACTTCCTCGAGCCTACCCTCGTCCTTTAAGGTCTTTATCGCCGTGCCGATACCGAAATAACCGGGAACGTTCTGTTTCAATTGACTCCAAGAGCCTACAAAAGAAATGGCACGCAGATCGGTCAGTTTCAGTTCGGCCTTGTTGCCACGCTTGCCCGGTCTGCTGCCGATATTCGCCTTGGTGTAGTACTGCAAGGTACTCTTGTTTTCGAGATAGGGAATGAACATCTCGTGCTGCTTCAAGGCATCGTATTTGGCAAAGCTCAGCTCCGAAAGCTCTTCCATTAACCTTCGATCGCCCTTCGTAATGATGTTCTCCTTACCGAACAGATTGTTCGACAGCCCTGCGGTGAGCAGCTGCTCGGAATTGTGGATGAACTGCTCTTTGGTACCGTAGGTACTCGTAATCGTCTGACCTTGAATGGTGAGCTGAATCTCGTGATTGGCCACATCTTCGGTCTGCGCAGCGTAAAAACGGTGGGTCTTTCCGCCCCCTCGGGCCGGTGGTCCGCCACGGCCGTCAAAGAACACGGCCTTGACCCCGTTCTTTTTGCAGACTTTCGACAAGGTTTCCTTGGTTTTAAGAATGGACCAGTTGGCCTTGAGGTAACCGCCATCCTTGGTACCATCGGAAAAACCGAGCATGATGGTCTGCACATTGTTCCGACGTTCGAGATGGGCCCTGTATTCGGGCATATCGAACAAGGCCTGCATGGTCGCCTCGGCACCTTTCATCCCATCCATGGTCTCAAAGAGGGGTGCGATGTCAAAGGTTATTTCATCGGTATCCCATCCGCACCAGCGGAAAAGTCCGTAAACAAAAAGAACCGAAAAAATATCCTCGGAATTACTGATAATGTAACGGTTGCAGCCCTCCTCTCCGTTCTTTGCCTGTATTTTTTTCAACTGTGCAATATTGATTAGGGTATCCTTTACAACATCCTCCGAAAAATCGGCTGGGTCTGCTTCCATATTTTTATGGAGCAGTATATCGACCAATTCCTCTTGTTTGAGTTCGTCCAAGCTATTTTTGATAATCCCGTTATGTTGCAACAGGCTTTCCACGACCAAAATATGTTTGCTTTGGTCTTGCCGAACATCCAAGGTCGCAAAATGCACCTTGAAGATCTTGACTTTGTCGATAAGGTGGTCAAGATCCTTTAGATAGAGCGCGTGGTACTTTTCGATCAGCAATTCACGGATGGTCTCCAATTGACCGATGAGATTTTCATATTGCACGGTTTTGTCCGCATCGAACATGGCCACGTAGAGATTGTCCCGCAGTTTGTTCAACGGCTCCTGAACATCTTTGAAGGTCAATTTTTTGTGCAGTTCTTTCAGATCGTTATAATAGCATTTCATCAAGGTAATACGCAGCTCGTCGGCTACATCTGTAGTGATATCGGCCGTTACGAAAGGATTACCATCACGGTCGCCGCCGGGCCAAAACCCGAGTTTCATGATGCCATGATTCTCAAAATCGGCGTTGGGAACGCTGTGTTTGATATAGGAATACAGATCCCCGACCGCATCATAATAGACGTTACGCAAAATATAAATGATGTTTTTCGCCTCATCGAGCGGCGTAGGTTTTTTTGCATTGATCAAGGAGGTCAGTCCCAATTGCTGCAGGGTCAAATCGATATCGTTGATCCGATCTTCCAGGATAAGGCAGCGCAGTTCGTCGATAATATCCAGTACTGCCGGGGTGTAGAATTGGGTCGGATGCGCGGTAAAAACGATACGGGCACTAAAGGTGGACAGCTGCTTGGCCAACTTGTCCCAATTCCTGTTCTTGTCCACAAACTGAAAATAATCCTTGATGGATTGTGAACCGGTATGTTCGTGCAACTTTGGAAAGGCCGCATCTTCCACGCTATCATAAAGCACCACTTGGCGCTCAACGTATTGAATAATGCGAAACATAAAGTCGATTTGGGCCCGTTCATCTTCGATGTCCGCATAGTTGCTAAAAAACGTATCTAAAATCTCTTGGGGATGTTGCCCCGCCCGCAAGCCCTTTTGGCATCTATCGGACAGCACGGGGATGAGCATCCCGACGTTTTCGATATTTTGGTAGGGCAAGTTCAGAAACAGGCTATTATATACGTTGAACTTGTTGGTAACCGACTTCTTAAAAGTTTCGAGTCTTTCTATTTGATGCATATAGGGATATGGTGTTTAAATTTTTATATAATATCGATTGAACCGATAAATATCGGGATTAGCGGGCTTGTGCGCGCAGGTTTTGAACATAAACCACAAAATAGGGTGCCTACACCACAAAAACAACAGGGTTCACAACAAAAATTTCCGTTCAGGGTAATGTGGGGGTATTTTTACGGAGTAATAAAAACGAAATAAAAGTTTTCATTTTCATATAGTGTTCTCGTAAAAGAGCCTTTCCTTATTCGGTAGGGCTCTTTTTAGTTTATGGCATCGTTCGACACTATAATCAGATGCAGCAATTTTGCAAAGCTGGTTTAGAATGGGGTGGCCGGGTCAAAAAAAAGGGGCGTACTGCAGTGCCCTAAAATCAATGGTTGTAAAATCAGGGTTCTCCCTCTTCTTTTTTTTATAGGATGACAAGCTACCCACCGCCCTGTTCGCAGCTCCGGAAGGCGCTGTCAGTGATACGGTCTTTATTATCCGATCGGTTTCCGAAGGAAGTACGAATTGATGTATTCGGGGAATCTCATTGGAAACCGGTTCCAACCGCAACCCGTAGTCTTTCAAATGGCTCCTGAAAAAATATTCGGGGCCGTTCTTGCTGTTACCTCCGGTAAACAAAAGCGTATCGATATTGGGATAGGTATTTAGGATGCGGACCAAATCCCGTAGCTGCACGTTTTGCATCCCCAGATCGGAAGCATCGATTTTCTCCCGCTCCGCCCCTTCCACCATATCGCAGATGCCGATACGCCGTTTGAACAAAAAATGCTTGCGCTGTTCCACCGCCTCTCGGGTAGTTTCATAAGTCAGGTCCAGCCCAAAAATTTGATCCAAAATAGGCCATAACTGTCCATCGCGGCTCCCATAACAAAAGTCCACGTCGCCCTCTTTTAATTCCCGGGTGGTGAACCGGGGTGGCGGAAGCGTACCGACGATCAATTTGGTGGCTTCGGGAAAGATGAAAGGTGGATAGGGATGCGTATGAAGAAACATGAAACTTTATTTTAAAGTCAAAACCAAGTCATCTGCGTTGACCAGCGAACCGCCTTCCAGTTGAATGCTCTTGACCGTGCCCTCGGCGTTGGCGGTCACCGTGGTTTCCATTTTCATAGCCTCGATGATAAAGAGGGGTTGGTTGCGTTTGACTTCCTGTCCTTTTTTGACCAAAACGTTGGAAAGCAGGCCTTGTAAGGGCGCCCCTACTTGCATGGGATTGTCGGTATCGGCCTTTCGGTTCTCTGTTTTTTCGACCTTGACCGACCGGTCCTTGATAACCACGTTACGCAATTGCCCATTGATCTTGAAAAAGATACTCACGTTGCCGGCCTCGTCAGGTTCACCGACCAACATCAAGGAAATCAATACGTTCTTGCCCTTGTCAAGCTCTACCATAATCTCTTCGCCGATGTCCATTCCATAAAAGAAATTCTTGGTGGGAATATTGACCAGGTTGCCGAACTTTACATGGTTTTCATAAGCGTCGGTAAATACTTTTGGATATAATTTATAGGATAAAAAATCCGTCATCTCCAACTCGCGGCCCATTCCCTTCTTGAACTTTCGTTTAAAGGACCTAAATTCCTTATTGAAATCAATGGCCTCTAAATGGGCGTTCGGACGGTCGGTGTAGGGCTTCTCGTCTTTTAGGACGATTTTCTGCAATCTCTTAGGAAAACCTCCGTACGGCTGGCCCAAATCGCCTCGAAAAAAGCTCTTGACGGATTCAGGAAAGGAAATTTCTTCTCCCCTTTCCATGACATCTTTCACGGTAAGATCGTTGCTGACCATGTATTGAGCCATATCCCCGACCACTTTAGAGCTCGGGGTCACCTTGATGATATCGCCGAACATGGCGTTGACCTCAGCGTACATTTTTGTCACCTGGGCAAACCGATCTTCGAGGCCCAATGCGATGGCCTGACCTTTTAAATTGGAATATTGTCCCCCTGGTATTTCGTGGTCGTACACCTCGCCGGTACCGGATTTCAAACCGGATTCAAAAGTGTAATAGTAGTTGCGCACAATCTCCCAATAATTGGAATATTCTGCCAGCTTTTCGGCATTCACGGGGTTTTCCCGTTCATGGAAACGCAGCATCTCCACTATGGAATTAAAATTGGGCTGCGCCGTGAGTCCCGATAACCCGCCCAAGGCCACGTCAACGACATCGACCCCGGCTTCCACAGCTTTTAGGTAGGTGGCGGCCTGTATCGACGAGGTGTCGTGGGTATGAAGATGGATGGGGATATCAATTTCGGATTTCAAGGCCGTTATAAGCTCAAAGGCGGCATCGGGTTTTAGCAGGCCCGCCATATCCTTGACCCCCAAAATGTGGGCACCGGCGTTTTCGATATCCTTGGCCAGTTGCATATAATACTTAAGGTCGTACTTTGTTTTGGCGGGGTTGAGGATATCGCCGGTGTAGCAAAGGGAACCTTCCGCCAATCCACCCGTATTTTTGCGGACGTACTCGATGCAGGGAGCGATGGATTTCATCCAGTTCAGGGAATCGAAGATACGGAACACGTCGACCCCGGTCTGCCAGGACTCCCCCACGAATCTTTCGATCAGATTATCGGGATAGGCGGTGTAGCCGACCCCGTTCGATCCCCTTATCAACATTTGCAGTAATAGATTGGGCATCGCCTTCCGCAAAAGAGCTAAACGTTCCCAAGGGTTCTCGTGCAAGAAGCGCAGACATACATCGAAAGTGGCCCCGCCCCAGACTTCCATGGAGAAAATCTCTGGATGGTTCTTGGCGTAGCCTTCCGCCACTTTGAGCATATCCGCCGTTCGCATCCGGGTCGCCAACAAACTTTGGTGTGCATCCCGCATGGTGGTATCGGTAAAGTGGACTTTCTTTTCCGCCTTCAGCCATTGGGCGAATTTTTCGGGACCCAACTCCGTCAACCGGTCTTTTGTTCCCCTGGGATAGCTGTCCATTTTTGGAAAGCTAGGCACCATGGGCTTTGAAAACACGTGGTTCGGGTCGTAGTTGTTTACATCCGGATTTCCGTTTACGATGGTCTCCCCCAAGAATTGGATTAGTTTATTAGCCCGGTTCCGGGGTTCGGTAAACTCAAAAAGCCCAGGTTCGTTCTTGATAAAATTGACGGTGACCTTGCCATCCCGAAAAGTAGGGTGCGACAAAATATTGTCCAAAAACGCCATATTGGTGTTGAGCCCGCGTATTCGGAATTCCGCCAAGGCGCGGCGCATCTTTCGGCAACAACCGTCCAGCGTACGGCTGCGGGCGGAGACCTTGACCAACATGGAGTCGAAAAAGGGAGAAATGACCACGCCCTGATATATACTCCCCGCATCCAACCGGATTCCGAAACCCGAGGCACTGCGATAGGTGGTCACCACCCCGTAGTCAGGCTTAAAGTCGTTAGACGGGTCTTCAGTAGTAATACGGCACTGCAGCGCGATTCCCGAAATCTGGACGGAAGCCTGATCGGGAATCTTTATTTGCCTGTCCGACAGTTTGTAGCCTCCTGCAATAAACAGCTGTGCCTTGACCAAGTCGATATTAGTAATCATTTCCGTCACCGTATGCTCGACCTGGATTCGGGGATTTACCTCGATAAAATAGATACTTCCGTCGTCATCGACCAAAAATTCCACCGTACCGATATTGTTGTAATCGACCGCTTTGCAGATATCGATGGCATATTTATAGAGGCTGTCCTTGGTTTTTTGGGGGAGTCCGATCGAAGGTGCAAACTCGATTACCTTTTGATAACGCCGCTGCACCGAACAGTCCCTTTCGTAGAGGTGCACGATATTGCCGTGGGTATCGGCCACGATCTGGATTTCGATATGCTTGGGATTTTCGACGAATTTTTCTAGAAAGACGGTATCGTCCCCAAAAGCGTTCAGCGATTCCCGCTGGGCCTCGGGGAAGCCCTTTCTAAGCTCTTCTTCGGTACGGATGACCCGCATTCCCCTCCCCCCACCACCGGAAGCGGCCTTGAGCATCAGCGGAAACCCGATACGCCCGGCCTCGGTCAGTGCGGTGTCGATATCCTTTAAATCTACGTTGCTACTTTCGATAACGGGCACTTGGTTCGCCACTGCCACCTCTTTGGCCGTAATTTTATCGCCAAGCGCCTTTAGCACGGATACCTTGGGGCCGATAAAGATGATATCGTTCTCGGCGCATTTTTGGGCGAACTGCGCATTCTCCGATAAAAATCCGTATCCGGGATGAATGGCATCGACGTGATTGTCCTTGGCCACTTTGATAATGGCGTCAATGTCGAGATAGGGCTTTAAGGGCTCCTTGTCTTCCCCGATCTGATAGCACTCATCGGCCTTGTAGCGGTGCAACGAATACCGGTCTTCGTACGTATAGACGCCAACGGTCCGAACCCCTATCTCTACACAGGCCCTGAAAATCCGGATAGCGATCTCGCCCCGGTTCGCAACTAAAACTTTTTCTATTTTCACCTTGTATCGTTTAAATTTTAATGCGTTTCTTAAAGTGCCATTGTATTTTTCCCGTTGCTCTTTCGTTCATTTACCCATTCAAAAACAAACTTAACTTTTTTGAATTGGTATAACAATACGATATCTTCATTAAATTGAACATATTTTACCTATATTATTTCAGCTATTCGGAATTTTACCAAAAAAAATAAAATCAGGTTAAAAGTACAACTATGGGAAAAGGAGACAAAAAATCCAAGAGGGGGAAAATTGCCAACCGTTCTTACGGGGCGAGGCGCCCACGTCGAATCAAAAAAAGACCTACGGTCGAGGAAAAAATCAGCCTGGAGAAGAAAAAGTGATATTGGTTGCCGCCGTACCCGTGCCGTTCAGGGCAATGGTTCGATGGTAAATATCCGTGCTATGTAGTTGATTTTCATTTGAACTTTGAGAGTAATTTTAGAACGCACCGGCCAATGGAACGACTATCCAATGATAGAAGGACGGAAAGAGCATGGATAAAAAACAAAACCATTTTCCGGAACATCCGAAAAGGCAGATCAATCAAAAATGCAATAAGAATTAAGCCGTAGCCTCCCGAAAAACCTTAGCGAACAAAAACGGGTTCGTTCTTTTTCGAGGTATGCGATTCGCTGAACATGTAATCATCGTAATCGAAACCCTTGAGATCATTTATGTTTTTGACATCCTTATCAACGATGTAGCGCACCATCGTGCCCCGCGCCTTTTTGGCATGGACACTGATTATTTTTAATTTATCGTTGTTCCAGTCCTTAAAAATCGGAGTGATTACCGGGACTTTTAAAGCTTTTTCGTCAACGGCACTGAAATATTCATTACTGGCGAGGTTGAGAAAAAGTTCATCCTCCTCAAGTTCCGCATTCAGATTTTGGGTAACCCTTTCCTTCCAAAACTCATAGAGGTTCTTTTTCCGTCCCACTTTTAATTTCGTCCCCATTTCCAAACGGTAGGGTTGCATCAAATCAAGGGGACGAAGTATGCCGTACTGTCCAGATAAGATCCGCAAGATATCCTGTAGTTTTTCGATTTTCTTTGCAGAAAGTGCATACGCTTCCAATCCTTTATAGACATCCCCATCAAATGCGTAGATGGAGGGTCGCGCGTTTTCCGTCGTGAAAGGTGTTTCAAAATCCTGGTTCCGCTGCCAATTGAGCTGTGCGAGATTATCTGAAATTGCCATAAGGTCCATTAAATCCTTCGGCTTCTTTTTAGCCAGGATTTTGTTCAGTTTCAAGGCCTCCTCCAAAAATTGGGGCTGTGTCTGTTCTATCTTAGGATACTCCGATTCATAATCCAAGGTCTTGGCCGGTGAAATGACAATTTTCATAGTCGCGATCAATTTTAGAATGAGCTACGAAAATAATCCGAATTTTTCGGACTACCGCGTTTATTCCCAAGCCGATGTCTATCCAAACATTGGAGAAATTTATTCTATTCGCGAATAGGGACGGATTTGGGATTTAGTCCCTCGACTGCCAGCCCGAAAGATTCATTCTGGCGGGGACTCGAAACACCATTTTTTAAATCTGGGATTTGGAATTCGGAATTTGTGGTTATGGAATCCCTACCGATGTTTCGAATAACGCCGCCACTTGTCGATGCAATCGGTCATGTCTTGGGGAATCTCGGACTCAAAGCGCATCTTTTCGCCGGTTTCGGGATGTACAAAACCTAGAGTCTTGGCATGTAGGGCTTGCCGGGGAAGTATTTTGAAGGCATTATCTACAAACTGCTTGTATTTGGTAAACGTAGTGCCCTTTAAAATTTTATCGCCGCCGTAACGTTCGTCGTTGAAAAGCGTGTGCCCTATATATTTCAAATGCACCCTAATCTGATGGGTGCGGCCGGTCTCCAACTGGCACGAGACCAAGGTCACGTACCCTAAACGCTCCAAGACGTTGTAGTGGGTGACCGCCTCCTTGCCCTCGTCGCCTTCCGGGAACACCTGCATCTGCAACCGGTTTTTCGGGTTGCGGGCAATGTTGCCCTCCACGGTGCCGCTATCGCTCTTGACATCGCCCCAAACCAAAGCGACATATTCCCTTTCGGAGGTTTTGTCGAAAAACTGTTTGGCCAAATGGGTCATGGCGGCCTCCGTCTTGGCGACCACCAAGAGTCCCGATGTATCCTTATCGATACGGTGGACCAATCCGGGGCGTTCGCTACTATTTTTGGGTAGGTTTGCCGAGCTAGACGAAAGCTCTTCGACATGGTGCAAGAGACCGTTGATCAGGGTTCCCGAATAATTGCCGTGTCCGGGGTGTACCACCATGCCCGCCGGTTTGTTGACCACGAGCAGTGCATCGTCTTCATACACGATGTCCAGGGGAATCTCTTCAGGGACCAATAAAAATTCATGGGGCGGATGTTCGAAAAGTACCTTCACCTCATCGCCGGGCTTCACTTTATAGTTCTGCTTGACCGTATTTCCGTTGACCCAAACATTACCGTCTTTGGCGGCCTGTTGGATTTTATTCCGGGTAGCGTGTTCGATAAAGTTCATTAGAAATTTGTCGACACGTAACGGCTCTTGTCCTTTTGCCGCCACGAACCGATGGTGCTCGAAAAGTGCCTCTTCGCTATCGTTGCTGTCTTCCGATTGCATAAATTATTGTGATTCGGCCTGTATGCGTGCCTGTTCGGGAATGGACCCGTTACCGCACACCAGCTCGATCTTCGAAGTCTTGGGCAGTTTGTCGCCCGGTTTAATATACTTACCCTTGTGTTTAATCTCATATACCATGTCCTTACCAAGTTCGTCGACATACGTCACACGCTGTACATCGAGACCCACGGCACGCAACATGGAAGTAGCGTTACGCTGGGTGACCTGTATGATATTGGGAACGGTCACCTGTTTGTATCCGGAAGGATTTACCCAAAAATATATCTTACGGTTTTCCTTGACTTTATTGCCCGCCGGGGGATCCTGTTCGATAATGGAGAACCGGGGATAATCGGGATTAAAATTGGCAGAATCCAACACCTCATACCGTAGATCTGCCTCTTCTACGGCCTTTCGCATATCCGGAACGGACATCTTACTAAAGTCGGGCACCTCGACGAATTCACCGTGGTTTGTCGAGCTTTTTAGCCAACGTAAGGCCATAAAAACGATCAGTATCAGCACCAAAAGTGCCAAGCCGAGCTGTACAAGAAATACCTTGCTCCTTAAAAAGTTGAAAAAATTACGCATTTAATTCTGTTTGACATGACAAATATAGCGAAGTGAAAGGCAATGGACTGCTTTTTTTCTTTACTTTGGGATTCGTTTTAGTAAGCTATCAACCAAACGGTAACATGAAGAAAAATATTGCCATCATTATGGGTGGATATTCCAGTGAATTTCAGATTTCCCTGAAAAGCGGCGGCGTTGTCTATGAGCATCTGAATAAGGACAGATACAATTTGTTTCGTATTCATATTGGAAAGGATGGATGGGTTTTCGTAAGTGAGGAAGGAGATAAATTGCCTGTAAACAAACATGACTTTTCCGTAACCACCGAAAAGGGAATACAGACCTTTGATTGCGTGTTCAACGCCATCCACGGCACGCCTGGCGAAGACGGGTTAATGCAGGCCTATTTTGAACTGCTGGACATTCCCCAGACTTCTTGCGACTATTATCAGGCCGCGCTTACCTTCAACAAGAGGGATTCGCTCAGTACATTAAAGCCCTACGGCATAAAATCTGCCGCCTCGTACTATCTAAACCGGGGCGATACCGTCGATGAGGACGCCATCGTGGCAAAAGTCGGACTACCCTGTTTTGTAAAGGCCAATAAGGCCGGCAGTAGCTTCGGGATTTCCAAGGTACACGAAAAAACGGAATTGCGCAGCGCCATCGAGAAGGCCTACCAAGAGGACGATGAGATTATCATCGAAGCCTTTTTGGACGGCACCGAGGTATCGGTCGGAGTAATCACCTATAAAGGAAAGACCAAAGTGCTTCCCATTACCGAAATCGTCACGACGAACGATTTTTTCGACTACGAAGCGAAATACGAGGGAAAATCAGAGGAAATAACCCCCGCCAGAATATCGGAAATCCAACAAAAAAAAGTATCTGAGCTAGCTCAACGCGCCTATGAGGTATTAAAAATGAAAGGTTATTCGCGCAGTGAGTTTATCTTCGTCGGCGACGAGCCCTATATGCTCGAAATGAATACCACTCCGGGGCTAACCGTAGAAAGTATCTTGCCGAAACAGGCAAAAGCCGCGGGCATTTCGCTATCGGAGCTCTTCGAAAGCGCCATCGACGAGGCGTTGGGATGGACTCGGCGTTAGTCTCTAGACGTTAGTGGGCCGGTGTTAGGTGCCAAAAGTTAGTGTTACGGATTGACGTTATGGGCGGACGTTTGAGTGGAATCGTTAGTCGTACGTAAAGGTGCCAAATTCGCTTTTGATGGTCAATTTTTTGGTGGGACGCGCTTCTAGCCGTCCCACAATCCTCGCATCGACATTGAAATTTTGCGAAATCGAAATTAGGTCCTCGGCGATGGAAGGATCGACGTACAGTTCCAATCGGTGTCCGCAATTAAAGACTTGGTACATCTCCTTCCAATCCGTACCCGATTGTTCCTGGATCAACCGAAACAACGGGGGAACGGGAAACAGGTTGTCCTTAATCACATGAAGATCATCGACAAAATGAAGGATCTTGGTTTGCGCGCCCCCGCTGCAGTGTACCATACCGTGTATTTGATTGGATGCATATTTTTTCAACATCTTTTTCACGATCGGCGCATAGGTACGGGTGGGGGACAGCACTAATTTTCCTGCATCGAGGGGAGAACCCTCGACCGTATCGGCCAGCTTTGCGTTTCCGGAATATACGAGCCCTTCCGGTACGGATGCATCGTAGCTTTCAGGGTATTTTTCGGCCAAATATTTCGAGAACACATCGTGCCGCGCCGAGGTGAGTCCGTTGCTGCCCATGCCGCCATTGTATTCCTTTTCATAGGTGGCCTGTCCGAAAGAAGCAAGCCCGACGATAAGGTCGCCCGCCTTGATATTGGCGTTATCGATGACATCGCTTCTTTTTAAGCGCGCCGTAACAGTGGAATCTACGATAATCGTGCGCACCAAATCCCCTACATCTGCCGTT
Source organism: Pricia mediterranea (assembly GCF_032248455.1). Taxonomy (NCBI): domain Bacteria; kingdom Pseudomonadati; phylum Bacteroidota; class Flavobacteriia; order Flavobacteriales; family Flavobacteriaceae; genus Pricia; species Pricia mediterranea. The sequence continues at coordinate 993,937 of NZ_JAVTTP010000001.1, forward strand.
TCGCCACCCGTGGAATGGATGTTTATCCCGTGTTCGGCCAAATCGGCGATCAGGTCTTCAGTACCATTGATAATAGCCGAGATTACCTCTCCGGAAATCAGATTTTTGTTTCGGCCAATGGTCGAGGAAAGCATGATGTTGTCCGTCGCCCCAATACATATCAGGTCGTCAACGTTCATAATCAGTGCATCTTGGGCGATACCCTTCCACACGGAAAGGTCTCCCGTTTCCTTCCAGTACATATAGGCCAAGGAAGATTTCGTACCCGCCCCGTCCGCATGCATAACCAGACAATGGTCGTCGTCCCCTGTCAGATAATCGGGTACAATCTTGCAAAAGGCCTTGGGAAAGAGACCTTTGTCGATGTTCTTGATGGCATTGTGCACATCTTCTTTCGAGGCGGAAACCCCGCGCTGACGATATCTCTCGCTTGCCGATGTATTCATTTATTGCATTTTACCGCAAAAATAACGAACTCCTTCCTGCTTTTCACCAGCAATGATGACTTTTGGCTTTGAAATCGATGGACGGGACGGTCCCAGTTGTCCGTCAAATCGTAAGAGAATGGATATGAGCATGAAACATCGAGCTGACCCAAAAGAAAAATTAGGGATTTGATAAAATATCCCAACCAAAATAAAGCGTGGTCAAAAGACGGATACCAATTATGGGGATATCAAAAAAATGATGACATTGTTCAATTTTAACTAATAAAAGAATCAACCGACTCCGTCAAAACATATATTTTTGCTCAAGTCATACAGTTAACTTAACTACCCTATTATGAGCAAGTCAAAGTTGGAATACATTTGGTTGGACGGTTATAAGCCCACCGCAAACCTCAGAAGTAAAACGAAAGTCATTGACGGATTCAGTGGAAAATTGAAAGATTGTCCGCTTTGGTCTTTTGATGGAAGTTCGACCAAACAGGCCATTGGTGAATCATCGGACTGTGTTTTGAAACCGGTGGCCATTTATCCGGACCCTGCAAGGGAAAACGGTTACCTTTTAATGTGCGAGGTATTAAATGCGGATGGTACGCCGCATGTATCGAATTCACGCCACAAGATCAACGATCCGGAGAACGATTTCTGGTTCGGCTTCGAGCAGGAATACTTTATTATGAGCAATGAGACCCAATTGCCTCTGGGTTTCCCCGTCGGCGGATATCCGGGGCCACAAGGCATGTATTACTGTTCGGTGGGAGGAAGAAACTCCCACGGTCGCGCATTTGTAGAAGAACATGCGGACCTGTGCATCGCAGCGGGACTCAATTTCGAGGGCATCAACCAAGAAGTGGCCAGTGGTCAATGGGAGTTCCAACTATTTGCTAAAGGCGCAAAAAAAGCGGGGGACGAAATTTGGATCGGGAGGTATTTACTCGATCGTTTGACCGAAAGCTACGGGTATTATATCGAATATCATCCAAAGCCGATCAAGGGCGATTGGAATGGATCGGGTATGCACGCCAATTTCTCGAACAATACGATGCGGACCTGCGGTTCGAAAGAAACTTTTATGCAGATCTGCGAAGCCTTTCGGCCCGTGACCGACGAACATATCGAGGTGTACGGGGAATTCAACGATCAGCGCCTGACCGGTAACCATGAGACCGCGGCCATAGACGATTTTAGATATGGGATCTCGGACAGGGGGGCCTCGATCCGCATTCCGATCTACACCGTGGACCACGGCTGGAAGGGCTATCTGGAAGACAGAAGGCCGGCATCCAACGGAGACCCTTATAAAATAGCACGTCGGATTGTCGATACGGTAAGATCTGCAGAAATTAATGAACCTGCACATTAACACTATTTTTTAGAGTCATACTATTGACAATCCAAAAAGGGACACGGTATCTTGAGCAGCTATTTACATAGCCGGTCTGATCAAAATTAGTGATAACGATTATTTTAACCGTCGGAGGTGAGAACCAAAGACGGTTTTTTAATTTATAAGCTCGGTTTGGGGAGGTTTATCCATCATTATTTTTTATTTTCCGACGGGACAGATTTTATCGTACATTTTAGGCCTTAAAGAAAAGTACCACAAAAACTAGCATAATATACATACCCACTCATGAAAATCGCAATATTATCCCAAAACCCCAATTTATATTCCACCAAACGCCTAATCGAGGCAGGCAAGAAGAAAAGACACGACATGCAGGTGGTCGACCATTCGAAATGCGACCTGATCATCGAAAGGAAAAAACCGGGCATTACCTATAGAGGGGAGGCGCTTACTGGAATACATGGAGTCATTCCGCGAATCGGGGCCTCCATCACCTTTTACGGAACGGCGGTAGTACGCCAGTTCGAAATGATGAAAGTATTCACCGCGGTCGAGTCCCAGGCCCTGGTGCGCTCCCGCGACAAGTTGCGCAGCCTTCAAATTCTGTCCCGAGCCGGTCTGGGCCTTCCAAAAACAGTGTTCAGCAACTATTCCAAAGATGTCGGTGGTATTATCGAAAAAGCCGGAGGTGCACCTGTGGTTATAAAGTTACTCGAAGGCACCCAGGGCCTCGGAGTTGTTCTGGCAGACAAGCGCAACTCGGCCGAATCCATTTTGGAGGCATTCAACGGCTTACAGGCCCGTGTCATCGTACAGGAATTTATCAAGGAAGCCAAAGGAGCCGATATCCGGGCCTTCGTGGTCGATGGTGTGGTCGTGGGGGCCATGAAACGCCAAGGTAAGGAGGGGGAATTCCGATCTAACCTGCACCGGGGCGGGTCGGCCAATATTATCGAACTTTCCGATGAAGAAGAAAATGCCGCGCTAAAGGCGGCCCGGGTGATGGGACTGGGCGTTGCGGGAGTAGATTTGTTGCAATCGGAAAGAGGGCCCCTGATTCTCGAGGTCAATTCCTCTCCAGGATTGGAAGGGATCGAGTCCGCCACAGGCAAGGATATCGCCAGCATGATTATCAAGTACGTAGAACGCAATGCGGAGCAGTAGAAATGGGGAACGGTAAAATAGAAATCCTGGGGCAGTACATCGCTAGAGGTAAGGGTGCACTGGTAAACCTCGATATCGCCAAACTGCACACCCGTACCAAAATAGAGGTTCCCATTATCATAGAAAGAGGTAGAAAAGACGGTCCCACGCTACTGATTACAGGGGGCATTCACGGGAACGAAGTCAACGGGATCGAAATCGTACGCCAACTTGTGGCCAAAAAATATAATAGGCCCCAATATGGAATGGTCATATGTATTCCCGTGGTCAACGTTTTCGGTTTTCTAAACCAAAAGCGGCAGTTTCCCGATGGACGTGACCTTAACCGCGTATTTCCAGGGAGTCCGCGCGGATCTCTGGCCAGTAGGTTTGCCCATCATATTATCGAGGAGATCGCTCCTTTAACCGATTACTGCATCGATTACCACACCGGTGGCGATAGCCGCTTTAATGCCTCACAGATTCGAATCGATGGCGAAGATTCCGATAACCTCGCCTTGGCGAAAGTCTTTCAACCCCCATTCATCATCCGTTCGGCCCGGAAAGAAAAATCATACCGGGAAACCATGCATCGGCTCAATAAGAAAATATTACTATTCGAGGGGGGAAAATCGCTTCATATCGACAAAGAGGTCACCAATACGGGGGTTGTGGGAGCGTTGCGGGTTATGCAGCATTTGGGAATGCGGAATTACGATCAAGAAATTGATAACTTGGCCTCAAACGATTCGGAACCGGTTATTTTGCATAAGACCCAATGGATGCGGGCCAAATATTCCGGTATGTTCCATCCTTTGATCAATTTAGGTAAAAAAGTGAAAAAAGGGCAAATTCTGGGCAATATTTCCGACCCCTTCGGATATTTCGAACGGCAGGTCAAGGCGCCGCATGCCGGCTACCTGATTTGTATAAACGAAGCGCCCATCGTCAATCAAGGGGATGCGATTTTTCATATTTCTAAAGAATAGAACCCAAGGAAAATCGTAAATTCCAAATTCTAAAGATTACCTCCAATATGCACCGGGATAGGACTATGGCAGGTTCCGGCTTCCCCCGTAAATTATCGGTCATGCCTTACAAGGTCCCGATTATCAGCGCAAGGTCCGAGAAACCTGGGCACATCCTCAAATCCTTACCAATAAATCGGCCCAGTGCCCAAATACTTCTCCGCGATAGGTTGATAGTAGTCGCGAACCTCATCGAGTTCGTAGACTTTTTGGCTTTTGGTGTAAAGATCGTACTTGTTAAAATCCTTGATCAATTTCAGGTACTCGCCATCTTTTTCGGTCAAAAAGTGTTTGTAACTACCGCCCGTGTGCCACGGGTAAAAGGAATGGTACCGAATCATGACCATGGCCTCATCGGGAAGTGTATTGGGCTCATGGTTGTTCAGCACTTGATACAGATATTCATCGTGGCCCCAGGCGAGATCTAGATTATCAAGGCCACAGCCCTTTTCATAGATTCCCGTAGGCGTATTGTAACGCTCATCGTGCATATCGGGATTCAATTTGTTGAATTCGGGATACACGCAAGTATCCGGCAACTCGCAGCCGACTACAAAAACATCACCGACCATACCCCACTGCTCGTCTTGGCTGGTACCGTCCTCGTCACTGCCCCAAAGGAACATTACTTTACCCAAATCATGGATAAGTCCTGTTAACTGCATCCAATCCGGCCGGTCGTCGGCACGGATGGCCTCGGCACTTTGAATCAGGTGTTGCACGTTGGGCAGATCTAGATCGGGATCGCTGACGTCGATAAGCTTGTTCAAGTGTCCCATTGCTTCCCACAGGTCCATTGGCTTGTCGAAAGTCAAATATTTCCTGTGCATACCTTGCACATAATCGTAGGTCTGATTTTTGCGCATTTTCCGATAATGCTCTTTTACGGCCGCCTTTACATCGACGGCTTCATAATTTCTAAACGTTTTTGCATCCATTGTAAATTCATTAAAAGTTTAGGGCAATGCTCGAGCCCAGAATAAATTGAAATCCAGCATCGCCAACTGCAGCTGGATAGTATCCGCCTTCTTTAAACATTTCCCAAAACAATATACAAAATAATGGTTACAGCTACGAGAAAAACGCTAAAGCCTCTCGCATATTTCCAAGGCTTCAAATCGAGTTTCCCCGAGTCTTCCATTTCAAACCTTGCCTCCCTGGCAAAAAAACGTGAGGCCAGGTGCATGATAAGGATGTTCAGTACGAACTCGATACCCCAGATGTGCACAAAGTGCAGCTTCACTTGAACCACGTAATACATAATGATGTAGAACAGGAGCCCGAAGAGCAATCCGATCTTAGCGCCCGCTGCAGATACCCTGGGAAATAAAAAACCTGCGATAATGACACTGGCGATAGGGATAAAGAAGATGCCGTTGAGCTGTTGTAGCAACTGGTAGAGTCCTTCGGGCGCCTTCGCCACAAAGGGAGCGATTCCGATGGCAAAAACGGCCAATACCGCCGAGGTCCACCTTCCCAGGGCGACCAGTTTCCGTTCCGAGGCATTCTTGCGGATGTATCTTTTAAAAATATCCAGACTGAACACAGTAGCGGCACTGTTCAGGGCGGAGTTGAACGTACTGAGGATGGCCCCCATCATGACCGCCACAAAAAATCCGGTCAACCACAGGGGCAGTACCTTTTTAACCAGCAGCGGATACACATTATCTGGATTGTCGTAGAGACTTTCCCCGAAATAATAAAAACCGATCAATCCGGGCAGTACGATGACCAAAGGCACCAAAATTTTCAAAAGCCCCGTAAATAGCAAGCCCTTTTGCGCTTCCTTTAGGTTAACGGCCCCGAGAACGCGTTGGATGATGGACTGGTGCATCGTCCAAAAATATACCTGATTGATCATCAGGCCCGTAAAGAGAACCTCAAAAGGAAGAATGGCGGTACGCGCCCCTTCCCCGGCCCCGGGCTCGTTGCTAATTACGTTAAATTTATCGGGACTATTCTTAAAAACGGCGCCCATGCCCTCGAACAGATTGCCATCGCCAATGGACAATAAGGCGAGAATCGGCACTAGAAGTCCCGCTACCAGCAGACCGAAACCGTTGATCGTATCGGTATAGGCTACCATTTTCAGCCCGCCGAATATGGCATACACCGCCCCAATGGTCCCGACCACGACTATGGTAATCCAGATTCCCTGCTCCGTGGAGACGTTCAAAAGCTCCGAAATCTCAAAAATGGCTTCGATATTCAAGGCTCCCGTGTACAGCACGATAGGCAGTAAGGTTACTACGAAAGAAAGGATCAAGAGCAGTGCGATGAGGGTACGGGTCAGGCCGTCAAAACGCTTTTCCAAAAATTCGGGGATGGTGGTCAGGCCCATTTTCAGGTACCGGGGGGCAAAATAGAGGGCAGCGATGACCAATGCCAGGGCAGAAGTGACCTCCCAAGCGACGATTATAGCCCCATTGCGATACGATGACCCGTTCATACCCACCAAATGTTCCGTAGAAATATTGGTCAGTAGAAGCGATCCCGCAATCACGACCCCGGTCAGGGACCGCCCCCCCAAAAAATAACCGTCTTGGGTGTCTAGGCTATCACGGCGCAGTTTCCACGTGGCATAAAACGCCACAAAGCCGGTAAAAAGTAAAAATGTAAGAAGCGCCATCGACGGTAAAAATAGGAAAAATGTTGGATGTTTCGTCGGATACCCAGCGTAGCTCTAGTATCAATTGAAAGGATAAAGCCGTACATCCTTACAACGGTTTGGACTTAATTCCTGAAAACCATCCATTAATCCAGATGGTTTTCTATTTTTGGGATATGAGAATTGTTTCCACCAACATCGGCAAACCGACGACCTTCTATTGGAACGGGGAGGAAGAGCAAACAGGCATCTATAAATATCCGGTGTCCGAGTCGCTGCATCTGGGCAAGACCGATGTTGAAAAGGACCATGTAATGGACCGTAAGCACCACGCGGGAGTCAACAAGGCCTGTTTTTTGTTTGCCGCGAATGAATATCCCTTTTGGAGGAAGGCCTATCCCGAGCTGGATTGGGACTGGGGGATGTTCGGCGAGAATTTAACGGTAGAAGGCTTGGACGAATCCCTAGTACGTATCGGGGACATCTATAAAATAGGAAGTGCTACGATCCAGGTGTCGCAACCTCGGGAGCCCTGTTATAAACTGGGCGTTCGGTTCAACGATCAGAACATCCTAAATGAATACGTCGAACGAAATCGTCCCGGCACATACGTTCGTGTCCTGGAAGAAGGCGCGATAAAAAAGGACGATTTTGTGAAATTGGTCGAACGATCAGAGAACGCCCTGACCATTGCACAGTTTTTCCAACTTATCTATGCCAAGAAAAAAAGTCCCGAAATCTTACGGCTGTTTATGGACAATGACTCCGTGCCGGAGTATAAAAAAGAACGGATGAAAAAGTATCTCTGAAGAGCTGGATTCGAGGAGCAGGACTTGACATCTGAAACACGGGGTCTGAGACTTGAGAAGATGGTATGTATTGATCTACTGACCTTTAAAATTTTAAATTACCATTATGAAAATCAAAATTTTAATTCTAGTATCGGCTTTCGGTGTTCTCGCCTGCGAAAATGATTCCAAAAACGCTGCGGAAAACGGCGTATCCGGAAATACGGCCTTTGACTCCCTTGCCGAAAACTATTATCAAGAGGGATTGGAGCTCAATCCCTTAAGCGCCACATTCCAGGGCGACGCGCGCTACAACGATACCCTACCGAATTTTTTGTCGAACAAATACGAAAAACGCCTGCGGGACTATTACACCTCCTATCAAAAAGAACTAAATGATTTTAGCGACGAAAAGCTTTCCGAAGATCAAAGAATGACCAAGGCAGTTTTGCAATGGGAATGCGATATCAATCTGGAGGGATTGGAGTTCGACGACTACACCCCGATCGATCAAATGTGGTCGATGAACCTCATGGTCGGCCAGCTGGCAGGCGGGACAAGTGCACAACCCTTTAAGTCCGTCGAGGATTACGACAACTGGCTCTCTCGATTGGAAGACTATGGCGAATGGCTGGCCTCTGCCAAAACCAAAATGATTGAAGGTATCGAAGCGGAAAACGTACTGCCGAAATCCCTCATCCAAAAGGTGTTGCCCCAACTGGCGAGTGTCGCCGAACCGGAATTGGAGGATAATTTATTTTACAGTCCCGTTAAAAACTATCCCGAAGGTTTCTCCGACGCCGATAAAGAACGCTTGACCGAAGAATATGGGAAGATTATTACCGAAAAGATAGTCCCCGCCTACCGCGAACTGCACGACTTTATGGAAACCGATTACATGGCTTCGGGCAGGGAAAGCAGCGGCATTCAGGGCATTCCGGACGGAGATGCCTACTACAGGCACCAAATCAAATTGTACACGACCACGGATATGACCGCGGACGAAATCCATCAGATCGGGCTCGATGAAGTCGCCCGTCTCTCCTCGGAAATGGAAAAGGTCAAGGAGCAGGTCGGTTTCGAGGGCGACCTCAAAGCCTTTTTCGACCATGTGCGCAATAAAAAGGAACTGATGCCCTATACCGAACCACAACAGGTCATCGACCATTTCAACGCCATCCACGACAAGGTGAAGCCCCAAGTGGACAAGCTCTTTGACAAGCAACCGAAGACCGCTTTCGAGGTCCGCCGTACCGAGGCCTTCCGAGAGGCATCCGCCAGTGCGGAATACAATCCGGGATCCCTTGATGGCACCCGGCCCGGTATCTTCTACGTGCCCATACCCGATGTTACCGAATACAATATCTATTCCGATGAAGACCTGTTTCTGCACGAAGCCATTCCCGGGCACCATTTTCAGATTTCGCTGACCCAGGAAAACGAGGCGCTTCCCAAATTCCGTAAAACGCTTTGGTACAGTGCGTACGGAGAAGGCTGGGCTTTGTATACCGAATCTTTGGGCGAAGAATTGGGTCTCTACGAAGACCCGTACCAGTATTTCGGGATGCTGGGAGCCGAAATGCACCGGGCCATACGTTTGGTAGTGGATACAGGGCTTCACTCCAAAGGCTGGTCACGGGAGAAGGCCATCCAATATTCCTTGGACAACGAAGCGGAATCCGAAGCCGGCATTACTTCCGAGATCGAGCGCTACATGGCCAATCCTGGGCAGGCGCTATCCTACAAAATCGGACAATTAAAGATTCTGGAGCTACGCGGCAATGCCGAAAACGAACTCGGGGATGCCTTTGATATAAAGGAATTCCACAACCAAGTTCTGGAAACTGGCTGCGTGCCGCTGGCCCTTTTAGAAGAGAAAATCAATCAATGGATCGCGAGCGAGAGCAAAACATGAGCAGCGGGGGACGGCAAGTCTCGATTTTACTGATGTTAATTTACTATGCTGACCAAAGCAATAAAGAATTTGCTCAAATCGGGCTAAACACCGCCATAGGAGGTGGCTTTTTTAGATGAACTCATTGGCGCGTAAGCCTATAAACTCATGAAGTTTGAACTTGAAACCTGAACCTGGCACTTGAACTTGAACTTGACCCCCTCTTGGCACCTTTACCTCATGGCCGCAATGTACATCGTTGCCGGTCTGATGCATTTTATAAAACCCAAGATCTATTTGCGGATCATGCCCCGCTACTTGCCGAAACACAAGCTTTTGGTATCCCTTAGCGGTATCGCAGAAATTGTTCTCGGGCTGGGATTGTGCTTTCCTGCCACCAAGGAGGTATCCATCTACGGCATCCTTCTAATGCTTGCCGTGTTTCTTTTGGTCCATTTTTACATGCTTTCTGGCGAAAAAGCATCCGCCGGCATCCCAAAATGGATCTTGATTTTAAGGATTCCCCTGCAATTCGGACTTATGTATTGGGCGTGGTGGTATCTTTGAATCTTCTCCTATTCCAAGTCCAACATCCCAAGTTATTAAGAAACGTACAAGACAAGATTTGTTAAGAACCCACACCGACGAATTCAGCAGTGATCATGAACGCCTTCAACGCCAACAGAGATAAACCCATCGGAAAACGCCTCGACCTGCCCGACAGTGAGATCGTCTATTACCCAGAATTTTTTATCAAGGCGAAAGCGGATGCCTATTTCGAGCATTTTAAGAAAAAGGTACCCTGGCAACAAGACAACATCAAAGTTTTTGGGAAGATATATCCACAACCTAGATTGACCGCGCTGTACGGTACTAATGGGAAACCCTACTCCTATTCCAATATTACGATGCAACCGCATTCCTTCACGGAAGCCTTGCTGGAAATCAAGGAAAAAATCGAGACCGTTACCGATGCCGTGTTCACCACCTGCCTCCTCAATCGCTATCGCCATGGAAGGGACAGCAATGGGTGGCATGCGGACAACGAAAAAGCTCTGGGACCTCATCCGGTTATCGCTTCCGTAACCTTGGGCCAAGAGCGCTATTTTCACCTCAAACATCGCAGCGACAAGTATTTAAAACATAAAGTGTTATTGTGGCACGGCAGTCTCTTGATAATGCAAGGCACCACCCAGCAGCATTGGTTGCACCAAGTCCCCAAGACTGCGAAACCTATTGGCGAGCGAATCAATTTGACCTTTAGGGTAATCGCTTGAAGTCATCGAGCTGACAGGTCAGAACCCGAATCGCTAAAAAAAATCGACTTGTTTAAGCCGATTTTTTATTGAGGGCCCTGTTTAGAAAGTCCATCGCTGCCTTTAGCGGTCGGGCGGCCGCTAATGTCCTCACTATAAACTTCACTACTATAACCTACAGGAAGCTCAAAGCGTATTACAGATCGTCAAATTTCAGGTTTTTGGGTTAAACGGAATGACGTAAGGCGAAATAAAAGAGAATAAGTCAATTTGTTACCTTTGGACCGCTATGAAAAAGGATTTTACAGAACGCGAGTTGGACCGTATTATAGAAATGGCCTGGGAAGACCGCACCCCCTTTGAGGCCATCACGTTTCAATTCGGGGTCAGGGAACAAGAAACCATCGAAATCATGCGCCGTGAAATGAAACCCAGTAGTTTTCGGATGTGGCGTAAAAGGGTACAAGGCAGAAGCACGAAACACACAAAACTTCGACAGGACGAGATCGGACGCTTTAAAAGTTCGCGGCAGAAGAACATCACGGGAAATAAAATTTCCAAACGCTAGAACGTCCGTATCAGAACAGTTCGTTCAGCACCTTGGCCAATCGCAACCCGCCTTTCTCCAACTGTATTTCCACGGTAGGCCACCAGTCGTAACTATAACGATAGGAAAGCTTATCGCCCATCTCCACGGAGTCATAGACCTCGTTGGCCAACTCCTGTGACTCTTCTACCCAATCGTAAATATCCCCTTTCTGAACCGCTTCTTTCTGTGCCTTTGAGAGCCGGGGCAAATTGTCCGAGAGTTCGGTATAGCTCATGCCATAATCGTCGATCATGTTCGAATCCCAGACGCGGTGCAAGTTACTGCCCCGGTTGAACCAGCGTACCTGAATGTCGTTACCGCCCTTATCCTCCAACCGGCCGACGTGCATGGGCTGGTGCAGATCACCCATCAGGTGCACCAACATTTTAAGGTAGAACGCTTTTTCGGTTTTCAGACTTTTCCGGTCTTTGATCACTGCGATACATTTTTCGATACCGATGATCAAATCGCCCTGTTTACTGGGCGGCTCGTCACCATACTCCTTATCCGCGGGATAGTTCACGTAATGCCATGGGCTGAAGTTGCGATACCTGCCGTCGGCCTTGATTTCATCGCCGAAAGTAGAGACCTTGGCCAAACTTGCGCCGTCGAGCAACCGGTCAATGGCCTTTGCCGCTCTGTTTGATAGGTGCTCCTGCGCTATTTCGCCGACCACCCGGTGTCCTGTTTCCGACCAGACGACGGCATCGGCAAAACAAAATTGGGTCGCCAACACCAATAAAAGCATAATCTGTCTCATTCCGGGATATTTTTCGCCAAAAATAGTCAAACGCACATTAATCAATTGTTAAGCTTCGTTGCGATTTTATTTTTTAATCGGATATTGCAGCCGTTTTAAAAAAGGACTTAGGACAAAAGGACGCATGATGTAAGACTTTTTCAAAAACGAACGGGGCCAATGTACCGACCGACAGGTTGGTCTTTCAAGGAAGGGGGCAAAGTGGGCACTGGCCGGGAAAAGGGAAAAGTCGATTTTAAACATTGCGCCAACGGGCCTTGAACGAGTAATCGAAGAAACGAAAGTTATCCTATGTCTTAACGCCCCATGTCATCTTAAAAACAAGCCTGTGCTATTAAAAAAGATAAAATCCCCCATCCTACGATATGCCCTGCTGACCGTTGCGGCGGGCATCTTGCTGTTGCTGTTCTTTATCCTTAGTGTGTACTGGGGCGCTTGGGGGCAGCTTCCCAAGAAAGAAGAGCTCTCCAATTTTCAGTACCAGCGGGCCTCCGAGGTATATACCATCGATAGCGTTCTTATCGGTAAATTTTATCTGTACGATCGGCAGCCCATCCCCTTTGAGGCTATTCCCCAACATCTGCTCGACGCCCTTGTCGCTATCGAGGACGAGCGATTCTACGGACATTCCGGTATCGACTATCCCAGTTTGGGCCGGGTGGCAATAAAGACACTGCTGATGCAGGACCAATCCTCCGGTGGCGGAAGTACCTTGACTCAGCAATTGGCCAAAAACCTGTATCCGAGAAGGGATAGAAAGCGAACGAATATCGCGGTGGACAAACTGAAGGAAATGGTCATCGCATCCCGTTTGGAGGATATCTATACCAAGGACGAAATTTTGACCCATTACCTAAATACGGTTTCCTTTGGGGACAATACGTTCGGTATTGAAAGTGCATCCCTAAAATTTTTCAACAAACGTGCAAAAGACCTTTCTGTGGATGAGGGCGCCACCTTGGTCGGGATGCTGAAGGCAACCTACGGTTATAATCCGAGAATATTTCCCGAAAAAAGCCTGTCCCGACGAAACCTAGTGCTTCACGCCATGGCGGAAAACGAGCTCCTATCCGCAGAAAAAAAGGATAGCTTGATCGACATTCCGATTGCCTTGGATTATCGGGAGTACGACAACAACGACGGCCTAGCCCCTTACTTTCGCGAAGAGGTCCGCAAAAAAATGCAGAAATGGAGCCTACAACAGCGCGAAGATGGCAACGATTACAATATTTATACCGACGGACTCAAGATTTACACCACCCTCGACTACAATATGCAATATTGGGCGGAGGCCGCGATGCGCGAACACATGACCTCGCTTCAATCGCAATTCGAAAAGAGCTACGGCAAAAATGCGCCTTGGCTCACCGATAAAAAGTTGATCCAAAAAGTGGTGCGGAGCACGGATGTCTATAAGAAGCTCAAAGCATTGAAACTAAACGATGCCCAAATCATGGATTCGCTTAAAATCAAGAAACCGATGTTGCTAACCGATTGGGAAGGTGAAAAAACGGTCGAGTCCAGTTCCTACGACAGCATCGTACACTACATGAAATTCCTGAATACCGGATCGTTGTCCATCGATCCGAATACGGGGGCGGTAAGGACCTGGATCGGGGGGGTGGACTTCGAACATTTCAAGTACGACCACGTCGCCCAGAGCAAAAGACAGGTCGGCTCGACCTTTAAACCGATCGTATATACCACCGCCCTGGAAACCGGCATCTCACCCTGCGACTATTTTTCGGCCCGAGAAGTGGAATACGAGAATTTAAAAGGATGGTCGCCGGGCAACTCCGGCGACGAAGACGAGGCCTACCTCAACTATTCCATGGAACAGGCGCTTAGCAATTCCGTAAACACAGTCACGGTAAAGGTGCTGGAAGAAACGGGACTCACCAACGTTATGACCATGGCCAAAAATATGGGGGTTTTCACCAAACTGCCCGAAGAGCCATCCATCGCTTTGGGCACCGGCGAGCTCTACCTGAACGAACTGGCGGGCGTGTATGCGACCTATTTGAACGACGGCAAAGCGGTACTGCCTTACTTGATCAACCGCATAACCGACCAAAAAGATTCCCTTCTGACCGAATTTGAGCCAAAACAGGCCAAAACACGCGCTTTTTCAGAAGAAACAAGGCAAATTATGCTCGAAATGATGAAATCAACCGTCAATAGCGGCACCGCCTCCCGAATCCGTACCACCTACAAACTCAAAAACGATATCGCCGGGAAAACAGGTACCACCCAAAATAACAAAGACGCCTGGTTTGTGGCCCTGACCCCCAAGATGCTCCACGTGACCTGGGTGGGACTCGATCATCACGAAATTGGATTCAGAAGTACCGCGCTCGGCCAAGGCGCCAACGCCGCCCTCCCCATGTTCGCCAAGTTTATGCAAGAGCTGAACCGGCACCCTTCTTACGATTCCATCACCAAGGCCCGTTTCTCAACCCCGTCCCCCGAAGTCGTACGCTTGATGGACTGCGAACCGGTCAAGCGCGATGGTTTCTTTAAAAGATTGTTTACCAACCCGAACAAAAAGAAGAAAAAAGACTTTGAGCGGAAGAGCTCTGGGCGTTAGAGATTAGTCGTTGGTCGCTGGACCTTGGTATTTAAACGGAAGGCTTTGAACGTTATTCGCTTGTAAGTAAGCTTGATATTGAGACAGAGAGCCCTGGTCGATGCAAGAATTGATAGATATTAATTAAATTGCATGACCTCAAGCTGGTCGAGAGGCTTGCCCGTAAAATAAATTCCCTTATTTTTATGGCGGCTAACCTTACCTTCAATGACCAGGACGTTTTGCTTTACCCTTGCGCTATTTGTGAACGCCCTTGTTCTAGCCCAAGACCCCGAGAAATCCTTCACCGTTAAATTTATATCCGATTTTCTCGAAATCGATGGTATTCTCGACGATCCCGCTTGGGAAAACGCAGAGGTGGCTACGGATTTCCAACAATATTTTCCCTCGGACAAGGTCCCAGCGAAACAGCCGACGGAAATAAAAATGGTCTATAACGAGACCACGCTATACGTTGGCATCAAGGTATTATCGGTTGACAACAATTGGGTCATCCCTTCTTTGGAACGGGACTTTCGGGCCGGGGGAAACGATAACATCAGTTTGATGTTCGATACGTTCAACGATGGTACCAACGCCTTTCTCTTTGGTATCAACCCCTTCGGTGTGCGTCGGGAGGCGCTGATTTCAGGGGGCGGAGAGGAAAGTGGTCGTGATTTTAATACTTCGTGGGATGTTAAATGGCTGGGGGAAGCCAAAATGTTCGAGAACTATTACACGGCAGAACTGGCCATTCCCCTGACTTCTTTCAAGTTCAGGGAGGGCGAGACCAAATGGCGCTTTCAGAGCTATCGCTTTGACATGCAGACCAATGAGCGCAGTGCCTGGTATCGGGTACCCCAGAACCAGTCGATTTTCAGCCTCGCCTTTATGGGCGATATGATCTTTGAACAACCCCTGGGAAAATCGCGTACCCCCCTGGCCCTTATTCCCTATGCCAACGCCATTGCCGAAAAGGACTATTTGCTCGACGACGGCCGCTTTCAGCTCAAGGTCGGTGGCGACGCGAAAGTTGCTATCGGCAATGGCATGAACCTCGATGTAACCATCAATCCCGATTTCTCCAATGTCGAAGTAGATGATATTATCACCAATTTGACCCGATTTGAGGTGTCCCGTCCGGAAAAACGGCAATTTTTTATAGATAATAGCGACCTTTTCGGCAGCTTTGGCGGCGGCAAAGATGCCAATCCGTTTTTTTCAAGGCGCATCGGCATCGCCAGGGACAGTACTGGCAATTTTATAGAAAACCGTATTCTGGGCGGCATCCGTCTGAGTGGGAAACTCAACGACGATTGGCGTTTGGGCGTACTCAGCATTCAAACCGATAAGGACAAGGCCAATGAGATCGCCTCGAACAACAATACCATGCTCGCCCTTCAAAAGAAAGTCTTCTCCCGTTCCAACATCGGAATGTTCTTTATCAACAAACAATCTTTCAAAGACTATGATTTTATCGAACGTGAAGATGAGTACAATCGGGTGGTGGGATTGGACTATAATCTGGCCTCTGAAAATAATATTTGGACGGGCAAATTTTACGCCCATAAGTCCTTCCAGCCCGACGACAGCCGCGGCAATTTTTCCAGTGGGGCATCCTTGAGCTACAACACCAGGAGATTTAACGTTTTTTCCGATCTGGTGTATATCGATGAGGACTTTCGATCGGATCTCGGCTTTATCCGGCGCACCGATATCCTAAAATCCGCTACGGGTGTCCAACGGCTGTTCTACCCTAAAAGTAGCTTTATCAACACCCATGGCTTTCAGTTTTTTCCCATTATTACCTGGCAACCAAGTTTAGATTACAAGAACACCGATCGTAATATAATGGCCTCATGGTCCGCCGAGCTCCAGGACCAGTCCGAATTCATGGTCGAATTTTACGGAGAGTACATCTATCTGTCCGACCCTTTTGATCCGACCGGAACCGAAGGCGGTATTCCCTTGCCCGGCGATCAAGGTTATCACTTCAACAGCGTAGGGGTAGAATACGAATCGAATCGGGCCAAGACAGTTTCTTTCGAGGGTTTTGCCCAAATAGGTCGCTTTTTTAACGGCGACCTCTTGAGCCTTGAAGGGGAAACAACTTTGCGACTACAGCCTAAAGCCGTAATTTCGCTGCTCTTGAGCCACAACCGGATTCGACTGCCCGACCCCTACCCGGATGCCAACTTTTGGTTGGTGAGTTCAAAACTCAATATTACCTTTAGCAAATCTATTTTTTGGTCCACTATTTTTCAATACGGAAACCAGGCTAACAATATGGGCATCAATTCAAGACTGCAATGGCGTTTTGCCCCCTTGTCGGATTTATTTGTCGTTTACAATGACAATTACGTCGTGAACCAATTTGAACCTCGATATCGCTCGATCAATTTAAAATTGCGGTATTGGGTGAACTTATGACCGATTTAAAATAAGGCGATTTTGAACTTTGAAAAATGGACACATATGTTGCTATTCTAATGTACTTCAGAATTTGAAGTTTCGAATTGCTCTAAGCCCGATTATAAAGGGAAGCGCCGACCAGGTGGCTCCAAACCATACGACTATTTTGAAATATAAAATGCTTTGCGCTGATCTTGACGGAACATTGCTTTCTACAAAAAGCGATGTGTCGGATGTCACGATATCCGAGATCGGTCGGCTACGCGACAAAATGCGAATTATACTGGTGTCGGCCCGAATGCCAAGAGCCATGCGCTATTTACAGCGTAGGCTGAACATACAAGACCAGCCAATGGTCTCTTATAACGGTGCTTTGGTACTGCATGGGGACGTGGAAATTTCATCGGCCCTGATCAATATGCCCCACCTGTGGAAAATTTATGACCTCGCCGAATCGCAATTCACAAAACTGGGACTTTACCAGAGCGACGAATGGTATGTGGAGGAAAACACCGCGCGGGTGCGCAAAGAAATCCGACATACTCAAGCCACCCCAGTATTTAGGAATACTCCGGATACGTTGCGAGATTGGGAGGAGCGGAACGTTGGAGCACACAAGGTCATGCTTATGGGAACTAAGATTACGTCGGATAAACTGTATCCACAGCTTGAAAAAGAATTGGGTGAACAGGTCCATCTGTATCGTTCAAACGATACTTTAATCGAGATATCGCCGAAATCGGTCTCCAAACTGTCCGCGATCAAAAGTTTGTTGAAGCCGGGCGAGACCCTTTCCGATGTAATCGCCTTCGGGGACAATTACAATGATATTGACATGTTGAAGCACTGTGGGTTCGGCGTGGCGGTAGGCAATGCACGACCAGAGGTCAAAGCGGCTGCGGACATCGTCGCACTGCCCAATGTTCACGATGGTGTAGCACATTTTATAAAATCCGGGCTCCTAACCCCTAACCTCTAGCAAAATAATGGCCGACCCTTTAATCACCAACGATACGGTAGTATTTGGACTCCTAGTCCTTTGCCTAGGATTTATTTTTTATACCTCTGCGATAAAGACCGGATTTTGGCGCAGGTTCTATTCCATCGTTCCCGGCGTACTTATGGCCTACCTCTTGCCGGCTATTTTGGCGAGTACCGGTGTCATTTCGGACCAAACGTCAAACCTCTATTTTATGGCAAGCCGATACCTCTTGCCGGCTGCATTGGTCTTGATGACCTTAAGTATTGACTTGAAAGCTATATCGAACTTGGGCAGCAAGGCCCTAATAATGTTTTTGACCGGTACGGGAGGTATCATTATCGGTGGCCCCATCGCTATACTCATCGTTTCCATTTTTTCGCCTGCAACGGTTGGCGGCAACGATTTTGATGCGGTATGGAGGGGACTCTCCACCATCGCGGGCAGTTGGATCGGGGGCGGTGCGAACCAAGCGGCCATGTTAGAGATATTTAAGTACAACCCCAATGAATACGGAAAAATGGTGCTGGTCGATATTGTCATCGCCAATATTTGGATGGCCGTCATTCTGTTCGGGGTGGGCAGAAGTGTCAGAATCGACAAATGGCTAAAAGCGGATAACTCGGCCATCGAAACCTTAAAGGTAAAAGTGACCGAATTTGCTGAAAAGATCGCACGGATTCCTACTTTGAGCGATTATATTTTGATGCTATCCATTGCCTTTACGGCAACCGGTATCGCTCATTTTTTCGGGGATAAAATTAGTGATTATCTTATCGCGAACATCGCGCAGGTTGCCGATGCCTCAAACTTTCTTTCCTTTCTAGGTTCCGGTTTCTTTTGGATGGTTGTATTGGCAACTGCCCTTGGAATTGCACTTTCATTTACCAAAGTAAAGAATTACGAAGGGGCAGGTGCCAGTAAAATCGGAAGTGTGTTCATTTATATTCTAGTGGCGACCATAGGTATGAAAATGGATTTGGGAAGGGTATTGGAAAATCCGGGGCTTCTGGTCGTAGGATTTGTCTGGATTTCCATCCACGCGGGTCTCCTTATTTTGGTCGCAAAACTCATCAAAGCGCCTTATTTCTTCCTAGCCGTTGGCAGTCAGGCCAATGTGGGCGGGGCAGCTTCGGCACCGATCGTTGCGGCTGAATTCCATCCGTCTTTAACCTCCGTAGGCGTACTACTTGCCGTTTTCGGATATGTGGTCGGAACGGGCGGAGCCTTGCTATGTACCTATTTAATGGAGGTGGCCGCTACCATGTAATGGAAATTTACCCCTTATCGTTGGATAAGAACAGAGCCAAAAGACATGCCATGACAAAACAAATCGCAAAAAAACAGAAGAGAACGATATAGTTGTTCATAAGTAGGAATTTTCCACCAATCTATGGAAATTTTCGTTTTTTCCCGATTTTGGATCGGTTTTTTCGATGAAAGTAGGCATTCGCTTGACAACTCGCAGCGCTGGTTGCCGTTAAACGAGGATGTGAATTTTAAAGTCGGATTGAGGTAGCACCATCGAAAAATTTAGGATATTTGCGGAATGGAATTTCGGAAATCCAACCTGAATTAGGCATCAATCGGAGCAACCCGGTCGCCTTTAAATTTCTAACGTTCCCGTTTTCTTAATCAGACCATCCCCAAAATGAAAAGAACACTACTATTTTTCCTGCTTCCGGCGGTATTGATGCTAGCCTGCGATAGCGATACATCAGAGCGAACCATGTTCGTGACCGGAAAGGTCAAAGGCCTAAAAAAAGGAACCCTGTACCTCCAACACCTCTCCGATTCCAAGTTGGTATCGGTTGATTCGTTACAGATTGATGGTGATGGCGGCTTTAACTTTAAGACGGAATTGGAGAGCCCTGAAATCTTCTATCTGTACCTCGACAAAAAAGACAACAACGACATCAACGATCGAATCACTTTTTTTGGTGAGCCCGGGACGATTACCATCAACACGGCTTGGAACACGTTTGATACCAAAGCTAAGATCGAGGGCTCCAAGACTCAAAAGAAACTGGAGGAGTACCAAAAAACCATGTCCCGCTTCAATTTAAAAAATCTGGAGCTGGTACGAAATGCAACAGAACGACAATCTGAATTGGACTCCCTACAATTGGATTCCATCCAAGACTTGAGCGATAGAAACGTAAAGCGGGGCTACGCCTACGCTCTGAACTTTGCGCTGAATAACAATGACTCCTACATCGCCCCCTACATCGCCCTTAACGAGGTGCCGGACGCCAACATCGTGTATCTGGATTCCATTTACGGGTCACTTACCTCCGAGGTCGCCGAGTCGAAGTACGGCACTGCACTGAAGGCTTATTTGGAGAAAGCGAAGAATTCCGGAGAATAGGCATATTTCTCGAGCAAGGCATCGGTTAAAAGTTCTTTATAATCTTGATCGGAATCCGGGAATTGCACAGAGCCCGCCAGTTCTTCAACAAATGGATGGAATATCTTGGGGCTTCAGTAAATTGCCTCTCAAGGCATCAAAGCTACCTTGAAGGTCTGCGCCTTGTTATCCAAGTACCGAAAGCCCTCGTGCAGGTTTCGCTGTTCGACGGTATAGGGGTAAAAGGTGATGGGCTCGATACAGACCATATTGCGAACCTCCGTCCACAACATAAAATTGCCAAAGTCCTTTGTCTTAATTTGAAGTTGGCGTTCTCCATCTTTCAGTAGGATGTCTTCACAATTAGGGACTTCCATAGCGCGACTTCCTACGGCTAGTACCTCATCAAGCCCAATATTCTTTTTGCCCGCTACGATAACGGGGTCTGCGGAATACAGTTTAAAGGCAGGATGATAGCCCAACATAAAGGGACTATCGCGTTCCCCGGAAACGATAAAGGTTATTTCGAGGCCCGATTCCGTCAATAGGAACTGTTTTTGAAACAGGAAATCGTAGGTCCAAAACAAATATTCCTTGTTGGATTTCTCCGGATACTTCGAGTTCTTGACCTGGGTACGCGCTTCGTATTTTTTCTTGAAAACAACTTCCGTGCCTGTCTGGGAAACCAGTTCGTAATCCATTTCCCGCAACAGACCGTGTTGATCCTGGATAGCGATATCCTTAGGGGTCTGTACCTGAAACTCAGCTTTCGAGGTGGGGCCGATAATCGGGAACATCTCAGTATCGGAGTTCCGCCAACCGGGACTTCCCTTTTGATGGATGTATTCGTGGCCATCGACTTGATAGCTCACCAGTTCCCCGGCATCGATGCCTACCTTTTGATCGAGTAATTCTAGTGTAATCATAATTTTAGTCCTGATTAATAAGCCGATAGATCAAGACCGCCGTACGTTTGGTCAAGGCCTCTATCGTATTAAGGTTCACGGTCTCATCGGGAGTATGCGCCCCGGTTCCCATCGTTCCCAGGCCATCAAGGGCATCGACGTATTCGGCCACGAACGAAGTGTCGGCCGCCCCGCGTTTTCCGGGGTCGTAGGCCAAGACCTCGCCCTGGCCCAGATCGCGACTGACTTGGTCAAGTTGATCCAAAAGGGCCCGGTTGCCCTCACTGGGCTCCATAGCGGGATAACTGTCGGTGAAACTTATTTGTGCGGAAGTGTGGGGCAGATTTTTCGCCACGATTTCCCGCATTTTACTACGTGCCTTCTCTTTCTGTTCTTCAGAGATAAATCGGAGTCCGCCTTTGACCACCGCCGTCTGCGCGACTACATTACTTTTTCCAAAGGCATTGCCTTTACCTTTCTTGGGATCGTAGTCTACAAAAGTGCCGCCCAGCAATACGCCGGGATTGAAAGTCAAAAACTCCTCTCCCTTGACTTTCTCGTAAAAGCCGTTCAGGATGCGCGACATCTCGAAAATAGCTCCAGCCCCGACATCGGTACTGAACACCCCCGATGAATGGGCCCGCTTGCCCTCTACCTCGACCTCCCAGCCCGAAGCCCCTCTGCGTGCCACGGTAGCGTAGTTAAAGCCCGTGGAGGTCTCGAACCCCAGGGCGATATCGCTACGTTCGGCAGCGCTTATCAAATCTTTTCGACTAATGCTCAAAGGTTTTCCGGCACTCTCCTCATCCCCGGTGAAGGCAACTATAATTTGGGCGTCATTGAGCAGTCCGTTCTCCCGGAGCGCCTTCAGGGCATACAATATGATGACATCGCCGCCCTTCATATCATTTCCGCCCGGAGCGTGGGCGATACTGTCATTGACCTTCTCGAAGGTCTGAAAGGGACTATCCTCTTCAAAAACCGTATCCAAATGTCCGATCAGCAATAACTTTCTTCCCTTGTTTCCCCCAATTTCGGCGAAAAGATGCCCAGCACGGTTGAGTTCTTCAGGCATGTCAATCCATGAGGTGGTAAAGCCGATTTTATCGAATTCTTTCCGAAACACCGCTCCCACCCGCTTTACACCTTCGGTATTCAAGGTACCACTATTGATGTTCACCACTTTCTCCAAAAATGAAATGGCATCCGGATTGTTCGTTTCTACGCTCTTTACCAATTTCTTCTCGGCACGCGATAGTTTTTGGGCGTTGAGGCCGGTAACGCAGGTGACAAGCGCTATGGCAAAAATGAAACCTTTTCTCATAATCATATCATTGTATTTTTTTTATTATCCGTTCTGAGAGTTAAATCCGATGTAGGACTGTAAGACTTAGAACAAAGACTAAAAAAAGAGAATGCCTATCCGTTCAGTAGCCTACAGAAGGTTTTTGTCACCTTGAGTGCCCGTCAGTCCGTCCCTCCCTTGCCGAATTGTGCGGGTGTCCCGTTTAGGCGGGAACGAATTTTTCGGGCTGGCAGTCAAGGGCTTAGATGAAAATGTCTCGACCGACAGCCTGTGCTGCATGATAGAGTCGAATCGGCTGTCGAAGTACTCGACACGACACTTTTCAAACTACTCCACAAATCCCTGCTTCCGCATCCAAGCCTCGTTGAACATTTTTCCAACATACCGGCTACCATGGTCATGAAACAACACAACGACAACATCGTCTTCGCTAAAATTATCCTTGAGCTGCAAAAGGCCTTTAATGGCCGCCCCAGCGGAGTTGCCCAAAAAGAAACCTTCCTCCCTGGCCAGGCGCTGCGTGTATAGGGCGGCATCTTTATCGGTCACCTTGGTGAAACCATCGATGATATCAAAATTTACGTTTTTAGGAAGGATGTCTTCGCCGATACCCTCGGTGGTATAAGGATAAATCTCGTTTTCGTCAAAAATGCCCGTCTCATGGTACTTTTTGAACACAGATCCATAGGTATCGACCCCCCAGACCTTGATATCGGGATTTTTGGATTTCAGAAATTTCCCGACGCCCGAAACCGTACCTCCCGTGCCGACCCCCACCACAAAATGGGTAATTTTACCATCGGTCTGTTCCCAAATTTCGGGACCTGTGCTTAAGAAATGGGCTTTCGTATTCGAAAGATTGTCATACTGGTTCACGTACCAAGCCCCGGGAATTTCTTCGGCCAGGCGCCGTGCCGTAGAATAGTAACTTCTCGGGTCTTCAGGTGCGACATCGGTAGGACAAACATGCACCTCGGCCCCCATCGCCTTCAAGATGTCGATTTTTTCTTGGGATTGCTTGTCGCTAATGACGCAAATAAGCCGATAGCCTTTCACGATTGCCGCCAAGGCGAGACCCATGCCGGTATTCCCGGAGGTACCCTCTACAATCGTCCCCCCAGGTTTAAGGTGCCCCGCTTCCTCGGCATCCTCGACAATCTGTAGGGCCATACGATCCTTCACCGAATTCCCCGGATTAAAGGTTTCGTACTTCGCTAGGACGAGACAGGGCAGTTCGACGGTCAACTTGTTCATTTTCACCAAGGGCGTGTTCCCAATGGTTTCCAGTATGTTTTCTGCGTATTTCATAGAATTGTGGACTAGTGTATTGGCGACTCCTAAACTGATAAACCTACAAACTCAACCAATAAACTCAATTAATCATTCAAACTTGATGGCCTTAACCGGTGTAATTTTGGTAATAATGTAAGAGGGCACCAATAACATCAGAAGACACAATACCAAAACTCCGATATTTAATAAAACTATGGTAATGCTATCGATGTGAACGGGGACGTAATCGATATAATATTCCTGTGGATTGGGGAATTTAAGAATTTTAAACCGATTTTGGATCCATATCGCCCCTAGTCCAATGGAATTGCCCCATACCAGTCCGATACCGATCAGGTAGGCGGCATTGTACAGAAAAACTTTTCGTATGCTCCAGTTTGCCGTGCCGAGGGCTTTGAGGATACCAATCATTTGGGTCCGCTCCAAGATCAGCACCAAGAGGGCGGTAATCATATTAAATCCGCTGACAATGATGACAATTCCGATAATCAGGAAGATGTTAAAGTCGAACAGACCGATCCACTCGAATATTTTATAATATTTGTCGATGATGGTTTGGGTATCCAACGAGGAGAGGGTCTTCCCGTATATTTCCTTGCTTTTCGCCTCGATATCATCGAAACTATCCAAAAAAACCTCAAAATTTCCAACTTGATCGGCATCCCATTGGTTCATCCGCTGAATATGACGTATGTCGGCAAAAACGTAGAGTCCATCAAACTCTTCAAAACCGCTATCATAGAGTCCCGTTATGGTAAACTTTCGCTGGTTGGGCAATTTGTCGACACTATCATCCTTCAAGAAAAAAGAAAAGAACGAATCACCCGTCTCAAGATGCAGACGCTTCGCCATCAAACGGGACATCAACACCTCATTGTTCAATTTTCCGGAATAATCAGGTAATTTGCCATCGACCAGGTATTCCTCAAAAACGGACCAGTTATAGTCGCTGCCGACGCCCTTGGCGATGATGCCTTCGAAGGTGTCCTCAGTTCGGATAATGCCGCCCTTGCTCGCCACTGCTTGCACGTTCGCAATTCCATCGACAGATTTGAATTCCGGATAGAACTCCTGATCCAAAGATACCGGCACCACAGACACATCGGATGCATTGTTGTCGTAGTTCGATATCTGGATGTGGCCGTTGAACGCGGATACTTTCTCGCGGATTTTATATTTAAGTCCCA
This sequence comes from Pricia mediterranea, assembly GCF_032248455.1. Classification (NCBI taxonomy): domain Bacteria; kingdom Pseudomonadati; phylum Bacteroidota; class Flavobacteriia; order Flavobacteriales; family Flavobacteriaceae; genus Pricia; species Pricia mediterranea. The sequence continues at coordinate 1,018,792 of NZ_JAVTTP010000001.1, forward strand.
CTCCCGTAGCAATGGCGACCAGCATCATGATTACCCCCATGGCGATGGCGGCAATCGCTATTTTTATTATCGGCGCAGAAATACTACTTTTATGCGCCGCACCTTTGATAAGGCGTTTGGCCAGAAAATATTCAAAATTCAATCCGAGGTTTTTACGGTACTATGGTAAAATATTTTATAGGTATGCAAACACATCAACCTGTTAAGTAGGGAAAAGAACTTTTCGATCCCGTTCCGCACTAATGGAATGGTTCGGCAACCCTAAGGTAATTATCAAAACCCGACGCTAAAATAATATCATTAAGCTAACAGCGCATATTTCGATCAGGTCATGCACATACTTAATTTCAAAAGTACGTTTTTCATTTTGTTTTTGGCGGCTTGTTCCTGTGTAAACCCGTCCAAGGAAGAGAAGGCCGGCCCGGTGCGAATCGCTATGGCGGAAACGGAAGCCCTAGTACCGGAACCGGTCATTGTGGGGGCAAACAGAACAGAGGATTATATCGATTTACTCAAAGGCAAAAAAGTGGGGGTGGTCGCGAATCAGACCAGTGTGATATTTAAAGAGGACGAAGGTCAGGACGATTCTTTCCACGAACAAGATTCAAGAAGTAAGCTTGAGGAAAATGGGCGCAGCGGCGATAGGGAAATGGAGACCGGTGACGGACCAGGGATGCCGGAACATGGAAGCGGTGACGAAGTAAAGATAGATGGCTATTCGGCAAGACCGGTAACGCAAGACGGAAGACAGGGCTACGGGGAACGAAAGACTAAAAACGAAATCATCCGAACCCATTATACCCATTTGGTGGATTCTTTGCTTTCCCTAAAGGTGGATATAAAAAAGGTCTTCGCGCCCGAACACGGTTTTCGCGGAGAGGCGGATGCCGGGGAAAAGTTAAAGGATGGGACGGATAACCGAACGGGCCTGCCGTTGATTTCCCTCTACGGAAAAAACCGGAAGCCGTCGGCCGGGCAATTGCAAGACCTTGATGTAGTGCTTTTTGATATTCAGGATGTCGGGGTGCGCTTCTACACCTATATTGCCACCTTACAACTTGTTATGGAAGCCTGTGCCGAAAACGACGTTCCCATAATAGTTTTGGACCGTCCCAACCCGAACGGTCACTATGTTGATGGTCCAACCATGGAGGCCGCACATACCGGTTTCTTGGGAATGACCCAAATCCCTCTAGTTTACGGAATGACCATAGGCGAATACGCTCGAATGATCAATGAAGAGGGATGGCTGAAAGATAATAAAAAGGCGGACCTCACTGTAATCCCATTAAAAAACTGGAACCACTGCACCGATTATAACCTCCCGATACGGCCCTCGCCGAACCTACCGGACGATACAGCCATAACCCTCTATCCGAGCTTGGGCCTTTTTGAGGGCACCAACATCAACGCCGGACGCGGCACGGAATTCCAGTTTCAACGTTACGGCGCCTCCTTTTTAGACAGCACCCAGTACAGTTTCACCTATGTACCCATGCCCAATTTTGGATCAAAAAATCCTAAAGAGGAAGGAAAAAAGTGTTTCGGAAAAGACCTTTCCCAAAATCCCAGAATGCACGAAGTCACCTTGCAATGGGTCATCGACGCCTACACGAACTCTCTTGATAAAAGCAAAGTGTTCAACACCAAGGGTTTTACAAAGCATGCCGGTACCGCTGCACTACAACAACAGATCGAGGCCGGCAAGACCGAAAAGGAAATTAAGGAAACCTGGCAGGGGGACTTAGAAAAATTCGGGAAGACACGGAAGAAGTATTTGATGTATCCGTAACCGGTCGCGTAGCCCGGCCCGTTTCGATGTTCCGGTTTTTTCCGGGCGACCCATCGGACGCACGACCGAACACTATCCGTCACCCTTGCACCTGGTCGTTCCCGTCGGCTTCCGATATTTGTGAAACGGCTGTTTCAGCAATCCGCCAATACTACCATTCTCGACCTCATCGGGAAAAGTGTCCACTCCGTAAACAATAGCGTCGCGATCGCATTCCATAAATGTTCCCAACAACCTATCCCAAATAGAGAATATATTTCCGTAATTCGAATCGGTATAGGGAAGCATATAGTGATGGTGTACTTTGTGCATATCGGGGGAAACGATAACCCAGCTTAGAGCTTTGTCCACCTGCCGGGGCAGCTTGATATTGGCATGCCCGAACTGGGTGGCGATTAGGGACAAAGATTGGTAAAGGAACACAATACCGATTGGCGTTCCGATGATAAAGACCCCCGCTAAGGTAAATCCGAAACGGATGACGCTTTCCAAAGGGTGGTGACGGTTCGCCGTAGTCGTATCGACGTTGTGATCGGTGTGGTGCACGAGGTGAACCATCCAAAGCGGCTTTACTTTGTGCTCGACGTAATGGGGAAGATATGCACCGACGAAGTCCAGCAATAATGTTCCCAAGACCACGTAGAGCCAGAGCGGCATTTCGGGCAGCCAATTAATCACTCCAAAATCGTTGACTGCGGTCCAATCCGCCGTCCGGAGTAAGAGAAAGGCCAATATAAAATTCACGAGAACGGTCGTCAGCGTGAAAAAAAGGTTGGGTACGGCATGTCTCCATTTTTTATAGGTGAACCTAAATAGTGGAACGGCGCCTTCCAACATCCAGAAAAAGCTTATGCCGCCCACTAATATCAACGAGCGGTGCAGGGAAGGGATGGTCTCGAAATAGTCGATGATAGCCTCCATCGGAATGTGGGATACGTTTTAAAAACTGAACTGTTCGGTCACAAATTACGACAAATACGGCGAATAAATGGGATTGATTTACTAGAACGGCCCCTTAGCTCATTGAACGGAACCGGTTCTCGTACTTCAATGCTCCTAAAGCTTTAATGGTTCTAAACTCACGAGCTAAAGCATTGTTCCTTGGTCAGCGCAGCGACCCCTCTCCGATTGTTGTTGTCTCGGAACAGGATCTGCCATTTTCTACCTCCTACTTTCCGGTCTTTGGCGAGTGCGGCCGTCGTTTGTAAGCTTTTCCTTCATCGCTTCGACAATATTAAAGGCCGCCGGACAAATACCCACGTTCTTCAACGTCAGCTGTGAAATTTGTTGGAATTTTTTTCTGTCGGTATGGGGAAATTCACGACAAGCCTTGGGTCTGACATCGTATATGGAACAACGGTTGTCCGCTCCCAAAAAAGCACAGGGTACTCCCTGCAACACATAATCCTTGTCTTCGTCGATACGGAGATGTTGTTCGATGAACGCTTGTGGTTTTTGTCTAAAGTGCTTGGCAATCCGTTCAATATCGGCATTCGTGAATAGTGGGCCGGTGGTCTTACAGCAATTCGCACACTTCAGGCAATCGGTACGCTCGAACTCCCTCTCATGCAGTTCCTGCATGATATAATCCAAATTTTTGGGCGGCTTCTTTTTTAGTCTTTTTAAAAACTTTTTGTTCTCACCGTGTTTTATTGCAGCCTTTTGAGGAAGTGTATCCAGTATTCGGTCCATCTTATCCATGTCGGTCCAAAGCTAAAAAAGAAATAGGAAACTCGGACAAAATGTCGATTTTTGCATTCGTTATGAAAGATTTATTCGGACATGCGCTCTTGGAATATCAGAACGGAAAGTATTCGGAAGACATCGAAACCTCATCCTCGTTGGATGAACATGACGTGATGCCCCTGCCCTATCTCTTTCGGGGATATGGGGACATGCCATCCATCGAAAAAAAGGCCTTACAACACTGCAAGGGGCGCATACTTGACATCGGATGCGGGGCCGGAAGCCATTGCATATATTTACAACGAAAAGGATTTGAGGTCATAGCCTTGGACAGCTCGAAAGGAGCCATTGAAACCTGCGGACTTCGGGGAATCAAAAACAGGATACATACCGATATCCTCGATTTTAATCAAGGAAAATTCGACACGCTGCTGATGCTGATGAACGGTATAGGTATTGTCGGAAAATTGGAAAATCTCGGCCGTTATCTTGAGCATCTAAAAACCCTATTGCGACCTGACGGGCAGATCTTGTTAGATTCAAGCGATATTATCTATATGTTCGATGATGCCGATGACGGACGCACATACGTTGCCAATTCCGATAGGTACTACGGGGAGGTGGAGTTTAGCCTACGTTACAAGAATCACAAAGGCGCAGCTTTTTCTTGGTTATATGTCGATTATCGTACCTTGCGCAGCATCGCCGAAACCTGCGGAATCCGGTGTGAGATTGTAGAAAAAGGCGAACATTACGACTATTTGGCCCGATTGTGGTAATCTTTATTAATCGCTGTACCGTACATACGGTTCATCTTACTTTTACGTTATCCCTAATAGAAACACTAGATCATGAAAAAGATAAGCTTCCCTATTTTAATCCTATTTTGCTTGGGCTTGCTCCTTAGCTGTTCCAAAGATGCAGATGACGATTTGCCACAAAATCCTACCGCAGTCGATACCACGGCCAACCTAAAGAAAACCGGGGATTCGGCCAAAGACCTGCTAGCTAACGCAGATTACGACAAGTTACATGTCGAGATTGCCTATGTCAAAGGGTTTCGGCCCACTCAGGCCGCCATGGATGGGTTCGTTGCCTATCTGAAGTCAAGAACTTTTAAGGAAGAAATCAATCTGGTTTATAGTGAATTGCCCTCCCCCGATAAGGAAAAGCTGACCTTGGACGAAATCGCCGAGCTGGAAAAAAAGCACAGAACGGTATATAACCAAGGCAAAACCTTAGGGGTTTACATATATTTTGCCGATGCCCCGGCCGAGGAGGATGATGAAGACAAAGATCTCGTCACTCTTGGCGCCGTTTACCGGAACACCTCCATGATCATTCACGAATCGACCGTACGCAAATTGGCGGGCCAGAGCATCTTCATTACCGATGCCGATGTCGAAAGCTCTACCCTGAACCACGAATTCGGTCACCTTCTCGGGCTGGTCAATTTGGGCATCTCACCTGTCAATGACCATGAGGATATTCAGACGGATGCGAACGGAGAACCTGTTTTAGACGATAAAGGCAACACTATGGGTAATAACCATTGCAATGTCAACGGATGCCTGATGAACGCCGAACTGCAATTCGGCGGAAGTGCGAAGGGGAAGAATGCTCTACGTACCTCAAAAAACGGAGACGGAATTTCGGCCGAATGTCGGTTAAGCGGTAAAAGCGTTCTCAAAATGTTGAAGTCACGGACCGCGAAGGGTGGCTTGGCCCCAGGTTTGGATAGTGAATGTATTCTGGATTTACAGACAAATGGCGGGCGGTGATTTCAGCTCAAAACGGCAGCGGCAATTGGCCGTAAAGAAGTTCAAACAATCCCTAATGTTTTCGGTTTTCAGCGCTTGACGTGCTAAGAGACCTTCTTTGAATTGTGTCAGTTCGAAACGATTACTAAGGTATATTCAAATACTTGTGCGTTTGCAATGACACTTTCCACTTGGGGTTTGCCATGACGTAATCAACGATCATCGGGGTTACCTTGTCCCGAACGCTCCATTCGGGCTGTAGGTATAAAATACAATCGCTATTCGTTTTGGCCGCCTCCTGTTCGGCAAAAATCAAGTCATGTTTGTTATAGACGATGACCTTGAGCTCGTTGGCCTTGGCGTAGATGGGCTCCTTTGGTAGTTTGTTTTTCTTTGGGGACAGGCAGATCCAGTCCCATATCCCAGTTAAGGGATAGGCCCCCGACGTCTCGATATGGATGTTCAGATTTTCGGACTTCAAGGCTTCCGTCAAGGGCTGCATGTTCCAAGTGAGGGGTTCACCGCCCGTGATGACTATCGTATCGGATAATCTAGCGGCATTTTCGACAATCTGTCGAATGCCGGTCGGCGGATGGGTCTCGGCGTTCCAGCTTTCCTTAACGTCGCACCAGTGGCAACCCACGTCGCAGCCTCCCACCCGAATAAAATAAGCGGCCGTACCTTTATGGAAACCTTCGCCCTGAATGGTATAGAATTCCTCCATCAAGGGCAATAGCAAGCCTTGGTCCACTAACGCGGTCACCTCATCTTTCGACACTTCATTTTCTACCATGGCGCAAAGATACGGCATGCGGGTTCCAAAACCCAAATTCCAAATTCAGATTCAGTTTGAGGGCGAGATCTGAATTAGTTGATCGTGGCAGGCATAAACTCCTAAACTAATAAACCCATAAACTCAAAAACCCTTATTTTTGGGCCAAAATATACCACTATGCGTACCGAAGAGGACTTTCGCGAACATATTGACGAAGGCTACGCTACCAAAGGTGATGCTATCGTCTTGGGAGCGGCTATGCTAGATGGCAAAGCGGTTGCGAACTCCTTAGTCAAGCTACCCCTGGAAACCATGAACAGGCACGGGCTCATCGCCGGTGCAACAGGTACCGGTAAGACCAAGTCCCTGCAGGTGTTAGCCGAAAATCTCTCCGAAAAAGGAGTACCCGTGCTGCTGATGGACCTTAAAGGCGATTTAAGCGGACTGGCGCAACCGAGTCCGGGACATTCCAAGATCGACGAGCGCCATGCACAGATAGGTATCCCTTTTGAGCCGAAAAGCTTTCCCGTTGAAATACTTTCCCTTTCCGAACAGGACGGTGTCAAATTAAGGGCGACCGTTTCAGAGTTCGGACCCGTGCTGCTCTCGCGCATCCTAGACCTATCGGAAACGCAGCAAGGAATCGTCGCGGTGGTCTTCAAGTACTGTGATGACAATAAGCTTCCTTTGTTAGACCTTAAGGATTTTAAAAAAGTGCTTCAGTATGCGACCGGGGAAGGAAAATCGGAGTTCACCAAAGATTACGGCCGTATATCGACCCGTTCAACAGGTACCATCCTCAGAAAGATTATCGAACTGGAACAGCAGGGTGCGGAGCTTTTTTTCGGGGAAAAATCCTTCGAGGTGAACGATCTAACGCGAATCGATGACAAAGGAAAAGGCTACATCAACATCTTGAGGCTGACCGATATCCAAAACCGCCCCAAGCTCTTTTCCACATTTATGCTCAGTCTATTAGCCGAGATATACGACACCTTCCCTGAACAGGGCGACAGCGAAAAGCCGGAACTCATTCTCTTTATCGACGAGGCCCACCTTATTTTTAATGAAGCGTCGAAAGCACTGTTGGACCAGATCGAGAGTATTGTAAAATTGATCCGCTCCAAAGGCATCGGCCTGTACTTCGTAACCCAAAACCCTACCGATGTACCGAACGAGGTATTGGCCCAACTCGGTTTGAAAGTACAACACGCCCTGCGCGCATTTACGGCAAGGGACAGGAAGGCGATAAAGCTGACTGCAGAAAATTACCCGGAATCGGATTATTACGACACCAAGCAAGCCTTGACCTCACTGGGTATCGGGGAGGCCCTTGTGTCCGCTCTGGATGAAAAGGGAAGGCCGACGCCCTTGGCCGCAACCCTACTCCGTGCCCCCATGAGCCGTATGGACGTGCTGACAGAAAAGGAACTCGCAACGGTTATCGGTAGCTCGGATCTGGTGGACAAATACAACGAGAGCATCGACCGAGAAAGTGCCTATGAAATCTTGAACAATAAAATAGAAAAGGCGGAAGCACTGGCTAAACAGGAGGAAGAAAAACCGAAAGCTCCAAGCCGAAGGACCACCAGCAACAGAATGAATCCTGTAATCAAGGTGTTGACCAGCGCTACTTTCATCCGTGGTGTCCTGGGTATTTTGAAAAAGGTTATGCGGTGATGTTGGCCGTTGTTAGTCGTTAACGATATTTTTGAATAAACCCATATCCAAACCAATGAGAGCCATTTTATCCACATTATTTGTTATTCTTTTGCTGCTAAGCTGCGAAGAAAAAACCGACACCACCTTTTTGGTTACCGAAGATGCAATAGGAAAGCTCGATAAAATCAGCCTGGCCCGTGACCTGGACATCATTTATGAGAACGATTCCATCGTAAGGGACTCGACCTATGTCAACGCCGCAAACAACAGTAAAAGAATCAAAATTTACGAAAAGGGAGGTAAAAAGTTGTTGACCTTGACCCCTAATTCGGACAGCATCCCCTCGATTGAAAATATCCGCATCGAAGATTCTCGTTTCGTGACCGAAGGGGGCGTGGGGCTTAATAGTACGTTCAAGGATATCAAAGATAATTATTCCATTCGCAAAGTAATTACTTCGATGAACAACGTGGTGATCCTTCTGAAGGACAGTGATATCTACTTTACTATCAGTAAAGAGCAACTGCCCTCAAGTTTGCGCTATGCATCGAGTGTAAACATTGAAGCGGTACAGATTCCCGATGATGCCAAGATAAAATATATGATGGTGGGGTGGGATTAATTGTGACCGGACCCGTGAGCGTCTATCCGCTTTCGGTAGAGACTGCCCTATGAGCTTCTCACTAATTTGGCCGCCGCGAAGACCGTGAATTATGTTTATAGTTTTGAATACCTAATTCCTTTTTCCAAATTTCCTATGCTGAACTATTTTAAGCGGACAATTCCGGTATTCTTCGGTTTTTACTTCAATATTCTCAGTGTTTTCTCAAAGAAAAAAACAGCAAGTGAGGCTTTTGATCTATTCTCCACCGTCCGTAGAGGACGGGTATTGGCACATCAGAGGGAGTACCTTGATTCCGCCAAAAAAGAGATGCTGCGCATTGAGGACCATGACATCCAAATCTACAATTGGCCTGGCAGGGGGCCTACCGTTCTTTTGATACACGGGTGGGAAAGCAACACCTTTCGATGGCGAAACCTCATTACAAAACTGAGGGCGGCGGACTTCAACACCGTGGCTTTCGATGCCCCGGGCCACGGTCACTCATCGGGAAGTAAATTGCATGTACCCCTGTACGCCCAAATATTACGTACGGTCATTGAAAAGTACCGACCGAAGCATCTTGTTAGCCACTCCGTAGGGGGAATGGCAGTGATTTACAACGAGAAAAGGAATCCGAGTCCCAGTGTAGAAAAAATCGTAACGGTCGCCGCCCCTTCGGAGTTTCATGAAATCATGGCCCATTTTCAAAATTTGCTTCGCTTTAACGATAGGGTTCTGGATGCTTTAGATGCGTACGTTATGGACAGGTTCGGATTCAAGATTAAAGAGTTTTCCACTTCGGAATTCGTCCGGACAAACACGAAAAACGGATTGCTTTTCCACGATACATTGGATAGGATCACTCCTTACCACGCCTCCCAACAGGTTCATGCCAACTGGGAATGCAGTCGCTTGATATCCACTGAAGGCTTGGGGCATTCCATGCATCAAGACCAGGTCAATGATGCGATTGTCGAGTTTTTGGCTCCCTCTACTCCAACCACAACTTGAAATCCCGCACCCGTTCCCGGCTCACGATAATTTCAGCATCCGAAAAACGGTTGAGCTTGATTTGAAGCCTTGAATTAGTGTAGGAAATAATATCTTTAATGTAGTCGATGTTAACGTAGAATTTGCGGCTGACACGAAAAAAAGTTTGGGGTTCCAATTCATATTCCAGCTGCTCCAAGGTGGTGTCGATCAGGTAGTTTCTTCCGTCGGTAGTGGCTGCATACGTACCTTTGTTTTCGCTGTAAAAGCATTCCACCTCATCGGCGTTGATGATTTTAAGGTGTTGTCCCACCTTGGCGGTAAAGCGTTTTTTGTACTCCCGCTCCAAGGGGTTGACCAATAGTCGTTTGACATCCTCAAAATCCAGCGCGAGTTTCTTGGGGGCCTGCTTTAAACTACGGTATTGCTCAACGGCCACCTTTAACTCCTCGTCATCGATCGGCTTTAAAAGATAATCGATACTATTGAGTTTAAAGGCCTGAAGGGCGTACTCATCGTAAGCGGTGGTAAAAATAATGGCACTGTGCACTTCAACGGCATCGAATATTTCGAAGGAGAGTCCGTCTGAAAGCTGGATATCCAAAAATATGAGATCGGGATGTTCGTTTTTTTGGAACCAATCTATGGATTCCTCAACGGAATGCAGCAAAGTCGCAACCTCCACATCCAGATCCGCCAGCATTCGGGCCAAGCGCCGGGCAGAAGGTTTTTCATCTTCGATAATGATGGTGGTCATGGGAGCTAAATTATCCAGGAGAAGGTCGGGGCCGGGAATAAGGTCTTTATTTCATTTTTCATTACTTACTTTTACTAAATTTCTCCGCCTCCCTCCGATCGTCTTCCATGTACTTTTTAATTTGTCGTTCTTCCCAATCCTTGCTGAAAAAGGGACTGTATCCGAAGGTTTTCGCGGCATGAAAAGCCAACCCAATACCCCAAAAAACGGGGGTGGCGAAAGTGCCGAAATTGAATAACGCTTCATTGAAACTCTCGCCGGCGTTCATCTGTCCGATTATTGACGCAACAACAATAAAAAGGTTTACAAGCACATATACCAAGGCATGTATGTAAAACCCTTTGAGTTGGGCGACCCGGTTTCGGGCCTTAGTCCGTTTATCATTTCTATTTGTTTCCATCTTGTTTCCGATTGAATTCTTAGATTTCCGCCATACCAAACGTGCTACTTCCAACGTGTTCTTCTTTCATCCTCCCGCATATATTCCTTGATTTTTCGCTCTTCCCAATCACGTCCGAAAAAGGGATTTAGGCCGAAGGTCTTGGTCGCCTGGAATATCAATCCTATGCCCCACCCGAATGCGGCCCATAAAAACCAGGGATAAGCCCATTCGTTCGTATAATAATTCACTCCGCCCAACAACGCGATGACCAATATATAGGATATCAAGCTGTTGTAAAACTTCTTGATTTCTTCCACACGCTCCTTGGCCCGTAGGTACTTGCTGTCCCTTTTCGAATTCTCCATGGGTTCGGGGTATCGTTTCTTTTATTCTGTTATGCTGTGTTCATTCAAATTTCGCAAAAATAATCCACCGCAGCAGTTGTATCTTTCCGAACTGTCGAATTCGCCAGATGAATTGTATTTCCTGTGGTTCCTTATCCGTATCTTTTCTCTTAGGTTGGACAGGTGGCCGGGTCAGAATCCATCATCCTCCATAAACTCGCGCATTTTTTTCTCTTCCCAGCGTTTGCCCCATAGCGGGTTATACCCAAAAGCCTGCATACCGTGTATCGTTAGGCCAATGCCCCATCCGAAGATAGGGAACAGGACCCATGGATAACCTGTAGTCCTGTAATTCAAATACGTCAGGAACGGAATTACGATACAATAGGCCAATAAATTGCCGTAAAAACCCTTAATATTCTCTACCCTCTCCTTGGCCTGCTCGTATCGTTTGTCTTCAAGATAATCCTCTTGGCTTTCCATGACCGATATTTGCTTTGAAAGGATGGGCAGACGGACACTAAAAGTAGAATTTGTTTTTTGAATCTCTATCGTTCTATCCGTTAAGATACCGTAACGCTGCCGGATATTGCGCAGGCCAACGCCACTGCTCTTTTTAACGCATTGTTTTTCCTGCAGGTTGTTCTGTACCACCAATCCGCTGTCTTTCTCGAAAACTTTTATGATTAGAGGTTTCGAGGAAGTCACGATATTGTGCTTGACGGCGTTTTCCAACAAAAGTTGCAGGGACAGCGGTACGATCTTCGCTTCAGGATTTTGAACGGATTCGGGGAGTTCACAAACGATACTACCCTCGAACCGCATGTTCAATAGTCCTATATAGGTCCTTGCGAACCGTAGTTCTTCGTCAACGCTGACCAAATCTTTGTTCTTCTGCTCCAGCACGTAACGATACACTTTGGACAACGAGGTGGTAAATTTCTGGGCTTGATGTGGATTTTCTTCGATCAAGCTGGTCAACACGTTCAGGCTATTGAAGAGGAAATGCGGATCGAGCTGATTTTTCAGGGCATCGAACTTGGCGGAAGCGGTACCGGCAATTATCTTTTGTTCCTTGACCTTGGACTCCTGTCGGTATTTAAAATAAAAAAAGGAATAAAAAATCAAGGCGACTACAAGGGCAATGGAGAGGGATACCCAATAGTACTCCAAACGCTGTTTAGCCCAGAACGTAGCTATCGGCTCACCTTCCAATACCACCCGATGCAGAAATCGGGCAAAAAAGAGCGATAGCAAGGAAACCGTGACCGTCGCGACCATTGAAATCGGAAAGCTCTTTCGTCCATAAAGATTTCCGTCGTATCGACGGAGCAGATAGATAAAAAGATAGGCGTTGGTCATATAAATAATGGCCGAATACATCAGATTGATCTGATATTCATTCCAGAGTTCAGCATAGTCAAAACCGTTATCGTATTCCCCACTGAAATAGCCTACCGTCAAAAGCACTGCAAAAATGCAAGTTCCGACGAACGCCCCCTTCAAAAGTTCCCTAAAAAATACACGCATAATCTATCTTTTCCAATATCTGTTTGAGGCCCACCCTACTGAATTCACGAGAATCCAAGCCATTCGAAATTTACTTAAAGGTAACCAAAATAGGTACAAGCCCCCGAAGTGCAATGAGGGAGCTTGTTGTTCAAATCCAAGGGCTTTTAATCCGCGCACTGCTTCAAGACCTGCTCCGCCCTATCCTTTCCCCAATTAGGATAAAAAGGGGTTTCATTTTCGAACGTTTCGAAAAGTTCCATAGCCCGTTCCACATCCTTGCAATAGGGCGTTGTGTCTTTGCCAAAATATTGGGCCGAGCCTATGTCCCATTCCGCCTTCGCGAGTACGGCCCTTGGGTTATCGGGCGCCAGTTGTAAGGCTTTCTGGTACAGCTGGTTATTTTTTCCCGATAGGGCCTGTCCGTAGGTGGCACCGTCGAATGCAATCCAGGCCGTATTGATCATGGCCTCCATCACCAACAATTCGGGATTTTCGAGGGAAAGGCTCTTGGCAATGTCATTAAACTCCTTGGCCTTTTCCAGTTGCCGGGTAAGTAGATTTTCGTTCTTTTCACCAAAGGATGCGGCGGTGTTTACCATGGCGACGTAGTAATAGGGCAACCAGTTGTCGTCATCTGCCAAGGCGATGCGCTCGAATTGATTGGAGGCCGCCGAGGTCTGTTGCTCGCCCCAAAGTTGCATGGCCGTTTCCATGCCGTCGGCGTATCGGTTTTGCGCGCTGATGGAAAGTGCCGTTACCAAAAAAAGGATAGTAAGTAGATTTTTCATGATGCTTGTTTTGAGGTTTCTAATTTGCTCTGTTTCAAAAATGGCCGTATTCGCTTTGCAATCCCAAAACCCTTGACCGAACTGTTGATTTTTTGGGATGGACCGATGTTTTATAGATTGTCCAATTGGTTGCTCGTATTATCCGTGCTGATCGTCCAGAAAAAGCCTACGAAAAAAAAGCTGTCGGCGGCGGAGCGGATAGCCCTTCGCCCAAAATTACCGTTCGGGCCCGGGGAGTTGGCGTATTGGTAGTCATTGATGTTGTTGAACCCTAACATATTGCTGACCGAGAAGTAAAGTATTTTCTGTTGGTCGATCAGATAGGCCCAGCTCAAGCTCAGACTTTGGAACGCTTTCGTACGCTCCGCTTGAAATTCCGCCGTATTGGGATTGTCGTAGGGCCTTCCGGATGCGTAGGTGTAGGACAGGCCCACTTGCGAGCGCCACTGGTTGATCCAGTATTTAGTTACGACGGACAGATTATGTTTTGGGGCGAAGTTGGGTCGGGCGCGTTCCCGAAAATTCCGAAAATCACGCTCGGTATCCAAATAGCCGTACGACACCCAATAGTCCAGGTTTTTGACGCCCTTATTGTCCCGCCAGAAAATATCCAAGCCTGATACATAGCCGCCTCCCGAATTGTTGAAGCGGGAATCGAATTGGGGCATTTCGGTATCAAATTTGACCAGACCGTCGTAATCTTTGTAGTAGGTCTCGGCCCGAAAGGTCTTCCCGTCATCAAGATATTGATAGTTCAGGATATAATGGGATGTCTTTTCGAAATCGAGCGTGTTATCGTAGCGTAGGGCGGTGGTTCGTGGATTCTGATAAAAATCACCATAAGCGAGGGAAAACTGTCCCTTTTCGCTGGATTTGTAGGCTAGGGAAACGCGGGGCGAAACCGTAAAATCTTCGATTAAACCGCTATGTTCTGCCCTGACTCCCAATTTTAGGGCCAGGTCATTACTGAAAAAAATATCACTTTCGGCAAAGCCGCCCCAGAGTCTTTCGGTGAAGGCCGTATCGAAACCGGGTCCTTTCGGCGCAAGAAAGGTTTCCCCGTAATCCGTGATAAAATGTTCGGTTCCGAGGGCCAAGCTAAGACGGTTGCTGAAATTCTTTTTGAGCTTGAGCTTTAGATGGGATGCGGTTTCCTTGGTCTCGATGGCAGTACCCCTTAATCCGATGTCGTTGGCATCCCATGAGATAGCGGCGCCGGTGGTCAACGCCCATTCCCGATCAAGAAAAAGTTTATAAGAGGTGTTGAAATATAGATTTTTGTTGGTCAGGTCGAAGCGGACGAAATCCTCAAAGTTGATATCCTCCTGCTCGATATCCAAAACGGCTCGATTGAATGAGGTGTACAGCTTGAACATGCTCATTTCCCCCTTACTACGGAAAACGGCCTCACCCGAAACGGACTCGTAAGGCCTATTCCAGCGCACCCCCTGGTCAGAGGGAATCAGGGCCTCATAGGGCGCTAGATCGATATACTGCATATTGATGCTAAGGGACTGATCGCCCCAGATTTCGGTATGGCCGATACCCCCGCCGACGGATAGGATCGAAATATCGGTCTTTTCCTGGTCGGGGCTATCGATGCTGTTCAGCAACAGCACACTAGAGAGTGCCTGCCCGTATTCCGCGGAATATCCGCCCGTACTAAAAGTGATGCCCTTAAAATGAAAAGGGGAGAACCGCCCCCGGGTGGGAATATTGTTGGCCGTGGCGTTAAAGGGCTGGAACACACGGAGACCGTCTATAAATACCTGTGTCTCCCCTGCGTCTCCCCCTCTTATGAAAAGTCGGCCGTCTTCGTTGACTGTCGAGGTTCCCGGTAGGGTTTGCAATGCCCCCACAAAATCGCCTACCGTCCCGGCGGTGGTGACGATATCCAAAGGTTTGAGTACCGAGACCTTCGAATTGTCTCCCGCCTCGAAAGTACCCGCCGTCAGGGTAACGCCGGTCAGGGCATTGATAGCTTCCACCATTTTTATGCTCAATCCGTTGAGATAAGCGACATCACCGGTCTCGTAACGCGGTTGAAAACCCAACATGGAAATGACCAGCGTTTGGCTTCCTGTCTCGGAGGTCTCGAAAGCAAAGCTACCATCGGACCCGGTGGAGGTGCCATCATAGGTGCCTTCGAGATAGACGTTCGCCCCGGGAATCGGGTTGTCGGAACTATCGCTGACCTTACCGGAAATAGGGGTCTGGCAGAAAATGTATTCGCAAAAAAGGAGTAGCATCAGGATTAGGAGAGTTCGTTTCATCGTGTCGCGACGTATTATTTTTTATGTCCCAAAAATGAAACATAGACTCGACGAGGGCCAAAAGAAACCACCGAAGTGTGGAATTTGGGGGATGGAGTGTAACCTGACCTAATAAGTAAATATTTCGATGAGCTATCTTTGTGGAAATATAGATAAACATTGGCTTTTTAACCGCTATTAAGGTCGACTATGATTGAATTCAAGGAGAACAAGAATTTCTATGTAATAACCGGAGGTCCGGGAACGGGAAAAACAACTTTATTGCAGGAGCTAAAGAAAAGAAACTATGAAGTCATACCTGAAATCGCGCGCGAGCTAATAAAAGAGCAAAAAGAAAATGACGGAGCAGCCTTACCTTGGAAAGACGAGGATTTGTACAAAAATCAGATGTTCGACCGTTCCATTGAAAGTTATAGACAAATTGACCAAAGAGAAACTCCATCGAATCCGATTTTTTTCGACCGCGGGTTTTTGGATTCGATTTGTTATGCGAACTTAATTCAATCGGAAATAACTGCACAAATGAAAATCTATGCGGAAAAATGGAGGTATAATAAAAGCATCTTTATTCTTCCGCCATGGCGAGAAATTTATAAGTCCGACAGCGAAAGAAAACAAGACTGGAACGAGGCGGTACTTACCTATGATAAGATGGTCGAAACCTATAAACACTATGGATATCATATCGTCCAAGTTCCAAAAAAATCAGTAACCGAAAGGGCGGATCTTATGGTAAATTTAGTCGAATATTCGAACTCTTAAACATCAAACAAATGCAAGGAATAACCCCCTTCCACATCGCAATACCCGTTCACAATCTTGCTGAATGCCGTACGTTTTATCGCGAAACCTTGAATTGCGAAGAGGGACGCAGCAGTGAACACTGGGTGGACTTCAATCTTTTCGGACACCAATTGGTGATTCATTACAAACCCAAGTCGGAAAAAGAAGAATCACACTCCAATCCCGTAGACGGACAAAACGTTCCGGTACCGCACTACGGAGTGGTCTTGCCTTGGGATACCTTTCAAAGCTTCGCCGAAGAACTCGGAAAAAAAGGAGTAAAATTCGTTATCGAACCCTATATCCGGTTTAAGGGAAAGGTAGGCGAACAGGCTACCATGTTCTTTTTGGACCCCGCAGGAAATGCATTGGAATTCAAAGCCTTTCGGGATATGGGGCAATTATTTGCGAAATAGAAATAAAGAATCAAAATGGTGTGGCCGGGACTCAATGAATATACTGTACCCCCCGATGAGGAAGTGGATTAAAGATGACATCAATCTATAATCTTATAAACTCATAAACCTATAAACTCAATTTCACTGCGACCACTTCGTAGGTTCCCTATCCCAGCGGTGCTTCTTTAGTTCTTGATACAGGTCTTTTGGAAGTCCCTTTCCGTCACTGGTGGCGGTATTGGCCTTGACATGCGGCGCTTTACGCATTCCGGGTATCATGGTGCTTACCGTCTTGTTCATGGCAATAAAGCGCAAGGCCATTTCGGCCATGGTCATCCCTTCCGGAACCAGCGGCCGCAAGGCATCGGCATGATCCACGCTGGAGTTCAAGTTTTCTGGCACAAAATAGGTGCCCCGCCAATCGCCCTCCGGAAACGTGGTCTCCTTGGTAATCTTTCCCGTCAAGGTGCCCTCGTCAAAGGGAACCCGGGCGATTACGGCAATATCCATTTCTCTACATAACGGAAATAATTCATCTTCAGGATTCTGGTCAAAGATGTTATAGATGACCTGTACGGCATCGAGCATTCCCGTTTTCAGGGCTTTAATTCCGTTTTCGGGCTCCCAGCGATTGACGCTGACCCCCATAGCCGCAATTTTTCCATCCTTTTTGAGGTTTTCGATAGCCCGTTGCCATTCCTCGCGGTCTGACCACCCGTCGTCCCACGTGTGAAACTGCATCAGATCGATCCGTTCCATCCCTAGGTTTTTCAAGGTCTTTTCGGTGTATTCGATAATATGGTTTTCCGGATAGGATTCCTCGAATGAGTATTCCGGTTTTGCGGGCCATTCGAAATTTTTAGGGGGAATTTTGCTGGCCGTATATAGCTTCGCATTGGGGTGTCGCCGCACCAGTTCACCCAATAACTTTTCGCTATGGCCCTCGCCGTAGCCCCAGGCCGTATCAAAAAAATTGACCCCGTTTTCTACGGCCAGGTCCAAGGACTTGGCGGACTGTTCGTCGTCGGATTGCGTCCAACCCGCCATGCCCCACATCCCGTACCCTATTTCACTTACTTGCCAACCGGTTCTTCCGAATTTCCTGTACTGCATTGAGATTCTTGATTGCTGATTATTATTACTTTTGGTACTACCACGAGTGTTGTAAAAATCAACCTATTAATGAGGAGGGCTTAAGACTTCCAGACATAGGACATAAGATTAAATCCAATGACCTTGTTGAATAACATCAAGACAAATATCTGAATATCAACACCTATATAAAACCAATCTTACGTCTTACATCCTATTGTCTTATGTCACGTGCAAAGTGCCTAAATTTTACCACAGAAATAATGATTGGTAGAACCTTACTTTCTAATATTGGTGAAACGCCTCCGAAACGAATCGTAAAACCTCTGGCAACGACTCCCGCCAGTACGTCCAGCTATGCCCGCCGTCACGCACACGGTATTCATGGGGAATCTCTTGCTTGGTCATGGCGATGTGCACAAGACTATTGCCCTCGTATAAAAAATCGTCATCGCCGCAATCGATGTACCAGCGAACGGACTTGACATCGGCAACGGGAACAGTTTTAAGAAGTTCCAAGGCATTATGCCGTTTAAAATAGGCCGTCATTTCCGAATCGGAATACTTGACATCCCTATCTTTCAAACGCTCTTTAAAATCGTCTATCGTCAAGGGGCCGACATAGGCACTGAGCGGACAGGCCGAGGAAAACAGCTCCGGCCGGTGCAGCGCGTACATAAATGACCCGCCCCCACCCATGGAGAGTCCCGCTACGGCACGATAGCGTTTCTCGCCTTTGATGCGGTATTTCTTTTCCACATGGGGCATGAACTCCTCAAAGAAGAAATCTTCGTACCGCCAATTCTCTCCTTGATTGAAGTAGCCGCGCTTACCGGTGTTGGCATCGGGCATGATAATCACCATTGGGGTGGCGGTACCGTTCTTGATGGCATTGTCGGTTATCCGAAGTACCTCTCCGAACTGCACCCACCCGGTCTGATCGTCGCCTGCGCCGTGCAGTAAATAAAGCACGGGGTAATGGCGCTCGGAACTGTCATAATCCGGAGGCAAATACACCGCATACTTCCGTTCACTGTCCAGAATTTCGCTCGTCATGGTCAGGTTATCAAAGACCCTACCTGTCTGCGCGAAGGTCAGGGCCACCCCGAACAAAGCGATTGACACTAAAAGTACTAAGCGCTTAATGCCATACTGGTCTTGCATATTGCCATGAAAATTAAAATTCCCGATAGTCACCACTTAAATACTGGTTGGCCTCTTCTTCCTGAAATTTCGCCTTTTCCGCATCCCAGTGCAGGGTCTGGTTAGGAAACCGGCATGCAATGGTACCCAAAAGAATGGTTTCGGTCAATTTTCCGCCGTATGAAAATGGGGCCGTCGTTTCGCCCTTGCCCAAACAGGCATCGACAAACTGATGATAGTGTTTCGGTCCCTCCGACTCATAATTCCGAATAATTTCCCCTAAGTTATACTCTTTCGAGACTTCCTCGATTTCCTTTGAAATATCTACATACTTGCCCTTTACGATCTTGGTAGGCAACTGCATAAAATGCGGCAACAACAATCGTCCTTTTTTCCCAATGAACATAGCACCCTGCTCGGGCAGCTGGCCTTCGCCGGCGGCCTGGACATCCAAAGACATTTTATCTTCGACGCTCTGCTCTTTTTGCTCTTTTTTCCCCGCTTGATCTGCACCCGGTAATTTAAGATCTTCGTGCTCAGGGGGCATTCCCGGACCGTCGTACCAAACCCATTTTAAGGTTTTGGTGGTGTACGGGGTCTTCGGAAATTCGTAGGTCACCGTATTGTTCTCCGGAAACCCGAAGCCGTTCGGTTGACGGCAATCGTTCTTGACGGTCAGGGGTACGTCAAGCTCCAGAGCATTGTAGGGCGTATCAAAAATATGGACTCCCATATCGCCCAAGGTACCACAGCCGTAATCCAACAGTTTTCTCCAATTACCGGGATGGTAATACCCTTCTTTGTAGGGCCGTTTCTTCGAAGTACCCAGCCATAGGTTCCAATCCAACTGGTCCGGTACGGGGTCTTCCCCGGTTGGCTCGGGCCCGTTATAGCCCCAGTTTTTTGGAGACCATGCACGCACGGTATGTACCTTTCCGATAATACCGGATTGAATCAAAGCCGTAGCCAATCTGTAATCAAAAAAGGAATGCACCTGAATTCCCATCTGGGTCACCAAATTCTTTTCTTTGGCCACCTTCATCATTTCCCGTGATTCCTGCACGTAGTGGGTCAATGGTTTTTGGCAGTACACCGGCTTGTTATGCTCCATCGCCAAAAGGGATGCGGGGGCGTGGGTATGGTCGGGGGTCGATACGATGACCGCATCGATCTCATCGCCCATCTCCTCTAGCATCACCCGATAGTCAAAAAACACCCGGGCATTGGGGTGCTGCTTGCGGGCTTTGGAGAGGTATATGGAATCTACATCGCATAAGGCGACTACATCGACGGCCTTGTGCGATGAGATGGCCTTAAGGTCTTCCCCGCCCATGTTGCCGATACCGATATGGGCCGTACGTAACCGTTTTTCTTCCGAAAAGGCCCAAGCACCCGAGGGCAAGAGGGCAAAGGACGATACTGCTGCCGCGCTTTTAAGAAATTCTCTTTTGTTCATTATAGTATGGTTTGAATTATTGTGAAATTGGAGATTAAAGCTTCCTGATTTTAATGTTTTTGAACCAAATGGGACTGGAATGGTCCTGAAGCCCGATATATCCGGACTTGAACTTTCCGTAATCCGGACTATCCTTCCATTTATTGGAATTCTTTTTCTCGTACCAGGCATCGTCCCAAGGTATGAAGGACAGCACTTTCTTCCCGTTGAGCCAATGCTCCACTTTTTCGGGTGTAAAGACGATTTTTGAGGAATTCCATTCCCCGACGGGATTCAACTCTTTCTTTTCTGGGTCGGCCACGTGCATGGCGTAATCCGAAGCGGTTTTTTGTAGGGGCTTCAGCTCGCTGGGATTGTCATACCCAAGACTCTCATTGTACGATGTCAAGTCGTGAATATCCGCGTACCCCTCGTCGTCGATCAACTGATATTCAGGCGAAATGCCAGCGGGACTGTCATAGCCTTCCTTTAAATGATAGAATATTCCACTATTTCCGCCTGGTGGGATTTTCCATTCCAGGTACAGCTCGAAATTGTCGAATTCCTCCGCACCATAAATGATATCCTTTCCTCCTGTATAATCCTGCTCCATGCCCAATTCGGTATCGAAAGTCAAGGCATCGTCTTCTATAGTCCATCCGGGAGGTAGGGAATCCCCATTAAAAGCTCGCCATCCATCCGTGCTGGTACCGTCGAAGAGGTAAATCCAGTCATCTGCTTTCGCTGTGGTTTCCGAGTCTCCGGCCGTTGACTTGTTCGGATTGTCTTTTTTTTCCGTCTTACAGGAAAAGACAAGGACCGACACTGTAAAAAGCAAAAGGAGTTTCTTCATTTGATACGTTGTTTTGAGAAGTTGGAATTTAATTGAATGCCATTGGGAAGTCCATCCCAATTTAGCCTCTAAAACTAACAACTATGATTGAAGAATCAAAATTTATGTGGAATACCTGAATAAGCTTATTGTGGATTGTCGGCTTTAAACGACGCCAAAGCTAGAAACAGCATGACCGCTAGACCCAGATAGCCTATCAAATGGTAGGATTCAAAGAACGAAAAAAAGAAACTGAAAATCGGAGGCGCGAGTGCACTGCCCAAGACCATAAATGACATGGTCTTGCCTGTGATCGCCCCTAAATGGTCTCGGCCGTAGAACCGGGGCCAGGCGACCGCATTCAGCACGGCGAAAAATCCGCCCATAATCCCCAAACCCCCGACAAGCAGGAAAACGCCGGCGCTTAGTGACAAAAATAAAAATCCGATCGAGGCCATTATTCCACCTAAAATCATGAGGTATAGATACAATTTCAGCTGTAGGTAATCACTTAGATAATTGAATATTAGCGATATACTTACCGCCACGACAGACACGGGCAGAAAAATCGCAATGGCATCCGATTTGGGAAAACCCTCGCTAGCAAATATGGACACCACATGAAAGGTGAGCCCCGTAATAAAAAAACTATTGAACGCCAGCATCAGGGCATACATCCAAAAGGCCCTGGTGTGCTCCGCTTCCTTTAGTGTAAACTGCTTCGCCAAGGAAACAGATCTGCCATTATTCCCCGACCCTTCAGGAGTCCCATCGGGAAGCAGACCGTGTTCTTCGGGACGGTTTTTAAAAAATTGAAGAATCAGAAAACTGACCATCAACAAACCTACCGCCAGAAATTGCCAGGCACTTTGCCAACCATAGCCTTCGACCAGGGCGTTTATCCATAACGGGGAAGATGAAAACCCAAAGGATATCGCAACGCTGCTGATGGCATTGACCTTGCCCCGGTTCTTATCGAACCATATCATAATCACGTTCCGCGACGCCATGGTGAGCACCCCCTGTCCCGAAAACCGAAGGATAAAGAACAGCACCGTCATCAGGGTAAATGGGATAGTCCAGGAATTGGAATCCAATATCCGCTTAGCAATCTCGCTCATTTGCACCGACCACGAACACAGCACCAAGGCGAACGCCAAGACCACAGCGGCGAAAAAAGCGACATAACGTGCCCCGTACCTATCGAACCACACCCCTGCCCTGCCAATCACCAACGAACTGCAGATCGTACCGACCATATAGGCATTGCTGAACTGATTACGAGACAGGCCTAGGGCATCCTTTACGGGATCGGTAAAAACGGAAACACCGATGGTCTGCCCTGGAATACTGGAATATATCCCGAGTGTACCGACGGCCAGAATTACATAACCATAAAAGACGGGGCTTTTAGCGGGATCGATAAGGGAAAAACGGCTTTTGGCGGACATGGGCGTTTTGAAAGCCGCAAAAGTAAGGGTTTAGGGAAAGAACAAAAGCATCGGCCTAACTAAATGACCATAAGAAAGGTAGTTTTTGAACGTTATACTAATGAAGTCATTTAGTTTTTACCGGGGGCGTTCATCATCAACGAACCCGTAACAGGCCCTGACCAAACTATATATTATGAAAAAGACTCTGTGGGTACTATTGATTCTTGTAACATTTATCGGTTTCGGCAGTTGCAGTATAGACGATAGCAACGATATCGAAATTATCAAACCAGGGGACACGGTTATTTCGGGGAAGAACAGTGCCGAAAAAGCAACCTTAAAACTCTGATAAAAGTGTATTTCTGAAATTGATGGTAAAAGTACTGCCTTCGTTTACTTGACTATCGACACTGATACGGCCCCCAAGACCGGTGATATGACTATGCACCAGATATAGGCCGACCCCTTTGCTATCTTCGTTGTCATGGAATTTTTGGTTCAAATTAAAAATCAGATGGCCGACTTTATCCATATCGAAGCCCAGACCATTATCGGAATAGACTAGCGTTTTTTCCGAATTTCGTTCACTGGCGGTAATTGAAATTACCGGAGCTACACCAGGTCTGGCATATTTAATGGAATTGGTAATAAGATTTAGAAAGATGCTCTCCATGTAGGCGGCACTGTACTGCATACTTTCCAAACCTGAGAAATCCAAGTGGAATTCCACTTTCGCCTTTTGAATCAGCGACTTTATGGAGTTTTTGGTTTTTTCAAATATTTCATTGAAAGACACCTCTTCAAAGTTTTCATGTTGGACATCGTTGCGTTTCAGTGCATCTACGTAGGCGTTTAAGGAAGTATTCAGGCCTTCCGCCGATATTCTAATAAATCGCAGCACTTCTAAAGTATCATTATCATCGATTTTATTCAAATCGATCAAGTCGAGCATAGAAATCAAATTGTTGACAGGTGATCTCAGATCATGGGAGGTGGCGTAATTCAGTTGTTTAAGCTTTTCGTTCACTCTAGAAAGACGGCTCATCTGCGATATCCGTTCATTTTCCAATCCCTTTTTGTGGGTTATATCCTTAGCAATGGCGTATATCAATCGCTCGTTTTCTAGAGGAATAGAAGTCCAATGCAGCCACACAAGTTCCCCGGATTTGCAAACATACCGGTTTTCAAAATTCACTAGCGGTCTATTGTTCTCGAGGTTTTGTCTGTACTTGGCTGTAAGCTCCCTATCTTCTTCATATATAAATTCAGAGATCAATCTAGAGCGAAGTTCCTCTTCGGAATATCCTAGCAAGCTTACGAAGGCCGGATTGATTTTTTTAAAGTAACCATCGTAACCGGCGATACAAAGGCAATCCATCGATAAATCAAAGAAAGGTGCTAGTTGGAGGTTCATGGGTTTCGGACATTTCAGGGGTTCTGTTCATGCTTGTATAAAGGCATTTTTAATATTCCTGCCCCAGAAGACAAAAAAGGTCAAATCGTTCAACTAACAGTTAACGTTTAAAAACATATAATTAGTCTCTCTCGAATTTTTTTATTTGACTTCGAACCTGTTCGAAATTTATGGTCCAAATTTTTACTGTCCCTTTTTTTGATACCCTTCTTAGTCAAATTATCCCGTCCGGCGGGAGGGGTGGCTACGGTATAAAATTTTAATGGGCCTTACAAAAAAAGGGCAACGACCTGGGCCATTGTCATAGGGGCCACCTGGCGCGTGGCACAAAAAAGGGAAATAATTAGATAATCGGCAGATTTCAAAAGAGCCTTTAATAAAGAACGAGTCACTTGAAAATGCAGAGTTCCCTCTTAAGGTCTCGCTCTATGTCGCTCCCGAGCCAACAGGGTATTTTTTAACAACATGGCTATCGTCATCGGGCCGACCCCACCGGGCACCGGAGTGATGAAGGATGCTTTCTTGCCAACGTTCTCGAAATCGACATCGCCGGTCAAATAATAGCCTCGCTTTTTGGATGCGTCGGGAACACGGGTAATGCCGACATCGATGATAACTGCCCCTTCCTTGACCATGTCCGCTTTAAGGAAATGCGGAACGCCCAAGGCGGAAACTATGATATCGGCCTGCAGGGTCAGTTCTTTCATGTTCTTTGTACGACTGTGGGTGAGGGTGACCGTACAATTGGCCGCCTCCCTTTTTTGGCTCATCAGAATGCTCATCGGCCTGCCCACGATATGGCTGCGGCCGATAACAACGGCATGTTTGCCCTCGGTATCGATTTCATAGCGCTGAAGCAATTCCATAATCCCAGAGGGCGTGGCCGAAATAAAGGACTCCATGTCCAAGGCCATTTTTCCGAAATTGACGGGGTGGAAACCATCGACATCCTTATCCGGGTCCACCGCCATCAGTACCTTTTGTTCGTCGATGTGCTGAGGCAGGGGAAGCTGTACGATGTACCCATCGATCTCGGCATCTTCGTTAAGCTCTTTTACTTTTTGCAGCAACGTATCTTCGGTCGTTTCTTCCGGGAGATGGATCAAGGTAGATCCAAAACCGATTTTTTTACAGGATCTAACCTTGCTGCCAACATAGGTCAGGCTGGCCCCGTCGTTGCCCACCAGCACGGCGGCAAGATGTGGCACTTTTTCACCGCGATCCTTCATCTGGGCGACTTCGGCAGCAATTTCTTCCTTGATTTCATTGGAAATTTTCTTTCCGTCGAGTAGGGTCATCATTTATAAGTATTCAGTGGCAATTGCAGTAGGCAGTATAAGTTGGCGGTTCACAGTACTACTCTCTCACTCCAAAATTTGCCAGGATTAGTAATCATGTAGTTTATTAATCTGCGTATTTCCTCACCTCGTTTTGTATAATCGGTATAAATTTCGTTGGAAAAATATAATTGCAGTCTTTGGCAAAATCCAACCAAACTTGAGTTTCCGGGTTGTAAAAATCCTTTTTTATACGGATCTAACCCTTTAAAGCTCATCTGAGAGTGGTTCAGTTAGAAATTCCAAACTGCTACTGCAATTGCCTACCCCTTTACTGCATGTTCTGCATCATCTGCATCATCTTTTTCCCGCCGCCGCCTTGCATCATCTTCATCATTTTGCCCATTTGATCGAACTGTTTCATAAGCTGGTTCACCTCTTTCATATCGCGACCACTACCTTTGGCGATACGTTTCTTTCGGCTGATGTTCAGTTTTGATGGGTTCGAGCGCTCGTCCGGGGTCATGGAATGGATGATGGCCTCGATATGTTTGAAGGCGTCGTCATCGATATCCAAGCCCTTTAAGGCTTTTCCTGCGCCGGGGATCATGCCCATCAGGTCTTTCATGTTCCCCATTTTTTTGATCTGCTGAATCTGGGACAGGAAATCGTCGAACCCGAATTTGTTCTTGGCAATTTTCTTTTGGATTTTTCGGGCTTCCTCTTCGTCGAACTGTTCTTGGGCCCGCTCGACCAAGGAAATCACATCGCCCATCCCCAAAATACGATCCGCCATCCGGGTAGGATGAAAGACATCGATGGCCTCCATTTTTTCTCCTGTCCCAATGAACTTGATCGGCTTATCGACGACGGACTTAATGGAAATGGCCGCCCCGCCCCGAGTATCGCCATCGAGCTTGGTCAAGATGACCCCGTCAAAATTCAGAATGTCGTTAAAGGCCTTGGCCGTATTCACCGCATCTTGACCTGTCATGGCATCGACCACGAAAAGCGTTTCCTGGGGTTCGATGGCCGTGTGGATGTTCGATATCTCGGTCATCATTTTTTCATCGACCGCCAAGCGGCCCGCGGTATCGATGATCACCACGTTATGGCCTTCGGCCTTGGCTTTTGCGATTCCCGCCTGCGCGATGGCCACGGGGTCTTTATTATCCTTGTCGGAATATACCTCGACATCGATTTTATCCCCGACGATATGCAATTGGTCGATGGCCGCGGGACGGTACACATCACAGGCCACCAACAAAGGCTTCTTAGACTTTTTTGTTTTGAGAAAGTTCGCCAGTTTTCCCGAGAATGTGGTCTTACCCGAACCTTGCAGACCCGACATTAGAATGACCGATGGCGCCCCCGAAAGATCGATGCCCTCCGTTTCGCCGCCCATGAGCTGGGTCAGCTCGTCCTTGACGATTTTTACCATCAATTGGCCGGGCTGAAGCGTAGTGAGTACGTTTTGGCCCAAGGCCTTTTCCTTGACCCGATTGGTGAACTCCTTGGCAATCTTAAAGTTGACGTCGGCGTCAAGCAGGGCCCTTCGGACTTCCTTGGTGGTTTCCGCTACGTTGATTTCGGTAATCTGCCCGTGGCCACGAAGCGTGTGGAGGGCCTTATCCAGTTTTTCGCTTAAATTGTCGAACATAGGTGCCTTTAATTTTGGGTGGGGGCAAATTTAAGCATAAAGCCGGTAACAAAAAAGCAGTTATTCCGGGGGCGGCGCATCACAAACCTTTACCAGCACAAGTACCTCATTGCCGCGCTGCAGCCTAAGTCGCCCTTCACTACAGGCGACCACGTTCCAATCGCCCCCATACAGGGCGAGGACCCCATTCAAATCATCGAAGGTCAATATGGCTTCTGAGATGTCCCACTCCCCTTCGTCCACCACGACATGGTCGGAATCATAGGCCAATAGATGTTCCTGGGAAAAATCGATTTCCATATGCTGGACAAATTCGCCTTTGCCATCGGTAATCGACCAGCGGCATCCGGATTGAAGGTTTTCTTCAATGAACAAGTCGCTACAGGTCTGTTCCCCGTAGGTACAGGATTGTTCCAAAACAACTTCGTCACTTTCTTCCCCCACCATCTTTATAAAGCCATCCCCGAGGTCGTAGGTGTACATGGAGGCATTGAACGCCTCGTCATCCTTCAATTGCAGGTTCAGAAAAACCCTGTAATCGGAAACGGTAACGGACCACTCCCCCTCGCTGACCGGCCCAAGGCCATCATCGGAAATCAGCGTTCCATCCGCATTAAAAACCAGCAGGTAATCCTGATAATTCTCAGCGTCCGCTATATGTGCCCTCTTCAATTTTTTTACCATCCAAGGGCAAGTAACCAATAGACTGTCAAGGCTTGCCTTGGTAAAATCATCATCGTTATGGTCGGTGTCATCATCTTCATCGCAGCTATCAAGCACACGCTTCAGGGCCTCGCCCATTTCGCTATTAGTGTTCACCGAAAGTTCACTACCATCGGATAGTTCCAAAACCACGGGAAAATCCATGCTGATCAGGTCGTCATCTGTCAGTCCCGCTAAAAACCGCCGAAACTCCTTATCGTCAGCCACGCTGAGGTTACCGGTCTGCTGAAAACTAGGGTTATAGGTGAAAAGATCGATGGGATACCTCAGATCGGCACACTCGATATCGGTATCACCACCCCCTTCGGCACACATTCTGGCCTGATGATCGAGCTCGGCCGCGTCATGGATTTCGATATCGGTGTAATCGGCCGTGGTTACCAAAATGGGGTAAGCTATCTCAATAGCCGGCTGTCCCTTTTCGTCATGTTGCCCCACTTCATCTCCGTCCTCCGCTTCCCATTCATTTCCATCATCTGTTCCGTCAGACTGCTCGGCCGTGTCGAGAATTTTCTCGATTCTCGCCAAATCCTCTATAGTTTCGAGATATATTTCGACACCGTTGACGGTAACGGCATAGGGAAATTGGATGCTCAAGCAACTGGCGCCGTCGACGATATTATCGTAAGAGCCATCTTTGGAAGTGGTTCGCCTCATCATCTCCATTACGGAAGATTCGGCCGCTAGCGTAAGTTCGGCATCGATATCCGTTTCGAACGGCTCCTCGCTTTGGCAGGCGAAAGTAACCATGGCCATCGCGGACAGGAAGATTTTCAGCACTGCATTTAACAATTTATGCATATAGTTTTCGGGTTGTATTCGTCGTGAATACTCTATTGATCAAGATATTGAGGGGTGTTTCGTGATTTTAGAACACCCGGTACCAAAAATACCCTACTTTCGGAAAGGGATAGCGTTCCGCAACCTATAAATCAAGCGGTGCCCAATCCCCGGGGGGCAGATTTGGATTTTACGGACTCAGCTCCCCCATCGTTGGCTCCCAGCTCCTACAACGGAGGCACGGAAATAGAATTTGGACGCCCGTTTTGAATTTTTCAAATATCTTTGAAAAAAATCCCCCATTGAAAAGTAAAGATAAAGGCAATGTTTGCGACGAGCAAGTCTTCGGAACAATATTCAAGGCCAACTCCAAAACCATCTTCAACTATATCTTTTATAAATTCGGCAACGAAGAGAAAGCTTATGATGCGGTCCAGGAAGCCTTTGTAAAGCTGTGGGAAAATTGTACGAAGGTGCCTCCCGAAAAAGCAAAATCATATGTCTATACCGTTGCCAATAATTTATACCTTAACGTTATAAAAGCGGAAAAAGTACGTCTAAAATATGCGGACAAGAGTTTGAAGACCGTGCACGAGGACCCTGAATTTCTAATGGAAGAGGCCGAGTTCAAGGAGAAGCTGGACCATGCCCTGAACGCGCTGCCGGACAACCAGCGCATCACTTTTTTATTGCATAGGATTGATGGGAAAAAATACGCCGAAATCGCCGAAATGGAGGAAGTAAGCGTCAAAGCCATAGAAAAGAGGATGCATCTGGCATTGAAATCGCTCCGGGAAAAGATTGATGGCATTTGACGTAACGGATCAGTAAATGTGCTGCCCAAAATTCTGTCGTGGGCTTGATCCCGAAGTTTCCAGAGGCATTTGGCGCGTGGCTCTTAAATTTTGGAATTTCCCCAATTAGGTAGGGTTATTCCACAATGGATTGTTATTAACATACTAAGACTCAAGCGATGCAAGAAAACTACTTGGCAAAATGGCTGGACGGCGACCTTACGGACGCTGAGCTTGCGGAATTCAAGAATTCCGAAGAATATGCTTCCTATCAGCGTATTGCCGATGCTACCGCTACCATGACGGCTCCTGATTTTGATGCCGACGCGGCCTATGCAGTCTTCAAGAACAGGCAGAAGCTTGAAAACCCCAGGGTCCTATCGCTCCGTCCGTTCAAAAAATTTTTACGGGTGGCAGCAGCGGCAGCGGTTCTCATGATCGGAGCTTACTTCTATCTAAATTCTACTTCCAACGAAACTATTTCCACTTCCTATGCCGAAAGTAAGGAAATCAGCCTTCCCGATCGTTCGCAGGTCATTTTGAATGCGGATACGAAGATATCCTATAAGAAAAACAATTGGGAGGAAAACAGGAATGTGGATCTCAAGGGCGAAGCTTTTTTCAAGGTGGCCAAAGGCAAACGCTTTACCGTGGACACCCATTCGGGCAAGGTGGCGGTGTTAGGAACCCAGTTCAACGTAGAAAACAGGGACGGCTATTTTGAGGTTTCCTGCTTCGAAGGTCTGGTCAAGGTCACTTTTGAAAAAAGGGAAACCGAATTGTCCGCCGGTTCCTCTTTTGTGGCGATAGACGGGAGCATCGTTGAAACAGTCGGCTCAGATGAATCCCGGCCCTCCTGGATGAACGATGAAAGTTCGTTCAAAAGTGTCCCCCTGAAATACGTGCTCGCTGAGTTTGAACGGCAGCACGATATTGCCGTCGAAACCCAGAACATCGATTTGGAACAATTGTTTACCGGAACTTTCAGCAACTCCGATTCCGATCTTGCCCTAAGAAGTATTAGCGCCCCTTCGCAAATAAAGTTTAAATTTGAGGGCGACAAAGTGCTCTTCTATGGCGAAAACACTCCGTAAATCTTCCCTCACCCTACTCTGCTTTGTCCTTTTTCTACTTTCAAAAAATGTCGATGCCCAAGACCATAGGGCCAGCATCCCTTTAATTTCCTTCCTTCAGGAATTGGAACGCGAATTCGAGATCAAATTTTCCTATGCCGACGACGATATTCGCGAACTCAGCGTCATCCCTCCGCAAAAGGAGAATCTAAAGGATATTTTAGGGGATATCCAGCGCCAGGCCCAATTGCAGATCCAAAAACTGAACGAGCGCTACTACACGATAACCCGAAGTGCTGCCCTCGATATCTGCGGAATAGTTTTGGATAATTTCGAACAGAATACAGTAACCGGCGCCACTATCGAGATTTTAGGGACAAAAACCGCTATAATCACTGATATGGAAGGTTACTTTTCCATTAGCAACGTGCCGCGCTCCGCCAAACTGCGTATCAAACATATCGGATATAAGACCCTGTTTGTCGATGCCGCGGATTTGGCGGGAAGAGCGCCGTGTACCACCCTGCTTTTGGCGCAATATTATCAGCAACTCGAAGAGGTGGTCGTCTATGAGTTTCTTACCAAGGGCCTCGTTAAACAACTGGATGGCAGTATAGAAATGAACAGCGAAGAGTTCGGCATCCTTCCCGGATTGATCGAGCCCGATGTTCTACAGACCGTGCAGGCCTTGCCCGGCATCGAAAGTGTCGATGAAACCGTTTCGAACATCAACATCCGTGGGGGTACAAACGATCAAAATCTTATGCTGTGGAACGGCATTAAAATGTACCAATCCGGTCATTTCTTCGGATTGATATCCGCCTTTAATCCCTATTTGACCGACAAGGTCATCTTGACCAAGAACGGCACCAGGGCGGAATACGGCGACGGGGTCAGCGGCATCATCGATATACGGACTAAAGATACCATCGCCGATCAATTTTTCGGGGGTGCAGGCGTCAACCTTATCGGCGGTGATGTCTACGGCCACCTTCCTGTATCCGACAAACTCGCCCTACAGGTTTCCGCGCGACGTTCCCTTACCGATATCCTAAACACCCCTACCTACCAAAAGTTCTTTACCCGGGTGTTCGAAGACAGTCAAGTAAACCGTGACGGCAATTTCTATTTTTATGACTTTACGGGCAAGCTGCTCTATGATATCGACAAAAACCAACAGCTTCGCCTCAATTTCATCAGTGTCAACAACCTGTTGGATTATTCGGAAGAGGAAATGGATACCGGAAAGCGCACCCGCAGCGACCTTGACCAGACCAACCTTTCGTTCGGGGGAAGCCTTCGAAGCACTTGGAACAAAAAGTTTTCCACCTTTTTGAACGTGTACCATACCCGTTACGATCTTGACGCCCGAAACACCTCCTCGAACGAAAAACAGACCCTATTTCAGAACAATGAGGTAGTGGAGACCGCCTTAAAACTGAATATCGATTACCAAGTAAGCGAGCGTTTCGATTGGCTGAACGGGTACCAATATAGCGAAACCGGCATCACCAATGCCACCGATGTCACCCAGCCGCCGTTTCAGAGCAATGTTCGCGATGTTATCCGCAGTCAGGCCCTTTTTTCCGAGATTACGTACCGATCTGACGACCAAAAGCTCTTCGCAAGGGGCGGTGTACGCCTCAACCGATTGGAGAATCCCGATTCTTTTGAGGAATTTCTGATCGAACCGCGCATTAGTCTGAACTATGCGCTTACCCGGGAGCTGAAATTTGAAGTGTTGGGGGAGTTCAAAAGTCAGGCCACCAATCAGATTATCGACCTCGAACAAAACTTTCTGGGCATCGAAAAGCGACGCTGGATCGTTTCCAATGGGGATGACCTGCCCGTCACGAAAAGCCGGCAGGCGGCGGTGGGCATCAACTACGACCATCGGAACATGTACGTCGGGCTGGAGGGATTTTACAAGGATGTCGATGGCATCAGCATCAGCACCCAAGGTTTTCAGAACCAGAACCAGTTCAATGGTGAAGTAGGAAAATACGACGTGAAAGGCTTGGAATTATTAATCAACAAGAAGACGGATGCTTACAGTATTTGGGCCAGCTACGGCTACAACCTGAACACCTATTATTTTACCGATATCGTGCCCCCCGAATTTCCGAACAACCTTGATATTCGACATACCGGCTCGTTGGCGGGGACTTATACTTTGGAAAATATCAAGTTCGGTATCGGCCTGAACTACCATTCCGGAAAACCGGTAACCGAGCCCCAGGCCGAGGATCCGATCGACACCAGCTTTTTTCCGTTTCGAATCAATTATCGATCTCCCAATACCGACCGGCTCCCTGAATACCTTAGGGCCGATGCGTCGGTCATCTACAATTTCGAACTTGGTCACGCCGTAAAAGCCTCGGCTGGGGTTTCTGTACTGAATTTCACCGACCGCAAGAATATTCTCAACGCCTACTATCGACTCGACGAACAAGACGCCATCGAAAGAATCGAGAACGTTTCGTTGGGGTTCACGCCGAATGTCAGCTTTCGGGCGCGGTTTTGAAACCAAGTTCCTCTGCTCCCTTTTTCAAGAGGGCTTCACGCGATGAGCTCTTTTGTACGCTACGCAAACCTACAGTGGCATGCCGAGGGTCACATCCTCTCGGGGACTTCGATGCCCAGCAGTTTGAAAGCAGAGCGGATTACCTCCCCGACTTTCTTGGAAAGTTCGACACGGAACACTTTCTTCCCTTCATCTTCTTCGCCCAAAATGGATACTTGTTGGTAGAACGAATTGAATTCCTTGACCAGGTCGTAGGTATAGTTGGCAAGTAAGGCGGGACTCAAATTTTCTGCTGCCGATGCTACGGTATCAGGAAAAAGCTGTAGCTGCTTGATCAGTTCCTTTTCTTTGGAATGAAGTGCCTGAGAGGACTCCCCTAGCTTTCTGGCACCGTCTGGCCGTCCGACATCATCGTTCGAATCGGCTCCCGACCCGGTCACGTCAAGCTCCTCGGCTTTTCGCAAGATAGACTGGATACGCGCATAGGTGTATTGAATGAAGGGGCCGGTATTTCCCTGGAAGTCCACCGACTCTTCGGGATTGAATAAAATCCGTTTTCTGGGATCGACCTTTAGGATGTAATATTTCAGGGCGCCCAAGCCGATCATTTTGTACAAATCCTGTTTTTCGCTTTCGGAATAGCCTTCCAATTTCCCCAATTCTTCCGAAATTTCGGCAGCGGTCCGGGTCATATCATCCATCAGATCGTCGGCATCGACGACGGTACCTTCCCTACTCTTCATTTTTCCGCTGGGAAGATCGACCATGCCGTAGCTAAGATGGTACAGATTCTCGGCCCATTTGTATCCCAACTTTTTCAGGATGAGAAAGAGCACTTTAAAATGGTAATCCTGTTCGTTCCCGACCGTATAGACCATACCCCCGACATCGGGGTAGTCTTTGATTCGTTGGATGGCCGTGCCGATATCTTGGGTCATATACACCGCCGTGCCGTCGGCACGGAGCACAATTTTTTCGTCCAGCCCCTCATCGGTGAGATCGATCCAAACGCTACCATCGTCCTTGCGGTAGAAAACACCTTTTTGAAGGCCTTCCTCGACCACGTCCTTGCCCAAGAGATAGGTGTCACTTTCGTAATAAAGGGTATCGAAATCGACCCCGAGATTGTTATAGGTCTCCTCAAAACCTTCATACACCCAGCCGTTCATGGTTTCCCATAATGCGACCACCTCTTTGTCCCCTGCCTCCCATTTCTGAAGCATCTCTTGGGCATCCAATAGAATCGGGGCTTCCTTTTCGGCTGCTTTCGGGTCGACTCCCCCGGCAATTTTCTGGGCTATCTGTTTCTTATAGGCCTTATCGAAGGCTACATAATACTTTCCGACCAATTGATCGCCCTTCAACCCCGTGCTTTCGGGGGACTCTCCGTTTCCAAAACGCTGCCAGGCCAACATACTCTTACAGATATGGATGCCCCGATCGTTGATGATCTGCGTCTTATAGGTCTTCTTACCGGATGCTTTTAAGATCTCGGCAACGGAATATCCCAAAAGAACATTTCGGATATGCCCCAAATGCAAAGGCTTATTGGTATTCGGGGAGGAGTATTCCACCATCATAGCGTCCTCCCCTACATCGGAAGCTCGTCCGAAATCGGCATCTTTTTTTATCCCATTAAAAAAATCGAGGTAATAGGCGTCGCCGATTACCACGTTGAGAAAACCCTTAACGACGTTGAACCCTGAGACGATTTTGACCTCTTTTTCCAAATACGCGCCGATCTGCTCCCCGATCGCTGCAGGATTCCCCTTAACATACCGAAGCATCGGAAAGACCATTACGGTGATATCTCCCTCAAAATCTTTTCGGGTGGGCTGAAATTCGACTACTGGCAAATCAACGGAGAAATGGGCCGCGACGGCCTCCTTTACTTTTGGGGTAAGAATCGTTTCTAATGTCATCGTTCGTAAAACCTATTGACCTGATATTTTTTGAAGCGCTAAAGGGATGCAAAAGTAATCAATTTCATTTTTTTAACGAATCGGTTTTTAGTACTGGTCCGTTACCGTTAACTTTATAAAAAAATGCTATGCTCGTCAATGTATCCTATAATGACCGGAAAGTTACGCGAAAAATCGACGCGGAGGTCGGCAAGCCTTTCACCCTCAAGGAAAGGTGGGCTATTGGCGGTATCGGATCGCCGCAGCTGTTCATTACCGAAACCAGTATCGAAATCCGAAATCTACTGATACTGGACAATAATCGGGACCAATGCAATGTCGAACTCCGCCCTAAAGGGGTCGTGGTGCGATTTCGCTCCCGCTTAGAAACCTACGCCCTTGTTATTCCATTTTATAAACTCTCAATCTATAAAGGTGATCTGGCCATCTACTCCATCTACCGAGACCACCATTTTATCAAGGTACGGGCGGATACTAAAGCGGTACAGAAATTTTTCCGGAAGTTATTGGATTATAAAGCGGACAACGCGCCCACCTCTATCGAGGATTTATGAAAAATCTCTCTCTTTTGACCTTCGCCGGACGAGAACAACAAGAAAAATTTGAAAAACTATGAAAATACTTCTTACAGGTGCCAACGGCTACATCGGGATGCGGCTGCTGCCCCAGCTGGTCGATATGGGTCACGAGGTGATTTGTACGGTGCGCGACAAAGAAAGATTTGCGATCGATGATGACATGCGCTCCCAAATCGCGATTTTGGAAATCGATTTTCTACAGGAAGTGGACCCCGATAAGATTCCCAAAGATATTGATGTCGCCTATTTTTTAATCCATTCCATGAGCTCATCGACCCAGGCCTTTGTAGAAATGGAATCGAAAACGGCCGAAAATTTCATTCTGTATCTCAAGGAAACTACGGTCGCTCAGGTCGTTTACCTCAGCGGTATCGTAAACGACCAGAACCTCTCAAAACATTTATGGTCGCGAAAGAATGTTGAAAAAATATTATCGGAAGGGCCGTTTCACCTCACCGTTCTGCGCGCGGGAATCATCGTAGGATCGGGAAGTTCATCGTTCGAAATTATCCGTGATCTCTGCGAAAAACTGCCTCTCATGATTACCCCGAAATGGGTATTGACCAAGACACAGCCCATTGCTATCCGCGATATCATGACTTTCCTGACCGGAGTGCTCGGTCATGAAGAAACCTATGACGATTCCTTTGACATCGCCGGGCCGGATGTACTCACGTACAAAGAGATGCTACAGCAATATGCCGACCAGCGCGGCTTTAAGAACTGGATCTTCACCGTTCCCGTAATGACCCCTAAATTGTCGAGCTACTGGCTTTATTTCGTGACCTCGACCTCCTACAAACTGGCCCTGAACCTAGTGGATAGCATGAAGGTGGAGGTCATCGCGAAAGACACCCGACTGCAAAACATTTTGGGAATCGAACCGCACACCTATCGGGAAGCCATCGATATGGCCTTTAAAAAAATCGAACAAAACCTGGTGGTCAGTAGCTGGAAGGACAGTATGGTCAGCGGCCGCTTTAAAAAAGACCTTGAGAAATATATTCAAGTGCCAAAATTCGGGGTGTTGAGGGATATAAAACAAATGAAGGTCGATGATCCCGAGCAAGTACTCAAAAATATCTGGAAAATCGGGGGCAGCACCGGATGGTACTATGGCGATTGGCTATGGAAAATTCGCGGGCTAATGGACAAGCTCTCCGGCGGGGTCGGCCTGCGCCGCGGACGTACCCATCCCAACAAAATATACGCGGGGGATGCCCTCGATTTTTGGAGGGTGCTGTTGGCCGATAAAGAGGCCAAACGTCTGTTGCTTTTCGCTGAAATGAAACTGCCCGGGGAAGCCTGGCTGGAATTTAAGATCGATAAGGACAATGTGCTCCACCAAACGGCCACGTTTCGGCCCAAGGGACTAAAAGGGCGTCTGTACTGGTATAGCATCGTGCCCTTTCATTATTTTATCTTCGCGGGAATGATCCGGGGGATTTCGAAGGGATAAGAACGTTGGCTAAACGGGAATTTTATGAGCGTTTCAAATGGATAGGACATTTTATTTGACAAAAAGATAAAAGGAAAGAATAAAGATTGCTGAGGACCAAGGAGTATTTTTTGAAATAGACCAGCCTTCTAGGATTTTTAGAAAAGTTTTATTCGTCTTTCTGCCTTGCTCTTTCCATCTTTTGTCCATCTGCGAGTCTTTACAATTCTTGACGGGGTTTGCCCACAAAATTTGTGGCAGAACCGATAAAATAATCTCAAAACTTGAAAAAAGTATCGACCACCATTAAGTCTCTCATAAAAAATCCCTTGCTCAGCATCTCAATCGCGGTGATCTTCGTTTGTTCGGCCATCGTTTTCATCGCGACGGAAGCCAGCTATAATGCTATTGAGGATGCTTCCATTTGGGTGCGCAACTACTTCGGATACTTTTATCTCTATCTTGGGCTTGGCTGTGTACTTTTGCTTTTTGGGATTGCCTTTTCGCCCCTGGGCAAAATCAAACTCGGAAAAAAACACGAAAGACCCGAACATTCGCTCTGGGCCTGGACCGCGATGCTCTACAGTGCCGGGATGGGGGCCGGAATTCTCCTGCGCGCCGTTCAGGAACCCGTCTTTATGCAACAACATCCGCCCTACGCATCGAACCTCGAGCCCGAAGTTCTCGCCTTGGAATTTACGTTCTACCAGTGGGGACTCACCGCTTGGGCCTTTTACGGATTATTTGCCATGGTCATGGGATACGCCCTTTTCGTCCGTAAAAAGAAGGTGCGGGTCAGCGCCACCATCGAGGATAGTATTTCAAGCCCCCTAGCTAGAAAAGGGATAGATATCACCACCATTATCACTACGGTATTCGGACTGATTGCGGCCTTGGGACTCGGCGTTACCCAGATCAACGGAGGCCTGAACCATGTTTTTGAGGGCGGTTTTGGCTTGGCCACTACACTTTCATTGGCGACCTTGGTCTCGGCCATCGCCTTCTATTCCGCCTGGCAGGGGGTGGAGAAGGGAATCAAGATTATTTCAAAGATCAACCTTGTAGTTACCTTTCTATTGCTGTTCTTTATATTTTTTAGCAGTGACGTAGGTGCTATTTTTGGTTCCTTCGCAACGGCAACCTGGAACTATCTCATCGATTTCGTCCCCATGAGCCTTGCCTATGGAAGCTATAATCCCGGGATGGAATTCCTTACCGATTGGACATTTTATTATTGGGCATTTTGGTTGGCCTGGGCACCTTTTACCGGTATTTTTATCGCAAGAATATCGAAGGGAAGAACCTTACGCCAGCTATTATTGGGGGTTTTGATATTGCCTTCGTTGGGTAGCTTTTTCTGGTTCTCGGTGTTCGGCACCTCGGCCTTTCAACTCATCGAGGCTACGGGGAGTTATAACGATGAATTCGGAAATGTGTTTTCATCGCTTTTCGTCTTTTTTAGCCACTACCCGATGGCCACATTTTTGAATACGATAACCATTTGCTTACTCATCGGATTTTTAGTGACGTCCCTAGATTCCGCCGTTTTCGTGCTGAGCATGTTTACGGACAAAGGGAAGAAAGAACCTCGAAGAAGATATCGGCTGATATGGTCGGTCTTTATACTGTTGGCGACAATGGCCCTCGTTCTTTTGGGAAATGCCAAACCCGAAATTGACGTGCTCACCGCAGTGCAGAAATTATTGATTATCACCTCACTGCCGTTCGCGTTTTTTAGCATCGCAATGGCGGGATTGTTTTTAAAGGAAATGGTGGGAAAGACCTGGAGTTAGGAGGTAGGAGCTTTGAATCAAGTGTCAAGAGCTAAGGCCCTTTACCCGGCCCTTGGCCCGTATATGCGAACTTTGTGCCCAAAAAAAATGAACAGTTTATAGGTTTATAGATTTATAAAAATGTAACTTACTGATAAACATCAAGTAGAGTGATTGGTTAAATTAATGGATTCAAGAAACGCGTAGGCTGGAAACCGGAGATGAAATACGGAAGACCGATGACTAGAAAACTGAAATGCGGTGATTGGAGATGGGGGATGGAAGACCGATGAGGCCGACCGAAGTAGGATGAAAAATTTACAGTTCCATCTCAATGCTGAGTTGGTACTCCCTGGAAAAACTTAGATCGAAGGCCAATCCCAATCCAAGAACATTTCTGATTCGTTATGGGTGTGTAATTTAAACTCTGTCCGGTTCACTTTTCATCCATTTCAAAACATGTCGGATCTTTTATCCGACGGGTTTTGGAATGCGCCCCCGCGGCAGCGGCGTTCTCTTTGGGCCCTGTTCTCAGGTCGAACTGTATTCGGTCCCCAAATTTAATATAAAGTTGTTGAACGGTCAGGCTCCAATTATGCAATGGGCTGGTCCACTTCTTTTCAATGTTCTTTGTGGCCAGGTATATCAGTTTCATAAGGGCCATGTCGTTCGTGAACGCGCCCTTGGTCTTGGTCACCTTTCGGACCTGTCGGTGGAAGCCTTCCACCGCATTTGTGGTATAGATGATCTTCCTTATAGGTTCGGTATACTGGAAATACTGCGATAGCTGTTCCCAGTTGCGTTGCCAGCTCTCGATGACCACGGGATATTTGCTTCCCCATTTCACTTCGAGGTTCAGGAGTTCGTCTTCCGCGACCTCTTTGCTCGACGCCCGGTACACAAGTTTCAGGTCGCGCATAAATTCCTTTTGGTCCTTGGAGGCGATATATTTGAGCGAGTTCCTTATCTGGTGCACGATGCAGAGCTGTACCTGCGCTTTGGGGAATACGCCCAATATCGCATCGGTAAATCCCCGGAGGTTGTCCGTACAGGCGATCAGGATATCCTTCAGGCCGCGGTTGTTCAGGTCGGTAAGCACCTGCAGCCAAAAGTTGGCCCCTTCGCTCTCGGAGATGTACATGCCCAATATTTCCTTTCGGCCTTCCTTGTTGATGCCCAAGATGTTATAAAGTGCCTTGTGGGCTATCTTCCCGTCCACCTTCACCTTGTAGTGCATGGCATCGAGCCATACTATACAATAGAGCGGTTCCAAGGGGCGGTTCTGCCATGCCTTGACGTCGGGTATGATCCTGTCGGTTATCTGGCTCAGCACGGTGTGCGAGATATCGGTGTCGTACATTTCCTTTATATGCGAGGAGATGTCGCGATAGCTCATGCCCAGGCCATAAAGCCCGATGATCTTATCGGACAGGTTGTCCGCCAGGATGGTCTGTCGCTTTTTTACCAGTTCCGGCTCGAAACTGCTCTGCCTGTCCTGGGGCGTTTCGATATCGAAGGTGCCGTAGCCGCTCTTGATGGTCTTTTTGCCCTTGCCGTTGCGTTTGTTCCCAACGTTACGCTGGGCCTCGCCGAGATGGCCTTCCATCTCCGCTTCGAGCGCTTTCTCGATGACGTTCTTCAGCATGGGGGCGAACGCGCCGCCCTTGCCGAAAAGGTTCTTGCCCGACATGAACTGGTCAAGTACCTTTTTCTCGAATTCCGTTTGTTCTCCTTTTCTCATGATTCTGTCTGAATAAAATTAATGATTAAATTTATTTCAGACAGAGTTCAGTTTACACTCTCTTCGTTATTGTCTTCCGCGGATTTCCGACGACAGGTCCTGTCGCAGTTGGGTAAGATTATCGCTCAATCCTACCTTGTAAATGTGCGGATATTCAAAACGTTTGTATTCATCGGCCAGATGAGAAACCCTGTGACTTCGATACTCCGAAATTTCCTGGATGTTTTTTTTCTCCACAAGCGCCTTACCGCATTCAAATACCTTTGATGTAAGAATTTCTTTTTTAAGTCCCTCGACTTGAGATTTCTTATCCGGATATTCGGGATGGAATATCGTCTTAACGCCATTAGAATTTTCCTCCGCAAGCAATACTCCGTCGGCAAAGAATTCGTCGTTCCCATTATAATATCGTACAACTTGCTTTCGCCCCGGGAGGGTCAATTTGGCCACGTCTTCAGACAGCTTTATCGTGGGCTTACCGTTCACGGCGCTTAATTTATAAACTCCATCCAGGGCTCCATCGTCCCTTCCCGTAATCAGGTTAGTGCCCACCCCGAAAATATCGATTTTGGCTCCTTGCTGAATAAGACTTTTTATCAAATATTCGTCCAGCTGGTTCGATGCCACGATTTTCACCTTATGCAGACCGGCTTCATCCAACATAGTTCTAGCTTTCTTGGAAAGATAGGCAAGGTCTCCACTATCAAGTCGAATACCCAAGAGCTGCTCCCCTCTTTGCTGCATTTCCTTGGCAACGGTAATGGCATTCGGCACACCGCTATTTAGCGTATGGTAGGTATCCACCAGCAGCACACAGTTTTTGGGACGCTTTTCGGCAAAGGTCCTAAAAGCCGTTAGCTCATCGCCGAAGCTCTGCACCCACGAATGCGCCTGCGTACCGGAAGAATCCAGGCCATACGTATAGGCACTTTGCACGTTAGAGGTACTGTCCGCCCCCCCGGCCACAG
Source organism: Pricia mediterranea (assembly GCF_032248455.1). Classification (NCBI taxonomy): domain Bacteria; kingdom Pseudomonadati; phylum Bacteroidota; class Flavobacteriia; order Flavobacteriales; family Flavobacteriaceae; genus Pricia; species Pricia mediterranea. The sequence goes on from NZ_JAVTTP010000001.1 coordinate 1,059,897, forward strand.
CAGCCCTACTTCCATGTAAGGCGGCCCAACCCTGCGCCCTTCGCATTCCAAATTCCACCACCGAACGATTTCCGGCAGATTGTCGCAATCGGTTCGCCTTGGTGGCGATAAGGGATTGATAGTTTAGTGTATTCAATAAGAGCGTTTCCAATAACTGGGCCTCGATGATATTCCCCTCCACGCTTAGAATGGGCTCCGTTGGAAAGACCACCTCACCTTCTCGCGGGGCATAAATACTACCCTGAAAATTAAAATTTTTCAGAAAGTCAAGAAACTCATCCTGAAAGCCCCTTTGATGTAGAAAATCGATTGCATCGGAATCGTACCTGAACTCTTCGATCATATCGAAAAGCACTTGCAGTCCCGCAAATACGGTAAAACCCGAACCAAAAGGATTTCTTCGGAAAAAATAATCGAAGGTGACCCGATCGGTTTTTCTCTCCGCCAAAAAATAGCCTTCGGCCATTGATAGTTGATAGTGATCTGTATATAGGCCCGATATCGTTTTCAAAAAATCTTTTTAAATAGCAAGAACGCCAAAATCGCAAGTACGATAAAAATAAAGAAAATGATTTTTGCGATACCGGCTGCGGCTTCAGAGATTCCTCCAAACCCGAAAATTCCGGCAATAATGGCAATAATAATGAAAATAATCATCCATCGTAACATAAGTAAGTGGTTTTAGCGCTGGACTTCGGACAAGATAGCTGCCTCAAGCCCAACTCGGTTCGTAAGGAGTGTTAAAGCTATATGGTTTACACCATTTTAAATGGCATTATCGAACCGATTTGTATCCCATTCCGAAAAAAGAGGCTTAATCCTCGTCCCGTCTAGAATCGCCTAGAACCGTTCGGTTTAGTTCTGTTCCGGATCGCCCTACCCTTATAGTTTCGTCTTGCAAGGTAAACCACCAAAGCCTTGAAAGTGTTTAAGGCATTGCATATCAGCCTCCCAAAGTTCTAGGGTCATTTTTTTAGTGTAAAATCATCAAAGCTACGCGATAGCTACTTCTAGCTTTGCGCTTGAATTTGAAACCGATACCTACCGGGATAGAATTTGGATGCGGGGTTTTATTGGAATCGGATTCTGGCCCTTTCGGCCTCATTTCCTAGGCAAGAATACTTCTGCCATCATACAGCGGGCACTCCCGCCCCCACAGGTTTCGATAGTTTCCAAAGAACTGTGTATTATATCACAATTTTTTTCGATGGATGCAATCTGGTTGAGGTCCAGACTGTGGTAGGCCTGTGAACTCATTATCAGGATTGGTTCGTTATTCTCGCCAAGAACCTGCAACATATTACCCGCAAAACTGTGCATCTGCTGTTCGGTAATAGCGATAATATCTTTAGCATCTTGTTTTAAATGGTCGACAACGTTCTTTCTTTCTTTTTTATCATCGATAGCATCAAGACAGACGACGGCGAACGTATCGGCCACACACATCATCACGTTGGTGTGATAGATTGGCATCCGCCTTCCATCAACGGATTGGTTCGCGGTGAAAATTACGGGAGAGTATTCAAAATCTTCACAAAATTCGATGAAGAGTTCTTCGTCGGCCCTATCGGATAGGGCACAGTAGGCTTTTCTATTAACGCGGTCCAGGGCCATGCTGCCGGTAGCTTCCAGAAATAAGCCTTCCATCTCGGCGGCGGTGTAGTCCATGATATCCTTGATAACGAACCCGTCTTTCTCCAAAATATCAAAAATATCTTCCCGTCTTTCGTTACGCCGATTTTTCGCAAACATGGGGTAGACCCCTACCGTGCCATCCTCGTGAAAGGAAATCCAGTTGTTGGGGAAAATGGAATCTGGGGTGTCGGGTTCCTTTGTATCGTCTACGGTAATTACGTGTACGCCCCTAGTCTTCAAAACGCCTACGAACGCATCAAACTCCTCTTGGGCCCGAATATTTATAGCGGAGTTTTTGAGATCGATATCCTCCTGAAAATAATTGTTTACTGCGGTCTGTTCGTTCATTCGAAAACTGACCGGACGAATCATGAGGATGGAATTAGTGCTTTGCATTGGATCAATTTATGCTGTAAAACTTACGAATTTTAGGGGCTCGAGCTTTGAGATTTCCACCTTTTGGGTCCGATTTTAAGCAAAACCAAAATTGAAATTTGATTCATGGCTTTTTGGAACCTATAGCTTTCACCTCCGGCTATTGGATTTTGGCTTCGTTCTGATCAATGGCAGGGTACTGCAGCGCAATAGGCCCTCTTGCTTGGCGATTTCGGCATAGGGGATCTCCTCCACGGTAAACCCCTGCCCTCGCAGCCAATCGTTCAAACGGGTAAAGTTCCGTTCCGAGACCACTACTTCCGGCGAGATGGAAAAAACGTTACTGAACATGCGGTACATTTCCTCTTGGGTAATTTCGAAAACGTTTTCCTTCCCGAAAAAATCCAGCAACCATCGGTACTCTTCTTCAACTAGAAATCCGTTCTTATGCAAAATCGCCTTTCCTTTGCCCAAAGGTTGGAAACAGCAATCGAGATGGAGGGCATTCTGTAGGGCATCGGTATTCGACTTTCTCAGCTCGAACGATTTTACGGTTTTCTTTGGAAACTGTTGCGCGATATAATCCACGGCAGCTTCGTTGGTACGTGCCGTGATGTATTCGGAATAGTCATCGGCCGTGTACGTACCCATAAAGATATAACCGTGCCACGGCATAACGTCGCCCCCTTCTATGTGGACCTCCTCCGGCGGGGTGAGAATATGCTCGGGTTCAATCTCATCCAAAACATGCAAGATGGCTTCCACCTCTTTCTCCCTTTCCGGTAAAATATTGGCCTTTATCAATTTATTTTCGATGACAAACGCAATATCCCGAGAAAATATCTGGTTGCAATCCTCCAAAACTTCAGGACGGTAAACCTTTACCTCATACTTCTCGAAGACATGTGCAAAGGCCTTCATTTCGCGGGTCATATCGGATTCTTTTGGGTACGTACCCGCTAAAATATGCTCAAGAGATTTGGGATCGTAGGCCTCCTCCGGATCGGGCACGGGACCGGGACTTTCGGCCGTACCTAACAACACCGCCTCTAATGGGGAGATTTCGTCATTGATGTGAAGATTGAGCATCGTATTCATGGTTTTGGCAAAGATAGGTAGGCAAGGGAATACTATAGCGATTTACCCAGGTCAAATTACAAAAATCCTTGACCGCATAACTACCTAAACGTCACGGACGGCATAAGACTTTAGGATAAGACTATCGGTTTTCCAGAGAGTAGGCCGTGTTTTCAAGATTTTTTAGTCATTTGTCCCAAGTCTAACAGTCCTACGTCGGCTTCAGGTTCTGAAACGGATAAACATCTTATAAAAAGACCTGCTCCGGCCTTGCTCGGAACAGGTCTCGATGGGTCTTCGATACCGCAGTACTATCTATTTTCCACTTCGACATAAGACCTTTGCGTCGGTCCGATATAGACCTGTCTAGGACGCCCTATCGGTTCACCTCGAAGTCGCATTTCACGCCAATTGGCGATCCATCCGGGCAAACGGCCCAGCGCGAACATTACGGTGAACATTTCGGTCGGTATCCCGAGTGCCCTATAGATAATTCCTGAATAGAAATCCACGTTCGGATAAAGCTTTCGATCAACGAAATAATCGTCTTCCAAAGCCTCTTTTTCCAAGCCTTTTGCAATGTCCAATATCGGGTCTTCGATACCTAGGTCATCCAATATATCATCGGCCGCCTTTTTAATGATTTTGGCGCGTGGGTCGAAGTTCTTGTACACCCGGTGCCCGAAGCCCATTAAGCGGAACGGGTCGTCTTTATCCTTGGCCTTGGCCATATATTTTTTCGTGTCCCCACCATCTCTTTCAATGGCCTCCAACATTTCCAGTACCGCTTGGTTCGCACCGCCGTGCAGTGGCCCCCAAAGTGCGGAGATCCCAGCGGAAAGCGAGGCAAAAAGCCCGGCGTGCGAAGACCCTACGATCCGTACCGTAGAAGTCGAACAATTTTGTTCATGGTCGGCGTGTAGTATTAACAGCTTGCGTAAACCTTCTATAACGACCTCGTTCCTTTCGTAGTTTTTACTGGGCTTTTTGAACATCATCTTATGGATATTCTCTACGTACCCCAGGTCATCATCACCATAATCTAGGGGAAGCCCCTTTTTCTTCCGCAAGGTCCACGCGACCAAAACCGGAAACTTTGCTAAAATACGAACAATAGCATGGTACATTTCCTCTTCCGACGACACATCGACCGTCGAGGGATTAAAAGCAATCAAGGCACTGGTCAAGGAGGAAAGCACCCCCATCGGGTGCGCGGATTTTGGGAAACCGTCCAGAATCTTTTTCATTTCCTCATCGACGTGGGACTCATCGGTAATATCTTTATGGAATTTAGCCAATTGCTCTTTATCCGGTAATTCGCCAAAAATTAGCAAGTAAGCGACCTCCAAGAAATAGGCTTTTTCGGCCAGTTCCTCTATGGAATAGCCCCGATATCTCAAAACCCCTTTTTCCCCGTTGAGGAACGTGATGGCACTTTCGCAAGAACCGGTATTCTTATATCCGGGATCTAAGGTAATCAGGCCACCAGTGGTAGCGCGTAATTTCTTGATGTCGACGGCGAATTCATTTTCTGAACCTTTGACGATCGGAAATTCATAATCTTGGCCTTTATATTTTAAAGTAGCTTTATCTGACATGTACACAATTGATTTAAAGGGTGATTGTAAATTTAAGCAAAACAGTAGGGTTTAACAATACGGACTTCCCATTTAGACTAGTTTTAACAAGCCTTCTTTACGTGTGATAAAAGTTGGAAAGACTACTAAAGAATATACAGTTTATCGTAGTACTCATCAAGGGATTTCTCCCAAGTAAACCGCTTTTTTTTCGCGGCTGCCTGTATTCTCTTCCATTTGGGCCTATCGTTCTCCCATACGTTAAGAGCTTCGTCGAAACTTTTAACCATATTCTCGAGTTTGGCATCGAAAGTATCGCCGTCAAAGGCGAAGCCGGTTTTCATGTGTTCTACGGTATCCTTGAGTCCCCCTGTATGGTGTACCAGACATGGATTACCATTTCTCATGGCCAACATTTGACTGATTCCACAGGGTTCGAACAGGCTGGGCATAAAATAAAGATCCGTTTCGAGATACATCGAGTCGATGAGATCTTCGGACTGACCGTTCGTAAAAATAAAGTTTTTGTGCTTATAGCTTAGACTACGGAAAAGTTCTTCATAATCGGGATCGCCCGTACCCAAAAGCATAAATATACCATCGACCTGTTTCAGGCGCTCCAGCATCCTTTCAAAATGTTCGGGCGAGCGCATCATAAAGTAGAATTTCTGTTCGGTCAACCGCGCCACACTCGAAACGATGAACTTCGGTCGATCGGTAACGAATTCCATAATCTTTTCACCGGTATGCGCCAGAAAATCTGCCTTGTATTTTTTGGACTCGTCCTGCAGCCATCGAAAAAGCGCCTTGACCGTGTTTCGGTAGAGAAGTCCGGTTTCCGCCTCCCTGATATTACTGTAGTTCGATGCGTTGAGTATACCGTGCAACCTTCCCTCATCGTTCGCTTTTTGCAAATCTTGCTCCAAGCTTTCACCCCCGACGAACTCAGGTCGGGCACTGGGCTTCATCACATCTTCCTTATAGGATGCCGAAACGGTATGTACCGCATCCGCCAACCGGATGCCCACGCCCATCAGGTTGATGCAGTCGGGATATTGGGGGTCTTGAAGGGCTTCGATGTCGAGAGGCACTTCCGGAAACCAGTGGTGAACGGAAGCGTAGTTGTCGTAAAAAGGTCGGATTCCCTGAATCGCCAAATTGTGGATGCTGTAAACGTAGCGCATCTTTTTAAGGTCTTGATACTTGGGATGGTATTTCTTGATAAACAGCAAGGCGGCGGCATGCCAGTCGTGCATATGCACGATATCGAGATCACCGAAAGCCCCTACCTTTATAGCTTCGGCCACGGCCGTGTTGAATACCATAAACTTGATAAAATCGTTGAAGAAAGGTTCTGTAGGGTCATCGTGGTAGATATGTGCGATACCTCCTTCCGTAATTTCAGGATGATGGATAACATAATGGGTGATGTTTTCAAATTCCTTCTTCGGTGTAACCTTGTATAGTTCCGCATTGTAGGTAGTTCCCCTCAACGAAAAACTCAAGTTGGTCACCAGGGTGCCGAATTCGTGCAATCTGGAATAGGAGGGTACGACCACGTGCACCTTGTCACCACGCTTCGATATCTCTCGCGGCACATCGCGAACCACATCGCCCATGCCCCCCGCTTTACAATTATGGATACCATCGTTTTCGGCAGCTACAAAAAGGAAATTGTTCATGCGTTATCGGTTAATTAGGAATGTTTACAATATATCGTATTAAGTTAAATAAACGTAGTGGTTTTTCAAAAAAAAACCTTCCGGATTTCGAAAGGTTTCTAGAATTCGGAGATAGGAAGGTTTTATTTTAGATTAAACGCATCCTCTTTTGGATAGAAGGCGACGTCACCTAATTCTTCTTCGATGCGCAACAGCTGATTGTATTTGGCCATTCTGTCGGAACGGGAAGCCGAACCGGTCTTGATCTGTCCCGTATTAAGAGCGACCGCCAGATCGGCTATCGTGTTATCTTCCGTTTCTCCGGAACGGTGCGACATGACCGAGGTGTATCCCGCATTTTTCGCCATGTTCACGGCAGCAATAGTTTCGGTGAGCGTACCGATTTGGTTGACCTTGATCAAAATTGAATTGGCGATACCGTTCTTGATACCTTTGGTCAATCGCTCGACATTGGTGACGAACAGGTCGTCACCCACAATCTGTACTTTATCACCAACCTTATCCGTCAGTGCCTTCCAACCGTCCCAATCGTCTTCATCCATTCCATCTTCAATGGAAATGATGGGATACTTTTCGCATAGTTCGGCCAAGTATTGTGCCTGTTCTTCAGAAGTCCGAACCGCTCCATTTTCTCCCTCGAATTTAGTATAATCATACTTTCCGTCGACATAGAATTCCGCAGCCGCACAGTCCAAAGCGATCATTACATCATCGCCGAGCTTATAGCCGGCATTGCCTACCGCCTTACCGATGGTATCAAGGGCATCTTCGGTACCGTCGAGCTCGGGCGCAAATCCTCCCTCGTCGCCTACCGCGGTGCTCAAGTTTCTATCGTGCAATACCTTTTTGAGGTGGTGGAATATCTCCGAGCCCATCTGCATGGCATGCGAAAAGCTTTTCGCCTTTACGGGCATTACCATAAACTCCTGGAAAGCGATCGGAGCATCGGAATGCGATCCCCCATTGATGATGTTCATCATAGGTACAGGAAGCGTATTTGCACTCACCCCCCCAATATAGCGGTAGAGTGACATGCCCAATTCGTTCGCGGCGGCTTTGGCAGCGGCCAGGGATACGCCCAAAATTGCATTGGCCCCCAGTTTCGATTTGTTGGAAGTGCCATCGAGGTCGATCATCGTCTGATCGAGAAGGTTCTGTTCGAACACCGACATACCCAATATTTCTTCTGCAATTAGGGTATTGACGTTTTCAACGGCTTTACCTACCCCCTTGCCCATATAAGCATCCCCCCCGTCGCGCAGTTCCACCGCCTCATGTTCGCCGGTAGAAGCGCCCGAGGGTACGGCGGCCCTTCCCATAATTCCGTTCTCGGTAATTACATCTACTTCAACAGCGGGGTTTCCCCTGGAATCAAAAATTTGTCGTGCGTGTACGCTTAGGATAATACTCATTATAGTGCTTGTTTTAGATTGATTTTCAACAGGTTCAAATATACGAAACGGAGGGCTTATCTCCTTGGGGGAATTCCTTTAAATTACAACAAAGGTTCTCCAGCAAATTATGAGGCAATCTCAACCCCTTTGCCAGCCGTTAAGAAAGACTCACTGGTTGGAAAATGATGGGAAGAACTTGGATGCCAGACAAAAACGTTTCCTAAATATCCAAAAAAGCAGGATAATGCCCAAAAACTGTTTTTGGGTTTCAGCTACTTTGACCTTTTGCATTTTCACCCTTTGGTCTTTACATCCTTTCATCTTTCCGTCTTTTTTTCTTTCCGTCTTCGGGTCAAATCAAGAGACTTTTCTATTCTGAAACACTGGTGGGACCATAGCGGTACTAGCGTTTTGATGCGCTATGCGGTCTGGGAGGCGTTCGATTTGATCATTTCAAAAAATTGGTCAAAGAGATAATCGGCATCATTGGGCCCCGCACTGGCCTCTGGATGGTATTGTACGGAGAACACGTCCTTATTCTTGATACGGATACCGGCTACGGTCTTATCATTCAGATGTACGTGCGTAATTTCCAAATCCGGGTTCGACTCGGTCTCTTCCCTGTTTATGGCAAAACCATGGTTTTGGGAGGTAATTTCGCCTTTGCCCGTACGAAGATTCAATATCGGATGATTGATGCCGCGATGTCCGTTGTGCATTTTGTAGGTTGACACCCCATTCGCAAGGGCAATGATCTGATGGCCCAAACAAATACCGAACACTGGTTTCCCGCTGGAAATCATCTTCTTTGCTGCAGCTATGGCCTCCGTCAAGGGCTCCGGATCACCGGGACCGTTGGAAATAAAGAAAGCATCGGGACCAAAAGCTTGCATCTCCTCAAAAGTAGCATTGTGGGGGAAAACCTTGATGTAAGCGTCCCGTTTGCCCAGGTTTCTGAGAATATTCTTTTTAATTCCGATATCAAGCGCGGCTATTCTATAGGATGCTTCCTCATCCCCGAAAAAGTAAGGTTCTTTGACAGAAACTTTCGATGCCAGTTCCAAGCCTTTCATACTGGGCACTTCGGAGAGCTGTTTTTTAAGTTGTTCCAGATTATCGATATCCGTGGTGATTACAGCGTTCATCGCACCGTGGTCCCGAATATAACTCACCAAGGCCCTTGTATCTACATCGGAGATGGCAAATAAGTTGTTATCGTCCAAAAATTCCTGTAAACTTTTGTTTCCCAATGCCCTGGAATAATTGTAGCTGAAATTCCTGCATATAAGTCCTGCTATTTTTACCGAGTCCGATTCCACCTCTTCGACCTGAGTGCCATAGTTTCCAATATGCGCGTTGGTCGTGACCAGCAACTGCCCGTAGTAAGAGGGATCGGTAAAAATTTCCTGATATCCGGTCATCCCGGTATTGAAACAGACCTCACCAAAGGCCGTACTTTCCCTATCGCCAACAGATTTACCGTGAAAGATGGTCCCGTCCGCCAATAGTACGATTGCGTTTCTTTTTGTCTTGTATTTCAATGCTATCGGATTTTATGTGTTGATATTATAATAAAAAAGGATAGACCATCAAGTCTATCCTTTTACAATTTCCTAAATTTATCGACATTTTCGAATTTATTCTTTTTTGTCGTCTTTCTCGGTTTCCGTCTCGCCCTCATTGGACTTTGATTCAGGCTTATTCTCCGATTTAGCTTCAGACTTTTCTTCGGAGGGATTTTCTTGCTCGGCTGTTGCCTCACTAGCCTTTGGATTTTCGTCCTTAAGTTCGGATTTCTTTTCGGCAGCTACCTCTTTACTGGTTTCCTCACCTTTGTCGGGCTTGGATGTCTCCGCGGCACTATCTTCCGTCTTGATGTCATCCATCTGCGTTTCCTCTACATTTTCGGGTGCGGCCTTTTCCTTGTTTCCTCCACCCCTTCGACTCCTACGGGTAGATTTTTTCTTAGGCTTACCGGCATTATAGATTTCATTGAAATCGACCAGTTCGATCATGGCCATATCGGCATTATCGCCCAAGCGGTTTCCAAGCTTAATGATTCGGGTATAGCCCCCAGGTCTGTCGGCGACCTTTTCCGCAACGGTACTGAAAAGTTCGGTTACCGCATATTTATCACGCAGGTTCTTGAAAACGATACGTCGGTTGTGCGTACCTTTTTCGGCAGTTACGTTATTTTCCGGTTTGGACTTCGTTATCAACGGTTCGACAAACTGTCGCAAGGCTTTCGCCTTGGCTACCGTAGTATTTATTCTTTTATGTTCGATTAGGGAGCAGGCCATATTGGCGAGCATCGCTTTTCTGTGCGCTGACTTCCGCCCCAAGTGGTTGAACTTTTTACCGTGTCTCATGTTTTTCGTACTATGTATTCCTCCAACTGAGGGTGTTTCCCTTCCTGTAAGAAATAGCGGTTATTCTTATTAATCCTTATCCAACTTATATTTTGACAGATCCATTCCGAAACTCAGCCCTTTGTTGATGACCAACTCTTCAAGCTCCGTCAACGATTTTTTTCCGAAGTTCCTAAATTTCATCAAATCGTTTTTATTGTAGGAAACCAAATCTCCCAAACTATCGACCTCAGCAGCTTTCAAACAGTTCAACGCCCGTACGGAAAGATCCAGGTCGACCAGTTTTGTCTTTAACAACTGACGCATGTGCAAGGACTCTTCGTCATAAGTTTCGGTCTGTGCGATTTCATCGGCCTCTAGGGTAATCCGCTCGTCGGAGAACAGCATAAAGTGATGGATCAGCACCTTGGCGCCTTCGGTCAACGCATCTTTCGGATGGATCGAACCGTCGGTGGCGATTTCGAAAACTAGTTTTTCATAATCGGTCTTCTGCTCTACCCTAAAGTTTTCGATGCTGTATTTTACATTCTTTATCGGGGTGAATATCGAATCGACCGCAATAGTTCCCAAAGCGGCATTGGATTTCTTATTATCTTCCGCAGGTACGTAGCCACGCCCCTTGTCAATGACAATTTCCATATTGATGCTCACCTTGGCGTCCATGTTGCAAATCACCAAATCGGGATTTAACACCTGGTACCCGGAAATGAATTTCTGGAAATCACCTGCAGTCAGTTGATTTTTTCCACTGACGGAAACAGCGACCACCTCGGCTTCCGAATCATCGATCTGTTTCTTGAAACGCATTTGTTTCAAGTTCAGAATAATTTCGGTAACGTCTTCTACGACACCCGAAATTACCGAAAACTCATGCTCTACCCCATCAATCTTTACTGAAGTGATAGCATGGCCTTCCAACGCTGAAAGCAACACCCTTCTTAATGCGTTACCAATGGTCAATCCGTAACCAGGTTCCAAAGGTCGGAATTCAAACTTCCCTTCGAAATCCGAAGAATCGATCATTATAACCTTATCAGGTTTCTGAAAATTAAATAATGCCATAGAAATTGTGTTCTTAATTATTTAGAGTAAAGCTCGACAATCAATTGTTCTTTGATGTTCTCGGGAATTTGCATTCTTTCGGGAACGGCGACGAACGTACCCTCCATTTTTTCGGAATTCCAGGTCAGCCATTCGTAGACACTGCTGTTCGCCTCAAGAGCCTCTTGAATGATTTGAAGTGATTTCGATTTCTCGCGGACTCCTACGACATCTCCGGGTTTTAATGAATATGAAGGTATATTTACCAACTCTCCGTTCACCGTAATGTGCCTGTGGGAAACCAATTGACGTGCCCCCCTTCTAGAGGTTGATATGCCCATCCTGTAAACGACGTTGTCGAGCCGGCATTCACAAAGCTGAAGAAGAATCTCACCGGTAACGCCCTCTTTGCGCTTGGCATTTGCGAAGATATTTCTAAATTGCTTCTCAAGGATGCCGTACGTGTACTTGGCCTTTTGTTTCTCCATCAACTGGATGGCGTACTCCGACTTTTTACCGCGGCGTCTGGTATTTCCATGTTGGCCCGGGGGATAATTTTTTTTCTCGAAAGACTTATCGTCTCCGAAGATAGCTTCGCCGAACTTTCGGGCGATTTTACTTTTTGGTCCTGTATATCTTGCCATTTCTTAAGGTATTGAAAGCGTGACTATGAATTAAGGCTTATCCTTCGATAATCGTAAATTACGCTTTCGTGAAAAATATAGTGATTGTTAAACTCTTCTTCGTTTGGGCGGTCTGCACCCGTTGTGCGGTTGTGGGGTAACATCAATGATCTCGGTGACCTCGATGCCTGAATTGTGCACGGCACGTATAGCGGATTCCCTACCGTTACCGGGCCCCTTTACATACACCTTCACCTTTCTAAGTCCCGCATCATGTGCTGTTCTAGAGCATTCTTCGGCCGCCACCTGAGCGGCGTAGGGTGTATTCTTTTTCGACCCCCTAAATCCCATCTTCCCTGCGGATGCCCATGAAACGACATCGCCCTTTTTATTGGTCAGGGATATGATAATATTATTGAATGATGCCGTGATATGCGCCTCGCCTACCGAGTCGACGTTTACCTTGCGCTTTTTGGCCGCAGCTTTAGCGGCTTTTCCGCCTTTAGCCCCTTTTGCGCTCCCTTTTGTAGTTGCCTTTGCCATTCTATTTTGTTAGTATTAAGTATTGAGTATTGAGTAGTTAGTACAACTGGCCAAAGGCCATCTACTCAATACGAAGTACTTTGTACTTTGTACTTTGTACTCAGTACTTTGTACTTTTGATTACTTGGTCACTTTCTTCTTGTTAGCAACCGTCTTTCTTTTTCCTTTACGCGTCCTAGAGTTGTTCTTGGTCCGTTGTCCGCGTAGCGGAAGACCGGTTCTATGGCGGATACCGCGGTAACAACCGATATCCATCAAACGTTTGATGTTCATCTGGGTTTCGGAACGCAGCTCGCCCTCGATAGTGTACGAGTTGACCTGTTTACGGATTCGCCCTATCTCATCATCATTCCAGTCGGAGACTTTTGTGCCCTCGTCTACTTCCGCTTTTTCCAAAATCTCTTTAGCCCTACTTTTGCCGACACCAAAAATATAGGTGAGCGCAATTACGCCCCTCTTTTGTTTAGGTATATCAATACCTGCGATTCTTGCCATAACTATTTAGTCTTTAGTCAATATCCGTTGGCCGTTAGTGGTTTGTATTAAACCCTGGAAACCTTTTGAAATATCCAACTTTTCTAACGTCGAACGTCTAATTACTGACGTCTAATTTATCCTTGTCTTTGTTTGAATCTAGGATTCTTTTTGTTGATTACGTACAGTCTGCCCTTTCTGCGTACAATTTTGCAGTCGGCACTTCTTTTCTTTACGGATGCTCTTACTTTCATCGTATTATATTTTCCTTCGTCTTAAACTCTGGTTTTAACTCTAAGCTGGCGAACCACGAACACATTAACTCAATATCCAATGTTCATGTTGGTAGGGTTCCAAATCTTTGAATCGATTCAATACCTATATGTAATTCTAGCCTTGGTAAGGTCATAGGGACTCATTTCCAATTTCACCTTATCACCCGGAAGCAATTTTATATAATGCATGCGCATCTTGCCCGAAATGTGGGCTGTCACCACATGTCCGTTTTCCAGCTCCACGCGGAACATGGCATTGGATAGGGCCTCGATTATACTTCCGTCTTGCTCTATTGCTGCTTGTTTAGCCATCTTTGTTTTAATCGTTAGTCGTTAGTCGTTAGTCGTTAGTCAGATTTTCCATCATTTAACGAATACAGACCACCGCCTGTTAAGCTACTTTTCTATTTTTTCCGGTCTTCATTAACCCGTCATAATGCCTGTTCAATAGGTAGGCATTCACCTGCTGTACCGTATCGATGGCTACGCCGACCATAATCAAAAGCGAAGTTCCGCCGTAGAATAGCGCCCAGCCGGACTGAATATCCATCAATTTGACTACAATGGCGGGCAGTACTGCCAATATCGCCAAGAACACGGAACCGGGTAATGTAATCAATGACATAATTTTATCCAAGAAATCAGCGGTTTCTTTTCCAGGTCGGATACCGGGAATAAAACCACCGCTTCTTTTGAGATCATCGGCCATTTTGTTGGTCGGTACCGTAATAGCGGTGTAAAAATACGTGAATATGATAATCAACACCGCAAAGAGTATGTTGTAGGCCAAGCCAAAAATATCCTGAAAATTGACTTCCATCCACTGTCCCACTGCCGTGCTATTAAAGGACTTGCCTATCAAACTCGGCACGAACATAATCGCTTGGGCAAAGATAATTGGCATCACCCCGGATGCATTCAATTTTAACGGGATATACTGACGTGATCCCATAACGTTCTTTTCATATCCACCCGATGCCGTCCTTCGGGCGTACTGTACCGGTATCTGTCTGGTAGCCATCACCAGCAAAACGCTTGCCAAAATCACCAAGAACCAAAGGATTACCTCGATAAGGATAAACATTAGTCCTCCGGTATTATTCGTGGTTCTGGAAACGAACTCCTGAATAAACGATTGTGGCATGGTCGCGATAATTCCGATCATAATCAACAGTGAAATGCCGTTCCCTATTCCTTTATCCGAGATTTTCTCTCCAAGCCACATAGCGAACACACAGCCAGTGACCAGAATAATCACGGACGGAATCATAAAGTCAAGTCCGAGACCCTCTAAGAAAGCACTTTCGGGAACACCAAAAGCCGTTGGCAAGCTATACAAATAAGCCGGTGCCTGGACGATACAGATACCAATAGTTAGCCATCGTGTAATCTGCGTCTTCGTTTTACGACCGCTCTCGCCTTCCTTATCCAGCTTTTGTAGATAGGGAATGGCGATGCTCATCAGTTGCACCACGATCGATGCCGAGATATAGGGCATGATTCCCAAGGCGAATATCGAAGCCTTGGCGAAGGCGCCGCCCGTAAAGGCATTTAAAAGGCCTAAAATTCCGGATTCGGTCCCGGATGCCAACTGATCTAGCTGCGAAGTATCGATACCCGGCAGCACGATTTGGGCACCGAACCGGTACACCAACAAAAGGCTGAGGGTAAGAAGAATCCTATTCCTCAGCTCTTCAATCTTCCACATGTTGGATATGGTCTCGAAAAATTTCTTCATAGTTCGGTATGGTATGGCTTATAAATTTATTGCTTCTCCCCCGGCAGCTTCTATGGCTGCTTTGGCACTTGCCGTAAATTTATGCGCGGTAACTTTAAGGGAGGCCTTTAACTCTCCTCCTCCTAATATTTTTACCTTATCCTTTTTCTTGGCCATTCCGTTTTCAATCAATGTATCGAAATTGACAGTATCATTGACCGTTTTGTTGTCAACAAGCATTTGCAGTTTGTCCAGGTTGACCCCTTGATACTCCACTCGGTTTCTATTGGTAAAACCGAACTTGGGGACCCGTCGTTGCAACGGCATTTGACCCCCTTCAAAACCGATTTTCTTAGAGTAACCAGATCTTGATTGAGCGCCTTTATGACCTCTAGTGGAGGTACCGCCTTTGCCGGATCCTTCTCCCCGGCCCACTCTTTTAGAACTTCTTTTAACGGCGCCTTTCGCTGGCTTTAAATTACTTAAATCCATAATATTGTCTCCTTAAGCTTCCTGCACGGAAACCAAATGTTTAACTTTATCAATCATGCCACGTATGTTAGGGGTGGCATCGTGCTCCACGACCTGGCCGATTTTATGTAACCCTAATGCGGCGAGGGTACGCTTTTGGTTTTGCGGTCTTTTAATACCGCTTCTTGTTTGCTTAACCTGTATCTTCTTTGCCATTCTTTTTAGTATTTAGTATTGAGTATTGAGTATTTAGATTTGCTTTCTTGTATAAAACCTTCCTAAACCATTATACTTAATACTTTGTACTTAATACGTTGTACTATTTTTATCCTTTAAAAACTTTTTCCAACGAAACGCCCCTTTGTTTAGCGACCTCTCCTGCATCCCTAAGTTGCAAAAGTGCGTCAAAGGTTGCCTTCACTACGTTATGCGGGTTGGAAGAGCCCTGGGATTTCGACAACACGTCCTTTACTCCAACGGACTCCAGTACCGCTCGCACGGGTCCGCCTGCAATTACACCTGTACCATGAGAGGCAGGCTGAACATATACCCGGGCACCGGCGTACTTCCCTTTTTGCTCATGTGGTAGAGTGCCGCTATTGGTCAACGGAATGCGGATCAGGTTCTTTTTGGCATCCTCTATCGCTTTGGCAATGGCCGTAGCCACTTCCTTGGATTTTCCCAAACCGTTTCCGACAACCCCATTTTCATCGCCTACGATTACAATAGCGGAAAAGCCAAACGCCCTTCCCCCTTTGGTAACCTTGGTTACACGTTGAATACCGACCAATCGGTCTTTGAGGTCGAGGCCTCCGGGTTTAACCCTCTCTACGTTTTTGTATTTATGGAACATACTGCTATTTAAAATTTTAGTCCTGCTTCCCTTGCCCCTTCGGCCAAGGATTTTACCCTTCCGTGGTAAAGATTTCCGCCACGATCAAAAGCTACTTTATCGATGCCTGCTTCTTTACATTTTTCAGCGATGGCCTTACCGACCTTCTTTGCAATTTCACTCTTCGTGCCTTTCTCCTGGGCTAAATCTTTGTCCCTGGAAGAGGCTTGTACCAAAGTTTTACCAAGGGTATCATCAATAATTTGAACGTAAATCTCGCTGTTACTCCTGAATACAGACAGCCTCGGCCGTTCGGCAGTACCGGAGGAAACCTTTCGGATTCTTCTTCGTATTCGTTTTTTTCTTTCGCTAGTTGATATTGACATGATGTGCTTATTACGCTGATTTACCTGCTTTTCTTCGTAGTTGTTCCCCCACAAACTTAACACCTTTACCTTTATAGGGTTCCGGTTTTCGGAAAGACCTAATCTTGGCGGCCACCTGCCCTACCAGCTGCTTATCGTGTGACGTCAATTTGATGATGGGGTTCTTACCTTTTTCGGAGGTAGTCTCTATTTTCACCTCGGGCGCCAAGTTCAAAACGATGTTATGGGAAAAACCCAGGGCAAGATCTAATTTCTGACCTTGATTGCTCGCGCGGTAGCCTACGCCGACCAATTCAAGCTCTTTCGTCCAGCCTTTAGAAACACCTTCAATCATATTTACGATCAATGACCGGTAAAGGCCATGCTTCGCTTTATTCTCTATCGCATCTGATGGACGGGTGACCCATACTTGATTATCTTCCACCTTGATTTCGACCGCGGAGTACTCTTGGGACAACTCGCCCAGTTTTCCCTTAACCACAATCTCGTTGTCTTTTACGTCCACACTCACTCCCTCGGGAATGGCTATCGGATTATTACCTACTCTTGACATTTCTATTCGTATTTAGTAGTTAGTACAAAGCTTTAGTACTATCGTTGTGAAAAAACTGAACCTACTTTGTACTCAGTACGCAGTACCTTATTTCATTTTAATAAACGTAGCAAAGTACCTCGCCACCTACATTTTCCTTTTTTGCCTGTTTACCGGTCATCACGCCGTGCGAGGTGGAGACAACAGCTACTCCCAGGCCATTGAGGACCCTCGGTAAATCGTCGGACCCCGTATACTTTCGCAGGCCTGGCTTGCTCACCCGTTGTAATTTCCTAATCACGGGCTCTTTGGTCAATTTATCGTATTTCAAGGCAATCTTGATCGAGGGCTGCACCTTGTCTTCTACAAATTTGTAGCTCAAGATGTAACCTTGGTCGAATAAAATCTTCGTAATCTCTTTTTTAACCTTTGAGGCGGGAATCTCGACGACCCTATGACCTGCCCTACTGGCATTTCTGACCCGTGTTAAGTAATCTGCAATAGTATCTGTAACCATTTCAATTTAGACGTTAGACGTTAAACCTTAGACCTTAGATTTTTCCTCTGGCCTTGCTTTGCAAATCCAAGTTCGAAACCTAATATCCATCTTTTTACCAAGAAGCTTTTTTTACTCCCGGAATCAATCCCGCATTGGCCATTTCCCTGAACATAACCCTCGAAATTCCAAAGGTACGCATGTACCCTCTTGGACGACCGGTCAACTTGCATCGATTGTGCATACGCACAGGGGATGCATCCCGCGGTAATTTTTGCAAGCCTTCGTAATCACCGGCTTCTTTCAAGGCCTTACGTTTCTCCGCATATTTCGCTACCGTGGCCGCTCTCTTTCGCTCTCGGGCCTTCATTGATTCTTTAGCCATGTTATTTCTTTTTAAAAGGTAATCCTAATTCGGTTAACAGTGATTTCGCCTCCTTATCGGTCTGTGCCGTTGTAACGAATGTCACGTCCATTCCGTCAATTCTATTGATCTTGTCAATATTGATCTCAGGAAAAATAATTTGTTCCGTTATCCCTAGGCTATAGTTGCCCCGACCGTCAAAACCAGTGGCACGTATCCCCTGAAAATCGCGAACCCGGGGCAGGGCACTGGTAACCAATCTGTCTAGAAACTCATACATACGCTCGCCCCGTAAAGTCACCTTGGCCCCTATGGGCATTCCTTTACGTAGCTTGAAAGCGGCGACGTCTTTTTTAGACATGGTCGCTACCGCACGCTGGCCTGTGATGTTGGTTAGCTCATCGATAGCGTGGTCAATCAGTTTCTTGTCCGCTACAGCGCCTCCAACCCCTCTACTGACCACTATTTTTTGAAGCTTGGGAACTTCCATCACATTGGTGTAATTGAATTCCTCTTTCAGCGCCTTGATGACGCGCTCCTTATATTCTTTCTTTAATCTTGAAACGTAAGCCATACCTATATTACTTCATTGGATTTCTTGGAAAACCGTACTTTTTTGCCGTCACGAATCTCATAGCCGACGCGTGTCGTTTCTCCTGATTTGGAATCGATCAGCGATAAGTTCGATATATGGATAGGTGCCTCCATCTCCACAATGCCACCCTGCGGATTTTGTGCACTCGGCTTTTCGTGTTTGGATACCATGTTGACACCCTCGACGATCGCCTTATTTTTATCACGGAATACGGTCATCACCTTACCTTCGGAACCTTTGTGGTCTCCGGCGATGATGCGAACGGTATCTCCTGTTTTAATTTTTAGTTTCATTCTTAAAAAAAGTTTATGGATTTAGGAGTTTAGCTTTCGACCCTACTCAGAGCACCTCGGGCGCCAGGGATACAATTTTCATAAACTGTTTGTCGCGAAGCTCTCTGGCAACAGGTCCGAAAACGCGGGTACCTCTCATCTCGCCGGTCGGGTTCAAAAGGACGCACGCGTTATCATCGAAACGTATGTACGATCCATCGGGCCTTCTCACCTCTTTCTTGGTCCGAACCACAACTGCCGTCGATACCGCTCCTTTTTTGATGCCTCCGTTGGGGGCTGCCATCTTGACGCTCACAACGATCTTATCACCTATGGAAGCATATCTACGTTTCGTACCACCGAGGACTCGGATGGTCAATACTTCCCTGGCACCGGTATTGTCCGCTACCTTTAACCTTGATTCTTGCTGTAACATATTATTTTGCTCTTTCCAAAATTTCTACTAGTCGCCAACATTTGGTCTTGCTCAGGGGACGGGTCTCCATAATTTTCACGGTATCGCCTTCCCTACAATCGTTTTCTTCATCGTGGGCAACGTACTTTTTCGTCTTTAAAACGAATTTACCGTACATTGGATGCTTGACGCGTTTAACAGAGGCAACGACAATCGATTTTTCCATCTTATCGCTAGTTACCACCCCGACTCTCTCTTTTCTTAAGTTTCTTTTATCTTCCATAAAGCAGAACCAATTATTGGTTTTCCCTATTAGTTATTTCGGTCGCCAATCGTGCCACCGTTTTTCTTACCTTTCTGATCTGTAGAGGATTCTCCAAGGGAGTGACGGCATGGGCCATTTTTAAATCGGCATGCTGTTTTCTATACTCGGCCAACTTATCGTTAAGTTCTTCGGCCGATAATTCCTTTATCTCTTTATTTTTCATGCTACCTTATGTTATGTCTTCAACGTAGTCACGTGCAACGATAAATTTCGTTCGGACCGGCAATTTTTGAGCTGCGAGACGCAGGGCTTCCTTAGCTACATCCATCGGTACACCGGCAATTTCGAACATCACCCTTCCTGGTTTGACTACGGCTACAAAGTATTCAGGAGCCCCCTTACCTTTACCCATTCGTACCTCGAGCGGCTTTTTAGTAATAGGCTTATCCGGGAAAATTTTAATCCAGAGCTGACCCTGTCTTTTCATGTATCGGGTCGCTGCGATACGCGCCGCCTCTATCTGACGTGCGGTTATAAACTTTTGATCCAGAGTCTTTAAACCGAACATGCCATTGGAAAGCCGATGGCCTCTGCCCGCATTCCCTTTCATGCGGCCTTTCTGCATCTTTCGAAACTTCGTTCTCTTGGGTTGTAACATTTTTACTCTTTATTTTGGTCGTTAGACTTTAATCGATAGACTTGTAACGCTAGCTATTCGGTGGTTTGCGCTAGTATGGAAACCACTTGGATAAAGTCCACACCGCATAACGTATTTTCTGCGGACTTACTTTCTACGCCGTTGTTTCCTTCCGCCGCGTTTGTCTCCCTTTCCTCCTGCCTGGCCCTTTGTCATACCTACCAGCGGGGACAGCTCCCGTTTACCATAAACCTCACCTTTCATAATCCACACCTTGATTCCGAGCTTTCCGTAGGTAGTCTGGGCTTCGTGCATGGCATAATCAATATCGGCCCTAAAAGTGGAGAGCGGTATCCGACCTTCCTTATATGATTCCGATCGAGCCATTTCAGCCCCGTTCAACCGTCCCGATATCTGAATTTTAATTCCCTCGGCATTCATTCTTGAAGCAGCGGAAATTGCCATTTTAATGGCTCGCCTGAAAGAAATTCGACTTTCGATTTGACGTGCGATGCTCGCCGCAACCAGGTTGGCATCCAATTCGGGACGCTTTATCTCATAGATGTTGATCTGAACCTCTTTATTGGTAATCTGCTTCAATTCTTCTTTCAGCTTATCGACTTCCTGTCCGCCTTTACCAATAATTATCCCAGGTCTCGCCGTCGTTACCGTAATGGTTATCAACTTCAACGTACGTTCTATAATGATTCGAGAGACGCTGGCTTTCGACAACCTTGCATGGAGATACTTTCTGATTTTGCTGTCTTCGGCAAGCTTATCACCATAGTCGTCACCTCCGTACCAGTTCGACTCCCATCCCCTGATAATTCCTAAACGGTTTCCTATTGGATTGGTTTTCTGTCCCATATTATGATTCAATATTGTTTTTAGATCCCAATACCAACGTTACATGGTTGGAACGCTTTCTTATTCTGTGCGCGCGACCCTGTGGTGCGGGACGCAATCTCTTTAGCATACTGCCACTATCCACACGGATTTCCTTTACGAACAACTCGGCATCCTCTACATTCGCATCCTCATTTTTCATTTGCCAATTGGCCAAAGCGGACAATAGCAGCTTCTCCACTCTACGTGACGCCTCTTTGGGGTTGAACCTTAGGATTGCCAAAGCCTTTTCGACCTGGACCCCTCGAACCAAATCAGCGACTAAGCGCATTTTTCTGGGCGAAGTAGGGCAATTGTTGAGCTTAGCGAATGCTATATCCTTTTTTTCTGCCTTCAACCTTTCGGCCATCTGTCTTTTTCGAACTCCCATAGCTTACTTTTTACCTTTGTTCCTGGCTCCTGCGTGACCCCTAAAAGACCGTGTAGGTGAAAACTCACCCAATTTATGTCCGACCATATTTTCAGTAATAAAAACGGGTACAAACTGGCGCCCGTTATGTACCGCTATCGTTAATCCCACAAAATCAGGGGTAACCATTGATGCCCTTGACCAGGTCTTGATGACACTTTTTTTTCCCGAAGCCGCCGTTTGTTGCACTTTCTTCTCCAAACTGTGGTGAACGTACGGTCCCTTCTTTAACGATCTTGCCATTATCTTTTCTTTATTCTTTTATTTGAAATCTACCCCCGGATACCTTCTTAAAAGCCTTTGGCTTACGTCGGCATCCCGCAGAACAAATCTTTACTTTTTCCTTCGCTCAAGAATGTATTTGTTGGTGTTCTTGGTCCTCGAGCGCGTTCTGTATCCTTTGGCCGGAATACCTTTTCTGGACCGCGGATGGCCTCCGGAAGCCCTACCTTCACCACCTCCCATGGGATGATCGATCGGGTTCATGGCCACAGGCCTAGTTCTTGGTCTTCTTCCCAACCACCTGCTTCTACCGGCTTTACCGCCAATCAGCAACTGATGGTCTGAGTTTGAGACCGCCCCAATGGTCGCCATACAAGTCGACAATATCAATCGAATCTCACCTGAAGGCATCTTAACGGTCACGAACTTTCCTTCCCTAGCAATTAACTGCGCGAAAGTACCGGCACTTCTTGCCATCACCGCCCCTTGCCCCGGACGTAGTTCTATACAGGAAATTATAGTACCCATTGGCACAACGCTCAAGGGCATGGCATTTCCTATTTCGGGCGATACCGACATTCCGGCCGAAACCTCTTGCCCTACCCTCAGTCCGTTTTGGGCAATGATGTATCTCTTTTCCCCATCGGTATATTCCAACAATGCGATGAATGCCGTACGGTTCGGGTCGTATTGAATCGATTTAACCGTGGCCGGAACATCTTGCTTATCCCGCTTAAAGTCAATAATTCGGTATCTCCGCTTATGTCCCCCGCCTTTGTGACGCATGGTCATCTTGCCCTGACTGTTTCTACCACCCGATTTTTTGATCGGGGCAAGAAGACTTTTCTCAGGCTTATCCGTCGTAATGGCGTCAAAACCGTTCACGATCTTAAATCGCTGTCCGGGGGTTACGGGTTTTAATTTTCTAACTGACATGTTTTGTCTTTTTAGAGAATGGCTGCCTATTTTTCATTGCTCTTATACAATTTGTGGCAAAACATCCGATTCATCTCAAAGGATACTATAAATTACTATAAAAATCGATCATATCGCCTTCTACAACGTCAACGACAGCCTTTTTGGTAGCGTTCGTCTTTCCGTGCTGGATACCGGTCTTGGTATAACGAGATTTGCGGGATGGCCCGTAGTTCATAGTTCGGACCTTTTTTACCGAAACCCCATAAGTAGCCTCGACGGCATCCTTAATTTGAATTTTATTGGCTCTTGGATCGACCAAAAAACCATAACGGTTGTACAATTCGCTTTCAGCGGTCATCTTTTCCGTAATAATCGGCTTTATCAACACGTTCATGCCTCCTTAGTTTTTAAATTCGATTCCAATCCCTCTAAAGCCCCTTCCATCAACACGATATTGTTCGCATTTAATATCTTATAAGTGCTTATCTCCGAGGAAGTTATGACTTCAGAACCCTTCAAATTTCGTGAGGACAAATATACGTTATTATTTAAACCTCCCAAGACAAATAAAGATTTTTTATTCTCTAAGCCCAATGCCTTCAAGACACCTGCAAAATCTTTCGTTTTGGGGGTGTCGAAACTGAAATCCTCAACGACCAATATTGCGTCTTCCTTGGATTTTAAGGTCAGGGCCGTCTTACGTGCCAGACGCTTGATATTTTTGTTCAATTTTTGACTGTAGTCCTTTGGCCTGGGTCCAAAAATACGACCACCACCTCTAAAGATTGGGGATTTTATACTTCCCGCACGCGCCGTACCGGTTCCTTTTTGCTTTTTGATCTTGCGCGTACTACCGGCGATCTCTGCCCTTTCCTTGCTTTTATGCGTACCCTGGCGTTGATGGGCCAAATACTGTTTGACATCCAAATACACAGCGTGCTCGTTGGGCTCTATGGCGAAAACAGCATCGGAAAGCTCAGCTTCCCTTCCTGTTTCTTTTCCTTTGATATCTAAAACTGCTAGCTTCATTACATCCACCTTTGAATCGTTACGTACCCATTTTTGTGGCCGGGAACTGCACCTTTTACCACGACTAGATTCTTTTCGGGCACTACCTTCAAAACCCTGAGGTTTTGAACGGTCACGCGATCGCCGCCCATACGTCCGGCCATCCGCATACCCTTAAAGACCCTTGAGGGGTCTGAGCCCGCGCCAATCGAACCTGGAGCACGCAATCGGTTGTGTTGACCGTGGGTCGCCTGACCCACGCCTCCGAAACCATGGCGTTTTACCACGCCCTGAAAGCCCTTGCCCTTAGAGGTACCGACGACATCTACAAACTCGCCTTCCACAAAAATGTCGACACCCAAAGTGTCGCCCAATTTGTATTTCCCTTGAAAACCTTGGAACTCGACGATCTTTTTCTTGGGAGCTGTACCTGCCTTCTTGGAATGACCCAGTTCGGCTTTGTTCGCACGTTTCTCCGTCTTGTCATCGAAACCCAATTGAAGTCCGGTATAACCATCGACCTCTTCGGTTCTGACTTGGGTAACCACGCATGGTCCGGCCTCGATAACGGTGCACGGAATATTCTTCCCGTTCTCGTCAAAGATGCTCGTCATGCCTATTTTTCTTCCTATTAACCCAGACATTGTTTAGTAATTAGTAATTAGTAATTCGTAGTTAGTACAAAATGTTTGACTGAAGCCCCCACTTTGACCACATACTCTATATATAATCGTAATATTCTATTTCCACTTACCAATCGTCATAATGGAGTGTCTTGTTCTTAACCCATCAAACGCTTGACTTAATAGAATGAATCATTGTGAACGTCTTTCAGGAATATTGAACCCTTTGTTTCCAATATCCAATACTATTAAAAAAGGTCGAAAAAAAAATGATTCGACCCGAATGATTTCTTTCCGTTTTTCCCTCGCTCGCAGCTTGGGACATGTAATAGCCTATTTCGAAACAGAAACAGACACTTCGACTGCGCTAAGTGTTTGTCCGGAACGATTCCCCGAAAAAAGGGAATCGAGCCTCACTAAACCTTAATCTCTACCTCTACCCCACTGGGGAGCTCCAGCTTCATCAGCGCATCAATGGTTTTGGAGGAGGAGCTGTAAATGTCCAAAAGTCGTTTGTAAGAGCTTAACTGGAATTGTTCTCTCGCCGTTTTATTGACGTGAGGGGACCGCAATACCGTAAATATCTTCTTGTGCGTGGGCAAAGGAATAGGTCCCGTGACCACAGCTCCGGTTGTCTTAACCGTCTTTACGATTTTCTCCGCGGACTTATCCACCAAATTGTGGTCGTAAGATTTTAGTTTGATCCTGATTTTTTGACTCATGCTTTCAAATAGTTTATGAGTTTATGAGTTTAGAAGTTTAAAAAAACCCGCTCATATACTGCCTACTGCTTAATGTTTACTGTCTTATGCGGTAACGCCTTTAGCCGCCTTGATTACTTCATCTGCAATATTCGAAGGTGTCTCAGCGTAGTGTGAAAACTCCATAGTAGAGGTCGCCCTACCGGATGACAGCGTACGCAACGATGTCACGTAGCCGAACATCTCCGACAAGGGCACTTCTCCCTTGATAACCTTGGCACCTGCTCTATCTCCCATGCTGGAAATTGTACCTCTTCTTCGGTTCAAATCCCCGACGATATCGCCCATATTTTCCTCCGGTGTCAACACCTCTATCTTCATAATCGGCTCCATAAGCACAGCACGGGCAGCTTTGGCAGCTTCCTTATATCCCATTTTAGCGGCCAATTCAAAAGATAACGAATCGGAATCCACGGCATGGAAAGAACCATCCTTAAGGGTTACCTTCATACTATCCATCTCAAAGCCGGCAAGGGGACCGTTCTGCATGGCCTGTTTGAAACCTTTTTCTACAGAGGGGATAAATTCCCTGGGAATGTTACCGCCCTTAATTTCGTTCACAAACTCAAGGCCGGTCAACTCATCATCATCGCTAGGCTCCATGGTGAAGACGATATCAGCAAACTTACCGCGCCCACCGGATTGTTTTTTGTATATTTCCCTGTGATCGGCCGATCTTGTCAACGCCTCTTTATATTCAACCTGCGGCTGTCCTTGGCTTACTTCGACTTTGAACTCGCGACGCAAGCGATCGACAATAATATCTAAGTGCAGCTCGCCCATTCCGGAAATAATAGTCTGCCCGGAAGCCTCATCGGTCTTTACTTGAAAGGTCGGATCTTCTTCGGCCAATTTTCCGAGTGCCATGCCCAACTTATCAACATCGGCCTTAGTTTTCGGCTCGACCGCGATACCGATAACCGGATCGGGAAAGTTCATACTTTCCAAAACAATGGGATGCTTTTCGTCGGAGAGGGTATCGCCCGTCTTTATATCCTTAAAGCCTACCGCCGCACCGATATCGCCCGCACCGATCGCGTCAACGGCATTTTGCTTGTTAGAATGCATTTGGTAGATTCTGGAAATCCGTTCCTTATTACCTGAACGATTATTCAAGATATATGAACCCGCATCCAACTTTCCGGAATATGCCCTAAAGAAGGCTAAGCGTCCGACGAAGGGATCTGTGGCAATTTTAAAAGCCAAGGCAGAAAAAGGTTCTTTCAGACTGGGCTTTCTCTTCTCTTCCTCCTCGGTATCCGGGTTGATTCCGACAATAGCATCTTTATCCAACGGAGATGGCAGATACCTGCATACGGCGTCCAACAAGAACTGAACCCCTTTGTTCTTAAAGGAAGATCCGCAGATCATAGGAATAATACTCATATCCATTACGGCGGCACGCAAAGCGGCATGCACTTCATCCTCGGTAATGGAATTCTCATCCTCGAAGAATTTTTCCAACAAATCCTCGTCGTATTCGGCAACGGCCTCGATCAGGGCAGCGCGATGCTCCTTGACCTCTTCCTTCATGTCTTCGGGAATATCGATGACATCAAAGGTGGACCCAAAATTTTCGTCGTGCCAGACCAGAGCGCGGTTTTTTACCAAATCCACGATTCCCCTAAAATCGGCTTCGTCACCGATTGGCAATACGATCGGTACGGCATTCGATTTCAACATTTCGCGAATCTGCCTTCCTACTCCCAAGAAATCGGAGCCCTGACGGTCCATTTTATTCACGAAGGCAATTCTTGGTACCTTATAGTTATCGGCCAATCTCCAGTTGGTTTCAGACTGTGGCTCGACCCCATCAACGGCGCTAAAAAGAAAAACCAGACCGTCAAGCACCCTTAAGGAGCGGTTCACCTCTACGGTGAAATCAACGTGTCCCGGGGTGTCTATTATATTAAAGTGGTAGTCCTTGGCATCTTCGGTAGGCTTCGCATTTTCCATCGGAAAGGTCCACGAACAGGTCGTCGCCGCGGAGGTGATAGTGATTCCGCGTTCTTGTTCCTGCTCCATCCAGTCCATCGTAGCAGCACCCTCGTGCGTTTCGCCGATTTTATGGTTGACCCCTGTGTAGAACAGAATACGTTCTGTGGTGGTTGTCTTACCGGCATCGATATGTGCCGCGATACCTATGTTTCTTGTGTATTTTAAATCTCGTGTTGCCATTCTAAAATCAAATTCCTAATTCCAAATTCCAATCCCGGCTACTTTCTATTTTGGGATCGGTCGTAACTTCCTACCTTATATACGCTTAAAACCTAAAGTGGGAAAATGCTTTATTGGCCTCGGCCATCTTGTGCGTATCCAACCGTTTTTTGACCGCTGCGCCCTCTTCCTTGGAAGCTGCAAGAACCTCCGCAGCCAATTTCTGGGCCATTCCTTTTTCGTTTCGCTTTCTAGAAAAACTGATCAACCACTTCATAGCGGTCGATATTTTTCTATCCGGACGTATCTGCATCGGAATCTGGAAGGTAGCACCCCCTACCCTTCTACTGCGAACTTCGACATGGGGCATAACATTTGAAAGGGCATCCTTCCAAAGCTCCAATGAAGTCTTCTCTTCATCGCTCTTCTTTTCCTCAACAATATCCATTGCATCGTAGAACACTCCGAAAGCCACGGATTTCTTTCCGTCCCACATCATCATATTTACGAAGCGCGTAACCAGTTGGTCATTGAACCTTGGGTCTGGTAAAAGCGGTCTTTTCTTTGCCTGTTTTTTTCTCATTGCTTTCTTTAGTTAATGGTTATTCGTCAATGGTCAAAAGAACTATACCCTCACCCATTGACCTTTAACTTTTAACCTTTAATTTTTGGGTTTTTTTGCTCCGTATTTCGACCTCCGCTGTGTTCGTCCCGCGACACCTGCTGTATCCAGTGCGCCGCGCACGATGTGATATCGAACCCCTGGCAAATCCTTAACCCTTCCGCCCCTGACCAATACTATCGAGTGCTCTTGGAGGTTGTGCCCTTCACCGGGTATATACGCGTTCACCTCTTTTCCGTTCGTCAATCGAACCCGGGCCACTTTACGCATGGCAGAGTTCGGTTTTTTCGGTGTAGTGGTATAAACACGCGTACAGACCCCACGTCGCTGGGGGCACGAATCCAAAGCCACCGATTTACTCTTCTTGGTAATCGTGGACCTTCCTTTTCGTACTAATTGTGAAATTGTTGGCATACTATTATATGTATGAAAAATTAACCCTTTGTTTTAAGGGCTGGCAAATGTAAGACTATTTCATAAAAATTCAAATGGATGAAGATTAAATTTCCAATTTATTTTTAGCCGGGCCCTTAAGGTGTTGGTACGGCCCCTCGAGCAAATATCGATCAAAAACAGAAATGCCTGTTAGTTTGCAATTCTCACCACTCCCCATTGCTTCCCAATAAGAGATGCGAACTCACGTATTCAAGTCATCTTTAAAGGAGAATCGGACGTAGGGGAAAAGCGAATCTTTGAGACCATATACAACCATAGTGTAGAGCACCTCGTATTCAAAACCATATCGACCACTTTGTATGAATGTAAACAAATGGCAATCAACTTCTAGACATCGAAAGAGCCCAGAGAGTCATCCTCCCGAAAACCTTAAATGTTCATACCTATGTTTTTGGCTGATATTTAAGATTTTGATTGAAAAAAATTAAAAATAAATAGTTTTTTGTTAATTTTTGCCACCTCTTTAACTTTTAATTAATATTTTCGCCAGAGCTAATTGAAATAACACCAAAAATGAAAACAAGATACAAGGGAGTATTGACGCTTCTGCTAGCGTTAGTTGTGCAGGTCTCTTTTGCACAGGAGAAAACAATTTCCGGCACGGTGACCGATCAGGACGGTCTACCGCTACCGGGGGTCAACATAGTAGTGCAGGGCACAACGACCGGCACACAGACCGATTTCGACGGTAATTACAGTATTCAGGCCTCCGAAGGTCAGGTCTTGTCCTTTACTTACGTCGGACAACAGTCCCAGGAAATGACCGTAGGAAGTTCATCGACCATAGATGTTCAACTTTCGGAAGATGCCCAGGCGCTTGAAGAAGTAGTTGTTGTGGCACAGAACATTAAAAGGGAGGCCGGCTCTTTGGGTTATGCGGTAAGCGACGTAGGCAACGAGCAGATAGAGGAGCGCGCGCAGGGCGATATCGGCCGAATTCTTCAGGGCAAGGCGGCCGGGGTAAACATCACCGCAACGAACGGAGTTTCAGGTTCGGGCACTAACTTCGTAATCAGGGGCTACTCTTCTATTTCAGGGAGCAACCAACCCTTGTTTATTGTCGATGGGGTACCCTTCGACGGGGGGGCCAATGAGCAATCGGATTTTTTCGATAGCTCGGGCGAATCCAGTCGTTTCTTGGACCTAGATCCCAATTCAATTGAAAACGTAAAGGTCTTAAAAGGACTCAGTGCCACGGTGCTTTACGGAGAACGGGGAAGAAATGGCGTGGTCTTGATAACCACCAAGAGCGGGAGTCAAAAAGCCACCGCAGAAAAACTTGAGGTCACCGCTTCCACGTCCTATTTTATAAGTAAGCCGATACTGCAGAAATCCCAGAAGGAGTATGGCGGGGGCTTCCACCAAGCCTTTGGCTTTTTCTTTAGCAACTGGGGCCCGGCCTTTTCCCAACAAAATCCCGTCTCTTACGGATCTTACTACAGAGGCCTTGCCCCCGATGGTACCGTGCTGGTACAGCATCCTTTTGACAGATTATCGGACGAATCCCTCAAAGTGGGCTTCGAAGATCTGGCCGCTTCCGATTATAGGTATCAAAATTATAATAGCATTGAGGATTTTTTTAGGACAGGCGGGGTATCATCGTCTTCGGTAAACCTCAGGGGATCAACGGAAAATGCCACCTATAATCTGAACTTGGGCCACCTGGAGGACAAAGGGTTTACTCCTGGCAACAAGGTCATACGGAATAATATAAGTATCGGAGGGTCCGCCAATTTGACCAATAAGCTTAGGGTCAGCGGAACCCTTAACTACTCCAATACTGATTACAAGACCCCACCCATCGCGGCTTCCTTGGGTAGCGGGACCATTGGGGACGGTGCCTCCGTTTTCGGGGATGTTCTTTACACCCCCATAAGTGTTGATCTAATGGGACTTCCTTTTCAAACTGCGGACGGAAGGAGTATTTATTATCGATCAGGCAATGATATTCAAAACCCGAGATGGACCGTAGAAAATTCCAAAACTACCCAAAATACCGAACGTATCTTTGGGAATATGAGCCTCGGCTTCGATATTACGGACCATCTTGGGGTTTCGTACCAACTCGGGCTTGACACCTATACGGAATTCAACACCTACGGGCAGAACAAAGGTGGCGTAGATGGCGATCCCACCGGTATTTTCAGAACCACCCAGGTCAAGAATAAAATATGGAACCATACGGTCAATTTCAACTATGACCGCGACTTTTCGGAAGATCTGAACCTTCAAGTGGTCTTGGGTGGACAGGCAAGAAACGATACCTTTGAAAGAGATGGGGTCGAAAGCACACAACAATTGGCGTTCGGGGTGCTGAAGCATTTTAACTTCGTCAACCACTCCACCGTAAACAGTTTTACCGGAGGAGATCTGGCCTTCAACAGTTTTGAAAACCAACTTGGGGTCTATACTGATATTACATTGGGCTATAAAAGAGGATTGTACCTAAACTTGGCTGCCCGTAACGACTGGAGCTCTACGCTGGAAAGAGACAACTACAGCATCTTCTATCCCGCTGCGAGCCTTTCGTTTTTGCCCACTCAATTTATCGAGGGCATGGTCAGGGACAATTTTTTGAGCAGCCTAAAAGTGCGAGCGGGTTACGGTACTTCCGCTGGATTCCCCGATCCCTACGGCACCAGAAATACACTTAATCTTACCTCCCGTGGTTTCGTAAGTGTAGATGGAGTACTTTCGAGCAACTCGGTATCAGACCGTCTAGGGAATCCCGATTTGAAGGCGGAGACTGTTTCCGAAACCGAAATCGGCGTAGATGCCCAATTTTTCAGAAGTCGTCTGTCGCTAAACGTCAGTCTTTATAAGAAGAAGACCAAGGATTTGATCACCGATCAGAACCTAGATCCTTCGACCGGTTTTACCGTTACCAGAATCAACGCTGGAAGTCTGGAAACCAAAGGAGTTGAAGTCGATTTCGATTTCACTCCGGTTCGCACCGACAATTTCTCATGGAATTTAGCCGGCAACTTCTTCGCGGACGAAAGCACGATTACAAGCTTGCCCGAAGGCACGGATCAAATCGCAGTGACCAACTTCGTAATCGGCAGTGCAGCGAATTATGCCATCGTCGGCGAGCCTTTTGGAGTTCTTCAAGGTTCCGCCGTGGTCCGGAACGATCAAGGGGAGCTGGTCGTAGGGGACGATGGATTGTATTTGGACTCGGGTGAAATTTCTATCCTGGGCGATCCGAACCCCGATTGGAACGCTGGCCTTACCACTACATTTCGGTACAAGGCATTTTCCCTCTCGGCCAATCTCCTGTACAGACACGGAGGAGATATTTTTTCCCAGACCATTGGATCGACCTTGGGACGTGGAACCGTCGGTTTCGGTATCGACAGAACGGCATCCTACGTGTTGCCAGGGGTAAGACAGGACGGTACACCTAACACCACCCAGATTACCGCCTCAAACCTTGGGTTCGATACTATTGGATTTGCGGATTTCGAAGAATTCTTGATCTACGACGGAACTACCATCCGGTTGAACGAAGTCAGTTTATCGTACAACATGCCATCGGAATTTCTCAAAAGGACCCCGTTCGGGCAGCTGAGCTTTACCTTAAGCGGCAACAATATTTGGTACGATGCCGTAAATACTCCCGATGATGTACGCTTTGACACCAACACCCTAAGTACAGGGGTCGGTAACGGTCAGGGAATCGATTATATCACCGGACCCAGCTCAAGAAGATATGGACTCAGTGTTAAGGCAACCTTTTAATCATGAACGGCAAAAAAATGAATACCATGTTAAAGCAATATAAAAAGTACATATATCGAGGGTTATGTATTTCATTCATAACCTTGGCGCTAAATTCCTGTGAATCGACCGAATTGGAGATTTTGGAAAGTCCGAATGCCTTGGCCCCCACACAGGCGGACGTAGATTTATTTCTGAACTCCATTCAAATTAAACTCGCGGCCGTACTAGATGGCACCCAGTCGGACGATAACGCAGGTTTATCGGAACGGGGAATGGAGGTCACCAGATTATTGCATATGTTCGGACCTACCTACGAGAACGCCTACCTTCCCGGTGATGTTGATATCGTTTATGAAGACACCTACGCGGGGCTCTTAGCGGATACAAAGGCCATTCTTGAACCGGCAGAGGAAGCAGGGCTATACACCCATAAAGGTATTGCCAAAGCTATCGAGGCCTATACATTTATGACATTGGTCGATTTTTTCGGGGACATGCCCTTTTCAGAAGCGATTCAAGGAACGGAATTTCCAAATCCGAGCTTGGACGATGATGCCGCTATATATGCCGCAGTCGAGACCTTGCTTAATGATGCCCTTACCGAGTTCAATCGGGATGAGGCCTTTGGTGTTGCCGATGATATCTTTTATGGGGGAAATGAAGATCAATGGATAAAATTGGTGAATACGCTTAAATTGAAGCTCTATCTACAAACCCGGTTGATCGATTCGAATGCCGGCGCTAAAATCAACGCCCTAGTGGCGGACGGCAATATTATTTTGGATTCTGCCGATGATTTTCAGTTCCAATACTCGTCCACAGATGCCAATCCGGACAGTAGGCATCCCATTTTCGGAAGAAATTTTGATGTGGCCGCCGATGTTTCAGACTACATGTCCAACTACTATATGGTATTGCTCAAGGACAGTTATCCCACCGGAGATCCGAGAACGCGCTATTACTTTTATCGGCAATCCTTAAACTTTACCGATGATGCCAACGAAGCCGACTGCGTTACCCAATCCGCACCCGTCCACTTCGAACTTTCTGACGTTTTCTGCGATGCGGGGAACGGATACTGGGGGCGTGATCACGGGGACAATGACGGTATTCCGCCCGATGGTGGCCTAAGATCGACCTGGGGCGTATATCCTATCGGAGGGCTGATGGACATCAATCAAGGCGCCGCCATTCCGGGAAGGGACATCGGCCTCGAAGGCGCAGGAATCTCCCCGATCATGCTCGCTTCGTTCACGAACTTCATGCTGGCTGAGGCTGCATTGGTAACAGGAGTGACCGGAGATCCCAGAGCCTATTTGGAGGCAGGTGTAAGAGCTTCGATCAATAAAGTCATTGCGTTCGGGGAAGGGCTCGATTATCTAGATGATGCCGTCGATGAAACCCGTACGGTCCGGGATGTTTACGTGCCCGCTCAGGAAAATATCGATCAGTACGTTACCAATGTGTTGGACGATTACGATGCTGCTTCCGCAACCGGCAAACTCGAAGTGATTGTAAAGGAATATTTCAAGGCCCTTTTCGGGAACGGGGTTGAGGCCTATAACACCTACCGTAGAACCGGTTTTCCATCTGATCTTCAGCCAACCCTTCTAGCGGAACCTGGTGAATTTATCAATTCGTTTATCTATCCCAGCGAAATGGTGGATCAAAATTCCAATATTTCGCAAAAACCCAATCAGGCCGTCCGTGTATTCTGGGCAGAGGGCGGACCAACTGTAGACTAAAATTAATTTAAGAAAAAAGATCATGAAAAATAGTTCTAAAACCCTATTGTTCCTGTTTTCCGCAATACTTTTTTTTGGATGCGAGGACGAAGAGAAAAACCCCTTCCCACGGTCGGCGCTGACCCAAGGGGCCGTTTTGCGGACCATATCATATAGTAGTCCGGCTATCGTTAATAAGAACGATGTTGCGGGATCGGATATCGTTATTGAATTGGAAGCGGACGATTTTCAAAATAATACGCGGTTCGCGTCCATGGATGTGTACGTATCCTTTGCAGATCGATTTTTTGATAAGGATGGGACAACGGACACTACCCTGGACGATGAGGACATCAGCGCAGGAGAAGAATTGCTCTTAAGCGTTCCGGCATCCGAATTTACGGCAGCGGAAAATGGTAAACCAAGGTACACCCTTACCGTCAATGCACAGGACGTGGTAGATTTGCTCGGGCTGGGTCCCAACTTAGATCGTTTGGACGGGGGAGATATTTTTCGTACCCGCGTCGCCATGATCCTAGAGGATGGATCGGTGTTCACCAGCAGCAATGTTGGAGATAATGTAACGGGGCAGTTCTTTGCTTCCCCTTTTCGCTATGAGGCCGATGTGGTCTGCATCTTGGCAACTCCGCCCACCGGAGAGTGGACCATAGCCGGACAAGATTCTTATGGCGATGGCTGGAACGGCGCCTCCATAACCGTAAACATCGATGGGGAGTCAGCTTTGGAATTTGTGGTCGATGTTGACGAGAATACGGAGAGCTTTACAGTGCCTGCCGATGCCCAATCCCTTAATTTTGTTTACAACGCAGGGTCCTTCGACGGGGAAGTTTCATTTCAGATTACTGCTCCCAGTGGGAACGTAGTAGCCGATGTAGTTCCTTCGCCGTCCGCAGGTGAAATTAATTTAAATCTGTGCCAAGAATAGAATACTCGTTTATTTTATCCTATTGCATGCCAAGCCGCCCTTTTCCAAGGGTGGCTTTTTTCATACCATAATTCCATTGAAGCATACCATAGTTCCGTTGAAGTATCATGTGGGCCTCCTTAATCCATTGGCTAAAAGTTCCACCAAAAGGAAAAATCAACCCGATTCGACCTATCCCGGATGTCCTCAAACCAATTTATTATTAACTGCATCCCGAATTGATGCTATTTCGATATTTTGATGATATTAACAAAACGTTTCGTTTTAACTTATCAAAACTCAAAGAAACCTGAACATAATACGCAAAATGGTCTGAATCGGCTCGGTTTATGGCACAACATTTAACTCTTTTAAGTGCTATGCATGCATAATTTATTGTTAAGCTAATTGGTCAATTAACTTAAAATTGGCACCTTTGGTGTTAGCTAATTCAAATAAACATAAAATGAGAGCAAGACACAAGGGATTGCTGACGCTGCTATTGGCGTTGGTCGTGCAGTTATCTTTTGCACAGGAAAAAACGGTGACCGGTACGGTGACCGATCAAAACGAGCTCCCCCTTCCGGGAGTCAATATTGTCGTACAAGGTACCACTACTGGCACCCAGACCGACTTCGATGGAAACTATTCCATAAATGCCGAAGAAGGGCAAGTACTCGTCTTTACCTATATCGGCCAGAAAGCCGTTGAACAGGGAGTAGGTGACGGCAATGTTATCGACGTACAGATGGAAGAAGATGCGCAGGCATTGGAAGAGGTTGTGGTAACCGCCTTGGGTGTTAACAGGGATGAAAAATCGCTTACGTATTCCGCCCCCCAAGTGAATTCTGAGGAACTGCTGTCAGCACAAAACGATAATGCGGTAGGTGCGTTATCCAGTAAAGTGGCTGGTCTTCAGGTGAATTCTCCATCTGGGAACTTAGGAGGTTCTCAACGTATCCTCATTAGAGGAGCAAACTCTGTAACTGGCGAAAACCAACCTTTATTTGTTGTTGATGGAATTCCAATGGACAACTCTGGATTCAACACTACCGATGCCCAGAGGGGCGCAGGAGGTGTTGATTTTGGTAGCACTATCAATGATATTAACCCTAATAATATTGAGTCGGTAACCGTCCTTAAAGGTACAGCCGCGGCTTTATATGGCTCCAGAGCATCTAACGGGGTGGTATTGATAAAGACGAAAACGGGTGAAGCCTCCGATAAACTTGGAGTTTCAATAAACTCTTCGGTTTCTTTCTCTCAAGTAGCAGTACTTCCCGACCTACAACGAGAGTATGGTGGAGGTGCCATAATCACAGGTGAAGACTCCGATGGGGGCTTTGCAACTGCCAATATTAACGGTACTACTTATAGGTTGGCCGATTACCACACCGATGAAAGCTGGGGACCAAAGTACGACCCAAATCTTATGGTGTTACATTGGGATGCATTCGACCAAGAAAGTTTTCCTGAAGATTATCTAAGACCGCGCCCATGGGTTGCTCCTGCCAATGATGTCGAGACTTTTTTCAATACGGGCATTACCTATCGAAACGATATAACCCTATCATCGGGTGGAGAAAAAGGAAATTACCTTTTTTCTTTTGGATCACAAAATCAAACTGGTATAGTTCCGAATACCGAAATCGAAAAATATTCGGCTAAAGTGAGTTTGACACAAAATCTTTCAGAGAAATTAACTGCCAACAGTATTATCAACTATACCGTTTCAAGAGGTAAAAGGCCGACAATTGGGTACGATGACAATAGTGTAACGCAAAAGTTTTTTCAATGGGGTCAAAGACAACTCGACTATGATCGACTAAGAAAATACAAGAATGAGGATGGTACTCAGCGAACGTGGAATCGCATATCTTGGGATGACGCTACCCCGAACTACTCGGATAACCCCTACT
The DNA here is from genome assembly GCF_032248455.1 of Pricia mediterranea. Classification (NCBI taxonomy): domain Bacteria; kingdom Pseudomonadati; phylum Bacteroidota; class Flavobacteriia; order Flavobacteriales; family Flavobacteriaceae; genus Pricia; species Pricia mediterranea. The sequence goes on from NZ_JAVTTP010000001.1 coordinate 1,096,317, forward strand.
GGACGGTTTATGAAAATTATCCAACAGACAACAGAACTCGAGTTTTTGGAAACTTCGGTCTTAACTATCAAGTTAGCGACGAACTAAGTGTTAAGGGTACTGTATATGGTGACACCTATCATTTTGAAAATAAGGAAAGACAATCAATAGGTTCGCAAGCCCAGTCATTATACAGAGAGCGAAATTATGATTACAGCGAGTACAACTATGAGTTGGTTGCCAATTACAACAAAGATTTCTCGGATAATTTCTCACTAGGTGCTTTGGTCGGTGGTAATAAAAGAGACTATCAACTCTCATTCGTAAGAAACGAAACTACAGGAGGACTATCACTACCGGGCATCTTTAATATCGCGAATGGTCTTGGACAATTGGATAAAGACACTTATACCGATAAAAAGAAGGTAAACAGCCTTTTTGCAAGCTTAAACCTTGCAATATATGATCAACTGTTCTTCGATTTCACGGCGCGAAACGATTGGTCGTCTGCCTTACCAGATAACAACAACTCGTATTTCTATCCTTCGGCATCATTGGCGTGGGCTTTTAGCGATACCTTTATCCAAGACAGCCAATGGTTCAATTATGGTAAATTAAGAGTGGGTTGGGCACAAGTTGGTAACGACACGGATCCTTACAGAGCCGTGAACACACTTACCATAGATAACCCTTTCAATAATACAGGTAGGGTTACCGTACCAAGTACGAGACTTAATTCCGAATTGAAAAGTGAAACCACAACGACTTGGGAAGCTGGTGCAGAATTGAGTTTTTTCAAAAACAGACTCAACCTTGATGTTACCTACTACCAAAATGAAACGGTCGATCAAATCATTCCAATCGACCTCTCGTTTGGAACTGGTTATGGCAGTCAATATGTGAATGCCGGAAAGATGACAAATGAAGGTGTCGAAATCGCCGTTGGTATTACACCTGTAAGAACAGAGAACTTTAAGTGGCAAATTGACGGTACATTCGCTAAGAATGAAAGTGAACTTGTAGAGTTAATCGATGGTCTTAATTCTATACTTTTGACCAATGCTCCTTTCCAGGCGCAACTAGCGGCTTATGTAGGTGCACCGTACGGACAAATCATGGGCACTGACTTTATTTATGATAGTGAAGGAAATAAAGTGGTAACTGCCGGTGGAGCCTATGCGGCAACCAGCGATATCGTACCAATCGGTTCTACATTGCCAGATTACACCGCTGGCCTAAGAAACGCTTTCCAATATAAGAATGTTGATCTAAGTTTTTTATTAGGTATGAGCAAAGGTGGAAAGTATTTCTCTACCTCTCACATGTGGGGCATGTACTCTGGTATGTTAGAGAAAACAGTAGCGAACAACATTCGGGAAGACGGAATTGTTTTAGAAGGCGTTACCGGGACGGTAACGTATAATGCTGATGGGTCTTATACAGTTACGGATACTGCTCCTAACACAACTAATGTTTCAGCACAAGCGTATGGTGGTAACCATTACGGCGGTTTCGGAACACCGGACGCTCAAAACGTATTTGATGCCGATTACTTTAAACTTAGAGAAGTTACAGTAGGCTACACCTTTCCAAAGCAAATCTTTGACTTCTTCGATACGGCAAGAGTGAGTCTTTTCGGAAGGAACCTGTTGATTTGGGGCCTAGACTACGACGGAATTGACCCAGAAACCGTATCTACTGGTTCAGGAAACATTCAAGGCCTTGAAGGAGGTTTACAGCCTTCAACAAGGTCTTACGGAATGAACGTGCAATTATCATTTTAAAAAATAAGACATGAAAAATAATAAATTTAGACTTTTGACATTGGTCATTATGTTCGGTGTTATTTCCTGTGACACCGATTATATCGATGACCCAGACAATCCAGTCGTTGCGCCGTCAACCCAATTATTGAACTCGGCTGCTTTTGATTTAGCCTATGAACTGAACGACCAATGGGTGGCAGGTAGAGGTACCTTGGGTATGGCTCAATACTGGAATCAAACCTTTTATACCGAAGAAAACAGATATGCACTTCGTAATACCATGGTCGATGACATGTGGGAGTGGCCGTATAGAATATTAACGGATTTAAAAGAGATAATATCATTAAATGAAGATCCCGAAACCAGCGTTTTGATGTCTGCTTACGGAAGTAACAATAATCAAATTCAGGTTTCCCGAATTTTAATGGCTTTCACCTTTTCCAAGCTGGTGGATACTTTTGGAGATGTACCTTATTGGAGTTATGGTGGCAGGGATAATGCCGATTTCCAAGCGCTTCAGTTGGAAGCGGGCATTAATAGTCCGGTGTATGTTGACGACCAGGTTATTTATGAGGATATGCTAAACGAACTGTTAGAGGCTGCCAACAGTATGGATACTTCTTCCATTGCGTTTACGGAAGGCGATAATATCTACAATGGTGATAGTTCTGCATGGGTTAAGTTTGCACATTCCCTCAGGTTGAGATTAGCAGCTCATATTGCGTATTCAAATCCGGCTTTGGCTGCACAAACATATAGTGAATCGAATGATGAGGCCTTCACTAGCAACTCAGATAACGCAACATACACGTTTGGAACGGACGATATCACCGGTGGCCCTTGGCATATTGCCTTTACGGTAGATGCAAGAAGGGATTTCGGTCCGTCATTGTCTTTTACAGAGTTGTTATACAACAGAGTAGGTCCATTCAATGGAGTTGGATCGGATGACCCAAGGGTAGATGCTTATTTTGACACTAGATTAGATACTGAAGAAGTGGTAGGTTTACCTTATGGTTTTGGTAATGCTTCCGTTAGGGCAATTGACGACGAAGGCATTCCTGATGCGACTATTCTTCAACCTGACTATACTCAGCCACTTTTAACGTATGCTGAAGTTGAATTTATCCGTTCTGAATTTGAAGGATGGAGTCAAGCCAATTATGAGAGTGGCGTAGCAGCTTCCATGGAATACTGGGGAATCTCAGCTGAAGATGCAACAGCATATGTAGCAGCACTGCCTGCGGCAAGTGAGGAAACCGTATTGACTCAGAAGTACATTGCTCTTTACATGGATGGACTCGAAGGTTGGACCGAATATAGAAGAAGTGGGTTCCCAACTACTTTAACAGTCCCGGGGGATACCTACGACGATGGTGAAGAAATTTTGACCTTTACCACTTTAGTACCAGGCCTTGATATTATTCCCACCAGGGTTACTTATCCAAACAATGAACAGTTGTTAAATAACTCAAATTGGGATGCCGCCAGAAGTAAACTATCAGATGGCGACGTTATGTATTCCAAAATATTTTGGGATGTAGAATAACTGTTCTTAGCTTTTACCCTTGTAAAAACCATTCTAGTTCTTAGGATGGTTTTTTTATTTACCTTTAGCCCCATGCAAAATACAACTCACGTCTACGGAATCCGTGCCGTACTCGAAGCCATAAATTCCGAGGAGCCCATCGACAAGGTCTTTATTCAAAGGGGCCTCAAAGGGGATCTATCAAAGCAACTCGAGGCTATGGTGCGTAAAAAAGGTATCCATTCCTCTTACGTGCCCATCGAGAAATTGAACCGGTTGACCAAAAACAACCACCAAGGGGTCGTGGCACAGGTCTCCCCTATTCAGTTCCATACGCTGGAACCCCTAGTCGAGCAAGTGCTCAAAAGTGACAGAACCCCCTTATTTCTGCTATTGGACCAGGTTTCCGACGTTCGTAACTTCGGCGCCATCATCAGGACGGCGGAATGTTCCGGGGTAGATGGTATCATTATTCCGAAAAAGGGAGCCGCGCCCGTCACCGCCGATACCATCAAAACTTCGGCCGGGGCGGCGTTTAAAATCCCAATTGCCAAAGTGGACCATATAAAAGACGCGGTATTCTATTTACAGGCCAGCGGGATACCCGTGTTGGCCGCTACCGAAAAGACTGACAAGACGGTTTACGACATAACCTTTGACGGCCCCTGCGCCATTGTCATGGGGTCGGAAGATAGGGGCATCTCCCCCTCTATCCTAAAGACCGTCGATCAGCTCGCCAAACTTCCTTTACTGGGCGAAATCGAATCGTTGAACGTGTCGGTGGCCTGTGCTGTCTTTTTATATGAGGTGGTGCGACAACGAAGGTTCAAAGTTTAAGGGTCAAGGGTCAAAGTTTAAGGTTAAAGTTTTTTAAGATTCAAGGTCATAAGGTTTGGTGTTTTTAGATTCGTGCACAAAATCCAGACCCTCATACGAAACCCCAAGCTGATTGGATAATCGAAACGAAGTTCTACTGTTTTCATTCATCATTTTCCTTTTTTTTGAGATGATAGATAATCTTGATGCGCTCCTCCTCAATTTCTTCTTCCTTGGTCCCAATAAAATTGCCGTCCTCATCGAACTGCCGTAAAAATTCGTCGGCCTCTTCATCGTAATCCTCCTGCTCCCAGTCGTACTTTTTAAGTGGAGGTAAGTCCGATTTCATTAGGTAAGCAAGACCTAGTCCTGTCAGGAAGCCGCCCAAATGGCCTTCCCAAGAAATTCCATCCTCCACCGGAAAAATATACCACAACATACTGCCGTAAATGAAAACTACGACTAGGGAGAGGGCCACCAGCCTATAGTGCCTAGTGAATATCCCTTTGAAAAACATAAAACTGGCCAAGAGGTAAATAATCCCACTAGCGCCAATATGGTATGATGGCCGGCCTACGGCCCAGGTAAAGATTCCCGATATCAGTATCCCTATCAGCAACACGCGAAGGGCGATGTTCCGATAGAAATAAAACAGTGCGGCGGTCAACACGGCCAGGGGAATGGTGTTGTTGTATAAATGTTCGGTCGAGCCGTGGATTAAGGGACTCAAAACGACTCCTTTCAATCCCGAAAGCTTCTGCGGATAAATGCCATAGTCGTTCAAATTGACCTGAAAGCGCAACTCTATCAAAAAGACCGTCCATATACTTAATACCGCCACCAAGGGCGCGATTACAACGGCGTTCGTAAATCTAAAATAGTGGCTTTCGGACATGGTATCAAAATTAGCAATAACTCCGCCGTTTTCTAAGCAGCTGAAAATTTGACATAATTTAAGGTTAGAAAACCCTTCATCATCCGGTTAGTAGGATTCCAACTTTATCATACTTTTGCAATTATGAACGAACCTTTAGCAGAACGCGTACGTCCGAAAACCCTTGAGGATTATATCAGCCAGCGGCATCTGGTGGGCGAGAACGGCTCGCTGACCCGACAGATCAAGAAAGGGGTGATTCCCTCCTTGATCTTTTGGGGTCCGCCGGGTACGGGCAAGACGACCTTGGCCAATATCATTGCCAACGAAAGCGAGCGGCCGTTCTATACCCTCAGCGCCATCAACAGTGGGGTGAAGGACATTCGGGAGGTCATCGAGAAGGCCAAGAAGGGGGGTGGACTCTTTACCGCCAAAAATCCCATTCTTTTTATCGATGAGATCCATCGCTTTAGCAAATCACAACAAGATTCCCTTTTGGCCGCCGTCGAAAAGGGATGGGTCACCCTGATCGGGGCTACAACCGAAAATCCGAGTTTTGAGGTCATTCCCGCCCTACTCTCCCGCTGTCAGGTGTATGTGCTAAATCCGTTCGGGAAAGAAGATCTGGAAGATTTGCTCAATAGGGCCATCAAGGAAGATCCCATCCTAAAATCCAAAAATATCGACCTCAAGGAGACCGAGGCCCTGCTGCGGCTTTCGGGTGGCGACGGACGGAAATTACTGAACATGTTCGAACTGGTCGTCAATTCCGAGGAAGGTGATACCATTACCCTCACCGACGAACTGGTCTTGGGAAAGGTGCAAAAAAATACGGTACTTTATGACAAGACCGGGGAACAGCACTACGATATCATATCCGCTTTCATCAAATCCATTCGCGGTAGCGACCCCAACGGGGCAGTATACTGGTTGGCACGGATGATCGAAGGCGGCGAAGACGTCAAGTTCATCGCGCGGCGCTTGTTGATCTCGGCCTCGGAGGATATCGGCCTGGCCAACCCGACCGCCCTGGTCATCGCCAACAACGCGTTTCAGGCGGTAACGACCATCGGTTATCCAGAAGCGCGAATCATACTGAGTCAATGCGCCATCTATCTGGCGACCTCTCCAAAAAGCAATGCCAGCTACATGGCCATCGGCAAAGCACAGCAGAGCGTCAGACAGACAGGAGACCTATCGGTTCCCCTCCCCCTGCGCAACGCGCCCACTAAACTGATGAAGGACCTCGGTTACGGAAAGGAATACAAATACGCCCACAACTATCAGAACAACTTTGTGGAAGAAGAGTTTTTGCCCGATGAACTCATCGGCACCCCCTTTTACGAACCGGGGAACAATTCCCGCGAGAACGCGATAAAGGACTTTCTTCAGAAACGCTGGAAGGAAAAATATAATAGTTGAAAATTGATTCAAGGCTTAATTTCACTTCAACGCAACCTATTATTTTGAACCTCCAATCTGGCGACGGCAGCATTAGACCTTAAATTTCATCGCGTTGCGCGTGAACAACTAAACTCATAAACTCCCAAACCTCTAAACTTTTTCTTAAAACTTAATATCCAGTTCTTCGGTCACAAGATTGCCCCCTGAATAGTATTCGAAGAACCAGGTGCCATTTTTCTCGAAAACGACCCCGTTGGAGCCTTCTGCCTCCGCCAAATAGAAGTCCGGCATTGAGGTTTTATAAATTTTCATTCGGATTTTAGGCGTATTGTCAACTAACTGGTAACCTACTGACACTTCTTGGGCGTACAGTGTTCCCGTGGCAATATCCGACAGGTTTGCTTCGGTCCGCTCAGAATTGGATGCCGCCGTATCGTTGTCCCTATACGTTCGATCGGTTCGGGAGGTCGATTTTTCCGGAGTTTCGTCTGCCGGGACGGCCTTTTCAAGTTTGGAAGACCTCGGCCTTCTGTCCACATATCGCTGATTTTCACGGGTGGCCTCCTGCTCCACCAAGATATCCGGACGGTTGGCCGAAGAATGGTTTCTACGACGCTCCTCCGCTATTTCCCGTACATCGTTCGCCATATCGACGCTCACGGAACTTGAGTTTCCGGCCTTTCCGTTATAGGCATAGTTGAAACTATCGAGGGAGCTGAGCGCATCGCGAATGGCCTCTCCGTACGAGTCCTTATAATCCTTCTCCTTGCTTTTACCTTCCCTTGTGGCGAACACTTCTTCCCCGTTGCAATTTTCCAAAACAATGGAGGCCTTGGTCGTAAACATCGATGATCCGTCGACCAATTTTGCCCGGAGTCCCAAGCAGCCGTTGCTTTTGAGGTCTTGGGGGAGCTTATCCTCGTAGACCGCTTCAAATCCTTGTTCGGAAAAAAGGTGTTTGACCAGGGTGCTGGTCTGATATTGGTTCTGCCGTTTGAAATCCTCAAATTTCTTAGGAACCACAATATACTTGTAGTCGTTCAATTGTTCTTGCGCCATAGCGAGTAGGCTAAATAGTGTTAAAAATAGTGTCAGTGCTGTTTTCATTTTCTTTATCAATAATAGTTTCAATGGGAAAAATTCGAATTCCATTCCGAAGCTTCCAAAATTCGACGGAAGTTAACGAATTATACTATGGAAGGTCAACAATTGTGCCACGGATTTAACATTGGAACTGAATCGGCATATCCTCCTTTTGTGGGGTTTCACCGTACGAACCCTAATCAATTAAGGATACCTCTCCGTCTTCTATTCCCAGGCAATGATGTTCAATCCGAGTTGGAAGGACGCGTAACGACTATCTGCAAGGTTGCGGTACGATAAAAGATTATCCGCCATAGCGTAAAGATTAGCAGGGCCCAATTGCAGGTTGAGGCCCAGGCCGAGGTTGGTGTACGAGAATTTATCGACCGTATAGGTGCCCTTGACCGCCATGATATTACCAATGCGCCGCAGGTAAAAGGCCGTCAAGGCAGCTTGCGGGCCCCTGGGCCGATTGATCATATATAGCTGTCCGCCTACACTATTTGCGTATTTTGGGGGAAGCCTTACCCCTCTTGGCTTAGTCCCACACTTACAATTACCTCTGCGTGCCACCGTTTCGCCAAAGTTATAGCGGAGGGAAGCGTGCAATTTGGTGGGACGAAAGGCAACGTATGATTGAGAATTCTCTTCGTAGGGCACCAAGGATTCCACATCATCGACCAGGTCTTCCCAAAAATCGGTATCGGGATTGATAGTTCCTTCGGGAGTGATGACAACCCCTTCGACCGTAGCCGAACCTTTTAGGGTATAGTTGTTGACGTCGTTCGTATGGTAGATCAAACCAAGGTCCAACAGGCTACCGGTGAGTACGGTCTGCTCGTTCAGGTAATAGGTGAACCCTAAATCGACGCCAAGGCCCAAATTGCCGCCGAAGAGTGCTCTTTTGACCGCGGTACTGGCAATATTACCTTCTTCCCTGGCGTCATAGAGGGACTCTAGGCCCGAAGTGCGAAGCTCGGCATCGGCGTTAAGGGTGGTGGCGAAGATATTTCTTTCACCTTCCGTGGTCACAAAATAACCCCTGTTTTTGGTGGAGTTAAAATCGAACACACTGGAATAGATTTTCGCCCTTCCTCCAAGAATCAGGTCGCGGTTGATTTTCTTGTTGATTCCAAAATGCAACACATTCATTAATTCCCCCCGGGTTTTTAAGTGGCCGACGTCAAATCTTTGATTCAGCCTGTCGGCGTTACCTTCAATGGCCAAAATGGCATAGTCTTGAAACCAATATCCAATGGCATCCCCTTCAAGGTACATCCCCCCGGAATAAAATAAGTCAGGGTCGCGGCCCCGGAACCCGAAATTCAGGAATTCCACCTGAAAGGTTCCGCTGAGCTCATCGGTGGGCTTCATCCCATAAACGGCACGTTCGCGTACCTTATCGTTGATATCGAGCCCATCGTTCGCAAAAATATCGTTGACGGAAATACCGCTGGAGCCGGCTTGGACCATGATTCCCGATACGCCCGGAATACCCGCGTACCAATGAAAATCCGTCTCCATTCCGGGATTGACCATCCCGGCCTGCGGAATTTCGGTAAAATCGTACAACAATTGCTTGTTTTGGGCCTTTACGGGGATACAGGCCCATAAGAGGACAATAAAAAGTAGATGGGGGATTCTCATTTTAATTCTAATCGGAATTTACCACTTGATTTTAAAATGATTTTGGGGTCGGGGTTGTCAGCAACGCTTGTACTATCGCCCCGATTTCTGGCCGTAACCCGAATGCTGGAGGTGTTTTTAATGATGTTTATGCTTTTACCTGCACTGCCGTACGCTATATCTACTTGCTGATTCACCATACCCGCTTCAGATTCGATCCGCTCCGTATCGAGCACATTCCCGTTCACATCCAACAACTCTACGAAAACATCGACCGGTTTGCTGGTCGTATTCTGTACAATATAAGTAACCGTACCATCGAGTACCCTTTCCGCAAAGAGATCTGCGCTAAAAGCATTAAAGTCGAAATTTCTTGTAATCACGTCGGCATTGCCCGCGGCATTGACAAAAGATTCCGGGGCCTCGATATACAAGATACTAGCTTCGACCTCAGGGTTCGCCTGTAGTTCGTCGTACTGGTCGAAATCTTGCTCCTCAATACAGGAAACAAAGACCGAAAAGCCGGTTAAAACAGTTAATAAAAGTTTGATGCTACTTTTCATTCCATAATCCTTTAACGCCCCATGCCTTGTGCACAGTACGTTTACCCCTATAACTGCATATTAGTGATTTTATTTCGTTCGGACTGTTAATCAGTATGTCATTTCGGGATGACGCTTGCTATCCTCGGTAAAATACAGTGATTGTCTGGAGCAATTATAAGAATAATTACGGCATTTCGAAGTGTATTCCACAACAATTAAGTAGCGTAATACTTACGGACTATTGATTGTAACGCTCCAACACGGTCTCGTACAAGTCCATCCAATCGACCTTATGATCGTTACCCAGAAGTTCGTTGGAAAAAACCGTTACAAAATTGCCGTTTACCTTCTTGACTTCTTTATTAAGGGTTTCCATACGCTTTAAAACCGCATCGCGACCGCCGACACTGGTAAAGGCGTAATCGTGAAATGTAAAGGGATGGATGCGTATGGGCTGTTGTATTTCAAGGTTCATATCGTAAAAGTAGAACGGGGTACAGGTACCGGCACGGAACCCAGGTTCATTGGTGTACCCCATGGTATAGTCGTCACTGAAACCCGCTTCGATCAGGGTGCGGTACGTATCCGGCAAATGGGTTCGGTTATAGCGCATGCGGCAAGTATCTATCGGGCGGTTGATTACGCCGCTCAGCCGCTTCTTCTCCTTTTTTAAGAGATTAAAATCAGAAAAGGAACTGTAGGAGGCGGCCAGGGCCACTATGCTGTAATCGGCAATAGACTTGATTAGAAACCGGAACTTATTACTGTTCGGGGAAACGTTCTTGTCATACGTGGAATAGGTCGCGAACTGGAAAAAAAATATGCTTTTGATCTTGAACTTTTTATGCAGTTCGACCAGGGAGTCAAAATTATCGTACGGATCTCTCTTAGGATACAACCACACCTTGACTCGTTCTGCCACCCGGCTGAATTTCAAGGATGCCAAATCATACAACAGCCCAGAGACACCTCTTACAAAACCTCTATAGGCAAAGGCATGGGATGTGTTGACATCGATAAGGGATGTATAGGTATAGTATCTGGATTTACGCTCCAAATCCGGAAACTTTACTTTGAGGGCTTCCAGAAATTTAAAAGCCCAGATGTCAACTACCGGCGATTGTAGAAACACATGTTTATAGGCGAGGCTTTCTTTGGGGGGAAATCGCCCGTGATGATCTTTCACATGGGGAAGGTACTCCTCATAGCGGCTTATCAGATAAAAACTGGCCGAAAAAATATCAAAGGGGATGCTGCTGCGGTCCCCGGCATCGAAGAAACAAGGAACCCCGTCCCATTCGGAAATCTTGATCTCAAAATCGTTGATGCCCTGCTCGAACAGCAAATCGTTGCTCCGAATAAAGAATTCGTTCTGGAGCGGTTGTTTAGTGTAAGTGATTTTTGGTCCGGCGTGCTTTATAAAGTCCTCTACCTTAGTAGTAAAGGTGATTTTGAGACCTAAGATACGGGTGAACACCTGCTTCATGGTGTACGTGAAGCGAGGCGTGATTTTATGGGTGTAGATTAATAGCATTGTTCTTCAAAATTCAAAAGTACAAATAGTTTGGGGAGTGGGGGGTAATCTTTAGTCATTAGACTTTAGACGTTAACTGAGGCTTGGGGATGGGAGCGGGATGAGGATGGGCTCCCGCTGAAGTTGGGTCGAGTTCGGGTCTGGACCGGGTTGGACGGGTGTTAGGATCGAAAAAGGGTGGAGTTACAGCCCGGAGATGTGAAAAAGAAGAAGGGCCGAGGTTCGCATGAGGTTGGACCGGAATCGGGATGCAGCGTGGAATCGGAAGACGAGGGTAAGCCAGTGTCAGTATAGCGGCGAAATGGGATTGCAGGAAAAGGGGTCTCGAGGTCGGATTGGGTTTTTGTGCATTCCCAAAAAGGAAGAACCCCCAACAATCTTCACAGCACCCCTTCGTCCGCAAAGCTAAAATAGTCTTTTTCGGTAACGATGATATGATCCAAAACAGTAATGTCCAACGTCAAGGCGGCTCCTTTCAATTTAGCGGTGACGTCTCGATCTCCTTTACTCGGCCTCAGGGTTCCCGAGGGATGGTTATGGGCCAGCACCAAGGCTACTGCTCCATGTTCAAGAGCTTGTCGCATGGCAAGGCGCACATCGACCAAGGTGCTTGTGAGTCCGCCTTTGCTGAGCGAGGCCAGATGCAATACCTTATTCGCATTGTTCAGATAGAGGATCCAGAACTCTTCGTGCTCGAGATCCCCGATTCGGGGCCGCAATAGCTCAAAGGCGTCCCGACTACTGTTGATCTTGGTTATTTTTTTGATCGCCTCTCCCCTTCTCCGCCTGCCGATTTCAAGTCCCGCAATTATGCTGATCGCTTTTGCCTCCCCGATGCCCTTAAAGACCTTCAATTGCTTTATGCTGAGTTTGCCCAGTTCGTTCAGATTGTTATCGACCCCTGCCAATATCCTTTTCGACAGGGCCACCGCACTTTCGTTCCTGCTTCCCGACCCGATCAAGATGGCGATCAGTTCGGCATCCGATAGGGCGGACTTCCCTTTTTGAACTAATTTTTCGCGCGGTTTGTCGTCATCGGACCAATATTTTATGGAGAAGGATGAGCGTTTTTCCTGCATAATTTAAAAAGGGTTAACCGTGAAGTGGTACTGGTTAACGTCTTCCCCAGGATATTTATTACAAAATATGGTTCCGAATTACTATGAATTGGCCCATAAACCTATACACCCTTAAACCGATAAGGTCATTTCACTGCCCCTCCGACCGCCTCCAGATCCAAGCCTCCATAGTTACCCGAGCTCATGAGCAGCAGCACGGAGTTCTTATAATCCTGTTCGAAAATGAAATCCTTGAAGGCCGTAGCATCCGTAAAGATGCGCAGGTCCTTACGCTCGAAGGCCTCGGATATCTGTTCGGGGGAGACGGGATCCAGCTTTTTTATGGCGACGGATTCCGGTAGATAAAAGACCACGGCGATATCAGCGGCGTCTAGGGCGCCTTTATATCCCTTTAGGAATTCCGGTTCAAAACTACTGTAGGTATGCAGTTCGAGACAGGCAACCAGTTTTCTCTCGGGATACTGTTCCCTTACCGCTCGCGTGGTGGCGGCCACCTTGCTGGGAGCATGGGCAAAATCTTTATACAAAACGCTCGATTTTCCCTCGGCCAATTTTTCCAAGCGTTTCGATGCCCCGGTGAAGGTCGCGATGGCCTCGTAAAAATCGGCCTCGTCGATGCCCATGTTCTGACAGATCCATTTGGCCCCGGCAAGATTGCTCAGGTTATGCTTCCCGAAAACCTCAATGGGCATAGGACCTTCGGGGGTATCCAAAAGCGTCTGTCCGTTTTCCACCTCATAATCTGGAGTCGAATAGGGCAACTTTCGGATGGCGTTGTCGGAAGCCTCGACCACTTTTTTGACCTCATCGTCTTCAGCATTATAGGTAATGCTTCCCCCTTTAACGATACCATCCACAAAAATCCTGAACTGTTCCACGTATGTTTCAAAAGTGGGAAATACATTGACATGGTCCCACGCGATTCCACTTAACAAGGCAATATTGGGCTTGTAAAGGTGAAATTTGGGTCGCCGGTCGATGGGGGAGGACAAATATTCGTCCCCTTCCAAAACTATAAAATCGTTATCATCGGTAAGGTGCACCATCCGGTCGAACCCCCCTAATTGGGCCCCGACCATATAATCGACATTCCGGCCGTGGTAGTCCAGCACGTGCAAGATCATAGAGGTTATGGTGGTCTTTCCGTGGCTTCCCCCGATGACGACCCGGGTCTTTTCTTTGGAATGTTCGTACAGGTATTCGGGATACGAATAGATTTTGAGTCCCAGTTCTTGGGCCCGCAACAATTCGGGATTATCGGGCTTGGCATGCATCCCCAAGATTACGGCATCAAGGGTTTCCCGGATTTTTGTCGGAAACCATCCCATTTTCTCCGGGAGCAATCCCTTTTCCGCCAAGCGGCCTTTAGAGGGCTCAAAAACTACGTCATCGCTTCCGGTTATCATATAGCCCTTGTCCTTCAGTGCCAATGCCAAATTGTGCATGGTGCTTCCGCCAATGGCAATAAAGTGGATTTGCATTTCCTATCAATTTTCACCAAAGGTAAGAAAGGGTGGCGAAATTTTCCTGTCCCCGGAGTATTAACCAAAAAACTCTACAAAACGTTGCATTCGTTCGTTCATTGTACGCCAATGCGCTTTCGGATTTTGAAACTCGGGTCTCGCGAATACTAAATTGGTGGAAAGGTTGCGTATTTTGTCCGAGGTCTTACCCGCGTTCTATTTCTTATTATCTTCGTAATTCAATCTGAATCTATGTCGCTCAATCTCTCCAAAATACCCTCCAAAGAAATCATGCCCGGTTACCACGGTCGATTGGTTCATACGGAAAACATGAGCCTCGCTTTTTGGGAAGTCGATGAGGGTGCGGAGGTCCCCGAACACTCGCACATGAACGAGCAGGTGATGCACGTAATCGAGGGCAGGTTCGAGTTTACATTAAATGGGGACACCCAAGTGTATCACCCAGGGGATATAGTGATCATCGCACCCTATAAAAAACATAGTGGTCGCGCGTTGACCCCCTGTAAACTAATGGATGCATTTAGTCCGGTAAGGGAAGAGTATAAGTAGGTAGTGAATTAGTGGCTAGTGGCCAGTAAAAAAAACAGACTGCCAAACCGCTCCGCCGACAGACGGGCCCGGAAAAACTAACTTCCGGTCTTTAAGGTAGGATTATTGAAGCGAGTTAACATCTAAAACGCAAAAGCATGAAAATAAATTTAACTGGAAAAACCGCCCTGGTCGGTGGGAGTAGCGGCGGAATCGGCAAGGCAGTGGCCGAACAGCTGGCGGAAAGTGGCGCCAGCGTAACCCTGATGTCCCACAGCGGGAACAAATTGAAATCCATTGTCGCTGGACTTTCTACAGATCAGGGACAGGTCCATAATTATTTAGTGGTGGATTTTTCCGATTTCGAAGGATATAAAGTACTGATTTCGGACTTCTTTGCAACCAATTCGGTAGATATTTTGGTCAATAATACTCAAGGTCCCGATGCCGGGAACACGTTGGACAAACAAGTGCCCGATTATCAGGAAGCCTTTGACCTGCTCTTCAAAACAGTGGTCTTTACCACTGAATTGGCACTAAAGCATATGATAAAAAACAAATGGGGCCGCATTATCAATGCGGCCTCCGTTTCCGTGAAGGAACCATTATCGTACCTGGCCCTTTCCAACACCATTCGGGCAGCGGTCGTCACCTGGGCCAAATCATTGGCCAGCGATGTGGGCGAGCACAACATCACGGTCAATAGCATTCTAACGGGTTATTTCGATACGGACCGTATCAACCAGCTCAATACCAAAAAGGCAGAACAACAGGGCATACCGCAAGAAGAGGTAAGGTCTGATATGGAATCCAAGGTACCCCTAAAACGTATCGGCGACCCAAAGGAATATGGCTATCTGGTCACGTATTTGGCATCCGAACAGGCCGCATTCATTACCGGCACCCAAATTCCCATCGACGGGGGATTGTTGAAGTCGCTTTGATATTTTCTTGCCCCTTTGGGCAGCTGTATATTTCTTCGGCCAATTCAGTTCCCCCTATCAACTTACAAAACAGAGTTGGCTTTCGTTGTAATTGCAATTAAAAGTGTAGGCATGAACCTCTCTTTGAAAACCTACATACTATTTGCGTCGTATCTCATTCAGTAAAATCGCCGCCGCCATTGCCACGTTCAGGCTTTCGGCGGATTTCCTCTCGGAACGATCGGTGTGTCCGGGCCGGGGAATACTGAGTTTCTTCGAAACCTGACGTTCTACTTCTGGGGAAATACCGTTGGATTCGTTGCCCATCACCAAAATCCCTTTTTTTGGCAACTCCGCTTCGTAAACCGCTTCCCCCTCCATAAAAGCACCAAAAACGGGCAGGTCGGATTTTTCCAAGAAATCCTCTAAATCGGTATAGCCGACCGCTACCCTGGCGATGGAACCCATGGTAGCCTGCAAAGTTTTCGGATTGTAGCAATCTACCGTATTTTCGGAGCATACAAGATGACTGATGCCGAACCAATCACATAAACGGATGATGGTACCCAAGTTTCCCGGATCGCGCACATCGTCAACGGCCAGTATCCAGTCTGAAAAATCAAGATTTCCCGCATTGGGTATTTCGAACACCCCTACAACGGTGTTGGGAGATTTTAGCCCGCTCATCTGACCCAGTTCGGCCTCGGTAATGGCTTCAATTGCCCCGTTGTTACCGTCGAAGACCGAAAGATCCGTGGTAAATATCCGATACGTCTTAAAAGAAGAGAGCAGTAACTCCCGCACCAATTTTATACCTTCCGCCACGAACAGACCGTGCCGGTTGCGATATTTTTTTTGACCAAGGCTTTTTACGAACTTTATTTGCTTTTTACTGACCATAAAGATGATATTTCGGTTAAAATCTATCCCATTATCCGGGGACTATCCTACTATCCACGGGCGTCCCATTATTCTTCCGCGGTCCGGTAAATGAACGGTACGGACATATTCATTAAATTAATCCCACCCTAGTTGACCCATCTCGCCTAACTTTCGACCCGATTTCCGGCAATTCGCGCAATTCGTGCAATTCGTATCCAAATCCCTCAAACATTACATGATTTCAATGTATTTTTGGTGGCTATGGGCATATTGTTTCGCTTTACCAAAATCACCGCTAAAATAGGCCTATTATTTATAGCTGTGGCAATCAACTCTTGTGATACCCTGAAACGGGTAGGTGGAAACCAGTTGTTGCTCAAAGAAAACAATATTTACGTCGACAGCGTCGAGATCAATGACGCCGATGTAGAAAGTCTCGTACTGCAAGAGCCGAACCGTACCATCTTGGGATACCCGCTTCGGCTCAACCTTTATAATTTAGCGAAACAGAATCCCGATTCATCCTATCGGAATTGGCTACATCGTAAAGAAAAAAGGGAACAGCGGCTGGTCAACCTTCTATCAAAAAAACAGGTCGACCGATTGGGGGAATCCTTTTTAGTCAAGGGTCTCAGCGAATGGCTCAAGAAAACGGGAGAAAAACCAGTAATACTTGATACCGTTAAGACCCGAAGAACCTTAGAGCGGTTAAAGACATACTATGGCAGCAAAGGCTATTTCAACACGGATACCCGCTATGACATCGACACGCTTGCCAAGCGACAACGGGCGGAGGTGAACTATAAAGTTGATTTAGGCGAGCCTTTTACCATTGATTCGATTTCACGCCAGATCGCCTCCGCGACAGTCGATTCGATTTATGCCCTTAACAGTGCTGAATCGATCGTGAAAGAAGGCGACCAGTTCAATCTGAGCCAGTTCAGTGCGGAAAGGAAACGCCTCAGCGACATCTTCCGCAACACGGGAATATATAATTTTCAGGAAAGCTCTATATCATATGATATTGCGACCGATACCACCAAGCTCGCCGATGATCAGAAAATGAACATCGAACTGAATATCGATAATTTTAAAAAAAGGGGCGACTCGGCCATAACCACCACTCCTTACCAAATCTACCGTTTCAACAACATCAATATTTACACCGATTATCTTTTCGACGAACGCGACCGGGAGCAAAAATTCATCCGTTTTGGCGATTACAATATATTTTATCGCGACAAACTGCGGTTCAACCCCAACACTTTGGCCAATGCCGTATTTTTTGAAAGGGACAGCGTATATCGCGACATCGACCGCACCCGAACCTATAGGCAGATCACCAACCTTGGCGTTTTTAAATATCCTACGATAACCTCCATTCCCAATGAGGAGGAGGCGACCCTCGACACGAACATCTATCTGGCGGCGCGGCCCAGGTATTCACTGGGAATGTCTTTTGAGCTCACTCGATCGAACATCCAACAGGTCGGGCTGGCCCTCAATCCCGCCCTGCAGGCCAGAAATCTTTTCGGGGGCGCCGAGAACCTGAGTATATCGGGGCGCGTCAGCATTGGCAACTCCAACGATCGAAGTATTACCGATAACCGGTTCTTTAACATCCAGGAGTTTGGTGCCGACGCAAATCTCGATATTCCCAGCATCTGGTTTCCCTTTTACGATACCAAAAAAATCATCCCCAGCTATACCCTTCCGAGAACCCGAATATCGCTGGGCAGCAGCTTTCAGAAGAATATAGGTCTTGATAAACAGGCCTTCAACACTATTTTAGGCTATAATTGGGTGCCCTCCGACCATATCAAACACAATATCGAGCTGCTGAACGTTCAGTTTGTCAGAAATGTGAATACAGACCGGTTCTTTAACGTGTATCGCAATTCCTTTTCCCAATTAAATGACATTGCATCTGCCCCTATCTATCAGGATAATCCTGATTTATCGGAATTTTACGAATCCCGTGACGGTTCGGAGGACCCCGGTCGCCTGATTATCCCCTTTGGGACCACCGGATTTACCGAAGCTATTCTCAATCGGGAAGTACCGATTTCGGCGGAAGATTTTAAACCCGTCAACCGTATCGAAGAGCGAAGACGGCGCCTGACCGAAAACAATTTAATCTTTACCAGCAACTATACCCTTAACTACAGCAGCCGTAACGGACTGGCGGACAATAAGTTTTATCGGTTGCGATTTAAGCTCGAAAGTGCGGGAAATTTACTTTCGGGCATTTCGGCCCTGATTCCTTTCGATAAAAACGAAACCGGGAGTCGCTTAATCTTCAACGTACCCTACAGCCAATACCTTAAGACCGAATTGGAATATGTGAAATATTGGAGCGTATCGCGTACCAGTGTACTGGCCTTCCGGTCCTTTTCGGGTATCGCAATTCCATACGGCAACTCCAACAACATACCTTTCGTACGCAGTTATTTTGCAGGGGGCGCCAATGACATTCGAGCATGGTCGCCCTATTCGCTAGGCCCGGGGAGAACCGATGCGCTTAACGACTTTAATGAGGCCAATCTAAAATTAAGCTTAAGTTTGGAGTATAGGTTTCCGCTATTCGGAAATTTCAAGGGTGCCCTCTTCGCCGATGCAGGAAACATCTGGAACGTTTTCGATAACGTAGAGGATCCCGAAGCGACCTTCACGGGGTTCGATTCTTTGGAGGACATTGCCCTGGGGACCGGTTTCGGACTTCGTTACGATTTTACTTTTTTTGTGCTCCGGGCCGATCTTGGCTTCAAGACCTATAACCCCGCCAATAAAATTTCGGAAAGATGGTTCACTGACTACAACCTTAAGAACGCCGTATTACAAATTGGAATAAACTATCCGTTCTAAGGTTTAAGTTTTAAGAGCCAGAGTCAAGTGATCGTTTCAAGTGCGAGTTTCGGCACATAATGGAAGTCCATGTGCATTAAGCAAATTCAGTTCTCCCCTACTTATAACAGTGCTATGGCTTGCCCGAAGTGAAGTTTGAAGTACACCTACGGATAAACCTTTCGACCCTCCCCCATTTTCAACCTGTGCCTTTATCCGCTCTTGCATTATTTTATTACTTTTGCAGTCATACTAATTATTAACTACAAGAGTACGGATTATGGCCCACAATATTAAACCCGGCGTTGCTACCGGAGACGAAGTACAGGCAATTTTCAAATACGCCAAGGAAAAAGGTTTTGCCCTTCCGGCGGTAAATGTAATAGGATCGAACACCATCAATGGCGTCTTGGAAACCGCCGCGAGCCTGAACGCTCCGGTCATGATCCAGTTCTCGAACGGGGGCGCACAGTTCAATGCGGGTAAAGGTCTTTCCAACGAGGGGCAAAAAGCAGCCGTACTCGGTGCCGTCGCGGGAGCCAAACACGTACACCAATTGGCGGAAGCCTACGGCGCCACCGTCATTCTTCATACCGACCATTGTGCAAAAAAACTATTGCCCTGGATCGACGGGATGCTCGATGCGAGCGAAAAGCATTTTGAGGAAACGGGCAAGTCCTTGTTCAGTTCGCATATGATCGACCTATCTGAAGAGCCGATCGAAGAAAACATTGAAATCTGCAAAGGGTATCTGGAGCGGATGGCCAAAATGAACATGACGCTCGAAATCGAACTGGGTATCACGGGCGGGGAAGAAGACGGAGTCGACAATACCGATGTTGACGATTCAAAACTATACACCCAACCCGAAGAAGTGGCATACGCCTACGAAGAACTCTCCAAAGTGAGTCACCGATTTACCATCGCCGCCGCATTCGGCAACGTCCATGGCGTTTACAAACCGGGCAATGTCAAGCTGACTCCGGAAATACTGAAAAACTCACAGGATTACGTCTCCGAAAAATATGGCGTCGGACATAACCATATCGACTTCGTGTTTCATGGCGGTTCGGGATCATCGGTTGCCGAAATACGGGAGGGTATCGGCTACGGAGTTATCAAAATGAATATCGATACCGATCTGCAGTACGCCTTTCTCACCGGAGTAAGGGATTATGTTCAGGATAAAAAGGACTATCTTCAAACCCAAATAGGAAATCCCAAAGGTGCCGACGAGCCCAACAAAAAATTCTATGACCCTAGAGTCTGGCTCCGTGAGGGCGAAAAGTCTTTTGTAGAACGCTTGAAAAAAGCTTTTGAGGATTTAAATAACGTAGATACCTTATAAATGAACCGATTTAGTCCGGTTCATCTTAAAATGTCCCACTAACCCAAATATGGAAAACATGACGGCTTGGTTCAAAAGAAAGGAAAAAGGAATCCAAACGGCCACGGAAGAAAAGAAGGACACGCCGAAAGGTCTGTGGTACAAATCGCCCACCGGAAAGATTGTGGAATCCGAAGTTTTGGCAAAAAACCATTACGTCAGTCCCGAAGACGATTACCACGTACAAATTGGAAGCAAACATTACTTTGAAATTCTTTTCGACGACAATAAGTTCAAGGAACTCGACGCCAAATTGACCTCGAAAGACCCCTTGAAATTCGAGGATACCAAAAAATATTCCGATCGTTTGAAATCCGCCCAGAAGAAAACGGGACTCAAGGATGCGGTACGCACCGCGGTGGGGAAATCCCAGGGCAAAAATTTGGTAGTCGCCTGTATGGACTTTAGCTTTATCGCGGGATCCATGGGCAGTGTGGTGGGCGAAAAAATTGCCAGGGCCATCGACCATTCGATCAAGAAAAAAATCCCCTTTGTCATGATATCAAAATCCGGCGGGGCCCGAATGATGGAAGCCGCACTATCGTTGATGCAGCTGGCCAAGACCTCAGCTAAACTGGCGCAGTTGGCGGATGCGAAAGTGCCTTACATCTCACTTTGTACAGATCCTACCACGGGCGGAACCACGGCGTCCTACGCCATGTTGGGAGATATCAACATCTCCGAACCCGGTGCGTTGATCGGGTTTGCAGGCCCCCGAGTGGTAAAGGAAGCAACCGGAAAAGAGCTTCCGGACGGGTTCCAGACCGCCGAGTTCGTTCTCGAACACGGATTTTTGGATTTTATCGTACATCGAAAAAACCTGAAAAAGAAAATCAACCTTTATATTGATCTCATCGAGAACAATCCCGTGCGCAGCTAATGTCACAAATCTCTTCGCCCGAAGATGCCACAAGACGGTAGTACCAAAATTTAGGGCGACGGGATAGAATAGCTTGTAAAATAATCTTACATTTGCACGCTGGCCGAAAAGCGGCCACATACATAAAGATCATTAAAATAATATTGGCATGTATTTAACCAAGGAAGTAAAAGCCGACATCTTTCAAAAGTATGGCGGAAAAGCGGAGAACACAGGTTCTACCGAAGGGCAAATCGCCCTGTTCACCCATCGAATCAACCACCTTTCGGGGCATTTGAAAAGCAATCAGAAGGATTACAATACCGAGCGCTCGCTGGTTCGATTGGTAGGTAAAAGACGTGATCTTCTCGATTATTTGATGAAAAAGGATGTTGTTCGCTATCGTGAACTTATCAAAGAACTCAAAATCAGGAAATAAGGGCATAACCACTGCCCAAAACGAAGAGATAAGGGCTGAAACTTTCAGCCCTTTTTGCTTTTGAACTCGTCTTGAGTTCATGCTTGTAAACGTATTGCAGGTAAAAAATCAACTCAAAACGAGTTCTATAATAGAGATTGTGCGTTGGTAAAGCAACACACGGTTTTTCATTGGTCGACACAACACAACAACACAAATGGGCGGAAATCCGTCCAGGGCATTTACGCCACAAAAGACCATTGTTTAACAAACTCCCGACAACTAGGTCGGGTAAAAATTCAATTTATGATTCCAGAAGTATTTAAAGAGGTCATCGACCTCGGTGACGGTAGGGAAATCTCTATCGAGACCGGCAAATTGGCAAAGCAGGCCCACGGGTCCGTTGTTGTACAGTCCGGAAAATGTATGCTATTGTGTACTGTCGTATCCAATTACGAACAAAAAGACCTTCCCTTTCTGCCGCTAACGGTAGATTACCGTGAAAAATTTGCGGCTTCCGGCCGCTATCCAGGTGGCTTCTTTAAGAGGGAAGCTCGGCCCAGTGATGGCGAAATATTGACCATGCGCTTGGTGGACCGTGTTTTGCGTCCGCTTTTCCCCAAAGATTACCACGCCGAGACCCAGGTGATGATTCAACTAATGTCTCACGACGATGATGTCATGCCTGATGCCATGGCCGGCTTGGCCGCTTCGGCCGCCATCCAACTGTCCGATTTCCCATTTGAATGCGCCATTTCCGAAGCACGCGTAGGTCGGGTGAACGGAGAGTTTATTATCAATCCGAGCCGTTCGCAATTGCTTGAAAGCGATATCGATATGATTATCGGTGCCTCTGCCGACTCTGTAATGATGGTGGAAGGCGAGATGGACGAGATTTCCGAAGAGGATATGGTCGAAGCCATCAAATTCGCCCATGAGGCAATCAAAAAACAGATCGATGCCCAAATGAAACTCGCCGACGCCTTCGGTAGAAAGGAAGTTCGCGAATATGAGCAAGCATCGGAGGACAAGGAGCTGGAGAAGAAAATCCACGAGCTTGCCTACGATAGAGTATACGAAGTTGCCAAGGCCGGTTCTTCCAAACACGAAAGAAGCGAGGCTTTTGCCAGCATTAAAGAAGACATCAAAGCGGGTTATTCCGAAGAAGAGTTGGAAGAAAAAGGCGATTTGATTTCCGATTACTATCGCAAAGCCGAAAAAGCGGCGATCAGGGATCTGACCCTCAACGAGAGCCAACGCCTAGACGGTAGAAAGACCGATGAAATAAGGCCCATCTGGTGCGAGGTCGATTATTTGCCCTCTACCCACGGCTCCGCCCTATTTACACGAGGGGAGACCCAAGCTCTGGCCACGGTTACCCTCGGCACCTCAAGGGAGGCAAATCAGATCGATATGCCATCCTACGAAGGAGAGGAAACCTTTTACCTTCATTATAACTTCCCTCCTTTCTGTACCGGCGAGGCCCGGCCCATCCGAGGTACGTCCCGTAGGGAAATCGGCCACGGAAACTTGGCCCAGCGTGCCTTGAAAGGTATGATACCCGATGACTGTCCGTATACTGTAAGAGTGGTTTCCGAAGTGTTGGAAAGCAACGGATCTTCTTCCATGGCCACTGTTTGCGCTGGTACCATGGGCTTGATGGATGCCGGGGTACAATTAAAAAAACCAGTTTCAGGAATCGCAATGGGAATGATTTCCGATGGGGATTCCGGAAAGTACGCCATACTGTCGGATATCCTTGGGGACGAAGACCACCTTGGTGATATGGACTTCAAAGTCACCGGTACCGCCGATGGCATTACCGCCTGTCAAATGGATATCAAGGTCAAGGGACTTTCTTATGAAATCTTGGTCAAGGCCCTGCAACAAGCTCGTGACGGCAGGTTGCACATCCTAGAGAAATTGACCGACGCCATTGCGGAACCAAGGGAAGATGTGAAGCCACATGCCCCTAAAATGGTCACTACCGTAATTCCAAATGAGTTTATCGGTGCCTTGATCGGCCCTGGTGGAAAAGTGATACAAGAACTGCAGAAAGAGACCGATACGACCATCGTCATCAACGAAGACCCAGTGACCGAAGAGGGAATTGTTGAGATTTTGGGAACGAACCAAGATGGGATCGATGCCGTATTGGCCAAAATCGATTCCCTGATGTTCAAGCCTGAAGAAGGCAGTGTTTACGAGGTAAAGGTCATTAAGATGCTTGATTTCGGTGCCGTTGTGGAATACACCGATGCCCCGGGCAACGAGATTTTACTGCATGTGTCCGAACTCGCTTGGGAACGTACCGAAAACGTGTCCGACGTGGTCAATATGGGCGATGTCTTCGATGTCAAGTATATGGGCATCGATAGACGGACTAAAAAGGACCGTGTATCGCGAAAGGTTCTGCAACCCAAACCAGAAGGTTTTAAGGAACGTCCGCCCCGCAGCAATGACCGCGGCCGTGGTCGGGATGACCGCCGAGGTGGAAGGGACAACCGCGATCGCAAGCCGAGACGCGATAGAGATTAGGCGTTAGTCGTTAGACGTTAGACGTTAGACGTTAGACGTTAGACGTTAGACGTTAGACGTAAATTGTAGAAATCCCCGTTCAATTCGATGAACGGGGATTTTTTGTGGTGTTCAGCGAAAAAATCAACTTTTTTCATTTCAATTGTAACATTTCGCGTTTTTCGACGTATAAGTATATGCAGCTAATCCGAAGAGCCGGTTCTTGTTCAAATTTATACCGGAACTTCAGCGCTTAACTAGAAAAGGAAAATCAGGGATGAGACAGTTAAAAATTACCAAACAGGTTACCAACAGGGAAACCGCATCATTGGACAAGTATTTGCAGGAAATTGGGAAAGTAGATCTGATTACTGCGGACGAAGAGGTCGAATTGGCACAGCGCATCAAGAAAGGCGACCAGATAGCCCTTGAAAAATTGACGAAAGCCAACCTTCGATTCGTGGTTTCGGTCGCCAAACAATATCAGAACCAAGGCCTTACCTTGCCGGATCTGATCAACGAGGGCAACCTCGGACTGATTAAAGCGGCGCAACGCTTCGACGAGACCCGAGGATTCAAATTTATATCCTACGCCGTGTGGTGGATCCGTCAGTCCATCTTGCAAGCCTTGGCCGAGCAGTCGCGTATCGTACGTTTGCCCCTGAACAAAATTGGTTCTATAAACAAAATCAACAAGACGTTTGCGTTTTTGGAGCAAGCCCACGAACGCATGCCCAGTCCCGAAGAAATTGCGAAGGAGCTGGATATGACCGTCGAAGACGTAAAGCAGTCCCTGAAAAACTCAGGGCGACATGTTTCTATGGATGCGCCCTTGATCGATGGTGAGGACTCCAATCTCTACGATGTACTTCGCAGTGGCGAATCGCCCAATCCGGATAAAGAACTATTGCAAGAATCCCTTCGGGTAGAAATCGAGCGCTCTTTGGAGACTTTGACCCCAAGGGAGGCCGATGTCATCCGCCTGTATTTCGGTCTTGCCGGACAACATTCGATGACCTTGGAGGAAATCGGGGAAACCTTTGACCTGACTCGCGAACGGGTACGCCAAATCAAGGAAAAAGCAATTCGCCGTCTTAAGCACACCTCGCGAAGCAAAATTTTAAAGTCTTATCTGGGATAGCCCCAGTGGGATATACACGCTCAAATTTTCTAAAAATTGGAGGTTTGGCATATTAGTTGTATCTTTAAGGTGACAACAGTTTATCATGACTGTTCGTTTTTTGATTGATGAATAAACTCCGGCTGATTACCGGAGTTTTTTGATTTTAACCCTATGAAAGACCACACATCTAAACAGCCCAATAACCCCCTGCACGGCGTCAAACTAGCGGATATTCTTGAACAGCTCACCGAAAAGTATACTTGGGACGAGCTTGCGGAGCGAATCGACATCAACTGTTTTAAGTCCAATCCCTCCATTAAATCCTCATTGAAATTTTTACGGCGGACTCCTTGGGCACGGGAAAAAGTGGAACGACTCTATCTGAAAACACTCTAAAAATAAATGGCGCTCCATATAGTTCTCGTCGAACCCGAAATCCCCAATAATACCGGTAACATCGGACGCCTGGCGTTAGCCACCGGCTCTCATTTACACCTCATAAAGCCATTCGGATTCGAATTGAGCGACAAGCGTTTGAAACGGGCGGGGCTCGATTATTGGCAACATCTGTCCGTATCGGTTTATGAAAATACGGATGAATTTTTTGGCACGCATCGGGACAAAAAAATGGCATTTTTCTCCAGTCATGGCGTACGGAACTACTGGTCCCTCGATTTCACGGACGGACTTTTTCTGATTTTCGGGAAGGAGGCCTCAGGGCTTGCCCCGGAGATAGCGAAAGAATACGAAGATAGGCTCTTCAAGATTCCGATGTTCAGCGAGCATATTCGCAGTTTGAATCTGGCCAATGCCGTGGGTATTGTAGTGTATGAGGGACTAAGGCAGTTCGCGTTGCCATAATGGCGGCCCGAAAAATACAAAGCTGGAAGTTCACGGATACAGGTCGTAGATTGTCTTAAAAATGAGAGTTCGCAGTCGCAAACTGATTTTGATGAACAACCCGTTCTTTATTCAACCTCGACTTCTTCCACCACAAAAAACCCATCGTTTCCTTGCGTCTGGTACAACGGCATAAAGATATGGGCATTCCATCGACTTATAATTTTCTTTCCGTTGTGCGTGGCCAGAAGCTCGCCTTTTTCAATGGTCTGAAAATTTTCGTAACCTGGCTCCATCGCAAACCGGTCATCATCTTCAAGGCTGTGCCGATGAATAATTTCAAAGGTCTTCTGATCCCTTCTTTGATCGGTCGTTTTTTCTACGGCTTGGGGAAATTCGGAAAGACGCTCCAAATCCAATCCACAGGCCTCGACCAATGCCAGCCAGATCATTCCCTCATGATATCGGATTGCATCCGGACTCTGATGCTGGCCTCCCTCGAAAACGAAGCCTGTCAACCCGATCCGGCTCAGATAGTGGTCGATACATCCAAAGACGATATCAGAAAAACCCCGGATGATATGCACGGGAAAGCGGTGCGCCCAGGCATCGTTTTCACCCACCTCCTGCACGGAGATATAAGGCAGACTGTCGGAAGAGGTAGTGTGACAATCTAAAAAGTACCTTTTGCGATACCCGTCTCTTGATTGGCACTCGAGGACGTCGATGATTTCGAACATTTCCTTCTTTTCGTTGGAATCCTTTTTCTGTGCTTCCACATTCCTTTCCGTCCAGGTCCGGTTCAGGTCTTCGTCTATGTACCTCACTCCTTTCTCCAAGGCCGTACGGTTACCGTAGACCCCGACCACCTTGCCGGAAATTTCAGGTTTTTCCCTTTCTAGTAGGTCGATCACTTTTTCAAGGGCTACCACCCCGCTCGGTTCATTACCGTGGATACCGGCGGAAATGAACAACAGCGGCCCCTCATTGTCGGTTCCATAGGTTCCTATAATTCTATTTTCGTCCATCTTCAAATTTTTGTTCCCCATCAGTCCATCGTAGCCAGCTCCTTGTTACTGAGCTCATTTTTATTGAGTTGTTTGTACTCGACCTTGCGTTCGATGGATTCGATCACCGTCTCGGAAAAGTCCGGCAGCCCGGTATCTTCCGTATAGGCGAGCCCTCCTGGACTCATACAATTAATTTCTATCAATTTATCGTCGACCACGTCCAGACCTACGAAGAAGAAACCGTCACGAATCAATTTAGGACCGGTCAACTCAACGATCCGTTCGATTTCCGGGGTCAGTTCGGCCTTTTCGGCCCTCCCTCCCAAGGCCAGATTACTTCTAAATTCATCGGCATCGGAATTGATACGGCGTATCAGTCCGAGCTCACCGTCCTGCTCCAAGATTTTTCCGTTCATTAAAAGAACACGCACATCCCCCTTGCTCACGCCCGGTAGAAATTCTTGGGCAATGACATAGCCCTTATGGAGCAGTGCATCCGTAATCTGTTCGAAATTGGCCTTTTCCTTTCCGATGAGATAAATATCCTGACCGCCCGAGCCTTCTAGGGGTTTTAGTACTATCTTTTTGTTCGTGTCCTTCCAGAAATCGAGAATGACCTGCTTATCGCGGGTGATGACACTCTTTGGTTTGATGGCCTTGGGCAGTTCTTCAAAATACATCTTGTCGATGAATGAATGTGCCATCGCATTGGCATCGTTCAACACCAATACCCCCTGCTGCTGTATGGCCCTGGCAAACGCGAGTCCCGAATGCTCGGCCCATTTTCGGTGCGCCGGCTCTTCGGTGGGATTGTTGCGAACGAAAAGCACTTCGAGCTCATCGGAAGAAATCGTTTCCCACTCCAATTTATCGCTCTTAATTTGGTCCAAAAAATCGGAATGCGTTTCATCTTTTAAGGATTTAGGGATTTTTTTGCATCGAATATCCAAGGGGGACCCGTGTACAAAATTAAACCCTCCCACCTCCATGATGTAAACGGTGTGGTCTCGCTCAAAAGCTTTTTTTAACATTGCGGACGAGGTGCCGACGTATTCCTTATTCAGATCACTCAGTACAAAGCATATTTTCATGGCGTAGGTGTTTTATTATTATCGGTGGCAGATTAGGTATAAACTCATAAACCTGTAAACGCAGAAACAATATTTTTTACCCTAAAAGGAAGCAAGCTGTACCTACACCATCCTGTAGAGCGGCAGTTTTTCCCTGAACTTCCAAAGGTTCTGGTTACAGGCTTCGCTCAACAAATACCGCGGCTTTAATTTCGGGGGATACAGAAGGCCCCGCTCGGTAAGGTCTTCTATAGTGGCCAGATGTTTTAATGCGAATTTTCCGGCAAGTAAAGGCTCCAAAGCACCGCCATCGGACAGATGTTCTCGTAATGCCAACAATCCCTTTAAATATACGATGTCCTTTAGAAAGCCGCCGCCCTGAAACATACGGGAGGTGATATCGAACGAACGCTCTTTAGAAAAGCCATGGTCTATGTGTAGTAGCGCGAACATCTCATCGAACGTTGCATCCTTGCTGAGCGCATCCCCGGCCACTACCCGGCCCGCCAAGGTACGTAGGCGATTCGCCCCTAGGGCATCGGCTAGGTACTCGGCCAATACCGCAATTCCTTCCTGTAAGGCATCATAACCTGCCAAGCCCCCCGCCATTTGTCGCAAGGGTTGCCGCGACCCGTTGTAATAGGTCAGGGCGTGGGTGCCCAATTCATGCTGTATCAAGGCCTGCGCCTCCATCTCGGTAAGATTGTAGTCCGCAGGAAGATAGAGCTCCCCTTGCGCCACCATCATGATGTTCACGTCATTCCTGATATGGACTTTACTGGAATAATCCGGGGCCGTCTTCCTGAAATAATCGAACTCCCGCTCGGCCAAACGCTCAAAATCACGGACGTTCATCACAGGTTTGCGTAGCGCATCGGGCACCTCCGGTATTTCGTTTAAAATTTGTTCCGCTTCTTCAAGCAAGTCTTGCGATACCGTGCCGTACATTCGGATACTACTGTAAAAGAAATTCCGTGACCCCCGCTCTTTCAGCATGGTCAATTCGTGATCGATCTCCTCCCGCTTTTCGTCGTAGATATAGGCCAGTGCCGGATCGTCGATTCTGTCAATTTCCAGATTGTACAATTTGCGTTTCAGAATATCGGGATCAACGGGCAGCAATCGATAATGATAGGTGCCGACATGCCGACATCCATTGTCGAAATAACGCGTTCTTAGTTCCGAAATATTGATAGGCGCCACCAACAACAGAAAGGAATAACTATTCTGTATATCATTAATCTTCTTATCGATCTCGAGTACCTCTTCGTGTATCTCTCTTCTGCCGAGCGCGTGGTAACTGGCCAATTTTGAATTGGTTTGGACCCGAAAAAAATCGAAGAGCGCTTCTTGAACGGTTTCTGCGAACCGAGTTCTGAATTTTCTGAAGAATACGGGGAATTCAGTGCCCGTTCCATCGCGATAGACCGGGGGCACCTCAATCTCGATGTAGGTGCCGCCCAGGGTCCTGAGATTTTCGGTATTGAAAAAAGGTATGATATCATCAGGAGTTTTTTCCGCAATATCAGAAAACCTGGCAGACAGTTCGGTCCCGTAGCGGGACTCGATTTGACTAAGTCCATCGAACAGGGCGTCCAAGGTGACAGGAAGTTTTTTGTAGGGTCCTGAAATGAGAAATTCCGTGCTTTTCAAGGCACCTTCGTGAATTTCAACCACCAGAAACGAACGAAACCTTTCCGCTAATTTGCTCAGGAGGTTTTCTAAAAAATCTTTGATTTCCGTGGTCTCGGTTGATCCTAAAATCAGATAGGATGCCGCAGTCTTCACCAGGCGTAAGGTATTCTTATCTTTTTTCCGCTTTCGGTATACCATTAAATAAGGTATATCGTGTTCGAGAAAAAGAGATCCACCACCGGGTAGTACAAGCGTGGTTCTCTCCCCGGGTTCCAGTTTTGTTAAATGGGGTGGGAAAGCATTTTTGGTCTTTGGATTTTTCAACGGAAAGCAAATAAATTATATATCAATATGTTGAAAATATACAAATTCCGTGATGGGGCCACCAATCTTTAACATTGATTTAAGGCAAGTTTCGGTCTCCGTAAGTTCAAGATTTAGCCTTGGATAGCCTGTCCCGAACGTCCACAATTACCTATCTTTGTAATCCATTTAAAATGAACCGATGAGCGAAACAAAAATTGCCCCTTCCCTACTCGCTGCCGACTTTGGCAACCTGCAACGAGACATAGAATTGGTCAACCAAAGTGAGGCGGCATGGCACCATGTCGATATTATGGATGGACTTTTCGTACCCAATATTTCATATGGGATGCCCGTGGTAAAGACCATGGCCGAACACGCCACCAAGCCCTTGGACGTGCACCTGATGATCGTCGACCCCGACCGGTACATCAAGACTTTTGCCGAGTTGGGC
This sequence comes from Pricia mediterranea, assembly GCF_032248455.1. Lineage (NCBI taxonomy): Bacteria > Pseudomonadati > Bacteroidota > Flavobacteriia > Flavobacteriales > Flavobacteriaceae > Pricia > Pricia mediterranea. The sequence continues at coordinate 1,126,828 of NZ_JAVTTP010000001.1, forward strand.
GCCACCAACCTTACCGTTCATTACGAAGCCTGTACCCACTTGCACCGAACCTTGCAGGCCATCAAGGCGGAAGGGATGAAGGCAGGGGTCGCCCTCAATCCGCACACCAATATTCTGCTATTGGAAGATGTTATTAAAGATATCGATGTCGTATTGGTCATGAGCGTGAATCCCGGTTTTGGAGGGCAGTCGTTTATCGAAAACACCTACGACAAGGTCAGGGCGCTACGAGAACTGATTACGAATAAGAAATCAAAGGCCTTGATAGAAATTGATGGCGGGGTAACGTCGCTGAATGCTGGAAAGCTCGTCAAGGCGGGTGCAGATGTTCTGGTTGCGGGCAGTTTTGTGTTTAAAAGTGACGACCCCACCGCGACCATTAAAGAACTAAAAGAAAGTGCAAACCCATGAAACAACTTGATGTAATTATAGTTGGTGGAGGGCCGATCGGAATCGCATGTGGACTGGAAGCCAAGAAAAAAGGATTGAGCTATGTCATTTTGGAAAAGGGACCGATCGTGAATTCCCTTTTTCATTATCCGGTGAACATGCAATTTTTTTCCTCCTCGGAAAAGCTTGAAATCGACGGCATTCCTTTTATCAGTAAGGAGGCCAAACCAAAGCGCAACGAGGCCTTGGAATATTACCGGAGGATCGTTACCTCGAACCAATTGAATATCCATCTTTTTGAAAAAGTGGAAGACGTAGAAAAAACGGAAGACGGGTTTACGGTGCTTTCCGACAAAGAAACCTATTCCTGCTCCAATGTTATTATTGCGACCGGATTTTACGATTTACCCAATAGGTTGGACGTACCTGGGGAAGACCTTCCAAAAGTATCGCACTATTACAACGACCCACATTTCTATGCCAGCCAAAAACTGGCGGTGGTAGGAGCCAGCAACTCCGCCATCGATGCGGCGCTGGAATGCTGGCGGAAGGGCTCGGAAGTATCCCTGATCATTCGCGGTCCCGAGGTGGGGCAGCGCGTAAAATACTGGGTTCGGCCCGATATTATCAACCGGATCGAAGAAGGAAGCATCAAGGCCTACTTCAACGCTACGGTACGGGAAATCGGTCAAGACGAAATTCTCATCGACACCCCGGAGGGAGCTGTCAGCCTAGAAAACGATTTTGTACTGGCCCTGACCGGATACCGGCCGAATTTCGCTTTCCTGAAGAAATTGGGCATTGTCCTTTCCGATGACAAAAAGAGGTTGCCGCAATACAATCCCGAAACCATGGAGACCAATGTCAAGGGACTCTATCTCGCCGGTGTCATCTGCGGCGGAATGGAAACCCACAAATGGTTCATCGAAAATTCGCGCATCCACGCCAAAATTATCATGAACGCCATCTTACACGAAAGTCCGGAGACCGTGGAAGCTTGAAGGGCTGACCGGTGACGGGCGACGGGTGACGGGTGACGGGGCGACGGGTGACGGGGTGACGGGTGACGGGTGACGGGTGACGGGTGACGGGTGACGGGTGACGGGCGACGGGCGACGGGCGACGGGTGACGTAAAGAAAAAGGAGAAGCGTAAAGAGAAAAAGGAATACCATTGAAAATCATTCATACGGCGGACTGGCATATAGGCAAAAAATTGCACAAGCACAATTTAATCGCCGATTTTGATCTCTTCATCGATTGGTTGGCCAATCGGATAGCGGATCTGGAAGTCGATCTTCTTTTGGTCTCGGGCGATATTTTTGATCTGGCCAACCCTTCATCCGAAGCGAGGGAGCAGTATTATCGGTCGCTTTTAAGACTTAGGAAACTGGATACCAAGATTATCCTTACTGGAGGCAATCACGACTCTCCGGCAATGCTCGACGCCCCGCAGCAACTTTTAAAAGAACTGGATATCTCGGTTGTAGGCGGAATGTCTGACTGTATAAACGATACCATCATTCCCGTAAAGAGCAGTTCCGGCGAAACCGAGCTCGTGGTGGCCGCCATCCCTTTTTTAAGGGATACGGACCTTCGCACCGCCCACACAGGGGATACCTACGACGATCGTTTGGCCGCGGTACGCATGGGCATCGAAACCATTTTTTGCTCGGCGGCCGAACAGTGTTCTAAAAAGTATCCTGACATCCCAGCCATAGCCATGGGCCATCTTTTCGCCACGGGCGCGGAAACATCCGAAAGCGAACGGGACATTCAGATCGGAAACCAGGCCGCCTTTGAAGCGAATCGGTTCGGAAGCGGTTTTGACTACGTGGCCTTGGGCCATATCCATAAACCCCAGCGCATCAACGCCACGATCCCGACCTATTACAGCGGTTCGCCCATCCCCCTATCCTTTAGTGAACAATCCGATGAAAAACGCATCTTGTTCCTCGACACCGAGAAATCGTTCGTACCCCAGAGTATTCCTGTACCATCCTTTAGATCGCTTTTAAAAATAAAGGGCACGATGTCAAGGCTCTCCGCTAAATTATCCACTTTGCCAGAAAACAATGCCCTGGACACCCTGATCGAGGTGGAGCTGCACGAGGAATCGTATGACGCTGAAAAAATGTTCCAGCTCGACAGCCTGATTTCCAGCTTTGATATGCCCGGATATGAAATTGTCAAGCATAAAACGTATTTTTCGATAGCCGAAAAAAAATTGGGACAATACGAAACACCGGAAAAACTGGAAGATGTACGGCCAAAGGACGTCTTTTTGAAAAGAATATCCGAACATGAATACGAGAACGAAACCAAAAAGGAACTGTTATCGGCCTTTGAGGAAATTCTCGACGAGGTGTACACCGAGGCTTAAATTGTCCGGAAAACAAAACCTGCCGTTGTCCATGAAAATCCTTAACATTCATTTTAAGAACATCAATTCGCTCAAGGGGACGCATCAGGTGGACTTCACCGAAGCACCCTTTAACCGCAGCACCCTGTTTGCCATAACCGGTCCGACAGGGAGTGGAAAGAGCACCTTACTGGACGTCATTTCGTTGGCCTTGTTCAACCAAACCCCACGCTTGGGCAAAATATCTAGGAAAGAAATTTTGGCCAAGGGTGCCCTATTGACCCGAAATCAAAAAGAGGCCGCGGCCAGTGTAACCTATCGGTGCAAAGCGGGCGTCTTCACTTCGAGTTGGCGCATCTCGACGAACCGTAACCACCAGCTACGCGATTATGAAATGGAAATTGCCGATGAGGTCGGAACTTTATTGGACCTCAAAAAATCACAGGTACCAACGCACAACGAGAAGCTCATCGGCCTGAACTACGAGCAGTTCATCAAATCGGTAGTACTGGCCCAAGGAGAGTTCGCTCAATTTCTTAAGGCAAAAAAGGACGAACGCGGGGCTTTATTGGAAAAAATTACCGGCACGGGTATTTATAGGGATATAGGTAGAAAAACCTATGAACGCTTTAAGACCGAAATCCGAAAAATCGAACGACAGCAAGACGAGATACAAACCCATCACAGCGAACTGTTAGAAGACGGTATTTTGAAGGAATTTACAGCGGCCTTCAGGACCAAAAAAGAAACTATTGGCTCGTTAGAAGTCCAGATCAAACGACTGGAGAAACAGGTCGAACTAAAAGAACGCCTTGCTAAAACCGAAAAGGAAATCGACTCCGAACGGGAAAAGCAATCTTTGGAGAAGAAAAAGATGGCCACTTTTCAAGAGCAGTCCGGCGCGCAACTTGACCAGCACGAAAAGGTCCGTCCCGTGGCCGATGAGCTCCGTTCTTGGTCATCATTGCAAGAGGCCTTGGCCTCACGCGACAAGCAGTTGGAAAAGCTTGCGCAACACCAAGGAAACAACCAAAAAGCCGTCGCTATCCTGTTGAGGGAAGTTAGCGACTATATCGGAAAACAAACGGATTCCGAAAATCTGGTAAGGGACATCAATGACTTTTCCGACACGGTCAGGGAACTGCAGAAGTTGAGGGATACAAAACTGAAAGAACATGCCAACATCGAGTCCATCATAAAGGAGCAGGCCCGGGAAACTGCCTTCAATTACAATAAAAAGGCAAACAACCTAGAGACATTACACCAATTAAAATCGACTTCTGAGAAACATTTGGCCGAACTTTTAAAGTTTACGGGTATCGCGGATATCGGCAACCTAGCCCACCATCGCGAAGCGCTGTCAGCGCAGATCGACCGTTCGCAACAACTTGAAAAAATTGGGATTGTCTTCGAACAAAAAAAGCAAAACCTCGATCAATATATGGGCGAAGTCGAACGGATAAAACTACAGCGCAAAGCGCTACCAAAGGATATCGAACTGGCCCAGGCGAAAGCCAAAGGATTCGAGAAAGAGTCCGAGGCCCTGCAAGTACGTCTAGCATTGCAAAGGCTGCGGGCCAGCCTCGAAGAACACAGGAACAAGCTTAAGAAAAACGAACCCTGCCCCCTCTGCGGTAGTTTGGAGCATCCGTTTGCCCAACATCTACCCCAAGATCAGACCTCTGAAAAAGAAATAAAGGCGCTAGGTAAGGAATTCGAGAAATGGAACGCCCAGGCTATTGCCAAGATATCCGAATTGGGAAGCCTGAACGAGCGGGAAGATGAACTACGGCCAAAAATGGAAGTCCTTTCCAAAGAAATCGAAAAGCTTGGCGCCGAGGAAACAAAATTATCGGAAGGATTGCGCCTGCCGCCGTACTCCTCTTGGGAACATTATACCCGAACCTGTCAGGAAAAGCTAGAGGCCCTAACCCATTTGGAACAGGAGAACAAGATGCTTATAAAATACAAGCAGCTGCGGCCCAATCTGGAAAAATTGGGAAGAATACTCGAAGCGGGCATCAAGACCAAAGATACGTTAAAGGCAAAGTATAAGGGTAAGGACATCAACGCCGACTCCCAACAATTACTCACAAAATGGACGGAGCTCAATAAAGAAGAACGGTTACTACAGCAAAGCTTGTCCGACATCAAAACGGAAAGGAAAACAAGAATTGAAGAGATTGCAGTTCTGGAAGGACTCTTAAACCGATCCGTCAGTCTTAAAAGCTTTGATACCATAGCCGACGCCCGAAAGGCACTTCTTGACGAAAAAACCTTGGATCGTTTACAGTCGCAAAAATCGGGGATCGAAAAGGAGCTCGACCGGCTCGACACCAGTCTTGCCTTATTACAAAAACAGTTCGATACCGATAAAAGATCCGACGTGCCACAGACCCAGGAAAAGTTGCAGGAAGATCATGACATTAAACGGGAAAAGCTTCAAAGCACCCGGGAAGAAAAGGCTGAATTGGAACGCCAACTCGTAAACCACAGGGAAAAAACGGAAAAAATCGCAAACCTAAAACAACAGATCGCCACTGAAGAGAAACAGATCAAGCGCTGGAAGCTGCTCAACGAGCTTATCGGCGATGCCCAAGGAAAACGTTTCAATGATTTTGCCCAAGATTTAACCCTACGTCATCTGGTTGCGCTTGCCAATGCTAGGCTGGAGTCCCTTAGCGATCGCTACCGCCTTGACATCCCGACCGAGGAGGAAGACGATGGTCTCATCATCTTAGATGGCCACATGGGCGGACAGCGACGATCCGTAAAGACCCTTTCGGGCGGCGAGACATTTTTATTGAGCCTTTCCATGGCCTTGGCCCTATCCGATCTTGCATCTAGCAATGTGGAAATCAATAGCCTCTTCATCGATGAAGGTTTTGGCACGCTCGACCCCGAAACTTTGGACCAAACGCTGGATACGCTTGAAAGGTTGCAGTCCGAATCATCGAAAACCATCGGAATCATCAGCCACGTCGATTCGCTTAAAGATAGAATTGGCACCCAGATTCAACTACAACGTAACGGTCAAGGCTATAGCACGCTGAAAATCGTGTAGTTTAAAGGAACTTTATTAGCCCCCTTTTTTTAAATTCTCGGGGCAAGCCTCTTGATATTTAAACCAAGGAGATTAAAATCAAGGAAATATTCCCCGTTGTATGTAAGCCTCCTCGAGTCTCCCGATGGCGATGACGAAAGCAGCGGTGCGCATATCGACCTTTCGTTCGCGGGACGTCTTTACGACACGGGTAAAACTCTCCTTCATCTTTTTTTCCAGTTTCTCCATAACCTCTTCGAGCTGCCAAATTTCCCCGTTCCGGTTTTGCAACCATTCATAATAACTACCGATAACACCTCCAGAATTGCACAGAATATCGGGAATGATCTCGACACCTTTTTCCAACAGTATTTCTTCGGCCTCAATATCCGTCGGGCCATTGGCCCCTTCCGCAATCAAACGAGCTTTGATTCCACCGGAGTTTTCGGCCGTAATCTGGTTCCCTAAAGCTGCAGGAATACAAATGTCACATTCCAATCCGAAAAATTCATCATTATCAATGGCATCAGCGTCGGGAAAATCAACGATACTTCCCTTATTGCCCTTTTGGTAGTCGTGCAGTTTTTCCACCGAAATCCCCTCTTCATCACAAATGCTTCCGTACTGATCTTGTACCGCAACGAGTATCGCTCCATCCCGATCCAGAAAATGGGCAACCCAATAGCCAACGTTGCCAAAACCTTGAACGATAAATTTTTGGTCTTTTATCGATAGCTCTTTTTCTTTGGCCCAAAATCGGATATTGAGATATACCCCGTAACCTGTGGCCCTATCCCTGCCCTCGGAGCCGCCCGCCCCAATAGGTTTTCCGGTCACCACATGCGTATTGGTAGAACGTTCCGCCGGGGGCTTGGTTGACATGTACGTGTCCAATATCCAGGCCATCGTCTGCGCACTTGTATTCACGTCAGGAGCCGGTATATCAAGTTCCGGACCGATGTTATCGCCCAAGGCGTAAGTAAATCTTCGGGTAATACGTTCGATTTCGGCGCTAGAATATTTAGCGGGATCCAGCTTGATTCCCCCTTTGGCACCACCAAAAGGCAGACCAGCCAACGAGGTTTTCCAGGTCATCCACATGGCCAAGGCCCTGGCGGCATCGATATCGACGGTCGGATGATAACGGAGTCCTCCCTTGTATGGTCCTAATGAGTTATTATGTTGCACCCGATACCCGGTAAAGACCTCGACCTCCTCATTATCCATCCTAACGGGAAAATGCACGACCAACTCATTATTGGTGACCTCCAATATTTTTCGGATATTCGGATTCAAATCAAGGATATCGGCCGCATTATCGAACTGTCTCATGACGTTCTCCAACATGCCCTGCCTTGCGACTTTCTTCTTCCCCAATATTCTTTCACCCATAATTAACGTATTAAGCTTATATGCTTACAAATATCACAAATTGTATCTTAATCCCGCCATGACATCATCTCAAATTGTACACTTTATTCTTTTCGGTCAATAATAATCATAATACAACTTGTTACAAAGGGTTTGTATATCGTTCAAATCGATGCCACTACTCTTTCTGGGGTCTTTACCGGGGCTCGCATGAGACTGTTTCTACACATGTATATTTCGATTAAAGCAAATAATAGTACCAATTGAGCTTTTCTTATCAAAAAAAATAAAAGAACTTGTGCATTTCAATTTGAACGGTAATCGTACTTATCCCCGTTCCTGAACGTAATTTCCATTATCCAAAAACTATGATTTCTAAAAGACCTGATAGGGTGCTTAATTTTCTCGAAGGCGGTGGCGAAATGGGCCAAATAATTAGGGACAAAAACTGGGCCTCGACCGAATTGGGAATACCGGAGAACTGGCCCCTGGCCCTTAAATTCGCTATCGGAACCATGTTGAAAACAGCCTTTCCGAATTTCATTTTCTGGGGGAAGGATTATCGCTGTTTTTACAACGACGCCTATCGACCAAGCTTGGGTATTGAAGGGAAGCATCCTTTCATCCTAGGGCAGAAAGCCGAAGACGCTTGGCCCGAAATCATAGATACCATCAAGCCATTGTTAGACAGTGTCTGGGAAACCGGGGAGCCCACTTGGAGCGAAAATCAACTGATTCCGTTTTATCGCAACGGCCGCATCGAAAATATTTACTGGACATTCAGCTATAGCGCCCTAATCAACGACGACGGGGCGATCGGGGGAATCTTGACCACTTGTGCCGAAACCACGGAAGCCGTAGAAAATCTGCAGAAATTGGAATTAAGGGAGAAGAACCTGAAAAACAAATCCGAGCAATTACAGTTGGCCTTAGATGTGGCCGAAATGGCAATTTGGGAGATGGATCCGCAAACAAAAATTGCGGTCGGGGATGAAAGGTTTCGGAAATGGCACGGTTTGCCCCAAACCGGAGATTTTAATCTGGAGGAAAGTATGGACCGCATTCCAGCGGAACATAGAGAAACTATAAAGAACGCCTTAGACCAATCAACCAGCAATACCCACGGGCGGCTCGACATCGAGTATCCCATTTATGACCCTGAAACAGAGAAAGAACGAATCGTGCGGGCAAAAGGCCGAACACGCTTCGACCAAGAGGGGTGTGCCGTACGCACTATCGGAGTTTTACAGGATATCTCGGAAATTGTCAGGGCACGAACCAAACTGGAAAACTTCTCCAAAAAATTGGAAAATCAGGTAGCGCAACGGACCATGGAGCTTCAGGATGCCAATACTGAACTGACCCTATACTTGGAAAAATTAAAAAGGACCAATACCGAATTGGAGTCCTTCGCCTATGTATCGAGTCACGACCTAAAAGAACCCCTGCGTAAAATACAGATGTACACCTCTAGGATACAGGAGCCGGGGAACGAAAATCTTTCGGATACCGACAAGAAATATTTTGCGAAGATCATCGGAGCGGCTAGTCGCATGCGCGCTTTGATCGACGACCTTTTGGCCTTTTCGAGAACGGATGTCGATCAGGCGGACTTTGCACCTACCGACCTGAATACGATTTTGGCGGAAGTGTTGGATGACCTATCGGTCGAAATCGAAAGAAAAGGCGCAAGCATAAATAGTGATCAATTACCCACTGTAGAAAGCGTTCCCTTTCAAATGCGTCAAGTTTTCGGCAATCTACTGAGCAATGCCTTAAAATTCGCCAGAGATGCGCGACCCAAGGTTAAAATAACCGCAGAGGTCCTCCCAGAAAGAGAGGTCGAAGAACTAGGATGGCACGCAGAAGGGGTAACCTACCACAAGGTTAGTATCGAAGACAATGGCATCGGTTTTGCCGAAGGCATGGAAACCAAAATATTCGAGGTATTTCAGCGGTTACATGGCAAAAGTGATTTCGAAGGTACGGGTATCGGACTATCGATTGTCAAGAAAATAATCGACAACCACAATGGGGTCATTTCGGCCGATAGCGTCGAGGGAAAGGGTTCTACGTTTACTATTATAATCCCCGAAATACATGGTCGCGGAGTTCAGGGATAGCAAGAGAAGAAACTTCCAAAAATCTGAAAAACCTTCATTGGGATAGTAGGATTGGATGATATCCTGAGTGCGCTTTGCATTCCTCTCGCTCGCTTCCTCACTCGTCGGATGCAGTTGCAAATAGCGCACCACGGGCTATCGCCCTCGTTCTTCGTTTTTCTCCAAAACTTCGAGGCTATGCCTCGGTTTTTCCGAAATTTCGAAGCTTGTCGCGGGCAGGATTGCATATCCTTTGAGCTCCCCTTTGCAAATAGCGAACCACGGGCTACCGCCCTAGTTCTTTGTTTTTTCCGAAATCTCGAAGCTCTCGCTTCGATTTCTCCAAAAACAAAGAACCACGCCGAAAATGGCGTGGTCCGCTGCTTGTAGTGACCTCAAGAGGACGGAATTCGAACTTTTTGAATGAAGATATTGAAATTATCATCAATAAATCATTTCATATTAGTAGAGGGAAGGCAATTCCACTACCCTAAACGGAGCTCTTCACCCATCGCTTATTTGAACTTTGGAAAACTGGGGTAGGGTTTTTAGTAGTGCTTTTTTTTACCGATCGACAATGTATTTCAAACTATATTCAATTCCTAGATTGAAAACAAATGATTTAATATCGTCATCTCGTTTTATTAGTCCAGAATATGACCTCAAGTTCAAGGATAGCCTTTCTGATAATTTTAGACCAAATCCTAGGGTTACCCCAAAATCAAATGGATCTCCTTCCCTAATTATAAACCTATCATCTCCTCTACTCAACAATTGCTGTGAAGTATTCAGATTTCGGTCAACTATAATTCCAAATTGCGGACCGCTTTCAAGATAAAAGTTTTTGAAAGGATAGAATTTTATTGCAAGTGGTATCGATATAGTCAATTCGTTAACCTCATAAGTGAACTCATAAGTGTTGGGATTGGGTATTGGATTACCCTTGTAATCGAAGTTAGGAATATTCAAACCTCTAATAAATATTCGACTCCCTTGCAATGCAAAAAGAAGCTCTGGCTGAAATTCCAGTTTTTCTTCTAATGGGATATTAAAAAATCCTCCTGCATAAAATCCAAACTTATATTTGTAATCTATTGAATTTTTATCCGGAGTATACTTCCCATAATCAATTCCTGCCTTAAATCCGAAATTCGAACTCCTGTCCTGACCGTAAAAGTTTAATAAATTCAAGAATAAGAAAATCAGAATTAAAAGCTTTTGCATTTTATGGGCTATTTAAACTTTACCTTATCTGCTTTAAGGTTCATAATGGTGGATCTAACACTTTCCTCGGTAAGAACTTTAGGGAATAAGACGAACGTAGGTTCGGCAAATATTTCTTTCAAGGTGTTTTTCGTATGTTTGGGTCCCTTTTTTTTGAGCATATTTACAAATGCCAATGAGAATATTCTTTGTGATATCCATACAAACGCAAATATGTGAGAGTCATTGCACAAAATAATCGTTTGTTTGAACCTTGCTGCGGGATTACACTACTCCAAACATTTGGTTTTCACCCATAGTTTATTTAAGCTTAAGTGACAATCCGAATAAATATTATTGCCAATTAGTCGGCTGATTCAAGTTTTGGTGGCTTTGACAAGGGTCAAGGGGGATATCAAAAAAATATGTGCCCGATTTTTTCACCTCCATACCAGGATTTGTAAATGTCCGCCGATATTTGGCAATGTTCTTATAGTCCGATATAAGTACAGTTCCATTAGGTTTCAGCATCCTGAAAATTTCTGCACAAGCTGTTTTTCTGTCACACTAATTGTAAAGGTTGTGCAACAGCCATGTTCGTTTCAGGGGACTGGAAAAAAAATTAATAATTAGCTTCCAATTGAAACATGCCATACTTTTGAAACCAATCCGCAAAACTGATTTGTAAAGAACTACGGGTTTTAATCCAATAAGATAATTTAGTATGGAGTTCATCGATTACATCCTTTATTTGAACTTTCAAGAAACGGGCCACGGCTTTTCATAGAGACATTTTTCGGTCGAGGATTATTTTTTAGAGAGAAATCTTTTGCGAAATATCAACATTAAAATTAAGGGTATTGATCCAATCCAAAAAACAGTTTTATAAAATGATAATTTCTAGCAGAGTTGTTCACTAGTTATGTCGGGTATACAATTTAAAAAACCAGTTTCATCAGATATTTGAATTACTGTTGAAAATCCCATCCAAACTCCGATTTGACAAATCAAAAAAAAGATAATTAAGAGGGCGCTATAATATTTTCTTTTCATGGTTATACCTAACGCAGGTTTATGACAATTAATTATATATTTAATCGTTTAATTGAACTTCCTCTACACAAAACATATTGTGGCCGTCTCACTTTTCTTACGAAAAATTTTTACTGAAATTTAGGTTTTTTTGCCATATTATCTTATTCCTTGTTTGCCCATACTTTTGGTATTTTGGGCAAGCGGATTAAAATAAAAACGGGCAATTGCCGGTGCCCGTCTAATTATATCTACTTCGTTCCCCTCCATCAAGGTGTCAAAACGACCTTTACGCATTTGTCCTTCTTGTTCCTGAACATGTCGTAGGCCTTCGGAGCCTCATCCAATTTCATTCGATGTGTTATGATAAAGGAGGGGTCGATCTTGCCCTCGACAACTTTCTGCAACAATGGTTCAAGATAATGCTGCATATGTGTCTGCCCCATCTGGAGGTTAAGGGATTTATTCATGGCAATGCCCATCGGAAGGCCGTCGACCTTACCTACGTAGACCCCGGGAATGGATACGTTACCTGCTTTTTTGCAGGATTTGAAAATTTGCGAGAGCGCGTTCGGTTGGGACTTTTCGATGTCGGTGTTGAAACCTTCCGCACCATGGGCCTCGGCACCTACGCAATCGATACAGCAGTCGGGCCCTCTACCATCGGTCATTTCCATCAATCGGGCATATACTTCTTCGGCATCGACCGTCCTTATCACTTCGGCATTGCTGTGCCTTTCCGCCATATCCAATCTTTCCTTTACCACATCTATGGCGATTACCCTTCCCGCGCCCAGCATCCATGCACTTTGGATAGCGAACTGGCCTACGGGACCACATCCCCAGATTGCGACAGTATCCCCTGGTTTAATGTCCGCATTTTCCGCGCCCATGTATCCCGTAGGAAAGATGTCGGAAAGAAAAAGGCTCTGTTCGTCCGTGAGGGAATCGGGAACCTTGATCGGACCGACATCGGCATAGGGAACCCTTACATACTCCGCTTGTCCTCCTGAAAATCCGCCCAACATATGGGAAAAACCGAAAAGCCCCGAAATGGAATGTCCAAGGTTTTCCTTGCACAGTTCGGCGTTCGGATTCGAATTGTCGCACAGGGAAAACTTATCGTCGTCACAGTATTCACAATTCCCACAGGCAATAGTAAAAGGTATCACCACCCGGTCCCCTTTTTTGAATTTGTTCACCTCACTGCCGATTTCGACGACCTCGCCCATGAACTCGTGGCCGAGTATATCGTTCTCCTTCATAGTGGGGACAAGCCCACCGTAAAGGTGAAGGTCCGAGCCACATATAGCGGTAGAGGTCACCTTTATTATTATATCTTTTTGATCTTCGATCTTGGGATCGGGGACATTATCGATTCTGACGTCTTCCCTTCCATGGTAACATAGTGCCTTCATAATATTTTTTTTACGTGAGACATAAATGTATCCTTATAAGGCGTGCGCCATGTACTCATAAGAGACTATTATTGACCGGATAAACTGACATTGGTTTCAAGGGGACTACAGATAGAACTTTTGTTTGACAAAATATCAAGGATAATTCGCTCGTATCGCAACAAAAGATTTATTGTTTATTTAAATTTTTACGATTGGTTATCCTCATTCTCCCAATCCTGGATATGAAGCGATTTAAACTTTCTGATCGGAAAACGAAAATTTTGGCTTTTGTGACCTTACGTCATTTTTGAGCACCTCTAGACTTCTCTATAAAATGAGCAATACTCCGCGTTGGTAACCTTTTACTAAGAAGTGGTTGACATTTAAAGTCATCGATTGAGCAATCGCTAGCTTGAACTGTTAATCACCTGCGGATTATAATCTATACGGTCCTTAAAAAACGAAATATCCCTACGGCGGAACTGATCAACAAGGAAATTAAAGAAATTACGCCCAAGGTGCCGGGCAGTTTGGTAAGGGAACCGTACAGGGAAAGCATAAAAACCCCGGCATTGACCAATACCCACGGTTCAGGGCGTTTTAGCCTTGTTTTTGCCGAAAAGGTCTGCAAACGGTCAAATGGTTTTTTCTTAAAAAAATCGAATGCGTTCATCGTACAAATATAATCAAAGATGGAAATTCCCCTTTAATTTTCATTTAGTTGCCCTCTTAATCTTCGTGGTCCAAATATTCAGTATTAATGGCACCGATTTTGGCCAAGTTTGAACACGCCCTTACAGTCCATACTTGCTCCAAAAATTATTCAACAACTACGTAAACAAAACCTCAAGTCACATAAAACAAAAACCAAACTGAAAAAGATAATGGTCTTATTGGCGTAACGTGAACCATACCACCAAAAAAAAAGGAACCGTTTTATATTTACAACGATTCCCTTTTCTATCAAAACCTATTGGGTTTCCCCATATGGACTACTTAGTTTTTATTGCTCGACCGCGTTACCTTCCTCATCAACGATAAGGGCACCTGAGGTTCCATCTTCCAAAGAAACTTCTACTTTGAAATGGTTCTCCTCGTTTTTGTGCGCTTTGTTGATAGTGGCACCGGGATAGTTAGTCTCGATCATTGAAGTAACTGCTTCAGGTACTTCTTCGACAGCGATTTCGCTAAATCCGTCTTGAGCTGCAGCTTGTGTAGCGGCATCTTGTGCCTCGGTAGCCTGCTCTTGAGTTTCAGTGGCCGGGTCTTGGGCTTCGGTGGCCTCGTCGACTTGAGCGAATGCGGTCAAACTTCCCAATGCAAATACGGCTGTGATAAATAACTTTTTCATGTGTTCTAGTTTTTAGTTTTATTAATTGTATGAATTCCATTTAACTATTGAAAATAGGATGCCGAATTGAGTTGCCAATTATAAATAACTGGTTGTTAAAATATTAAGGTTTCAAGGGGGATTCTCAATTGTGCAATATTGTGTAACATTGATCAAATCGGGTAAAAGTTTCACGGTTTCTTTGGACCGAATCCCAACTTATTGATCAATAGTCCATTACATAATAGTACTATTTTTTTCACCGAATCCTATCGTATAATTTGTAGGAAACCTCTTATTTTGTATCCACAGTTCGAAATTTTTGGCAATAAAAACTACCGTGGTCCGTAATGCGGCTATCATAAAAAAAATCACACTATTATGTACGATGCAATCTATTTAGTGGACGATTTCGAAATAGTGAATATCCTTCACCGTTTACTTTTACGAAAATTGGGGCTGGAAGGAAGGGCAAGGGAATTTACCGACCCGGAACTGGCCCTGGAAGATCTGCGGCACGCCCTTTATGGGGATCAGCGCCTGTTAATCCTATTGGATATCAATATGCCCGGGCTCAATGGTTTCGAATTTTTGGAACATATGGTAAAGGAGGGCTTTCCGCCCAGTATCGACGTGGTCGTGGTGACCTCTTCCGTTTCGGAGGGGGACATGGAAATGGCCAAAAAGTTTCCGCAATTTGTCAGGGACTTTGTCGTCAAACCTTTAGGTCTCGGAAAATTGGAAGAAATCCTGAAACGATCCTTTGGGCCATGATAATGGATCGAACTTTAAAAACAGCATTCCATTTTCAACGGTATCGGAAATATCATCCGCAACGGGTAGTCCAGACGACCGGCCGGCCGGCAATCCCGGCCGTCTTCGGCAAAGAACCTGCAAGTTATCGTAGTCCATGCGCCGAGGCCAAGGGTCCAAAGAATATCCGATGGCACGGATAATCCCTTAAAACATACTATTCGTCCTGTTTTTCCGTTTATGTTCCGGAAAGTTTCCATGCGCCGTGACTGACCTAACCGCATACGGACGGAAAACGACCAAGGGAAAAAGTGTAACGTGAAATAAAGGTACCGACCTATGATATACGATCTGATCTACCTAGTGGACGATTTGGATATGGTAAACCACCTGCACCGCATATTGTTGAAACGATTTGGGGCGGAAGAAAGGGTAAAGGTGTTCACGGACCCCAAAAGGGCCTTGGGCGACCTACGTACCCGCAGCGGGGAAGACTTGCGGATATTGATCCTGTTGGACATCAACATGCCGGAGATGAGCGGCTTCGAGTTTCTCGATCGGATGGTGGCCGGGTTCTTTCCCTACAATATCGATGTGGTCGTCGTGACCTCTTCCCTTTCGGGTTCCGACAGGGCACTGGCGAACCGGTATCCCCGATATGTAAGGGACTTTGTCGTCAAGCCCTTGCAGATGGAAAAACTGGGGGACATCCTATCGGGCGATAGCGGCTCGGACCGCACCTTCCCGGAAAGTGGCTTTGGCTAGCCCAAAAGGCGGTGACAACGGCAATTGTTCAAACAGGACAGCCGAACAATCCCGCTAAGCCCCGATCGCTATCGGTTCGCGGTCGCGGGCAAGGCCGTAAGAACAGGGTCACCTGCAAAACAAGTGGATCTTTGGAGTGAAATGAAAAAAGGCCCTGCCATACAATAGGGGTCCCATTATCAACCTACTTAAAACCGGAAAAAATGCATCACAAAGATAATACTTACGACACCGTACTTATTGTCGACGATGACCCCATCGTCAACCTGGTACACCAAAAGGTCCTAGGAAAGGTCGGCATCGCCAATGAAATACGGTCCTTTACCGATCCCCGGGAGGCCCTGCCATATCTGTATACCGAGCTCGCCCGCTGCGGAAGGAGCATATTGGTGCTCTTGGACATCAACATGCCCGAAATGAGCGGCTTCGAATTTTTGGATTCCGCCTCGATGTACCAACAAAATGGGAACGTACTGCATGTGCTCGTGGTCAGTTCCTCGATAGCGAAGGGAGATATGGAAAAGGGGCTCTGCAATGACCTGGTGGGCGGGTACATCCAAAAACCGTTGACCGGTCCCCAAGTTCTCGATTTCGTCAAGAAGCGTTCTTCCCTGTCCGCCTAAATCACGGAACGGGCGCTAGCATGCCCCCTTTGGGTCCCGGGCGGGGCCAGGGGGAATCCGACGACATCTTACTTTTTTTAGAGGGCCGTTTTAATGGTTTCGGTTCAATTCCGACAGCCTCCGGCCAGAACAATACAGGTTCCCCCATATGCCGATCAACATCCTTTCCCGCAACCGGACAATATCCTTCACCAATATCAGAAAGGGCATAAAGGCCAGTTTTACCATTGCCGCCCTTTTCTCCGTTTTTCTGGTGCTCTGTATCGGTTTTTTCATCAACGAAAGGAAAAACGACTCCGGAATCATCAATATGGCCGGCCGTCAGCGCATGTTGGGCCAAAAGCTGGCCACGGATATCCATCTTACGGGATCCGACGGCCGGGCCCTGGCCGAAACCGAGAACGATGCGGAACTGTGGGACAGTATCCACAACGCCCTGCGGTACGGTAATTTGGAACTGGGCGTACGAAAATCCGAAAACCCCGAAATTATCCGTCTTTTCGAAGAAATTTCACCTTACCAGCAAAAGCTGTACCTGGCCTCCCTGAGCACGGGCCCGGCAAGACCCGGCGGTCCGGTATACGGCGACATCCGACGATGGAACGACCGCTATCAGGCCGGGATGGACCGGATCGTAGACGAATTGCAGGCGGACGCCGAAAGGGGCATGTCCGTTCTCAAGTATATCGTAGCTTTCCTGATCTCCCTGTTCCTCCTGCTCATCTTCGGGCTGTACAGGATCTTGGTAAAACCCATCATCAAGATCGTAAAGACCCTTTCGGACGAAAGGGAGGAGCGGGCGGAACAGATAAGGTCCATCCTGGAGAACACCTCGGACCTTATCTGGTCCCTTGACCTTGATCGGAAACTTTTGTCCTTCAATTCCGCATTTTCCAAGGCCATCCTAGAGCAGACCGGAACCGCCCCGGTGATAGGCAGCCCGATATTGCGTGACCCCTACCCCGAGGAAATCCTGCGGAAATGGGAGAGCATGTACGAAAAGGCGTTTTCGGGAAGGAGCTTTTCTACCGAGATCCGGTCCGATAGGGAGGACGGTACCAGCTATATCGAGGTTTCCCTAAACCCCATCTACGGCCCGCAGGGACGCGTAACGGGATGTAACGTTTTCAGCAGGGACGTGACCGAACGGGCCGAGACCTATAAAAAGCTGGCGAGGAGCGAAAAATATCTGAAGGAGGCCCAGAGGATTGCCAACCTGGGCAACTGGAACTGGGACATGGCCAGCAACGGGATATATTGGTCGGACCAATTGTACCAGGTCTTCGGACAGGACCCCGAAACCTTCCGCCCCGATTACGGGAGCTTTCTGGAGATCATACACCCCGAGGATCGGGAGGCCTTCACGGAGGATGTGGACAACTGCATCGAAAACGGGGCGCCCCTCGATATCGTACACCGTATCGTAATGGGGGACGGCGGCATCCGCTACGTACACCAGCGGGGACGGACCCATTACCATAGGGGCAGGCCGGTCCGGATGGCGGGCACCTCACAGGACGTTACCGGGCTCGAGAACGCCAGACTCCGTATCATGCGCCAGTACAACGAACTCGAAAATTTTGTATACATCATATCCCATAATATCAGGGCGCCCATCTCGACCCTGCAGGGCCTGGTGGATATCTTCGAACCCGGCAACGCCGCATCCAATGTGCAGGTCATCGACTATATCGGCTCGACCGTGGATACGCTCGACAGGACCATCAAGGACCTGAACCACGCCCTGTCCCTTAAGGACATATCGGAGGACACTTTTGGGAAAGTGGACCTGGAAGAGGTCGTACGGGATATCTGCGATCTTCTTGCCCGGGACATCAAGGTTTCCGGGGCCAGGATCGATCACGACTTCTCGCGGGCCCCCGACGCCTTCGGGGTCAGAAGCTATTTTACCAATATCCTGTACAACCTTGTGCTGAACTCCATCACGCACAAGGTGGACGAGAGAGATCCGTATATAAGCATACGGTCCCGGCGGACCGCTATGAAGGGCACCGAGATCGTTGTGTCGGACAACGGAAAGGGTATGGCGCTAACGGAGGGGGCCCACAAGAAAATCTTCGATATGTACGGCAGACTGAGCGGTAAGTCGGAAGGCAGGGGGATGGGACTGTACCTGGTAAGGACACAGGTGGAGACCATGAAGGGCTCCATAAATGTAAGAAGCGAACCCGGCAAGGGCTCTATCTTCACGATAGTCTTCGACAGTATACATGAGCCACAATCCTGAATTTTTTAAGAAGCAAGAACTTTGGGGGTTTCCCTTCTATGGGCGGATAAAACCCCGCACAAAAATCAGGGGTCGAAGGGGGGCCATACTTACCTTTTAGGTTTCCGAATAACACGATTCTCCCCACGGGGGGACGGGACAACAACCATTTTTTTAAACCCATTTTCCTGGCGGTACCGCTGCCGGGAAAGGGAAGTCCTTTCCCTAACGGATCCTGTCATTCCGGTGATATCCTACCGGAAACCGTTTCGCCGGTCCGGCCTGTTCTTTTCGTCCGCAAAGTGTCCCAATCAATGCCAACGGTATCGACCGATGTCCCCGCGGAGCTCTGGCCGTCTTCCCTTGTATCGGAGTTTTGGAGGGCATAAATGGCTAGCGCTGCCAAAAGCACCGTTAAAAACAAAAAAGACTTCTTGAGGTATCTCATCGTTTTTTTCTATAGATATCTGTTCGGGAACACGTAGACTCAAATGGGTTACCTAAGGCCGGAAAAATGACTTTTTCTAGTTGGAAAATAGCCTTGATACACCGTTAATTGATTCTCTCGATTCCATGGTTCGCAGGTCCCAAAGCATTGAGGTCAGAGGGGAATACCCATGTTCAAAACCTTGACGATAAGGGCTGTAATCAGGCAGCCTATTCCGGCCAATATGTCCCGAATCCGAAAACGGTCCTTTAATCTTGCGTAAATCCTGTCCATAGAATATGTTTCATACAAAGTTCAACTTGCAATATCAGATGTTGAAGGAAAATCGACGAACGAAAATAATTCTGGACAAGTGTCGGCCACTTTTGGATAGTCGTATAATACCTGCTTAACATCGATCGTGATGTTTAGGTAAACCACCCAACATCAGTTAGCCATGAACCTATTGATAGGTAGAGGGACCGGGGAGTTACAGGGGGCCTACACATTTGCCAAGGGAAAAACGTCGGTGCGAAAGGGTGTTTTGCCGAGCGGCATCGTCCCCGTATGCTCATGACCGTTTTATTCGGCGTTTGGTCTAGAATCGGGATTCTTTACATATTTCGGTTGCAACTTTGTCCCGAACAAAAAAATCGATATTTATGAAAACAGCTTTACTTATCAAGGAAATCTATACCGCAGGATTTCGGAATTTGGGCCACTTCATCGTTAGGAAGTATTTCAAGGTATTCTCATGGTTCTGCTTTGCAATGTTCGCTGTCGTACTGTACGCGTTTGTTTTCCGGTTGGCCACGGGATTTGCCTTTGACTAGGTTTAGGGCCCGGTTCCGGTCCAAGACTAGATGGTTCCGGCGTTACCTGACCGGTCACCTTTTTCTGGCTATCGCTTGGCTCTGTTTTGTGGCTTCCCTGACAATCCTTGGCCTGTTTCTTTTGACCTAGGGGAAAATAGTTTCAGGTCAGGGGGCCCCAGATCGTTGATTGGTCGATATACGTCTGGAAGCTCAAACGATTGAAGACAGACGTATCGGATGGACCTGCGTGAGCGCGGGAAAAATAAGAATTACGGGACAAATGGGGTACGGGCCAGGCCCTTAGCCCCGCTATCCCATGATCAATGATGGAGGCCCAAGGTAATCGGACGGCCTTCATTCTCATTTGGCAAATTGTCGAAAACAACTCTTAACGAGCGCATACCAAGGGTAACCGGGGGTTTCGACCGAATTACCGTCGATGTCCTTTTTAATCTCGTGTTATATAATAATTTTTCTTTACAACACCGCCATGACCGAAAATATCAAACGTCTTTTCGAACAAATGGACCGCTCTACCAAGCAACAGGCACTGGCCTGCCTTAAGAAGGAGTTCGATGTCAAGAGCAAAAAATCGGTCAGGAAAAAATGGATCATCGGGGGGCGGATTCCTGAACCCTTCCAGGAAAGAACGGTGGGGCTGTTCCAGGCTCTATTAAGGAACAAGCCATAACGAAGGATGGGAAGTAATCCGCTTCAGCTGTTCCCTAAAACGGTAATGCTCGTTCGACGTGGACTGCCAAAGAATCATATCGTTTATTTAAACTTTATGCGTTTTACTTTATGACTTCGAAAATTCTTTCACTTTGAGACCCTCCCCATTTTAATTCACCGTTGTACCAAACCTTGGTAACTATTTCATTGAAGTTACTTTTATCAATCTCCGTTTTAATAATGTCCGAGTCAGTCCCTGAAAATGCAATTTTCGTTTCGGAATAATTATTTTCAACGAGTGTGGCACTAGGAAACACCACTAAATATTTTCCGTCTCCCCTCTCAACAGTCCTG
This sequence comes from Pricia mediterranea, assembly GCF_032248455.1. Taxonomy (NCBI): domain Bacteria; kingdom Pseudomonadati; phylum Bacteroidota; class Flavobacteriia; order Flavobacteriales; family Flavobacteriaceae; genus Pricia; species Pricia mediterranea. The sequence continues at coordinate 1,147,695 of NZ_JAVTTP010000001.1, forward strand.
ATGCCCTTGGGATAATCCAGGTTTCCTTCGAAATATTTCACCCACTCGTTATTAATCCGATGGTAAATGGTTATATCTGATTCATTAAGACCGCTATCCAGTTCAAAGAGATTTTCTCCAATCATGTTAACATATTTTATCGATATGGCGGTGTCAATATTGACACAACAATCTTTGTTGTTCGAACAGGCCATGAGAAAAAATCCGATTATCGATATTATTGAAAATTTTTTCATTGGCTAATTTTATAAAATCGTTTATTTGAACTCTGGATTTATCTTCCTTCAGTCATCATAGAAATATTCCTTTCGAATAAATCGGCCAAGATCTGCTCATACCTACCATTCATTTTTCCTAGATGAAGTGAATTATTTTCAAACTTTTCAATTTCCTTCTCTGGAAGTGGAAATGGAAATCTGCCTGCCCATATCGAAAAATTTTGTAATTCTTTTAAGACCTTACTCTCTTGATCAGTGATACTAATATTGTAGTAATCAATTAAATCAGAAAAATAGTGTCCACTTGATTTTGATTTCCATTTCTTCATAAATTCTTTATAGGTTTTTATACGGCCGTTTTAAATTGATGAATTTTCACGATATAAGCCTATCGCCTTAAATAAGTTCTCAACGCACACTGCATATAACAACATGGTCGAGTAATAAAGAGCTACGTTTTTAAACTCTTCAGAGCCCCTTTTATTACTGCGAAACTGTGAAGAAAATAATGTTAAATTTTCATCAGCGGCAAATTTTAAAGCTTTTGCTTGGTAGATGAATGTTTGATAATCTAATGATCTCCTTACCATCGTCTATTTTGACCTTTGAACTTTATAATACTCCCCAAATTGTAAATCGAGCAATATAATTGTTATTGGGTTGGCGAGCAATTTTCAGTTTTTTGAAAGTTCTGAAGCCATTACAGGCTTGTTTAACCCGTATTTTTGACTAATATCTTTAACTAATTCAAAGAACCATTGTGGAGCATAGGGACTAATAATTATCTCGTCAATTAAATCTTTTATTTTCAACGAAACATATTTACCCTCTTGTACTTCTTCCTTGTTCCAATCGTAGGTCAATGTAGTATCAAAGTTTTGAGTAAATATTAAGCGGACCTCATTTTCGTACTCGTACGCTTTATGTTTATGATATGTTGGGTCCCATTTGTTGCTGTCAGGCATAATATCCGTATTGTAATTTATATAGACTACTTCAGTAAATTCAATATTTTCTGAGGTGCCCGAAAATGCTTCTATAATATTTGTTACTTTGGAAGTAATCATAATCCCTTTATTGAGGTCTGAATATATCTTCCAAAGTGCAGCTGACTCATTCTTACTTTTATTCCAACAACTAACACATACTAACTTTTTAAATTTTTCCGCCTCCTGATTAAGTATATGGACGTTCTCTACAATCTCTCTATCCGTTAATTTAGGGTGACCAGATATATAATTATGGCGATTCGCAAAATATTCGTACCTCTTTTCCTGATTCAAACTAGACGTAGTACCCTCGAAATGGTCTTCTAATATATCTAGCCTACAGAAGAATAGTGACTCCCTTTGCAGTAAGGATATAAATTTTGTTATATCAAGGTACTTTACCAACAAGTAATTGTTGGATGGGTACTTAAAAAGAGATGAATTTGGCCCTCGTTTTATTATAGGCATACTATTATTCTTTGTCAATGTAGCGCTCTGTCAATTCTTGTGAAACCTTAATTCCCCGTTAAGCCCTTGATATCTTAAAGACTTACAATGAGCATAGAAATCACTACCCGATCACTTATTTCTTTCAATGTAAGTTTTCCTTCCTTTATTTGAACTTTTCTGCGGGATTCTACTACCCCGAATTATTTTCTTCACCTATGAAATTTATGAACTTCATGTATTTACCCATGGAACTAATTCGACACCTCCCATGCGCTTTTGATATTTTCCATTATAGTCTAATATCTTAAGTAAGGCCAACTCGATATACCAGTTTGCTAATATTACGGCCTCTCCTCTCGTCTCTGGGGGTAAATTGGTAACACCTTTAATTTTATTAGTATTAGAATGAACAAGTGAATTACGAATGTATACTATCGAATTCGGTCCGTCCTTAAAAACTTGTTTCTTCTTTTGCAATATTAAACCTGTAAATTCCACAGGTATTTCATAGGATATTCCGATTTGAGCCAAGACTAATCTTATCTTATTTTCTGCTGCAAGATTGTTTGCATCATTTATTGTTATCAACTGATTCTTTTCAATCAACCACCAATTATAAATTAATTCTAAAGTGGTTTGAGCCATAATTAGTCGAGTATCAGTGGAAACTTCATTCATATTAGCTTCGTTGTACCATTTTACGGCAAAAGTCAGAAAACTACTATCTTCTCGATAGTTCCATATTTTGCAGAAACTTGACCATAATGATTGCAGATGCTTGGATTTTATATTAGTAGGTGCCCAAGAAAAACTGGATCTATAATTTTCAGTATTTAGATATTGATAGTCTTCCCAGACTTTTTGGTGACCAACTTTTCCTTTGAGGAACATTGCACAGACGGCACGTCCATTAAAAAACGATAAAAAAAAGTCAAGACATTGAATTTGATTTTTCAAATCTTCATGTGTCATCAACTGGTTGTTTCTTTTCTTTTTTATTAGACCGTTGTGTAAAAAGAGATACCCCCCTTCATTCCTAAGAGTTTCAGATAAACTATCAAAGGAATGGCGCATTTCTAAGATTGTAATAAATTTTTTATTAGTTAGAACAAGTCTACTACTTGTCGAACTAAGACCGCCATCTAGCTCTCTCTTTACAATATCTCCATGAAACTTTCTTAAGTTCGGAACATCAAATAAGACATGGTCAATATTTGCATCTATATTGCCGAAAAACGGCGTCTCCATTAGTTCTCCCTGTATTAGTCGTTTATTGGAAGATGATTTGGTAATAAAACATTTGTAAAAAATTTCGGAATCCATTTTGAGAAAAATGTATTCTGCCAAAAATAGGTCATGAAAGCCTATAGACTCAGAGCTTTCATATTCGCAAAATAGTTTTATACGAATGGTAGGTTGCCAAACTATTTCCAACCTGCCGTTAGCAGCGTGAAGTCTGTCGGTTTCATCAAGTTTAAAATTGAATGCGCCTTCGAAAATTTCGATTGGTTCATTAGGCACCGACATTGCAGTACTTTCCTCAAGAGCAATGGGAATGTTTTCAAATTCTTTCTGAGTTAGCATTCAATATGAATATTTATAATGATTCCTTTATTTGAACTTGTCTACTTGCTTAGTTTCTCATTCCACTTTTCATAATTTCAGCATCGCTCATATGATAGGAGTTCCCCTGTGGCCTGCCATTTTTATAATGAAAACTCCATTTTAATGTTCCACTTTCATCATAGATTTCTATCGTGCCATTGCCATTTTTTAAAGTGCCTTTTTCTTGAGACTCCCCTTCAGGACTATAATTTGAAATAACTCTCCAAGGAATTCCATTCTTATATATTCTCTCGCTCCATAATTTACCGTTTGGATAATAGAATTTGTACAGCCCGTTAAACGATGGTGCCAATTCTATAGTCTCAACGATATTAATTGACGGAACAATAGCGGCAAAACCGCCAGTTTTATCACTTATGGTGCCATGTACCAAACCTAAAATAGTTGGAGATACCTCTATAGGATCATCCATATAGTCAGGAATTTTGGGGTTATAGGTATGCATTACAGGACCACCGCTAAATCCTGATATACTGGGATCATCTAAAATAAAAAATGGATTAAGTTTTTTATTGTCGGCTCTTTGAATGTATACAATATCACTAGACGGTCGGAGATTTTTAGTGACCGGTGAAATATTACTGGATGATATGCCTAAGTTCAAAGGAAATCCAAACACGGTAACCTCTCTAAGTCTATCAGGGGCCGCCAAACTGTCATTGAGTGAAGAATATGAGATGGTCCTTATATCAAGTTTACTGAGTTCAATTGAATCCATCTTTCGAAGCCCCAAATGTAAAACAGCAACGTCTGCAGTTGGATGTACTATCCAACTTATATTATTCGTTTTATTTGAATTTAGTAAATGAGCGATGGGTATTTTCTTTCTCGTACCGTTTTCTCCTCTGTACTGAACGGATCCGTGGATTGAGATACTTTTAGCTACATGCTCAGCTGTCACCAGATAATCATCAAGATCTTTGGATATGAGAAACCCAGTGCCTGCTCGTTGAGAAATAGAGTCTGAAAGGTAAACTATCGAACTAAATAGTTTTCTAACGGCTTTGTCCTTATTCTGACAAATTACCGTGTGAGATATAAAGAAGTGCGCTGAAAATAGAATTAATATTTTATAAAATTTCATTTCTTAATATTGTTATGCTAAACAGCAGCAATTCTTCCTTTTTTTAAATTTAATTGTGTCATCAATGATGACACAATCCTCAAATTTTAATGGTCAAGGCGCATTTTCGATAGGCGTTCTCTAGCTTCTACCAAAGCCTCGTGCAACTTTGCTTCCAATTTATCCTTTGCGGGCAGCTCTGTCCAGTATTCTGCGACCATGATGCCATGCTTTCCCATTTCTAAAAGTTCAACCTGCTCGTTACTTTTCTCTGCACATAAAATCAGGCCGATCGGGTGCTCCTCCCCTTCCTGTCTCTCATATCGGTTGAGCCATTTGAGATAAAGTTCCATCTGTCCCTTGTGGGCCGCCTTAAAATGCTCAAGTTTAAGCTCAATTGCGACCAGACGTTTCAGTTTTCTATGGTAAAACAGAAGGTCCAGATGAAAATCGATTCCATCAATAATCATCCTTTTTTGACGTTCTACAAATGCGAACCCTTTTCCCAGTTCAAGAATGAAAAGTTCCAGTTCCTTGATTATGGCGGATTCAAGGTCTTTTTCCTGATAACCGTCCTTTACACCTAGAAAATCCAATAGGTAGGGGTCTTTGAAAGAAGCGCTGACTTTATTCGATTCAAGCATTATTTGGCTTTGGGCAATTTCTTTCCTCTCGTAAGCCTTTCGTTCAATCTGGTATTGAAGTTGTCTTGTGCTCCATCCCTCTTCGGCGGTTTTTACCGCATAGAAGTGGCGCTTATCATCGTTTTTGATTGGCAAAAGAACTATGAAATGGGTCCAGCTCAATTGTGTCATCAGTGATGACACAATTTCCAACTTGGGGAAAACTTTGGAGAACTGCATCATGCGTCTTAGGTTGCGCAACTCAAAGCTTTTTCCAAAATGTTCGACCAACTGTTCAGATAGCGACGCCACTATTTCACCGGCATACTCCGCACGCTCTTCTTCCAGAATATGCGTATTTATCTTGGAACCGACCTGCCAATATACTAGTGTCAGCGTTCCGTTTATCTGGGCTGTCACCCTTTTCTTGCCATACTCGATAGTCTTGGCAAGTTCAAGGAACAGTGAATTTGAGATTTCTTTTTTCATGGCTTTTATAGCACAGTTGTGCTACATTTAAGTTCTTGTTAGTTTGATATGGTTATCACAAAAACAATTGTCCAAATCTTGTTCCTTGTCCCAGAAAACGATTCCACATTCTTTGCAGTTCCGTCTCCCCTCAATGGCCAAATATTTGTAAAGTGTAGGTTTGGACTTGATACCGGCTAATTTCATGATGTCGGTGACCGGTAAGTTGTTCTGCCGATAATACGAGGCCGCCAGAATAGCTTTTTGTTTGGCCTCCTTACCCAGTCCTTTTTTTCGGCCAAGCTGAATACCCCTTCTCCTTGCGCTTTTGAGACCGGCGGTCGTGCGCTCGATGATGATATCACGTTCCAATTGTGCCACGGCACCGAAGAGTGTAATAACGAATTTTCCATGTGCCGAAGTCGTATCGACAAATGGGTCATTGATACTCCGGAACTTGACCCCGAGTTTCTCGAACTGTTCCACAAGTTTCAAAAGATGAGAAATACTTCTTGCAATTCGGTCCAGTTTCCAAACAATAACTGTATCACCTTCGCGAAGTCTAGAGATCATCAGGTCCAAATCATGGCGTTCGGCCTTCGCTCCGGAAGAAACATCCCGATAGATGTTTTTTTCCGAAATACCCTCCTTGAGGAGCGCATCGATCTGCAAATTTGGATTTTGGGTCTTTGTGCTGACCCGGGCATAACCGAACAACATATCTGGTGTAATTATACCTTCAAAAATAAACTAAGGGATTACACCGGAAAAATGAACTTGTTAGGACTTATTAACCGTGTTCGGAGGGTAGTTCAGATAAACGGCCGTGGCTGTTGCAGAAGTGGTCTACTTAAAAGAGATTGATTCAAGACGGCTGTTTTACAGAGCCCTTAGGAGAGCCGGCCTTGGTCGGATTTGCCGGTAAAGGATTGTCAGATAGCCTTTGAATGCCTGCATTATGGTCTTTAAAATGCGACTAGAGGGTTTCCCTCCCCCTTTCTTGAGGTACTTTTTAAGGTTGAAGGCGATCGCGGCCATGAGCATGACCTTATGTGCGCCGGTCTTGCCCAGTACGCCTATTTTCCGTAGGCCGTAGAACTGGGTCAGGCTGCCGAACACCGGTTCGACCGTACTTTACCTGAGTTTTTTCATTTGCCTGCCCCTTTCGCTTTGCTGCCGGGCATAGGCCCTCAGGTACGGTTCGTCGTATATTGTTCTGGTGATATTTTTGCATTTTCTATTTGGCGCACAGCTGGATTTCATGGGGCAGGCCTTGCAGTCCCTTGGTGCCGCCCAATAGTTTTTGAAAACGGTACCGTCCTTGTTGGTACTGAATCCCTTGAAGGGCAGGGGCCTGCCCATCGGGCAACTGTATTCGTCCCTTTCCTTATTATAGGGAAAGCCTTCTATTTTAGGTTTGTACTTCCCGAAAACGGGTATCCACCCGGTGACCTTCCTTTTTTCCAGAAAATCGTAGTTAGAGCCGTTGGAATACCCCGCGTCCGCAAGGATATCCGTCATTATGAGCTCGTTATTCCCTAAACGTTCCTGCACCTTTTGGCCGATATCGGTCAGGTACTGGCTGTCCCTGCCATCGGCAAAGTCGGCCTGGATATGGGAGATGACCCCTTCCGCGGTATCCACCGCCATACTGCAATGGTAGTTGAGCTTTCTGGCCTTGCCGGGCTTGACCGATATTCGGGCATCCGGATCACGGGGGCTGTAGTGCGTCTTGTTGCTTAGCAGGCGTGCTTTTTTATGGGCCGCACCGGCAGGCCGTACCGGACTTTCCTGTAAATTCCGGTGGTGTTTCTCCACGCGCTTAAGCTCATGTTCGGGAGCGGAGATCTGTACGTGGGATATGGTACCCCCGTGCTTTTTAGTAGTTTCTCCGTTCTCTTCCGACACTTTCTTCAAGTGGCTCTCCATCGGGGCGGCCGGCATTTTCGGCACTACGCCTTCCATGGATGCATTTGCCTTTATCGGGGCCGAGTCCACCGCCTGGGTATGGCCGGATACCATTCCGCTGTCGACGCACAGGGCGAATACCTTGTTGAACAATGTAACGAACAGGGATTCCGGGTAGAGTTGCCTCGTCCTGCTTATCGTCGAGTGCCATGGCAGCTCCTCGTCCAGGTCATAGCCCAGGAAGTAGAGCACGTCCATTCGCATACCGCAGTGCTCCACCAGTTTTCGGTCGGAGGTGATGTCCTCAAGGTATCCCGTGATCAACAGCTTGAAGAAGACCACGGGGTCGATCGAAGGGTTGCCGGTCTTGCCATAAAGCTCTTTTGTATCCTTATAAAGAAAGCTTAGGTCGAGCGTTTCGTGGAGCCTTCCGTAAAGATTTTCCTTTGGGATCCGGTCCGATAACCGGAAGCTAAGGAACAATTTTTCGGTATAATTCTTTCTGCCTTGCATACCCTTAATTTACGGATTTCCGCGTATCGGTGAAAGCAAAAATTGATGTTTATCGGAGTTCTGCAACAGCCACGGCCGTTTAAATGTACTTGACCAGTTCCGTAAAACGTGAATTAACGGAACAACTAAAAAGAACGACAAATGGAACTGGAAACTAAAATCTTTGGACCCTCATCAGTTTGTTTCGTAAAAAGGCCATTTTAAAGAATTGTAGTTTTGAAAAAATGAGTGTGAAAATAAAAAGAACTCTATTCTCAATCCCATTTCCTTTTAACTGAAGAATCAGTTCAAATTCCGAAATTCACTAGGCGAATGCCCTACCCTTTGTTTAAAGAGCCTTGTGAAATGTTGTGGATATTTAAACCCTAATTCATATGCTATCTCACTTAAAGATTTGGATGGATCAAATACGCGTTCCTTAGCAACTTCTATCAGCTTGTTCTGGATGTACTCTTGGGCCGATTTTCCAGTTTCCTTTTTTACAAGATCTCCAAAATAATTAGGAGAAAGGTGCAGGCGATCCGCAAAGTAACTCACTGAGGGCGTACCGTATTTTTGTGGTTTATCGGATGCGAAATATTGGGTCAGCATATCCTTGAATTTCTCCAAGGAGCCTATATTTTCAACTTCTCGTGTCAGGAATTGTCGATCATAAAAACGAGTGCAATAATCCAAAAAAAGTTCAATGTTGGCTACGATTAACTTTTTACTGTGCTTGTCCAAGTTTTGTTCCAACTCAAACTGTATTTTTTCGATTAAACTTAAAATCACTTTCCGTTCTTTGGCGGATAAGTGTAAAGCCTCATTGCTTGAATAGGAGAAAAAACTATAGTATTGTAATTTTTTACCCAATTCCGTACCTGTCAATAAATCAGGGTGAAATAGTATTGCATACCCCTTGGGCACATAATCAGGGTCAAAACCGCTTAATTCGATGGTTTGGCCGGGAGCCATAAAGACAAGGGTTCCCTCATCATAATCGTATGGCTTCCCTCCGTAATGCATTTTGCATCCCTTAGCATCCTTCAAGAAAATAGCATAGCAATTATAATGGAAGGCATCATAATCTTTGTTCTCATAGCCTTCTTTGTTTACTTCCTTAAAATCAACAATACCCACCAAAGGGTGCAACACCTCTTGTTTTCTCAAATTAAGGTAATCTCCAACGGTGTCGATGTGCAGTACATTTTTCATTGACCTCTAATTTTTTGTTAAAGATAAGACATTGATTACCAGTAATTCAAACGGTTATCATAAAATCTGTAATAGTGGTAGGTATAACCGTAATTTGGGTAAGCCTTTTTGGTTTTTGACCCACTACTTTTGTATCAAACCAATAATAGGGAACCAGATTTCGGCCACAATATTTATCCGTAAAGTTTAGAACATGATGAACTGATTGGGATAATGCTTAAACAATAAAAAAAATGAAAGTAAGAACATTAGGACAAGACCTCAAAGCATCGGAAATCGGCCTCGGCTGTATGGGCATGAGCTTCGGTTACGGACCCGCCAAGGACGAAAAGGAAATGATACAATTAATCCGTAAAGCGGTTGAAATGGGAATCATATTTTTCGATACCGCCGAAGTGTACGGGCCTTATATTAACGAAAAATTGGTAGGAAAGGCTTTAAAACCGTTTAAGAACCAGGTACAAATAGCGACCAAATTCGGGTTCGGTTATCAAGATGGAAAAGTGACAGGACTGGATAGTAGCCCTACCGGTATTCGGAATATGGTGGATGCTTCCTTAAAACGTTTACAAGTAGACGCCATTGACCTCCTGTACCAACACCGTGTAGACCCGAATGTGCCGATTGAAGAGGTTGCCGGTGCCGTAAAGGAGTTGATCGCGGAAGGAAAAGTACAGCATTTTGGCCTGTCGGAAGCCGGGGTAGATGTAATCAAAAGGGCACATTCCGTTCAACCGGTTACGGCGCTGCAAAGTGAGTATTCATTGTTTTGGAGGGAACCTGAAGAAGAAATTATGCCCGTACTGGAAGAACTGGGCATCGGTTTTGTACCTTTTAGTCCCTTGGGGAAAGGATTGTTAACCGGCAAAATAGACAAAAATACAAGCTTTTCGGACAATGATTTCAGAAGTTCCGTGCCCCGTTTTTCAGAAGAGAACCTGAAACAGAATTTTGCATTGGTCGATCTGGTAACCAATTATGCCAAGGAAAAGAATGCCACCCCTGCACAAGTGGCCCTGGCCTGGATCCTCTACCAAAAACCATGGATCATTCCTATTCCCGGAACTACGAAGATTTCTCTCTTGGAAGAAAATCTTGGAGCGGCCAAAATCACATTTACGGATGAGGAATTGCAACAAATCACGGAGGCTACCTCAAAAGTTGACCTGGTTGGGGAACGGTATTCCGAAGCGAACCAGAAAATGATAAACCGTTAGATAAATGCGTAAAATCGAAAATAATAGTTTAAAGATGAAACAGCTCAAAACAATTGTTATTGCGATAATAACCACCGTGTTTCTTGGTTTTACAAACGACGTGAAAGCCCAATCGAACGCTGGCACAACCATGAATTTGGATGCCGAGCAACAATCCATCGTTACCATTGCATCGCTGACTGCAAAAGGCGACCTAGAAAATTTGGAAACAGCTTTGGTGGAAGGTTTGGAAGCGGGATTGACCATAAACGAGATCAAGGAGGTCATGGTGCACCTGTATGCCTACTGTGGATTTCCACGTAGCCTACATGGTTTACGGACTTTTATCAAAGTATTGGACGAGCGCAAGGCAAAAGGAATCGTGGATGCTTTGGGTGCTGAAGCTGCCCCAATCGAAGATAAACGTACAAAATACGAACGGGGCAAAGCGAATCTGGAAGCATTGGTACAGGCAAAATTGGACGGCCCACCGGCCGATTACGCGCAATTTGCCCCCATTATCGAAGTTTTTTTAAAGGAACATCTGTTTGCCGATATTTTCGATCGGGACATTTTGGACTATCAGCAAAGGGAACTGGTCACGGTTTCCGTTCTGGCAACGATCGGCGATGTGGAACCCATGCTGCGTTCGCACATGAACATCTGTTTGATACAGGGCATCACGCCAGCACAATTAGAGGAATTGGTCGATGTGGCCGGAAAAAATGTAGATCAAGCGAAAATCGAATCGGCCAAGGAAGTTTTGAACGAATTATTGGAATCTAAAAAATAACAAGGAAATGAAATATATAGGATTATTTATTTTAATGAGTATGCTATCATTAAATCAGACAATCATGGCACAAAGCGAGAAAAACCCTTTTGGATTGGTATACAAGGGAGCAATTACTGAAAATGTGGATGGAAAAGTCAACATACATCCCGTTACGTACAAACTGAACGGAATTGATATTGCCGCCAATGTTTACACACCTCCCGATTATGATCCAACAAAGAAATATCCGGCAATAACGATTGCACACCCCAACGGGGGTATCAAAGAGCAGACAGCCGGTCTATACGCACAACGTTTGGCAGAGACCGGTTATATTACCATCACGGCAGATGCTGCCTATCAGGGAGCAAGTGGGGGCGAGCCACGCCATACGGACAAACCTCAATTTCGTAAGGAAGACATCCACGGTATGGCCGATTTTATCTCACAATATCCAGGTGTTGACACAGAACGCTTAGGTGCTTTGGGCATTTGTGGCGGCGGTGGATATACGCTGAAAGCGGTCCAATCGGATAAGCGGTTTAAAGCGGTAGCAACCTTGAGTATGTTCAATACAGGAATTGTACGAAAAAACGGCTTTTTGAATTCGCAGGTAACAACCACCCAAGAAAGGCTATCGCAAGCCTCCGATGCAAGAGCACAGGAAGCTTCGGGCGGCGAGATCGTGTATTCCGGTGTTGACGGTATTACCGATGAAGAATTGGCAAAGGTTTCAACGCTTTTTTATCGGCAAGGCTATGAATATTATTTTAGAACCCACGCCCACCCCAATTCGACTTTTCTTTACACCACAAGCAGTTTAATGGACTTAATGGCCTGGGATGCTACCGACGATATTGACCTCATAGACCAACCTTTATTAATGATTGCCGGTAGCAATGCCCAAACATTATATTTGACCTTGGATGCTTTTCCAAAGGCGACCAATGCGAAACACAAGGAATTGTTCCTTATCGAAGGTGCCACGCATATCGAAACTTATTGGAAACCGGAATACGTCAATCAAGCAGTAAACAAATTAGTGGACTTTTACCAAAACAATCTTATAACTACGAACCTATGAACGGCAAAAATCTTTTAGCGATTATATTGTTCGGAACGCTTATTCTTTCCTGTAAACAAATAGAGGAAAAAAATCAGGCCACCGATTCAACTGAACAAGTAGATTCAACTATACGGCAAGAATTAATTTTCCCGAAAGGGGAAAAAGTCACGAACAACAATTTCGTTGGCGATGTTTGGGTGCATATGCAAGTGAGGGCCGATAGCGTGAACCAAAATTCCGTGGGAACGGTAACGTTCGATCCCGGGGCAAGGTCAAATTGGCATTCGCATCCCAACGGACAGATTATAATGGTATTGGATGGCGAAGGCTACTATCAGGAAAAGGGAAGTGCGAAAAAAATCCTTTATAAAGGCGATGTGGTCAAATGCCCTGCAAATACTCCGCATTGGCACGGGGCAAGTGCCGATAAAGAATTTATCCAAGTCGCCATTTCCAGCCGGGAAGACGGCCCTACGCAATGGCTGGAAGCCGTTACCGAAGAGGAGTATGCAAAATAGTGGCGGAAGACAATGCACCCATAAACTATCCGCTAATTCAAACTCCTGTATATGAATACTATCAGAATTCTTACCTTATAACCTCGTGATCAAATACATCTAAAATTTATGAAAAAAATTATATTTGTTCTAGCGCTGTCGTTACACGTACTTGGATGCAAGGAAAACAATACCGGGCAGACCAAGACTATCGATAGTACTTCCGATAGCAATATCATTGCAATTGAACAACAGGGTACGTTTGCCGTCGGGGGAACCGTAAAGGAGAGTCCCGGAACTTTCGACCCAATTGCCCACGGGGCATTCAATCCAACAAATCAAAGCACGGTAGGACAGACCCTGCACGGTGACCACGCATCGGTATTCTATCAAATTCCGGTTAATGCCAGAGACCTACCTCTTGTGTTTTGGCACGGCTATGGCCAGTCGATGCGTACCTGGCAAAGTACCCCTGACGGTCGGGAAGGGTTTCAGAGCATTTTCTTGAGAAAACGGTTTCCGGTCTATCTGTTGGACCAACCCAGACGGGGCCTGGCAGGTCAGAGTTTGGAACCTGGAACATTGCAGGCCAGAACGGAGGACCAGCTTTGGTTCGGTATTTTCAGGATGGGCGAAGGAACCGAATTCTATCCGGACATACAATTTTCTAAAGATCCCGAAGCCCTCGATCAGTTCTTTCGCCGGAGCACACCTGATACAGGACCTTTGGATATCGATCTTAACATCGATGCGGTTTCGGCCCTCTTTGACAGAATAGGCGATGGTATTTTGGTCACCCACTCTCACAGCGGAGGGCAGGGATGGCTTACGGCCTTGGAAAATGACAACATCAAGGCAATCGTATCGTATGAGCCCGGTAGCAATTTTGTCTTCCTAGAAGACCAAGTACCGGAGCCTATACCGTACGTTGGGGGTACGTTACGGGCCCGTGGTGTGGAGATGGAGGAATTTAAGAAGCTGACCAAAATCCCTATCGTGATATACTATGGCGATTACATCCCGGAAACCGAAGTAAAGAATCCTGGCCAAGAGCAATGGCGCGCGGCCCTTTCGATGGCTCGAAAGTGGACAAAGGCCGTCAACGATGCCGGCGGTGATGTTACCTTGGTGGTGTTGCCAGAAAAAGGCATCAAGGGCAATACCCACTTTCCGATGTCGGACCTGAACAACGAAAAAATAGCGGACTTGATGTACGAGTGGCTTGAAGAAAAAGAATTGAACTAAAAACTATAAACCCATGAAAAATCTAATCACAACAGTACTATGTATTATTCCCGTATGCGTTTTTGCCCAACATAACGGGTACGAGGTCTCATCCTATCAAGAAAAGGGGGCCAAGGCACCAAATACCCATTATATCGGGGAGGCCTGGCTGAACGGCATACTGAGGGCCGATGATGAAACGGACTTTAATATCACAAAGGCCACCTTCAAGGCAAATTCCACTTTGGACTGGCACAAACATTCATCAACCCAGGTCTTAATTTACGTTGACGGCGAGGGATATTATCAAGAAAGAGGAAAAGACCCTGTAATCCTTAAAAAAGGGGATGTGATCAAATGTGAAAAAGGCATAGAGCACTGGCACTCATCCACCAAGGAAAGCGATGTTACCTATTTGGCCTTGTACGGAGGAGAACAACCTACAACTTGGACCGAAGTGCTTTCCAAAGAATACTACGATAGCGTGGCGAAGAAACTCAAGAAATAAGACTTTTTGAATACGGTTGCTTTATTCTGTTCTTAAATGTTTTCTGAATGTCAAAGTGAAACAGATTAATTGTAGTAAGGGCGATTCCCATTGTCCGTTTTCCGACCCCAACCCCAAAGCAGGTCGGGATGAAATAATAGCGTATGGCCAGCAGGTTTAAAATTGTTGTCGACATGCCATACACCACTTGTCCCGGAGCCAAAAAAATCAAGTTCCCATTTTGGTAATGTTAGTTCTGTCGGCCACACCTCAGAATACAGCCCTCTTATTATTTGGGAAAAACGGTAAAAATGATAGCGGACGGTCTCGGCGTGTTCTTCACTTGTGCAAGAACCTTCCGAAAGGTCATGCACACTGACCAAAGGGTGCAACGGCGATAAGTTAAATTTAGAACAATAGTCATCCGCCTTTATCAACTCTTTTGTGCCGAGCATCTCGAAATTTCTTTTCTCGTATTCAGGTAATATTTTGTGAACAAATCAATTAGGTGCCTTCAATCCGTAAAAATGGTAGGTAAATCCGTAATTGGGGTAAGTACTTCATCTTTATAATTCTATAGGTTTGAGGAAGGAAAAACTTAGCTATTAACGATTTAATAAATACAAAATGAGAACAGTATTAACGGGTATTTTTTTAGTGATAATGAGTACATCTTCCTTCGCCCAAGATGCGACGATAGAAAATGAAATAAAGGAGCTTTCCAAAGCCAAATGGCAATGGATGGCCGATAAGGATGTGGACAAGTTGGCCGATCTGTTTCATGACAAATCAAGGTTTGTACACTTGAGCGGCTCTTGGAAAAAAGATAGGGAACTTGAAATTATCGAGTCTGGGAGCATCTGGTATAAAAATGCCGATGTACACGATGTGGTCGTGGAAACTTTTGATGATAACACCGTGGTACTTTGGAATAGAATAACCCTTACGGCCCATGTCCGGGGAAATGACGTCACAACGGAATTTACCGTAACCGAATTCTATAAAAAAGAAGGCGACGATTGGAAATTATTGGACCTAACGTTTAGCAGCGTTCGTGATACCCATGAAATTGCCCATTAATACATCAGAACAAATACAATATAATGAACAAAAATATATTATTAGGCTTATTGCTTATGCTGATTACAGGACAAGTCGCCCTTGCCCAATCGGCCGATTTGGAAAAGGAAATAAGGGAGCTGTCCACCCAAAAATGGCAATGGATGGCCGATAAAGATGCGGACAAATTGGAAGACCTCTTTCATGACAAGGCAAAATTTGTACACATGGGCGGTACGTGGGGGAAGGACCGCGAAGTAGACATCATTAGAGGTGGGTTTATTCACTACAAAAAGGCCGATGTACATGAAGTCATGGTCGAAGTCTTGAATGATAATACCGTTATACTGTGGAACCAAATTACGCTGCTGGCCGAAGTCGGCAGCAACGAAGTGACCAATCCCTTCATGGTAACGGAAGTCTATGTAAAGGAGAATAACAATTGGAAATTGGCCGATTTGACCTTTAGCAAAACAATGACAAGGGAATAAACTTGAACAACTCAACTTAAAAACACAAAAATGAAAAAATACATTTTAGGATTGCTGGTACTCCTTGGAGTTACTGTTTCCGCACAAGAAGGTGCACCTAAAGTTAAAACTGAATTGGGGGTAATCCGCGGTGTCCATGAAGATGGTGTAGCTAGTTTTAAAGGAATTCCCTTTGCTGCCCCACCAGTTGGTGAGTTCCGTTGGAGAGCCCCTCAACCATTATCCGCCTGGGAAGGTGAATTGGATGCTACGGAATATGGTGCCAACTGCGCACAGTCCGGTTGGGGCGGTGCCCCGGGAACCATTAGTGAAGGTTCATCCGAAGATTGCCTGTACCTCAATGTGTGGAAACCAGCTGATGTAAATCTGGGTGCGAACCTGCCCGTCATGGTTTGGATACATGGTGGGGGCTTTGTCGGTGGAAGTGGTTCCGGAGCTGGAATTGCCGGTGAGGAATTTGCGAAGAAGGGAGTGGTCTTAATTACCATCAATTACCGTTTGGGGCGTTTGGGCCATTTTGCATTTCCAGCGTTGAGTGCCGAACATCCTGAAGAATATAAAGGCAGTTATGCCTACATGGACCAAATTGCGGCGCTGCAATGGGTACAAAAGAACATTGCTGCCTTTGGTGGAAATCCTGATAACGTAACCATATTCGGCTTTTCCGCAGGTGGGGTATCCGTACACTCTTTAATGACCATTCCAGATGCAAAGGGACTTTTCCAAAAAGCTATCAGTGAATCTGGCGGAGCCCGTGATGGAGTACTTACCGGAAGGCCAATAAAGCAAGAAGATGCATCCCCTTTTTATCCCGTTTCCGCGGAGACCATTGGAATTAATTTTGCCAAAAAACAGGGTATAGAAGGTACGGATGCCGATGCCTTGGCCAAGTTACGCGCTTTACCGGTGGAAAAAATTGTGGATGGCGGACAGGAAACGGATGGTGAAGGAGGTCCAAGAACGTATTCCGGTCCAATCTTAGATGGTGCGTTGGTGGTAGAAACAGCTGAAAGTGCCTATAATGCCGGTAGACAAATGCAAATACCATTGATAATTGGATCCAATAGTGCCGAAATCGGGGGTAGCTTTGTCAACAACAGTAAAACAAAAGAAGAACTGTTTTCACTCTTTGGCGAGTTTGAAGAGGAAGCTCAAGCTGCCTATGATCCTGATGGAAGCAAAGAATTCGAAGAGGTCATTACCAAGTTCAATACCGATTGGGTGTGGGGGGAACCAGGACGTTTTGCCGCAAGGGCTTTCGCGGAACAAGGTGAACCCACGTTTATTTACCATTTTGGTTTTGTACCCGAACCTATGAAGGAAAGAATGAAATATGGCGCCGGTCATGGATCCGAAGTAGGCTATGTGTTTAACAATCTTGACGCACGTTGGGGAAACCCCGAGACCACCCCGGAAGATAAGAGGGTGGCGGAGATCATGAACGGGTACTGGGTAAATTTCGCCAAGACCGGAAATCCCAATGGCGATGGATTACCAAACTGGCCAGTCTATACTAAAAATGAAGGTAAAATCATGGATATACAGTTAGATGGTGAAGCAGTTGGAAAACCAGATCCAAGAAAAGCGAGATTGGATGTCATTGAAAAGGGGGTTAAACTCAGAAATATACTACAATCACGGGGAATATAAACCAGTTGTGCATTCGATGAATAAAATCAACAACATAGTTACAACAGCAGTATTGTTTTTAACCTTTCTAGGTCAAGGTTTCTCACAAACCAATCCGGTAATTGAGGTATTTCCTAAAGGCACCGTTTTGCACGGCAATATCAACTATGCCAACGATACACTGCAAAAACATTTGTTGGATATCTATTTGCCCCAAAAAGCATCGGGTAAAATACCCTTGGTCGTTTTTGTGCATGGAGGCGGTTGGTTGGTCAATGACAAATACGCCGATATAGGCTATATGAAAAAAACCGTTTCTGAAATCGTTTCCAAAGGTTTTGCCTTGGCCTCCATTGATTACCGTTTTGCGACCCAAGCTGTTTTTCCTGCCCAAATACAGGATTGTAATCGTGCGGTTTCCTTTTTGGTCGACAATGCCGATACGTATGGTTTTGATAAAGACCGAATTGCCGTAATGGGATTTTCTGCAGGCGGTCATCTGGCTTCCTTGATGGGACTTTCAAAAAACAATGATATTCCCGAATTTTTTGTACCGAAAACCAACAAAGGATTTGACTTTAAGGCTGTGGTAGATTTCTACGGACCCGCCGAACTGATTTTATTCCCTGGGGCCAATGATGCCAAATCGCCTGAAGCTCTGTTGATTGGTGCTCCTCCACTTGATAGACCTGACTTGGCCAAGATGGCTAGTCCGGTAACCTATGTGGATGAAAACGATCCTCCTTTTCTGATTGTTCATGGGGAAAATGATGATTTGGTTTCGCCCAGGCAATCCCAACTTTTAAGTTCATGGTTAACGGTGAATGGTGTTGAAAACGAATTAATCGTCGTAAAGGATGCCCCTCATTTCGGAGAGATGTTCGATGTACAAGATATACGGACCAAGGTTATTGATTTTTTGCAAACCCACCTACAGAACTAAGTAGTATTAATTTAAGTATACGCATATGAAAGCGAAGGGAAATAATCTGAACAGAAGAAATTTTATATCAAAATCTGCCCTTTTGGGAGCAGGTATAGTGGCAGGCCCAGTGGCTTTTGCCAACGAGAAAAATTCACCTGGTAAAAATGAGGGTTTAAAAACCCTTTCCAGCCCTGAGAAGCGGATGCTGGGTACGTTGGAAGTATCGCCAATTGGGTTGGGTTGTATGAGCATGAAAAGTGGTAGCTATAATCCCCCACGGGATACCCAAGAAATGATACCCGTAATCCGTGGGGCTTATGATTTGGGCGTTACATTTTTTGATACAGCCGAAGTGTACGGCCCGTTTACCGATGAGGAATTGGTAGGTGAGGCACTGCAACCCATTAGGGACAAAGTGGTCATTGCCAGTAAATTCGGATTTGACTTTTCAAATGGAGATAGGGCAGGTCGAAACAGTAAACCAGAGCATATAAAAAGTGCTGTAGAGGGCATGTTGAAACGGCTTCGTACCGACCGAATCGATTTATTGTACCTACATCGTTTGGACCCAAACGTACCGATCGAGGACGTTGCCGGAACGGTCAAGGATTTGATCAAGGAAGGGAAGGCCCTGCATTTTGGACTTTCCGAAGTTTCACCAACGACCATACGCAAGGCCCATGATGAGCAGCCTGTTGCTGCCCTTCAGAGCGAATACTCCATTATTCAGCGTGCCCTTGAAAATGAAGTAATAGATACCTGTGGAGAATTGGGCATAGGGTTCGTGCCATGGGGACCGGTCTGTCGTGGATTTTTAGGCGATAAGTTCAACGAGCATAGCCGTTTTTCTAGTGACTCCCGCTTATCTCAAGTACCCTATTTTACACCGGAAGCTATTGAAGCTCACATGGAGGTGCTCACTCTGGTGCGCGAATGGGGCCAAAAAAAGGATGCCACTCCAGCCCAAATAGCATTGGCCTGGGTCATGGCACAAAAACCCTTTATTGTTCCAATTCCCGGAACTACGAAACTGCATCATGTGAAACAGAACCAAGGTGCACTGAACGTTACTTTTTCCGATACGGAATTAAAGGAATTCAGGAATTCTTTGGAACAGATAAAGCTTGTGGGTGTCCGTGGGCCGGAAACAGCCTTGGTAGACCAATAATTCATAAGTCAATAAAAACACCGCGTTTATCGATTTTGCCAATACTATAAATATGGACCCATCCCGTTCAACAAATCAAAAAACCTATATTCATATAGCTCAAACTTTTTTGATGCACTTGAGAGGGCAATTCCCCATTACCCAAGCTACACAACCCATAAAGTTGCGGAAAGCTTCAGATTTTGCGGATATATTAAATATTCATGTAAATCACTTGAATCGGGCCGTCAAGTTGTATACAGGTAAAACTACAACCTCAAATATAAACGAACGTTATGTAAAGGAAGCAAGGGGACTGCTCAAAAGAACTGACTGGCCAATTACTACCATAGCTATAGTTTTTGGTTTTAGGGAGGCCAATCATTTCAGTACCTTTTTCAAAAAACATGTAGGTTGTACACCAACAAATTACAGAACAATAAAAATCAAAAAATGATAGTAACCCGTTTGATATTCATTATTTTCTTGGTATCGGGAATATGTGGTGCCCAAGGGTCCATGGATGAATCGGACAACATATTGATTGTCTATCTATCAAGAACGAATAATACTAAAGTTGTGGCCGAAATGATCCATGAAAAAGTGGGCGGTGATCTAGTGGCATTAGAATTAAAAAATCCCTATCCAGCAGACTATCAGTCCATTGTCAAACAAGTGGCCGAGGAAAACCGAACCGGATTTCTTCCTCCCTTGAAAACAAAGGTTGATGTTGATAAATATGATACTATTTTTTTAGGCTTCCCCACTTGGGGAATGCAATTGCCCCCACCCGTAAAAAGCTTTTTGACCCGGTACGATTTTGAAGATAAGACGGTCATTCCTTTCAACACCAATGCTGGGTACGGAATTGGCAGTAGTTTTCGAACGGTGGAAAGCCTTTGCTCCGATTGCAACATTTTAGAAGGTTTTTCTGTAACCGGCGGCATTGAGAGGGATGGGATTTACTTGGCCATAAAAGGGAAGCGAAAAGTAGAAGTAAGGGAATTACTTATGGAATGGCTTGAAAATCTTAAACCCTTGACTATCAAAAACTAAAAACATGTGGGATTTTGGTATAGTAGATTAAAACTGTTTGAATTTCGTAGGCAACACCCAATATATAATCTTTATTTTTAAGTAAATTTTTTAAAAATGGCAAAATTCAACTTAAATATCAACGGATCGGAACACAGTGTAGATGTTGATCCAAATACTCCAATGTTATGGGTGTTGCGCGACCATATTAAATTAGTTGGTGCTAAATATGGTTGCGGTATCGCTCAATGTGGTGCCTGTACGGTACATTTGGGTGACAATGCTGTGCGTTCATGCCAGCTACCTGTTTCTTCGGTCGGGGAGCAACAAATTACCACTATCGAAGGTTTGTCAGAAAACGGCAATCATCCAGTTCAAAAGGCTTGGTTGGAGGTCGATGTCCCTCAATGCGGCTACTGCCAAGCGGGGCAGATCATGACGGCTTCCGCTTTGTTAAAAAGCAATCCGAAACCATCCGATAGTGAAATTGAAACTGCCATGAACGGCAATATCTGTCGCTGCGGGACGTATTCGAGAATCAAAAAGGCCGTGAAAATGGCTGCTGATTCCGAAGTGTAGTATAGCAACTTAAAAATAACTAAAATGAGCACCGTAAAAATAAAGCTGGGCCGCCGCGCCTTTATAAAAAATACCAGTCTTGCCAGTGGCGGACTTGTTCTTGGATTTAGTTTTCTGAACTCCTGCAAGCCCAAAGATGTGGAAAAAATGGCCGTTAGGGAAATGCCTAAGGAGTGGTTTGATATCAACTCATATTTGAAAATAGGAGATAACGGTCTAGTGACAATAATGGCTCCTAATCCTGAATTTGGTCAAGGGGTTATAACTTCTATGCCCATGATCGTTGCAGATGAATTGGACGTGGACTGGAACGATGTTTTAGTGGAACAGGCAAATTTTGATCAAGAAGAATATGGATGGCAGTTTACTGGAGGAAGTCAAGGTATCCGGCGCAGATGGGAAGGCCTGCGTATGGCCGGTGCAACTGCAAAACAAATGTTAATAGCCGCAGCTGCACAAACCTGGCAAGTGCCCGAATCAGAAATTACCGTTTCAGACGGTACACTGAACCATACCGGTTCCGATAAATCGGCTGGTTATGGAGAAATGGCTTCCGTCGCTGCAAAAATGGAGGTTCCAGAAGAAGTCACCCTTAAGGAAGTAAAGGATTTCAAGATTATCGGGCACTCAAAAAAAAGTGTGGAAAATAAAAAAATCGTTACCGGAAAACCGCTTTTTGGTCTCGATTATCAACATGACGATGCTTTAGTGGCGATGGTAGTACATCCACCCGCCTTTGGATTGACGTTAAAATCGTATGACGATTCTCAAGTAAAATCGATGCCCGGCATTGTCAATGTCCTTAAAATAAAAACTTTGGAGGATAGTTTTACCCGCGGATATTTTGATACCAATGCATTTACCGATTTAATTGCCATTGTTGGAAAATCAACTTGGGAGGTCATGAACGCCAAGAAACAGTTGAAAGCGGAATGGGAGCCTATCTCAGATTCTAAGTTTAAAATGGACCGATTTGGCACCCAAATGGAAGTTGATGTTCCAAGTGGATTGGAAAGTACGGAAGACCATTATGCAGAAATGAACAAAATGGCCAATAGATCTGGCACCACGGCCCGAAAGGACGGAAATCCTGAATCGATATTCAAAACTGCGGCAAAGACCATTGAACGCTCGTACAGTTGTCCGTTTTTGGCGCATAATTGTATGGAACCCATGAACTTTTTTGCCCATGTAACCGAGGATAGGGCAAAGCTTGCGGGACCTTTGCAAGCACCTGTACTCACCGCCCCCACTGTTGCGGCCAGATTAGGGATGCCCGTTGAAAATATAGAGATAGAGCTTACCCGTATGGGAGGTGGTTTTGGTAGGAGGGCTTATGGACACTATGCTGTGGAAGCGGCCTTGATTTCAAGAGAAGTTAGGGCTCCTATAAAGTTGGTGTATACCAGGGAAGATGATATGACCTGTGGCATATATCGGCCCTCCTACCAAGCGTACTACAGGGCGGCACTGGATGAAAACAACGATCTGGTGGCATTCCATGTAAAAGCGGGAGGTATACCTGAAACCCCACTTTTTGCCGACCGATTTCCTGCCGGGGCCGTCGAAAATTATTTGGCACAACAATGGGAGATTAATTCTAACATCACTATTGGAGCATTTAGGGCACCCCGCTCTAATTTTATGGCAGGAGTGGAACAGGCTTTTTTGGATGAGGTCGCCGAAGCAGCTGGAAAAGATCCCATCGACTTTAGATTGGAATTGTTGGATAGGGCAAAAAACAACCCGGTAGGTGAAAACAATGAATACGAACCAGATCGTTTGGCAGGGGTATTAAAGCTTGCACGTGAAAAATCAAATTGGTCCGAAGTTCCCTCTGGGACGCACAGGGGCGTATCAGCATATTTTTGTCACAATAGCTATGCCGCACATATCGTAGATGTGGTCATGGACGGCGATACACCAAAAGTTGAGAAAGTGGTCTGTGCTATAGATTGCGGGATCGTTATCAATCCTGATGCCGCGGCGAACATGGCCGAAGGTGCCATAGTTGATGGTGTAGGAAACGCTATGTATGGTGAGCTTACATTTATTGATGGTAGTCCACAACAAACTAACTTTGATACCTATAAAATCATCCGTCATTCCGAAGCTCCTAAAATTATTGAAGTCCATTTTGTTCAAAATGAAATTGATCCTACAGGGTTAGGCGAACCTCCGTTTCCACCAGTTTTTGGAGCTTTGGCCAATGCACTTTACAAGGCCACTGGAAAGCGAAATTATGACCAGCCATTTGCCGTTGAGAGGAGAATTGTTGGGTAGTTTTTTATTAAAACTGAAAACAAGTATTTATTTTGGATTGGCTATCCTTCGAATTGTATTGTTTTATAAAATCAACCATTTTCGGTACTGATATAACCACCTAAAGTTTAAATAAATCTGTTTTAACTGTAATAAACTTGGTGAACAAAACCCCACCTTAATCTAGACTTTCCGGAAAGCGTCATTCGTTTACATTTGAGGGCGGATTAAATGTACTTTCAAAATGGACGCAATGTCAACGCAAGTGCATAAATCATTGAAGCGCGAAAAAACTCCTTGCTCTCGCCAGCGGTAACATAGTATTCGATAGAATGGAAATAGAACTCTTGCGTATACACCCAGTCGCTTGTAAGGCCTGATAATGATTGTGATTTGGAATCTATCGCCTCCTGCCGAAACACGGTCCTTCGTGACACCTACCCTTCCACTAAGCCTGAGAAGATTAGCTATTACGCTCAATTGATAGAATAGATTTGTAATACGCATTTTTTCATAAAACACATACAAATCTTAATCCGAGTTTTGTGTTATTTTCTATGAGGCCAAATTTTTAGAATACAGAATTAACCTCAAAAAAATTGACTATCCTGTAAATGCAAATGGGAATAAGATCCGTGCCCTATTCCCATAGCCTCTTTAAAAAACTAAACTAACTCAACTCAAACTAACTAAACTTTAAATCTTCTTGACATAGGTTACACCTTACTCTTTTAAGCTCTTTAAATAAACCATTGTTTGCGGTACCTGTACACTTTTCAACTTACTTTCGTCCTCAATATAATAATGTTCGACACCGGCTTTTTTAGCAGCTTTCAATACCGCTGGAATATCTAATTGCCCTGTGCCAAGCACCACATCGTTTTCTTGAGAGGTCGATCCGGTCATATCGCCCTTTACCCCTTTACGCAAATCTTTAAGATGCATTAATTTAAATCGGTCGCCATATTTGTTCAGTAATTTGGCAGGGTTCTGTCCGGGGAAAAAAACCCATAGGATATCTATCTCAAAAGACACATATTCCGGATCGGTATTTTCCATAAGATAATCGAACAAGGTACCCTTTTTATAGGGGTCGAACTCATAACCATGGTTATGATAGCAAAAAATTAATCCGTAATCTTCCTTTAAAATTTTACCGGCCCGGTTAAAGTCCTTAACTGTTTTTTTGGCATCATCAAGATCAAAAGTGCCTTCATGAGGAATCCAAGCTGTTCGAACAAATGATGCCCCAAGGGTTTTAGCACTTTTAGCTACTTGTTCGGTGTTATTGATCAGTTCGTCATAACCGACACCGTAAGAAGAGCATTTTATGTCCCTGTCGTCAATCATTTTACGCAGCGAATCGGGGGAAGTTCCGAACAAATTGGAAAACTCCATATCGGTAATGCCCAAATTTTTAATAGTGTCAAGGGTAGCGGGCACATTTTTTTCAAAACTGGTACGATAGGTGTATGAAACCATACCGGGAGTTCCAGGGAAAAGCAGCCCTGTAGTTGACTTGATCTTAATAGAACGAAAGGCAACTGCCGAGCCTTCGTTCTGGAACAGGAGATGACCTTGCTTTGCCTGTCCGAAATTCTTTAGGTCCCTATATTTACTGTCCTTGACCAAGGATTTGATTTTATCCGAGTCCCTATCGTATTCCACGACTTTTTTGCCGTTGAGCCAGTGTTCGATATGGTTTCCGTCCACCACGATTTTCGCGGTGTTCCATTGATTTAAGGGCACGGTTGTTTCTTTGTCGGCGGGTATCAAATCGTAAAGAGATGCCAAGGTGCGGAGTTCACCGCGGTCAGGGTATTCAAAATTATCATTGTCCAAAATCTGATATTCAAGTCCCAAATACTCGCCCTTACGGCCGGGGTAGTCATCGGTGACAACATACTTGACCCCACTATTGGTCATGTTCGCTATCTGGAATTCGAAAACAAGCTCAAAATTTCCGTACTTTTCTTCCGTAATAAAATCCCGCTGTCTATGGCCCTCTCCCTCTTTCAGAACCTGGGCGTGAATCGCACCATCTTTAATATCCCATCCGGAACCGGCTAGTTGCTTGAGCCCATCAAAGGTTTTACCGTCAAAGAGCAATTCCCAACCTTCATGTTTTTCTGTGTCCGATAAGGTATTCGGCGTTTGTGCAAATATGGCAAAGCCATTGGCAAAAATTGCCAGGCAGAACAAAACAATAATCTTAACTCCTTTTTTGTACATATCTATCAAAATTAAACTACTGGCTCCCACCCTTTTTCATATTCGCGGTTCCATAATTTTTTGGCGTCGGGGTTATCGATGATATGTCCGTTCTTGGGATTGAGATTGAGGTCCTGACCCACCCGCCAAGCAATATTGCCGAGCTGCATGGCGACAACACTTTTATAGCCGGTCTCAACATCGCAGTTCGGTCGGCTATTGTTTCGGACGGCATCCAAAAAGTCGGCTACATGAAGGTTGTCCATACCCAAACTGGGACTTGAGGTGTTGCGTCCTTGAAGTCCGCCCTCGCCCATTTCGGATTTCTCTTCACGAACCAATTTTCCACTAAGATCATAAATTTGATACTCGTCTCCCCCTGTATCCAGACTTCCGTTATCCCCGTAAAAAATGACGCCACGATCCTTTCCTTCTATTTTTCTTCCGTTCCTGCTCCGGGATTCCCACATCAGGGATACCTTCCCAGGATAGTCCATCGTGATTATCTGTGTATCTGGGGTTTCCCAATCGTCGTCAAAATGATATTTTCCGCCTACCGAACTGACCCGTTCTGGAAAGTCCACGCCCAGTCCCCATCGGGCAACATCCACCTCATGTGTACCGTTATTCAGGGCTTCACCGGTACCCCAATGCCACAACCAGTGCCAATTATAATGAACCAATCCGTCTTTATAGGGTATGTGGGGCGCAGGGCCTTGCCATAGGTCATAATCCAACCAATCAGGAACCATTCCCGGTTTGAAGAAAGTCTCCTTGCGCTCGTTGGTATACCAGGTCTTGGCCGAATATACCCTTCCGATAATACCGCTGTGTAGTTCTTCGATTCCTTTGGTAAGTACCGGGGCCGAGCGACGCTGGGCCCCCATCTGCACTACCCGATCATACTTGCGCGCCGCCTCCACTGCCAGTTCGCCCTCTCTTGGGTTATGGCTCAAAGGTTTTTCGACATATACATGCTTACCGGCCTGACAGCCCATAATAGTTAAGGGGGCATGCCAATGGTCTGGCGTGGCTATATAGATTGCATCTATCGATTTGTCTTCCAGTACCTTGCGGCAATCTTTTTCGGATCTAGGTGTGTTGGTCTGTTTTGTTTTCAAGATAGTTTCAATCGCCTTTGGCATAGTCCTGACATCCACGTCGCAGACACAGGATACCTCGGTATGCTTCTGCCCCGCAAATGTACCCGACATACCGTTGCCACGACCGTTCAGACCGATAGTGGCCACGTGAATCCTTTCGTTGGCTCCGATGATATTGCGATAACTCTTTGCACTGAAACCATAGGCGGTACCGCCAAGGGCAAACCCGGCAGAGCCTGCCGCCACTGTTTTAATGAAGCCTCGTCTTTTTTTCATTTTCCTTTTATTTAAGTTCTTTAATCTTTATGTTTTTAAATGCTACGACGCCCCCGTGTTCCTGTAACATAATATGGCCTTTCTCGACCATACCGAATGCTGGCTCGGCCTCGTTAAACTTACTCTTTGTGACCGCCTTCTTATATCGGTTGCTTCCTCTTTTGTAGCTTAGAATCTTTACCCCGTTCAACCGGTGCTCCACTTTTTTACCGTTGGAGAGGATCCGTAACGTGTTCCATTGCCCAGGCGGATTTATACTCTTTTTCGATTCGTCCGGCGGCAAAACATCGTAAAACGAGCCGGTAAGATGGTCGGACTGATTAATGTCCTCGCCTTCCTCATCGTCTATGATTTGATATTCCATACCCAATTGCCCCCCGTTCTTGTATCGTGTAAAAAAATACTTGACCCCACTATTTACTCCAGGTTCGATTTTGTATTCTATGGACAGGTCAAAATTGGAATACTCGCCTACCGTCATGATATCCCCCCCTTTTCCATCTTGTATGGCAACGATGGATCCATCGATAACCTGCCAGCCGTCGGATACGGGGCTGCCGTCGGTGGCGGTCCATCCCTTCATATTCTTACCGTTGAACAATTGCTTCCAGCCATTCTGTCCTTCTTTTGAAGCCAGATTATTTTGGGAGAACATAGCATTGGGCATAATCAAAGCCATTGCCACGTACAAAATCATTTTTTTCATTGGATTCATTTTAATAATTATTATTGTCGAGTAAACCCGGGGAACTTCCCCCCGAGTTTCTCACAGCACCGTACGCGATACTCTCGCATCATACGGCTCCTATTGTTCCACTACGGAAAATCACTTCCCCGCAGTTCCACTTTGCGCCGGATATGGTTACTCCCGTTCTGCCCGTGGACATAACGGTTTTCCGTTCGACGGCTCGAAAAAGCCGAACAATACAACCCCTTCGCTCCACTTCCGTTACAAAAGCTTCATCACTACTGCGGGATGTTCCGCCCCCGTGCTACGCTTCGATACTTTCCTTCTAACAGTGTCTTTTGCTTGAAGTTTTCTCTTGCCATCGTAACGACAGGTTCCCACGTTCCGTATAAAGCCCATGCCAAGCTCGTGCCGCCTATACGCCGGATGCCGTAACAACGGTAGACAGGTAACCTTGTTACTTCTCCCAAGGACGATATTGCACCTTGGTTTTGACATCGTCTTACCCTTTCGACGCCTCGTCAGCGGTTCATTTGCACTCACCTTCTTGACAAACACCTGACCCTTTTAATAGGGCCTTTTCCTATAACGCTCACTACCACGGCATTTGGCCACAGCAGCTTATAGGTGGTTTGGAACCGGCGCCTGCACGCCGATTCCGGAGGGCCTGCCTCCATCTTTCATACAGCACCTAGTGCTAATTTCAATGAACTTATCACTAGTTCGTGACACTCAATATCCGGGATTCTGGGTTATTTTATCCGGGTTCGATTGAATGACCTGAAGGGGGATGGGAAACAACAACTGGTTGTCGCTCCAGGCCCCGGGGTCGAATCCATTGACCGTTGCCTGCTGCGCCGACATGACCGCCTGGGCGCGCTCGGTGCGCACCAGATCGAACCATCTGTGGTTCTCGAAGGCAAGCTCTACCCGCCGTTCCTCCTCGATGGCCAACAAAAAATCCTGTTGCGTGCCGAAAGCGGGGTAATCGGCCGGTACCGTTCCTCCCCCGGTACTATTCCTGGCCCGTTCCCTTATCCTATTGAGATAGGTCAAGGCAACATCCAATTGTTTGTTCTGCCGTACCAAGGCCTCTGCGTACAGCAAATAGATATCCGCCAGCCTTAATTCGATCCAGTTGTTGTCATTATCGCTTCCACTAAAGGAAACGTCATAATATTTCGTCACATATTTTTCGGCCACGAACTCCCCGTCGGAATCGGATATATAACCGTCGCTCATCGAAATCGATTTTCTTGGATCGTTTTCCGCATAGGCCGTTGACATGCTTTCAGTAGGTGCGTTGAACCCGCTCTTGTCCCCTACCAAAACGACCTCATTATCCGAAAACCGTGGGGCGAAACTATTGTTCCAAGGGCTACCCGTATCCGTACCGCCCTTTTTGTACTGTATTTCGAACAGAGATTCCGAACTGTTCTCATTGGCCACATCGAACAGGCTTTCATAATCCGGCACTAGGGAGTATGCCTCCATATTAATTACCTCTAACGCCTTTTCTTCCGCCAATTGATAATAGGAGTCACCCCTTTTTAAAGGATACCCTGCCATCGTCATGTACACTTTTGCCAACAGCCCTTTGGCGGCGCCGGCGGTTGCACGACCTATATCGACATCAGAGTAGCTATCGGGAAGGTTCTCTTCGGCAAACTCGAGATCTTGCACAATAAAGTCATAAACTTCCTCAATGGGGGACCTTCCCAGAACATAAGCTTCCTCAAGACTTAGCTCATGATCTACTATCGGTACATCGCCGTAAACGCGAGCCAGCCAAAAATAGACCAGAGCCCTAAGAAAATGTGCCTCGGCCCGATACTGCTCCTTGAGTGCCGGATTCGTGAATTCGACACCATCGATTTTATCCAGTACTATATTACTCCTCAAAACGGTATTGTAGCTATTGTTCCAAACGCTCAGCACAAAAGAATTATCGGATAAGAGCGGGTCTGAAAAGTTATCGATGGAGACCATGTCCTTTGAATTACCCGGTACCCATGAAAAACTGGTATTGTCCGATCGGACCTCGCCCATATAAATGAAGGGCTGGTCGTAAAGGGCATGCAGCGATTCATAAGGTGAAAGCACCGCCTGGTTCATGTCTTGCTCCGTTTGGTAGAACGTATTTACGTTCATGTCCGAAATGGGCTGAAGTTCAATAAAGTCCTTTTCACACGAAAGCGAGGAAAAGACCGCAAAAAGTAGTATTGATATTTTTTTCATGATAATGATTTTTTTAAATTAAAAACCGATATTAAGACCGATCATTATGGTCCTTGCAGATGGATAGCCAAGATAATCTCCTCCACGGGAAAGGCCCTCTCCCTCACTACTGGTCTCCGGGTCATAACCTGGATACTTTGTGAAAGTGTAAAGGTTCTGTCCGGTTACGTAAATGCGCAGGGCGGACATTCTTAACCGCTCCAAGAGTTGTTGGTCAAAGTTGTAACCTAAGGATACGTTCCTGATACGTAAAAAGGAAGCGTTTTCCACCCAATAGCTCGAAGGCTCTTTCTGCAAACCCTTTGGATCCCTGTTTGCCCTAAGTATGTATCCGTTCCCGGGATCCGATTCGGAACGCCAACGGTCCGTCAGTTTAATAAGCCCGTTCCGGTCTCCATGGTAAATTCCGACCATACGGTTAAAGAAGCTAAAGGTCTGTGCCCCCTGAGAACCGGTTAACTGTATGTTCAAATCCAAATTTTTGTAGGAAAAATCATTACTTATCCCATAAATAAAATCCGGCTGGTTGTCCCCGATGAATGTTTTATCGTCGGCATTCAGCATCCCGTCCCCGTTAAGGTCCACATATCTTGGGTCACCGGGAAAGTCATTGGGAAGGCTTGGGGATGCGTCCAGTTCCTCTTGGTCAAGAAAAACGCCATCATATATGTATCCGTAAAAAGTAGCGATGGGCTTGCCGATAGTGGTAATGAACGTGTTGCCGGCACTGGGCGCCCCGGCAAATATCGGCCTACCGTCCGGGCCTAAAGCCAAGACCTTGTTCTTGTTGAATGAAATATTGAAATTGGTAGACCACTGGAAGTCCCCAGTTATATTTTCTGTTCTCAGCAAAAACTCCATGCCCTTATTTTCGACTTCACCTATATTCTGTAATTGGGATGTGTAACCCGTTAAGGTGGGAACTGGTACGTCCAGTAATAAATCAACCGAGCGGCTTCTATAAAAATCGGCTTCCAACCGCACGCGGTTGCTGAACAATCCTAAATCGAAACCGAGGTTGTACTGTTCCGTCGTCTCCCATCCCAGCCCGGGATTGGCAAAGGTGTTAGGGTTAACAGCGTTCGCCAAGTTATTGTTCAGAACGTAATAACTTGAACCTGTTAGACCTATCGAGCCGTAGTCCCCAATCTTATTATTTCCTACTAGGCCCCAACTGGCCCTAATTTTCAGGTCGCTTACAGCATCTACATTGTCCATAAAGTTTTCTTGGTCGATACGCCATCCTACCGAGGCGGAAGGGAAAGTGCCCCATCGGTTGTCCTTTCCGAATTTCGAGGATCCGTCGGACCTTATACTCGCCGTTAAAAGATATCTGTTGTCATAGGCATAGTTAAGTCGGCCCAAATAGGACAACAATGAGTTTCTTGATTCGGTGCTCTCACCTCCTACGATCTGTCCAGCATTTAAGGTTCGGACCGCATCATTAGGAAAGTTTTGTGCATTCGCCCGTGCGTATTCGAAATAAAATTTTTGGGCGGTAAACCCGGCGAGTACGTTTAAGCTATGTTTTTCCGAAAACGTAGTATTGTAATTCAGGGTATGTTCGATAAGCCAGTTTTTATCGAGCCATGTCTCATTTCGGGCATCGGCGGTCTTAGGTGCCCGGGAACCATCGGTATCAACGAAGGAAGGCCTGTAATACTTTAAACGACGGTTGTCCATGGAACCGTTCAAGCTCAGTTTGTATTTTAGGTTCTCAAGTATGCCGTATTCGGCATAAAGTGAAGCGATGAAACCGTTGCTATTGGTAAAATTGGTAATGTTTTCCGCGATGCCTATCGGACTGGCTACATCACCCGCCCATATATCACGATTTCGGACCTGCGAACCATAGGTGCCGTCCAGATTTCGTACCGGATATATTGGGGGGGCATATATGGCATAGGCAAGTGGACTGTCCTTCCCCTCGTCCAGACTGTTCTGGTCCGAATAGTATCCACTGAAATTTACCCCGACCCTTAATCTATCATTGATGTCCGAAGTAAGATTTGCTCTTAAGTTGTATAATCTATAATCGCTATTGATTAAAATACCGTCCTGTTTGGTATACCCTGTGGAAGCAAAATAACGGGTATTTTCGGTTCCTCCCGACAGAGACAGTTGATGACGTTGGGTGGGAGCGCTTCTAAATAGTTCTTCCTGCCAATCGGTATCGGCAAAGTTGCTAGGGTCGTCAAAATTTTCGGGAATAATGTAAAAACTTGAGTTCGAATAGGTCTCACGTAAAGAGTTAGGATCGTTTATTGAATGGGGTGCATTCCCGGGGAGGGGCGGCCTGTCGAGCCAAGCCTGATTGTGCCCGTCCTTGAAAAATTCGAGATGACACTATCCCATTAACTGTGTAAGTTAAAAATAACGAGGGTTCGACTTTTATCTAAAGTCTGACCCTTTTTTCATAGATCGTCAGGAACTGATTTAGGATTATGCCCCAGTTCCTTACTGGCATCGACCACTTTTTGGTCGCCTCCCTTACTGCCAAATATACTGATTTCATTACTGCGTCGTCAGTAGGGAAGGACAATTTGTTTTTGGTATACTTTCTGATTTTCCCGTTCAGGTTCTCTATCAGGTTGGTGGTATATATGATTTTCCTGATCTCGATGGGGAACTCGAAGAATACCGTCAGCTCGTCCCAATTGTCCCTCCAGCTTTTGATCGCATAGGAGTACTTGCCTTCCCATTTATCCGAAAAGTCCTTCAGGGCGGCTTTTGCAGCGACCTGGGTGGGCGCGTTATAGATAAGTTTCATATCGGTCGTAAAAGCTTTTTTATCCTTCCAAACGACATATCTACAGGCATTTCTTATTTGGTGCACCACGCATATCTGGGTCTTGGACTCCGGGAACACGTTCCTGATGGTATCGGTAAAGCCGTTCAGGTTGTCGGTGGCCGTGATCAAAATATCCTCCGTGCCGCGCGCCCTCATATCGGTAAGTACGCTCATCCAGAAAGCGGCGGACTCGTTCTTGCCCAACCACAGGCCGAGGACCTCTTTCTTGCCGTCCCTCCGCAGTCCTACCGCGATATAGACGGTCTTGTTGATGACCTTTGAGTTCTCGCGTACCTTGAATACGATCCCGTCCATCCAGACGATAAGGTATATCGGTTCCAAAGGTCTGTTCTGCCAAGCCACGATGTCCCCGGAAATCTTATCGGTTATCCTCGATATGGTCGATGTGGAGATATCGAAGTTGTAGACTTCCCGTATCTGTTCCTCGATATCGCTGTTGCTCATGCCCTTGGCATAGAGCGAGACGATCACGTTCTCGATGCCGTCCACCATATTGCCGCGCTTGGGCACTATCATGGGGTTGAAACTGGCATCCCTGTCCCTTGGTACGGCAATCTGCGATTCCCCGAAGGAGGTGCGCACTTTTTTGGTCGAATGGCCATTGCGCGTGTTCCGGTTCTTGGATTTCCCATGCTTGTTATAATCCAGATGGCCATCGAGCTCGCCTTCGAGCATCTTCTCGATGCCGCGCTTTTGCAGTTCCTTTAAAAAACCGTTGAGCTCGTCACCGGTCTTGAACTGTTTTAAAAACTCGTCGTTGAATAATTCCTCTTTTTTCATAATAGTGTAAAAATTTAAAGTTAAAAAAATAGCGGGGGCATGCCCCCGCTATTTTTTTATTTACACACTTTATGAGATAGTCCTTTCGAGATATTGTTCGGTGTTCATCATATCGAACTTTTTGGCGACCTGCTGCATACCGAAATAAGCATTATATGAAACCCTTGGTTTACCCACCTTTCCTTTTTTAGTGGTGACAATGACCACTCCATTGGATCCACGCGAACCATAGATTGCAGTGGAAGAGGCATCCTTCAATACTTGTATGCTTTCGATATCGGAAGGATTGACCAAGGAAAATCCGCTACCTTCTACTGGGTAGCCATCGATAACATATAAAGGATCTTGACCGGCTGTGATAGATCCTGATCCCCGAACCCTAACGGCCAGACCTTCATTACCGGGAGCTGCACTGGTTTGTTGTATCTGCACCCCGGCCATTTGGCCCGCAAGTGCCTCTTGATAGGAGACCACCGGCCTGTTTTCCAATTGTTCGGTTGGGATTGTCGCCACTGCACCTGTCAAATCTTTTTTAGTTGAAGTACCATAGCCGACGACCACCACTTCGTCCAATCCCTGAGCACTTTCTTCCAATTGCACGTTAATGGTGGCCTGTCCGTTTACAACCACTTCCTTTTCCCCGAAACCTATATAAGAGACCACTAATGTTGCATTTTCATCGGAAATATCGATTGAGAAATTACCGTCAAAATCGGTCTGTACACCATTTGTAGTTCCTTTTTCAACAATGCTGGCGCCGGGCAGAGGTGCACCGTCGGCATCGGTGACCGAGCCGCTTACCTGCAATTGTTGGTTCTGATTATTCTCAATTTCGGACCGGTCCTTGTCCTGATATTTTTTTTGGTCTATCGATTTTTTTAGAAATATCTGCGTATCTATTATCCTATAGGTTGTTCCTGTATTTTGGAAAACTTTTTCCAAAATCGAGATGACCCTTTCCTTTTCTGCTTTAACGCTGACCATACGGTCCAGATCGACTTCCTTGGTACGGTATACGAACCGGAAATCCGTCCTGCTTTCGATTTCATCCAATAGTCTTGTTACGGGCACATTTTGAAGATCAATTGTAATCTTGGTACGCTGTGCATAGGAATCATTGGCATACATGGTCAACAATGCCGTGAACGTAAACAGAACACTAAGTTTCATTCTCAAACTAAATTTATACGGTAGATGTCGCCTTCTCTTCTGGGAAAGAATTTTTTTCATAATTTTATAATGTTTTATTGTGGTTGTTCAAATTTTACGATCACTTTGTTATATCGGAAAATGGTGACGCATTTTCCGATTTTTTATTTCTCGGGGAAATAATCAAGTAATCGGTTAAATCGATTTTGTGTCGTTTTCTTATTTCATAGTTGTAGCTTTTTGTGTTATTCAATGGTTATCCTGTCTTGGTCCACCGTATAGTCGATACCATAGACACTTTTGAAATATTCCATAATTTGTCCTACCGGCATATTGCCAAAACTAGCGTTGAACTCCACATTGTCCAATTTCACGTTTTTATTGATGATCGTAACATCATACCGACGTTCCAACCTTTTGAGGATTTTCGAAAAAGCCATATTCCTAAAAACAAGTTCGCCATCGACCCATGAGGTATAGATACTGGTTATAACAGGTTCGGTGGTTATGTTCTTTCGTTCGACATCAAAGTTTCCTTTCATCCCCGGCTTTAGGGCCGTTGTTCCGACCCTATCCTTTTTTCTATTTTTGTCATAGAGTTCGACCGAACCTTTTACCAGTACCACTACTTTGTTCCTTTCTTCCGGATAAGCGGAAACATTAAATTTGGTTCCCAAAACCCTGACGTTCATATCACCTGAATTAACGATAAAAGGGCTTTTCTTGTTCTCTGTTACCTCAAAAAAAGCTTCCCCGTCCAAAAAGACCTCGCGTTGTCCGCCGTCTAGAAATTTCACGGGATATTTAAGGGAGGTTCCTGCATTTAAATAAACAACAGTACCGTCCGACAATTCCAGATTGAATTGTTTTCCATAGGGAACATTAAGTGTGTTATAGACCCATTTTTCTGACCGGTTCTTTTTTTTATATACTAATTTTTTGCCGACTTGGCTCCCAACGATTTCCCCTTGGGAATCCTTTACACTAGAAGAACCGTCCTCCGAAATCACTTTTACATTTCCGTTCCCCAATTCCAAAGTAATGAAGCTTTCTTTTGGAACAATAGTCTTCTTATTGTGTTCTTTATAAAGCTGTTGTTTTATAAAATAACCCATACCCAGGAAAAAAATGGCGAAAGCGGCATATTTGAAAATTTTCCTGAACTTGCGTCTAAACACAACCCTTTTGTCCATTCTAATCGTATCGAGCAGACGTTTCTTTGATTCTCCTGTATTGAACTCCTTCATGTTATAGTCAATGCGGTAATTCGTCTTTATAAAATCCCAAAACTCCTTTTCATTGATAGGCTCTTGTATTAATTTATCCAACTTCTCCAACTCTTTAGCGGAAATTGAATTGGTAATATATTTTACGATAAGTTTTTGGGTATTATCCGGTTTCATTCCGTAATCAAATCTATCCTATAGACGAAGCTAAATTGAGAATCCCCTATTTTTTAGAATATTTTTTTAATATTTGTCTTGTCATCGACTATTAATTTGATTATTTGGAGATATGAAACCTAGTTATGAAAAGGAAGGTTTACTGATCAGAGGTTTAAAAAATGGTGAAGAGGGTGCATATTCGTATTTGGTGGAAAGTTATCACCATAAATTATGTGTGTATGCAAGCAATCTTATCCATGATGATTCGGCAGCTGAGGACATTGTCCAGAATGTATTTGTATCGATTTGGAAAAATAGACAAAAATTAAAGGATGATTTTTCTATTAAAAACTTCCTCTACAAATCGGTGCACAATGAATTTATCGACCAGTACAGAAAGAACAGATCCGTTCTCACCCTTCAAAAAAAATATATCGATGCCCTTGAGTCCATAATCGATGAAAATCAGGATTTCCATTTGGAAAAAATGATGAAATCCGTTGAAGATGCCATTAAAGCATTGCCCCCTAAATGTAAAATGATCTTTGTCCTAAGCAAAAAAGAAGGACTTTCCAATCTCGAAATATCGGAACATCTGAATATTTCTATCAAGACAGTCGAGAATCAAATCACAAAGGCCTTTAGCGATCTGAGGGGAAAGCTGGGGGAAAAATATAAAACCCTACTTTTTATTCTGTTCAGGGAAAGAGTACCGAGGGGGGAAAACAAAGAAATGGCATTGGGCGATTAAAAATAACTGAACTATTATTAAAAGTTCAAATAAACGGACGCTTGACCTTTGTTTAAGAAAGCATAATGGGGCTTGTAGTAGGTCCAATATCTTAAACTGAAAGTTTTCTTGGGACTATACCTAAAATTCATTGGTATACTTAATCCCACCTTTATTTAGACTTATAAAGTTCATTTCCATATAGTCTATTATTATTCCTTTCAAGATACCCAAAAGCGTGTCATTGTAGGACGACGCCAAACAAACAATTCCAAGTCTTAATGTGCCAATCGGCTTAAAGGAATAAATTTACCTAAAAACAACAATTATTTATTGTTTTACAATAAATAATTGTTGTTTTTGCCTGTATTTTTGTTAAATACCTGAAAATCATGGCAAAAGAAATCGGTCAAAAAATAAAGTTGGGCAGAGTGCTTTCGGTTCTAACCATACTCGTGGGAACGGCCTTATTGATTTATATGATTACGGTTGAAGACGAACCGGGTGCCTTACCGCTTATTTTGATAATGATCGGCATCGTGTGGTTTGTAATAAACCGATACCGAATTAAAAAGTGATGTTATGAAACGAGTTTCAGTCGTATTCCTTCAGGCGGTTCTTGTGCTTATCGGTGTGGTAACACTTTCTCTTTTGATTTGGCTCCCCTTGACGGAGGGAAGGGCCACAAACTTGGACTTGGTCGACATTTATTCCGACAAGTTCATTTTGTATGGGTACACAACATCAATTCCTTTCTTTGTTGCATTGTTCATGGCGTTCAGACTGGTTGGTTACATTGGGCAAAACAAAGTATTCTCACCGACCGCGGTAGAAGCCTTAAAGCACATTAAATATTGTGCGATCATACTAAGTGCATTAGTCGTGTTAGCAGGAGCTTTCATAAGGTTTACCCATAATAAAGAGGACGACCCTACGGGCTTTCTTGCCATTTGTATTGTAACTACGTTTGCTTCTATTGTGGTCGCGACCGCTGCGGCAATATTTGAAAAGCTCCTACAGACTGTCGTAGATATGAAATCTGAAAACGACTTAACCATTTAAGCTATGCCAATTATAGTAAACTTGGACGTGGTGATGGCAAAGAGAAAAATGTCATTGAACGAGCTTTCCGAAAAAGTAGGTCTAACGCTGTCCAACCTTTCTATCTTGAAAACAGGGAAAGCAAAAGCAATCCGCTTTAGCACATTGGAAGCTCTCTGTGAAGTGTTAAACTGCCAACCTGCCGACATTTTGGAATATGTATATGACGAAAAATGAACAACGATACACTAACAGTTTAAGGACAATGACGGCTTATCGGTATAATCTAATAGAGAAAGATATCACAACATTAAAAACGATTATCCAAAATTCATTTCTATTAATGTTTATTTTTCTGACTGTTCCTTGTTCTGCTAGAGATATAAAGCCTAAAATTATTTTGATTGGAAGCACACATTGAGATGAGTCTATCAAAACAATGCTAACAATTCCCGCTGAAACTGAAGTCGATTTTATACGATGGAATTTAATATTGGACGACAAAAATGTTTTCTTTCTGGATATTGCCTATAGTGAGTCGAAACCTAATACATTAGACTTTAAAAGTGATGGTAAACAAACCATCAAAGGAACATATTTGATCGTAAAAAATCAGGAAGAAAATCGCTTTTAGGAGATTTATCAACTCAGGAGCAATGATTGCCTGAAATAATTTCAATGTTCAAAATAAATGAAAACCTCTTTCATGTTTTGACGTCTTAATACAAAGCAAATTGATGATAGGAAACGGAGTAAAAGGCATCATAGTACTCAACTTGTTTTTAAGATTCTAAATATAATCAAAATTGTATTGATGCCTTCAATTACAATTTAGCTTTAAATGCTATTCACTACTACAATGATTAATTGAAAAAAACCCACCTTAATTTAGACTTTATAGAATTGTGTTTCGTTTATCATCAAGGGCCCTTAAATTGGATTTTGAAAAGTTTTGTAAAAGGGTACTTTGCGGCAGTAGCAAAAAACCACGCCCAAAGGGGCTCAGACAACGTTATAGAGGCCGAAACAATCTTACTAAGTTTACGGGTATAGAGATGTCCGTGCTACCGAGACCGTAAAAAGTTCCTTAACGCTATGTATTGAACTGTTGATTCTTTATATTTCCGATTCACTAATAAATAAAATCCAAAATGATGAAAAAAGCCTGTTTTACAACAATTATCGCAGTATTCGGATTGGTACTTATGCAATCCTGCGGGGAAAACAAGGATACCGATGTAGTGCCTTCGGGCACATATACCGGAGTGGCCGAGACCGTTGAGCCCGGGGAAAAGGAAATCTATGTACGAACTTCCGACGACAAGCTGCTCGAACTTTATTTTACCGATAATACGAAATTGACCAAAAACGGCGAAACGGTGGAGTTCAACGCATTGTCCGAAGGGGTCTCCGTAGAGGTCCAAGTGGAAAAGAAAGGGCAAAAACTGGATCCGATCGCTGTTAAAATAATGGAATAGCATGGAGGAAATACCCTCTATTTGGCGTACGGAGGTCTGGCATGCACTGTCGATTCATTTACCGATCGTCTTGTTGAGCTTGGCTTCCATCGCCTATTGTTCCGGCCTTTTCGTTACAAAAAATGGGTGGCCGCAATTTATAGCCCGGTTTACCTTTTTAGCACTGGTTCTTGGTGTTTTAAGCGCATGGGTGTCCATCTATCTGGGCGAGGAAGCCTATAACGTAGTCGTTCGGACCTTATGTGACCCCAATGTACTTCAGGAACATCAATGGTGGGCCTATTTTTCGGTCTATGTCTATTCCGCTGCTACCCTCCTTTTTATGTTGTTCCAGTACGATGTTATTGCACGTAGCAGGCCACTGAGTATATTTTTGGCGGTCTTGCTCTTGACCGGTTTTGGGGGTCTGGTATATTCCGGCCATATGGGCGCTTCGGTGGTATATCAACAAGCGGGCGGTACTTACGTACCTTCGGAAAACTGTGTGGAATTTGAATGAGGGACTGGTGGATAGGAACCCTAACGAATTGTCCAAAAAGGGATTAAGGACCACGCTTATAGGGATCGTGGCAAGCGGCCTTCTGGCATTGGTAAAGGGTCTGGGCGGCGTGTTCGGCCATTCCTACGCCCTGATAGCGGATGCCATCGAGTCGGCCTCGGATGTCCTGACCTCCGCTATGCTCTGGGCGGGGCTCAAATGGTCTTCCAGACCGCCGGACGAAAACCATCCCTACGGCCACGGCAAGATTGAGGCCCTGGTAGCCGTGGGAATCGGTATCGCCCTCACGATCGCGGCGGGAATCATCGTCCATGACAGTATCCTCCATATCCTGGAGCCCCACAAAAGCCCTGCGCCCTTTACGCTGATCGTTCTGGTCGTGGTCGTCCTGACCAAGGAGCTACTGTACCGGTTTGTCCTTAAAACAGGCGAGGAAATCGACAGTTCGGCCGTAAAGGCGGACGCTTTCCACCATAGAAGCGATGCGATTACTTCCGTTGCCGCTTTCATAGGCATTTCCATTGCCCTTATTGGTGGCAAAGGCTTTGAGATAGCCGACGATTTTGCGGCCCTGATCGCCGCAGGGTTCATCCTGTATAACGCTTATGGAATAAGTAGGCCCGCCATAGGTGAGCTGTTGGACGAAGCCGTGGATCCTGAGCTTTGCATAAAAGTTGTTGAAATTGCCGAAAAAATCCCTGATGTCATTAAAGTGGAACGCTGCCGTTCCCGTAAGATGGGTACCGCTTTCCACATCGATATGCATATTTGGGTCGATGGTGATCAGACCGTCACAAGGGGGCACAACATCGCCCACAAAGTAAAGGACGAACTGTTCGGGAACTTCCCACAGCTGATCGATGTGCATATCCACGTTGAACCATCAGAATATCCATAGGTACCGTTCTGCGGTAGGGTTCTTTATATATCCGGTCAGGTACAATAAAATGGCAAAATCGATCCAGACCAAAAAATCCTTTTACCGCTCTGCGCTAATTCGCCAGATCGTATAGGCCACATCGTCGGTAACAAGTAGTGAGCCATCAAATGTTACTACGGCACCAACAGGTCGTCCATATACTTCATCCCTATTTGGATCGACGATAAAACCGGTAAGAAAATCTTCGGCCTTTCCATAGGGTTTCCCGTTTTCAAAAGGAACATGGACCACTTTGTATCCCGAGAGCCTATCACGGTTCCAAGAACCATGCTGCACGACGAATGCCCCATGATGGTACTTTTCGGGAAACGATTTGCCGGTATAGAATACCAGGCCCAACGAGGCGGTATGCGAACCCAATGCTAGGTCGGGAACGATGGTTTCCCCGACCTTTTCCGGTCTTTTGTACTTGACCCTTGGGTCTTCATTTTGCCCTAAATAGACATAGGGCCAACCGTAAAATCCGTTTTCCCTTACTTGGGTAAGATAATCGGGTACCAAGTTATTCCCTAGGCCATCGC
The DNA here is from genome assembly GCF_032248455.1 of Pricia mediterranea. Lineage (NCBI taxonomy): Bacteria > Pseudomonadati > Bacteroidota > Flavobacteriia > Flavobacteriales > Flavobacteriaceae > Pricia > Pricia mediterranea. The sequence continues at coordinate 1,188,970 of NZ_JAVTTP010000001.1, forward strand.
GTTCGTTTACTACGGTCCATAGGCTTCCCGTGTCCGGTTCCCAATCCATTCCAACGGGATTTCTTAGTCCGGAGGCAAAGACCTTCAGTCCCGTACCGTCCGGATTTATTTCCAAAATAATCGCTTTCATAAATTCCTTTCCGATTCCGTCTTCGGCGATATTGGAACCGCTGCCCACGGCAACATAAATCTTAGACCCTTCTTCATTGGCAATAATATTGGCGTCCAATGCTGGTTGTTCTTACCGGCCGGTAAAACAGCTATTTTTTCACCGTTACCGCTAATTTGCGTCTGCCCTTTTATATAAGGGTAGCGCATTAGGGCATCGTATTCGCGACGTACAGCCAGCCGTCCAGTACTAACATTCCAAAAGGTTGGTTAGCCCTTTTTCAAGAAAGGTCTCTCTTAGCTCGGCTATGCCGTCGCCGTTCGTATCCCGAAGGAGTGTGTTGACATCGGCGCTGTGTTTCAGACTTTTGGATTTTCCCGCTCCGATTATCCATGCGCCGATCTTTTTGAAAAATCCATAGTTCGAATTGCTCTGGGCGACCAGAACATCTCCATCTGGCGTCACGTACATCCACCGCGGATTCTCGAGACCGTCTGCATACTTGGTAACGGTAAAGCCTTGTGGGGCCTTAGGGGTCCTGCCATTTTTCCAGCCTATCACGTTGCAAAAATTCGAAACTGATTTTGACGCGGATATAGGCGGTAGCGAGTCTACGGTCCGTCTTTGTGCCGTAGCGGATAGAAGGAATAAAATGGATATGGCTATTGAAATCCGTGTTCCCATAACAATTTTAAATTTAATCCTGCCGTTGTACTCCTTTTTTAGGAGCCTGCCAAAATTGATATATTCGGAATCCCGCAATATTCGCCCCGACGTCATAAATTTTTACATTTACGGATATTCCGTCTGAACAATTCTTTTGACCTAAGCACTTTGTTAAGAGTGCTGTCCTTAATCTATGGTAAATTTAACCATAAAATATGTAGTACAGATTCAAGGGTCTCCCAAATTTCGAGTTCGGCAAGCGTTTTCACAATGTGGAGAGCTGCCTATGGTGCCGTTCGGGTTTTCAAGGGGGAGAACGGATACGGGCCGGAGGGCGGAACATCGGACTGGTCTTCGGTGTTATAGTCATTGTGCTTATTCTGGGCACAAGCGGATTGCCCGTGATGTGGTTGTGGCCTTATTAACTATTTTAAATGCGGTTAGATCGCAGAAAGTGAAGTGGGAAGTTGTAGTCATAATTCGAACGCTTTTTGGGACACCGCTGAATTCGACATGGTGTAATTAATCCCACGTTAATTTAAACTTTACTGAATCTTCATTTAGTATAGGTTCAAGGGCCAATTTAAGATACCAATGGCCATCGCCTTGCGGAAGTCGCAAAAAACTCCGCCGTCCGGAAAAAGACCGGCCCACTCCATTTTTTGCGACCCCCTCGGGACCGGCAAGAGCAAAAATTTTCTCCACGCTTCTTTCCCGCACGCCCGTTCCCCATCGCGCCATCCACCGCCGAAAGGGACGTGCACGGGAAGCACTCCGAAATTTTTGCACTCGCCCTGCCTTTGCGCTCATTTACGTAGCATATTCAAGCCCATATTTTCTGAATTAATCTAGGGCTGTGGAAATGGAATTAAGTATATTTTATATAACTTTCGATAAATACTTGTTTGTCCAATACCTTTTTCTGTTCATAATCGAATATTTGGACTTCGTACAGCCCGTTCAGATTATCGAAAAGGATTCGCCTTACCATTGGGACTTCATATCGCATGGAATTTTGCCCAATGGTCAGTCGGGTTTAAGGGCAAACCCGGCATATGGGAAGCAATTGTCGAAAAAGGATTTGAAGCGAACGTTCAAAATATTCGTATTGCTGCTTATCTATTTGTAATGGGTCTCGCTATTGCAGGAGTTTGTATTTTCTATAGAAAGGAGAAGATATTTTAAAAGCAGTACTATCCATAAGATGCAATAGACACAAGGTCAAAATTCTAAATGTACCATAAAACAATCGTGGCTGTTGCAGGACTCCGATAAACCTCAATCCCATATTACAATACTAAAGAGAATGCTTAGAAAAATTTTTTGAATGTTTGAGTGATTGGTTAGATGGATGTTAATTTATAAACCCATATAATCATATGACGCTATGGTCATATTACCATAGCGTCATATGATTATTGCAATATGGCAATATAGCGTTGACTATAGCTGGAACGCTCTGTATGTCCAATAGATAGAATATAGCTAGGTGAATGTATAAAATTGTAGGACCGAATGTCCATAAAGATCTAGTTTTAGGATAACCTCTATCGTTAAGGTCAACCCTTTTTAAACCTAACGGCCTTCTTTTCCCCTCTCCGCAACTTTAAAAATCAATGTTCAAAAGAAGGCCCGAAGCGCAGCTTCGGGCATTTGTGGTTAGGGGAAGAAAGAAACGGTGGATAACCGACATTGATATGTTACTTTTGATAAAGTAAATCCCATTAACTTTGAATCAAAAAATGAACGGGACCCTTTTATTGACCAGAGCAGTTGTCGAATTCCGAAACTCCTATCCCGAGTTAACTGCCCAATGGGAAAGGCAAATAAATTCCGGGAATTCCCGTCCCGACCTTCATTTTTGCATGACCTTGTTGGATGATTATCCGTATCTCGACTCTTATCTGCGTTCTATTGAGTATCGAATCGGTTTTGCCATTAACGCCTATATTATACATTCCGATTGGCAGCGGGAGTTTATCGGATCCGGATATGATTATAATCTGGCCTTGGAACTGGCCAATCGTGAAATTCAATTGACCTATAAAGCTCTGAACGATTCGGAGATTGTTACAGAAGACCCAAAGGCCAAGGTCTATCATGATATTTTGGCAAATGCCCGCTCCGGTACTTTTTGAGGCATGGAGTGCAATGTGGATTTGGAACCCCAAAGTTATTTTCCGATTCCCTGGGCCGCATCTTCCCTCGAAATCCTGTTCGAGGACGTAAAACTCTGCTGAATCAATTTACCGTACAACACTCCGTGTACGGCAAAGCCCCTATTGACTTGCGTTATGTTTTAGGTTTGGCCTATGTTAATCGGAGGTCACGAAGCAAGTTGTGTTTTTGCTAACAAAAACCCTTACGCACTTCGTTTGTAGGTTGCCTTGTGATGCTCACAAATACATTGAAATGGGAAGGCCAAAAAAGGAACTATCGTCGTTGAAAATAATACAGGTCAATGTCAGGATGACCGTAAACGATTATATGAAAGTATCTGCCGATGCGGAAACCATCGGACTGTCCGTTGCCGAATATATCCGAAGAAAAATTACGGAAAAGTCCCTGCCGAAGAAAAGGGTAAGTCCGTCCGACCGCAAAATTTTTGTTGAATTGAGTCGAGTTGGAAACAACCTGAACCAAATCACTAAGGTTGTTAACTCGGGTATTCGGGACCCGTTCATTATCAATAGACAATTAGAGGAAGTAAAAATGCTATTGCAATATCTCAAATCAAATATCGCCAACAATGATAGGTAAGATAGTTATAGGAAAAGACTTCTATGGGGTACTGGCCTACAATCAAAAAAAGGTACGTGAAGGGGTCGGATACGTAATCGATTCCAATATCGAGCTTTCCACCTCAGTTGAAATGACCCGAGAATTCAATCTTATCAGGGAGTTTCGTCCAAGCCTTGGTAAAGCGGTACTCCATGTTTCCCTGAACCTGCCGCACTCGGACCATTTAGATGATAAGGAATTCGCATCGTTCGGGTGTGACTACCTAATGGGCTTGGGATTCGATAACAATCAGTTCATTATGTACCGGCATACCGATACCGAACATGAGCATATCCATATTATAGCCAATAGGGTCAGGTATTCCGGCAGAACGGTAAACGACAGCAATATTAAAAGAAGAAGTCGGGAAATACTCAACGGTCTGGAAAAGAAATACGGACTGACCCAAATCGTAGGTATCACGAGTACCAAAAAATCGCTTACACAAAAAGAAATAGAGAAGACGCTGAGAACGGGCAATGTTCCGATCAGACTTGTTCTTCAGGACAAAATCGGTTCAGCGATTTCAGAATCAACCGATACAACGGAATTTATCACGTTACTGGAGGGGCAACATATATCGCCCAGATTCAACCTTAGCAAAACCACGGGTAGGGTTTCTGGAATATCATTTAGATATCAAGATATAGTATATAAGGGCAGTACGCTCGGTAAAAAATTTTCATGGAACAGTATCCTAAAACACATCTCTTATGAGCAAACAAGAGACCGTCCGGTTATACTATCGGCTAATGAAAAAGAACGAGGAACTCATCATACTGGCAAAAGAAGCCATGGAACGTCAATCCGGCCTGAACCAAGAATTGACAGAAGTGCGAAAGGCCCTGAAAATCCTTCTGGGCAATCAAAAAATGATCTGGGAAAAATTGAAGGAGATGGAGTAATCGGGCCTTTAATGGAAGAATCGGAATGGACTCCTTTCAGGCTGGAACTCATGGATGATGATATCAGGAAAAAGTCCAAAAGAAAGAAGAAAAAAAGGAAAGGATCGAATCTTTAAAATTAAAACGTATGAAAAACAGTAACGAACAAGGACCTTCAGGATTGTCGCTCTCCGAAATCCAAGTATTGGAGATGATACGGAACAAAAGGTTCCTATCCATTAAGTTGATCATCAAAAACGGGGAGGTCGATGTCATCGAAGGACTGGAAAGGATACATACGGGCGAACGTATCATCGATATGTTGAAACAGCATGATTTTCAAAATCTGGAAATTAAGCAAAGTAATGGTAAGATCGTTTGTGTGAACAGGATATTCAGGAAAAAAATCCGTCCGGCCAAGAATACCAAGAGTTGTTAACTGGTATTCATAAGTATAGAATAAAATACAGGTTCCGCAAAGGATCTCATAAAATAAAAAAGGCAAATTAAAGCCTGCTTTTACAAATACGGAAGTCACCTTCAAGACACAGGAGCTGCCGATATGCGCGAAAAATGTTAAACTCAATAGTTGAGCAAAAGCAGAAAAACAAAATATTCAACAGTAAATGGCTCAGAACTTACGAAGGTTTTGAGGATTGTTCGGAAGAAGATGCGGAAAAGATAGTAGAACAGCTTCTGGCACTCGCCAACATAGTTTGTGACCATGTCCAAAAAGGGAGTGGAAATGAACTTACCATATAAAAATATAAAGTAACTAAATAATAGTTGCATTTTAGTATCTTTGGCAATGGATATAATGACAAAGCTTTTTGTCAAGTTCACGAACGACCGAAACAGTAGGTAATAGCGAGGATCAGGAAAAATCGAATCAATGTCGGACAATTTGGAACATAATGGTTATTTCGGTTCCGTGGAGTATAGTTCAAGGGACGGCCTGCTGCACGGAAAGGTGATCGGAATAAGCGATCTGGTGACCTATGAGGGCGGGTCCGTGAAAGAGCTGAAGAAGGCCTTTGAAGAGTCCGTCGACGATTATCTTGACACCTGCAAGGAGCTTGGCAAAGAACCTAACAGGTTCTACAGGGGGGTGTTCAATATCCGTACCTCCAGTGAAATCCACAGGGAGCTCTCGATAATGGCCGAAAGGAAAAAAATGAAATTGAACGAACTGGTCAACAAGGCCTTTGATTATCTGGTAAAGAACGAGGACAAAGTCTTAAAATAAAATAGGGTCGGACAATGAGAACAGGACCAAAAGAATGTTCTGGAATGCCGAAAGACAGGCCCAAAAGAAAGAAGCAATCGACTTAAATATCAAATAACCCATGGAAGAAAAAGATCCGTTCGTCGCCATTAGGAAAAAATACGACTCCCTAAAGGAAAAATACGATGAAATAATCGTATCTGCATTTGATGCCGGTGATTTCAGGAAATACAATGAAATCCTGTTTTCGGCCCATAGTTGTGGTATCGAGGGCAATAGCTTCAGCGTGGACGACACCAGGGAACTTAAGGAAAAGGGATATGCCGTTAATCTTGTCAACAAGACGCTTTTGGAAGCGTTCGAAATAATGGATCATTTCAATGCGTACGATCATATTTTGAAAAACCAGGGTTCCGACTTCAATGAATCCTTCGTTAGAACGGTACATAGAATATTGACCAAAAACACGTTACCCTATAAAGGCCATAGGCCCGGGGAATATGCCAAGACCCAAATGGCGGCCGGTGATACCGTATTCCGTGACACCAAAAAGGCCATTGCGAACATGCCTAGGCTTCTGGCCAGTTTTGACGATGCCATCAAAAATAAAAAAACGCATCCTTTGGAATTGAGTGCCATATTCCACCAAATGTTCATTTACGGCCATCCCTTCCCGGATGGCAATGGAAGGTTGGGCCGCTTGCTGTCCAATTTTATCCTGGAGAAGTTCAAGCATCCCCATATCATAATTTTGAAGGAGGATAGGCAAGAATACATCGATGCGCTCAAAGCTTCCGAGAAGCACAACAATATGTTGTCGATAGTCAACTTTTTCTATGACACGTCGATCAAGAGGATGCAAAAGGAAATAGGTCAAAAAAAAAACCTTTCGAAGAATTTCAACTTGGGTATCGGGGACGGGAGTAAAGGAAAAAAGGGCCTAGGAGGACCAAAAAGATAGTAGTATGGACTTAGAGGTATTCGAGCAATTTGCGAAGAAAGAAAAGGGAAGGATCATAGGAAAAAGTGATACGTGCGTTATTTACACCCGTGTTTCCAGTAAAGAGCAATTCGATAACAATGCCAGTCTGACTACCCAACTCAAGTATTGCCAAGAATATGCGATCAGAAAAGAATTGGAAGTAATAGAATATTTCGGGGGCACCTATGAATCGGCAAAGAGCGATGAGCGTAGGGAATTCCAAAAGATGTTGAACTATGTCAAAAGAAGAAAGAACATCGGTTATATCATTGTCTATTCCTATGATCGATTTTCAAGAACGGGCGCGAACGGCGCCTATATCAGCGGGCAACTGAAAAAGCAGGGGGTAGCCGTGATTTCGGCCACCCAGGAAATCGATGTGACCACAAGTGCCGGTACGTTCCAGGAGAATCTTTTTCATATGTTTTCCCACTTCGACAACCAGATCCGCAGGGACAAATCCATCACCGGCATGCAGGAAAAGTTACGAAGAGGATACTGGACAGGAGCGTATCCCTTTGGTTACACTAATAAAAACCCAGGAAAAGGTAAGGTTCCAAACTTCGTGATTACGGAAAAAGGAAGATTACTGAAGCAAGCCTTTTTATGGAAGGCGAACGCCAATATGTCCCATGTCGAGATTGCAAAACGTCTGAAGGAAAAAGGCCTGAATATAAACGCTAAAAAACTGACCGACCTTTTTAGAAATCCTTTCTATTGTGGACTTATTGTCAATAGTTTAATTCCGGGAGAGGTAATCCAGGGAAAACACGATGCCCTTATTTCAAAAAAGGTTTTCCTGAAAATACATAATTTACTTCACTCAGGTGACACACCCAAGAAATATTCGTTCGACGATGAAAACCTACCATTGAAAAAGTTCGTCAAATCCTCGGTCTGCGGAACACCTTATACTGGATTTATCGTAAAGAAAAAAGGGCTGTATTATTACAAAAACAGGCGTAAGGGAAGCAAGGAAAACAGAAGCGCCAAAAAGCTCCATGTAGAATTTTTGAATTTACTGGGGAGGTTCAGAATAGCAGATAGAAAGTATATCGAACCGTTGACCGAGATAATTCACGACACCTTGATAAGTAAAAACCAAGAGGCACTTGACGACCAAAAGCGATTGACCAAGGAACTCGGCCAGCTCAAAGAACGAATTAATATTTTGGAAAGAAGATTCGTTGTACTGAACCAGATTACAAAGTCCCAGTACGAACTTTTTATGCCGGAACTAAAAGCAAAACAAAGGGAACTGGAGATAAAACTGGAGAATGGGGGAATCAATAGTTCAAACCTCAAAAAATCCGTAAAACTGGCACTTGGTTATGCCTGTAACCTACCTTCCCTGTGGGAGTTAGGTAATCTGGAAACTAAAAGGGCCATACAATATATGGTATTCCCTGACGGGATTGAGTATGACTTCAAAAACAAGCTAGTTCAAACTTTTCGGGTCAACGAAATTTTTGGTGCAATCCGCTCATTTTCAGGTAGTTTTAAAGAAATAAAAAAGGGAATTTTCCACAATAATCATGGAAAATCCCCTTTAGTGACCGCGGCAGGATTCAAACCTGCAACCCTCAGAGCCGAAATCTGATGCGCTATTCAGTTGCGCCACGCGGCCGTATTCCGAGCAAAGCGACGGAATCTGTGTACCATTTTCAAAAAATCATTTCGAAAGCCTTGCTTTAACTATCGTCGAAATCGTCTTGCCATCGGCCTGACCGGCCAATTTTTTTGAGACGAGACCCATTACCTTGCCCATATCTTTCATTCCCGTTGCTCCGGTGGCTTCAATACTGCTATCGACTACTTTTTCAATTTCCTCCTCCGACAATTGTTCGGGCAGGAACTGTTCGATAACGGCAACTTGCGCCAGTTCGGGATCGGCCAGGTCGTCCCTGCCCTGCTCCTTATAAATAGTGGCACTGTCCTTTCGCTGCTTAACCAGCTTCTGTACGAGTTTCACTTCTTCTTCCTCCGTCATTCCCTCGCTCGAACCTGTTTCGGTGCGGGCCAACAACAAAGCGGACTTAACCGCACGCAATGCTTCCAAGGCAACCTTATCCTTGGTTTTCATAGCGACCTTCATCTGTTCCGACACCTGTTCTTGCAAACTCATGACCCACTCGTTTTCGGACTGCGAATATAAAAAATATCCCATGATATAGAACGAAAAAACCCCGAAAAAAGTGTTTTTTCGGGGTTTGGGTTCTAGCCGTTACTACTGGGGTCGGAATATCAATCAACGTTATCGTGCAGGAACGAATTGTTGGACCGCAATTGTATGTCGTCATTGCTGTCCCCGCCAAGGGTGGTGCGCGAAATCTTACCCTCTTGCCGAGGGGCAGCGCTCAAATCGACACCTTGGCGTTTGTATGCCGGTTCCCTTTCGATCTCATCGACACTGCTCACGTTATTTTGGAACTTGTAATTGAAATCTTTCAACTTTCTGCGACGTTCATCGGCGCGTTCCCTGAGCATGGCGTCGATTGGACTGTCCAACGGATCGACCGGCTTAGACGGTTCCTGGGCGGATTCACCTGATTCGGAGACCGATTGCTGTTTTGGTCTATCGGTCTCGGAAAGGGGTTTCTTTTTGATCTGCATTTCTTTCTCGACCGGGTTCGCCGGGTTCCGGGCAGCTTCCGGTTTTGCTCCGGTAAGCTTTCTTTCAAGCTCTAGATAATCATCCAGCTTGTAACGGGTCTCGCCTTTTTTATTGTATTCGAGCACCGTTATGACTTCTTCGGGATTTTCGACCTCCATGTCTTTGATATCGTCGTCGAGACTGAAGGTAATAACGTTATCCTGCTCCTCTTCTTCTCTTTGTGACGGCGTCAAGGGCATATCGAAACTCATAGCCATCTGTTCTTCCTTCAACTGATCGTAAGGCAAAACAACAGGGTCGACCACGACCATGTCGTGGAGGGCGTCTTTGGAATCTATAATCACAAAATCGTCATCGGAGACCTCATCGCTTATCTCGGCCACCCCTTCAACGACTTCTTCGTAAAACACATTGAAGTTCTTGATATAACTGGTAGTGGGCACCAAGTCCTTTTGCCCCTGCTTGTCATTATCCTCGGTCAGCGTATGCTTGATGATCGGCGGAACGATTTCTTCTTCCTCCAGCTTATGTACAATGGGCTTTTTCTCCGTTAGATCGTGCTGGGCTTTTTGCTCGTCCTCCAAGGTATGGATTATCTTTTTGGCTTCGGTGTTTACGATTTCGTTCTGTTGGTCCGCGTTAAAACCGGTCGCGATGACCGTCACGGCAATTGCCTCGCCCAAATCCTCATCTTCACCTACCCCCATGATAATATTCGCACCGTGGCCGGCCTCTACTTGGATAAAGTCATTGATTTCACCGATCTCATCGATGGTGATTTCCTGTCCGCCCGAAACGATCAACAATAATACGTTTTGGGCCCCGGTAATTTTGTTATCGTTCAGAAGCGGGGAGTCCAAGGCCTTGTTAATGGCTTCACTGGCCCGCATTGAGCCGGTTGCCGTAGCCGACCCCATAATGGCGGTGCCGCTATTCGACAGTACGGTCTTGGCATCGCGAAGGTCAATGTTTTGAGTATAGTGGTGCGTAATCACTTCGGCGATACCCCTTGCCGCCGTTGACAAAACCTCGTCGGCCTTGGAGAACCCGGCCTTAAAACCAAGGTTTCCGTACACTTCGCGCAACTTGTTGTTGTTGATCACGATAAGGGAATCTACGTTCGCCCGCAGTTTCTCAATGCCGATACGGGCCTGTTCGCAGCGCATCTTGCCCTCGAACTCAAAGGGCATGGTAACGATGCCCACGGTAAGCACGTCGAGCTCCTTGGCCTGTTTTGCGATCACAGGGGCTGCTCCGGTTCCGGTTCCACCACCCATTCCAGCGGTTATAAATATCATTTTGGTCGTTCGGGCAAGCATCTCCTTGATTTCTTCCATACTTTCCAAGGCGGCCTGCTCCCCGATTTCAGGATTAGCGCCGGCACCTAGTCCCTCGGTCAGGGAAACCCCCAATTGAATTTTGTTGGGTACCGAGCTATTGTGCAGCGCTTGCGAGTCGGTGTTGCAGATTACAAAATCCACCCCGTTGATACCCGACTGAAACATATGGTTGATGGCGTTGCTGCCACCGCCGCCGACGCCGATTACTTTTATTACGTTGCTCTGATTCTTGGGAAGATCAAAAGCGATTCCGTCAAATTCCGTGTTGTTGCTCATACTATATTTTTTTACTGGTTATCGTTCTTTATTTTGGATTTAGGACTTCTCAGATTCATAGGAATGGTGCTCTGCGCTCCTGCTACCCTATTTTTCGCTATCCTAAACTGTCTTATTCTTCGTTCTCTTTGGTCTCAATGGTCTTCTTCTCCCCGTTCATTCGGCATTGTCTAAAAAGTCCTTCAATTTTTCCGACCATTTGTCGAAAACGGACTGGCGTTCTTTTTTCGGTTTTGTTTTGGCCGCGTGTTCTTCATCCGCTTCGTGACCGGCCATAACCAATTCCCCCTCTTCCCCGTCTTTTTCTTCCCCCGCCTTGGGCTTGCGCTCATTGTTGACCGCATTCATCAAAAGTCCCACTGCGGTGGCGTAGAGGGGACTGGCAATACTGGCGTCGGAATCGCCGGCCAGGTGTTCATTGGGGTAGCCGATTCGGGTGTCCATTCCCGTGATATACTCCACCAATTGCTTTAGGTGTTTTAGCTGACTTCCCCCACCGGTGAGTACGATGCCTGCAATCAATTTCTTTTTTTGCTCCTCATGCCCGTAGGTCTTGATTTCGGTGTAGACCTGCTCCACGATCTCCACCACGCGGGCATGGATGATCTTCGATAAGTTTTTGAGGGTGATTTCCTTGGGCTCCCTGCCCCGTAGCCCGGGAATGGAAACGATTTCGTTATCCTTGTTTTCGCCCGGCCATGCCGATCCGAATTTTATTTTGAGCAGTTCGGCCTGTTTTTCGATGATGGAGCATCCTTCCTTGATATCCTCTGTGATAACGCCGCCACCAAAGGGAATGACTGCGGTATGGCGGATAATGCCATCCTTGAAAATGGCCAGGTCGGTCGTTCCACCGCCGATATCCAACAAGACGACCCCCGCCTCCTTTTCTTCCTTGCTCAAGACCGCATCCGAAGAAGCCAGTGGCTCCAAGGTGATATTACCGAGTTCAAGGCCGGCGCTCTTGATGCATCTACCGACATTTTTGATGGAGGACACCTGCCCCACGACCACGTGAAAATTGGCTTCCAAACGCCCGCCGTACATCCCGATGGGCTCCTTGATCTCCGCCTGTCCGTCCACCTTGTATTCCTGGGGTAGCACGTGAATGATCTCCTCCCCGGGCAACATCACCAACTTATAGACCTGGTTACAGAGCTTATCGAGGTCTTCTTCGTGGATTACCTCCTCCGAATCGGCCCTAGTGATGTAATCGCTATGGTGCAGACTGCGGATATGTTGTCCCGCAATGCCTACCACCACGGTACCGATCTTGAGCCCGGCACTGGTCTCTGCCTGTTCGACGGCCTGTTGGATCGATTTGATGGTCTGGGTGATGTTGTTCACCACTCCCCGGTGCACCCCAAGACTTTTGGATTGCCCGATACCTAGCACCTCAATTTTTCCGTATTCGTTTTCCCTACCGATTATGGCGACGATCTTGGTCGTTCCTATATCTAATCCTACCGAATAATTCTCTACTTGCATAACTTATATTTTGGTGCACACTACTTGTTTGTTGAATTCCAGGCTTACGACGTCATAGTTCCCCAAGGTGTCATCTAGGTTCGCTTTGGTGTAAAATGCCTTGAACTTACTGAATTTTTCATCGAGATTTTTGATATCGCCCAGGTTCACGGTGAACTGTTCCGTACGAAAACGCAATTGATAGCTGTCTTCCGCCTCGATATGGATACCTATAACATTTTTACGGAGAAAATCATCGGCGTTGATGTAATTCAATAATTTATAGGCATCTTCAAGGCTCTGGCCGGTTATCTTACCGGTAATTATGGGTACCCGGGCGGAATGACTTGACGACAAGGGCATGCGCGAGCCATCTTCGTCGAGATAAAACTTCGAATCTGCCTCTACCCGTCCGATGGGTTTCCGCTGCTCGATTTTGGACGCAAGTTTGCCATTTACGGAAAGAAAGACTTGGGCGTTTTTCACCATTTCATTGGCCTCAATGGTTTTTTCGATAGTATTCAAAGCTAATTTTTCTTTAGGGAAATTATCAAGGCTACCAAATTTTTGTATTAACAATTTATTAACCGCGCCCTGGGTGATATACAAATTCTGATCTCCCACAAATTCGATGGCGATTCCGCTCAGCTTTTTATGTTCGCTTCTTTCATTCGAAAAAGAGTATAGCCCTACAATGACGGCCAATAAGACCGTAAGCTTTATGTAATTAGTGTTCATCTTCATGTTCCAGCTCCTGTTTTAATTTTCGTACTTCCAATCCGATGTCCCCTGCGCCCATAGTGACCAGGATATCGGGATTTTGTTTTATTATTTCTTGCTTTAGTTTATTCTTTTGGATGGCTTTTTTCTTGGGATGATCTATTCTTTTCAACAGCCATTCCGCCGTGATTCCCGCTATTGGTTCTTCCCGGGCGGGATAGATGTCCAACATTAAAATACTATCAAATCGGGATAAGCTTTTGGCAAATTCATCGGCAAAATCCTTGGTTCTTGAGAACAGATGCGGCTGAAAGACCGCTAAAGTGCGCTTTCCGGGATGCATTTCGGATATCGCCTGATGTACCGCGTCGATTTCTGCGGGATGGTGCGCATAGTCATCGATAAAGATGAAACCATCGCGTTTGATCTCGTATGAAAACCGGCGTTTCACCCCTTTAAAACTTGCCATTGCCCCCGCCAGTTTTTCGACCGGTCTGCCAGTTTCCACCGCCATGGCTAAGGCGACCAATGCGTTGAGCAGATTGTGCCTCCCGGGCTTGTTGAACCTTACATCCATCAATTTTGTTTCCGGCGTTACCACATCAAAAATATAGGTGCCGCCTTCTATTCGTATGTTTTCGATGCAATAGTCCGACGCATCTTCGATGCCGTACGTAATTCCGTCCAAGGGAAGTCCCTTTCGCACGAACAGCTTGCCGTCAGGATTTATCCGTTGGGTAAATTCCAGAAAGGAATTTTTTAGTTCGGCTTCATCGCCATAGATATCCAAATGATCGGCATCCATAGACGTCACGCAGGCCACATCGGGGAACAGCCGTAAAAAAGACCGGTCGAACTCATCGGCCTCGACCACGGAATACTCCGTACCCTCCATGACGAAATTGGTATTGAAATCTTCTGAAACCCCGCCCAAAAATGCCATAAAGGGTACTGCCGTTTCTTTAAGCAAATGGGCCAAAATACAGGTCGTGGTCGTTTTGCCGTGGGTACCCGCCACCGCAAAGCAATAGGAATCTTTCGTAATGAGCCCGAGGACTTCCGAGCGTTTCTTCAGGTTGAAACCCCGGTTCAAAAAATACTGATACTCCGAATGCTCCGGGGGCACAGCGGGCGTGTAAACGACCAAGGTGACGGTCACATCGTAAAACGCCTCGGACACCAAGTTGATATCGTCCTCAAAATGAACGTCGATACCCAATTTCTCTAGCTCTCGAATCAGCGGCGTTTCTGTCTTATCGTACCCGGCCACATTTTTCCCCTGGGACTTAAAATAACGTGCCAAGGCGGACATACCAATGCCTCCGATGCCAATAAAATACACGTTATTTAAAGTTTTTAAGTTCAATGTTGAGTGTATGAGTTTATGGGTTTATTAGTTTATGGGTTTTCATTATTCACTAGTTTCATTATCTCGTCAACGATATCGCTCGTAGCGTTCGGCAGGGCCAAATTCTTGATATTGTCACTCAGTTCCTTTTGTTTCCATTTGTTCTTTTGCAACTCCGAGAATACATTTTGGAACTGTTCGTCCAAACTGGGCTCTCGAATCATTACAGCGGCGTTTTTTGCTACCAGGGCCTGTGCATTTTTGGTCTGATGATCTTCGGCCACATTCGGGGACGGAATGAACAGCACCGGCTTGCCCACAATACAAAGTTCGGAGACCGAGCCCGCACCCGCCCTGGAAATGATGGTGTCGGCGGCGCTGTACGCGTAATCCATCCTGTTTACAAATTCCACCACCTTTACCGAATCGGAAGTGTATTTCTTGTATTCCTCGATGTATAGCTTGCCACATTGCCAAACTAATTGAATGTCGAGCTCCTCAAAGAATTGGAGGTTCTCGGCAACCAACTGGTTGATGCGCCTTGCGCCGAGGCTGCCACCTAAAATCAACAGCGTCGATTTATCGGCATCCAATCCGAAGTGGGAGCGGGCTTCGGACCTATCCTTAAAACTTTCTACCAGATCGCCGCGAACGGGGTTTCCGGTCTTAACTATTTTATCCGAAGGAAAAAATCGGTCCATATGATCATAGGCTACACAGATTTTGGCGACCTTATCCTTCAGCAGCTTGTTGGTCATCCCCGCATAGGAATTCTGTTCCTGCAGTACACAGGGAATCCCCTTACCGGCAGCCACCCTCAAGGTAGGTCCACTGGCAAAGCCTCCCGTGCCGATAACGGCATGGGGACGAAATTTCTTTATTACCTTGCCCGCTTTCATCAAACTACTCATCAGTTTAAAGGGAAACATCAGGTTTTTAAAGCTCAGTTTCCGTTGCAGTCCGGTAATCCATAGGCCTTCGATTTCGTAGCCCGCTTGAGGCACTTTCTCCATTTCCATGCGGTCTTTCGCGCCCACGAACAGGATCTCCGCATCGGGGTGCCTTCTTTTCAGTTCGTCGGCAATGGCGATGGCGGGATAAATATGACCTCCCGTTCCTCCTCCGGATAATATGAATCTATAACTGCCCACTCAATATTTCTAAAGGGTTATTGGATTCGTCCAATTTAGACGATGCATCCTTTTTCTTTTTGCGTTCTCCGCTCTTGACACTGACACTTAAAATAATGCCGATGGCCAGACAGGTCATCCAGCTGCTGGTGCCCCCGCTGCTGATCA
Organism: Pricia mediterranea; assembly: GCF_032248455.1. Classification (NCBI taxonomy): domain Bacteria; kingdom Pseudomonadati; phylum Bacteroidota; class Flavobacteriia; order Flavobacteriales; family Flavobacteriaceae; genus Pricia; species Pricia mediterranea. Next base: position 1,204,680 of record NZ_JAVTTP010000001.1, read on the forward strand.
AAGGCAGGTTCTGTCCCGTGACGGGAAACAATTCTACGGCAACGGCCATGTTCAACAGCGCCTGAAAAATAATGGGCAATCCCACGCCCAAGGCCACCAGTTTCCCAAATATGGAGTCACTGCCATGGGCGACCACCACGATTCGGAACAGCAAAAGCAAGTAAAAAAACATGAGGGCAAATCCTCCTACGAGTCCATATTCCTCCACAATGATCGCATAGATAAAGTCAGACGAACTCTGCGGAAGAAAATTTTTCTGAATGCTTTTTCCCGCGCCCTTACCCACTACCCCGCCCGTGGCAATGGCAATTTTTGCCCTTTCGATCTGGTAATCGGCTTCGGTATCGCGACCATCCGAAAAATTTTCAATACGGCTCATCCAAGTGTCCACCCGGTTGGGAAACATGCCCGGAAAAGCTTTAGCCGAGAGTACGAACAAGGTCAGGCACACCAAGCCCGTACCAATGACTCCCAACAAATATTTTGCAGGATACCCCCCTAGGAAACAGAGCAGGAGTACCATGCAAAAGAGAATGCCCGCCGTAGAAAAATTCGCGGGCAATATCAGCACAAGCACTAAGAAAACAGGCGCCCACAGCGGCAGGATACTTTCCGAAAAAGTAACCGACTTCTCCCGAATTTTGGTGAGGTATCGTGCTACATAGATCATCAACACCACGGCCGCCAAATTGGAGGTCTGAAACGAAATACCCACTAAGGGCACACTGATCCAGCGGCTGGCGTTCGCCCCGTCGATGGTCACGCCCTGTGCCAAGGTAAAGGCCAAAAGCACCAGGACGATCGGCATCGCGATAATCGAAAGCCCCTTAAAAAAGCGAGTAGGAATATTATGGATGCCGTATATGATCCCAAAGCCCAAAACCAGCAGAAGCGCATGCTTGACCAAATAGCCGAAGGTCGTTCCACTACCGACCACGTAAACCAGATTGCTACTGGCACTGTACACCGGCAAGAACGAGAACAGTCCCAACAGTGCTACGACCGCCCAGATGGTTTTATCTCCCTTTATGTTTTGAAATACTCCTGTCACGGATAATTTGTTGATTACTAATTATTGATTCATTGATTATCGATTACTTGGCTCTTCGTACCTACTACTTCACGTTGCTGACTCTTCATTTTTCATTTTCCACTTTTCATTTGTCACTTTTCATTTTTTATTTTTCGGATGCTACAAATTCTTGATCGCCTCTTTAAACTGATCTCCCCGATCCTCATAATTTTTGAACAGATCAAAGCTGGCACATGCCGGCGACAATAGCACGGTATCGCCACGCTCGGCAATTTTATAGGCCACTTTTACGGCCTCGGACATGGCATAGGTCTCAACGATCGGTTCGACCACGTTTCCAAAAACGTCCTTGATCGTTTCATTGTCCATTCCCAGGCATACGATCGCCTTTACTTTTTCGCGCACCAGGCGCATCAAGGGCTTATAGTCGTTGCCTTTATCCTCACCGCCCACGATCCAAACTATTGGCGTTTTCACGCTGTCAAGGGCATACCACACCGAGTTGACATTGGTCGCCTTTGAGTCGTTGATATATTGCACGTGGTGTATTTTCAACACCTTTTCCAGGCGGTGGGGGGCGCCCTCGAATTGTTCGATGCTCTCGCGCAGCGCCTGCTTGCGTATGCCCACCAGTTTTGCGGCGGTCATGCCGGCCATGGTGTTCTTCAAATTGTGTTTACCTTCCAGTGTCAGTGTGTCTTTTGTCATTTTCAGTGTTTCGTCTTTGGTTCGTATTCTAATATTGTTGTTTATGATATCGGCTCCCTCTTCCACGTTTCGTTCGATCGAAAAGGGGAGCAATTTCGATTTGACGGGATGCGTCTTGAGCCAATCCGTAATCACGGCATCATCGGCATCGTAAATCAGAAAATCGTCTTCCGTCTGGTTTTCGGCGATGCGGAACTTCGAGGCGATGTAGTTCTCAAGGTTATACTCGTACCGATCCAGGTGGTCCGGGGTTATGTTGGTCAAAATCGCGATATGCGGCCTGAAATCCGTAATCCCGTCCAATTGAAAACTGCTGATTTCCAAAACGTAGAAATCGTGTTGCTCTTCGGCCACCATCTTGGCAAAACTATCGCCGATATTTCCGGCCATTCCTACGTTCAGCCCTCCGCCGACTAATAACTGCTGCGTGAGCATCGTAGTAGTGGTCTTGCCGTTACTCCCCGTGATGCCGATTAGCGTGGCATCGGTGTACCGGGAGGCAAACTCGATTTCGGAAATCACGGGAATCCCTTTTTCGCGCAATGCCTTGACCAGTGGAACGGAATCCGGGATACCGGGACTCTTCATGACCAGGTCGGCATTCAGAATTTTTGCTTCCGTATGCTTTCCGGCTTCCCAATTCAAATCATAATGTTCAAGAACGTCTTTGTATTTCTCCTTGATCTCTCCGCGATCGGAGACAAATACCTCGTACCCTTTTTTCTTCCCTAGGATGGCCGTACCCACCCCGCTTTCCCCAGCCCCCAAAATCACGAGCCTCTCCCCTTTTGCATCGGGTCCAGCTTCCGAGGCGGAACGGCCCACTAAGTTTTTATCCTCCTTCATCCCAACCATCCTCTTTGCTTCCTCTTTGCTACTTTTCTCTTTACTTCCTCATCCATCCTATTCACTTTTTGCCCTTTCATCCTCTTCATCCCAAATCACCCTCTTCGCTTACTCCTTACAGTTTCCTCTTTTCTCTTTTCGTCGTTCCTCTTTCCTCTTTTTTCGTCATTCCGCTCCGCGCTCTGTTCTTCACCTCACTTTCAACGTCACCACCGTGACAATGGCCAACAGAATCCCGATAATCCAAAACCGGGTCACGATCTTGCTTTCGTGATAGCCTTTAACCTGATAGTGGTGGTGCAGCGGCGACATCAGAAAAATGCGTTTGCCCTCCCCGAATTTTTTACGGGTGTACTTGAAGTAGCCCACCTGCAGAATCACGGAAATCGACTCGGCGAAAAAAATGCCACAGAGCACGGGAATCAACAATTCCTTTCGTACGATAATGGCAATCACGGCGATGACCCCACCAATGGTCAGACTGCCCGTATCGCCCATAAACACCTGAGCGGGATAGGCGTTGTACCAGAGAAAGCCCACTAACGCCCCGACGAAGGCCGTAATGAATACGAGGAGTTCACCGACCCGCGGGATGAACATAATGTCGAGATAATCGGAAAAGAAGATGTTACCCGAGACCAGGGCAAAAACTCCCAATGTGAAAACGATAATGGCCGAGGTACCCGCAGCAAGGCCGTCTATTCCATCGGTCAGATTCGCCCCGTTCGAGACCGCCGTTACGATCAGGATCACGATAGGGATGAAGATCAGCCACGCATATTTCTTTGCCCCTTCTCCCGCCCACCCGATAAAATCGGCGTAGTCGAGTTCGTTATTCTTGACGAAGGGGATGGTCGTATTAGTGGACTGCACTTCAAGTCCCTCTACATTTGCAACCTCGAACTGTTCGGTAATCACGGTCGTACTGTCATTTTTTATGGTCACTTCGGGGTGAAAATAGAGGGTCGCCCCTACCGCTAAGCCAAGCACCACCTGCCCCAGAATCTTGAACCTTCCTTTGAGGCCTCCTTTATTCTTTTTGAAAATTTTAATATAATCGTCCGCAAAACCGATAAGGCCCATCCAAACCGTGGTTATTATCAACAGGATGATGTACACGTTATCCAGCCATCTGGCAAATAGCAGCACCGGAATCAAGGTGGCCATAATAATGATCAATCCGCCCATGGTAGGGGTGCCCGCCTTCTGTTTTTGTCCATCGAGCCCTAGGTCACGAACGGTTTCCCCGATCTGTTTGCGCTGCAGATAGAGAATGATACGCTTACCGTATGCCGTAGCTATTATCAAGGAAAACAGAATGGCCATAGCCGCCCTGAACGTTTGGAACTTGAACAGGCTCGCCCCGGGCAACTGATATTCTTTTTCCAAATATTCAAATAGGTAGTACAGCATAATTTTTAGGTTTCCCGGTTGGATATCGGATCAAGCCCCCAGAGGTCCGGACCTTGGATCCTTATAACTCGACCCTTGTTCACGTTGCTTGGCTCTCGGTTCTCGACTTTTGGTTCTTGGCCCTTGGCTCTTTCCTTAGCCCATGTTTCTTGGCCCTTGTTTCTTCTTTCATTTGTTCATGGCGTTCAGAATTTCTTTTACGATCTTAAAATCATCGAAATCGATGCGGACTCCGTTGGTTTCTTGATAGGTCTCGTGGCCCTTACCGGCAACGAGAATGATGTCGTTGGCATCGGCCAGTTGGCACGCGGTCTTGATGGCCTGTTTCCTGTTTTCGATAGACAGCACCTTCTTCATGTTCTGGGGTTCGACCCCCGTCTCCATGGCCTCGATGATGGCGGTGGGAGATTCCGTTCTAGGGTTGTCGGAAGTGAAAATCGTCTTATCGCTCATCTCGGAAGCGATATGACCCATAACGGGGCGCTTCGATGCATCCCGATCACCCCCACAGCCAACGACCGTAATCAGATCTTCGTTTCCCGTTCTAAGACTGCCGATGGTCTCCAGTACATTTTTGAGCGCATCGGGGGTGTGCGCGTAATCGACGATTGCCGTGATCCGTTTCTGGGAGATGTGGTATTGAAACCGGCCGTCCACCGTTTTGAGCTCGCTTAAAATCCGCAATGTTTCCAACCGTTCCAATCCTAAAAGGTCGGCGGTCGCATATATGGCCAACAGGTTATAGGCGTTGAAGTGGCCGATCAATCTTGACCAAAGCTCATGCCCGTTGATTTTTAATAACTGCCCGCTAAATTGGTTCTCCAAAATCTGCCCCCTGTAATCGGCGTAGGTCCTTAACGCGTAGCTGTATTTTTTCGCCTTGGTATTCTGTACCATAACCGAACCGTTCTTGTCATCCCTATTGGTCAGGGCGAAAGCCGTTTTGGGCAATTCGTCGAACAGTATTTTTTTTGTATCCCGGTACTCGGCGAAGGTCTTGTGATAGTCGAGATGGTCGTGGGAGAGGTTGGTAAAAATCGCTCCGGCAAAGTTCAATCCCTTGGTCCTTTTCTGATGGATGCCATGCGAGCTTACCTCCATAAAACAAAACTCCACTCCGGCCTGGTTCATTAACGAAAGATGCTGGTTGATGGTCAACGCATCGGGGGTGGTATGGGTGGTCTTATATTCGGTGTCATCGACCCGTATTTCTATGGTGGACAGCAGGCCCGTTTTGTACCCCGCTTTTTTGCACAATTGGTACAGCAGGCTACTGACGGTGGTCTTGCCGTTGGTTCCGGTTACCCCCACCAGCTTTAGGTTTTTAGAGGGGTTGTCATAGAAATTGGATGCCATTACGGCCAGGGCGGTGTTGCCGTCCATAACCTCGACATAGGTCACCCCGTTTACGATTTGCTTAGGAAGCGTTTCGCAAACAATGGCTTTGGCCCCGGCATCGACGGCCTTCTCGATATAAAGGTGGCCATCGGTCTGGGTACCCTTTATGGCTACGAAAACATCGTCCATTTCCACTTTTCTGGAATCGAAACAAACGGCGTCAACCAGTATATCGGTGGACCCGGTTACCGCGGAAAGGCCTGCCCCATACAATATGTCCTTTAAAAGCTTCACGATAGTTCGAGGATTATTTTTTTAACCTTTCTGATTTCGGTGCCGTGGTCGATGGATTGCCTTTTCACCTTTCCGTTGCCTTTTACTTCTACCTGCATCCCCAGGTTTTCAAGGATGGAGACGGCATCCATTCCGCTCATGCCGGTGACGTTGGGCACTTTATTGTATTTTTTTTGGGCCTCGGCATAGTATTTTTGATAGGATGTATCCAAGTCCTCATCCATTATCCTTTCCATATCGACCTCATCGATCAATGGGGATGTGGCATAGACTTTTTGCGCGATGGATTTAAAGACCGGGCCGGATACATCGGCCCCGTAATAGCCTACGCTTTTATCGGGCTCATGGATAACTACGATACAGGAGTATTTGGGGTCCTCGGCGGGGAAATACCCCGCGAAAGTCGAGATGTACTTCAGTTTATCCGGGTCTTGTGCGGCATAGTTCTTTTGGGCCGTACCGGTTTTTCCGGCCATCGAAAAATTAGGGGAATACAGGCTATGGCCTGTACCGTGCTTGCTTTCGACCACGTTTTTCAGCAGGTCTTGCGCCATCGCAGCGGTTTCTTCCGAACAGATGGCGGAACTTATCACTTCTTTTTCGAACTTTTCGATGGTCCGGTCCCACTCCCGCACTTCCTTGATCAGCCTAGGCTTCACCATTTCGCCGTCGTTGGCGATGGCATTGTAAAAGGTCAGGGTCTGCAAAGGGGTGAGGGACACCTCGTATCCGTAGGACATCCAGGCCAGGGAAATTCCCGACCAGCCTTTGTCCCCCGGAAAACGGATGACCGGTTCGCCCTCCCCTTTGATGGGGAGATCGAGTTGCCGATGCAGGTTCATTTTCATCAACCGGTTGACGTATTTTGCAGGATCATCCTTATAGTTATTGTGCACCATCTTGGCAAAAGCGGTATTGGAGGACACCTCAAAGGCCCGGGCCAGGGAAATCTTCCCGTACCCGCCCCATTTGGAATCCCGGACCGTTCGATCGTAGAGCTTCCAGCGTCCCTTTTCGGTATCGATGACAGTGCTGGTATCGACTACCTTGTCCTCCAAAGCGGCCACGAGGGACATCAGTTTAAAGGTAGAGCCCGGCTCGTGCGATTCGCCGATGGCATAATTAAGGCGCTCGTAATATTTTCCCGCTTTGGTCCGGCCCAGGTTGGAAATGGCCTTTACCTCGCCGGTCTCCGTTTCCATAACGATGACGCATCCGTGATCGGCCTTGTACTTTTCGAGCTGGCCCAAAAGGGCGTGGTGGGCGATATCCTGTATATTGATATCGATGGTCGATACTAGGTCATAGCCATCCTTGGGTTCGACGATATTTTCCCATCCTATCGGTTTCCACTGTCCCTTTGCGATTTTTTGCTTGAGGCGTTTTCCTTCGACACCCCTTAGATAAGGACCAAAAGCCCTTTCAAGGCCTACCCCGGAATAGTAGCCATTCTCATCCACATTCTCGTAGCCGACGCTGCGTTCCGCGATTTTACCGAGGGGATGTTCGCGTACCGTCTTTTGCTCGATGATCAGTCCGCCTTTATAGGGACCTTTATTAAAGAGCGGAAAATTCTTGGTCGCCATATACTCGGAGTAATCCAGGTTCCGGGCGACCAGGGCGTAACGGTTCTTGTTGGCCTTGGCCTTTCGCAGCACTTGTTGAAAGTGGGAGGATGAACGGCCCAACATATCGGAAAGGGCATCGGACAATGGTACGAGATGCTTCTTAAAATCCGCTTCACTGACCGTTACCGCATCGAAACGGATGGTATAGCGGGACACCGAGGTCGCCAGCAGACTGCCATCATCGGAATAGAGGTTACCGCGGTTCGGAGCGATCGTAAACATCTTTTCGGTACGTTTCATGGCCAGGGCCTTGTACTTATCGCCCTGTACCATCTGTATGTTCACCAATTTGAACAACACGGCAAAGGCGAACAAGAACATGCATGTCGTGACGACATACAGGCGGGTCATTATTTTTTTGTCATTTGTAGGCATTATTTCTTGATTTGGGGTTTTAGGTAGATTTGGGAATCTCCATTGGTTTGGGATTTGACTTTTATCTTTTTAGGGGGCACCTCAGAGGGATACAATCCGTTTTCCTCTACAATTTGCATTACGGTCGATTCCAACTTCAACTGCTGCATATCACTGCGTACATCTACAAATTCGCTGCGGAGTTCCTTTACCTCTTCGTTCAAGGCGGCGATCTGGTGCACTTTTTTGTCCGCACTGTGCGAGCTGCCGATCATCACGGTCGCCAAAAAAGAGGTGAAAATGATGAACATCCAGTTTTTCGGTGCGTCGCCACTGATCAAAAATGTTCCTTTTAGTATGTTCAGTATGCCGGTTTTCACTAGAACGCGCTTTGTAATTTTACTTTTGTTTTTTGACTTCCTTGAACAGGATTTGAACAGATTCCTTCATTTCTCATCTCTCTTCCTTCCTCTTTGCCCTCTGCTCTATGCTCTCTCCCACCTCTCCGTTCTCTATTCTTTCTTGCCTCCGTCCTCGCTCCTTCCGTCTTTGTTCTTTCTTCTCTGCTCTTTTCCTTTTCCCATCCTATCTTTCATTCCATCATTCATCCTTCCTCTTTTCGTCCTTCTTCCTTCTTCCTACCGTCCTTGCTCTTTTTCAAATCCGTTCCGCAATTCTCAATTTCGCACTTCGGGCCCTGTTGTTTCGGGCTATCTCTTCTCTCGACGGGGTAATGAGCTTTCCCACTTTTTTAAAGGGGACGTCGATGTTTCCGTAAAAATCCTTTTCCGCCTCCCCCTCGAACCGGCCGGCCCGGATATAGCGTTTGACCAACCGATCTTCAAGGGAGTGGTAGCTGATGAGGCTCAGCCTTCCCCCTTTCTCCAACAGCTCCGGCATCTGCAAAAGGAATTCCTTAATGACCGCAATCTCTTGGTTCACCTCGATACGGATGGCCTGATACACCTGTGCCAATATTTTATGCTCTCTTCCCTGGGGCAAAAGTGGGCGCAACACCTCTTTTAGACTTTCGGTTGTCTCTATTGGGCCCTGCTCCCTTTTACTCAGTATTATTTTGGCGATTGCATTCGCGTTACGCAAATCCCCGTACTGAAAAAACATGGTTCGCAAGGCGTCAAAATCGTAGGTATTGACCACCTCATAGGCCGATAACGTACTACGTTTGCTCATCCGCATATCGAGGGCGGACTCGAAACGGGTCGAAAAGCCGCGTTCAGCGGTATCGAACTGATGCGACGAGACCCCGAAATCGGCCAAAACACCGTCTGCCTTCCGTATGCCATAGAACTTCAAAAACTGCCTGACGAACCTGAAATTCTCGTTGATCAAGGTGAAACGTTCATCGTCCAGCGTGTTTTCGAGGGCGTCCTCATCTTGATCGAAGGCGAACAACCGACCTTCATCGCCCAGTCTTTTCAATATCTCCCGGGAATGTCCGCCACCTCCAAAAGTGACATCCACATAGACGCCATCCTTTCTAATGTTCAGTCCGTCTATGGACTCCTCCAATAAGACCGGGTTATGATACATCGCCATCGTCTCCATCGTCTCCCATTACCTCTTCCGCCAGGGCGGCAAAATCCTCTGCCGTATCCTCTAGCACTTTTTCATAGCTATCCTTATCCCAAATTTCCACAATGTTGATCGCCGAAGTCAAGACCACCTCTTTTTTGATATTGGCAATCTCTACCAGGTTCTTCGGTATCAGCAGCCTCCCGTTCGCGTCGATCTCGACCGTCTTCACCCCCGCCGAAAAGCTTCGGATGAAGTTCGCGTTCTTGCGCTTGAACCGGTTTTTCCTTTTCATCTTCTCCATCAACTTGTTCCACTCCTCCATCGGGTACAGCTCCAAACACGGCTGGAACACCGATCTTTTGATTACAAAACCTTTGTTCAGAATCGGGGACATCTGATTTTTTAGGGCGACTGGCAGCATTACCCTACCTTTGGCATCGGCCTTACAATCATATGTTCCGATAAAATTTATCACGTAGGTCTAAATTTTTAAATCCCATTTACAGGCGCGAAAGCCATCCATATCAAGGATTTACAGTACAATAACTCAAAAATACAATTTTTATTACCACATTTTACCACAAATTACCACTTTGTTGATAAGTTGTGGCTTATGGGACCAATTTTTAGTGGCATTTAGCGGGACTCCGCTTTGTCTTCTTTAGCGATTTGCGAAGATTTCACTCAGGATAACTGTACCTGTGTAAGATTGAAATGCCTATATTTGACAAGCTCGCACCAACGGCGAACAGAGCTAAAGCAATCAAAGCAGTCTCTCAGAGTAACCACCAGAAGCATTTTTAATGGAAAAAAAAATCATCGAGGAAGGGAAATACCGATACATCGAAAAAGGGGAAGGAACTCCTATTATCATCCTGCACGGTCTCATGGGAGGGCTTAGCAATTTTCACGGGGTCACGGATTTTTTTCCTAAAAAGGGGTACAAGATTTTGCTGCCGGAATTGCCGATCTACTCCATGCCCATGCTAAAAACGAATGTAAAACAGTTCGCCAAGTTCGTAGAAGGTTTTATAGAGGCCAAAGGCCTAAAGGATGTCATTCTGCTGGGCAATTCGCTAGGCGGTCATATCGGATTGCTGCACACCAAGTTGTACCCCGAAAAGGTGAAGGCATTGGTCATCACGGGAAGCTCCGGTTTGTACGAGAGCGCCATGGGCGACGGATACCCAAGGCGCGGTGATTACGACTTTATACAGAAAAAGGCGGAAAACGTTTTTTATGACCCCGCCGTCGCCACTAAGGAAATTGTCGATGAGGTATTCGCCACGGTCAACGATCGAAACAAAATTCTGAAGACCTTGGCCATCGCCAAAAGTGCCATTCGACATAACATGGCCGACGACCTTCCGTCGATGCACACCCCTACCTGTATTATCTGGGGCAAAAACGACAACGTGACGCCCCCCGATGTAGCTGATCTTTTTCATGAACTGCTGCCCGATTCCGAGCTTTTCTGGATCGATAAATGCGGACATGCCCCCATGATGGAGCATCCGCAGGAATTCAACACGATTTTGAACACTTGGCTCGAGAAGCGAGGGTTTTAGCTGTCAAACCTTGTCCCATGATCATTAAAACCGCCAACTTTGTCATCAGCAACACCGATGTGGACAAATGTCCGAAAGAACCGCTACCGGAATATGCTTTTATCGGCCGGTCGAATGTGGGCAAGTCTTCCCTGATCAATATGCTTACCGAGCGGAACAAGCTGGCCAAGACTTCCGGCCGGCCCGGAAAGACCCAATTGATCAACCACTTCAAGATAAACGACAATTGGTTTTTGGTCGATCTCCCGGGATACGGCTATGCCAAGGTGTCGAAGAAAAGCAAAAAGACGTTTCAAAAATATATTACGGAATACTTTGAGAAACGCAAGCAACTGGTGTGCGCGTTCGTTCTGGTCGACATCCGCCATGAACCCCAGAAAATCGATATGGAATTCATGGAATGGCTGGGTGAAAACGCCATCCCATTTTGCATCATTTTTACCAAGGCCGATAAATTACGGCCCAAGGCGGTGGAACGCCAAGTAGAAGCATATATCTCACAGCTATTGGCAGGAGTCTGGGAAGAAGCTCCCCAATATTTCATCACCTCATCCGCGAAAAATCTTGGACGCGAGGAGATTTTGGACTATATCGAGGGGGTCAACGAAGCATTTTTTGCATATAATAAATGAATCTTCTCCTCCGATTTTCGAAAACGGCTGATATTCCAGAAAAAATCTGTAAAGCCAATTTAAGCAAGGGCCCTTGGATTATCGCAGGGGAATCTACGAACAGTTTTTTGCGATTCAGATTTTGACCAAAAAAAAGACCGTAAAATAGGGCTTAAACCATCAAACCATGAGAACACGACGCTATCCTGCACCTAAACTCAAGATTGTCAACCGATATAGGTATCTAATATCACTGGTGATGCTTCTTCCGTTAGTTTTACTTTCGTGGAAGCATTCCCCTCCCGCGCCGGGCACCCAAGAACAATGGGAATCCATATTCAATGGTGAGGACCTGAGCGGTTGGCAGATCAAGGTTACCGGACATGAGCTCGACCAGAACTACAAAAATACCTTTCAGGCGAAAGATGGCAAACTGATCGTCTCCTATGACGAATACGACACTTTCGATGATAAATTCGGACATATCTTTTACCATGAAAAACTGTCCCGTTACAAGTTGAGACTGGAATATCGTTTTATTGGCGATCAGGTTCCCGGCGCGCCCGATTGGGCCTACCGCAACAGCGGGGTCAAGTTCCATTCCCGGGCCCCGGAAGAGATTCCCAAAGACCAAAAATTGCTGGTCGCGGTCGAGGCACAATTGCTCGGGGGCAACGGTAAAGACGAGCGACCGACCGCCAACGTCTGTACTGCGGGCACCCATATCGAAATGGACGGAAAACTGATTACCGAACATTGTACCCCATCCTCTTCAAAAACCTATCACGGCAATCAATGGGTAGCCCTCGAACTTGAAGTACTGGGCAACGAGAAGGTCATTCATCGCGTCAATGGCGAGGTGGTCTTCGAATACGAAAAGCCGCAGCTGGACGATTCCGATCCTTTCTCCAAACAATTGTTGGACAAAGGCGTTCCAAGAATGCTCAGTGATGGCTACATCGCGCTGCAGGCCGAAAGCCATCCCGTGGAATTCCGGAATATCGAACTGATGCGGCTTCCTTGAGCTGAAAAGGTAAGTGATTGCCCAGATGGCTCAAAAAGAAGCCCCATCGTCCCCTTAAAAGTAAGCCCCCAAAATGTCGGGAGTATTGATCACGGACCGCCCGGAAATATCGGAGGTACGTTCGATCATCGCATTTCAATGCGCTTCCGGGTCTTGAAATTCATTTCCCACGAACAAGTACCGATTCCCAGTGTCAAAAATGTTAAAATCCCATAAAAATTTTATATAGTTAGCTAAACTAACTATATTTATCCTGGCAATAATGCCATAACGTAACAATCGAAGCGATGAAAAAAGCAACTTTTTATCACGCAGGCTGCCCGGTCTGCGTAAATGCGGAACAGGAACTATTGAATTTAATAGACACCTCTAAAGTCCAGGTAGAGATAGTTCATTTAGGGGAACGGACTGAAAAAATTTCCAACGCGGAAAACGAAGGGGTAAAATCCGTACCCGCCCTAGTGCTTGACAACGGCAACGTATTACACATCAATCATGGGGCCACCCTGAAAGAGGTAAAAGGATAAAGAGTGGGCCTGTAAAGCTAGTAGGACTAATTTTATGGGCCTTCCAAACCAATTTCATAGGAAAATCCGCTAACAGCTAGGCAGAATTGTTGATTGGAGGTACTTTTGTAGCCATATTGCTTCCGAATAGAAGATTATTTTTTGTCATTACAATGATGCACGCTTTCAATCCAGAATATCAGAATCAACAAATCGAGGGCAAAATCGTAGTCGCCCTCGAACGTATTTCCCAAGCGTTCCGTGTGCTGCTTTGGCAAGAGGGCAAGGAAAACGCCCTTACGCCTATCCAATTGCAGATCCTGCTCTTTATAAAATTCCATGAATCCGAAAAATGCAAGGTCAATTATTTGGCTAAGGAATTCAATCTTACCAAGGCTACCATTAGCGAAACCGTTCGGCTGTTGTCAAAAAAAAAATTGATCTATAAGGAAACCGACCCGACCGATACCCGAAGTTATTCCATTTACCTAACCGAAAAAGGCGGTGAAATCTCCACCAAATCCAGTTCGTTTGCCGGAGCATTGGAAAAACCCATCCATACGTTCTCCGAAACCCAAAAAGAAATCCTCTATCAAAGTTTGTTGGAACTTATCGAAAAGTTGAACAGGGCAGGCATCATTACCGTACAGCGGATGTGCTTTTCATGCCGGTTCTATCAGCCCGGCAAGGAAAGTGATTACTGCAAGTTACTTAAAAAGGAACTGTATAAACCCGATTTGCGGGTCGATTGTCCCGAGCATGAGATAGCCGTTTAAACCCTTGGTGGGTCACCCGTCAACGTTTCTAAGAAATTACAATGGCAAACCGTTTTGGGCTTATTGGATACGGCACAAAAGATTGACCACGAACAATTTGTGCGACTATTTGAATCAAAAGTTCTATTTAGCAACAATAGAAAGCTTATATTTATCGTATTCCCCGCTCCGTTGAACCAAAAGTCTTATCTTAAAATTTTGAGCTATGCCAATCTATATGGATTCACATATCGTTCCGGGGGTGGAGGCCAAGCATGCTGCGGAAGCGCATAAAAAAGATCTCGGTATTCAAAATGAATTTGGTTGTAGAAATATGACGTACTGGATCGATGAGGACCGGGGAAGGGTCTTCTGCTTAATCGATGCCCCGAACGAGGAAGCGGTCAGGGAAATGCACAATCATGCCCATGGACTGGTGCCCCATGAGATTATTCCGGTAAATGGTAAGGTAGTAGAGGCATTTTTGGGAAGAAATGCAGATCCCGAACCTTATTTTGACACTAAACCTCCAGGTCTTAAAATTTTCAACGACCCCGCTTTCCGGGTTATTCTGGTAATCAGGACAAAAGATGTCGGACTGTTGCACTACCATTTGGGCGATGAACGTGCCAAGCAACTTTTTTCGCTGTATTACGATACAGTTAGGGAACAGGTTCAAAAGTACGAGGGTAGTGAGGTTGAAGTTACAGGAGCAGCATTCGTAGTGTCCTTTGCCTCAGTTTCCATGGGAGTCGAATGTGCCATTGCCATTCAGAAAGCCTTGCACGTGGCCGCGGAGCTTATCGAGTTGCGAATGGGCCTGCATGCCGGTTTGCCAGTAGATCAAAGCGAGGTGCTATTTGGACAAACCTTACAACTGGCGAGTTTTCTTTGCCTTATTGGCGGAGAAAATCCTATTGTAATGTCTTCCATTGTAAGCGAATTGAACCAACCTGAGCTTCGAAAGAACAGAAATTTTCGTACGGAAATCAAAAGGCTCAATGCCACCGAGGAGAAATTACTGAAACGAATTGTCGATATTCTGGATAGTAATTGGCAGAATCCAGAATTTGACATCACCGACTTCTGTCACAAATTGTCAATAAGCAAATCACAATTATACCGAAAATGCAAAGGTAGTACAGGCAAATCGCCCAACGCTCTATTAAGGGAATATCGATTGCTAAAATCCCTAGTGCTTCTAAGAAAAGAGGGTCGAAATGTATCTCAAACCACATTTGATTCGGGCTTCAATAGTCCGTCTTATTTTATAAAGTGCTTTCAGCAGCGGTTCGGCCTTCTTCCGTTGAGTTATTCTAAATTGATAACGTAAAAACTTAAAACGCCCATCATGCCACTTTACATGGACATACACACGGTTGATTCAGACGATTTCACGGTCGAGGATGTAATCAAGGCCCATATGGAAGATCTGGGCGTTCAGGAAAGGTTCGGCGTAATACAACGAAAATATTGGGTAAACGAACAAGATAAAATGGTTTTTTGTTTGATGGAAGGCCCCAATAAAGAAGCCTGTCATAAAACCCACGAGGTAGCCCATGGTATGACCGCATGTAATATCATAGAGGTTTCCGATGACGAATACAATCTGTTTATGGCCCGGGGCAGTACCAAAAGCAATGACCTTGCCTATACGCTGAATGGCGAACTGGACTCTGGTTTTCGTACCATAATGCTGATTGCAACATCTGATCTATGTGGAATGTACGGTCATTATACCTTTGAAATACGGCGCTTGATAGAACAGTTTAACGGAGTGGTGGTACTGCAGCCATCAGATGAGATCATGGCTTCTTACCTATTGGCTTCCGATGCAATCTTATGTGCACTGGCCTTGGCAAAACTTTTAAAATCCATTCCCAATAATTTTGAATTTAGACTGGCCCTGGTAAGCGGAAATCCAGTGGACGAAGGCGGGACCGATTTATTCGAGGATACCAAGGGAAAAGTGAAAATATTGTGTCAGATCGGGTTGAGCAATGTCATGTATTTGGACGCTACGACCAAGGCACTTTCCGCTAAGGAATCGAATACGCCGAAAGTAAACCATAACGATATCAAAATTGTAGGGAGCAACGATTTTTCGTTTTGTGAAAAATTATCCCGAATATTTAGTGGCGAATTGAAGAACCCAAATTTTAAGAGCGAACAACTTTGCAACCGATTAGACCTGAGCAAGGCACAGACCTATAGAAAAATAAAGGCGTTGACGGGCATGTCGCCGAACACATTGATACGGGAACTGCGGCTTCGAAGATCGCTCAAGGCCCTGAAAAACAATCACAAAACAGTAGCCGAAATCGCCTACGATCTCGGTTTTAACAGTCCCACCTATTTTACGAGGGTTTTCAGAAAAAGATATAATGTACTGCCGACATCTTTTGCCAATCTTTACGACCATAGTTCATAGCCATTTTTCAAGATGACCCAATTGTTACATCATTTGGCCCAATAGGTTCAGCCGTGGTTCAATTGTTCGAACCTTTGAACCAAAACTTACATTTCCATATAGCTTAATACCGTAATTTTATAAGGAAATGCATGATTTATATCCGGCCAACGGACATGGCCTCGACACTTCCCCCACCTGTCCATACAAAGCAAAATTATACCGTTGCCATTTCTTCCCCATTTGGCACACCTAGGCTGAATTTAAATTAGGACTATATGCCCTGCTAATAATCATCAAATAGTACAGATGCAAAAATCCCTTTAGTTAGGTCTTGAAATATTTTTTAAACTCAAAACATCTTAAATGCACGATTATGGAAGAAAAAATTAAGGAATTAAAAAATAGCGCGAACGGGGAAATCATTGTACCACAAGATAAAAATTACGACGAGGCACGAAGCATTTACAATGCCATGATCGATAAACATCCGGGCGTCATCTTTAAATGTAAGGATATAGAAGACGTCGTTCAGGCCGTTAACTTTGGCAGGGAGAACGATTTGGAAGTCTCCATCCGCAGTGGCGGCCACAATGGCGCAGGTTTGGCCTTGGTGGACGATGGCTTGGTCATCGACCTTTCGGAAATGAAAGAAATCAAAATTGATCCCGATTCCAAAACTGCCAAAATACAACCGGGCCGTACCTTGGCCGAAGTAGATAAGGCTACCTATGAGCACGGTCTTGCCCTACCCAGCGGTATCATTGGAACGACAGGAATTGCGGGGCTGACCTTGGGCGGTGGAATGGGCTATTTGAGCCGAAAAGGTGGATTGACAATAGATAATCTTTTGGAAGCGGATGTGGTGCTGGCATCGGGGGAAGTCGTCACCACAAATGCTTCTGACCATTCCGATCTATTTTGGGCCTTACGGGGCGGGGGTGGTAATTTTGGAGTGGTGGTCTCCTTCACTTTTAATCTTATCCCGGTTAAAAATGTATATGCCGGTCCCATGTTCTGGCCCATTGAAAAAGCGGAAGAGGCCATGAAATTTTACGATACCATTATTAAAGATGCCTCTGACGATCTTTATGGCTTCTTCGCCTATTTGATTGTACCTCCTGGCGACCCGTTTCCCGAACATCTGCACATGCAAAGGGTTTGTGGTGTGGTTTGGTGCTATACCGGACCCTTGGAAAAAGCGGAAGAAGTATTCAAGCCCATTAGGGAATTCGGCCCTCCGATACTTGACTTTGTTGGCGAAATGCCAATGCCCACATTAAATGGTCTTTTTGACGGACTCTATCCCTCAGGAATGCAATGGTACTGGAAGGCGCATTACATAAACGAACTTACCGATGAATGCATTCAAGAAAACATAAAACATGGATCGAATACCCCTTCCGTTCGTTCGACAATGCACCTTTATCCCATCGATGGAAAAGTCCATGAAATTGCCCAGGAAGATACCGCATGGGCCAATCGGGGAGCGCGTTGGGCGCAGGTAATCGTGGGAGTCTCCCCAGAACCTGCCGATGCCGATAAGATTACCAAATGGTGTAAAGACTATTACGAAGGCATGAAACCCCATGCCGCCGGTGGAGCCTATGTCAACTTTATGATGGAAGAAGGCCAGGAACGTATAAAGGCTAGTTATAAGGACAATTATGAACGGCTGACAAAAATCAAGAAGAAATATGATCCCGATAATTTCTTTCATATTAATCAGAATATCGTGCCGGCCGATTAAAACTCAAGCAGAGTCTAAAGCCAAAATGTATTTATCGAAATAATATTATGCCAACAGCATTAAATTGGTTTTCATTCCTCTGTATTCTGTTTTTCCACCTGTCGATATTGGGTCAGGAATCCAGAGATGTAAATTCAAACGGGTTCAGGTTTTCAGGCACCATTGGCCTGAACACCAATGGTATCTCTCCCGTCCCTGCATTTTCACTGGGACAGCCGGCAATCATGGGATTCTTTTCATTGCGAAAGAACAGATTTAGTTTTGACCCCGAGATTGCCTACTCCACAAACGGTACTCCTTGGTTTTTCAGTAGTTGTTTTCGGTATCGAATTTTCGGTAAGAGGAATTTTGGTATAAAGGTAGCCGCCAACTGGAGTATTTCGCATAGTTATCCAGAAGTTATAGAGAACGGCATTTCAAAAACAATTACTAAAGGACAGCGGTATCTCGTCCTTGAGTTTGCACCTACTTATAAATTTACGGAAAAGTTCAGCTTAGGATCTGCCGTTTTCGTAGGTCGTGGCTTAGATAAAGGCTCGGTAAAACAAATGCACTTTATTTCGGTGGTCGCTAACATTACCAAATTGCGGCTATCGGGCAAATTGTATTACAGCCTCTATCCACAGGTATTTTATTTGAATTTGGATGGTGATGAGGATAGCTTTTTTGTTTCCGGGGTTGCGGGAATTGGCCATAAAAAAATTCCGTTGTTTTTATCCACACAAATGAACCAATCTTTGGTCACCTCTATTTCGCCCGATCCCGGGTTTTCATGGAACGTAGGATTGTCCTATAGTTTTTAACATGTGAAATTTCATGTTATCTTCGATAGAACAAATAAAAACGTTATGGTTGAGATAATTCTAAGGACACTCAAACCCTCCGACAAAACCCAAATCGCCCTACTCGCCAACAATAAAAAAATCTGGGACAATGTACGGGATGCTTTTGGCCACCCCTATACCGAAAAAAATGCTGAAGAATTCATCCAACGGCAGGCCAAGAGCGATACGGAAGATGTCTTTGCCATTGACTGCCAAGGTGAACTCTGTGGCCTGATCGGACTGATTCTTCAAAATGACATATATCGGAAATCCGCCGAAATTGGCTATTGGATCGGCGAACCCTTTTGGGGTAAAGGCATTGTCACAAAGGCAATCGAATTGATTACCATATATGCTTTTGATAAATTGATACTTATCCGAATCTTTGCTGGGGTCTTTGAGTACAATGTGGCCTCCATGAGAGTGCTGGAAAAAAATGGCTTTCAAAAAGAGGGCATCGCCAAAAAGGCGGTTTTTAAGAACGGTGAATTTTGGGACGAGCATAGATATGGATTACTGAGTCCACAAACTGCAACCCGATAGCAGGGGGCTTTCGTCAACAAGCGTACCTAGCCTATTTCTTCAACTCCAACTTCTCCGCAAAATAGGCGCAGAAATCCTTCATGGTGGCGGTCATTTTTTCGTCTTGGGTCGCCTTCATAAAAGTATCGGATAAAGAAACCAAGGTCTGGTGGAAGAAAATCTTCATCTCGTCGACCGGCATATCCTTAGTCCACAAATCGATTTTTAGGGATTCTTGGTTCTTGCTGTCCCAGACCGAGAGCAACATGGCCTTGGCCTCTTCGTTGTCGATGCCGCCATCTTGTGCCGACCAGGTCAGCTCTTCGGGAACCCGGTTCTCGTCCAATCCTACTTTAAGGGTGATTTCGGAGGTGTGTAATTTTGCCATCTTATTTTTCAGGTTTATAGTTCGATTTTTTAAAAATTTCTTCTGCCGGGAGCGATAGCATCTGTTGCAAGGTCACCTCGTTTTTCTCCATAAAGGCCCTAACGATTTGCCAACCTAGGAAACGGCCGATGCGCCCGGGGGATTCGTTGTCGAGTTCCAGTCCGAATTTAGAAAACGGGGCTTGGTCCAAAAAACGTCGCACCAATTTGTTGTCGGTACTGTATAAATATTCGTTCTCGATAAAATTGCGCCAAATCTGTTCTTCATTGGCTTTGGCCCAAGCCAATTGTGCCTCGGAATAATTGATTTTTTGACCATCGGAGATAAAAGGTGCCAGTTTATCCTTTGTTGCCAATTCTTTCCCGTAGTATATCATTTGCCCTAAAAAAGTACGGTCTTTCGGCTTTGGAACTACCTGCTTTGCAAAGGCGTTGGCCACATCGCTGACCAGATACTGCTTGTCAAGTCCCGCTGCAATATAGTTCGGAAAGCTCTGATAGAACTTGTGATCGGGTCCCAAATAATTGTCGAGACCTATTAACAGCAGGCTATCCGTCATAATAATCCGGCTATCGTAACTCACATCTGAGGTCACCGTAACCACCTTGGGCAGTTGGTAGTTGGGAAAATAATACTTGATATGTTTAAAGAGGAGGATAAGGTCGTCCTTTTCTTCCGAGAAATCGCTGAATTCATTATCGACTTCCGACAGGAGCTCGATCTGAAGGCTATCCTGTAGTTTGGCGACCCAAACGCTATCGGTATATTGCGCCGGAAATAAATAGGGATACGCCTTTTTAAGGACGGGGATATCCAAGGGTTCAGCCTCTGCGAACTCACGGTCAAAACGGGCAATTTCCAGATTTACATCCAATTTTGCGATGTCGTCTTCGACCTTATCGTTATCCTTACATCCTAAGAAAACAACCAAAATCAATAATTGAATGCAAACCTTTCCAGAAGTGTAAAGTAATTCCCTATACATTTTATTATTTACGGTCAAGGCGTTATTTTTAGCGTACAAAGTTAATCGATCTATACAGAAGGAAAAGCCCATGCAAACAGAAAAGGTAGCGGCATATATTACAACTTGGCTTAGGGAATATGCCGAAAAGGCACATATAAAAGGATTTACCATAGGCATTTCAGGGGGTGTCGATTCCGCCGTCACCTCAACGCTCTGTGCCAAAACCGGCCTCGATCTGCTTGTATTGGAAATGCCGATACATCAAGACGAACGACAGGTAACCCGCGCGACGGAGCATATAGCTTGGCTTCAGAAAAAATTCGCCAATGTCAAACGAATGAAGGTGGACCTCACCCCGGTCTTCGATAGCCTTGTCGATGCTTTGCCTCCAGTAGAGAAGGAAGAGGACCGTTTTATGGCCTTGGCGAATACCCGGGCACGGCTACGTATGACCACATTGTATTATTTTGCGGGACTGTACTCCCTTCTAGTCGCCGGAACCGGGAACAAGGTGGAGGACTTCGGAGTAGGGTTTTTTACCAAATACGGCGATGGCGGGGTGGATGTGAGTCCGATCGCAGATCTGATGAAATCCGAGGTTTATGAAATTGCCAAGTTTCTTGAAATTAACGACGACATTATAGAGGCAGCGCCCACAGACGGCCTTTGGGGAGACGACAGAACCGATGAGGCCCAGATCGGGGCGACCTATCCGGAACTGGAGTGGGCCATGCGGATGGATGAACAAGAAAAGAGTCGAGATTCCTTTTCAGAACGGAAAAAAGAAGTCTTCGACATCTATAAAAAACTGAATTCGCGCAACCAGCATAAGATGAGTCCCATTCCGATTTGTGAAATTCCTGAGGACTTAAATTAGCGATTAATCGCATAAATTTGCTATCTAAACGAAAAAACGTCAGAAAATGCGTCTGATTAGGAAAAAAAAGCCAAATTTGGATAACGAATTAGATTTTAAAGCCTTACATTGCATGTCAGTATTTTTATACGTGCTAGAAGTGTTTTTTTATCTGGATAAAAACTAGAAAGATGATTAAAGTGTTAATTGCCGACAACCATCCGATCATTCGCATGGGCGTTACGAAAGTATTGAAAGATGCGAAAGGATTCGAGGTCATCGAAGATGCTTCAACGACCTCTGAACTTTTTGAGAAACTGGAAAAAGTCACGCCGGACGTAGTGATGTTAGAAATGGACATCCCAGAAATCAACGGCATTGCCACATTGCGAAAAATCAAAAAGGATTATCCTGAGGTAAAAGTTTTAATGTACAGCGGACAATCTGAAGACGTCTATGCCCTAAGTACGATCAGGGCCGGGGCATCCGGATATCTATCCAAAGCATCTGACATCGATTACATCATTTCAGCATTGAAAAAGGTAAGCGAGGGCAGCATGTTCATCACGAATGAGCTTGCACAGCGCTTGGCCTTCGACGAAGGCACACAAAAACCAAGAAGATTCTTTAGAAAGCTTTCTACCCGTGAGGTGGAGGTACTCAAATTATTGGCCAGCGGCAAACGCAACAAGGATGTTGCCATCGGGCTGAACCTCAACGAAAAGACGGTCAGCACGTATAAAGCGCGCCTCATGAAAAAATTGAACGTTGATAATATGGTCGACCTCTTGCAACAGGCAAAAGCCTTGGAGCTGTATTAAACTACGCACATTGTATTATTTACGTTTTTAAACCTCGAAGCCTTTCGCTCTCGAGGTTTTTCTTTTTACCGCATCGATACTGAGCAGTCTCTGCACCCAGCCTTGACGGTCACGGTCCCACTTGACCGGATCCATTGTATATGCCCGAGGGATATTCAGGAGTAAGCCCTTTTTTCGGTAAAATTTAAAGTCGGTGCCGTTCGACCGTAGAGGTCGGGCGGCATTTTCGATTTCCGGTGTCGCCTTTGAGGTCTTTTCGGTTCGGGAGGACGGATTTCGGGCCCTTCCGGTCCCGTCGGGACATAGGTCTCCCTCGGGCCTCCTGGCTGCTGGAGGCTCAGGCTGCTTTTGCCAGGCGGGCCGAGGCCATGCGCCTGCCGATCTCAAGGGCGTTGGCGGTGTGGATGCCGAAAAATATCCAGAGGATCTCCGTAGCCTTGGTGCGGGCCCTTATTCTTTTGAGGCCGTAGTGTTCCTTGTCGTTGCCGAAGCTGCCCTCCAGGCGGGCGGCCCTTTCCTTGGTGATGGCCGCCGCCAGTTTCTTACGGTGCCCCTCGTGTTTGCCGGCCCTTCCCTTGCGCTTGAAGTCGGTACGGATACCGTTCCCGGTGGCGAACTTCCGATTTTTGTTGGTCGCGTAGATGGCATCGGCCCCTACGATCTTGACCTTGGTACGGGTCTGGAATTGCTACATTTGATTGGACATAAAGTTGAGGGACGTCACTAACGTTTTAACTTTACCCTATAATGAGAAGAAAAGCAAGACATTACACTGATGAGTTCAAGCAAAAGGCCGTGGAACTGACCTATGCACGCGGTAGCATCGTTGAGATCTGCCGTGAACTTGACATCCCCAGATCTGTACTGGGCAGATGGAGAAAGGAGATGGGCGAACTCGGCCCCAACAGTTTTCCGGGCCGTGGCAACGCGAAAATGACCGATGAACAAAAAGAGATAGGCCGGTTGGAGAAACGCCTGAGGGACGCGGAACTTGAACGCGACATCCTAAAAAAGGCCATTGGCATCTTCTCCGCGAGCGACAGGAAATCTACCGGTTCATAAAGGACCACAAAAAGGAATTCCCTGTCGGGAAGATGTGCAAAGTCTTCAAGGTAAGCAGAAGCGGATTTTATGCATGGCAGAACCATATGCCCTCGAAGCGCGACAACGAGAACCGGATGTTGCTTTGCGAAATAATGCGTGTGCACGAACGGAGCAAGGCCAGTTACGGGAGCCCCCGTATGACCGATGAGCTCAGGGCCCGTGGGTTCGATGTGTCCAGGCCACGGGTGGCCAGGTTGATGAGGAAAAACGGGATACGGGCGGTCCACGCCAAAAAGTTTGTGGTAACGACCGATTCCAAACACAGGTATCCGGTGGTGGAAAACAAACTGGACAGGGACTTCTCCGCCGGGGAAAGCGGCCGGGCATGGGTATCGGACATCACCTATGTAAAAACGGCCAAGGGGTGGCTTTACCTGACCGTTGTCCTGGACCTTTTTGACCGTAAAGTACTGGGCTGGTCGCAAAGCGACGATCTGTGCGCGGAGAAAACCACGGTGGCAGCATGGAAAATGGCAGTTGTCAACCGTCCGCCCTCAAAGAAACTGATCTTTCATTCGGACAGGGGCATACAATATGCCTGCCATGATTTTGTCAATTTACTGGACAGCTACAAATGTGTTGAAAGGAGCATGAGCAGAAAAGGAAATTGTTGGGACAATGCCGTGGCCGAGAGCTTCTTTAAGACCATAAAGGTCGAACTCATCTATAGAAACGGCTACCGGGAGAAAAAGGAAGCTGCGCTATCGATATTCGAATGGATCGAAACATGGTACAACAGGAACAGGAGACACTCCGCTCTTGGTAATATGACAATCAATGAATTTGAGAAATCAATGCAACTTAAAAATGTAGCTTAACTAAATGTCCGTTTTTTTGTTGCAAGTCCAGTCAGGCCCTGCGCGTCCAGGACGGTCTTGCGGAAGCGTATCCCCTCGTGGAAGGCGTCGAAGGATAGGTGCTCGATAAAGCCGATGCCGCCCACCTGGAACTTGTGCACCTTGGCACCGAACTCCACCGGCTTTTTCTCCTTGCCCCTGACGATCGGCCTGACATAGGGCCTGTCAAGGCTGACGATGCGGCCCTCGGGCCGCACGCCGTGGTGGAACAGGGCGTACTGTTGTTCCCGTACCTTCCTGGCCGCGGCCCTGCGCACGTACTGGTCCACGGTGAACGCCAGGCCGTGCTCCCCTTCCATACGGTCCAGTTCCGCCGAGAACTTTTCGGTCAGCAGGAGCAGGGCCCTGGTCAGCGCATCCCGCTTCTTCTTGGTCTTCCTCTTCATCTTGCTGTAGGACACGTACCGCTTTTTCCATTTCAGGTACTTGCTGCGCGGCATGGCGACCTTTTTTTCCCCGCATACCTTTTTGAGCAGCCGGTGCAGCCAGTCGGTACATTCCCAGAGCAGTTTTACATTTGTAGGGTACCGCATGTTGCTCTCGTAGCAGGTGGCGTCCATCGTGACGGAGCCCTTGTCCCCCATGTGCGGGGACCAGTGTCCGTAGAGGGCCTTCTGCAGGGCGTCGATGTCGAGCTTTCCCCCCAGTTCCGACCGTATCTCGCTCACGATCTTGAAGTTTTCCAGACGATCGGCACCGATATAGATGCCGCAGAAGAACTGCCAGTCCAGGTTGCCGTTGAGCCCTTCGACAAGTTTTCTGTCGGAGCAATCCGCATAGTGCTTGAGGAACATCAGGGCGACCTTGCCCCGGGGGGAGAAGATCGCCTTCGGGCCTTTTTTCGCCTCCTTCACACCGAGGGCCGCCACCATGTCGTCCCAGGGCACCGCCCGGTAGATCTTGCCCAGATCGGATTCCAAAAAACGGTCAAAGAAAACTCCCAACTGTTCCTGTTGGGAGGAAAATGAAAAAGTGTGCTGGAAATCGCGGATTCTTCGTATCTTGGACATAACATCTTAGATAAAAACCCCGTTTTTCGAGCTAACGACTCATTCTCGGGGTTTTGTTTACTCTAAGATACGGATTATTACGCTGATAATCAATAGGTTATTTAACTTCTGAATGTCCCTGCCCGATACTTATTTACAAAAACAGAGCTCCTCGACAGACTAAGTGCATTCCCTGTCAATACCTTCTACGACAAGACCCTATTCAGTTTTTTGTTCAGAAGTTTGTTCAGGTTCAGGTAGTTCATAATTTCCTCAAGAGTTTCATGGTGGTCGTCATTACTTTCTTGGGTGTCGTTTTGCAAGGCCGACATTCTTTTCTTGATCAAAAAACAGCGTAGGGTCAAAATTGTTTCACTGACCAATTGTGCCACCCCAGCTTCCTTCTCTTTGGGGTAGATATCCTTTCGCTCCCAATTGTGTAGTACGTACTTTTCTTCCTCCATTAAGATCGAGGAAATTTCCGTTACCATTTCTTGATCAAGGTCGGACAAAAAGGTATTGATGGAAAATTCATCGCTCTCATTGAGCGTTTCGATCAATTTGTAATAGATATCCCTAAAGTGCTCGTTGGCGAGTTCGATTTCATCTTCTTGAAGATCTAGATATATCTTTTCATACACTTTGGCCTCAAGGGACATCGGTTCCAAAATGAGTTCGCCGGCTTCACTTTCCTTTAAGATCAAGTCTTCAAACTGCTCCTGCTCATTACCGTAAAGCAAGAGCAATTCTATAATTTTCCTTTCGAGTTCATATTGCACGTCGACCTTTTCGACGGCAGTCTCGTTTTTGACCACATCGAAGGCCTTCTGCTGTTCTTGTCTTGCTCTTTTGGCTGTCTCTGCCTGGTCTTTTTTACTGATTTGCGCCAACGTACTGAACAGAACGCCCTCGGACACTTTCATGATCTGCGCACATTCTTGGATATAGATTTCACGTTTTATCGCATCGGGAATTTTGGCGATGCTGTGGACTATATCCCGTACGGTTTCCGCTCGTTTGATAGGGTCGTCGGCGGCTTCGTTGGCCAGCACGTTTGCTTTGAACCGAATAAAGTCCTTGGCGTTTTCGGTAAGGTACTGTTGAACTTCTTCAAGTTCGTTGTTCTTGGCGAAACTATCGGGATCTTCCCCTTCCGGGAAGGTACATACCTTTACGTTCATGCCCTGTTCGAGAATCAGGTCGATACCCCGGACGGAGGCGCGAAGCCCCGCGGCATCACCATCAAAGAGCACGGTAATGTTATTGGTAAGCCGGTTGATCAAGCGGATCTGTTCAGGGGTCAGGGCCGTGCCGCTGGAAGATACAACATTCTCAATACCCCGCTGATACAACTGGATAACATCGGTATACCCCTCGACCAGATAGCAATTGTCTTCTTTGGCAATGGCCTGTTTCGCGAAAAAGATACCATACAGCACCTTACTTTTATGATAGATATCGCTTTCGGGGGAATTCAGGTATTTAGCGGCTTTCTTATCGTTTTTGAGGATGCGTCCCCCAAAGCCTAAGACCCGACCGCTCATGGAATGGATGGGGAACATCACCCGCCCCTTGAACCGATCGAACGTTCTATCGTTATTAGGATTTTGGACGTCTTGCTTCACTATGGTCAACCCGGTTTTTTCAAGGTACTTTAGCTGGTAGCCCTTGTCTAGCGCAGCCTTCGTAAAACCGTCCCACTGATCTAAGCAGTAGCCGAGTCCGAATTTTTTAATGGTATCTTCGGTAAAACCGCGCTCCTTGAAGTAGCTCAGACCGATGGCCTTCCCCAGTTCGGTATCCCAAAGCATTTCCGAAAAATGGTTGCGGGCGAATTCCGACACCAAGTACATACTTTCGCGTTCGTTGGCTTCCTGTTTCTGTTCGTCGGTGCGCTCGGTTTCCTCGACCTCGATATTGTATTTTTTGGCAAGGTATTTAATGGCCTCCGGATAGGTGAAATGTTCGTGCTCCATCAAAAAGGCGATTACATTGCCACCTTTACCGCTGCTGAAATCCTTCCAGATCTGTTTGACAGGGGATACCATAAAGCTAGGGGTGCGCTCATCGGTAAAGGGACTCAATCCCTTAAAGTTGGCACCCGATTTTTTTAGCTGCACGAAATCGCCGATGACCTCCTCCAAACGGGCGGTCTCATATACTTGGTCGATGGTAGTTTTTGCAATCACAGCTAATGGGTCGAAACTGAAATAGAGCCTAAATATAAGGCTCTATTATATTATTATATGAATAAAGTTCCGTGTATTATTGCGCAGAGACCCTCCAAATTACGCCGCCATCGTCGTCATTGACCAGCAGGGAGCCGTCAGGCGCAATAGTCACTCCGACGGGTCTGCCATAGACCTCACTCGCATCTTCATCAGCAATAAAACCGGTCAGGAAATCCTCGGGTTGTTGGGGATCACCATTTTCAAAAGGAACGAACATGACTTTATAACCCGCAAAGTTCGCGCGGTTCCATGAACCGTGCTGCCCTACAAAAGCACCGTTCTTAAATTTTTCAGGAAACTGATCTGCCGTATAGAAGACCAACCCCAATGAGGCGGTATGGTTCCCCATGGGCACATCGGGTACAATGGCCTTATCGACCAGGTCTTGGTGCGGATCGTCTTCCCATCTAGGGTCATTGATATTGCCATAATAACTATAGGGCCACCCGTACCAGCCGTCTTTTTCAACGCTAATAATGTAATCGGGCACCAGCTCGTTACCCAGCTTGTCCCGTTCGTTGACAGCCGTCCACAGTGCACCGGTAACCGGATTCCAGTCCATCCCAACGGGATTCCTAAGTCCATCCGCATACACGATTTCCCCGCTGCCATCGGGATTCACCTCCAGGATATTGGCACGGCGTTCCTCCTTTTCCATGCCCTGCTCGCCGACATTACTGGCCGATCCGACCGAAATATAAATTTTGGAGCCGTCTTCGTTGCTAATGATGTTCCGGGTCCAATGGTTATTGTACCCGCTGGCCGAAAGCTCGACAATTTTTTCGCCCTCGCCTTCGAGTTTGTTCTGTCCCTCTTTATAAGGAAATCGGTAGAGTCCGTCGGTATTGGCAACGTAAAAATACCCGTTCAACACCAACATCCCGAAGTTTTGGTTCAGGCCCTCCTTGAAAATATGCCGCTCGTCAACTTCGCCGTCGTTATCCGTATCCCGGAGCAAGGTAATGCGGTCGGCGCTGTTTTTAGTGTCCGACTCCGCCACAAAAATATCATTATTAGGTGCAACATACGTCCACCTTGGATGTTCGAGCCCGTCCGCAAATCGGGAAACGGAAAAGCCCTCGGGCGCCGTTGGGGTCTTATCATCGGGCCATCCGATTACTTCGCTATTTTTAGTCACCGATTCCGAGGAAAAAGGCGAAACCAATTCTAGGGGACCTATGGCGGTTTGGACGATGGTAACATCATTGTCCGCCAAATCTTCCTTGGTATCTTCGGACACTTTTCTTTCGTTCTTACATCCGAAGGCCAGCCCCGTACATAGCAGTATATAGAGTATTTTTTTCATTGTTTTGGGTTTTACCCTAAAATAGTGAGAAGACGTGCATTTTTAAAGCCAATGATTCGGTTTGGGATTAGTTTAACAGGCCATTGCACTGATACCATCTTCTTTGCCCTTATGATCTACCTCGGGTTTCCTGAATATCATCGCCGGATGAATGGCATTTTTGATATTCTAAGCCTTGCCCAACGAAGTGACCATGGGGCACGGGTCGGAAAGGGAAAATTGACAATAGTATGTAGACTATGCGCACTTGAACGATTGCATTACATCGAATAGGGGCAAATGGTTAAAATAATCGAAGTTGATCCCCGTTGTCAATAACACGTTTAAACTGATCCTTAATTTTGTAAAATGCCCAACAATGTAATTTTTTAACTCGAGTGCTATGTTTCTTGTAAATCCATATCTACTTATCCCCCATAATGAAGTACTTGATAATTCCTCTATTTTTGGTGCTTAGTCCCCTACCCTTAAGTGCCCAAAGTGTAACACTCGTTAACACCTCCTTAAGCAATGTTATAAATACTTCAGGCGGAGATGGTTCTGGCAAGGGGGGATATATTTCCTACTCGATAGGCCAATCGTACTACACATCCATAAACACCTCTGAAAACACTGTTTTTCAAGGTGTGCAAATACCGGTTTCAAAAAACAAAAGAGCGGAAATCACTAATAGCATGCCCAGTGTAATAACTATTAAATCTTACCCAAATCCAGCCACAGATTATTTTATTATCAATGTGGACAATTATGATGAAGGTTTGAGATATGAGTTTTACAATCTTCAAGGTAAACTTATTGCAAAAGACAAAATCGATAAACTAAAAACTAGAGTAAATTCCAGCAATCTGCAACCTGCGGTTTATATGCTTGGAATATTTTACAAAAACACCCCCATTAATAAACTTAAGATCATAAAACGATAAAAAATGAAATGGATAATTCCTTTTACTCTATTAGTCTTACTTACATGTAACACATTTGCGCAGACCCCTGAAAAAGTGAGCTATCAGGCAGTTATCCGTGACAATAACAATAAACTCCTAACCAATTCTAAGGTTAACCTTAATATTATCTTGAGGCAGGGTTCGCCTGATGGGTATATAGCCTATCAAGAAAACCACCAGGCCAGGACCAACGTAAATGGTTTAGTAAGTCTTCAAATTGGTGAAGGAAACAAAGAGGTTGGTGAGTTTTCAGGCATTGACTGGTCTCAAGGGCCCTATTTTATTGAAACCCAATTAGACGTTAAAAACACACAGGATTTCTCTGTAACTGGTGTTAGCGAGATGCTAAGCGTTCCTTACGCGCTCCATGCAAAATCGGCCGATAGTTTTACCGGAGATGGCAACGAACTAGCATTCGATAAATGGGATAAAGATATAACTGACGATTTCTCCGGAAGTTTTAACGATTTATCCGAAGTGCCCGATTTATATACTAAAAACCAAGTGGATAGCCTCGTAATAAATCTTGATGGCGGTGATGGTATCGTACAGTCTTTGAATTTGGAGGATGAAAAGCTATCCATTTCCGGTGGGAACTCCATTTCTTTTAATAATTGGGACACCAATGCTGCCGATGATTTTTCTGGAAGCTTTAAAGACTTATCTGAAGTACCCAATTTGTACACCAAGAGCCAAGTTGACAGCCTCTTTGTAAATATTGCTGGTGGTGATGGTATAGTGCAGTCTTTGAATTTAGAAGGCAAAAATCTCTCCATTTCGGGAGGAAACGTCATTTCCTTTGACAATTGGGACACTAATGCTACCGATGATTTTGACGGTGTATATTCAAAACTTATAGGAACCCCTGATGTTTATACGAAAACTGAACTTTATACTAAGAATGAAATCGATAATCTCGTTTCCGGCATAGAAGGAAGGGCAGGAAGTACATCACAAAATTTGAGTCTGGATGCTACTGAACTTTCCATTTCGGGAGGAAACACCATCTTCTTTGATAACTGGGATACCGATGTTTCCGATGATTTCTCAGGAAATTATAATGACTTGCAGAACCAACCTTCACTTTTCAGCGGAAATTATTCTGACCTAAAAAATGCTCCTGCCTTATTTAGCGGAAAATTTAACGATTTAGCCGGAGTGCCTAATATATACACCAAAAACCAGGTGGACAGCCTTGTGTTAAATCTTGATGATGGGGATGGCATAATGCAATCATTGAATTTGGAAGGAGAGGAACTTTCTATTTCAGGTGGAAATTCCATTTATTTTGACAACTGGGATACCGATGCTTCGGAT
This sequence comes from Pricia mediterranea, assembly GCF_032248455.1. Lineage (NCBI taxonomy): Bacteria > Pseudomonadati > Bacteroidota > Flavobacteriia > Flavobacteriales > Flavobacteriaceae > Pricia > Pricia mediterranea. The sequence goes on from NZ_JAVTTP010000001.1 coordinate 1,235,580, forward strand.
GATTTCGACGGTGCATATTCAAACCTTACAGGAACACCTGATATTTATACGAAAACTGAACTTTATACTAAGACTGAAGTTGATAATCTCGTTTCCGGCATAGAAGGAGGGGGAGGAAGTACATCACAAAATTTGAGTCTGGATGCTAATGAACTTTCCATTTCGGGAGGAAACACTATTTCTTTTAATAACTGGGATACCGATGCCTCAAATGATTTTGATGGAGAATACACCAGTTTAAATGGCGCACCTAAAGTTTATACTCAGGATGAGGTAAATGCCATTAAAGCTGAAATATTACTTTACGTAAAAGATAACTATTCTCCAAAGGCAAGTATAGTTTCATTTTCTTCTTCCAGGAATGTATTATCTAATGATGTTGGTAATACTCTCGCCTGCACAACTTCAGCAACACTAACTATTAATACCGAATTTACAGGAATGAAGGTTGGTGATATTATTAATTTAGAGGTTCACGGTACCACGTTAACAGTAAATGGAGCAACAGGAGTAATTATAAACGGTAACTCTGGCGGTATCATCAGTATTGGAAACAATTCAGCTTATACCGGTGGGTTAATAAGGAAATTAGATAACAATTCATATATTGTATTATAATGAAATATTTCTTTTTTCTATTACTTTTTTCAACAAGTGTATATTCCCAAAACTATCATTATACACTGCGATTGAAACGGTCTATACCCACTCCTAAACCAACATATCAGCGAGACGAAACTAATATATTTCTAAAGGAATTATTCGAAAATAGTAATCTTGACCTTGATTTCGATCTCAGCGATTTTAATCCTGAATTAATAGGTAATCATTCTTTTTCTTTTGATAATAATATTAAAGATGCAGGAATTGCAAGTGGTCGATTTGAAATAAATGAAAGTGACCCCCTATTGTGGGGTGGCCACAGAGCTGAATTTGCTCAACCTACAAATTCAACATTGAATGAGGGTTGGTATGGTTTTTCACAATATTTTCCTGAAACCTACATAACAGATACCACAGAAGAAGTTGTTGGTCAATGGCATGACATACCCGATGATGGAGAAACAGCTGCTCGAAGTCCTTCTAATGCAATTTCTACTGGGAATAATCATCTTAAATGGACAACAAGATGGGATTCAAGGTCTATACAAACCAATAATATCACACAAGGTTATTTTGAAATGGATTTAGGAGTAATCCCTAAGAATAAATGGATAGACTGGGTTGTTCATATCAAGTTTTCTCATACCAATACAGGGATTTTGGAAGTTTGGATGGATGGAGTCAAAGTTATTGATAGGCAGAATATGCCTAATTGCTTTAATGATGTAAAATATCCATATTTTAAACTTGGTGTTTACAGATGGGAATGGGGCTCCGCTGTAACTCAAAGGGTAATTTATTATGATGAAGTTAGAGTTGGCAATAAAAATAGTAGTTATAATGAGGTTAGGCCGGGCAACTAGGTACTAATTCATGTTTAAAAAAGTAGTGAAAAAATATTAGCCATGGGTGTGTAATTTAAACTCTGTCCGGTTCACTTTTCATCCATTTCAAAACATGTCGGATCTTTTATCCGACGGGTTTTGGAGTGCGCCCCCGCGGCAGCGGCGTTCTCTTTGGGCCCTGTTCTCAGGTCGAACTGTATTCGGTCCCCAAATTTAATATAAAGTTGTTGAACGGTCAGGCTCCAATTATGCAATGGGCTGGTCCACTTCTTTTCAATGTTCTTTGTGGCCAGGTATATCAGTTTCATAAGGGCCATGTCGTTCGTGAACGCGCCCTTGGTCTTGGTCACCTTTCGGACCTGTCGGTGGAAGCCTTCCACCGCATTTGTGGTATAGATGATCTTCCTTATAGGTTCGGTATACTGGAAATACTGCGATAGCTGTTCCCAGTTGCGTTGCCAGCTCTCGATGACCACGGGATATTTGCTTCCCCATTTCACTTCGAGGTTCAGGAGTTCGTCTTCCGCGACCTCTTTGCTCGACGCCCGGTACACAAGTTTCAGGTCGCGCATAAATTCCTTTTGGTCCTTGGAGGCGATATATTTGAGCGAGTTCCTTATCTGGTGCACGATGCAGAGCTGTACCTGCGCTTTGGGGAATACGCCCAATATCGCATCGGTAAATCCCCGGAGGTTGTCCGTACAGGCGATCAGGATATCCTTCAGGCCGCGGTTGTTCAGGTCGGTAAGCACCTGCAGCCAAAAGTTGGCCCCTTCGCTCTCGGAGATGTACATGCCCAATATTTCCTTTCGGCCTTCCTTGTTGATGCCCAAGATGTTATAAAGTGCCTTGTGGGCTATCTTCCCGTCCACCTTCACCTTGTAGTGCATGGCATCGAGCCATACTATACAATAGAGCGGTTCCAAGGGGCGGTTCTGCCATGCCTTGACGTCGGGTATGATCCTGTCGGTTATCTGGCTCAGCACGGTGTGCGAGATATCGGTGTCGTACATTTCCTTTATATGCGAGGAGATGTCGCGATAGCTCATGCCCAGGCCATAAAGCCCGATGATCTTATCGGACAGGTTGTCCGCCAGGATGGTCTGTCGCTTTTTTACCAGTTCCGGCTCGAAACTGCTCTGCCTGTCCTGGGGCGTTATATACTTACCCCCATCCTTAGGACAATAATTCTTTAAAAATAAGTTTGATGATGGTGTTGAAAGAGGGGGGTCCGGGGGGAGACTCATAACTCGCCCTTTTTGTTGATAACCCTGTTTTGCCCTTTCGTGCCATCATGCCGCTTTGCTCTTTCTTTGTTCATAAACTGTTGACGGGGCCTCGTCCCCCAGGCTTTGGTGCCTCCGCTCGTTGTTGTAATATTCGAAATATTCCTCGAGCCCCCTGTAACATTCCAGCCCGTCGTCGGCCGGGAACAGGTAGACGTGCTCGTATTTGACGCTGCGCCAGAGCCGTTCGACGAATATGTTGTCCAGGCACCTGCCCTTCCCGTCCATACTCAGGCGGATCTCTTTTTCCTTTGTCACGTAGTCCGTGAACCCGATCGAGGTGAACTGGCTCCCCTGGTCGGTGTTGAGTATCTCCGGCGCGCCGTGTTCCCCGATGGCCGTGTCCAGTGTCTTGCGGCACCATTCCGATGTCATCGTGTTCGAGAGCGACCAGCCGACCACGTAGCGGCTGTACAGGTCGATTATCGCGCACAGGTAAAGGTAGCCGCCCCGTACGGGGATATAGGTGATGTCCGTCGCCCACACCTGCCCGCAACGCTCGATATCGAGGTTCTTCAAAAGATATTTGTATATCCTGTGCAGCTCCCCCTTGCCGCGCTTCGAGGTGTTCGGGTTCGGCCCCGTGGCCGATAGGCCCATCAGGCGGAACAGCCTCTCGATGCGCTTTTTGTTGACCTTGTATCCCATGTCCTTTCGCAGCCATGTGGTTATCCTGGGTACGCCCAGCCAAGGGTGCAATAGGTTCTTTTCGTCGATGATCCGCATCAGTTCAAGGTTCAGGGCGGTCTCGCCCTTCGGCTCGTAATAGACCCCGCTGCGGTGGATATCCAATAGTTCGCACTGGCGCACCACGCTCAGCCTGGAATCCCTTTTGACCAATGCCTTCCGTTCTTTTTTGGACTTACTCATGACGAGGCCGTCTTTAAAAAATCGTTCTCGACCTTGAGCTGCCCGATGGTCTTGAGCAACCGTTCCTCCTTCTCCTCGGCCTCGGTCTTGGCGCTCTTGGCCTTCTTGGAGAAGACCTCCTCGCCGTTCTTGAGGAACTGCGTCTTCCAGTTGGTGATCTGGGCGGGGTGGAGCTTGTGCTTCCTGCCCAGTTCCTGGATCGTTTGACGTTCCGATAGTGCCTCCAGAACGACCTTGAACTTGAACTTCGATGTGTGTTTCCTTCTACTCATGGTACAGTAAATTTAAGGTTAAAAATTAAACTTAACTTACTGTCCTAAAAGCGGGGGGAAGTATATTTCGATATCGAAGGTGCCGTAGCCGCTCTTGATGGTCTTTTTGCCCTTGCCGTTGCGTTTGTTCCCAACGTTACGCTGGGCCTCGCCGAGATGGCCTTCCATCTCCGCTTCGAGCGCTTTCTCGATGACGTTCTTCAGCATGGGGGCGAACGCGCCGCCCTTGCCGAAAAGGTTCTTGCCCGACATGAACTGGTCAAGTACCTTTTTCTCGAATTCCGTTTGTTCTCCTTTTCTCATGATTCTGTCTGAATAAAATTAATGATTAAATTTATTTCAGACAGAGTTCAGTTTACACTCTCTTAGCCATAGATATCAACCAAGTTATTTATTATCCTAGTGGCAGTTTTACCATCCCACATTTTTGGAATATTTCCTTTTTTCCATTTACCACTGTTTAGTTTCTTAATATAGGGAGGTATATTGTTAGGGTCAATTCCTACAAGTTCGTTTGTTCCAATAGTTATGGTTTCAGGTCGTTCGGTAGAATCACGCAGAGTAATACATGGTATTCCCAAGGCTGTGGTTTCTTCTGTAATACCTCCTGAATCCGTTATCACGCATCGTGCATTGTTAACCAGATAAATAAATTCCAAATAACCTAAAGGATCCATTTGCACTAAATTCATATCTTCATAAGTTATTTCTTCAAGAACTTTTTTTGTCCTGGGATGCACAGGGAACAAAACGGGATATGGGGCTGAACTTCGTAATATTACATCTAGTAAATTTTTTAAATTCCGGGAATTATCCACGTTCGCGGGACGATGCAGGGTAACTAAAAAAAATTCGTTTTGTTTTAGATTATTCTTCTGCCATATGGGAGGTTGAATCAAATTTTCAATATTCTGATACAAGGTATCAATCATTGTATTTCCCACTAAATGAATTCTCTCTTCAGAAATTCCGTTTTTAATTAAATTAGCATTCGCTAATTCTGTAGTAGTAAAAAAATAGTCACAAATAGAATCAGTTACCATTCTATTAATTTCTTCCGGCATTCTCATGTCTCCCGAACGGATACCAGCCTCGACGTGTACTACATCAATACATTCTTTTTTGGCGGTAATAGTGCAAGCCATCGTAGAGGTAACATCTCCTACAACTAAAACAACGTCAGGACGATGGAAATCAATCTCTTTTTCAAAACCTATCATAATTGCAGCTGTTTGATGGGCTTGGGTCCCTCCACCAGCACCCAGGTTTACATTAGGCTCGGGGATACCTAATTGCTTAAAGAAATCACCGCTCATCTTATCGTCATAGTGCTGACCTGTATGCACCAGTCGATACTTAATTTTTTTATTTTTTTCGTTGAATACATGAATTGCTTTAATGATTGGGGCAATCTTCATGAAGTTTGGCCGGGCTCCGGCAACAATCGTCATCCGCATAGATCAGTTTAAAATTGAAGATGAAAAATTATTTATTTAATTTACTTCAGCACTTGATTATACACCGCTAAAACTACTATATACCACTTATTTAAACACAATTGAAACACCTTTTCTTCATTGTCCCAAAATTTAAAGTTACTCAATTTTCCTATTTTAGAGTACTCCGGATTCTGGGGTAGCTTTCAAACCTACCTATGAAACTATACAAGTGAAAATGGCGTTGTTTGATGTATAAAATAAAGAGAAGTAAAAAACTATCTCCGTCAGGCATTTTTAATCTCTGTTGGAATGATAATATAAAAAATCATTCAGACAGAGTTTAATTTACACCCTCTTTGAATCTCAAACGTTCATTTAGAACCATTAATATAAACTTTGTATTTCCAACAAGATATCGTTTCCACATTCTTTTAGGTTCTTGTAAAAAACGATAGAACCATTCTAATCCAGCATTTTGCATCCAAACAGGAGCTCTTTTTACTCTGCCAGAAACGACATCAAAGCTTCCCCCTACTCCCATAATGAAATTAACTCTATGAAGTATTCCCTTATTTCTGTACAAAAAAAGTTCTTTTGTGGGCGAGCTTATTGCTACTAATAGTATGTTTGCTCCACTGTTAGAGATGCGTTCTGCAATTTTACTTTCTTCCATTAAAGTAAAATACCCATTGCGATACCCGGCAATAATATCTGGAGAATATTCCTCTGAATATCTGTCCACTACAGATTTTACCACCTCTTCTTTTGCTCCTAAAAAGAATATTTTATATTTCTTTATATGAGATAATTTTATAAGATGTTCCATTAAATCGATTCCCGCTACTCTTTCTTTTAGCGGTTTTCCCAAGAATCTAGAAGCCCACACCACAGACTGCCCATCTGCATTAATTAAATCACTGCTATTAACACTTTTTTGTAATTCTAAATCTGTACGCATGGCTACTATTTTGCCCGCATTTACAACCACATGATGGATTTGTTCATTATCTCGAATCGCCATTTCTATTTTGTCAAGAGTCTCCTGAAAGCTTAGATTATGGATTTTGGTATTGAGAATATGAATTTGATCTGTAGTTTTGTAGATTTTTTTCAAAAGTCTAAGGAAATTTTTTAATGATATTCAACGTTTAATAGATACAACTAATAACCTCAACATATCAAATAAATATCAACCTTGGCAATTTTTTTATTGAAAATTTTCATTTCATAAAATAAACCATGTAAATAAAGGCATATTTTTATTAAACATTAAACAGACTGTTTTCATAGCAAGCCTCATTATCAATTATTAAACAAATAATTTAGACTTAATAGATGAAATATTTGCTTTTCTAAATTTTCGCCCTCCTTATGTCTATTCAGTATTTCCCTAACTTTGTTTTGATTGAACATAGTCAAAAAAGCAGAATTATGCATAAATATATTTTCCAGTTCATTCCTATTTTCTCTAAACCAAATTTCAGTAGGAGATTTAAAACCTATTTTTTTTCTATTGATAATGGAACCCGGCAAATATTCCTGTGCAAACGCTTTATGGATAATCTTTCCTTTCCTTGAATTGTATTTATATTTACTATCTAAAGATTCAATAAATGCGATTAGACTATTGTCCAGAATAGGAACCCTACATTCAAGGCCAAAATTCATGGTGATTTTATCTGTATACATCAAAAGGTCATCTGCAAGTGAAGTACGTAAATCATAATATAAAAACAGGTCTTTTAATTCACTATTGTTGGGAGTTCTACTTTTCCAGATTTCACTTATTAGAGTCTGGTATTGTTGCATTTCATTTAATCCTTGTTTCCTAGTTTTTGGATTTACTATGTTTGCAACATAATTTTGGGATGAGATTGCGCAATATTCCATCCAGGATGAAACCAAATCTTCAGGTTGAATAGCTTTAAGAAATCTTCTAAGATGTTCCTTATTTTTATAAACAAAATCAATTTTATCTAAAGGTGAGCTTATTTTTCTAAAAAAACGAATTTTCTCGAGATAAGGTAGTGCCCTATATTTGTTATAACCGCCCAGAGGCTCATCTGCACCTTGCCCACTCAAAACCACTTTGACGTGAGAAACAGCTAATTGGGAAAGAAAATACATAGGGATAATGGAGGTTGTCGCTATGGGTTCTTCTACGATTTGTGCAATTTGTTTAATTGATGTTAAAAAATTAGGAAAGTTTATTTTTTGGTCATAATGATCGAGTCCAAGTATTTCGGCAGTCTCACGGGCATAACTTATTTCGTCAATTTCTTTATGGTCTCCCTCAAAACCAATAGTAAAAGCCTTTAATTTTTTAGCACTCCTTTTTTGGGCAATTGCAGCAACCAAAGCTGAATCTACACCACCACTTAGTAATATCCCTATATCAACATCTGCCATGAGCTGTCTTTCCACTGCACTTTCAAAAAGATCTCCATAGATATTGACAAGCTTTTTAAACTCATCTTTTCTTGTACCTAACCGCTCCCCTTTCACAAAATATTCCTTACTAACCTTGACAACACTTTCGCACAGATCAAAGGAGATAAGTTGCCCTGGTTCTACCTTTTTGATCTCATCAAACACAGTTAATGGGGATGGGCTGTATCGCATTCTTAGTGTGATAAATGCAACACCTCTGTTTATTGCAGATTTTATGTAAGATTTGATAGGTCTTATCTCAGAAGAAAACATTAATCGGTTTCCGTCAAAATAGTAATATAATGGTTTAACGCCAAAACGGTCCCTGGCCAGAAAAAGTTTCTTTTTTTGCACGTCCAAATAAGCAAGAGCAAAAATTCCGTTCAGGCAAGAAAGACTTTCAACAATTGAGAAGTGTCTCAAATAATTAACTATGGTTTCAGTATCGGAATGACCTCTAAAGGATATATGGGGTAATTTTTTTTTAAGCTCCAAATGATTATAGATCTCTCCATTAAAAATGATAGAGGCATTATTATCACAAGCAGACATAGGCTGACTACCAGCCTCGCTTAAATCTACAATGGAAAGGCGACGGTGTAAAAGCGAAACTGAATGCTCTCCTATATCAAAAGATTGAATACCCGATGCATCAGGGCCACGATGTTGAATTAAATTTAGATATTCTGAAGTATTATCAAAATTGACACTGCCCAGGATTCCACACATATAGATATAACTAGTTTTGTTTAATGATTGGGAATTAGTACTGATGCGTTAATATTTAATAGTCAAGTAAATTCATTTGTTCTTTGAAATTTTGATTTGAGTTTTTTTCTGCAAGCAGTTCTTTTATGAATATTTTGTCCATGGCTGATAAGCTTAGTATTTGCAGTATCTCGTAAATTGACAAACTACTGCGCAGGGAGTGTTTGATGTTCGCTATTATCAAGTGTGTGCAGATTGCGGTTCATACGTGTATGTCGACTACATTTTCGGAATGTCCCCATAGCCTTTTTATGGTCAGGTTCTGTTTTCCACTTGAAGAACACCTCTATTTGTCACCTGTTTCTGTAAAGCCTTGGTATTTCAAGGGCCGAGACTTCATGGTTGTTGGTCAAGAAATAAAGAGTGATCTCTTTTTTTATGTCTTGGTATTCAACCAATCTAAGTGGTTCGGGATATAACTTTTTAGACCTGTGCCCATTGAGCAAGATGGTCTTGTCGCTTCTCAGGCCTGTTTTCGTGTTTATGTTGTAATTCTGGTAAATGACGGTATAACCCATATTGGACTTTGCCCTTGACACGAAGAAAGCGCCGGCAAGATTTATGTCGGAAAGTGCCTCGAAGTCATTATAGGCCTTGTCCGTAAGGTAGATTGCACCGAATACCGGCACCAGTACATCCAGCACATTGCTATTGTGATATTTCCCGTCCGTAATCAGCACAAAGGAAGGTATGTTGTCGCGCAGGTCGAGCAGTGTATGGATTTTTATGGCTCCTCTGGACTATTTCCCCGGCGCCCATTGGAAAAGCACCAAACTAAGGGAATTCGTAGTCGAGTCCCACGCGAACACTTCATTGTCCAACTTGATATTGGGTATGGAGGTGCCCGCCTAAAAAGGGCGTACCTAACCGATCAAGTATTGGCCGAAGTCCGCGAATATCCTCCAGTCCCTGTTCTCATTTGCACGTGATAGGGAAGACTGATTGACGTGACCGCCCGTTCCCAAATGGTATAACTTGTTCTTGTGCGCTTTAAGGCAAGTAGAGATATCCCTGAGAGAATTAAGGGCGGTCAATTGACCAAAGAACAATTGGGCGAACTGGTTCCAACAATTGAAATCACGGGTTCTGTAATCGCCATTGTATCGCCTGACACATTTCCCGAACTCATACCTGTTCACATATTGTAGGACTTGGGCGAAAATATATTTTCCAGAATTCATTACAGTCTGCTTTAGACTGCTAAGCTAAAACTCATTTCAAATCAAAAAATCAAAGAACGTCTTGAATGTCCTATAAACGTTGCGATAAAACAAAAAATTAAAAAGTTAACGCATCACTAGTAATGGGGAATATATCTCCAATTTATGGAACTTGCCTTATTAATCAAGCATATAATTTCCTTCAAAAACTCTTAGCACTATTTATTGCTTCGTTATTTAATAATATTTTATTTTTTTTGAAAGTGCATATAGATAGGGTAAAGTAGCCCATCTTAAGGTGTTTTTATTAACTTTTAAATTTGGGTAGACAATATGGGAGTAAATATCATCACCTGCTACAAAGTTTAATTTTATAGATGCTAATAATTTTTCTATTAACATGTCATCCTTTAAAAGGATAGCAAGATTCAGCATTTCTGCATTGTCATATAAGTCATATTTAACCGGAGATAACCTATCCGTTACACTAAAACGTTTAAATAAATTTCTTTTTGAATCCCATAAATGATTTTTTAAAAATTGGTAACCATGAGAAATAATTTTCTCACTATTGGATAATGGCACTATTTCATTAACCTTAAAAATATTTTTTAAAACAAAGCAAGTGTGAAAACAATCTATAAAGTTACCAGGAGTCTTATCGGAATAATAATACCAACTTCCATCAGAATTTTGGTGATTTACTAGAAATTGATAAAGACGTTTTACTTTATCTTCGCTATACTTACGCCCTAAAGGACTCTTATCTATTAATAAAGCATAACTCAGCATGGCATAAGAATTTGCGTTGATGACAATTCGCTTCTCTGGTCTTGGCGAATAAGATAATGCCAGTACTGAATTCTTATCTATCATCTTGTGCAAATCGCCATCCAAAAAATTAAAAACACTAACAATAATATTATCATATTTATTATCTGATGTTAACTTTTGAAAATCTATAAAAGCCTCTAATACATAAGGGGTATGTGTAACATGGGGAATATTTTCATCATAAACTGCAATTTTAGAAACCCACGGCATATTAAGACCCCAACAGTAACCACTAAAGCCATGACTATAATTATTTGCAAGCCAACTTATTGAATCGCGGGCAAACGATAAATATTGAGTTATCTGTGTTTTTCTGAATAATTCCGTCCCAATTAAAGCTTTATAGGCATGGGCAATGGGATATGGTCTTTTATCATAGCCATATCTTATATTGTTATATATGTAAAAATCGAATATAGTTAGACCTGCAGAAGGCAATACGCCTAATATTTTGTTTTTATAGAAAACCTTTTTTATATTTTGTCCCAGTTGGGTATTCCATATATCATATGGATCAGGAGTTTCCAGGTTCACCGAGGATAAATGTTTTTCAAATAATTGCAAAGATTGGGTCATAATTTTTAAACCTTTGGTTTTGAGAAATATTCAAGAAGGAATCTTTAATTAAGGTCCATCCCAATGATTTTAATTATAAACATAATTCAAATAAAAATCTTTATAGTTGCTTGCATTAAACTGAGGCAAATCCGTGGCTGTGGTCAAAATTCCAGAATTATTTTTTAAATCACTATCCACTTCATTTATAACTTTCATAAGAGAATTTAAATCTCTATTCTTAAAAATATAAGTACCAGCTGGCCTCTTCACAACATCTGAAGCAATTACTATCTTTCCCAAAAATAGCCCCTCCCTAACCGTTAGTGCATCACCATCAGTATTGGTAGCACGAAGAATTATATCCGCTTGTTTTACTAAGCTTATAAATGAAATAGAAAATTTATGTAGAAAAAAAAGGTTGCCCAAGTTATATTTTTGAATCAGATCTTCATATAATTTGACACTTAATCTTCCCGTGGTATCACTTACTATAAATACAAAGGCAATTTTTATATTTTTTTCCTTGCATAATTTAGCCGCTTCTATGCATATGTCCAATCCGTATAAATCCTCATTATTACATATATCTAGTCTTGAAGCATTTGAACAACATATAAAATAACCTTTATCTTTTTTATCCTGTAGCCAATTGTTTATTGTTAATTGTAGTGGCTCCTCCTCTTGTAGGTTGGGAGGAAGAAATGCGTTTTTTATTAAAAAGTTCTTCAAATTAAACTTTTGAGAAATCTCCTCACTCACCAATATCACAAGACCAGTTTGCTTAAATATAAATAGGTCGATATATTTTTCAATAAAAGTTTTACCTTTTTCTTCGTATGCGTGCACAGTAATTATCATTTTCTTGTTCAAAATCTTTGCCGTGCAGAAATGTAATAAACGTAACAAATAATGCCCACTGTGAATATGGATGATATTAGATTTTGACACCAATTTAAAATAGGTTAAAAAATTAAAGGACCTTAAATTAAAAAGTGTGGGTTTTAGGTGAGGGGACTCATCAATTTTGATAATTTCAAAGTTAGCGCTAAGAAGTGTTATTAATCTTTTGATATGAACACTTACACCGCCAAAAGGCGGAGGATATGGACCAATTATTAATAATTTCCTTTTTTGGGATCCCATTACCTTTTTTTTCCTAACAAATTATTCCCATTCTGGAAGACCCAATAGATCTTTCGTAGATTCGATATGAATATCAGCAATAGGGTTACTTCCAGATGAAATTAAAATTGTCCGGAGGCCCAGTTCCTTTGCCGGAATGATATCTGTAACTGAATCCCCTATCATCCAAGAATTCTGAAAATCGATAGGATAGTCTTCTAAGGCATAAAAAAAAAGGCCTGTTTTGGGCTTTCTACACACACAATTGTCCTCGTTCAAGTGTGGGCATACGTAAAAATAATCAATAAAAGATCCGGTTTTTTTGTCAATGCTCTGATTTAGCTTTATGACTTCATTATAATCTATTAGCCCCAGGCCTATACAGCGCTGATTCGTTACCACCAGAATCTGTGAAAATTGCGATCGGATAAATTTTAAAAATTCTGAAATTCCAAGTAAAATCTCAATATCTTCTTCTTTTAATACATAGCCGTCATCAATCTTTTTGTTCAGCACCCCATCACGATCTAAAAAAAGCGTATCGTATTTTTTATTTATTGCTGCCATTTTTAAATATTTTTTGAGCCAAATTGTAGTCTTCTGGAATGCCTATATCTATAAAAAAATCTTCAAAACACTTCCCATACGCTTGAGTAATTTTTAAATACGGTTTGAAAAAATCATTTTCCAGAGAAAATTTTTGTGGTAATTCAAACGGTTCAAAAAGGTTTTTATTAATAAAATACGTGCCGCCATTAATAAGACAGCTTTCTTCTTGATCATGCTTATTTTCTGAAAAAGACAAAATGCGATCATTTGAGGAGCATGCTACTCGCCCATATCTGTTAGAAAAAGGTAATTCTTTCAATGCTATGGCAATTTCAGCATTTTTTTTGTGGGCAAAGATTTCCAATTGGTTTAAGGGGATATTAAAAAAGGTATCTCCATTTACGATAAAGGTATAAGAACCATCAACTTTGGTAATGGCTTGACTTATGGCGCCACCAGTTCCCAGGGGTTGATTCTCAATACTATAAGAAATTTGTAAGTCAGAAAATTTTTTGTTCTGTGACAAATAGTTTTGTATAATCTCATGTTTATAACCTACCGCCAGGACTACTTTTGTAATCTTATTCTTTATCAGATAATCAAGGATGTAATCCAGAAAAGGCTGGCCGTTAACTTCTGCCATCGGCTTGGGCACATCTTTGACAACCGCTCGCAGACGTGTGCCCAGACCTCCTGCAAGGACTATTGCTTCATCTGTCATACTCTTTTTCTTTAAAAAGTTCGCGTTCTACGATCTCGCAGATAATGTGGCCGATTAGAATGTGCGTTTCCTGAATCCTGGGAGTATCAGTTGATGGTACATTGATCAATAAATCGGTTTCCGCCTTCATCTGTCCCCCAGTGCTACCCGTCAAGGCGATAGTGCTAACCTCTGATTTTTTACACTCTTGAAAAGCCCGAATAATATTTTTTGAGTTACCAGAAGTTGAAATACCTATTAGTATATCCCCTTTAGCTCCTTTTGCCTTAACCAATCTTGCATAAACCTCATCATACGAATAATCATTTGCAACCGCTGTAATGTAAGAGGAGTTTACATGCAATGCTTCAGCAAACAACGGATCACGGTCAAAATAAAACCTTCCGGAAAATTCAGCTGCCAGATGCTGTGCATCTGCTGCACTTCCACCGTTTCCACAAAATAGGACTTTACCTCCACTTTGAAATACATGGATTATCTGCCATGCGGCCTTTTTTATAATTTCAAGCAAGTCCCTGTCTTTTGCAAGTCGACTTTTAACCGCTATGCTTTCTGATATCTTGGATAAGATAAAACTTTCCACTATCTATCTTTTTAAAAATTAATGTGATTTTGCTGCCAAAACTTCGGCAAACATTGTATTGTATTTGTTTACAAGAGCAATAGTGGAATAATTAGCTTGCGTGTAATTTGCCAGTCTTCCCCTAAGTTTTTTATATTCCCGTGCTGACATTTCCATACAATTTTTCAGAACCTGCTCCAAATCTGCCTGCGACGAAAGGTCATAACTATATCCCGTAACGCCTTCTTCGGTGAACTCAATAAAACCCTCTGCATTGCTCACTAATACCGGTTTATTATAGTTGTATGAAATCATCAATGGACCACTTTGCGTGGTATCCCTATAGGGAAGAACCACATAATCTGCCATTTCAAAAAAGAAGGGGATCTCTTCATTAGCGATAAACCGGATGTTTGATATGACTTGATCTGAACCATTTATAATAGGCACATAAGTTTCCTCCCAATCATCACAGCGACCAGCAATTACAAGCCGCGCATTCTTATGGTTATCTTCAATGTTCTTAAAGGCTTTAAGCAATATATCCAATCCTTTGTAGGCTATAATATTTCCGAAAAAAAGGAAATTTACTTCATTATTGGATTCCTTTTTATCTGGAAGTGCACCAAAATCGATTAGGGGCAGGGAGATAGTATAAACAGTTTTATGCGGAATTCTTTTATGCAACAGTTTTTTTTGAATTTTTGAAAAAGTTTGAAAATTCCAGAATTTCTCGATTAATATGCTATTGCTTAAGTCAGTTAGACGACCAAAAGATGAATTGCTATGAGTTTTTACATCATGCAATGCAATTATCGTTCTGGAAGGATTTAATAACCCTATTAAGGTATTGAGGTAAAGTTGACCAAAATTAGCAAAATAAATCAAATCTGTATTTGAGTTACGTATATGCCTAACTATCGAAAAATAGGTTATAAGCAACCTGGGGTCCCTAAAACGGTGGTTTAGTTCAAATGGGATAAAATGAATATTATTCTCTTTACAATACTCTGCTAATTCCTTTTTGGTATAGTTAGAATTTTTGTAAGGTATAATAACAGCGTAAGTAATCTCATGATATTTACCAAGATACTTGAGAATGCTCATTTGATTATCACTAAACGCAGATGATGATAAAAAATAAATTTTCATAATCCTAGAATATGTGCGCTCCTCACGTCTTTTTCAATCTTCCAACTGGAAACACTGTCATTAAAAAAATGGAAATTCACAAACTCGCCCCCAAATTCGGCCAGGGCTTCCTTAACCTCCAGCCGACGCATGGGATCTACAAAAAGCATCATAAAACCGCCTCCTCCTGCACCAGAAATTTTTCCACTTACAGCACCAGCACCCAGAGCTTTATTATAAATTGCGTCTATATGATCATTGCTTATTAAAGATGAGGTCTTTTTTTTGGCCTCCCACGCATCCTGCATAATCATAGTTAGATTTGCTATTTCACCTTTTAATAAAAATTCCTTGATAAGGTAGGCATCGTTTTTAATCTGGTGCATGGCCCTCAAGCGGTTTACATTTGAACTTTTTAAGCTGGATTTCTGATCTTCGATAATTTTGGAAGATGACCGGGAAACACCAGTGTAATATAATAGCATAGATGTTTCCAATTCCTCAATGTGTGCTTTCTTGATACGAAGTGGGTTAACAATTACACGGTTATCTGCATTAAACTCTATAAAATTAAATCCCCCAAATGTTGCTGCATATTGATCCTGCTTGCCGCCGCTCAATACAAGATCTTCTCGCTCTATGGAATAGGCAAGTTGTGCAACGTCATACTCACCCAAAGGTAGGTTGAGTAATTCTATAAAGGCTTGCAGGATACACACGACCATCGTAGAAGAAGATCCCAGCCCAGAGCCAGCAGGTGCATCACTATAGGTTTTTATGGTAAAGGCAAATGGGGCAATATTAAAGTCCTTTATAATCCGGTTATAGACCCCTTTATGGAGATCAAGTTCCCCATTGATTTCAAGTTCTGCTGAAACTTCGAATTCTATTTCCTTTTTCAGGTCCAGGGCCACCATTTTAATCATTCCAGTTTCGGTTCGCTGTAGGGTACAATACGAAAATAAATCAATTGTAGCGCTGAGTACACAGCCTCCGTAAGTGTCACTATAGGGGCTCACGTCTGTTCCCCCACCCGCAAGACCCAGACGCAATGGGGCTTTAGATCTAATTAAGGTCATAATGCATTTTTAAAAGTTCGTTAATATATAAATTAATTTTTTCCTTATTTCCATGGGTTTGCTTTGCTATTAGCGGTAACAATTTTTCGGCCTTTGTAAAAAATTGAAAACTATGCTCCAGTTCTTTGGGCAACGGTATTTTTTTTATCAGGGTCTCCTTATTAGGCTTTATTCCTTTTGCCACAAAAGCACTGGCAACAATATCTGCAACTTCCAAGTGTGATACAGGGTTATCACCCCCCAAGTCATAAATACCATTTACGATACTTTTATCTTCCAATATAGTTAGAATCACTTCGGCAACATCTTCTACCCAAACATAATCCCGTGCAATATCGCGGTTAAAGACGTCAATAAAACCATTTTGCCGAACAAAGGTGAAAAACCGCAAAGGCAAACTGGCATTTTCATCTTTATGGAACTCTCCCAATCCAAAAATATTGAAAAGCCTCAACCCTATCACCTTATTTTCAAAAGAGGATAGATTGGCGCTTACATGTTTGTCAAAAAGCCACTTGGACCAGGCATAAATATTATGGGGGTTTTCGGAATTCTGATCTTTCTCTGTTTTGGGGGCATTACCATATACCGCGGAACTTGAAGCATAAATCAAGGGGATATCCCGATCCTGAGCTATATCCAGATACATCTTACTATGTTCATAATTGGCCGTCATCATAATGTCGGCATCCTTTTCCAAGACATCCGCGTTAGCTCCAATATGTAGAATAGCAGAGATTTCATAATGCTCCAATACAGTCTTAAGAGAGGTAATACCTTGCTTATAAGAAATATAATCTACGAAGTTGAGGGATGTCAAGTTTTTGAATTTACGCTCATCATAATTATCAATTATTATGATATTATTTTGCCCTTTAGCATTTAATTTCTTGACAACATTTGAGCCTAAAAACCCGCAACCCCCCGTAACTATTATGTTTTTCAAACTATTTATAATTTTTATATTTATACGCTCCGGTATGAATTGGCCAGCTCCTCCCAGCCATAATGCTTATTATAAATAAATAGCATAATGCTTGGGTCAAGCTAAATATTTTTTTAGCCACGGCTTTATCTGCATTGATGTATTTCTGCGACTTTAGCAGCCGTTTGCTATATCTGCGCCTATAATAAACAGCTCTACTCTTCAATTATAATTTTTATTAATCCATTTAGACTTATCAAAGCCATTTCCTTTCTTGATATATAAAAAAGTAAAAACCAAACTTAATGATAACATCAAAGTAAAAAGCATAAATACGAAAATTGGATTATAGTGGTCTGCTATATAATTATAACCTAAAGCAAAAACCAACAACAGAATATAAACAATGAGGCTATTTTTGAAATTGGTTATCCCTCTTTTAGCAAGAAATATATTCTGGGATATATGGAAGATTATAAAAGAGACAAATATGGAATAATTAATAACTGTAAGGGATTTAAAATATGATAAGCCTATGAAACAGCCGGCCAAATAAATCAAAAAACTAAAAATGTTTAATAGCATATCGACTTTTTCATGTTTCATTGCTACTATAAGGTTGGCTTGAAGTAAAACAGTAGGAAAAATAAGCATGGTCAGGAACATCTCTTTCAAGCTTAGTATGGCACCTACATATTGTTCTCCAAAAACATAAGGAAGAAGTATATCGGCAAAAGAATAAATAAATGAATAAGACATCACCGAATAAATGCTATAAACGAAAAATAATTTTTTATAGAACAGCTTTTGTGCATCTTTATCGCCAGAGTTGTAATATTTAACAAATTGAGTGTAGACAGTGGCTGCCACAATTGTAGGCAAAATCATTCCAATTGAAAGTATTTTGAATGAAATTTCATAATCTGCTACATCCTGCAGGGTGAGTGTTTTGGCTATAATAATATTTGAAATGCGCCAATATATGATTGCTACACTGCCAATAACTACAAATTGCCAGTTTAATAAAATTTGCCTCTTAACATCCTCCCAAGCTATAGTAGAATGAAATACATATTTTAAATTTAGAGTATTGGATGAACCTACTTTAATAAATAAATTAAGGGTTAAAAACCGGACAGATATTAAAAGGATACAAAGAGTTGTTATAGAAAAGGGGTAGATTAACAACAGGCATCCCAACATCAAGCGAAAAAATGCGTCCAAAACCAAAACACTAAAGGTCTTTTTTTGCTTAAATTCGGCTATGTTAAGGTTCTTAATACAGTAAATGATATTATCAAAGATAATGTTTGAGCCGAGTATGATACATAACCATCTAATATGAGCATCAGGATATAGAATAAGTGCTAGGACAATATTTATCAGATAAAAAATCAAACCTAAACCAGTTTGAATTTTTATGAACTTCCCTGTGAAGCCTGCCTTATCTATTTCCACATCGAATTCTCTTATAAACCATTGTCCTAATCCCATGGATGAGAATGCAACTAGTATTTGATAGACTGTGGAAGCAATCAAAAAAAATGCAAAATCGGCACTATTATATTGGCGCGCCAGAATAACAAAAAACAAGCCAACAAAAATGGTTTGAAGGATATTGGCGCCAATTCCCCACGCACTATTTTGTATAATTTGCGACTGGGATATTTTTGTCTTCAAGACCCTATATATCTTCATTCTTCCGATTTTGTTTCTCAGAATATGAAATAAGCAAGCATATAATGGTTACAACAACAATTAGAATCCTGTCGTCAAAAAGGGAATACACCGAGGTAAATGCAACAACCCAACACACCAAAGAACCAATTAAGAAGGCTAACCTGTTTTCAGAAGGATTTCTAACAAAAAAGTAAAAACCCCTGGACAGTGGCAGGATTATGAAAGTTAAAAAAAGAGCGAATCCCACAAAACCAACCTCCACCAAAACTTTCAAATAACCATTTTCGGGTTGATCGAAATAAAGAATTTCATCTTCAATTATATGATATTGATCTGGCTTATGCCGCATAATATAATTTTGATAATTACCCCAACCAATGCCCAAAAACGGGTGGGCTTTTGCTATTTCGAAAGCATCTATCCAAATGGATTGACGGTATTCGAAGTCTGAATCCAAATCTTCTGTTCTCTGTAAAACAGGTGAATTTTCCAAAATTATGTTGTAGGAAAAGTATCCGAAGATAAAAAGAGCAATTATATATGCGAGGTATCTTCTACCAACCAAAATAAAGATTACAAATAAACCAACGAACAATCCTGCCAATGCCGCGCGGCTAGCAGTTAAAGTAAGAGCAAATATCCCTGACACAAAAACAAAATATTGTATTATTATAGCTTTTCTTTTCATCTCTTTGAGAGAGGTAAGAAATATAATGCTTCCCATTGCCAGATATTGGCCATGTAATTGCGGATCATGAAAAATGCCGGGATATCGAATAAAATCTTCTGCTGAAAAAGCAATATTAGGGTTAAGATTAGGGTACCATGTAAAATTTAGTCCGACAACTATTTGTATGGACAAGAAAATTAACGAAACAATAAAACTAAATTTTATTGCATTGATCACTTTTAAATGAAATGTAGAATTAATTAAGCATTCAGTAATTAGAAAACGACCGAATATAAAGATAGGTAGGATTTTTATTAATTTTAGTAAAGCATTTTCAGGATAGTCAGAGACCAACATTCCCACAAAAATTATGCTTATTAGAGCAAGAAAAAGGGTAAAATAAAAATTGAAACGCTTTAGATTACTAATCGTAACAAACCGTCTGAAAAGAAATACAAGACTGAAAAAAGTTATTACATCAAAAATTTTAAATCCTCCCCAATCCTCTTTTACAACTTTCAACGCCATTAATGGTAAGAAGTATAATATAAATAACAGATACTGTTCCACAGAACATCGTCTAAAAAAGGCTACTATAAAAATAACAAATGTTAAAACAGGTAAAATAATGATCAAGTTGTCGCCTAACATTTCTTTTTGTCCAACAGATTATTTCTCTACTTCTTTATTCAAAGTGACCTAAGTAATTCAAGAGACTATTTATGTGCCGTATAATAACTTGAATCAAATTTATATCCATATCCATACCCATACCCACTGGTCTCTTTGACAAACCCCCTCTTTTTTAAGCCATTGAAAACAATGGCCGCGTGTTCTAATGATTTATCGGTCTGCTTTTGACCTAAGCGCTGCACAACCCTTTTGGGCGTGATGGCGTGGCGTACGACAAATAGGGTAATATCACTAAACTGAGCGAACAGGTTGCCCTCCGAAACAAGGCTGATGGGGGCGGAGTCCATTATGATATAATCAAAGCGCTCCGACAGCTCCCCGAAAAGAAGTTCTAACCTTCCATTCAGCAGCAATTCGGTATGGTCACCGCCCTGAGTACCAGCGGGGGTCACAAACAGGTTTTCGTCCAATTCGGTCGGTGTGACAATGTCTTCAAATTGTGCCGTTTCCCCTAAAAACTGCACAATACCATCGTTTTTTAAGAGGCCATAGGTTTCGGATGTATTCGGTTTTCTAAAATCCATATCGACCAAAACCACATTTTTACCGCTGCGGGCAAGGCTGTAAGCGAGGTTTTGACTCACGAAACTCTTACCCTCACCGGTAAGGGTTGAGGTGACCAGAATTTTCTTTTTCTTAAATGTCCTGTGGTACAGTCCCAAATTGGCATCCAATTGGCGGAGCTGCTCAATCAAGACTTGATCTTCGGGCTTTTTGAAAGAAAGCTGTCTATCATTTTCCACATAGGAAAGTTCTCCGATTACGGGCAGATCCGTATTCTCTTCGATCTCCGAGCGGAAAAGGATTTTATTGTTCATCATCTCCTTGATGACCACATACCCCACCCAAACGCCTACTGCGAGGAAAAACGCGATACCATAAATCTCAAAGCCTTTGGGACTTATAGGCTTCAAGGAAGCTTGGGCCTTAGTAACCACATTATTATCGCTGTTGCCTGGTACATAAGAAAGTGCCATCTCTTCCCTTTTTTGTAGCAAAAAGGCGAAAAGGTCGTTTTTTACGGCCTTGCGTCGGCTAATCTCCAGCAGTTTCCGTTCTTGTTCCGGGATGGTTTTCAAAGCGGAGCTATACCTACCGGAAGTTGAGCTTAGATTAGAAAGACTTGCCTGTAAGTTGGTCTTCTGGCTCTGTACGTTTTCTAGAATACTGGGGCGTATTTTATTGATTTCGTCCCGCAGCGATGACAATAAAGGGTTATTGGCCCCAGTCGTACTCTTTAGCCTCTCATATCTGATTTCGGCATCATAGAGTTTCTGCAGCAGTTGCGTTAACACGGAATCGTCAATGCCCAAGGTGGAAGGTACAAGGCTACCCTCGGTATCTTTGGATTGTATGTAATTCTCCACTTTTTCGAGAATAGATAGCTGGAGGTTGATATCGGCAATTTTCTGATCGGTCTCTCCCGCATCCTGCAAGTACAGCCGACCCTGTTCGCTGAGGTCAACAGCGCCCCTGTCGGAGCGGTACTTCTCTATCTCGCCCTCTAAGACATTGAGTTCACCCTCCACATTTTTAATACGGTCTTCAATAAATTTCATGGTGTTTGCCGCCAGCCTATTTCGTTCTTGAATATCCTTTTGGTTATAAGCTTTAATCAACCCATTTAAAACATCCTCCCCCCTGCTAGGCACGGCATCTTCGTAAAAAAGGTTGACTACGGTTGAAAGTTTTTCCGGGGGTATTACTTCGAACGATTGTAGCATTGCTTCCGTTACGCTGCGTGGATTGACCAACTCAAAATACAGATCACTATCGGCCGGCCGTACTTTGTGGCTATTCTCAATAAAGCGTACTTCTCCAAAAGGACTGTGAACCCATCGATCGATGGGGTAGGCCTTTCCATCGACGGTAAGGGTTTTTTTTGAGCTATCGTAGTTAAAATAATGTTTGGCAGGTCCGTCTTCGGGAACAACTATTTTTTCCGGTCTTTCAATCTGTACTAGAATGGGTGACGAAGAATAGGCCGATACGGACTTAATGCTTAGGCCAAAGAATGTAGTCTTCTCATATACAGGGGCGTACAGATTCAATGTATCCACTACCTTTTTCATCAAATCTGGAGATTGGAGTACTTTGATCTCATTTTCCACAATCTTTTTAGAATCGAAGGGGTTCATCGATTCTACCATTTTAGAATCGTCAACTCCTTTGTTTTCGTCTTTGATAATCAATGTGGCTGAAATCCCATATGTGGGCGTCCGATATTTTTTGTATCCCCAGGCCAGGGCAAAGCTTGCTAACAGCAAAATAGCTAGAAGCGGCCAGAACGGGAAAAACAAGTCGACCAAACTAGTGAATAGGTCTTCATTTTTTGTTGATTTTTTGGTGTAGGACATGGTGGTTTCTACAATATTTTATAAACGATCAATCGCAATGATACCGAACGAAAGCGCACTAATAATCACCGGTAGCCATTGCACCGCTCTCGAAGTGCTGGCCACCTTTGATTTGTTGGGCTGAACGTAAACAATATCGTTGGATTGCAAGTAGTAATAAGGCGAAGTTAAAAGCTCGTCAGTGGTGAGATCGATGCGGTGTGTGTGTTTCACCCCTTCTTTTTCACGAATCAACAGCACATTATCGCGTTTCGCGTAAATAGTAAGATCGCCTGCCAGACCGAGTGCTTCGAGAAGGGTAACCTTTTCATTAGGGATGGTCAGAACGGATGGGTTTCGCACCTCTCCCAATACAGATACCTTATAATTTAGATAACGAACATCGACGATGGGCTCCAATAAAAGCTTTTGGCTGGTCAATTCTTGGGTAATCTTCTCCCGAAGCTCCTTTTTGGTCAATCCAGCCGCCTTGAGCCTGCCTAAAATAGGGAAACGTATAAACCCTTCTTGGTCGATGAGATAGCCAGAGGCCTGGGTGGTCTTCCCTTCCGATGACGAACTTTGAGTAGCGATAAGGTTAGAAACATTAAAAATTTCAGCAGCATCAGGGTTTAAGCTGCTCACCGAAATACTCAAAATATCATTTTTCTGTAAAACTGGCTCCAGACTCTCAACTTGCCCCTCGAACTCCGCTTCGCCTACCTCGTTAAAATAAGTCGCTTTTTTTATGTTGACGCACGAAGTGAGAAAGAACGGCGCAGTGAGAACTACCACGAGTTTAAATCCAGAAAAAGTAAACAACCAACTGTAGAATGTGTCGAATAGTTTGGAGTACTTCGTTATCATAAAAAGCGGCTGTTTTGAATACCAAAGATCATAACAATGATAAATTCTCAAGTCAAAAAATAAACTCAAATAATTTATATCACAGATTTTATTTTAATAAGGTCTTTGCCTTTTGTTACGCAAAGTAAAATAAATCAGGTACAAAATAGGTATATTTTTCTGGTTTAATTGATTCGTAGCGCACTTGTGGTGTTTTCCGACAGAGCAAGTAGGTTTATAGTACGTATCCGGTTGTAAGACTGGCGATTACCAAATAAAATTTCAATAAAAATGTTGTATGCTTAGCACTCGAATACATATATTTGGCCCGAGTGTTAATTATATATGCCCACGATAATCCTCAAATCCTACAGCATTTAACTAAACCCATAATTTTTATAGGTTAAGTCTTACTTTATTAGTTGATGTTTTTCGCAGAACTAACCACTTACCAGATTGGTGTGCTATAAATCACCTAATTGTTGCTATCGGAACAAGCCAATAAACAATAGTGGTCAACAGACCGACATTGTTGTAATTGTAAGGATGACAAGATTTAAAAATTCCGACCTAATAATTCCCATTTCCGTAGTAATACACTTAGGTATTATTAACGTCACTTTGTCTTTGCTTACCCCCGACACCTACAATAGCGTTTATCATATTTTATATTACAATGTTACCTGGCTTCTTATTACCTATGGCATGGGCTATTATCCAACCAGCCGAAAAGAGCGATTTACTACCAATCTAAATCAAACGCTTCGACTTTATTTGACCTACGGCTTGGCCTATTTCGCGCTATTCGGGGTAATCGGTAAAATTTATAAATCCTTCGAATACCAGCTTTTCGTCTATTTATTGATTTGTGCCTTTTTAATTTTATACCGCATACTTTTTTATTGGGCAAGACGCAATTATCGTACGGTTGGCGGCAATTCAGTAAATGTTATCGTAATGGGTGATGATCCAAATTTGACAAAAATACAAAGAGTATTCGACGAACCTGAACTGGGATATAGGTACCTGGGCTACTTTGACGACAATCTATCAAAAAGCTCTAGCCACCTAGGGAAAATCATAGATTGTTTTCGATTTACTCTTGACCATAAAGTGGATGAGATTTACTGCTTCGCCTCAAAATTCAACCATAAGGAGCTGAAGAATCTGGTCAACTTCGCAGACAACAATCTTATAAAGATAAATATTATTCCCGATAATAAGGAAATTATTTCCCGGACCATGTCCATTGAGCTATATGACAGTATTCCGGTACTACGCCTTCGAAAAGTACCTCTGGATACCGAGTACTCACGTATAGCTAAGCGAACTTTTGATATCATTTTCTCTTCGTTGGTACTAATCTTTATTCTTTCCTGGCTTACCCCCCTATTATTCATATTGATTAAATTGGAGTCTCCCGGTAACCTCTTCTTCAAGCAAAAACGTCACGGCTTAAAGCGAAATGTTTTTTGGTGCTACAAATTTCGATCGATGCACGCCAACGGAGACTCTCACAAAAGAATGGCTTCAAAAAACGATAGCCGCACCACGCGCATTGGTAAATTATTAAGAAGGACCAGTATAGACGAACTTCCACAATTTTATAATGTCTTTATGGGCGATATGAGCGTGGTTGGCCCCAGACCCCATATGGAGTTACATACATGGGATTATCAAACTACAGTGGACAAATATTTGGTGCGACATTTTGTAAAGCCCGGTATTACAGGGCTTGCCCAAATAAGGGGGTATCGAGGGGAAATCACCAAAAAGGCCGACATATTGAATAGGGTTAGATTGGATATCTTTTATATCGAAAAATGGAGCTTGGCACTGGACTTGAGGATTGTGTATCAAACCATCGGAAATGCATTTAAAGGGGAAGAAAACGCGTATTGAGAAAGTCTAACCCAAAAGTTTTTAAAGCCAATGATTCGGTTTGGGATTAGTTTAACAGAGGGAAGCGATTGGTATTCTGAATAATGTTTTCGAGATTTCCATCAAAATAGTACCTTTCTACAAGGTTAGTATTTTGAAAAACAACTTCTGAATAAATACCCAGATGCAGATATTTCAGCCCAGGGCCCAATAGCAACGATTGTAAACCTTTTTTCAAACTATAGTGTAATGATCCTTTTCTTCGGCACCCGTCCCGGTAAAACGGAAATCAGTCAACTTCACGGCATCACGTGCCCCTATTGCGAACAAACGGGTACGTTGTCCGTGTCGAGAACGAGCAACTGGTTCCATCTTTTCTGGATCAAGCTGTTCCGGATATCCTCGAACACGGTTGCGGAATGTTCGCATTGTAAACGGGTCTATTATGAACAGGAGTTTACGGAGCCGATGCAGAAGGCCCTTGAGGCCCATCAGCCCTGACCCCAAAAGAAGGAACTCTTTGCGGGGTTTTCTGGGAACCCGTGGACAAAGTGTCGTTTATTACGACAGGATACCTCTTGTAGATTTTTCGTTAATCTGTCGTAGCGATGGATAATGTGCCCTTATGATGCAAAGCCGACAAAACAAGAGGCATTATTGAAGGTCGAACCTCAACCCTAAAGATACATTGTGCTGTTCGACCTTAGCGTCATTGAAGATGGGATTCAGGTCGTATTTTAGATACAATAGCACACTATCGAAACCAGCGTAGGCGCTAAGCCCGTAAATCAGGTTGCCCGTATTGTAATCCCGTTTCAGTTTTTCCTTCACTTTGTCCCCGTCCATTTCATATTTCAGTTTCTGTCGAGTGCCCAGATTAAAGCCGCCATAGCCTCCAATACCGAAGCGGAACTGATTACGGATCGAGTAGCGGATACTATCATCGTTTTGCTTGAATTCCGAAGGACCGAATTCAAGGTGTACCGGAAAGACCAAATTATCCATCCGCAACTTTGATTTCTTCAATTCAAATTCAAATTCCTCCAGTTCGGGCTGCCCGTCATTGAGCACGAAGTATCGGTTGCTTTCGGGTTTTAGCCCATTGAACTGCAACGAGGCGCCATAATGTAAACGCAAGGCATTGGAGTTTTTGAGTATTCTCCTATTCCAGGCCCATCCTATTTCAAAAAAGCGGCTGCCCCCGATCTTATAGGGCGAATCATCGAGTGATTGTCCGTCGATAACGGCATTGTTGAGTCCGAATGCTACAATCGGCCCCCCGTAGGTACGTCGATCATACTGCACCTTTTTCTGCTTTCCCGAATTGTATTTCACTCCGAAAAGCACATCCCCGTCCCCATCATCGGCACCAAATCCGATATCAATAAAACTAGTGTCAGTATTTAGGTCCACCGCCCCCTGGCGTTTCAACAGGGCGATCGTATTCTCCAATATAGCTACTTTATTATCAATATTTTTGGCCCGTTTTTCAGCGGCGGCCGTTTTCAGTTGCGCTGCTTTTTCTTTGGAAATCTCTCCCTTATCCTGACGCTTATTGATGATTTCTACCTCGTTCTTTAAGGCCTCACGCTCGACCTCGGTCACGGCCTCCTTTTTTCGTTCCAATTGTTCTACCTTGTACTTTAGGGTTTCATCGTCTTGTCCTGCTAGGTACTGTGACAGCAATAAAATGGATATTATACATAGGCATTTGATAACAGTTCTCATGACTTTTCCTTTTTATGGGTCCGCAGGTATTTGGTGCGGTCCTAATGAACGATTGATATTGATTGATTGATGGACAAACCCCTCCCTGCCCGATGCCGATTGGGCAGGGAACACGCTGAGATTTAAATATGGTTTACTTATTGCGGTCGGCAACGCCGGTTCTGACCTTTAGGTACCCCTCTTTCAAGGCATCAAAAATCTGATCTCGGAACGACTGGTCCAGTTCGTCTTCTACATCGGCCAGGAGCGCCCTGGCATCGACGGAATTTCCATTGTTGAATAGGCGCTCTTTCAATAGCTGCCTTTGCGCTGCCCTTAACAGGGAATCGATTTCAGCCTCGGTCACACCGTTCTTTTTGTTTTCCAGCAATTCGATCTGGTCGACCACTTCGTTTACCTTGTTCGAAATAAGTGCTTCGGATGTATTTGAGGGCAGGACCACCTTCTCATGTCGATCTTCTGGTCCGTTCAAATCTACTATGGACCTTTCTGCAGGTCTATCCATATGGGGCTTCGTACTATTTGTGATGATTTTTTCCTGCCGAACCTCGGTCGCTATGATGGCATTGTCTTCCGTAGCTCCGTCCGAATCAGCTTCTTCTCCTTGGTTCGACTCCGTTTCGGACCTTGCGGGTGCGGCATCCTTTTTTATTTCGGTTATCTCAGTGTTCGGAACGGATAATGGCTCTTCATTAGTAAAGAACAATACGGATAGAAACAGAATTCCAATAAGTCCGGCCGCGATGCCATACTTCCAAAACCGAGGTGAAGTTCGGGTTTGCGATACTTCCAATTGGTCGGATATCCTGCCCCAGGCTTCTTCGGAGGGTTTTATTTCGCGACTTCGCAAGCGTTCTTTCAGCTGTTGTTCAAACTTATTCGGTTCCATATCCTATGATATTATTTTGTTTTAGCTGCTCCCGCAATAGCCTTTTCGCCTTGGACAGCTGCGATTTCGAGGTGTTTTCGGAGATATCCAACATTTCGGCGATCTCCTGATGTTTGTACCCCTCGATCGCGTGAAGCACGAACACGGTGCGGTACCCATCGGGCAAGGCATCGATGAGGGACTGAAGAGCATCCAAATCCCATCCGGAGCTGTCCGCCGCCGTCTGTGGATACGCCTCTTTTAAGACAATCTCATCATACACTATAAACTGGTTCTTGCGTAAAAACGAGATGCTTTCCCGAACCATGATCCGCCGTACCCATCCTTCGAAACTACCTTCGTGCCGAAACGTTCCCAAATGTTTGAACACCTTCACAAATCCCGTTACCATGACGTCTTCGGCAAACTGTAAATCCTTGATATACCCTCTGCAAACCCCAAGCATTTTTGGAGCATACATATCATACAACCGCCGCTGCGCTTCCCGGTTACCGGAGGCCGATCTTTTGATCAGCTGCTTTTCGTTCTTGTAAAAAGGTATAATTTTCAAAGTTGTTGAGTTGCCTTCTATTTACTAAGACGCAGGCAATGACGATAAGGTTGCCCGAAGTGCGAAATAATTTAAAATCGTGATATCGACAAGAGGCAAATTGTGGTTTGGACCAATCTTCCCCGCACCGGATAAAGGGATTAGATACCTGCTATGTGATGCTAGGGGAAGCTTGGAAGGTCAAGAATGCCACTTTGTAAATCGCAGAGTTCAAAGCGATGATGGGACCACTACGAGTGGCAATCCCGTATCCTATTTCTTACGATCCACCACATAATTGACCATCAGTTCCAAGGCACTTTTATATTCCGATGGCGGATAGGTGGACAGTAAATCCAGCGCCTCTTCCTTGAACTCCAACATCCTATTGACCGCGTACTCCAGACCGCCATTATCCTTTACAAAGGCAATGACCTGTTTTACCCGCTTCTTATCTTTGTTGTGGTTTTTGACGGAATTGATCAGCCACCTTTTCTCGGATGCGGAACAATGGTTCAGCACATGGATCAAGGGAAGGGTCATTTTCTGTTCCTTGATATCGATGCCCGTAGGCTTTCCGATTTTTTTTGCACCGTAATCGAAGAGGTCGTCCTTGATCTGAAAGGCCATCCCGCAGAGCTCTCCGAACTTGCGAAACGTCTCGACATCGGGAGCATCCGGTTTTACCGAACAGGCACCGAGGCTGCAACACGCAGCGATCAAAGTGGCCGTTTTTTGGCGGATGATATCGTAATACACTTCCTCGGTAATGTCCAACCGTCGCGTCTTTTCGATTTGCAGTAGTTCGCCCTCGCTCATTTCACGTACGGCCACGGAAATAATCCGCAAGAGATCGAAATCTTCATTGTCGATGGATAATAACAATCCTTTTGACAAAAGATAATCCCCCACCAAGACCGCAATTTTATTCTTCCAAAGCGCGTTGATGGAAAAGAAACCGCGACGTTTATTGCTTTCATCGACCACATCATCGTGCACCAAGGTGGCGGTGTGTATCAGTTCGATGACCGATGCCCCCCGATAGGTACGCTCGTTAACGGCTCCGTCGTTCAACAACTTGGCGGTCAAAAACACGAACATGGGACGCATCTGCTTGCCCTTGCGGTTTACGATGTAATAGGTAATCCGGTTCAGCAGGGCCACTTGCGAAGACATGGACTCCCGGAACTTCGTTTCGAAAAGCTCCATTTCCCGCTCAACGGGCTGTTTTATCTGTGATACGATCTTCAAGCGATTCGGTGTATCTGGTTTGGATTTCTAAAAATAGGGAAAAATAGTTGGCAGTCGCAGTAGGCAGTATCTATCTACTTCTTATTCGCCAATTGTCCGCAAGCCGCATCGATATCCTTCCCCCTTGAACGGCGTACGGTTACGACGATACCGTTGCGCTCCAGGGTATCGACATACATATCCAGGGCGCTACCCGACGCCTGTTGGAATTCCCCATCGTCAATAGGATTGTATTCGATAAGGTTCACCTTCGAGGGCGCGAACCTACAGAATTCCACCAAGGCATCGACATCGTTTTGGGTATCGTTGATGCCCTCCCAGACTACATATTCGTAAGTGATCCTACTTTTGGTCTTGGCGTACCAATATTGCAGGGCCTCCCGAAGATCGGCCAGCGTAAAGGTAGCGTTAAAGGGCATGATAGACGTACGGATTTCGTCGATGGCGGAATGCAGGGAGACCGCCAGCTTGAACCGCACCCCATCATCGGCCATTTTTTTAATAAATTTGGGCACCCCACTTGTGGAAACCGTGATACGCCGCGGCGACATGCCCAGCCCTTCCGGGGAGGTAATCATATCGATGGCCTTCAACACGTTATTGTAGTTCATCAACGGTTCGCCCATCCCCATAAAAACGATATTGCTCAGGGGACGGTCAAAATACAACCGGCTCTCATTGTCAATGGCGACCACTTGGTCGTAAATTTCATCGGGATTCAGATTCCGCATCCGTTTTAACCGGGCGGTGGCACAGAAACGACAGTCCAGGCTACAGCCGACCTGACTCGACACACAGGCGGTCGTTCTTGTTTTGGTAGGGATGAGAACGGACTCCACCACAAGATCATCGTGCAGGCGTACGGCGTTCTTTATAGTTCCATCGCTACTGCGCTGCATCTGATCGACCTTGATGTGGTTGATTACGAAGTTGGCCTCGAGCATGTCACGGGTCTTCTTGGAGATATTGGTCATGCCCCCGAACGAATGCGCCGATTTTTGCCAGAGCCATTCATAGACCTGGTTCCCACGAAAAGCCTTATCCCCTTGCGATACGAAGAAATCACGGAGCTGTTCTTTGGTCAGGGCCCGAATGTCTTTTTTTTTGGTATGCTGAACCATATTTTCAAAGATAACGAATCAAAAAATCCCGCCTACCTTTCAAGGGGTTAAAACGGGATTTTGGTAACAATTAGGATGATGGAAGCTGAAGCTTATCCCCTTAAGGATGCACGATGCCAAATCTTAAATAATCAGCATGGCATCTCCGTAGGAGTAGAACTTGTACTGCTCCAAAATGGCTTCCTTATAGGCCTTCTTCATAAAGTCGTGGCCCATAAAGGCCGATACCATCATCAGTAGCGTCGATTTGGGCAGGTGAAAGTTGGTCACCATCGCATCGGCGATACTGAAGTCGTAGGGAGGAAAAATAAATTTGTTGGTCCACCCATCAAAGGTATTCAGGGTCTGATCGGATGAAACGGCACTCTCCAATCCTCGCATAGCGGTAGTGCCCACCGCACATATTTTCTTCTTTTTGGCCTTGGCCCTATTGACGATCTCGGTCGCCTTTTCATCGATTATCAGCTCTTCGCTATCCATTTTATGCTTGGAAAGGTCCTCGACCTCAACAGGATTGAACGTACCCAGCCCCACGTGCAGGGTGACTTCGGCAAAATCAACACCCTTGATTTCCAAACGTTTCAATAGATGCTTTGAAAAGTGCAGTCCGGCGGTAGGTGCGGCCACCGCTCCTTCATGTTTTGCATAGATGGTCTGGTACCGGCCTTCGTCTTCGGGCTCGACATCCCTTTTTATGTACTTGGGAAGCGGGGTCTGGCCCAGCTCACGGAGCTTCCTTCTAAAGTCAATGTACGATCCATCGTAGAGAAAACGCAAAGTTCTGCCCCTTGAAGTGGTATTATCGATGACCTCTGCCACTAAATCCTCGTCATCACCGAAATAGAGCTTGTTCCCGATACGAATCTTACGGGCGGGATCGACCAGAACGTCCCACAGTCGTTGCTCCTCATTGAGTTCCCGTAGTAAAAAAACCTCGATTCTCGCTCCGGTCTTTTCCTTGTTCCCGTACAGACGCGCCGGAAAAACCTTGGTGTTGTTCAAAACCATCACATCGCCCTCATCGAAATAATCGATCATGTCCTTGAACATTTTGTGCTCGATCTTTCCCGTGTCTCGGTGCACTACCATCAATTTCGATTCGTCCCGGTTTTCCGCAGGATATTCGGCCAGTAAATTATCGGGCAATTCAAAATTGAAGTGCGATAATTTCATTTTCTGGTATTTATTCGGTTTAAGAGCCATAGTTAAAATTTGTTGTACTTAGATACGGATAGCCCGTACTGTTTTTGCGGCTGCAAATATACGACCTGCGGATAGGGGTTGTCAAGTAAAAGGGAGATTATATTACAACTAGGTAGAAAAGGGAGATGTGGGATACTTTGATGGGCCGAATTTGATTTTTATGAGGGACTTACTTGACGGAAGACC
The DNA here is from genome assembly GCF_032248455.1 of Pricia mediterranea. Lineage (NCBI taxonomy): Bacteria > Pseudomonadati > Bacteroidota > Flavobacteriia > Flavobacteriales > Flavobacteriaceae > Pricia > Pricia mediterranea. The sequence continues at coordinate 1,267,747 of NZ_JAVTTP010000001.1, forward strand.
GAAGACGCATGACGGGTAGATCGTACGGAAGGAAAAAAGGCGGTAAATGGAAGATTTAAAAGATTGAAGGATGGAAGGACGAAAGGATGGATGATATCTTAAAAATATCATTCTGCTTCTCTTACGGCCAATTGCAGAAATTGAAGGTCTTTCCAAAAATCGGGATAGGATTTTGACACTACTTCGGCATCATTGATGTACAGGGATGTCTTTAAGGCCAAAGGTGCAAAGGCCATCGCCATTCTATGGTCGTTATAGGTGTCAATAGCCACATCTTTTTTTAATGTGGACGACGGCATGAGGGTCAGTGTTTTATCCGTTACCGAAATATTGGCTCCCATTTTGCCGAGTTCCGTATGTAGGGCCTCGAGCCTATCGGTTTCCTTGATCTTGAGGGTATGGAGTCCGGTTAAATGGCACCCGACCCCCAGCCCGAAGCAGGTTGCGGCAATGGTCTGGGCAATATCGGGGGCATTGGCCAGGTCATACTGCAGTTCCTTCTGTTGGTGGTTCCCTATTTTTTTAAGGAGGATGTGGGTGTCGGAAAAGGAAGTTTGAACTCCAAAATCCTCATAAATATCGGCAAGTACGCTATCGCCCTGCAAACTGTTCTTCTTGTACGCGGATAGTTTGATTTCACTGCCTATTTCACAAAGGGCCAAAATACTATAGAAATAGGATGCGGAGCTCCAATCGGATTCCACCGTCAGAACGGTAGGTCGCACCATTGTTTTAGGTTCCACCTTTATGACATTGCCTTTAAAGGAATTGACCGCCCCTATCTCGGATAAAAGGCCCAATGTCATTTTGATGTAGGGTACCGAGGTGATTTTTCCCACCAGTTCCAGCTCCAACCCGTTTTCAAGACTGGGGGCTATCAAGAGCAGCGAGGAAATGTACTGGCTGCTGATATCCGCGGGAAGGCTGACTCGTCTTTCGTTCAATTTTTTTCCCTTGATCCGTATCGGGGGATAACCTTCGTTTTTCTCGTACTCAATATCCGAACCCAGCCTCCGTAGAGCCTCGACCAAAACCTTCACGGGCCGCTCGGTCATCCGCTGGGAACCTGTCAGGGTAACGTCGGTGCCGGCTTGGGATGCGAAATAACCGGTCAAAAAACGCATGGCGGTACCGGCATGGTGAATATCGACTGTACCCTTCCTGGTTTGCAATCCCATTTCCATAACCTTGGCGTCATCGGAATTGGATAGGTTTTTAATGCTAATATTTGGATATAGTGCGCGGAGCAACAGCGACCGATTGGATTCGCTTTTGGAGCCCGTGATTTCAATATCGGCTTTGATCAAACGATTAGGCGGTGTCGAAAGGTGTAGTTTCAAGATGCTATGGTTTTAAAGGTTTTACCGTAGATGGTTTTTATAATCTTAAAAGCCGATGGTCTCACAGCAAGTGTGCCACGGAAAAAGGACAAAAAGAGCAAGGAATAAAGACAAAAAAAAGGTTTTAGGGTGTGCAGGGATATGTGTCGATGGAAATACAAAGCAATAGAGGCCGTGAAAATACAAGACAACTGCGGGCATCGTAACTACTTCAACTTTTCATTGCCCTGATGCCGGTCATGGTCCCGTTTGGCTTTAAGGGCCAGTTTTTTGTCAAAGGCTTCTTGCAGATCGATGTCCGTTTGGTTGGCGAGACATAGGACAACAAAGAGCACGTCGGCCAGTTCCTCGCCCAAGTCCTTGTCCCTATCGGAGTCCTTTTCGCTCTGTTCGCCGTATCTACGGGCAATAATACGTGCCACTTCCCCGACCTCCTCGGTCAGTTGTGCCATATTGGTCAACTCGTTGAAGTAGCGCACCCCGTGCGCCTTGATCCAATCATCTACGTCTTGCTGTGCCTTTGTAATACTCATTTACCGTGCTTTATGATGCTCTCCCGTGTTTATGGGGCGCTGATTAGCTTGTCTTGATAGTGCTCGTTGCTTTCAGTTTCCATTTTTCCGTCTTCCTGACGCTCATTACTCCCTGTTCTTGGTATCGATAAGTATGGTCACTGGACCATCGTTAAGCAGCTGCACTTTCATATCGGCCCCGAATACTCCCGTACCTACTTGCTTTCGTAGATCATTTTCTATCCGGGCAATAAAATCCTTGTAGAGCGGAACCGCCACCTCGGGCTTTGCCGCCTTGATGTAGGAGGGCCGATTCCCCTTTTTGACAGAGGCGTGCAGGGTGAACTGACTTACAACGATGGCATCGCCCCCAATGTCGATTACCGAATCGTTCATCACGCCCTCGGAATCGTTAAAAATCCTGAGGTGGACAATTTTTCGGGACAGCCATTCGATATCCTCCTGGGTATCCGCATCTTCAATTCCCAATAACACCAATAGCCCGCTCCCAATTTCGGAAATGATTTTTCCCTCCACGGTTACACTTGCCTCGGATACCCTTTGGATTACTGCTTTCATTAAAATCGATCACTATATGAAACCGCCTACCGATTAACTGTGGCCCTATTGCCAAAACCTACGACAGAAAGATTTATCAACTATTTTTTCCGTGAATGTCTATCCTATAATTGTCTTCCTCTCCCGTAATCATTTGCACGTAGCTTCGGTATCGGCTCCACGCCACCTCTCCTTCCTCAAGCGCCTCTTTAACGGCACATTCAGGTTCGTTCAGATGCAGGCAATTGTTGAATTTGCAATTCTCTTTCAACGCGAAGAACTCGCGAAAATAATCACCGATCTCATCCTTGTCCATATCCACTACCCCAAAGCCTTTGATACCCGGGGTATCGATAATCCGCCCCCCGAAACTCAGGTCGAACATTTCAGGGAAGGTGGTGGTATGCTGCCCTTGCAGGTGCTGCTCGGAAATTTCGGCGGTCTTAAGGTCCAAACTGGGCTCGAGGGTGTTGACCAAAGTAGATTTCCCCGCCCCGGAATGTCCCGCGAACATGCTGGTCTTGTCCCGCATCATCTGCCGTACCTTTTCGACATTCTTACCGGTTAAGGCGGAGATACCGATACACGTATATCCGATTTGGCGATAAAGGGCGGCCAAAAATTTGATTTCGGCCAGTTCTTCGCTATCATAGGTATCCGTTTTATTGAACAACAGTACTGCAGCCACGTCATACGCCTCCGCCGTGGCCAGAAAACGATCGATAAACAAGGGATAGGTCGTAGGATTGTTTAGCGTTACCAGTAAAAAAACCTGATCGAGATTGGCGGCAATGATGTGGGTCCGTTTTGAGAGCTTGACCGATTTTCGAACAATGTAGTTTTTCCGGTCCGCTATGGCCGAAATCGTACCAAAGCGCTCGTCCCCCAATTCTTCGATTTCGAATTCGACGACATCGCCTACGGCAATGGGGTTGGTACTTTGTATACCCTGAATTCGAAACTTTCCCTTGATCCGGCAATCGACAAAGTCACCGTTCTCCGTCTTAACGCTGTACCAACTCCCCGTTGACCTGTAAACGGTTCCCTTCATACCGTCAACTTGTTGGTACCAACGGAGACAGCTCGCCCGTATTTTTTGGGACTATGCATGTATTATTTTTTCCTGATGATTGATCGATTCCTGGTGGATGGCCTTAAAGAGTTTCAGAATAAATTCTTCACTAAGTCCTTTGGACTCCCCTTCCAAAATCATGGCCCCCAAGATCTCGTTCCACCGGGTCGTTTGTAAAACAGCGACGTTCCGTTCTTTTTTCAAGGCTCCGATACCGTCGGAAATCTTCATTCGTTTCCCCATGGTTTCGATAATCTGATGGTCGAGCACATCGATCTGGGCCCGCAGATTGCTTAATTTGGTATTGTATTCCGCTGCGGGCGAGGTTTCCTTACGGATACGCAAATCTTCCATAATCTGCACCAAACGACTGGGGGTCACCTGCTGGGCGGCATCGCTCCAGGCGTTATCGGGATCGTGATGGGTTTCGATCATCAGCCCGTCGAAATTCAGATCCAAAGCGGTCTGCGACACGTCGAAAACCATATCGCGCTTTCCGGTGATGTGCGACGGATCGTTGATGATCGGCAGATCGGGGAAGCGGGTCTGTAGGTCGATGGCCAGTTGCCATTCGGGAATGTTCCGGTATTTGGTCTTTTCATAGGTGGAAAAACCCCTATGGATGACGCCCAGTTTTGCAATGTTTGCCGTATGTAGGCGCTCAACGGCCCCTAACCATAAGGAAAGATCAGGGTTTACGGGATTTTTGATCAGCACCACCTTGTCCGTTCCTTCCAGGGCGTCGGCGATTTCCTGAACGATAAAGGGACTCACCGTTGACCTTGCCCCGATCCATAAGAGGTCGATGTCGTGCTCCAATGCCAGCTCGACATGGGCACGGTTGGCCACCTCGGTCGCGGTCTTCATCCCCGTTTCCTCTTTGACCCTTTGCAACCACTTCAGGCCGAGCGAACCAACCCCTTCAAAATTCCCGGGACGGGTACGCGGCTTCCAAATGCCTGCACGGTAGTAGTTGACATCGGTGTCTTTTAGACTTTGGGCTATGCCCATAACTTGTTCTTCGGTCTCCGCACTGCACGGTCCCGCGATTACCAGCGGGTGGTCTAGGTTCATGTCGTCTAACCACGACCTCATTTGTTTGTTGTTCTCCATAGTTTGATTAATTTAATCTTTGGACAAGAAGACGGAAAGCATAAAGAAGAATGATGTTAACATCTAGTCTTTGCTCCTTCCTCTTTTAGTCCCTGTTATTCTAGTGCTTGCTTATTCTTTTAGTCCTTATTCTTTTAGTCCTTATTCCTTTCGTCCTTCTTCATTCTGTCATTCCTCCCTTCGTCATTTCCCCATACTGTTCAAAGGTATCCCTTTTAAAATTTCCTTGATCCGGTTAGTGTCGTTCATTTCATGAAAAATGCCTTCGTAATCTTCATCTTCAAGCAGTTGTTTGAACTCCTGCAGGTTTTGGATGTACTCGTTCAGCGTATCCAAAACATTATCCCTATTGTGCTTGAAAATGGGGGTCCACATGGCGGGGGAGCTTTTGGCCAGGCGTACGGTACTTTCGAAACCACTGCCCGCCATGTCAAAGATATCGCGTTCGTTCTTTTCTTTGTCGATAACGGTCTTCCCCAACATAAACGAGCTGATATGTGACAGATGCGACACATAGGCGATGTGCTTGTCGTGCGCTTCGGGATTCATATAGCGGATGCGCATGCCCATTTCCTGAAAGATTTCCAACGCCTTTCCCTGTAATTTGAAGGCCGTTCGCTCGATCTCACAGATGATATTGGTCTTGCCCGCATACAAATTTTCTATGGCCGCGGACGGTCCTGAAAATTCCGTTCCCGCAATCGGATGCGCCGATAGATAGTTTCTTCGCTTCGGATGGTCGGCAAGCGTTTTACAGACCAAGCTTTTGGTCGAGCCGCCATCAAGCACGACACAATCGTCGTTCACGGCATCGAGGACTTTAGGAAGCTCCTGTACCATAGCATCCACGGGCACGGTAACGATGACCATATCGGCAATGTCCAATTCGTCATAGCTCGATCTTGCATCGATCAGGCCGAGGGACAAGGCCTCCTCTTCGTGGGATGGATCGATATCTATGCCATAGATCTTAGACTCCGGCCGAAGGCGTTTGAGGTCCTTGGCGAAGGAGCCCCCGATCAAACCGATACCGATGATAAAAATGTTCATTTTTCTTGTTTAATGATAAAAGGAATTCAGATTAAAAACTTTTGTTTCTTTTCACTTTGTACGTATCCCATTTTACGACACTTAGTTCGGAAAACTCCTCACTCTATTTAATTCCTGTTTATTTTGATTTTAGGAACGTTTTAAATTTTGTCAATTATTTTTAGGGGCCTTTTTTGTTCAACCGTCATTGCTCATTCCGTCCTTCCTCCTTTAGCCCTTCCTAATTTCACCCGAGATCTAAAACCTCCCGATCGCTTCCCGGATATTTTCCTCCGTTACACAAAGGGAAAGCCGAATGTACCCCTCGCCGTTGCTCCCGAAAATTGTTCCCGGGGCAATAAAAATATCCTTCTCGTATAAAATTTCATCTATAAACGTCTCCGCAGGTTTACTTCCTTCGGGCAATTTGGCCCAAACGAACATCCCGACGGCTTCTCGATCATACGTACACTGCAACTTGTCGACCAGTTCAAAAATCAGGTTTCTTCTTTCCCTATATATAGTATTCAACCCGTCGAACCATTCTTGCAGGCTTTGCAGGGCGGTAATCGCCCCTTTTTGGATGCCATAGAACATTCCCGAATCCATATTGCTCTTTACCTTTAGCACGGCCTCTAGATGTTCCGCGCTGCCCAATACCATCCCGACGCGCCATCCGGCCATATTAAAGGTCTTACTGAGGGAATTCAGTTCCAAGGCGACCTCCTTTGCGCCCTCAACGGACAAAAGGCTGGTCGGCGCCTCGTTCAGCACAAAACTATAGGGATTATCGTTGACCAGCAGAATAGCGTTTTTTCGCGCAAAGGCGACCAAACGTGCGAGCTGTTGGGTGTCGGCCGTAGCCCCGGTCGGCATATGCGGATAACCGACCCACATGATTTTTACCTTGGATAGGTCTTCTTGTTGTAGAACATCCAGATCGGGAAACCATCCATTTTCTTCGGACAGGTCATAATATTTGGGTACCGCATCCACCAATTTGGTGACAGAGGTATAGGTTGGATAGCCCGGATTGGGAATCAGCACCTCGTCCCCCGGATTTAAAAAGGCCAGGCTGATATGCATGATACCCTCCTTGGAACCCATCAGCGGTAGGATTTCTTTCGCCGGATCCACCTCGACCCCGAACCTCGTCGCGTAGAAGGTAGAAATAGCTTCCCGCAGCTGGGGAAGACCTTGATAACTTTGATACTGGTGCGCCCCTGCTTCCAGTACAGCGTTCTGCATGCTCTCTATGATCGGTTTTGAAGGGGCCAGATCGGGACTGCCGATGCCCATATTGATGATCGGACGACCTTCTGCGGCCAGCCCGCGCACCTCGCGCAATTTCTTTGAGAAATAATATTCCTCGACCGTTTGCAGGCGATCTGCAGTTGTTATTTCTGAAATTGTCATATCCTTACATTTTTATATTCCCCCAAAACCTTGAAATCTTCTGCCATGATGCCCAAAAGTGATTTTGCCTTGTCAAAATCTTTATAAGTATCAAAGGTCACATCGACGAAAAAAGCATATTTCCAAGGGGTCTCTATAATCGGCAGCGATTGTATCTTGGTCATGTTCATGTTGCAGTCGCTCATTACATTGAGCACTGTGGCCAGACTGCCGCGCTTATGGTCGGTGACAAAACGTACAGAAGCTTTATTTATCTCATCTTTGGGAATCAGCTTGTTTTTTGTACTTACAATGATAAAACGTGTCTCATTATTTTTAATGGTCTGAATTTGCGGTGCTACGATGTCCAAATCGTAGAGACTGGCAGCGACTTCCGGTGCAATGGCCGCAATATGGAACCACGTCTCCTCTTGTATGCATTTTGCAGTTTCGGCGGTATCGACGTCCTCGACCATTTTTATATGGGGGTAATCACGGAAAAACTCCTTGCATTGCAACAAGGCCATAGGATGCGAACGAACCTCTTCGATATCTCCGATATTTTGGCCCTTCAGTACCATCAGGTTGTGGTTGATGTTCAAATAATGTTCCCCGATAATGTGAAGATCGTTGTGATAGACCAGGGCATAGTTGGGAATGATGGAGCCTGCAATGGAATTCTCGATAGCCATTACGCCCATAGCTGCGGTTTTGTCCAATAGTCGATCGACTAGATCGTCGAAAGACCTACTCTCTACCAAGTCGGTATCGTCGCCGAAATACTCCCGCACCACTTGGTGGTGGTTGGAGCCTTTAATACCCTGTATCGCAATTTTTTGTTTCATAGTTGTTTTTCCCGCCCCTGTCGGGAGATAGTCCTCCATTTTTGCATAATGGCTGTATATTTTTTTGGTGCTCTAACCCTGAAAGCAGGCGTTGCATGATATTATTCTTTCGAACTGCGCTCTACTCGTACCTTTCGTCACTCTTTTGCCTTCCGCCATCCTTTTTCCTTTTTCTTTACGTCCTTTAGTCAAACTACATGTTTCCGTTTGTTTCACAGAAACAATCACAGAAGCTTTTTGCTTCCATGATTTAAATCCTGGCCTTGCTTTTCAATCGTTGCGACTTCCAGGTCCCAGACCTCTCTACCACATAAATTCTTAGAATGTCTTTCAAAAAAAAGTCCCGCATTATGCGGGACCTTGTTTGTCTATATGTTCAAATATATCACAACAGTCCCGCTTCTCTTTTAAAAAAGAAGTAAAAAAAGGAACCGCTATAGAAATATTGCTTCGACATGGTACACTTAAACTTGCGCTAAAGTAATAATTATATTTTAAAAATGGGATTTGAAGGGATTTTTTTTATAAGTGGATGTAAAATAAATTCTGAAATGTTATAACATTGTTCCAACTTTAATTATTCATAAATAAAAAAAACAAGGCCTTGCTTGGTCATATCCCCCAACGAAGCCAATAATAACCTGAATACGATTTTAAACGCGCCGATTACCTCGGCGATACGGAAGTTTCCCATGCGAATGGATATCGTATTAAAAAATAAAAGAGGTCAGATCGCGCTCGACCAAATGCGCTGCATCGATAAATCGAGATTATTCGAAAAGATTGATTTGCTGAACGGAGACCAGATTAAAAAACTTCGTTTACTTTTGAGGGAGTTTTTAATTGATGACTGAGCACTCTTTGCAAGAATATTAAGTAAAGTATTTAAACTCCAAATGTCGATAACCGTCAAGAACATCTCCAAATCTTTCGGACACCAGAAGGTGCTTCAAAACGTCTCTTTTGAGCTCCAAAAAGGGGAGATTACGGGATTTTTAGGTCCCAATGGCGCCGGGAAGTCCACCATGATGAAAATTCTGACGACCTATCATCGGGCGGACGAGGGGGAGGCGAAGGTCAATGGGTTCAATGTGGTCACCGAGAAAAAAAGCGTACAAAAAAGTATCGGTTACCTGCCCGAACACAACCCCTTGTATTTGGATATGTACGTTAAAGAGTATCTAGCTTTCAATGCGGAGGTCTATAAAACGGACAAAAATCGGATTGCCAAGGTCGTCGAACAAACGGGACTCACCCCGGAAGTCCACAAAAAAATAGGCCAGCTATCCAAAGGCTATCGTCAGCGAGTGGGCCTGGCCGCGGCGCTTTTGCACGACCCCCAGGTCTTGATCCTCGACGAACCTACAACCGGCCTGGATCCCAAGCAACTGCTTGAAATCAGAAAACTCATCCGACAGATCGGAAAGGAAAAGACCATTCTACTTTCTACCCACATCATGAAAGAGGTAGAGGCCGTTTGCGATCGGGTGCTGATCATCAGCAAAGGTACACTAGTAGCGGATAAAAAACTGTCAGACCTGCGGGATGAAGAGGAACAAATTATCGAGGTGGAATTCGATTACCGGGTCGAGGAAGCGTTTTTGAACCAATTGCCCCATGTGGCACTGGTACGAAATACAGGGGGATTCCGTTATGAAATCACTTTCGATACCTCAACAGACATGCGGCCGGCCGTTTTCGACTTTGCCCACGACAACAAGCTCAAAACCTTACAGCTCAGCCGGAAGAATAAGAATTTAGAGGGGTTGTTCGGGGAGTTGACTTCGTGATGCTAAAGACACATCTAAAATTTCAAGGCTAATCCTAAGCCGTTATGATTGCCAATAGGCTCTAGAGATAAAGAAGTTCGACTATTAAGTTTTTGATTGTACCCTAAAATGGCTTTTCTTTTTGAATTATTGGCCGAAACGAAGAAAATCGCAGCAATTGTGGCTGAGCCCAAGGTACCGATTAACGGGATAGTAGCGTCATTGTCCTGCCCCATCTCGGCACCGGTCCAAAATGCAAATCCAAATTCGGAAACCAAGGCTACCGTTGCCAAGGTGTTTTGTAATTTTGATCTCTTCCAAAATTTTTCTAGTTGAGCATCACTCTTCATTAAGGTTTCCAACTCCTTTTTGGTTATCTCCTTATCGTCCTGATAATACTTTTGGCCCCAAAAACTTGGAAACATTGTAATTTCCTGAGCATTTGATAATTTGGTGAAAGTAGTGAATATAACAACAAAAACAATTGCTTTCAAGATGTTCATAACAAGATTGATTTGGAATTTTCGAGATAAAAATTCAGCTATAATTTGACTTGTTTTGAGAACGAAAAAAAGCACTAATTATTACCATTCTATTTGAAATTTTTTATCACTAAAAGAAATAATGACACATCCCAAAATCGGGATACGTCATTTTTTTACTTTCAACTGATTAATTGGCAATGACTTAAAACTTCAACGCCAGTCCCGTGCCATTTTGATTGTTGACAGGCACCAATCGGAATGAAGTACCTCCTGACAAACTATCGTTGTAGTTTAAAATGGCCTTACGTTTATTTTCTGAAGCCGCTTTAAAGAATATCATTCCTATGGCTCCCGTACCGACCGTTGCGATAATGGGCCCGGTCAAGGGCTTGCTTTGGTCGAGATTGCTTACCAACCAGACCACAGATCCTAAATTTGCCACGCCGGATATAAGTCCCCCTAAAGCGAGTTTTTTGGACTTCCGCCATTCGTTCTGCGCCACCTGGCTATCCATCATTATTTTATCGACTTCCTTCCAGGTCAGTTTTTCTTTATCCTGATAGAAACTCTCCCCCCATGTACCGGGGAAGGCGGTTATTTCCTGGGCGGAAAGGTTTGAAGAAATCAGTACGATAGTCACGAGAGCAAAAATTTGCTTGAACAATTTCATAGTATAAAATTTTAGTTTCGTTCAACAAATTACGAAAAAGGTTGGACACTATGGACGCTTTCGGAGCGTATTTTACTCCAAACGGATTTTAGTTTCTCGCCGTACATATCGGAAGTGCTTTATAATTGCGAATAAATCAGTTTTGCTCCTACATTCTATACATCAATGACCTTATGCAAATTCACCAAAGTAGCGATTGCTACATTCAATTCTTCTTGCACCTTGGGGTCCGTGCAATTAAGCAATATTGCGAATACCATCCCCGCTTCGGGATATACGAAGAAATTGGAGTAGCCCCCCACCCCGTTTCCTACGTGCCCGTAGTATGGCCTTCCCTTGGCATCTTCGCTTATCTGCCAGCCAAGGCCGTAATAGGTCGGCTTCCCGTTTACTACTTGGGAGTTCAAAAATTGGGCGCGAACCGATTCGTTCAGGATGGCCTCCTCTAGATGGGCCTGTCCAAATTTTGCGATATCCGCGGAGGTGGAGAGATAGCCTCCACCGGCCAGTTTGTAAAAGTTATTTACGGGAATGGCCTCCCGGAAACCTCCACGGCGGTTTTTGGTATAAAATTTTGAGACGTGAGGGAATATTTTATTCGAAGGCCAGGCCTTCTTCGGCCCATCCTTGCTTGTCCTAAGCGCATCGGAAGCTTTTAAATCCTCGGTCTTATTTGAATTTCCCGTATGTGTTGTATCCTCACGGTAATTGACATCCCCCGTACCATCGGTTTCTCGACCGTCTTCCCCATTTTTGTCAAAATGGTTCCCCGACGGGGATTCGGGAAATGTGTTTTCCATGGCCAGGTGTTCCAAGACTCTTTGCCGTACGTATTCCTCGAATGGTATTCCACTGGCCTCCTGCATGGCCAACGAAACCAAGACCCAATCGTAACTGTTATAGAGATAGCCCTTACCGGGTTCGAAGATCAGCGGATCATTCTTAAAAATATCGATCCCCTCCTTGATGGTGTAGGGCTGGTTCAATCCGTATTCGACCCCTCGGTATCCCCGGATACCGGCCGTATGGCTTGCAAGCTGACGTATGGTAAAATCCCATTTTTTCTTGGGATAATAGGGGACATACTCGTAAAAGGAAGCATCGAGATCAATCAGTCCTTCGGCAACCATATGGGCCAAGGCGGTGGCGGCGATGGGCTTGGATACACTGGCAATCCGGAATAGCGTCTTATTGGGGTCAACGGGAAGTCGCACTTCCAAGTCGGAATAGCCATATCCCTTCTGAAATATGGTTATTCCATCCTTCAGAACGCTGACCGAAAGTCCGGGCACTTTTCCCTCGTATATCAATTCGGCCAACAAGGCATCCACTTTGGTCAATCCATTCAATACCTGGTCATGGCCAAGGATTCGTTGCTTGGCAAAAAGATCTTTCAAGTATTTTTGTACGGGCTTCATTGCAAGGGAAAATGTGTGCTAGACCGCCACCGATTATAAATTCTTGGTCGGCAATCCCTTAGTGTTACTACGAAATAGAGGATTATATGATAAATTCTCCGGACTTGTGAAACATCGAATCTCGGGCTATCATTAGGATGCGGCCGGTTCGACCTTAGATCAATACCGCGCATACGACTATCGAAATAGCAATCGCCCTCTATAAAGTTCCTCTACCGAGATGCTATCGGGCCGGTTCGAACTGATGACGTCTCCGGTAGCACGAATCGCTCCTTGTATTGAGGCTTGGGGATTTACCAACATATCGTTCGAGCCGCGATGGTTCAATATCACGTTTTGCGCCGTTACATCAGCGGCTTCGATTCGGGAATCGCCTGCGGCAATTGTCAATCGCAGCGTATCGGTAGTACCTTTCAATCGAAAATAGGCAATGCCGTTGACGACTACACTGAGGTTTTGGTTGTCCACCTCCAGATCGAACTCCCCGTCGGTGGTCGCAGCCTCGGGAACATTGAAACTTTCGGACAAGAGGCTCAGGCTATCGTAGGCCAGGACCCCATCGCTCTTGATCCGCCAGCCCGTACTGCTTCGGATTTCAGAAATATTGGGCGAGGTGATATACACCGTGGTCAGTCCGTATTCGCGAAAATAATTACAATCGTTCGTATCCCTGAGCAGCAAACGGTCGCCTTCCACCTTTACCGAGACCTCGTCTCTCAGGTATTCCCCGGTGGCTATCTCGACTTTTTGCACGTCGCCCTGTTTTATTACCAAACTCACATTTTCAAAGACCGTAATTTTTGTAAAATCGGGAACCACGACCTCTTCACGGACCATGTTCCCGGCATTTTGAAGGCAGTCGGGGGCGCTTTCCGTATTGCATCCTAGTAAGAACAAGGCAGTCCATAACAGCATTACACGTGTCAGGGCATTCCTTGTGTTGCGGATAGATCCCAGATCTCCGGTACCACATCCCAAATTCCAAATTGCAAATCCCAAATCGTTTACGTTTTGATTTCCTGTTTAGGGTGCATTAATTTTTCTATCATAAAGCTTCCACCTGACATTTTATAACCGTATCCCGATCCCGAATTCGACCGCCTCTGCTTTGGCGCCGTGGGATTTTAAGGTAACGGCCCCAAAAACCTTTTTCCCAAAATAGCGCTTTAAACCGACCCGATTGTACACCCGCCCCTCAAAATCGTAGGGATAATACACGTAATAGCCCAGCTGCGCAATAACCGACAGTTTATTAATAAACATTTCATGGCCTACGAAAATGCCCACGCGTTTATAATCGGTATCCGCGGCAATGTCGTTCTCGGGAAAGGAAACGGACTGAAATTCTATAAGTTCCTTAAGAAAATTACTGAAAAATACATCCGCCCCCATATGAACGGCACTTTTCTGGCTTAACCGCTTGTCGGCATATCCCGATATAATGTAGAAGGGATATTCCCCGTGGCCTATATTGTCGCTGGCATTGACCCCTCCCCGGAATATCAGGTTATATTTTATGGGTTCGGTCACCTTGATTTTTTCTCTTCTAATGTATTGGTTTTCGGCCTGTTGCAAGGTATAGACCAGCCCCAGATTAAAGGCCAGGGTGTTTGTCGATGTATTCGGTGCCTTAAAATTGGCGTTGGAATAGTGAATAATTGACAGCCCCGCTTTAAGTCCCAAATTTTTATAGATGTTTTCCTTGTGGTAATTGAACATGAGCATCGTGGAGCTTAAAATATGAGATCCGTAGGCATTGTTTCTGAAATTGCGGTTCCGATCATAGGGATTGGTCGTATAGGCTGCCCCCTGCCCGATACGGACTTGAAGGTTCCGTTGAAAAAAATAGAAATTAAAATGGGCGTAAAGTCCGTAATTCTTGCCCAAGGTGGGATTGACCATATCCTGATACACGAAAGATGCCCCCAGATCGGGATAGTTGTATCCCTGTTGCCAATTTTCACGGCCATAGGTCTTTCTGTTATACCCCAAAACAAGGCCCGCCGGATGCTCGGTGATCAAATGCGAGATATCCGGATTGTGCAGGATAATGGATCCGTAAAAGGCACTTACATCAAAGGCGTAGTTGTGTTTCGGTTCGTCCGATTGGGAGAAGCAACATCCCACGGCGAATAAAAAAAGGAGAAATACCCTTGGGTTCATGGGAGGCAAATATAGGTATGAAGTGCGAGATTCAAAACACCTTGCCCGCAATGGCCTTGATATTGTCCGATTTTCCCATGGAGTAGTAATGCAGCACGGGAACTCCCGCGGCCTTTAGTTCCCTGGATTGCTCGATACACCACTCCACCCCTACTTGGCGGACGGCCTTGTTGTCTTTACAATCGTCGACGGCATCGATCAAATCCTGAGGCAGGTCGATACGGAATACCTGGGGCAGCAATTGCAGATGGCGTTTTACGGCGATGGGCTTAATACCGGGGATGATCGGAACCTCGATCCCTATTTCCCGGGCGGCATCGACGAAATCGAAATATTTTTGGTTATCGAAGAACATCTGGGTCACCACGTAATGCGCCCCGGCATCGACTTTTTGCTTCAAACGTTTTAAATCCGATTTCAAGGATGGGGCTTCCAGATGCTTTTCGGGATAGCCCGCCACCCCGATACAGAAATCCGCACAGTGATCGGTCTCGACCGTGTCGTGCAAGTAGTTCCCGCGGTTCAGGGCGTCGAGCTGCTCTACCAGGCCCACGGCATAATCATGACCGCCTTTGGTCGGTTTGAAATATTTTTCGTCCTTCATCGCATCGCCCCGCAAGGCCATTACATTGTCGATGCCCAAATAATGACAGTCTACCAGTACGTATTCGGTTTCCTCCTTTGAAAAGCCGCCGCAGAGCAGGTGGGGCACGGTATCGACATCGTACTTGTGCTTGATGGAGGCGCAGATGCCCACGGTTCCGGGCCGCATCCGGGTCAATTTTTTGTCGAGAAGTCCATCACGATCAATGTAAACATATTCCTCCCGGGAGGTCGTCACGTCGATAAACGGCGGCTTGAACTCCATCAACGGATCGATGTTGTCGTAGAGCTCCTGAATCCTGTGGCCTTTTAGGGGCGGGATGATTTCGAAGGAGAACAAGGTTTCTCCCTTGGCTTCTTTTATATGGTCGCTTACTTTCATGTTTGTCTGCCCTCAAAGGGTTTTCAAAATTCGTTACTATTGTTTTTATTTGGGCGTCCGGGCGGGCTTTCCGCTGTATTTTTTTAGGGTCGTCTTTGGACTGTACCTCGACTGCGCTCGGTAGAACCGCTCAAGGTGACACTAAAAAAGATGCCGCTGCAATCCCTGACGCGGCGTACTCAATGTTTTCTAATTTTTGCTTCGGGAACAATGCTACCATCTGTACTAGTCATCTGCAATATTGGGTGCCAGCCATTTCGTAGCCTCTTCCAACGGCATCCCTTTGCGTTCGGCGAAATCCGCTACTTGGTCTTCCTTTATTTTTCCGACCCCGAAGTATTTGGATTCGGGGTTGGCGAAATAATAGCCGCTTACCGAGGAACCGGGCCACATGGCGAGACTGTCGGTCAGCTTGACCCCGACACGTTCCTCGACCTGCATCATCTTCCATATCGTCCGCTTTTCCAAGTGATCGGGACAAGCAGGATACCCCGGTGCGGGACGGATGCCTTTATATTTCTCAACGATCAGCGCCTCATTGTCCAATTTCTCGTCGGCCGCGTAGCCCCAGTGCTTTAGTCGGACTTCCCGATGTAAATACTCGGCGAAAGCTTCGGCCAACCGGTCCGACAAGGCTTTTATCAAGATGGAATTGTAGTCGTCGAGGTCTTCCCGGTACTTTTCGGATAGCTCGTCCGTGCCAAAACCGGTGGTCACACAAAAACAACCGATATAATCTTGCTTACCCGTTTCCTTGGGGGCTATAAAATCCGCCAGGGCATAGTCGGGCACGCCTTCGCGGCGTTGTAGCTGCTGGCGGAGGGTCCGGAAGACGAACCTGCCGCCACCTTCACCGTGAGCGGAATCGTTCTCGACTGCGCCTGTCTTGAGCGTAGTCGAAAGGCTCGAACTCTTCTCTACTGCGCCTGTCTTAAGCATAGCCGAAAGGCTCGAACTGACATTTTCTGGCTGATCTGATTCTCCCGAACCGTTCCCAGCTGCTTGCGCATCCTTTTGGCGGCTGCCTGTTACATCACCAGGTAGTATCGAACCGGCGGTTATTACTTCGATATCGTCGTGGTTTTCCAGGGTATTGGCCGGAAACAATCCGAAGATGCCCTTCCCTTTTAGCTTTTTGTTTTCCACCACATCCTTTAGCATGGCCTGTGCATCGGCAAAGAGTTCGGTGGCCTGTTCCCCTACCACCTTATCCTCTAAAATATCGGGATATTTGCCGTGCAGTTGCCAACTCCGAAAAAAAGGCGTCCAGTCGATATACTCCAGCAACTTTTTCATATCGATGTCCTCGATAACCTGAATGCCGAGCTGTTTGGGCTTTACGATTTCCGATGTTTCCCAATCGATTTTAAAGCGGTTTTTACGGGCCGCCTCCAGGGTTTTGTACTCCTTGTGCTTGGAGCGGTTCTTAAATTTTTCCCGAAATACCTCGTAATCTTCCTTGATGGATTTTTTGTAGGCCTTTGAGGTCTCCTTTTGCAACAGGTCGCCCACCACGGTTACCGCCCGCGAGGCATCGTTGACGTGTACGACGGACTGGCTATACTGCGTATCGATCTTCACCGCGGTATGGGCCTTACTGGTGGTCGCGCCCCCGATCAACAACGGTACCGTGAAATTTTTACGCTGCATTTCCTTGGCCAGGTGCACCATTTCATCCAACGATGGAGTTATAAGTCCGCTTAGCCCGATAGCATCTACCTGGTGCTTGATGGCTTCTTCCAATATTTTTTCCGGGGGCACCATAACGCCCAGGTCGATAATCTCGTAATTGTTACAGGCAAGTACGACCCCGACGATATTTTTCCCGATATCGTGGACATCCCCCTTGACCGTAGCCATTAAAATCTTACCGTTTCCGCCCTCATCGCCTTCCACGGGATTGAGCAGCTTCTCTTCTTCGATATAGGGAAGTAAATAGGCGACCGCTTTTTTCATGACCCGTGCGGATTTTACCACTTGGGGCAAGAACATCTTTCCGCTACCGAAAAGGTCGCCCACGACGTTCATCCCGGTCATCAGGTTCCCTTCGATGACCTCTATGGGCTTGTCGGCCACTTGCCGGGCTTCCTCGACATCTTCGATGATATATTGGTCGATCCCCTTGACCAGGGCCCGGGTAATCCGATCTTGCAATTGGTCTTCACGCCACGAGAGGTCCACTTTGCTTTCCTTGGCCTTTCCTACAACGGATTCGGCAAAGTCCAACAACCTTTCGGTAGCGTCGTCCCTTTGGTTTAAAATGACATCCTCTACATGCGCCAACAAATCCTTGGGGATATCATCGTAGATTTCCAACATCGTCGGATTCACGATTCCCATGTTCATGCCCGCCTTGATCGCGTGGTACAAAAACACAGAATGCATGGCCTCGCGCACGGGATTGTTACCCCGAAAACTAAAGGAAACATTACTTACGCCTCCGCTGACATGGCAATGGGGCAGATTTTCCCGCACCCATTCGGTCGCTTCGATAAAATCGAGCGCATTACGCCTATGTTCGTCCATTCCCGTCGCGACGGGAAATACGTTTAGGTCGAAAATGATGTCCTCCGGTGGAAATCCGACTTGGTCCACCAATATGTCATAAGACCGTTTTGAAATTTCTATCCGGCGTTCGTAGTTATCCGCCTGGCCTACCTCATCGAAGGCCATGACGATAACGGCGGCGCCGTATCTTTTAATAAGTTTGGCGTGGTGGATGAACTCCTCCTCCCCTTCTTTTAAACTGATGGAATTCACCACGCACTTGCCCTGGACCACCTGTAGTCCCGCTTCGATAATTTCCCATCTAGAGCTATCGATCATGATCGGCACCCGGGCAATATCGGGTTCGGCGATGACCAAGTTGAGAAACTTGACCATAGCTTCCCTACCATCGATCAGGCCATCGTCCATGTTGATATCGATAATCTGCGCCCCGCCCTCTACCTGTTCGCGGGCCACTTCAAGGGCCTCTTCGAACTTTTCTTGTTTGATCAGCCGTAGGAATTTTTTCGAACCCGCCACGTTGGTACGCTCCCCAACGTTTACAAAATTGCTTTCGGGGGTGACGATCAGGGGTTCTAGTCCGCTTAATTTCAAATATTTTGATCTAGTTTCCTTCATTTATTGACTTACGACCAGCGAAGGTCTTGGATTATATTTTTTAGCCAGGTCGGCAATAGCCGTAATATGTTCAGGGGTCGTGCCGCAGCATCCCCCGATGATATTTATCAGATCCTTTTCTAGATATTCTTCGATCTGCTCCGTCATTTGCTTGGGTGTCTGATCGTATTCCCCGAACGCATTGGGCAAACCGGCATTGGGATAGGCCGAAACAAAATGGTCCGATCTATGGGCCAGCACCTCCAAATACGGTACCAGTTGGTCTGCCCCCAAGGCGCAATTGAAGCCGACAGATAGAAGAGGAATATGGGAGATGCTAATCAAAAAAGCCTCCGCCGTCTGGCCGGACAAGGTTCTCCCCGAGGCATCGGTAATCGTACCGCTGACCATGATCGGGGGGTCGATATTGCGCTCTTCCTTAACTTCCTCTATGGCGAAAAGTGCCGCCTTGGCGTTCAAGGTATCGAAGATGGTCTCCACTAAGAGCAGATCGGCCCCACCGTCGAGCAAAGCCTCGACCTGTTGCTTGTAGGCCAAACGCAGTTCGTCGAAGGAAATCGCACGAAATCCTGGGTCGTTTACATCGGGGGACATGCTGGCCGTTTTGTTGGTCGGGCCGATACTGCCTGCTACGAACCGTGGCTTTTCCGGCTCCTTGGCCGTGAATTCATCGGCCACTTTTTTGGCAATGCGGGCGGACTCATAATTGAGCTCGTACACCAAATCTTGCATATGATAATCGGCCATGGCGATCGTGGTACTGGAAAAGGTATTGGTCTCCACGATATCGGCCCCGGCGGCGAAATATTTACCATGTATCTCTGCGATAGCTTCGGGTTGGGTCAACGATAACAGGTCGTTATTGCCCTGTAACGGATATTCCCAATCTTTGAACCGCTCGCCCCGGAAATCCTTTTCTGTGAATTTGTAGCGTTGTAGCATAGTGCCCATGGCACCGTCGAGGATTAAAATCCTTTCTTTAAGCAGGTCTTTGATCATAGGGCAATAGTATTATTAAACCCGTTCGTTTGCACCGGTTTGTTTCAAGTGATCGTTATCAAGTAAGAAAGAAGTTTAGACGGATTGTCTTTTTGCGTTATCTGCCAAAATACTGAAATACCCGAAATTTCGGAACAGTACAAGGTAGAACGTAGCACCTTCTCAGGTCCCGAAAGATGCGGGATAATCCAAAGGGTTGCTAAGGCTTCACAGGGTCTAGTCCCTCCGCCTTTCTTGATAACATCACAGTTTATGAATGAACTAATCGCAAAGTAAAGGTACAGGTGGGTGAAAAGCAAGGAAAGCGCGTGATTTTTGGGTTGAACGATCAATCGGCTACCGAGTAAAACGCATCCACTATAAACCGCATCACGCCACTTTGTGAATACGTTTGGACTGATCCTTCCTCAAAATCACGCTATCCGCTGCACGACCTCTTTCTTGGCCTCTTTTTTGGAGCCGTCGAATCCGGTGACCCCGCCCACCGTGGTATATTTCATGACATAACGTTTATCGGGATTTATGATTTTATAGGCGAACTGGCACATGATCGCGGCCTCGTGGAAACCGGATAGAATCAATTTCAGCTTGCCTTCATAGGTATTGACATCCCCGATGGCAAACACCCCGGGCAGATTGGTCTGATAGTCTTTCGCGTTGTTGACCTTGATGGCGTTGCGTTCGATTTCGAGCCCCCAATCGCCGATCGGTCCCAATTTAGGGGATAGGCCGAACAGGGGAATGAAATTATCGGTCTCGACATATACTTCCCCTTTGTCGGAAGCGTTGTGCTTGACGACCACGGCTTCCAAATGTTCGTCGCCGTAGAGTTTTTTGACCTCCGCTTCGGTGAAAAGCTTGATTTTGCCCAACTTGGCCAGCTCGGATGCCTTCTCGACGGAATCCAAGGCGCCACGGAACTCTTTTCGACGGTGCACGAGGGACACTTCCGACGCTACATCGGCCAAGTAGATGGCCCAGTCCAAAGCGGAGTCCCCACCCCCGGCGATAACCACCTTCTTATCGCGATAGACTTCCGGGTCTTTGATCATATAGGCCACGCCCCTGTCCTCAAACTCCCTGATATTTTCGATAGGTGGTTTTCGCGGTTCAAAGCTACCTAGGCCCCCTGCAATAACCACTATCGGGGCGTGGTGTTCTGTACCTTTGTTGGTAGTTACGATGTACGAGCCATCATCCTGTTGAGCTAGGGTCTCGGCGCGTTCCCCTAAGGTAAAACCGGGTTCAAAGGGTTTGATCTGCTCCATCAGGTTATCGACCAAGTCGCCCGCCAATATCTCCGGAAAGGCCGGAATATCGTAAATGGGTTTTTTGGGATAGATTTCCGAACATTGTCCGCCCGGTTGGGGCAGGGCATCTATTAGATGGCACTTCAGTTTCAACAATCCCGCTTCGAATACGGTAAAAAGTCCCGTGGGACCTGCGCCGATGATAATCAAATCTGTCTTTACCATTTTTTGTATAGTATTGAGTATTAAGTATAATTCTAATTCTTTAAAAGACCCTAACCTGAGTGTAAGACTTAGGATGAAGGACTAAAATTCTTTGAAAAGCGGCCCGTTCTACAAAAAGGTCAAAGGGCTTACGTCTTAGGATAACTCATTTTATTTCATATTTAACGATATTGGTAAAAAGGCGGACAAGCATTTTGAGTATTTAAGTTATCGCAATGAATAATGCTTCAGGAGTATGTCCTAATACTCCGTACTTACTACTTTGTACTCCCTTTTAATGCTTTGGATGCGTTCCCGATGCCGTACTACCTCCCCGATAATAATAATCGCGGGATTGGCCAGTTGCTGCATCTCGACTTCCCTTTCTATGGATGCTATGGTGCCCGTTCCGACTTTTTCATTCTCTCGGGTGCCGTTTTGGATGATGGCGACGGGCGTTTCCGATTTACCCTCTTTTTTGAACAGGGCCACGATTTGGGATAATTTGGACATCCCCATTAAAATGACCACCGTAGCGGAGCTTTTGGCGGCCAATTTCACATCGTTCGATAATTTGTGTTCTTTGGTGGTGCCGGTGATGACCCAGAAACTTTCGGCGGCTCCCCTCTTGGTCACTGGAACTTGCTGCATAGCCGGTACGGATAGGCAGGATGATATTCCCGGCACCATCACCGTATCGAGTCCATGTTCGGCAGCGTATTCCATCTCTTCGGCCCCTCGTCCGAAAACAAAAGGGTCTCCCCCCTTGAGCCGTACTACGTGACCATGGGATTTCGCCCGGGCTACGATCAGTTCGTTGATCTGCTCTTGTTGGTACGAATAACAACCTCTGCGCTTTCCGACGAAAATATGCTCCGCGTTGGGGGCATATTGCAAGAGGTCGGGATCTACTAAAGCGTCGTATAATACCACGTCCGCATCCTGCAACGCCTTTACGGCCTTTAGGGTAATCAGCTCCAGGTCACCGGGACCCGCTCCGATAAGGGTCAAAAGTCCGGGGGCACGTCGGCGCGGAGTATGGGTATTGGATTTTTTGAGAATTTCCATCGTGTTTCGTTGTTTAGGCCTCGGCCAATTCTTGGTTCCTGAATGCTTCAATGGATTTTAAGAACCCCTTGGCATCCCTCAAATAACTCTGTGCAAAGGCTTCGGTGGGTTCCTTTTTCTTGATCTGCAGGGCCAGGTTTTCAAATCCGCCGGCAACGGAAATCCTCCCTGAGGAGACGAACTTTTCGTCAAAATCCTTTATGATACTGATATGGGTGTTGGTTTTCGTTTTCTCCATCGTCAACAGGGCCTTGGCGGTATTGACCATGGAGGAATAGGCATGATAAATCGCTGCAGCCCACTTTTTGTCCTCCAGAGCCAATTCGGCGTTCTGGATTTTCTCCTCGCTGTCGAAAAGCAGGGTGGCCACCAAATCGATAATAACCCCGGCGCATTCGCCCACGCCTATGGCCTTTTTATATTTCTCCGTGTTCCCCCAATCAATAAAATCGGAAGCTTCCAAGTTGTCGGTCGCCGCCAACGGCTTTAGAAAATCGTAAAAGTACCGCTGTCCCCTATCCTCGTAATACGCCACGAACGATTGTCCGCTCCCGTTCGCATCAAAATCGTCGAGGATGGCCCGCAAGGCCTGCGGTCCGCGTTTGCTCGGCACCTTGATGACTTTATCGGCATAACGGCCGTTGCCGTTTCCGAAATTGCCGCCCCCGAGCAATACCTGTAGTGCGGGTGCGACCAGTTTATCCTTGGTTCGAATGCTCATTCCCTGAAAACCGATATTGGCCATGTTGTGCTGGCCACAGGCGTTCATACAGCCACTGATCTTGATGGTCACATCGGGATTGTCGATATAATGCGGATACTCCGCCTTGATCACTCGCTCCAATTCCTCCGCAATGCCCGTGCTGCTCGCGATACCAAGGTTGCAGGTATCGGTACCGGGGCAGGCGGTGATGTCCACGGCCGTATTGTATCCGATTTCGACAAAGCCCAATTTTTCCAGTTCGGTATAGAAAAAGGGAAGCAGTTCATTTTTCACATAGGGAATCAGAATATCCTGTCGTAGCGTAAACCGTAGTTCCCCGGCGGCATAATGCTCAACCAGATCGGCCAGCTGGCGTGCCTCCGGCGTGTAAAAATCCCCTAGCAGCACCTTAATACCGATGGCCACATAACCCTCCTGTTTTTGGGGTACGAGATTGGTGGACTTCCATTTTTCAAAGACTTCCCTGTCCTTGATTTCCGTTTTTGGGATATCGGTGTCCGCCACTTGTATTTTGGGATAAGCTTCCGCATTTATGGGATAGGATTGGTGGGGGACAGCATTTTGCTCCTCCTCCAACAATTCCTTAAATCCGTCAAGACCGATATCCTTAAGTAAGAATTTCATACGGGCCTTGTTCCTGTTGTTACGTTCGCCGTAGCGGTCGAAAACGCGAACGACCCCTTCCATCAGGGGGATGATCTTATCGGAAGGTAAAAATTCGAACAACAGATCGGCGTGCCGGGGCTGGGCGCCCAATCCACCACCTAGCAGCACTTTGAATCCGCGTATCCCGTTGCGCTCCTTAGCGATAAAACCGAGATCGTGCAAGTAGGACAGTCCCGTATCGGCATCACTTGCGGAAAAGGATACCTTAAACTTTCGGCCCATTTCCTGATTGGGGGCATTACGAAGAAAGTACTCGAACAGCCCTTGGGCGTAGGGCGATACATCAAAGGGCTCGTCAACATCAATGCCCGCAGTTTCGCTAGCGGTAACGTTACGAACGGTGTTGCCGCAGGCTTCCCGTATGGTTACCTCATCCTTTTCCAGCTCGGACCATAGTTCTGGGGTGCGCTCGACATCCACATAATGGATCTGGATATCCTGTCGGGTGGTAATATGCAGCCTGCCCGTAGAGTACTCATCGGAAACGTCGCAGATCCGGCGCAATTGGGCCGAACTCACTTTCCCGTACGGCCGTTTAATGCGGATCATCTGCACCCCTGGTTGGCGCTGGCCGTAGATGCCACGAGCCAATCGGACGCTCCTAAAGCTATCGTCGGTGATCTTCCCCTCTTTAAAAAGGTGGATTTTATTTCCGAGATCCAAGATATCCTTTTCGACTACGGGGTTTTCAAGTTCTGTTCTAAAGCTTTGCATTCTTTAAGTATTTAGTAGTTAGTATTGAGTAGCTAGTACTCGGTACTCTTTGAACATTAACTCCCTCCTTATCACTGTACCACTGTATATTTACTGCTATTTTCGGATGTCATAATTGTTCATGTATCGATATGGATTATAGGGATGCGCTGGTAGCAGTATGACCCTGTACATGGTTTTCGAACAGAGCAGCACAACACATCCGGTTTAAAAAATTTGACTAATTCGCATCATCTCGTAAATAGTATTTGTTATTTAATCTATAGAGTTAATAGGATAATTTGGATGCTACTCCCAATTGTTTATGTATCATCCATTAATCAAACGCTTAGCAACTAAAAAGCCACATCCTACCTCTGGAACTTAGTACCCGAAAGCCACCAAACAATATCCAATAAACCTAGCCGAAAAACTTTTCATCATCAGGCGGCCCGCCTCATACACCTAAAAGGAAAGGAAACAAAGAATCTATAATCCCGTACTCCGTATACAGCACCCCATCAACGTACTCAATACTTAATACTCAGTACTAAGAACTAATCCTCCGATATAAACCCGGCCCCCACCGTGCCGTTCGACTGGGTATCGATCAAAATGAACGAGCCGTTGGTTCGGTGTTTCTTGAAAGGGTCATAAAAAATCGGTTTGTTCAGTTTAAAGGTGACCTCCGCGATATCGTTCATACCGAGGCTATCGGTTTTTTTATCGATACCCGAATAATCGGGATGTATCTTATGATTGATTGTACTGACCTTGGCCAATACTTTGTTTACCCCGTGCTGTACCACATATTTTTTTCCAGGTACAAGGTTTTGGGAATCCATCCACGATACCGTCGCGGTAAATTGTTTGTCGATGCTGGGCAGATTACCGGTCTTGACCAACATATCGCCTCGGCTCAGGTTGATCTCGTCTTCTAAGGTAATCGTTACCGATGAGCGCCGGGAAGCGGTTTCGTACTGTTTATCGTGGAAATAGATAGCCTTGATTCTCGATCGGGTTTGCGAGGGAAGGGCTACGACCTCATCCCCTACGCTCAGCTCGCCACCGTACACTTTTCCGGCAAACCCCCTGAAATCATGATGTTCGTCCGTTTTCGGGCGGATCACATACTGCACCGGAAACCTCGGCGTACCTACATTGGATACCGCTGCAAGGTCCAATGCCTCTAAATGTTCAAGCAAGGTTGTTCCCTTGTACCAAGACATATTGGTGGAACGGTGGACCACGTTGTCGCCCTTTAATGCACTAACGGGAATAAAAGTGATCTTTTGGTCCTCATAATCCCGTTTGGCCATCAGTTTCTCGAAATCTGCTTTGATCTGCGTATATTTTTCCTCCGAAAAATCGATCAGGTCCATTTTATTGATGGCCACGATAACTTCTTTTACGCGGAGCAGGTTATTGATAAAGAAATGACGGTTGGTCTGCTCTATGACACCTTTTCGGGCATCGATCAGAATAATGGCGGCCTGTGAAGTCGAGGCTCCGGTGACCATGTTTCGGGTATATTCCACATGACCGGGCGTATCGGCGATGATATAGCTCTTTTTCTTGGTGGAAAAATAGATATGTGCTACGTCTATGGTAATGCCCTGTTCGCGCTCGGCTACCAGTCCGTCCGTAGCCAGGGAGAAATCCAGATAATCGTATCCGTTTTTCCTGCTTCTTTGTTCAATGGCCTCCAATTTGTCGTCGGTAAGGGATTTGGTATCGTAGAGCAGCCTTCCGATCAAGGTACTCTTGCCGTCGTCCACACTACCTGCGGTTGCTATTTTTAATACTTCCATTTGGTTATTAGTATTGAGTACTTAGTATTGAGTATTTAGTATTTTCCAACTCAAAAATACCCCTGCTGCTTCCTTTTTTCCATGGCGGCTTCAGAGCGTTTGTCGTCGATTCGGGCACCGCGTTCGGAAATGGTGGAGTCCCTAATTTCGGCGACAACGGATTCGATATCCGAGGCTTCCGAAAACACGGCGGCGGTACAGCTCATATCGCCCACGGTACGGAAGCGCACCATTCGCTCCAAGACTTCCTCATCTTCCTCTTGAAATACATAATCCGAATGCGACCATATCAGGCCGTCCCGCATAAAAACCTTTCGCTTATGGGCAAAATAGATGGAGGGAATTTCGATTTCCTCGTTTTGGATGTAGGACCATACGTCAAGCTCAGTCCAGTTTGAAATTGGGAAAACCCGAACGTTCTGCCCCAATTCAATCTGTCCGTTCAGCATATCGAAGAGTTCGGGACGCTGGTTGCGCTCGTCCCACTGGCCAAAATCGTCACGGACGGAAAATATCCGCTCCTTGGCGCGCGCCTTTTCCTCGTCACGTCTGGCCCCGCCGATACAGGCGTCAAATTTGAATTCTTCGATGGCATCGAGCAAGGTGGTGGTCTGCAGGGAATTCCTGCTCGAATACCGTCCGGATTCTTCCTTGACCTTACCCTGATCGATGGAATCCTGAACGTTCCTCACGATAAGTTCCAATCCCAATTCCTCTACCAGCCTATCGCGAAACTCAATAGTCTCGGGAAAATTATGACCTGTATCGATATGCATCAAGGGAAAGGGAATCTTTGCCGGCCAAAAAGCCTTCTGCGCCAACCGCACCAAGGTTATGGAATCTTTTCCGCCGGAAAACAATAGCACCGGCCTTTCGAATTGCGCCGCCACCTCGCGGAAGATGTAAATGGCCTCGTTTTCCAAGGCGTTGATGTGAGATGTATCCTGTTTCATAGGGATGCGGTTATTATTTGAGGGTTATTTATTTTTAAATTTTGAAAACCAACAGTTTGAGGAAAGACAAAAGGGATAAGGAATAAAGACTTTTACCTCGGTTTGTTAGCCTATTCATAATCTTTGTCATTCACTGTCTTTTAGACTTCGTTCGCTCAGTCCTGTCTCCTTCCGTCCTTGCTCCTTTCGTCCTTGCTCCTTCCGTCCTTGCCCCTTTCGTCCTTGTTCTTTTTTCCTTGTTCTTTTTTCCTTGTTCCTTTCGTTAGAGTCAAGAATGGAGTCCGCATTCCCGGTTCTCCAACACTTTGGTCGGATCGAAATAATGGTGCTCGTTAGGCAAATTATGTTGTTTCAAATAGGCGTCCAGCTGGGTATCGCTCCAATGATAAAAGGGACTCACCTTTAACACGCCATTTTTGCCAAGGCTCAAAATATCGAGGGAATCGCGCAGTGCGGTCTGGCCCTTTCTCAGATTGGTGAACCAAACATCCGGCCTGTGTGCCGCCATCGCCCTTCGAAAAGGCTCCAGCTTTACCTGTTCGGTAAATTCGGCATGCCTGGGATCGTCGATCTGGGGAATCCCCATCACGCTGTCCCGATGCGCCGTCGTCTGTTTAGGCACGTACAAATCGATGTTCAGGTTCAAGCGCTGGATCAAGTCTTCGGCATGTTTATAGGTGTTGGGTGTATTGTACCCCGTATCGCACCAAATTACGGGTATATCCTCCCGCACTTCGGAAACAGCATTTAGTATGGTTACCTCATAGGGCCGGAAATTAGTGGTCACCACTGGCCTATCGGCGTATTCCACCGCCCATGATATAATCTCCTCTGGCGGAATGCCCTTGAACTGTGCGTTCAATCGTTTGATCGATTCTTGTGAAAATCCCATGTCGAAACTATTAGTTTATCCTGCTTGTTTCCCCCAACTTATTTTATTCCAAATACGCTCATGAAAAAAATATAAAACCATTTTCGTGGCAAAGTCAATCGAAGCAATCGACGCCGCTATGGCCACCTCTCCCGTAAGGATGTACGATATCAACAAGGTGTCCATCGTGCCAATTACCCTCCAGCTCGTCGCCTTGGCAATACTGCGCAAAGGCCGTTCGGATTTCCGTGCTGCGGAATATTTCTTTTGGGAAGCCTCTTTATTTAAAATCAAATGGTCTAAAATCATTGGTCGATTAAATCTAATTACCCCATCAACTTAATAGAGTAAACAAAAATAGGAGTAAATTATTGGTATGGGCAAAGCTTTATTCCCAAAAATTACAATTAACCTATAGATTTAGTAGATTGATAAAATAATGGGGGATTAATTAAGGAATGTTCAATTGAGACGGGGGACTTTGACTTCGGGCGCAACCTTGACGCGGGAAGATGAGTGACGGGTTGAATAAAGCTTTTAAATAATCAAATCCGCCAAGGTATTGTTCCGATAAACTTCCAGATTGGCGTCCCTCACTTTGAGCATCAATTTGTTGACGGAACAGGAAGCTTCATCGGGACAGTCATCGCACTTTTCGTAAAAATTCAGGCTTACGCACGGCACCATGGCAATCGGACCTTCAAGGATGCGCATGACGTCGGTCATCAATATCTCCTCTGGGTCCTTTATAAGATAGTATCCTCCACCCTTTCCTTTCTTTGATCCCAGAAATCCGGTTTTCCGGAGAGTCAGCAGAATACTTTCCAGAAATTTTTGTGAGATATTCTCATTCTCTGCGATTTCGGCAATTTGAACTGGATTTTTATCCTTTTGGGTAGCCAAATAAGTCAAAGCTTTAAGGCCGTATTTCGTCTTTTTGGAGAGCATTACGCGAAGATAGGGAAAAAGAGACTACCCCAATGCCTGTTCGATATCTCGGATAATGTCATCCACATGTTCGAGCCCGACCGAAACGCGGACCATACCGTCGGTGATTCCGGTTTCCGATCGTTCTTCGGTCGTTAGCTTGCTGTGGGTGGTCGATGCGGGGTGGGTGACGATACTACGGGTATCGCCTAGGTTGGCAGAAAGGGACAACATCTGAATGGAATCGAAGAACTTTTGTCCGGCTGCCAGTCCGCCTTTGACCTCGAAAGCGACAACACAGCCACCGGCTTTCATTTGTTTTTTGGCGATTTCGTATTGGGGATGGGATTTTAGGAAAGGGTACTTTACCCAATTTACCTTAGCGTGTCCTTCAAGATATTCCGCCAATTTTAATGCGTTTTCGCAATGTCTGTCCACACGAACCGACAAGGTTTCCAGGCTTTTGGAAAGTACCCAAGCGTTAAAAGGGGAAAGCGACGGGCCGGTAATTCTTGAGAACCGATATATCTTATCTATCAGTTCACTGCTGCCTACCGTAATACCGGCCAGCACCCTACCCTGGCCGTCCATCAATTTGGTACCGGAATGGATGACCAGATCTGCTCCGGATTTTATCGGTTGTTGTAAGTAGGGGGACGCAAAGCAATTGTCAACAATAAATGTCAAATTATGTTTTTTGGCGATGTCGGCCAAAGCTTCCATATCCAGTACATCGACTCCGGGGTTGGTAGGTGTTTCGGCATAGAGAATTTTGGTGTTCGGTCGGATGAGCTGCGATATCTTTTCAACCTCGTCTACCTTGAAATAGGAATGTTCGATATTCCATTTTGGCAAAAAGTTCGTGAATAGCGAATGGGTAGATCCGAAAACGCTACGGGCCGAAACGATATGGTCCCCGCTATCCAACAGTGCCGCAAAGGTGGAAAACACCGCCGACATGCCCGATGCAAAAGCGTAGCCCGCCTCTGCTCCCTCCATTTGGCAGACTTTTTCAATGAATTCTGAGGAATTGGGATTGGAATAACGCGAATACACGTTCCTTTGCTTTTCTTCCGCAAAAGAGGCCCGCATATCCTCTGCATCCTCGAATACAAAGCTCGATGTCAGGTAGAGCGGGACGGAATGTTCCAGGTTTTCCGTACGGTTCAGTTGGGTACGGATCGCGTTGGTCTCAAATTTATTTTTCTCGTTGCCCAAAATATGCTGTCTAATTATCTAAGGTTTACATTTCTATCAGTCACAGACCAACCATCAATCGTCATCGTTCACCAGTCACCCGCCGCCCGTCAACCATTATCCGTCACCAGACATCCGTCATCCGAACCCCGTCTCTTTTCTCCTCCTCACCCTTTCTCCGCAATCCGCAAAATATCACCAAAAACCCCTCTTGCCGTTACCGCCGCCCCGGCCCCGGCACCTTGGATGACCAGCGGATGCTCCCCGTAGGATTCCGTATAGATTTCGATAATGGAATCGGAACCTTTTACCTGGCCAAGAGCACTCTGTTTGGGCACGGAAATCAGCTCTACGTCCAAAATTCCCTTTTCCTTTTGTAGGTCGCCGTGCAGGTCGCCTACGTAGCGTAATACGTGATCGGGCTGCTGCTCTTTTTTAAGGGTATCGAATTTTTCGTCCAAAATATCGAGCTGATCTAAAAAGTCTTCGACCTTCCCTTTTCTTAATTTCTCGGGAATCAGGTTCTGGATATCGATATCGGAGAATTCATTGCGCAACCCCAGTTCCCGCGCCAGAATCAACAGCTTGCGGCCTACGTCGTTGCCGGACAGATCTTCCCTAGGGTCGGGTTCGGTATAGCCGCTGTTCATCGCATCCTTTAGAATATCCGAAAAGACTTGGTCGGATTCCGAAAAGGTATTGAAAATATAGCTTAACGAACCTGAAAAAACCCCTTTGATCTGGGTGATGTTCTCGCCAGAAAGGTG
The DNA here is from genome assembly GCF_032248455.1 of Pricia mediterranea. Taxonomy (NCBI): domain Bacteria; kingdom Pseudomonadati; phylum Bacteroidota; class Flavobacteriia; order Flavobacteriales; family Flavobacteriaceae; genus Pricia; species Pricia mediterranea. The sequence continues at coordinate 1,298,357 of NZ_JAVTTP010000001.1, forward strand.
TAGTAACTTGATGGTATCTATTAATGGCAAGCCGGCACCTACGTTCGTTTCGTATAGGTATTGTTTTTGGTTTTTGTCCAGTTCATCACGTAGAGATCGGTAGTAATCGAAATCAAGGGTATTCGCGATTTTATTGGAAGATACCAAGTCGAACCCGTTTCTGACGAAGTCCACATAATGTGCCACAAAATCCTCGCTGGCGGTATTATCAACCGCAATCAGATTTTCGAGGTGGTTTTCCTTGGCGTACAAAATGACGTCCTCGAGCGCGTAAGGTATCCCTTTTTCGTCGAGGGAGTTCTTCCAGTCGTTGGATATCCCATTTTTATCCAAAAGTACCTTGCGGGAATTGGCGATGGCGAAAATTTTGACATCGATGCCCTTACGTTCTTCGATGGACTTAGCGGATTTTAAAATTTGGTCGATCAGCGTGCCGCCTACGTTGCCGTGTCCGAACAAGGCCAGGTTCAACTTGTTGCTTATCCCAAAGATTTGGCCGTGCATCACGTTCATCGCTTTGTGGAGGTCCGCTTTTTTCACCACCAAACTGACGTTCTTTCCGGAGACCGTATTGTTGAACAACAGCGGCACGATCTGATTCTTGATCAGGGCATTATACGGAAGATGGAAGGTACTAAGGTCCTGCCCGACTACCGAAATGACCGATACTTCCTCAAGTACGGTAATCGTGTTGATGTCCCTATTGACATAATCGCCCTCGAATTCGGCGTCCAAAGCTTTTTTGGCCCTTAAGGCCTTATCGGAATCCACCACCAGGCCGATTCCCCGCTCCGAAGACCCTTGTGAGATGATACTGACACTTATGTTGTTCCGTTCGAGCGTTTTAAAAATCCGTGCATCGATACCTACTTTTCCCAGTAGTCCCCGCCCCTCAAGATTGATCAAGGATACGTTTTCGATAACGGAGAGCGATTTAATGCCTTCTTTTTCAGTCTTCGCACTGATCAAAGTGCCTTCGTTATCATTGTTGAAGGTGTTTAAAATACGCAGCGGGATATTCTTCTCGATAAGCGGAATGATGGTCTTCGCGTGTAAGATCGTCGCCCCGAAATTGGCCAGCTCGTTGGCTTCCCCATAGGATAGGTTGTCGATACGTCTTGCATCGGCCACAAGATCGGGATTGGCGGTAAAGATGCCATCGACGTGGGTAAAGTTCTGTAGCTCTTCGGCATTGAGAAAGTTAGCGAACAAAGCCGCGGAATAATTGCTGCCGTTTCTGCCCAAAGTGGTCGTGTCGCCATTTTCGTCCGAAGCAATAAACCCAGTGATTATGGGTATCGCATCGGGCTCAAGCTGCTCGAATCTTTTGAGTATGCTTTCTTTGGAGGCTATCTCCATCACCGAGGCATCCCCGAAATTGGAGTCGGTCTTTACCAACTCCCGGGCATCCATAACTTGCGCATTGAGTCCCCTGTCCCGCAACGCATGGGCAACCACTTTAGCGGAAATCAGCTCCCCGAAAGAAAGTGCCTGATCTTTAATCTTGGCACTGTAGTCGCCCAGAAGGGCCACTCCCTCCAAGAGTTTGGTCAGCGCTTCGAACTCGGAGGATAAATCGATATTTTTAAAGTTGAATTTCTGATACTCCGCAAAAGCTTCCAGCTCAAGCTTATACTGCTCTCGTTTTGCGGCCGTATCCAACATCGCTTCCAGTTGGTCGGTCGCTTTCCCTCTGGCGGACAGGACCACCGCAATAGGCTCCCCGGCCTTTCCCCTGGTCGTTAAAATTTCCAAAACCCGTTCAATACCTTCGCCGTTGGACAGCGACCTTCCGCCGAACTTCAGGATCTTGACCCGGCCTACCTTTCCGTTGCTATCGAAAATGGGTTTTAGCAACTGTTCCATCTGCTCGAATTCGATCAAAAAGGCATCATGGCCGTGCAGGGAGTTGACTTCCCCGTAGGTCACGTTACTGTTCGCCTGGGCAAGCCGCTTATAGGTGTCCTTATTCTCCTGGGCCGTAAAAAAAAGATCGGAATCGACCCCGATGATATGAATGTTGGTGTCGCTTCGTTGTAAGTTTCTGAAATTCTCCTGTCCGTCACGGGTTACGTCGATGGTCTTCAGCAATTGGTTCATCAACTTGTAGGCCGACAACTGAAAGCGATCCTGCAGTTTATCGCCGTGGTGCATCAACCAGCTCTCGACGTTAAAGACCTGCAGCTCTTCGTTGGTACTCCGTTTGAAGCGGTCTTTAAACGACTCGGGTGTTCGGTAGCATAACATGGCGTGCATGCGTGCGTCATGGACCGGCTGCTTTGAATTGATCAAGAACTGCTCCTGTATCTGGCAATTGGCAATCAACCAGTCGGTAGATTTCCAATCGGATGCCACGGGGACCAAGTGTTTCGTGATTTTAGGATTGATAGCGGCCATTTCCCAAGCGATGCCCCCACCTAGGGACCCGCCGATAATGGCAAATAGCCTGTCTATCTTTAGCTGCTGTAAGCCCCATAAAAAGATGCGGGCGATATCACCGGCCACAAAATCCTTATAATTTTCGATAACGAACCCATTGTGGCCGTTGCCCGGCACATTGAACGAAAGTATCGTATATCTATTGGTATCGATACGTTTGCCCTCCCCGATCAGTGCGGACCACCAACCGCCGTCGCCGGTAACATTGGAGTTTCCGGTGAGGGCATGGTTCACGAGTACGATGGGCGCGGAATGCAGCTCGCGCCCGAACAGCTCGTACGAAAGTTCGATATCTTGGTTGACACCGCTCAGGGTGGTATAGTTCTTAAGTTTTAAATGATGGAGCATCTAATTTTACATCTTAAGTTCAACTCCTCTTTTCAATGGGCGATGCCCTGGAAGATGGCGCTACGCGTCAATTGTTGCAAACGCATTTTCAAGGTCGGCTTTTAGGTCGTCGATATCTTCAAGCCCGACCGAGAGACGGATCAAATCTTTGGTCACCCCGGTAGATTCCTGGGCTTCGTCGTCCAATTGCTGATGGGTGGTGCTTGCGGGATGGATTATCAATGACTTGGTATCCCCAATATTGGCCAGCAGCGAAAAGAGCTTCGTATGGTCCGCTATTTTTTTCGCGGATTCAAAGCCGCCCTTGACCCCAAAGGTAATGAGGCCACTCTGTCCCTTAGGCAAATACTTTTGCCCCAGATCATAGTATCTACTGGACTTCAACCCTGGATAGTTCACCCAGGTCACCACGTCGCGACCTTGTAGCCATTCGGCCAAGGCCAGGGCGTTTTCGCTGATATGTTTCATCCGCACCTCGAGCGTTTCCAGACCTTGAATAATTTGCCAGATATTGAAAGGGCTCGGGGCAGCCCCTAAATCCCGTAATCCTTCGATCCGGGCCTTTGCGATGAATGCTGCCGGACCCAAGGCCTCGTGATAGACTAACCCGTGATAGCCCGGGGAGGGCTCCGTGAATTCGGGAAAATTGCCGTTGCTATAATCGAAGGTACCGGCATCGACGATGGCTCCACCCAGGGCGGTTCCGTTACCGTTGATGTACTTTGTCAAAGCGTGAATGACGATGTTCGCCCCGTGTTCGATGGGATTGATCAGGGCGGGCGTTGCGACGGTGTTATCCACGATAAACGGCACCTTGGCCTTTTTAGCCACCTCTGAAATCGCCTTGAGGTCCAACACATCCAATTTCGGATTGCCGAGGGATTCCACAAAGACCGCCCGGGTATTGTCCTGCAGCGCTTTTTCAAAATTCGCCGGATCGGAAGGGTCGACAAAAGTGGTTGTAATACCCAGTCTCGGCAGGGTTACCCCGAACAGGTTGTAGGTACCCCCGTACAGGCTGTTACTGGTAACGATATGGTCGCCGGACTTTAACAGGGTCAAGAAGGTTGTCGATAGCGCGGCCATGCCCGAAGCCGTAGCCACCGAAGCTATACCCCCTTCAAGGGCTGCCATACGCTGTTCGAGCACATCGTTGGTCGGGTTGTTCAACCGGGTATAGATAAAGCCCGGTTGCGAAAGATTGAAAAGGTTGGCTGCATGGTCCGAATCCTCAAACACGTACGAGGTGTTTTGGTACAGCGGCACGGCACGGGTTCCCCCATGGGCCTTTACGTCATGTCCGGCATGTAGGGCGTTGGTAGCAAATTTAGAATCGCTCATGATTTTTGGTTTTTATTGTTAGCGTACTTATTGATAGTGTTTGTTTTAGACCGCTCAAAGGCAATAGCCGTTTCCAATATCCACCGGGTGGTTAGCGGACTGCCATTTCAATCGGGTCTAAAGCGGGCTCCCGAGGGTTTGTCCCAAGCTGACTCGATAATATCAATAAGTTATGAAGAAAGTAAATTACGGAAGGTAATTCGTTTGTGTTATCTGCCTAGTTGCCGAATCCGAAAATCTTCAAACATCACTAAGTAGAACGTAGCACCTTCTCTATACCCTTCCGAAAGCAATCGGTAGGCAAGAGGGTTGCTAAGGTTTCATAGGGTCCAATCCCTCCACCTTTCTTGATAACTGATCAATACGTGTTTGAACGTTCGAAAACTCTAAAAACAAATATACTCATGCTACTTGAAAAACCGAAAGTTTTGGGAATTTTATTTTTTTCTTTGCCTAGGCACGACACAGCGAAAGCTGTGGGCGAGCCGAAGCGTTGGCAAAGCATAGCCTAAGCTACGGTGGATAATTTTAACGACGGCAAAGGAAAAAAGAAAGATACAAAAATCCGGGTCTTCAGTTGGCAGGAGTAGATAACAACGGACGATGGGATTTTCCTAATGCAAAGCCATTAAAATCGCTTTCCATATCAAAATCCAATAAAATTGTTGGATTAAATCATAACTTAAATGATTTTTTAACCTCCGCTACCCTATCCAACTTTTCCCAAGTGAACAATTCCACCTCTTTTTCGACACGGCCGCTGTAGGGAGATTCGTAAATCTTTTTGACCGTTTTAGGTTCTTTCCCCATGTGGCCGTAGGCCGCGGTTTCTAGGTAGATCGGATTTCGTAGTTTGAGGCGTTCTTCGATGGCAAAGGGACGCATATCGAACAATTCCGCGACCTTTTTGGCGATTTCCCCGTCGCTTAGTTCGACTTTCGAGGTGCCGTAAGTCTCCACGGAAACTGAGGTAGGCTCCACCACCCCGATAGCGTAACTGACCTGTACGAGCAGCTCTTCGGCCACTCCTGCGGCGACCAGATTTTTGGCGGCGTGCCTGGCGGCATAGGCGGCACTGCGGTCGACCTTACTCGGATCCTTTCCGCTGAAGGCCCCACCTCCGTGGGCGCCTTTGCCCCCGTAGGTATCGACGACAACTTTTCGGCCCGTGAGTCCCGCATCGCCATGGGGGCCCCCAATGACAAATTTTCCGGTCGGGTTGATATGATAGGTAATCCGATCATCGAACAGGCCCTGAATGTTTTTGGGCAGCTGCGCCTTCACCCGGGGAATCAATATCCCCACGATATCTTCCTTTATCTTGGCCAACATCTTACCATCATCCGTGTCGAATTCGTCGTGCTGGGTAGAGACCACAATAGTGTCTATCCGTTGTGGCACATTTTCATCGGAATATTCCAAGGTTACCTGCGCCTTGGCATCGGGCCGTAAGTAGTTGATTTCATCATTTTCGCGACGCAGATCGGCCAAAACCTGCAATAATCTATGGGATATGTCAAGGGCCAACGGCATGTAATTCTCCGTTTCCTTGGTGGCATAACCGAACATCATACCCTGATCACCGGCGCCCTGCTTTTCCTTGTCGCCACGATCTACGCCTTGGCTGATATCTTGGGACTGTTCGTGGATCAGTGATATGACCCCGCACGAATCGCCGCTGAACTGGTACTCCCCCTTGGTGTATCCGATGTTGTTGATGGTTTCGCGTGCAATGTTCTGCACATCCAGATAGGTGTCGCTCTTGACTTCGCCGGCAAGCACGACCTGCCCTGTAGTAACCAAGGTCTCGCAGGCCACCTTACTTTCTGGGTCGAAGGCCAAAAAATGGTCCAACAACGCATCACTGATCTGGTCGGCGATTTTATCGGGATGACCCTCACTCACGGATTCGGAGGTAAATAGGTACGACATAGTATGCTATTTTACAAAGAGGAAGCGGATTTGAATGTCGGAACCAAAGAAGATGACGGGAAGCTTGTTCCGATCAACTGCTTTAGCATTTTTTCTAGAGGTTGCAATCAGTCAAATCCTTCCTCAGTTTCTATCGACAAAAGTACACAAACGGGAAAGAAATAAAAATTTTTACCGCGTTGCTTTTCCGTTATAATTTTCCTCTTCCCCGAGATACTTCGTATATTGTAAGCTCCTTTAATAACGAACCTTTAATCCGATCCCTTATGCATATTGCGGTTGCAGGAAATATTGGTGCCGGTAAAACTACCTTGACCCGATTGTTGGCCAAACATTACCAATGGGAGGCCAATTTCGAGGATGTTGTGGACAACCCCTACCTCGACGATTTCTACAACCAAATGGAGCGCTGGAGCTTCAACCTGCAAATTTACTTTCTCAACCAGCGGTTTCGACAGATTCTAAAGATCAGGAAGAGCGGCAAGGACACGATACAGGACCGCACTATTTATGAGGATGCCTATATCTTCGCCCCCAACCTGCACGCCATGGGGCTGATGACCAATCGGGATTTTACGAACTACGAAAGCCTTTTCGAATTGATGGAAAGCTTGGTACAGCCGCCAGATCTTTTAATCTATCTGCGCAGTTCGATTCCCAATCTGGTGGACCAGATCCATAAACGCGGTAGGGAATATGAAAACAGTATATCCATCGATTACCTCAGCCGTCTCAACGAACGCTACGAGGCTTGGGTTCATGGGTACGAAAAGGGAAATTTATTGGTCATCAACGTCGATAATGTCAATTTCGTAGACGACCCGGAGGATTTAGGGACGGTGATCAATAAGATCGATGCGGAGATTCATGGACTTTTCTGAACGGGGCGGGGGGGATTAAGACCCTAAAGGTTTTTCCCGTTGGTTCGAAAGTGCTTCTTTTCAGAAAAATATAAAAAAAGAAAGAATCCCCCGATAGAAAACCTTTGGGGCCTTAGCAACTCAAATAAAACCGTTTTCCCTGGCATGCTCCACGGCCTGCGCACTGCTTTCCACAAACAGCACAGGAGTAAGCTTATATTCATCGAACAGCCCCCGAACCCGCTCCATTTTTCGTTTATGGGCCACACTTCTCAGATAGATGGCCAAAATGTTTACGGGATATCGTTCCGCAATTTCCTTGTAGATATCGGCATCGTGCTCGCCGCTATCGCCTATCAGAATAAATTTGAGATCGGGATAGGTTTTTAGGATGTTGAAAATCTCCTTCTGCTTTTGCGGCTTTTCCTCCTCCTTTCCGAAGCCGCCCCACCGCGGGAAGTTCCGCAATAAAATGGGTCCTTTCGGAAAATTGTTCTTGGCCAGGAAGAGTTCCAAATAGCGATACAGGTTCCAAGGGCTGTGGCTGACGTAAAAAATGGGATTGGCGGCCGCGCCGGATTTTCCGCGATGCAGTTGTCCGTAGAACTCAGCGGCACCTTTTAGGGGTAGGCGCTGTCCCGGCTTTTTGAACAAGGTATTGAATACCACTTTCCACTTTAACGACGAGACCACTCCCGTATGGAGTATGGTATCGTCGATATCGCTGATGACGCCGAAGTCCGCCTGGGCCGAGGGAATCAAAATCTCTCCCGGGAAACGGTTCTGATGCAGTATTTCCCTTTTTAAAGCTGTATCTGTATATGAAATTTCATAACCCACCCAACTTTCTTCGTTGGCCTGCTTCCTTAAATTCTGCACCGTAGTATCTATACGGTAATAGCCTCGATTATCGGTAGTTCCGGAAAGGGAGGTGCCATCCCGAAACCGTATGCTTATCCCGGTATTCCGGATTTCATCGGTCTCGAATCGCTTAAAGGAATTCCACAACAGATTGAAAAATCCCTTTTTCGAAAGGTCGATTTCCTCATCCTCCAAAGCCCTGCCCCTGGCATAAAAATGCGTATTGGTGCCATAACTTTGAAACGTGATAATCTGAAGTTTGTCTTTTTTTCCGAACCAGGCCATCAGGTCAAATATAGGGAAAAGGTTGGTGGATAAATGACGGAAAGAGCAAGGAAGAAAGATGAATTTACTTTGAACTCGTTTAGACTTTCTCTCTAACCTGCAAATTTTACATTTTGCATTCTAATTTTGTCTTTTTGTCAAATTGAGTCATACCAGCTTTTTGTCAGGATAGCGGTAGAACTATATCTTGCAGAACGAAGTCCTGTACCATAAAAAAAAGGAGGCCTTTCACCCGGAAAGACCTCCTCTTCTTAAATGTTCAATCAAGAACAATTATGCTCACTTTCGGATATCGATACTCTCGATGGTTATCTCCGCCTCGGAAGCTTTTGAATCCATTGTGTTGTTCTCAAAAGCTTGCAACTGGCTTTGAACTTCGGCCTGGGAACCCGTAAAAGTCTTTTCCTTCGTGATTCTTTCCCCGTTGACCACTGAGGTGTAGGCGATGGTCGCTTCGGTGTAATCGTCCACATCAGTAGCCATTTCCACTTGTATTTCCTTTGCGTCATCAGTCACTGCCAGTCCCGTTTCACCCATGGCGATACTCGGGGCGATGACCAGTGCTACGACGGACATCAATTTCAACAGAATGTTCAACGAAGGACCGGAAGTATCCTTAAAAGGGTCTCCGACCGTATCGCCTACAACTGCCGCTTTATGGGCATCGGTACCTTTGCGGCCGTCTGCTTCGATCATTTTTTTTGCATTGTCCCACGCACCCCCGGCATTGGACTGAAAAATGGCCATCAAGACTCCAGCGGTGGTCACGCCCGCCAGAAGACCGCCCAACATTTCGGCGCCGCCTATATAGCCGACCGCAACGGGCACGGCAATGGCAAGCAAACCAGGCAGTACCATTTCCTTGAGGGATGCCTGCGTAGAGATGGCCACACATTTATCGTATTCGGCAACCCCATCGGCGGCGTCAAAAATCGCACGGTCCGCCGGCGTGGCCTTTGTCATATCGGAATCGTATTTCCGCATCACACCCAAGGCGGCCTTTAATTCGGGAATATCACGAAACTGACGACGCACTTCTTCGATCATGGCCAGGGCGGCCCGACCTACGGCGTTCATCGACAGGGCCGAGAACACGAAAGGCAGCATGCCCCCTACCAGCAGTCCCGCCATAATATCGGGCCGGGATACATCGATAGAGGTCACGTTGGCGACTTTCATAAAGGCAGAGAACAAGGCCAAGGCGGTCAAGGCCGCGGAAGCGATGGCAAATCCCTTTCCGATAGCGGCAGTGGTATTCCCCACGGCATCCAAGGTATCGGTACGTTCACGGACCTCACTGGGCAATTCGGCCATTTCGGCAATACCCCCGGCATTATCGGAAACCGGACCGTAGGCATCGACGGCCAACTGAATGCCGGTATTCGCCAGCATCCCTACGGCGGCTATGGCAATACCATACAATCCTGCAAAATAATGCGAGATCAAAATAGCGGCCGCAATCAGGATGATCGGTACGGCGGTGGACATCATCCCTACGCCAAGTCCAGAAATAATATTAGTGGCGGCACCGGTTTCCGATTGCCTTACGATTCCCATAACCGGCTTGGTACCGGTACCTGTATAATATTCAGTGATCTTACCAACGCCCAGACCGGCTACCAGACCGGCAATGGTGGCCCAAAAGATACCCATGGCCCCGCTCGGAAGTCCCTCGACGGATTCGGGTATCATAGCGTTAATGATGAAATAGGAAGCTACCACCATCAGTCCCGCAGATAGGAACTCCCCCGTATTCAGGGCGGCTTGCGGGTTGCCTCCTTCCTTGACCCTTACAAAGAAGGTTCCGATGATGGACATGATGATCCCCACCGCGGCCAGCACCAAAGGCAAATAGACGGCACCCAATCCCCCGAAATCGGGAGTGATGATAAAGGCGCCCAAAACCATGGTTCCAATAATAGAGCCTACATACGATTCAAAGAGGTCGGCACCCATCCCGGCGACATCTCCTACGTTGTCGCCGACGTTATCGGCAATTGTCGCAGGGTTCAGCGGGTGGTCTTCGGGAATGCCCGCTTCGACCTTTCCCACCAAATCAGCGCCCACATCGGCCGCCTTGGTATAGATACCGCCGCCCACACGGGCGAAAAGGGCGATGGAAGATGCCCCTAGGGAAAATCCGGAAAGCACATTGAGTACCAACTGCAAATTCTCGGCCCCGGGCCAGATATTCTGATAGACCATAAAGAGTCCGCTGAGCCCCAAAACCCCAAGTCCCACCACACCAAGGCCCATGACGGAACCGCCGGCAAAGGCAACTTCGAGAGCCCGGCCCAAAGAGGTTCGGGCGGCCTGGGTGGTTCTAACATTGGCCTTGGTAGCGACCCGCATTCCGATAAATCCGGCCAAGGCCGAGCAAATGGCACCGACGATAAACGATACGGCAACAGTGCCGTGGGAGCCCGTTTCTCCCGTACCCTTAAAATATAGAAGTACGGCAACGGCCAGCACAAAAATCGAAAGGATCTTATATTCCGCTTTTAGGAACGACATCGCCCCATCGGCAATGTTCTTCGCGATTCGCGCCATTTTAGCATCGCCGACCTCTTGCTTCGAGACCCATGCATTTTTGATAAAAACGAACAAAAGGGCCACGATTCCGAAGACCCAGAGATAATTGACTAGTATTTCCATGATTCAGTTAGGTATTTTTTAACGGCGGCTAAAGTAATGAAATTGGACAGAATAAAAAAAGCCATCCCGATTAATAAGGATGGCATTTGTTACAGGGCAATATAATTGATGTCCGCGGTCCCTAAATCATAAAGGTACGCCGGTGTCTGTGATCGCTTTCTTGATATCTTTTTACACATTGGTGATAGATTTCGACAGCTTTGTTGACATCACTCCAGCCGCCGGTATCGACCTTTTTCTTTTCGAGGTCTTTATAGACCTTGAAAAAATGTTCGATTTCCTTGAGACGGTGCGGATTCAGGTCGCTTATATCGCTGTTGCTGTTCCAAATTGGATCGGAGACGGGTACACATATTATTTTTTCATCTGGGCCTTTTTCATCGGTCATGTGAAAGACCCCTATCGGCCTGACCTCCATCACCACCATCGGATAGGTAGGTTCGGCCCCTAATACCAGCACATCGAGGGGATCTGAGTCCAAGGCCAGGGTTTCGGGAATAAAACCGTAGTCCCCGGGATACATCATCGAGGAGAATAACATCCGATCAAAACGGATTTTATTTAGGGTAAAATCGTATTCGTATTTATTTCTGCTTCCCTTTGGGATTTCAATCAATACGTCGAAGGTAATGTTCGCTTTAACAGCCATTTTAGAACTTTTTAAGAGTGCGAAGGTACGAAAATGAATTGGGAAAACGAGATTCGGCATATGTAACCGATCTAAGAAATTCTTTTGAAGCAGAGGGCAGATATAATCCTATGGTGGTTCGCTTGCATCGGATTTACGCCATGGGGTACGATGCCGCCCTGTAGCAATATGGATTGACCCGGTCTTAGGAATACGGACTGGTATCCCCAGAACCTATCCTTATATATAGAAGCAAGGCTTTCGTTGGATCTTTCACAATACAGGTTTAAAAGCCCATGGGCATGGTTTTTCGGAAGGGTCGAATGCAAACAGGTGATCAGGGTGAGGTCGCAGTAATCTACATCCCTATGGATATCGAGGTAGTCGTTTTCTTCGGCATAAAAAGTGTATGTGCCCCGCTCACCGCTAGGCACGATGTGCATTTCGGTACGGTCGCAAAGATGTGAAAGAAGTTTTTGCGAGGCATAAATGGCGTTCTGTACCGGTCCGCCACCGACCGCCCTGAATTTTCTTTTGGGCGTACCGCCACGTTCCGTTATTTCTCCATCGGCAACAATATGCTTTTTTGACTTCCTGTACAGTTGCAAAGCCTCTTGGGCAAAACTGTCGAACAAAGCATTTTCGAACAACCGATCGAAAAGGAAATAGGGTGTTATGTCAGCTGACGTATTCATTGATCAGAATAATTCCATCCGTTCGGGAAGTGAAATATTACTTAAGCGCTCCTTGATTTCATCGGGCAATTTTTCAAGGGGCAGGTTCAGCCCGTTGTCCTGACCTTTGACCTTATAGGAACCCTTATTGAATTCTAGTTCTACCCCAAAGAGTTTTTGGAAGGTTTCCCGCTCCCCCGAAATCGTAGCGGAGATACCTCGATCATACCGGAACGAAAAGTCCCGTGCTTTAAAGAAAGACCCTACCTGGTCGACACTGCGTTCATCGGGCAAATACACCTTGACGTTTTCACTTGTGATTAATTTGTTCAAGGGATCTCGACCCGTTGCGGACAGAAACGTGACTTCTGCCGTTACGTCTGGTTTCTTTTCTTCGGTACTTTTCATCGTATTGCATCTGAAAAAAATAAAGCAAATGAACGAGATCATGGTTATCTTGATACCTAATGATCGGTTCATTTGCTTGATTTTTGCTGGGTTACATTAATTCATCCAAATCTATCTGATCGTCATCGACCATTCTCATGGCTTCGTCCATTTCTTCCTCGGTCATCAGAATTTTGGTGTTCTCGGTACTAAAGGTACCACTATTCTCCCGCATTCCTTCGCTGACATCCTCCGAAGTGATTACCGGACCTATAGGTGGTATAACCGGCACGACAGGAGGTGCTACCGGTGGCAAAACGGGCGGGACAACGGGTGGAACGACCGGCGGAACCACTGGTGGAACCACTACGACAGGAGGAACAATCGGCGGCACGGTGAATCTGCAGCGCAATTTCGCCTTCAAAACCGCCCGATAGGCGTCGACCAGTCCATGTCCCGTAGAGTTATCGGGGCCGGTGGTCGATGAGGTCCCGGTACTACTGGTTCCGGTGGTAACATCGATTGCCGTGGTTTTCATCATATCACGCACTTGCGAGGGACTCAGTCGGCTACAGGCCTGTTTGATCAGGGCGGCCACCCCGGCCAATTGAGGGGCGGCTGCCGAGGTGCCGCTAAATGCGGCCCATCCGTCGTTGGCCCCGGTTTCGTCCTTGCTCGGGTGGGATCCGCCCGCTCCGTCCGTATCGATATCGCATCCTTCCTGTACGGGCAGCATAATATATTTCGCCCCCGGGGTCTGACCTACTAGACCGCATACGTCGGGGACCCTTCGTCCCGGATAAACGTTGGAATCGAAACCGCTGGAATAGTTCGATGCCCTCAAGTTCATGTTCGGGTCCAGGTACACCCCGCCGGCCGAAATAACGTCGGGATGCTGCCCGGGAAAGCCCCAGTGACCGTTACCTGCTGCGAACACGACAATAATGCCTCTTGAAACGGCGAGCGCGATGGCCGCAGCCAAGGTCTGTTCCGCGGCACTTATGGAATTGGGCCTGTGCGACCCCCAACTACATGTAATAATATCGGGGTCAAGGCTTACGGCGTGGTTGAAGGCCGCGGTCGAGTTTACGAAATTCCATTTTACGGGCGTCAATGTACAATCTGGCGCCGTTGCAAAAATATTGGCCGATTCGCCCGTTCCGTGTCCACTGTCATCGGTCAGGGGATTCAGCGTGCCTGGGGCCAGGGTGACCGGTTTCACGCGATACCCCCGTTGGGCAAAAAATGGGTGTTTGTAAAATCCGGTGTCCACCATGGCAACATGAACCCCCTTGCCCGTAACGGCCGCCCGGTGGGCCTTATCCGCATTGCATCCGACCGAAACGTCACCGGGAACGTTCAGATGCCAATACTCCTTGGTCGGTGGCAAGTAATTGGGGGCGAAGGGATAATACGGGGTCTCAATGGCAACCCCCTCGATGTAATCGGCCATTTTACCCGATTTGGGAATGATCAATCCGGTCGTATCGGTTTGGCTCGTATCCAAATAGGTAACCATTTCCTTTTCGGAACCTGATTTGATAGACTCCCGTTCCGCCGCGATTATCTCTTGGCCGAAGGCCTTTTTGTAGTCCGATTCAGATCCCGATATGTTGATCGTGGTATTGGTAATCTGCAATACGTTAAAACCGGCACTTTTAAGAGCTTCCACGGCTTTTAAGATTACTTCTTTTTCCGACAAATAATTTTGGATGTTATCCGATGTCGCGAAATTGCCCACTTCAAAAAGGGATCGGCCTCCAATGGATTTTGGGGATACCTGGGCAAATATCTCCTTGGGTACTTTAGGTGATTCCACCTTCTTCTTTTTTGCAGTCATTTCATATAATTTTAGATGTGAATAAATATTCAGGCTCGAAGGGGGAACGGGATTGACTTTTAGGGGAACAAACTTGGGGGGGGTAAGGAAAAAAGAAATCTAAATCAACGGGTCTAATGTACTATCGGCAAAAGACTTAATCAATTCTGCTTGTACAAATGGTGGTAAAATCTGTGTGGGTGGTAAGAAAAGTCGCCGAAGGAATAATGATACTTCGAACTTCAGCCTAGTGATAGGCCATTTTGAGCATTATCAATCGCATAAAAGTCACGGTGTCATCATGGGAAATGGCGATTTTCAATTGCGGTGGACGGCTAATCCGATGTGCACACCGGTTCCCCGATCCTTATTTTAGAAATGGAGTCCGAATGACCCGGTCACGCTAAAAGGCCGCGCTTCGGGAGCCTCCAAATAATTGCCCCTGAAGTTAAAATCGATCCGGAATATCTTGAAAATATTGCCGATTCCGACGGAATACTCGTAATAGACCTTATCATTGGGAGCCTGTAACGGGATATTCGTGGGGGCACTCATAGCGATATTTTCATCGGACAATTCGCCCCAGACCCCTCTAAGGCCGATAATTTCCCGTAAGTCGAGTTTCCGTAGCAGGGGAATCCGTGAAAATAGCCGCCCGTTGAAATTATGCTCCAAATGTACGGAGGCGTAGGTATCGGTCACAAACTCGTAGAAATCGAGGTTCGGGAAGGTATTATAGATTGAAAAAAGGGTCTGGTTCCCCGGGATGACGTTGAGCAGGCCCAGCGGCACCTCCCCGAAGGTCTTGCCCACTTCCACCGTACTCAGCAAGCGTCCGAACCCGCCCAGCTGCCAAGGCTGGCTGTAGGAAAACTGCAGTTTGCTATAATTGAAATCACTTTCCAGAAAACCCTCTAGTCCACGGGTATAATTTAATAACAGCGTGCTGTAGTCGTCGTTAATATCGCTGCGTTCGACCCCGAAGCCGATGGTGCGCTTGCCGGGCGTATAGATCAGGGTGGTATGGACATCGAACTGATGTATTTCGGAAGATATGCCGCCCGGGGCATCGGGATCGATGTATTCAAGACTGAAGGCCTCGGGCAGGGCCGAACTAAGTGTACGGAACGAATTGCCGATCCGTATCCGGAAATTGGTCAGCGGTTCCATCTCCACGTTGAACGTACTCAGGTTGATGTTCGTCAAACGATCGTTCGACCCCACAGTGAACACGGAGGAAGAGGCGATACTCCGCCCCAGCACATCGTTGGTAGCGGTCAGGTTGAGTCCTAATTGCTCGATATCACGGCGATTGCCGCCAGAAATGATCAACCGGGTCTTTTTATCCACCAGCCATTTTCCCGAGATACCGTATTTTCCCTTTTTATCCTTAAAGCCATAGGCCATATAGCCCTCAAGCCGCCAAAGATCGTTCTGTCCGAAATAAGTACGCGCCCCGCCCCGCAGGCGGATTCCCTCGGCATCGTTATAGCCGAAGACACTGTAAACGTCACCGATATCAATATTCCATTTATCGACTTCCACATAGCCCGAACCCAAAATACTGACCAGGTTGTAGTACGATTTGAATTTGGGCACGGTCTTCAAGGTATCCAAGAGGGAATACACCCCTTTTTCGTCCTTGTTCAGCGATTCTAGGCGGTTGTTGTCCCAAAAGGTACTGTCACGGTTCAAAACGATCGGGTCGAACGGATTGCTCTTCGTTCTATAGAAATCCCTGCCCCGCTCCCGATCGAACTCATGACGGTCGTAAACGGTAGTCCGTTTTCCATATATCCCACGGGACTTTTCCTTTTTACTATAGCTGAAATCCGTCAGCATATAATCCCTTGTCAACAGAAAAACGCTGTCGTTGAGCACATCGAAATCCTGTTCGATATAGACGTCTTTCACCCAGTTCAGGTTGGCACTTTTGGTCACCTGCAGGTTGATTTTCTTAATGGCATAAGTGGTATCGTTCACCCAGAAATCGCCCTTAAAAGTAAGCTCGTTCTTACGTCTGGGGTAGTACACGATATTGTAGCACCACTTGTTGTCGATAAAGGCCGTATCGCGCAAGGCATAATTGTACACGTCGATGCCGGTCCGGGAAAGGGGACTCGTAAAACTTTTGTCAAAAAACTTGATGTAGTTGTTGTAGACATCGTATTCGGCATACATATCTTGAATAAAGGCAGTAATCGCCTGATTGTTCTCGAAACCGGAATTCTTACTGCCCAGTACGTCTTCTTTTTCGACCCCCATCACGTTATCGCCGAACACCTTCGAGAATTTCTCGTTCAGGAAAATCGGCAGATAGGTCTTTCCGGTAATGCGGGAGGTATCAAGGTCTTCGAACATAAATTCCAAACCCTTGAAAACCCGGCTATTAATGACCGAACTGTCGATGGTATTCAGGTCGAATTCCACTTTTTCGTACTTATCGTATTTATACTGATCGAACATACGGAGTCCGTTCTCACGCTTATTCTTCCAAATTTTTCTTAGGATGTCGATGGCCGGGTTGTTTTTCTTCGGTTGCTCGCCCGCAATCAAGACGACCTCATTTAACTGCTCGCTCGCTTCGGCCAAGGTGATTTCCATATCGTAGTTCACCTTTTGTTCCAAGGGAATTTCTTGGGTTTCGTACCCAATAAAGGATACGACCAGGGTGGAATAGGTATTGTCGGATTCCATATAAAATCGCCCGTCATCATTCGTAATCGTACCTTCCTGCGAATCTTTGAAGAGTACGTTCGCGAAGGGTACCGTTTCCCCGGATTCGTCGATGACAAGACCGCCTACCTTGGTCTGGGCATGGACGAGCCCCGTCAAGAAAAACAAAAGCAATACAGCTGTTTTTTTCATTCAGTATTTTTGGGATATGCGCTGGGATAAAGCAAATAACGTACCATTAACCCCTGGATGTCTAAAAAGGTTCTTTCTGCAAACCGAATGAGAAAGTGTAAAGTCTGGGCAGTCCGTTAGATTGTCAGCTTTGCGTTCGGGTAGCTCCCCTTGCATTCCATCTTCACTAAGATCAATAGGACATCATAAAAAATGCTCCGCCGCAAAAAATAACGACGGAGCAAATATACTTTTACCGCAGCAGACCTAAAGTTTGTATAACGTTTTCTTAACGGCTTTGACGACATCCTCATGATTGGGCAACCAGGCTGCCAACAATACCGGGGAATACGGTGCGGGTGCATCGGCGGTATTAATTTTTTGGATGGGCGCATCCAGATAATCAAAGGCATGTGCCTGAATATGGAAAGTAATCTCCGTAGCCACGTTTCCGAACGGCCAAGCCTCCTCCAGGATGACCAACCGGTTGGTTTTCTTAACGGATTTGATGACTGCCTCATAATCTAAGGGATAGACCGTTCGCAAATCAATGATCTCACAGCTAATGTCCTCCTTTTGAAGTTCATCGGCGGCTTTATAGGCCTCCTTGATAATTTTTCCGAAGGATACAATAGTAACGTCGGAACCTTCCCTTTTTATATCGGCCTCCCCGATCGGGATAGTGTATTCCTCTTCCGGCACCTCGCCCTTGTCGCCGTACATCTGCTCTGACTCCATAAAAATGACCGGGTCGTCGTCGCGAATGGCGGATTTCAAGAGTCCTTTAGCATCCGCAGGATTGGAGGGCACTACCACCTTGAGCCCGGGACAGTTGGCGTACCAGCTCTCGAAGGCCTGGGAATGCGTCGCTCCCAATTGTCCCGCCGATCCGGTAGGGCCCCGGAAGACTATGGGACAGGGAAACTGGCCTCCGGACATCTGGCGGATCTTGGCCGCGTTGTTGATAATCTGATCGATACCGACCAGGGCAAAGTTGAAGGTCATGAACTCAATGATCGGCCGGCAGCCGGTCATGGTCGAACCGACGCCCACGCCTGCAAATCCGAGCTCGGAAATCGGCGTATCGACGACCCGTTTGGGTCCAAACTCGTCCAACATCCCCTTTGATGCCTTGTAAGCGCCGTTGTATTCGGCTACCTCCTCGCCCATCAGATAGACGGATTCATCGCTGCGCATCTCCTCGGACATCGCTTCAACTATGGCTTCCCTAAATTGTAACGTTTTCATATACTTAATCTTTTCCTGAACCTTTTAAAGCTAGCAAAAATAGGAAATTATATGGCAACACCTTGAAGCATCCTATCAAAATAAGGGATAAAATTTGTTATGCACGCATAGCTCTTTTGGGAATTTATAGCTATCTTCGTCGAGACAATATTAAAAGAATATCCAAAGATGAAGATATTAGTTTGCATAAGTAGCGTACCCGATACGACCTCAAAGATCAATTTTACCGATGGCGATACGAAATTCGACACCAGCGGGGTACAATTTGTAATCAACCCCAATGATGAATTCGGACTCACCCGAGCCATGTGGTTCAAGGAAAAACAGGGGGCGGCCGTACATATCGCCACCGTTGGCGAGGCCGGCGTCGAACCGACCATGCGCAAGGCGTTGGCCATTGGCGCCGATGAGGGCATTCGCGTAAACGCAGTGCCCACAGACGGATATTTTGTGGCCGGACAATTGGCTGAAATCGTGAAAAAAGGTGAATATGATCTGGTCATCGGAGGGCGGGAATCCATCGACTACAACGGCGGCATGGTGCCCGGTATTCTGGCCTCCATGCTCGGAATGAATTTTGTGAATACCTGCATCGGCCTTGAAATCGAAGGAGATAAGGCCACCGCCATCCGCGAGATCGATGGGGGAAAAGAAACCGTTAAGGCCGACCTACCCTTGGTTATCGGGGGACAAAAGGGACTCGTCGAGGAGAGTGACCTAAAGATTCCCAATATGAGGGGCATTATGATGGCTCGAAAAAAGGCTCTTAACGTGGTCGATCCGGTAGATGCGACCCAAGCGACCGAAGATGTCAGTTTCGACAAACCGGCGCCGAAAGGGCAAGTCAAAATGGTCGAATCGGTCGATGAGCTGGTCGATTTGCTGCACAATGAGGCAAAAGTAATTTAGCGATTTGCAATCGCAAATTCTAAAATAACAGATTCCAAATTCCAAAATCGTCCGCAATTGAGAACGTAAATACACGAGATAGATCAATCGGTCGAGTTCGGCAAACCTTTTAAAACAAACCTCCCTAATGAAACGTAATATTTGGAATTTGGTACTTGGAATTTATTCGGGCTGATCGAAAAGATATCACGCGAAATCAGGTAAAATACTTAAAATAAAAAACAAAGCATGTCCATATTAGTTTACACAGAATCCGAAAACGGAAAATTCAAAAAGAACGCCCTTGAGGTGGCTTCCTACGCCAAAGCAGTGGCCGATCAAATGGCAGCCTCGGTGACCGCGATTTCCTTTAATGCCTCCGAAAACGAAAGTTTGGGCACGTACGGGGTATCGAAGGTGTTGAACGTGTCCAATGACACCCTGAAAACCTTTAACGCTGAAGCCTACGCTAAGGCGATTGCAGAAGCTGCGGAAAAAGAAGGCGCCAAGGTGGTGGTGGTCAGCTCCAGTGCCAACAGTAAGTTTTTGGCCCCCATCTTGGCGGCCAAACTCAAGGCCGGATATGTGCCGAACGTCGTGGAGGCGCCGGACAGCACAGAGCCCTTCAAGGTCAAACGCACCGCGTTCAGTAACAAGGGGTTCGCCCACACCGCAATAAAAACCGATATCAAAATCGTCGGCGTTTCGACCAATGCCTTCGGACTAAAGGAAGACCAGACCGATGCCAGCGTAGCGGATTTTAGTCCCGAATTGAAAGAGGACGACTTTTCGGTGGAGTCCGTCGAGGTCGATAAGGTGGCCGGAAAAGTCAGTATTGCGGATGCCGAAATCGTGGTTTCCGGTGGCCGTGGATTAAAGGGACCCGAAAACTGGGAAATGATCGAAGAACTGGCCGATGTACTAGGGGCCGCCACGGCTTGTTCCAAACCTGTATCCGATATGGGGTGGCGACCGCACGCCGAGCACGTAGGGCAGACCGGAAAACCTGTTGCCGCGAACCTCTATCTGGCCATTGGTATTTCAGGGGCCATTCAGCATCTGGCGGGAGTAAGCGCTTCAAAGACCAAAGTGGTCATCAACAACGATCCCGAGGCTCCATTTTTCAAAGCGGCGGATTACGGAATCGTCGGCGATGCCTTCGAGGTAGTGCCGAAACTCACCGAAAAATTAAAGGAGTTTAAAGCGGAAAACGAGTAATATTTGCTAATTTGCGCGCCCTACAAGGCTACTTAAAAATCAGGAAAGTCCGATTGTTAGGTAGTCTTTTTGTACTTTTATATAGTCTATGAGTTTAGTAAGGTTAAAAATAAAGGGAATCTCCTATAGTCAAACGCAAAATGGCGCCTATGCCCTCATTCTCAATGAGGAGCGGGGTGACCGCAAGCTTCCTATTGTTATCGGGGCTTTCGAGGCGCAATCTATTGCCATTGCCCTCGAAAAGGAAATCAAGCCCCCACGGCCCTTGACCCATGACCTTTTCAAAAATTTTGCTGACCGGTTCGAGATTGTGATCAAGCAGGTGATCATCCACAAATTGGTCGATGGGGTGTTCTATTCCAGTATCATTTGCGAGCGCGATAAGATCGAAGAGATTATAGACGCCCGTACCAGCGATGCCATTGCCCTTGCCCTGCGCTTCAACGCGCCCATTTTCACCTACAAGACCATTTTGGACAAGGCCGGTATCTTCCTTAAGTTTTCGTCGAAGGACAGCAAAAAGGAAAGTAGCGACGAGAGCATCGTCGTCGATGAAATTCTACAGGAAGGCGAGACCGTCGAAATCGAATCCGGTGCCTCCGACGGATATACCGAGCTTTCCATAGACGAACTCAATAAGGCACTGGACAAGGCCGTCGCCAACGAAGACTACGAAAAGGCCGCCAAACTTCGGGATGAGATTTCCAAACGCAACTAAACGAACTAGCCAGACCAAACCCATTTAGCCAACCTTGCATGAAACCGACCCGATGGATCCTGTTGCTGGCCCTCCTTTTTGTTTTCCCGGCCGTAGCGCAAGATTCATTAGGCCTGGATGCCGTTGACAATGTCAGTATCAACGACATGCTCCCGGCCGACAACCCGCAGATTGTACCCAACCAAGGTATTTCCATAAGTAGTGTTTTTAGAGGATTATTGGGGATGTTGGTCCTCTTGATAATTTCCTTTTTATTCAGCTCAAACCGTAAGGCCATCAACTGGAAAACCGTGGGCATCGGTCTAGCGCTTCAATTGGTCATCGCGGTAGGTGTTTTGAAAGTTACCTTTATCCAAAAAGGATTTGAAGCGGTGGGCGAAGTGTTCATCAGTATTTTAGGGTATACCCGTGCGGGGAGCAAGTTTCTATTCGAAGGCCTTGTGGTCGATACCAATACCTTCGGTTATATTTTCGCCTTTCAGGTACTGCCGACCATCATCTTCTTTTCCGCGCTGACCTCATTGTTGTTTTATTTGGGAATCATTCAGAAGGTGGTTAGGGCCATGGCCTGGTTACTGTCTAAAACCTTGGGAATTTCCGGCCCGGAGAGCCTTTCGGTAGCCGGAAACATCTTTCTGGGCCAAACCGAAGCCCCCCTGTTGATCAAGGCCTACCTTGAAAAAATGACCCGCTCCGAAATCATGCTGGTCATGATCGGGGGGATGGCTACGGTTGCCGGGGCCGTACTGGCCGCCTATATCGGATTTTTAGGTGGTGAGGACAAGGTACTGCAGCTCGTCTTTGCCAAACACCTTTTAGCGGCCTCGGTGATGGCGGCCCCGGGAGCCATTGTAATTTCCAAGATGCTCTATCCCCAGACCGAACCCGTGAACACCGATGTCGAGGTTTCCCATGCAAAAATCGGGTCGAACGCGTTGGATGCCATCGCCAACGGCACCACCGAAGGCCTGAAGCTGGCGGTAAACGTGGGGGCCATGCTATTGGTCTTTGTAGCCCTGATCGCCATGGCCAATGGCATCTTGGGCTATGCCGGAGACCTCACCGCCCTTAACGAATGGATCGCCGCCAACACCTCCTACGAAAAATTCTCCTTGGAGGCCATTCTCGGGACGGTGTTCGCCCCGCTGATGTGGTTGATCGGAGTGGCCAATGAAGACATCATGCTCATGGGTCAGCTATTGGGAATCAAGCTGGTCGCCAGCGAATTCGTGGGCTACATACAACTGGCCGAGCTCAAGGATATCGCCACGGGGGCCAATTTAGCCTACAACAAATCCGTCATCATGGCCACCTATATGCTCTGCGGCTTCGCCAACTTCGCCTCCATCGGAATCCAGATCGGCGGCATCGGCTCCCTCGCCCCCGGCCAGCGCAAAACCCTCTCCGAATTCGGACTCAAAGCCGTCCTCGGCGGTTCCATTGCGTCATTGCTTTCCGCTACAATTGCGGGGATGATATTGGGGTAGCTTTCACCGCTTCGTTGATAAAGTTTTAAACGACATTTATGTAGGCTACAAATATAAAATCGTAGACAATTCTACGCATAGACCAAAACATAAAAACCAATTCAACACAGGCTATAGCAGATAGGGTTGTAAGTACCGAATTCATTGGCTTGGAGTTGTTTTCGTAGTCCACCAATATTTTTTTGGCATTCAGAGAAAATAAATTCAGAATGCAAAAGCTTTGGTTAAGAGCTCAAAGGGAAAGCTAATTGCTTATCACCTGCCTAATTGCCATAGCAAACAAATAGATGTACCTTAAAAAATATACCAAAAATTGGTACATTTCAGAAAATTTAGATTATGAAAAATACCTCCATATCCCTTGGAACTTATTTCGACTAGTTTGTAAAGTCCCAGGTTTCCGCCGGCAGATATAAAAACGTAAGTGAAGTTATTAGAGCCGGACTTCGACTTTTAGAAAACGAAGAAAGCAAAGTGATGGCACTGAGACATGAAACCCAAAAAGGGATCGATAGCGGAATCGCCCACGACTTGGACCCGGAAAAGCATCTCCAGGAACTGAAAGCCAACAGAAAAAGAAATGGCTGAATACCAACTGATGGATGAAGCCGTTGAAGACCTGACCCGCATTTGGAGCTATACGCTTGAAGATTGGTCTGAAAAATAGGCGGACAAATATTATAATATGCTTATCGACTGTTGCCAAGACATTGACGATAACCCGGAATTGGGAAAAAATTACGAAGGAGTAGCATCTCATCTATTCGGGTTAAAAACAAATCGTCATATAGTTTTCTACAGAAAATCGGCAAACGAACCCATTGAGATACTAAGAATATTGCACGAGAGAATGGACATAATAAGTCCATTGGCCAAATCAAAGATTATACCTAGTAGGGACAATGGAAGACCGCAAGAATGCATACCACCATTTACATGTTTGAACCGACTGTAAACGAATAGCACCAGTTCAACGCGGCTTTGACCATAAGACGTTAAGTATCGAATAGAATTGGTTTATATTTGTTTTCTGGTACCGTCTCCAAAAACGCGGGGATTAGTTTGGCAAAAGAAAAAGGAATAAAACGAAGGATCTTACGATGAAACAATACCACACCCTATTACAACACGTTCTAGAAAACGGGAACCAAAAAGGCGATCGTACCGGTACGGGAACGCTTAGCGTATTTGGTTATCAGATGCGGTTCGACCTGAGCGAAGGTTTTCCAATGGTGACGACGAAGAAATTGCATTTGAAGTCCATCGTACATGAGCTGCTGTGGTTTTTGAAAGGGGATACCAACATTGGCTACCTGCGGGAAAACGGCGTTCGTATCTGGAACGAGTGGGCCGATGAAAACGGGGATTTAGGTCCCGTGTACGGACACCAATGGCGCAATTGGAACGGCGATGAGATCGACCAGATCAAGGAAACGGTCGAATCCTTAAAAAATAATCCGAACAGCCGGCGGATGTTGGTCTCCGCCTGGAACCCCAGCGTGCTGCCGGACACCTCGAAGTCCTTTTCCGAAAACGTAGCCAACGGAAAGGCCGCCCTGCCCCCCTGCCATGCTTTTTTTCAGTTCTATGTCGCCGATGGCAAGCTTTCCTGCCAGCTCTATCAGCGAAGCGCGGATATCTTTTTGGGCGTACCCTTCAACATCGCATCCTATGCCCTGTTTACTATGATGATGGCGCAAATCTGCGGCTACGAGGCGGGAGAATTTATCCATACTTTCGGTGATGCCCATATCTACAACAACCATATGGAGCAGGTTAAGCTACAATTAAGTCGGGAACCAAGGCCTCTCCCGAAGATGCACATCAACCCCGAAGTAAAGGATATTTTCAATTTTACCCTTGAAGATTTTACCCTGTCGGCCTACAACCCGCACCCTCGTATTAAAGGAGTTGTAGCGGTTTAATCCGTAAAATGGCAATTGCATCATTCTAAAACCGAATACAGCGCATGTGACGTTTGCAAGATTACTTATCTTTATGGGTAAACAGCATGCTATGATTCTTACCGATTCCCTGTTGGATTTCTTCCTGACAACACGAAAACGTACTGAACAAATTTGTGAACCTCTCGAAATCGAGGACTACGTCGTGCAGCCCATCGTCGATGTCTCGCCCCCGAAATGGCACTTGGGACACTCCTCTTGGTTTTTTGAGGAGTTCATACTTAAACCGCACGGGAGGGACTATAAAATTTTCGACGCCGATTTTTCCTTCGTTTTCAATAGCTATTACGAAACGGTGGGCAAACGGGTGGTCCGCTCCGATCGGGGCAACTTATCCCGCCCGTCCGTAGAGAAAGTATATGCGTATCGCGACCATGTGACCCACGGTATCGAAAACCTGTTTTCCCAAAATCCAGATCCAGGGCTTTATGACATCCTCGAAATCGGTATCCACCATGAAAAACAGCATCAGGAGCTTCTGTTGACGGACATCAAGTATATTTTGGGAAACAATCCCCTGCTTCCGGTATATTCGGATGATTTTCAGGAACATCGTACCGAAACCCATCAGCAGGACTGGATTGCCATGGAGGAAGGCATTTATGAAATCGGACATGCCTCCGACGATTTTTGCTATGATAATGAGCTGGGTAGACATAAAGTGTACCTACAACCCTATGAAATAGCGAACAAATTGGTCACGAATTCGGATTATCTGGCCTTTATGGATGCAGGGGGATACCAAAAATTCGATCTCTGGCATGCGGAGGGATGGGACTGGGTGAACCAAAACGACATCTCCGCCCCGCTTTATTGGCACCAAATCGATGGGGAATGGCACCATTATACGCTAAACGGCCTCCAAAAAATCAACGGGAACGCTCCGGTTACCCATATATCCTATTATGAAGCTTTTGCCTTCGCCCAATGGAAAGGATGCCGATTGCCCACCGAATTCGAATGGGAAGCGTCGCAGGAATTCTTTTCTTGGGGAAAACGGTGGGAATGGACCGAAAGCGCCTACCTCCCCTACCCCAACTATACCAAGGCAGATGGTGCCCTGGGCGAATACAACGGCAAGTTTATGGTCAACCAGAAAGTACTTCGTGGCGGTTCGGTGGCCACCGCGGAAAATCATACCCGACCGACCTATCGCAATTTCTTCCAGACCGGCCTGCGATGGCAGTTCACCAGCCTACGATTGACCAAATAATCCTCTAAAACTTTGCTTTAGGTCCCGATTTAATCCGGCACTACCGAAAAACTAGAGGCAAGCGAAACGGATGGCAGTTTCACAAATCTCAATCCACTTCCAAAATATGCAAGAAACCATAGCGCGAGCACTTAAAACCCAGTTCGAAAAAGAGGTCTATGAAGGCTTGGCGGATTATCCGAAGCACTTGTCGTCGAAATATTTCTACGACGAAAAAGGGGATAAGCTGTTCCAACAGATCATGAACATGCCCGAGTACTATCTCACCGGCAAAGAGTTTGAAATACTGTCGGAACATACCGCTGAGATTGCGGAAGTATTCGCTCGGGGCGACCAAGCCTTCAAATTGATCGAGCTGGGAGCGGGGGACGGTAAAAAAACCAAAATCCTGCTAAAATATTTATCCGAGCATAACTTCAGGTTCAAGTATCAGCCCATCGATATCAGCCAAAATGCACTTAACGGACTCGAAAAATCCCTCCGGACAGAATTGCCGAACCTGGATGTAGAGATCCGACAAGGGACCTATTTCGAAACCTTGGAAGAAATCAACACGGAAAACGGAACCAAAAAAGTCATTCTCTTTTTGGGTTCGAACATCGGCAATCTGTTGCATCCGCAAGCGGTGGAGTTTCTCAAAAGTGTCCAGCATCTTATGAATAAAGACGACCTGCTCTTCGTTGGTTTCGATATGAAAAAAAATCCTGCAGTCATTCTAGATGCCTACAATGACCCGAATGGAATAACGGCCGCTTTCAATAAGAACATATTGGTCCGAATTAACCGTGAACTGGAAGGCAACTTTAATCTCAAGAAGTTCCGTCATTGGGAAACCTACAATCCCGAGACCGGTACTGCAAGCAGTTTTTTGGTCGCGACGCAGCCACAGACAGTGGACATAAAAAAAATATCATTAACGGTCCATTTCAGGGCATGGGAAACTATCCATACCGAAATATCCCAAAAATACGATGCGGATACGATTACATGGCTGGCCGATAAATCGGGACTAGAGGTGGTGACCGCTTTCGGCGATGCGAACGACGACTACAAGGATTATGTGTTCAGAAGAAAATAGAGGGATTTTATAGTAGGGTCCGGCAAATAAAAAAAAGCCGAAACGTTCAGAACGCTCCGGCTTTCATCTTTTTATCATGGTCGATTAGACCTCCAATACCGCGTTTTCGGCACCGGCATAATCGTTCCACTGGTAACGATCGGCCTCTGGCTCATTGACATAATCACCATCGATGATGTACTTAAACTCGTAAGAGTTCTCCTTTGGAAGTGCAAGGGTACCCTTGAAACTTCCGTTTTTCAATTTTTTCAAGGCACTGGCCTCGGTAGCTTTCCAATTGTTGAAGTCGCCTACGACGGCTACTTTTTTAGCGTCTTCGGCTGGTACGGTAAAAGTAACCTTACAAACCGGTTTAGTTTTGAGATACTGTTTTGAAATTGCCATTTTTAAATTATATTTGAATTATTAGTTAGTGACACATTCTATTTTGGCGCAAAAGTAATATATTAAAGTGCTCATTGCCAACCATTAAGATATTTTTATCAATTTCGTATTTTATTTTGCTGCAATTGGTTTTCTCTCAGGAAACTAGCAAACAAATTTAGTTTTAACGAAAATCTATCCCCCTGTCTTTAAGATTTTTACAATCGTATCGATATCTTTTTCCGTATTGTACAAATGAAAACTGAGTCGAATTCCCCCTCCGCGCTTTGAGCAGATCACTCCATTATCGCTCAACCTTTGATATAGCTTATCTTTTCCCGCAACATTAAAAATAGTGCTGTGCGATTTGCGGGCAATCGTAGTCCCGTCCAACAATCCTAGTCCTCCAAACTCCTTTTTTGCCTTTTTCGATAGCCGTTCTAGATGGACTTCTATTTTCGACTTTCCCAAAGCCTGGAGGTATTCCAAAGCAAATTTTAGGCTTCCGAAGTTCAGCGTATCCAAATGCCCCGGTTCCAAATGTCTGGCAAAGGGGATATCGTCCGGCCTGTTCAAGTTACCACCAGCGGAATTAAATCCCGCGGTCTTCAACGAAAACCTTTTCTTTACCTCATCCTGAAATAGAAAAAATCCGTTCCCAAAGCCGCCAAGCAACCATTTGTAGCTACTGGCACCAAGTACATCTATGCCGGAATCTCCGAAATTAAAATCCGTCGTACCGCAGAATTGGGTGCCATCGGCGATGATGATCAGATCGGGGTACTCTTTCTTCAAGGATTTAAGGAAATCCATATCTATTTTGATTCCGTCGATCCACTGCACCAAACTCAAGACAAGAACGGAGACTCTATCCATTTTGACCTTTTCTAGGATGTTGTCTTCCAAGTTGGCATCCAAAGCGGCGTATGAAATTTCGAAATCGCGGTTTTCGAAGGGCCAATTTACGGAAGGATAATCGTTGCGAACCAACAGTATTTTAGAGTCGGGAGCCAAACCTTCGATAAGCATATTCAGGCCCAACGAGAAATTCGGAACCAAGGCGGTATTTTCCGTTTTGGCACCAAAGTAATCCGCGACCGTTTTCCGTACCTTGGGGATGTCGTCTTGCATCGCCTTGATTTTCATTAGGCTACCACCGTTCGAATAATCGCGATCGTGCTGTTGGCGCCATCTTCGCAAGCTATCGCTGAGCAATCCGGCAGCGGCCGTATCCGCGTAAATATAATTTTTGAAGACCGAGAACTGTTTCTTGGTATTTTCCATAGTATCGATGACGTGTTCGTTAATTGCCCTATCTTTGTATAAAGCGGGTAATAAAGATTTTGCGATCGTTTAAAGGCATTACAGCATGTTCACGAAAAATAAGAAAAAAAACGAACTCGATCTCGAACAGCATGAGCTGCTCGAGAACGCCCAAATACGGATTAGGCAAAAGAAGCGGCTCTACGTTCATTTTGTAGTCTTTTTGATCGGCAGTGTGTTTATGCTCTTTATCAATAAAATCTTGAATTATTGGGAAATCTATGATTGGTCTGTCTGGGCTATTATCGGGTGGGCTTTTCTTATCGTGATTCATACCATTAATGTATTCGTAATCCAGAAATTCTTGGGACAGCCCTGGGAACGCAGGCAACGTGAGAAACTGGTCAGGAAACAAAAGCAGCGTATCGCGGAACTTCAAAAAGAAATCGAGACCGATTTTCCACTGTCGAAAGTAAATAAGAAAATCGAGCCATGAACGAAATTTGTATGATAGCCGCCGCAGGGGAAAACAATGCGCTGGCCAAAGACGGGGATCTGCCTTGGCATCTGCCCGACGATTTTAAGCGTTTTAAAAAATTGACCTCGGGCCACAAAATTATTATGGGCCGTAAGACTTTTGAGACCTTCGACCGGCCCCTCCCCAACAGAGAACACATTATCGTAACCCGCGATACCACTTATACCGTCACTTGTAAAGACTGTACCGTAGTACATTCGATGGAAGAAGCGATGGATTTTGTAAAATCGGACGCGTTATCATTTATCATCGGAGGTGGCGAAATCTACAGACAGGGCGAACGCTTCGCCGATACCATCGAGCTGACCCGGGTACATCACATTTTTGAAGGCGCGGATACCTTCTTTCCAGAAATCGATGAAACGGTGTGGGCGTTGACGGCAGAGGAATTCCATCCTAAAGATGACAGGCACAACTTTTCTTTTTCCTATTTAAGGTACAGAAGGAGATAGAGCGTTTCAATGCTTACCTCTAAGTCCCAAAGATGACATAAGACCGTACGACCTAGAACGCAAGACTGCTGATTTTTTCATAAAATTGGCCGCTTTTTCAAGAACTCTAAGTCCTTTCCTAAGCCTTACGATCCTACCTCGGAATTAGCCTTAGAAACGCGAAGAGCATAAAATTTCAAAAATCCAATTGCCGGACACCATACGACACCGCGACATCCTTTAGCACATCGTTCAACACCTTGGCATCGACGTTGGTAAAGAATTGATACTGTGCGAGCCTTTCCGAGGGATTCAACCAACCTTTGCCCTCCAGAACCGCTTTTGTCTGTCGCGCCACAGCCTCCCCCGAGTCAATGATGGTGACGTGCTCGGGAAGCAGCTCCTCTAAAACCGGGATCAAATAGGGATAGTGGGTACAGCCCAACACCAAAAAGTCAATATGTTCATCTAACATGGGCTTCAGATAGATTCGTAGCAAACTTCGGACTTCTTTCGAATCAATTTTTCCCTGTTCGATAAGCGGTACCAGTCCCACTCCCTCACGTTCGATAACTTTGATACCTTTGGCGTGAATTTCGGAAGTACTGTGAAAAAGCCTGCTCGACAAGGTGCCCCTTGTCGCTAGGATACCGATGGATTTCGACTGGGACTGCAACGCTGCCGGTTTGATGGCAGGCTCTATCCCTATCATGGGTACGTGATACCGTTCTCGCAAATAGGCAATAGCATTTGTGGTGGCCGTATTGCAGGCTACCACGATAAGTTTACATCCCTTATCCAGTAAGAACTGGGTATTCTTAAGGCTTAACTGAATGATCTGCTCGGAAGATTTTTCTCCGTAGGGAGCATTCTTGCTATCCGCCAGATAGATGGTATCCTCATGGGGAAGCACTTTTTGTATTGCCTTCCAAATTGAGGTACCGCCAATGCCGGAATCAAAAATGCCTATAGGCTTGTTGTGCATGCTATCACTACCACCCATTCCCACTGGAACCTTACTTGTGATCTAATACCTCAAATATGGGACTTCCCGTCGTTCCGCTGGGAAAAGCAATGCCCAACAGAGATGCCATTGTGGCCGCGATATCCGGAATTTCCGTCCGCACCACAGTACTGCCCTTTCGTATTCCCTTTCCATAGAACAACAGCGGCGTATGGGTGTCGTAAATATAGGGCGAACCATGGGTAGAACCGGTTTTTGAGTAAGATGCATGATCCGGACTCACAACGACCATCACATCCCCGGAACGTTTTTGATTGTAACCGTTCTGTATGATATGCGGTATGCCCTCGGTGTATTCATTCTTCCACATTTGGTCCGCGGTATATACCCTCTCGATGCCATCGTAATGCAGTATCTCGGCGGCGATGGCCTCTTGCGCCTCGACAGGGGACATATTGGAATTCTTAACAATTTCCGGGTCCAGAAAGTATTGATAGTTCGAAAAGCTTTTGACGACGTCCGTGGTTCCGAAAGTATCTTTCAAAAATTGCTCGAATTTACCTTTCGAAGCCTCCCAGTCTAAGTAACCTGCTTTGATTTTTTGATCCATCAAATAAGCGGGAACCTCGATAGCCGCGTGATCGGCACTCAAGAACACGGTGTACTCGCCTTTGCCCACCTTTTTATCCAAGGCGTCGAAAAGTCGGGCCAGATCTTCGTCCAATCGCATGTACACGTCCTGTACCTCTTTGGAGTTTACGCCAAATCTATGCCCCACGTAGTCGGTACTGGAGAAACTGACGGCCAAAAAATCGGTATCATCGTCCGTTCCCAAATCTTCTTTTTCCAAGGCCTCAATAGCGAAGTCGGCCGTCAAACTGTTTCCGTACGGGGTCGCCTTGATCATCTCGTACTGCCCATTGTCGTCCCAGAGTTTGGGAAGATCATGTGGAAATTCCGAACTTTCCTCTCCCTTAAAAAGACCCTCGTATTTATTTTTATCGGTACCGCTTTCCAGATATGAATCTACCGGTTTTAAAGTCGTCCAAGGTTTCTTATATTTTTCTGCCGCATCCGAGGTATTGAAATCCTCGACCCATTGGGGCAGCTCGGACATGTAAAAAGAACTGGTGATGAACTTGCCTTCATCCCTGCCTTGAAACCAGTAGGCAGCATTTGCGGTGTATCCGCCAGGAAGTACAGCGCCCCTATCCTTCATGGCTACGGCAATGGTCTTGCCCCGCATCTGGGTCGATAGGCGCAATTGATCGGTAATGGTCGTGGTCTCCAATCGGTGCGGTGACATCTGTCCGGCATCCGAATCGGTTCCTACCGAGCTATAGCTATCGTCACCGGCGCAATACACGTCGGTATCAGCGGCTTTGTCGTACCAGTTGTTGCCAAGAATGCCGTGGGTTGCCGGGGTAGTGCCCGTATAAACCGAGGCATGCCCGGGCCCTGTACTGGTGGGGGCATAGTTAAAATGATGATTTTTACAGTTGAACCCGTCGTCTACCAGGCGCTTGAAACCGCCTTCACCGAAACGCTTGTAAAAGCGGGGGATGTAGTCGTAGCGCATTTGGTCGACAATAATGCCCACGACCAATTTGGGCGATGTTTTCAGATGCGCGTCATCTTCGTTGGATTGTGCCGTACCCATAGCGGGCGCAAAAGCGACAAATAGCATTGTCGATAGCAGGGTAACCAGGTTTTTGGTCATGGTGGATATGTTTTTGATGGTGTTAACCAGTTTGGATTTCGTAAGAAACAAATGTAACCAAATTCTTCCTTAAAAGTTAAGGTGCAATCCGCCAAATCGTTTGCTTATTGCTATTTTTACGCCAAGAAACCAATCTACATGAGCTATCTATCATCGATCGGCAGCTATGCCATTATGGTTAAGGAGGTCTTCAAAAAGCCGGTCAAATGGCGGATCATGAAGAATCTCATTTTTAAGGAGATCGATGAACTTATTTTCGGTTCACTGGGCATCATCATCTTTATTTCGTTCTTTATCGGGGCGGTTGTGACCATACAAACGGCCTTGAACCTGACCAACCCGATTATCCCTAAAAATCTAATCGGCTTTACGACCCGTCAATCCTTGATCCTTGAATTCTCACCGACCTTTGTCTCCATCATCATGGCGGGAAAAGTGGGATCGTATATCACTTCGAGTATTGGCACGATGCGGGTTACCGAACAAATCGACGCTCTCGAAGTCATGGGTGTCAATGCACTGAACTATCTGGTGTTTCCAAAAATTATCGCCATGTTCTTCTACCCTTTCGCGATCGCCATCTCGATGTACGTAGGTATTCTGGGTGGTTGGATTGCCGGGGTCTTCGGCGGTTTTCTGACCAGTGCTGAATTTACGGAGGGCCTTCAGATCGATTTCATTCCCTTTCAGGTGTTCTACGCCTTTGTAAAGACTTTGGTCTTTGCCTGGGTGCTGGCCACCGTGCCCGCTTACCACGGCTTCTACATGAAGGGCGGGGCCTTGGAAGTGGGAAAGGCCAGTACGACGGCCTTTGTATGGACGAGCGTGGTCATCATCGTCATGAACTATATACTCACTCAACTCTTACTGGGCTAATGATCGAAGTAAACGACATACACAAATCTTTTGGTGAGACACAGGTATTGAAAGGTATCAGTACGAGTTTCAGCAAAGGGAAGACCAATCTGGTCATCGGCCAGAGCGGTTCGGGAAAAACGGTTTTCCTGAAATGCCTACTCGGACTTTTTAGTCCTGAAAAAGGCAGTATTTCTTATGATGGTAGGGACTATTCAAAGCTTTCGGGGGATGAGCGCCGCGACCTTCGTCAAGAAATGGGGATGGTCTTTCAGGGAAGCGCGCTTTTTGATTCTATGACCGTGGAAGGTAATGTGATGTTTCCGTTGGAAATGTTCACCAAACAATCCAAGTCTGAAAAGCAGGATAGGGTAGATTTCGTATTGAAGCGGGTCAATCTTACCGAAGCTTACGATCGGTATCCCTCGCAAATTTCAGGGGGGATGCAAAAGCGGGTTGCCATTGCGCGGGCCATAGTTATGAATCCCCAATATCTTTTTTGTGACGAGCCCAATTCGGGACTCGATCCAAAGACGGCCACTCTAATCGATAACCTCATCCAAGAAATCACCGAGGAATATGATATTACGACCGTTATCAATACGCACGATATGAATTCGGTCATGGAAATCGGGGAGAAGATTATTTTTCTAAAGGATGGGATAAAAGAATGGGAAGGCACCAAACACGAAATCTTTAAGACCGACAACGAGGCGGTCACGGGATTCGTCTATTCGTCTGAACTTTTCGAAAAAGTAAGACAGATGTATGTCGAGGAGCGGAATTAGAGGTTAGACCATAGACGATGGACGTCGGATACTATTGCCTGAGTTGGACGGTACTATCTTTCAATCGGATCTTTAACCACTGCAACAGTCTCTTGTTTTCTTCGGATATTCGCCCAGCTCCCAGGCCTGGGGCCCATTTCACCTGAAACACGGATAGCGTATCTACATTGTTAAAGTCCGTTCGCAGCGCGTTCCCGTATTCCAATGCAATTAAATTCTCGTAGTTTGCCTTGGCTTCCGCACTGATGTCGCCAAAGGGAATCTGCCGGGCCGCCGATTTTTTAAGCCGTGTCAACTCCGCCTCCAAAAAAGCGATTTTGTCATCCTTGCCCATCAGCTGGCTTTTTTGTGATTCATAGAGTTCGTTCACGTACCTAAGCTGATCTACCTGTTCGTTCTTGCCGCCCTGAATGATATGCAACTCGGTATTTCTGAGTTTGGGAAACTCTTCGTTCTTTTGTCTTTCCCAAGTGGCGATAACATTCTCGGGGATTGTTTCGTCGCCCATGAAAACCAGCTCTATATACGGATCGATGCCGTTATTATAGTTGATGTCGGTAAAATTATCCATAAATCGGCCCCCGTCCGAAAATTGATAAGGCACTATTTTTTGGCTGATAAATTGGTGCGCTTGATTACTGAACCCCGAGGCATTCAGGGCCTTGACAAAAGTATACCCAGCGGGCACCATGACCAACACGGCAATGACCGAGGCAACCCGTGCTATCAACCTTCGTTTTTTAGAGTTAGCATACCGAACCATGGGAAACCGCAGCAGTTTAATGATCAAAAAGGTCGCAAGGGCTATAAATATGGTATTGATAGTAAAGAGGTAAAGCGCACCGAGCGCATAATCCATATTACCGATGGCCAGTCCGAATCCGACCGTACACAGCGGGGGCATCAGGGCCGTAGCGATGGCGACTCCGAAGATCACACTGGCAATCGTACCTTTCTTGGCACGGGCGATGACCAGGGCCAGCCCCCCGAAGAAAGCGATAAGCACATCACGGATATCCGGAGCGGTTCGGGCCAATAGTTCGGAGGATTCATCACGGATAGGAAAAACCGCAAAGAAAAAATAGGCGGTCAAGACGCTCAAAACGACCATAATCGCAAAGTTTTTCAGGGAGCGTCGGAGCGTGTCGACATCATTGATGGCCAATGACATTCCCAAGCCCAGAATCGGACCCATAAGCGGGGAAATCAACATCGCCCCGATAACCACCGCGGTCGAGTTAGCATTCAGGCCGATAGAGGCAATGAATATCGAACAGATAAGGATCCAAGAGGTATGGCCCCTAAAGGGAATGTCGGCGACGATAGCTTCTTTGGTAGCTTCCTGATCGGTATTGGTGCGGATATCCAAGAGTTCGCGTAGAAAAACCTTGGTACTTCCCACCAAGCCCTTAAAATCCTTTTTTACCTCCTCTTTACTGCCGGATGCATCTTCGGTAGGAGTGATATTGTCCTGATTCAGATTTTTTTTCATTTATTAAAATGATTGCTACGTATACCGATCTCCAAATGTGTTTTTCACCTTGTACAATACTGATTTGATATCCTGCTCTTTCGATTTGGGATAGATCAGAAGCACATCGTCGTTATCGACAATGATGTAATCCCTTAGGCCATCGATAACGACAATCTTGTCTTTGGGAGAGCGGATCATATTGCCAGAGGCATCCGCAGACAGTACCTTTGCGTTCACAATGGCATGGTCACTTTCGTCTTTCTCCAACTTGTCGTACAACGATCCCCAAGTGCCTAGATCATTCCAATCAAAGGTCGCTGGGAGCACATAAATCGATTTCGAATGCTCTAATATGGCGTAATCAATGGATATATTTTCCGCTTTTGGGTAATTCTTCTCGATAAACGCGGATTCTTCCGAAGTATTGTAAAGGGGAATTCCGGATTCAAAAATTGCATACTGATCGGACTGGTACTTTTTAAAAGCCTCGATAATCGTGGTGACCCCCCACATAAAGATACCGGCGTTCCAAAGAAAATTGCCTTGGGACAAAAATTCCTTTGCAGTTTCATAGTCCGGCTTTTCTCGGAACTGACGGACTTTTTTAAGTCCTGAACGTTTTGGGCCTTCGTCTTTTACATATTCGATATATCCAAAGCCCGTATTGGGGAAAGAGGGTTTGATACCCAGCGTACAGAGTATTTCTTCGCTTTCACACTTATCGAAGCAAGTGGACACGTCTTTTGCAAAAGCGGTCTCGTCCTCGATCCAGTGGTCGCTCGGCGCAACGACCATGACGGCATCCGGATCCATCTTTTGGATCTTTAAGGCGGCGTAAAGAATGCAGGGCGCGGTATTACGCATGGCAGGCTCCAAAACGACCTGTTCCTGTCGCAGCATCGGTAATTGTTCAAGCACGATATCATTGTACCGAGCGTTGGTCAAAATAAAAATGTTCTCGGTCGGAACGAATTTGTTCAAGCGCTTGAACGTCTTTTGTATCAAGGTATCCCCCGTGCCCAACATATCATGAAACTGCTTGGGATACGTAGATGTACTTACTGGCCAGAATCGGGATCCGACCCCGCCTGCCATCAAAACGGCATAATAATTTTTCTTCATTTCGTCATTTTTCAATCACTTCTACCTCCGCATTCGGCTGAAACAGGTAAATCTTGCCGGATTCTACCTCAACGCATTCGTATCGTTTGACCCTTCTATTGCCTTTTTTGAAAATCTTGCCATTGTAAATGCGGAAAACGCTACCTGTTGGCACTTCGTAAATATAAGTAATATCGGCTTCCCCTGGATCGTAAGATTTTAAGGCAATGGAAAGTCTGGCATCGGTACTGCTGCTCGCCTTCGGATTTCTAAAGTGGTTGGCCAACAGCGGTAGCAACTGTGACGGGAATATTTCGGGTCTGATAAAGGGCAACATCATATATTGAAAGGTCTGTTTCCATTCCCGACCGTGAGGCTTGATGCGCCGACCGAATTTTTCGAAAGCCACCAAATGGGCAATTTCATGTACCAGAGTAATCAAGAACCGGTATTTGTTCAAGTTCGCGTTTACGGTAATCTGATGGGCACCATTGAGCATACGCCGATAGTCACCGTGGCGGGTCACCCGTTCATTGACAATCTTTAAATGGACATTGTTCTGCTTGATCAGTGCGGAGCAGGGCGCTACCGCTCTTTCGGGGAGGTATTTCTGTAAGGTGTTGATCATACCTACAAAAGTAGGAATTATAAAAT
Source organism: Pricia mediterranea (assembly GCF_032248455.1). Lineage (NCBI taxonomy): Bacteria > Pseudomonadati > Bacteroidota > Flavobacteriia > Flavobacteriales > Flavobacteriaceae > Pricia > Pricia mediterranea. Next base: position 1,335,398 of record NZ_JAVTTP010000001.1, read on the forward strand.
TTGAATTTTCGGACCCCAAATGTCCAAGGTAAAGCAGTTTATGACTAGATGTTGGGATACACCTATCATTAAATTAAATCGCGAAAGACAATTGGTGAGACAGTCGATATAACAAAGGGAAAAACCGGACGCTTTACAAATAGAGTGCTCAGGTGCTAGGACAGGAGACGATTATCTCCGGTACAGCTCTAATGCTAGGGCGTACTGCTCGAAACCTGCAACAACTTTCCATTGTAAAACCGGTGCCCGGTCAAGGCGAATTCCATAATGTATTCGGCCATTTCTATAGCAGTGTTCGGCGCCTGATAGCCGGGGAAAGCCGCTTCTAACATTTCGGTCTGCACGGCACCTAGGGCCATTACATTGAACGAAGGCCCAGTTTCCTTAAACTCTTCCGCCCATAGCTCGGTCAGGGTAATTATTGCCGCCTTGCTTGAGCTATACGCCGATAACCCGGGGAATTTCATACTGCCCTGTACGCCTCCCATCGAACTAATACTTAGTACATGTCCGCCTTTGAGCATTTTGGGCAGTACTGCTTTGGTGAGGGCGGCCACCCCCAGAACATTTACCTTGTACACCTCCTCGAATGTATCCTCGGATGTTTCCAAAAAGGGTTTGTTCAGAAATTTGCCCGCGTTGTTGATGAGAATGTCGACGGACGTCCAGTTTTCACTTACAAAATTTTCCACCTTTCTTATATCCTCTGACCGTGAAATATCAAAAGGGAAGAAGGAAATGTTTTGATGTTCCAATTCAGCAATCGGACCTTCGTTCCGGGATAGTGCCAAAACCTGATGCCCATCATTCGCAAAACATTGGGCCAATTCGAAGCCGATACCCCTGCTTGTACCTGTAATAATAACGTTCACCATTACCTATTGTAGATTTACTTCTACGGTTCCTCCTAAAATCCCTGTGAAAAACGGATTGCCTGTATTGACACTGGATGCCGTTAATTGTACTTGATTTCCTTTGAAGGCGCATTGGCGATTCCCTCGATTACGGGAATGCTTTTGTTTACCACGTTCGCCATATGGCCAAAGTCCATCTCAGAAATTTCGTCCCCGACCTTATGATAGTGGTCGAAATTGGTAAAATCAAAGGTACTGAATGTCTGGGACGGCACCTTAAAGACTTCGTGAAAGGCATAATTATCCGACCTTTTAAATAAGTTGAACTCTTGGGCCTTAGGAAGATAACCGGCGTAGGTAATATCGGAATAGCTATTGGCCACTTCCGCAAGATTGGACATTTCATAACCGGTTAGATACATCAGGTAGTCCTTGTCCACCAACGGAACCCCGTCCATTTCGTAATTCAATACGGTATAGATATCTAGATTTTGGGCTTTCAGTTTTTGGGCCAAATGCTTCGATCCTACCAGTCCCTTTTCCTCGGCGCTGAAGAGCGCGAATATAATACTGCGTTTGTTAGACTTGGAATTGCCGAAATACCGGGCCAGTTCCAAGACCGTTGTAGTGCCGGATGCATTATCATTGGCACCATTAGCGATATTATCACCATTTTCCGGCTCGACAAGTCCCAAATGATCGTAATGTGCGCCGACGACAATGTATTCATCCTTAAGCTCGGGATCATTTCCTTCGACCACCCCGACCATATTATAAGCGGGTTTTTCATAAGTGGAAATGGTATCGCGATAGCCATCAAAGTAGGGACGGATTCCGTTTTTTAGAAACATCACTTCGATTAAATTGGCTGCCTTCTCAATACCTTCACTACCCGTATCGCGACCTTGAAGTTCGTCGGAAGCTAAATAGTTCATTAAAAACCCGATTCTGCCAATGTTGCTAAACTGTGTCTTTTTCGTGTTGACAATTTCATCGATGCCCTCGATATCACTCGGTTTTTTGTACAGTTTATCAGGCCGTTGACTAGAGCCTACTGGTTCTTTACTGTTCAAAATAACCGTTTCATCTATTTTAGAAGCACCACAGCTATAGGCTAAAGCCCCAAGTAAAACGAGCGTAACAAGTCTCTTTTTCATCTGTTTGTTTTTATTCTTAAATCAGGCCCGCCCGAAAGTGTTCAGGCCGGGGTCGTTCGGATTCTAAAATTAAGGATGATATCCTTACGGCATCAAAGTAACTATAAAAAAAGGCAACCCAAAATAATATAGGATGCCTTTTTCTTTTTTCCTTCCTTATGGCACTAAGCCAACATAGTTACCGGATTTTCTAGATAGGTCCTTAAAGTCAGCAAAAATTGTGATCCCGTGGCGCCATCGACTGTACGATGGTCACAGGCCAGAGTAAGTTTCATCGTGTTGCCCACTACGATCTCACCATCTTTGACGACAGGTTTTTCGACAATGGTGCCAACCGATAGGATAGCCGCATTCGGTTGATTGATAATCGAAGTAAACTCGACGATCCCGAACATTCCTAAATTGGAAACCGTAAAGGTACTTCCCTGCATTTCTTCCGGGGTCAGTTTTTTGTTCCGGGCGCGACCGGCAAGATTCTTAACGGCACTTCCGATCTGGGTCAAACTCATCTGCTCGGCAAATCGCAACACGGGCACTACCAAACCGTCATCAACAGCTACCGCGACCCCCACATGAACGTGGTGGTTGATTGTGGTCGTATCCCCGTTCCAGGTAGTGTTCACCTGAGGATGTTTTTTCAGCGCCATGGCACAGGCCTTGACCACCATATCGTTGTACGAAACCTTCGTGTCCGGCATCTCATTGATTTGCTTTCTGGAAGCCATCGCATTGTCCATATCAATCTCTACGGTCAGATAATAATGGGGTGCCGTAAACTTGGATTCCGAGAGCCGTTTGGCGATAACCTTCCGCATTTGGGAGTTTTTGACCTCTTCGGAACTTTCTTCGCCAACAGGCAGGTTCATCGGAGCCTTCACTTTGTCCGGAGCTGCCGCTTGGGCCGCGGCCTTTGCCGGTTCTTCCGATCTGGGCTTGGCCGACGGCTTGTAGTTTTCAATATCCTTTTTGACGATTCTTCCATTATCGCCAGATCCCGACACCTCGGCAAGGTCGATTCCCTTATCCTCGGCCATCCTTTTGGCTAAAGGGGATGCGAATATCCGTTGCCCGTCGCTGGTGGACTTTGAAGAAGCTTCTTCTGCTTTGTCGGAGGATGCATCCGCGTCGTGCTCCGGCTCCTTGGATGCTGTCTTTTCCTTTTTATCCTCCGAAGAACTATCCTCTTTTTTTCCTTGGGTTGGTTTGGCGTTCAGAACGGCATCGATGTCGGTGCCTTCCGGACCTATTACAGCTAAAACAGCGTCCACGGGAGAGGATTCCCCCTCCTGAATACCGATATGCAATAGAATGCCTGAGTAGAAGGACTCGAATTCCATCGTAGCCTTGTCCGTTTCGATCTCGGCCAGAATATCGCCTTCCTCGACCTCGTCCCCGACCTGTTTCAACCAGGTGGCAACCGTGCCTTCCTCCATGGTATCACTGAGACGGGGCATTTTGACCACTTCCACTCCTTCTGGAATTTCGGTGGTGCCGCCGTCGGAATCACCATCTTCGGAGCCGGTAGCTTCAGGTTTTTCTTCATCCGAAGCGGATGTATCTTGCTTATCCCCCTCCGCAGAGGCGTCATCCGAAGAAGCTGTCTCCTTATTTTCGTCGGATCCGGCGTCACTCCCGTTCAGCAATTCCGAAATATCCTCTCCCTCTTCCCCAATAATGGCCAAAAGGGAATCCACAGGTGCACCATCACCTTCATCGATACCGATGTGAAGTAGGGTACCCTCGTAAAAGGACTCGAATTCCATTGTGGCCTTGTCCGTTTCGATCTCTGCCAATATATCCCCTTCCTCGACCTTGTCACCTACTTGTTTAAGCCATTTGGCCACGGTACCCTCTTCCATGGTATCGCTCAACCGGGGCATGTTTATCACTTCTGCCATCTATCTATAATTTATGTTGTACAAAGGGAAAATCCTTTTGCTCGTAGACCATGTCATATAACTGTTGGACCGGGGGATAATCGGATTCGTCCGCGAATTTCTCGCACTCCGCAACCCGCTCCTTCACCTTTTTGTCTATAGCCTTGATTTCGTCTTCCGTGGCGTATTCGTTTTCTTTGATTATATCCAGTACCTGGGTAATCGGATCGATCTTTTGGTATTCCTTGACCTCATCCTTGGTACGATAATGCTGTGCGTCGGACATGGAATGACCGCGGTAGCGATACGTTTTCATTTCAAGGAATGTAGGTCCGCCACCACTTCGGGCACGCTCGATCGCCTTGTTCACTTCTTGCGCAACGGTTACGGCATCCATACCATCAACGGGTCCGCATGGCATTTCGTAGCCAAGACCCAACTTCCATATTTCGGTGGACCGTGAAGTTCTTGCTACGGAGGTGCCCATGGCATATCCGTTGTTCTCACAGATAAAGACTACCGGTAATTGCCAGAGCATGGCCAGGTTCAAGGCCTCGTGAAATGCCCCTTGGCGAACGGCACCATCGCCCATGTAGCACAAGGTGACGCTATCCCTGCCGAAATATTTATCGCCAAAAGCCATGCCCGCACCAAGGGGAATCTGCCCCCCTACGATACCGTGGCCCCCGTAAAAGCGATGTTCCTTTGAGAAGATATGCATCGACCCGCCCATGCCCTTCGAGGTACCTGTAACTTTACCGTAAAGCTCCGCCATGACCCTTTTGGGGTCTTCACCCATACCTATGGGTTGTACGTGGTTTCGGTAGGCCGTGATCATTCGGTCCTTTGTTAAGTCCATTGCATGGAGCGACCCCGCCAGAACGGCTTCCTGTCCATTATACAAGTGTAGAAACCCTCTTACTTTTTGTTGGATATAGACTTGCGCCAGTTTGTCTTCGAACTTGCGCCAAAAGAACATATCCTCGTACCACTTCAAGTAGGTTTCCTTGGTAATTTTTTCCATTGATATCGTTTAAAACAATTCTTAATCCTTGATTGCATTGAACAAGCCGTCGACATGAAGCAAGGAGAACAAAAATACATATTAAATCATTAGTTGAAAAAAAAACGAAAAAAGAATAGGATGACGGAGACGGAAGACGGAACAGATGACGGGTGACGGGGTGGCGGGTGACGGAAGACGGGTGACGAGGTGAGGGATGACGGGTGATGGGACGGAGTGACGGAGGGGCAAGGAGATTCTACAGTCGGTCCCGTAAGTCCCGATTCGCCGGCTCGATCTAGCTCTTACCGCAGAAAAGAACTATCAAAGCCCAAAGGCAAAATATCGGCTACCGCATTGCATTGGATCACTTTGCCCGTTTCGCCCATCAGATAGAGCGTGATAGGCTTTTTTTGTCTGTTCTCATACTCGAGTATGGCCTGGCGACAATTGCCACAGGGGGCGGCAGGGGTATCGACCACATGGTTTTTAGAGGTCGCCGTAATCGCGACCGAAGTAATGGGTACTCCCGGATATAAGGCCCCAGCCTGAAATACCGCCACTCGCTCTGCACAGAGTCCCGATGGGTACGAAGCGTTCTCCTGATTGTTTCCAATGACGATTTTCCCGTTTTCCAAAAGCACCGCTGCTCCGACCTGAAAATGGGAATAGGGCGCGTAAGCGTTCTTTCGTGCGGCAACGGCTTCGGACATCAAGACCCTCATTTCTTTCGGAAGTTCAGCCAACCCATTGAAAATAGTCAATTCAAAACTAAGCTTTTGTTTATGCATGGTTTTCGTTTCGTATCAACTCAATCTGAAACACTTGTAAAGGTCCTTTTTTTGTGGAATAGGTTGAGCTAAAAAGCCGCTCCGACTAATTTTGGGGACGGCCTCGCTTTGGGTGTTATTCGGTCTTTTTTTGTTGTTATTATCTTTTTTGCGACCTTTATTTTTCACTTTGCGGTCACCATTTGGTAGTATATGTGCCTCCCTAATCGTTGTAAAACTCTTCCCCAAGGTTAAAGGTCAACGAGAATCGCAGTGAATTTTCAATCGGGTTGGCAATTTCTGACGTGGAAAAGAGATAAGAAAGGTCGATTTGGGCGGACTTATACCTGAATCCTGCACCGAGCGTAAAGAACTTGCGGAAACCCTTTACATCGCTTTCGTTAAAATAGCCTGTTCTAAACATGAAGGCGTCCTGATATATATATTCGGCACCAAGGGCCCAGGTCATCTCCTGAAGCTCTTCGCTAAACCCGTCCGGAGCATCGCCAAAAGATTTAAATACCCCGCTTAAAAAACCGATGTCCTGATATTCGTCGTTATCGGCGGCGTCAAGTACGCCATCACCATTAAAATCTTGGGGAGTCGGCACCAACAGTTTGTTGAATTCCGCCGTCAGGCCCAAAACATTGTCCTGATCCAAAATAAAATCAAATCCGGCTCCGAACTTAAGGTTGGCAGGGATGAAATTGTCCTGTCCGTTTTCATCGTAGGCAATCTTGCCCCCGAGATTGGAGATATTGAATCCGGCCCTCCACCTGCCGTCAAAACTATTGTAGGCAATCTCTTGCGAGCGGTAAAAACCAGCGACGTCGACCGCAAAGGTGCTCCCTGGCGTCGAGTCGATTCCATTGGAATCCGGGAACTTCAGGTTCGACCGAATATAGCGCCCTGCAACGGCCATCGAGAAAGTCGGACTGAGCTTTAAGGAGTACGACCCGTCGAGTGCCAATTCATTGGGCTTGGCAATTGTGGGCTGATCGTCAAAGTTCTGTCGCAATTCAATTTCTCCCAGGGTAAAATAGCGCAAGCTGAACGCAAAGGCGCTTTGCTCGTTAATTTTGTTAAAATAATTGGCGTTCAAGAGCCCGATGTCGGAAACCACACTGCTCAAATAAGGGGTATATCCTAATGAAATTCCCATTTTGCGTTCGGCAAAGGCGAATTTGGCGGGGTTCCATTGCTGCGAATACGCGTCCATCGAAGTAGCGACGCCCACATCGCCCATACCCGCGGCACGGGCGTCAGCGGTAATATTAAGGAACGGCACGGCCGTAGTTATGGCACGGTCGCGCGCTTCGATCGGGTTGTCTTGGGCCGAAAGTTGGCCCGCCCCTAGAAGTAAAAGCAGTACTGATAATTTTTTCATTCTAAACAAGTGTATAGAACTCCGTCGAGTTCCGGTTGATCGATCAAAAATGGACAAATGCGTCCATTTAGTAAAAAATACTAGACGTACTACATGCAAAACGGGCTTTTTGACAATATCTTATAAATGAAGTACACTATTTTTAACGAAAAAGCGTTACAGCGATCTTTGAAGTCCTGCTGCCGTCTTTCAGTACGCCGATTCAATGCACATTCAATGCACATTCCGTGAGTAGGGCGCAAAATTAAACGGTTAACGGCAAAAAATCATCGCGTCTAGGCTTCGCAAGGCGAAAATTACTCTTCCACAATAATACGATAAAACTGTTTTGTGTCACCTTCTAAAAATTGAAAAATAGAAAAATCGTACCCTACACCATCCAATCGGTCACCGACGGTATGGGCAACGTTCCAAAAAATATAATTTGAATGCTGTTGGACGAATGTGTCCGTCTGACCCGTATACCTTAAAATTTTTCCAAAGAATATATGGCAAAAACCGGCATGAAGGCTACCTCTAAATGCCAAAAATTATCCTATCGCTGTTTCATGAACGCAATTTGCTCGAATACCAAGAGAACGAGCCTTCTATCGACAAAATCCGGACAACGTGCCCTCCGTGTCCACGAATACCTTTATTTTTGCAAAGATAGTCCGTGACCCCTCATCGTCGCGAAAGGGGAAAGATATGTTGTGATCTATACTATAATCGCAATTGTGCCGTTATTCCATTGAAGAACAGCCCTGCCATTTCGATTCCGCATGGGCATTCTTTGGAACTCATTTAGACTGTTTGTTTGGAACCGGGAATTTTGGCTTTAGCGGCCTTATAAAGACTTTTTTGAGCAGCATAGCCGAGCTACAGGGCGAGAAAAAGGCAAAATTACGGTGCGAAATGGAAAATTCGTAGGCAAAAGAAAAAGTTTATATGAGCTCTTGATCAAAATACTTTTCGGCAAATAAAATATTATGCTTGTTTTATCGTTTTATCAACCGAAGACGAGCCTTAATTTAAATCAAAATACGAATTCCGACAGTCCTAGTACGGTCGATCCATTTGAACTCAAGTCCCAATTATGAAAAAACAGTTTATCAAAGTTGTACTCTCTTGTGCAGTGGTTGCGGGAGGTTTTACGGTTACCAGCTGTAAAAACTCCGGTAGCAAGGATGTATCAAGAGCCACAGGGTGGAAAATCAACTCCAAGGATGGCGGTTTTCAGTACAACACCGACTTCAAGGAACAAGAGACGGCTCCCGGTCTTGTATTCGTAGAAGGCGGCACCTTTACTAAAGGCAAGGTGCAGGATGATGTGATGCACGACTGGAACAATACTCCGACCTCCCAGCACGTACAGTCTTTTTATATGGACGAGACCGAGGTTACCAACGTGATGTATCTCGAATATCTGGATTACCTGAAAAGCGTTTATCCACCGGAAAACCCCAAGTATGCCAATATCTATAAAGGGGCGTTACCCGATACGTTGGTTTGGAGAAACCGACTGGGCTTCAACGAGACGATGACGAACAATTATCTAAGGCACCCGGCCTATGCGGAATATCCGGTGGTGGGGGTCAACTGGGTTCAGGCCACACAGTTTGCCGAATGGCGTACCGACCGGGTCAACGAAATCATGCTGGAAAGGGAAGGTTATTTGGCCGAAGATGCTAAATATCAAGCGGCCACCGGCGAGGTTGCCGGTACGTTCAGCACCGAGGCCTACCTAAACCGACCGGAATCCGTTTACAATGGGCAGATCGATTCGCTTCAAGGCAAGAAAAAGCAAGACAGTATAAACACTTTCGCCAAAAGGAGCAGTGGTATCATTATGCCGGAGTACCGGCTGCCTACGGAGACGGAATGGGAATACGCCGCCCAGGCCAATCAAGGGAATCGGGAATACAACAACTACCGGGGTAGAAAAAAATATCCCTGGGACGGAGAATATACCCGAAATGGACAGCGTGTCGGCCGTGGCGACCAATTGGCCAATTTCAAACAGGGGAAAGGGGATTACGGTGGAATAGCCGGATGGTCCGATGACGGCGCCGACATTACCGCAGAGGTAATGTCATACAAGCCCAACGACCTCGGGCTCTACGACATGGCCGGTAACGTAGCGGAATGGGTAGCTGATGTCTATCGACCCATAGTTGATGACGAGATTAGCGATTTCAACTACTACCGTGGCAATATTTACATGAAAACGGCCATCGGCAATGATGGGAAGGTGAACGTACTTCGAGATTCCATCGTCTATGATACCCTTCCCAACGGCAAGATCGTAGCCGTCAACCTGCCCGGAGAAATCAAGATGGAGCCTGTAGGCGAAGAGGAGACCTTCTTGCGCACAAACTTCTCCTCTAGCGACAATAGGGGCTATAGGGATGGTGACCCGGCGTCGTCGCGGTTCTTCGATCAATTTGCCGACGAAGATGAGACCGCAGAGAGCGACAAAATGTACAACTCGCCCAAGAACAAGATTGAAGTCGATTCAGCGGGCAACCTCGTCCGTCAATACGACACCTCGAACAACCGCTCAACTTTGATCAACAATGAAGTGCGCGTCTATAAGGGGGGATCTTGGAGGGACAGGGCATTTTGGTTAGACCCGGCGCAACGACGGTATTTGCCACAGTATATGGCAACCGACTACATCGGTTTCCGATGTGCGATGTCGAGGGTAGGGTCGAAGTCGAAGACCAAAAATAAAACCCCGCGTGGGAAAAGGGCAAGATAATGCCGATAACAGAATTGAAAGTAAAGGCCGTCCCCCTATATTGTGGGACGGCTTTTTTATCTTAGTCCCATGACCATAGAGAAATTGCACCAATGCTTTTTAGCGCATCCCAAAGTTTGCACCGACACCCGAAAAATCGAAGGAGATTGCCTCTTTTTTGCCCTTAAGGGCGATAATTTCAACGGCAACAGGTATGCTGCGGAAGCCCTGCGGAAAGGAGCCTCGTTTGCGGTTGTCGATGAAGATGACTACGCGATCTCCGACCGGTATATTGTAGTCGACGATGTACTCGAGGCTCTGCAACAACTCGCCACCTTTCATAGGGATTACAGTACCGCAAGGGTCATTGCCCTGACCGGGAGCAACGGCAAGACCACCACCAAGGAGTTGATCCGTGCCGTGCTTTCGAGGAAATACCGCGTGATTGCTACGCTGGGTAATCTCAATAACCATATCGGCGTTCCGCTGACCCTACTTTCCATTGCGGAGGATACTGAAATCGCCATTATCGAGATGGGCGCCAATCATCGGAAGGAAATCGAAACCCTCTGTAAAGTAGCCCGGCCCGACTTTGGATATATTACGAATTTCGGAAAAGCGCATCTCGAGGGTTTTGGCGGCGTGAAAGGAGTTATCAAGGGGAAGAGCGAACTGTACGACTATCTGATGGCCAGCGGAAAGTCCATTTTCATGAATGCCGACGACCCGATCCAATTCAAGAAACTGAACGGATATATCAACAAGTTCGGTTTTAGCATGGACAAAAAGGATTTCTTTCGGATGTCTTTCCTCGGCGCGGATCCCTTTGTAAAAATCGAGGTGGAAGGACAAGCGGTGACTTCCCAGTTAATAGGAAGCTATAATTTCACGAACTGTGCCGCCGCTATCCTGATTGGAAAATTTTTCAACGTTCCTTGGGAGGATATCAAAAACGCCATTGCGAGCTACGTGCCCCAAAACAATCGCTCCCAGATCTTAAACAAAAACAGCCATCGTATCATTTTGGATGCCTACAACGCCAATCCGACCAGTATGGTAGCCGCCCTCGAGACCTTCAAGAAGATGGAGGGTACCCCAAAAATCGCTTTTCTGGGCGATATGTTCGAGCTCGGAGAAACGGCCGGCATTGAACATCAGGCCATCGTGGATTTTGCCGCCTCAATGCAGTTTCAGGATGTATTTTTGATCGGAGAAAATTTTGCGCGAACGGACAGTCATCTAAGAAGTTTCACGGCTTTCGAACAGCTTTCTGAATATCTGATGAAAAATCCCGTCCCCAAGAATAGCAACCTGCTTATCAAGGGCTCAAGGGGTATGGCGTTGGAACGAATATTGGAAATATTGTAGAAATAGAGAGGGAACGTACTGCCACTTAGTTTCGCCGGGACCGTTGGACCTAGGCTTTGTGGGATATACTGGATTCGAACCAGTGACCTCTGCCCTGTCAAGGCAGCGCTCTAAACCAACTGAGCTAATATCCCAATAAATAAAAAGCCATCCGCGGTGGATGACTTTACGTGGGCGCGAAGGGATTCGAACCCCTGACCCCTTGGGTGTAAACCAAGTGCTCTGAACCAACTGAGCTACGCGCCCGTGAAAGCTGTCTGGTAGACCGTTTTGAAATTAGCCGACCAAGCGGGTGCAAATATAGAACTCTTTTAATTGTTCCAAAAGAAAAATAGTAAAAAATCAGACCACCTCCGCCACGGTAAAAGTACTGCCACCAATAAAGATAAAATCGGTGGGACTAGCGCATTCTCGGGCAATGCGATAAGCACTCGCTACAGATGGATAATTTTTCCCCCGTAACCCGTAAGTTTTCCCGTGTTCCCGCAATTTCTCGACATCTAGGCCACGGGGAATATCGGGCCGACAGAAATAATATTCAGCATTTTTAGGGAACAGCGGCAATATGGCATCTAGATTTTTGTCCTTTACAAACCCCAGCACGATGTGTAGTTTGTCATAGTGCTGTTGGGCCAGCTGATTCAACACCGCCGTCAATCCCTCTGTATTGTGCGCGGTATCGCAGATTACTGTCGGTGCGGTACCTAAAACCTGCCACCTGCCCATGAGGCCGGTATTTTGCACCACGTTATTGAGACCAGCGACGATATGCTGTTCTGCAATCTTAAAATTTGGGAGTCTACGAAGGATCGCAACAACACCCTTTACATTCTTTGTTTGATAAGCACCCAGAAGCCCGGTTTCATAATTATTTTGTACATCGCGATCGGCATAGACCAATTCGGCATTCTTTGAAGCTGCCACCGCTTCGAACACCTCGGCGGTATCTTCTTGATACTCCCCAATGACGACCGGAACGTCGCTCTTAATGATCCCGGCTTTCTCAAAGGCTATCTTGGGGAGGGTATCGCCCAGTAGATCTACGTGGTCCCATCCGATATTGGTAATTAGAGCGACTTCAGGAACAATGATATTGGTGGAATCCAATCGGCCGCCCAGGCCCACCTCGACAATCGCGATGTCCACTTTTTGTTGGGCGAAATAATCGAACGCCATGCCTACACACATCTCGAAGAAGGAGAGTCCGTTTGCATTAAAAAAGGATAGGTTTTCTTGGATAAAATCCACCACGAACTCTTCATCAATAGGACTTCCGTTGATTTTGATGCGTTCCCTAAAATCCTTGAGATGGGGAGAAGTGTAGAGTCCCGTTTTATAACCTGCTTCCTGCAGCACGGATGCGAGCATGTGGCTGCTGGAGCCTTTTCCGTTGGTACCGCCGACATGAATGCTCTTGAACTTTTTTTCGGGATGGCCAAGATGTGCCGCTAGGGCGAGGGTTTTATCCAACTTGTCGTTGAAAGCCGACTTTCCCTTTTGCTGGTACATTGGAAGCTGCTCGAACATCCAATCCAAGGTCTGCCTATAGGTCACTCTCCCAATTTGAAATTGACCACCACAAAACCGACCTGTTGGCTCGGGGCATTTGAATCTTGGTTCCATCTGTGCTTAAAAGCAGTTTTTTTCGCTGGTTCCAACAGGCAAGGGCTGTTGTTGGTAGTGCCCTTAACGCCCGGCTGGGCGCTGACGACATTGCCGTTTCTATCGACCACGATCTTGACCACTACCCTGCCCTCTTCGTTACATTCTTGCCTGACAGCACCCTTACTGGCCAGGGAACGACCGTTGAGACCATAGCCGCCCGTACCGCTTCCGGAACCGGGGCTTCCATAATAACTGGTAGAATAGGGGTCACCATCGGGAGAACCTTTGTCGCCAGGTCTGCTGTCATCACCCTCGGAACCTGAGGCCGTGCCGTCCGATTTATTGAGTCCGCCCATGAGCTCATCCAACCTTTTCTTTTTGGCGTCGCGTTCTTGCTGGGCTTTTTCCTCTGCTTCCCGCTTTTGTAGGGCTATGCGGGCGGCTTCCTCCCTTTTTCTTTCCGCTTCGGCTTCTTTTCGAGCTGCTTCGGCCTCGGCCTTTTTCTGGGCAGCTCTTTTGGCTTCCTCGGCCTTGCGTTTTTCTTCCTCCGCCTTTTTTATTCTTACAGCCTCCTCGTTTTCCTGGGTAAGGACTTTTTCCGAGGGGACTTCCTTAGCCACGGTTTCCTCGGGCTCTTCTTCGGGTACCTCTTCGGCCTCCTCTTCAACGACCTCCTCTTCTATTATTTCCTCAACGACCTCCTCCTCTTGTTCGACCGGTTCAATGGGCGGGGTATCCATGGGTTCTGACTGAATCTTTTCTTTGGGCTGCACGTTTCCACTACCAAATTCGGTGGTGCCGAAATTGACGGTAATTCCGTTTTCGATGGGCGGGTCCATATAGGTAAGGCCGATATAGAACAATACCAGCAGCAACACGCTAAGGAGAAAAGTAGTCAGCGTGAAGGATTTCTTTTTGTGTTTCGTATCCAAATACGACATGGTATCCGTTTAGTTATGATCTATTATTCGCTTTGCACTCGAGGTATAATCCACTGAAGAACAATCGCCAATAACGCGATGAGCAAGTCAATATACCCCTTAAAGGTAAGCAAATCAATTTTGATCAATTCGGTCGTACGGCCAAGATAACTTTGTAACTGTTCCGGTTGGCGATGTCCATGACGTGTACCGCCTCTTTAATCGCCACGCTTTCTTCGGCCCGGAGAATTATGGTCGGCTTGTCTTGTCCTTCCAAGGCTTTTTTGAGTTCGACCTCGATATAGTCCCCGTTAATACGTTCGTTGTTAACAAAATACTGCAGATTTTTGTCGATACTCACCGAAACGTTCTGGGTATTGGTCGATTTGCCCTTCGCTTTAGGCAATAACAGATCCAACGCGTTGGGGGAATTGGCCGTGAGCATAAAGAATATCAATAACAAGAATACAATATCCGTCATCGAGGACATGCTAAAATCGGGACTCACCTTATTTCTTCCTCTTAATTTCACGTTCTATCTAATTTTTAACGCACTTGGTTCTTCCTTGAACTAATTCATTCTGTTCGCATCCGGACTTCAGAAAACGGGATTAAAAACAGGGAGAAAAGATGTGTCGAAATCCGGTTTTGCGCAAATATTAAGTTTTAAACCTTATTTTACTGCCCTGAATTTCGTTTCCCTATCCTGGTTCTTGCACCCTGCTCTATCATCTGACAACATGTCCATACAATGGATCGCCAACTCACTAATTTTTTACAAACTTATAAACCCATAAACTGCTAATGGAAGGTCAAAGTTTGCAATCACGGACCAACGGCCCGGGTTAAGAGAATTGGTTCTTGGCTCTCGGCTCTTGGCTCTTGGCTCTAATTTTACAGCGGTTCGTTCAAGAGATCTAAGAACTCGACCGCATTGGCTTCCATTTTATGCACAACTTTATCCGTACGGTTGACCAAATGGTTGTAGCCGATGTATGCAATTATTCCGACAATTAGACCGGCAACCGTCGTAGTCATGGCGGTATAAATACCTGATGCCAAGGAGCCCATTTCGGCCTGTCCGCCACTAGATGCCATTTCGTGAAAGGCCAAGATCATACCGATTACGGTACCTAAGAAACCGATCATGGGCCCGGCACCTGCGACAGTTGCCAATACGCTCACGTTTTTTTCAAGTTTGTAAACTTCCAAAGTGCCCGCATTCTCTATGGCGGTATTAATATCGTCCAGAGGTTTTCCAATTCGGGAAACCCCTTTTTCAATCAATCGCGCCACTGGGGAATCGGTTTGGGCACAGAGCATCTTTGCCGCTTCCAACTTGCCTGTCGTGACGTAGTCCCGAATCTGGTTCATAAAATTGCTATCGATTTTTGAGGCGGCCTTGATCGCAAAAATCCGTTCAAAATAAATATAAGATGCCACGAAAAGCATAATGAACAACACGGTGATGATCAGTATACTTCCGGCGCCACCGCTAAAAATAAGGTCGATTACGGAAAGTGTCTTTTCTTCCGACATCATATCCCCAACCTGGGGATCCTGCGCCGCATCTTGGAATAGCATCATAGAATTCTTAGTTATTTGAGAGACTGTTATGAAATATGTCGATTATTTTTTTGGGCCCCTTTTTTAAGCCGACGCGCAAGTTGGCTCCATGTTCAAAGGCCAAATCGTAGGTCTTTACTCGGCCGCCCTGTCGTTAAAATTTTATATCGCAGCTTAGGTTATGCCAGAAAATTTGGCCTAGGACGGCATCAAAAATGACCTATAAAAATTTTGATCGCACAATTCAAAACAGTCTCTAAGCCTTAAAACGAGTTCGGTCTTGCCTCTATAACGGTAGTTTATCGATAAAATTATACATTCAACACAAAATTTCTAAGAAGTGCGAACACGACCGCACCGGCAATAAAACCGGCAAAAGCGAGCCATGCGATTTTTTTCAAGTACCAGAAAAAATCAATTTTCTCCATTCCCATGGCAACAACTCCCGCTGCAGAACCGATAATCAGCATACTACCGCCCGTTCCGGCCGAGTAGGCGATAAAGTGCCACACGGGGTCGTCGATAGGTACGGAGAACATCCCCATACTTGCCGCGACCAACGGAACGTTATCGATTATTGCGGAACCGACACCTAAGATCAGCACCACCAAATCGGATACCAACTCGCCTCTTGATTCCGTGCCCAACATGGGTACGTTGGCGTCAAGGCTCTGGGCAAATTCGAAGAGCATTCCCAATGATTCCAGGGCTCCTACGGCAAGTAATATTCCGAGGAAGAATAGAATGCTGGGCATTTCAATTTTCGAAAGGGAAGCGTGCACGGGACTGTGGTATCCTACCGTATCATCGCCTTCGCCCTCCACGTTGGTTATACTGAACTTCGATTTACTATAAATTTCGGCGAAGGTGGCCACTACCGCCAACGAAAGCATCATTCCGACATATGGGGGCAGGTGGGTAACCGTCTTAAAAAACGGAACGAACACAATTGCGCCCAGTCCTAGGTACAACATGGTAGCTCCGTGTTCGGATTTGGGTTCGTCGACCACTTCTTCCGGGTCGTCCGCGAGTGTCCCCTGAAATACTTTATATCTTCCCGCCAGCAATACGGGTACGATCATACAAACGATGGATGGCAATAGCACGTGTTCTATCAATACCAGGGTAGTTACCTTGTTGCCAATCCAAAGCATGGTCGTGGTAACATCACCAATTGGCGACCATGCACCCCCTGCATTTGCCGTGATAACGATAAGACCGGCAAACCACAATCGGGTTTCCCGATCCTTGATTACTTTTTGCAGAATGGTTACCAGTACGATCGTAGCGGTAAGATTATCGATAATAGCGGAGAGTATAAAGGCCAATATCGAAAATATCCATAACAGCTTTTTCTTGCTCTTGGTCTTGATAAAGCCTTTAATCGTGGCGAAACCGTCAAAATAATCAATGATTTCAACAATTGTCATCGCCCCCAAAAGAAAGACCAGGATCTCGGCCGTTTTACCCAAATGGTGCAATAGTATTTCCTCGAGACCTGTGGGTTCGAGTTCCTTCAATTCCGAATTTACCTCGAACACATCCATGTTGGTCAATGCTATAATCGCCCAAAGTAAGGCCATCATCCCCAAAGCGGGAATGAGCTTGTCGATTTTCAGGTTGTGCTCCAAGGTTATCGCCAGATAGCCCAGGACGAATACAATAATAATAATGGTCTCCATACTCGATCGGTTTTTAGGGTTCTATTTTAGTGTTAGTCAATTGGATTCAAAATGGCCTCAGGAATGTTATTCTCCGGGAGATTTTTAAAGATATTCATATTTTCCTTGTTAAATGGAAGCGAGCGCATGTAATTATCATTTCATCCGCTTGAGGGATCAAATTACCACAAAATCGACGAAAGAGTTGATTTTCCCGGCATTCAATACTATCAAGTTTCACCTCCGTTCTCGATTTAAGCTGAACCGGCCTTCGCTCCTATGGTCATTACGTGAAAATAATTTAGGAATGGATTCATATCAGTAGTGTCAAGAAAACCACAACTGACAAATATAAAAATTTGGGGCAGAATCCGGCCAAAACTTTTTATTTAACCTTTGTTTAGATACCAAGGATATCGAATTTACCATGTTTCAGGGTGGTTGTCCAATCAGACCCGTAATCTACCATCCCATTATTTGCTACGTCCTCCAATTAATTTACGTGTTTCAGTTCACTCTAACACTATTCTTCCTTAAAGGACAGGCGTGCTTATCATTTATGTTCTTGTAGCAATCGCAAGCTTTGGATTTTGACCGACCTCTAGAAGGTTATGGCTTATGAAATACACTCACCTTGGATAAGCTGGATGGTCTTTTCGCATAAAATATCGCAACGGAAATGTTCCGTATTGTTTCATAGTTCTATATTTGTAAGGAACCTATTGAGCATAAACACCATGGATTTTTCACTATCGGAAGAACATCATATGATACGGCAAGCGGCCCGTGATTTCGCTCGCAACGAACTGCTCCCCGGGGTTATAGAACGTGACGATGCACAGGAATTTCCCGCGGAACAAATAAAAAAGCTGGGGGAATTGGGTTTTATGGGGATGATGGCCGACCCCAAGTACAATGGTAGTGGAATGGACACCCTTTCTTACGTCATCGCCATGGAAGAAATTTCGAAAATCGATGCTTCGACCTCGGTGGTAATGTCAGTTAATAATTCTTTGGTCTGTTGGGGATTAGAAACTTTCGGCACCGAAGAACAGAAACAAAAATATTTGGCCCGTTTGGCCTCTGGAGAGGTTATAGGGGCCTTCTGCCTATCAGAACCGGAAGCGGGCAGCGATGCCACTTCCCAGAAAACTACGGCCATGGACAAAGGCGACCATTACGTGCTGAACGGAACAAAGAATTGGATCACCAACGGCAATTCGGCCGATGTTCACTTGGTCATCGCCCAGACCGATAAAGAAAAAGGCCACAAGGGCATCAACGCCCTGATCGTTGAAAAAGGGATGCCCGGTTTCGAAATCGGCCCCAAAGAGAATAAATTGGGCATCCGCGGAAGCGATACCCATTCCCTCAATTTCAATGACGTAAAGATTCCCAAACAGAATCGTATCGGCGAAGACGGTTTTGGCTTCAAGTTCGCCATGAAAACATTGGCCGGCGGTCGCATAGGTATCGCCGCCCAGGCCCTCGGTATCGCGGCGGGGGCCTTTGAGCTTTCCCTTGCCTATTCAAAAGAGCGGAAAGCCTTCGGCACCGAAATTGCCAACCACCAGGCTATCGCCTTTAAGCTGGCCGATATGCATACCCAGATCGAAGCCGCCCGACATCTCGTTTATAAGGCGGCCTGGGAAAAGGACAATGGCAAGAATTACGACCTGTCGGGAGCCGTGGCCAAATTATACGCCTCACAGATTGCCATGGAAACGACGGTCGAGGCCGTACAAATTCACGGCGGTAACGGATATGTGAAAGATTACCACGTCGAACGGCTGATGCGCGATGCCAAGATTACCCAGATTTACGAAGGCACTTCCGAAATACAGAAAATTGTAATCTCACGGACTATTCTGAGGGATTAGCAAGGGAGCTTCCATGTCTAAGTCAGTCTTGATTCCTATTGCAAGCGCTTCCCAATTACTAAAATCTCAATTATCGCCCTTCAAAATATCGATATTGCATTTTTACTAGGTATTTATTTGTAACGTTGGATTTCTTATTTGTTTTATCATCATATCGTGCTCAAAAAGCATCAAAAACTCTATTTTTGAGCGGATATCGCAATGGTCTGTACCCAATTTTGATACAGAATCAAGCCGATAGATACTGGTATGATATAACATGAACCAAGTAAACTACCACTGATGACATTGATAAAACAAGGGCTTTACCTGCCGCAATTCGAGCATGACAACTGTGGCGCAGGATTTATCTGTAGCCTAAAAGGGAAGAAATCCAACGACATCATTCATAAGGCCTTGGAGATATTGCATAAGTTGGAGCACCGCGGTGCCGTCAGCGCCGATGGGAAGACCGGTGACGGCGCCGGGATCCTTATCGATATTCCCCATGATTTTTTCCAGGCGGAATGCGATTTTGAACTTCCGGAACCGGGTACATATGCGGTTAGCAACGTATTTCTACCCAAAAAGGAGAATCAGCGCAACTTCTGTATGGCCATCTTCGAAGAGAACATCAAAAAACAGGGGCTCGAACTTCTGGGCTGGCGCGACGTGCCGGTGAACCGCTCCATTCCCGGGCGAATAGCCGTGGAGACAGAGCCTTTTATAAAACAGATCTTTATCGCGAAGGAAAGTGGCAACCAAGACGCTTTTAATTTCAACCTGAAACTCTTTATCGCCCGAAAAATTACCGAGCATACCATCAACGACTCCAAGCTTTCAGAAAGTAAATTTTTCTACGTCCCCAGCCTTTCCACAAAAATCATCATTTTCAAGGGTCTGTTGATGCCGAAAGATATCAGCTTGTACTACGAAGACCTCATGGATCCCCGGGTGGTCACACGACTTTCGCTGGTACACCAGCGGTTCTCCACCAATACATTTCCGACCTGGGACCTCGCACAACCCTTCCGTTACATGTGCCATAACGGCGAGATAAACACCCTACGGGGCAACGTTTCAAGAATGCTGTCCCGGGAAGAACTGATGGAGAGCGATTGGTTCGGGGATGAGATCAAAAATATACTACCGATCATTCTTCCCGATAAATCCGATTCCGCAACCATGGATATGGTCGTGGAACTGCTGTTGATGACCGGCCGTTCGCTGCCCGAAGCGATGATGATCTTGGTACCCGAAGCTTGGGAGAAAAATCCCGATATGTCGGAGGCCAAAAGGGCTTTTTACGAATACCATTCTTGTATGATGGAGCCTTGGGACGGTCCTGCATCCATTCCGTTTACCGACGGAAACTTCATCGGGGCGGTACTTGACCGTAACGGCCTGCGCCCCTCGCGCTACACCGTGACCAAAAACGAATACGTGGTGATGTCGTCGGAAACCGGGGTAATGGACATCGCCCCGGAAAACGTGGAATTCCACGGCCGTTTAGAACCGGGCAAGATGTTCTTGGTCGATATGGCCGAGGGCCGTATTATAAACGACGAGGAAATCAAGGAGGACATTGCCCGTCGGCATCCCTATGGAAAATGGTTGGATGACAATATGGTGCATCTGCGGGACATTCCCTATAATGATTGCCCGCTATTTTTGGGGGAGGCTTCCCTAACACAGCGGAAGTCCGTTTTCGGCTATACTCTGGAAGATATCAACACCATCATACTCCCGATGGGAAAAAACGCCAAAGAGCCCATTGGTTCCATGGGTTCCGATACCCCGATTGCCGTATTGTCGGAAAGGCCCCAACTGATCTACAATTATTTTAAACAACTTTTTGCCCAGGTGACCAACCCGCCATTGGACGGTATCCGCGAAGAACTCATTACCGACATCAGCCTTACCTTGGGCAGCGACCACAACATATTCGACTTCTCCGAACTGCACTGCCGGAAACTGAAAATACAGAATCCGGTCATTTCCAAAGAGGACCTGGATAAGATTAAAAATTACGATGCGAGTCCCGATTACAAAGTAGTCTCCATTCCCACCCTGTACAATATCGATAAAGGCTACAACGGCCTTGAGGATGCCCTTGAGTCAATTTTGCACCAAGCCTCGAAGGTGGCCGATGACGGGGCCAACATCATCATCCTATCGGACAGGGGCGTCGATAAAGACCACGCCCCGATTCCCGCATTATTATCCTGCTCGTACGTAAATAGCGGTCTGCAACGGCTGGGTAAAAGAAATAAGCTCAGTATCATCGTTGAATCCGCGGAACCCCGAGAAGTGCACCATTTTTGCCTCTTGTTCGGATTTGGCGCCAGTGCCATTAATCCGTATCTGGTCAACGAAATCATCGGCGAACAGATCGAGGAACACGATATTACCGAATTCACATTCGGGGAAGCCGTAAAAAACTACAACAAGGCCATCGGAAAAGGCATTCTGAAGGTCATGAACAAAATAGGCATTTCTACCCTGAACTCCTACCGCGGTTCTCAGCTTTTCGAATGTATCGGAATCAATACCAGCGTGGTAGACACTTATTTTCCGAACACGCCTACACGTATTCAAGGGGTAGGCTTGTACCAGATCGAAAAAGAAATTGCCAAGCGGCACCGAAAGGCCTTTTCCAAAAAAGATGTGGCCGCCACCCTTGATCTTGAAATCGGCGGTGAGTACCGTTGGCGAAGGGATGGTGAAAAGCACATGTTCAATCCCCTTTCCGTGGCCAAGCTACAAAAAGCGGTACGGGGAAACGAGGCCACTACCTATAAGGAATATGCCGACATGGTCAACGAACAGACCAAGAACCTGATGACCATCAGAGGCCTTTTCGAATTTTCGAACTACGATCCGATTCCCTTGGAGGAGGTCGAACCATGGACCGAAATCGTTAAGCGCTTCAAGACCGGTGCCATGTCCTATGGCTCCATCAGTAAAGAGGCCCATGAAAATTTGGCCATTGCCATGAACCGGATCGGGGGGAAGAGCAACTCCGGGGAGGGCGGGGAAGATGCCGAACGTTTTTATAAAAACGCAACCGGAGACTGGCGAAACTCCGCGATTAAGCAAGTGGCCTCCGGCCGTTTCGGGGTCACCTCCGATTACCTGACAAACGCCCGTGAGATCCAGATTAAAATGGCCCAGGGTGCCAAGCCCGGGGAAGGTGGGCAACTACCGGGCCCCAAGGTGAACCCGGCCATCGCCAAAACTCGAAACTCGACCCCGTATGTGGGGTTGATATCGCCCCCACCCCATCACGACATCTATTCTATCGAAGATTTATCGCAGTTGATATACGATCTCAAATCGGCCAATCGGGAGGCTCGTATCAACGTAAAACTGGTCTCCGAAGTGGGCGTGGGTACGGTGGCCGCCGGGGTTTCGAAAGCGAAGGCCGATGTGATACTCATTTCCGGATTTGACGGAGGTACCGGTGCCTCGCCCCTGACCTCCCTTAAACACGCAGGCCTACCTTGGGAACTTGGTATCGCCGAGGCGCAACAGACCTTGGTGATGAACGATCTTCGCAATCGGATAGTACTCGAATGCGACGGACAGCTCAAGACCGGACGTGATGTGGCGGTAGCCTGTCTATTGGGCGCGGAGGAATTTGGATTTTCTACCGCACCCCTGGTCGCTTCGGGTTGCATCATGATGCGTGTATGTCATTTGAACACCTGTCCCGTTGGTATCGCCACCCAGAACCCCGAACTCCGGAAAAAGTTCGAGGGCAAGCCCGAACATGTCGTCAACTATATGTATTTCGTTGCCCAAGAACTCCGGGAAATCATGGCCCAGCTAGGATTCAGGACAGTGAACGAAATGGTGGGCCAAGTAAAAAAGCTGGACCGTAGAAAAGCTATCAACCATTATAAGGCCAAGGGTATCGACCTGACACCCATTTTGCATCAGGTGGATGTACCGGTGGGAACCAAATTTCACAACACCCAAAAACAGCAACATAATGTTGACCAGTCCATTGAATTTGATATCATCGCCAAGGCCAATCCGTCGTTGTTCCGAAAGGAAAAATTGACGCTGGACTTCCCAATAAAAAATACCGATCGTGCCGTCGGTGCCATCGTAAGTAACGAAATATCAAAAGTTTACGGGGCGCAAGGCTTGCCTATTAACACCCTAAAACTCAATTTCACCGGTTCTGCAGGCCAAAGTTTCGGAGCTTTCGCAACTAGGGGACTGACCATGATTGTCAACGGAAATACCAACGATTATCTCGGCAAGGGACTTTCCGGCGCAAAGCTCGTGGTGAAGGTACCTGAAGGTTCTACTATCGTGCCCGAAGAGAATGTGATTACGGGCAACGTCACCTTATATGGTGCTACGGCAGGTCGGGCCTATATCAATGGCAAGGCCGGCGAGCGTTTTTGTGTACGCAATTCTGGGGCGAAAGCGGTCGTCGAGGGCATCGGCGATCACGGTTGCGAATACATGACCGGCGGCGTAGCCGTAATTCTGGGAGAGGTAGGCCGGAATTTCGGCGCAGGAATGAGTGGCGGCATCGCTTATGTTTTCGACGAGAAAAAAACCTTCGAAAAGAATTGCAATACCACAAGCTTAAACCTATTGAAGGTCACTGAAGATCAAGACAGTAAGCAACTTAAAAGCCTTATTACCAGCCATTACAATTCCACCTTGAGCCCCCTTGCACAGCGTATTCTGGAAAATTGGGAAACCTGCCTGCCGCAATTCATTAAGGTATTCCCTGAGGAATATCGGCAGGCTCTGATACGCTTGGAAAGAGAAAAATTGGAAATGGCCTAATGCGGCCAGACTGTTACAATGACGAACTTAAGCGACTGGAAGGTTTATGTACAGTGCTCCTATAGAACTAGATGATGTACTTACTGGCCAGACGATAATAAATTATAGTGAAAAATGGGAAAGATTACCGGATTTTTGGAATTCGACAGAAAAGATGAAGCCTATGCTCCGGTCGAGGAGCGGGTCAAGAATTATAAGGAATTTACACGTCCTCTGCCTGAAAAGGAACTTCGGGACCAAGGCGCACGGTGTATGGACTGCGGGATTCCGTTTTGCCACAGCGGTTGTCCCTTGGGAAATCTGATTCCCGATTTTAACGATGCTGTTTATCAGGGCAAGTGGGACAAGGCGGCTGACATTCTTCATGCAACGAACAACTTCCCCGAATTCACTGGACGATTGTGCCCTGCTCCCTGTGAGGAAGCTTGCGTTTTGGGCATCAACGAAGACCCGGTCAGCATCGAGAACATTGAAAAGAACATCGCGGAAACCGCGTTCGAAAAAGGGTGGATCAAACCCGAGCCTCCCGAAAACAGAACCGATAAAAAGGTGGCCGTGGTAGGTTCAGGGCCGGCCGGGTTGGCCGCGGCCCAGCAATTGAACCGCGCCGGCCATCGGGTCACGGTTTTCGAACGGGACGAAAAACCGGGTGGACTGCTCCGTTATGGCATTCCAGATTTTAAGATGGAAAAGCATATTATCGATCGAAGATTGAACGTGATGGAAGATGAAGGTATCCGGTTCAAATGCGGTGTGAATGTCGGACAGGATATCACCGGCGAAACGCTAAAAAACGACTTTGACGCTATCGTACTTTGTGGTGGCGCTACGGTCCGAAGAAATCTGCCCTTGGAAGGCGCCGATTTGAACGGGGTGGTGCAGGCGATGGACTTTCTTCCACAAAATAATCGCAGGGTCGATGGTGTTACGAACTTCGACGAAGAGATTCTGGCCACCGATAAGAATGTTATCGTTATCGGAGGCGGCGATACCGGATCGGACTGTATCGGCACCTCGTTCCGGCAGGGCGCTAAATCAGTCTCCA